>NZ_VFTZ01000002.1 GCF_006440775.1 Mesorhizobium sp. B2-7-2 | reverse complement strand
TCGGTCTTGTTGTCGTAGCCGTCGCCGACCGCCTTGCGCACCGCCGACAGCCGCGCGACGTCCTCTGAACCGTGTGGCTTGCCGATCTTCACCTTCGAGCCGGTAAAGCCCTTGGCCTTCGCTTCCAGTGCATCGTCGACCAGTGCCTGCGTCTCGATATGCAGCCAGCCGCCCTCTGTCGTGTAGAGCGGGCAGCGGTCCTTGGCGCCGCCGGCAAGCTTCCAGAGCGGCAGGTTCTGTTTTCTTGCCCGCAAATCCCAAAGGGCGGTGTCGATCGCGGCCAGCGCGATCGCGGTGATGGCGCCGATGGTGGTGGCGTGGGTGGCGAATTCGAGCTCGTGCCAGATCGCCTCGATCTGGTCGGCGTCGCGGCCGATCAGGCGCGGCGCGAGATGGTCGGCCAGCAGCCGCATGACCGACGAGCCGCCGGTGCCGATCGTGTAGCTGTAGCCGGTGCCCGATGCGCCGTCGGCATCGGTGATGGTGACGATCGGCGTCTCCTGGCTGACGAAGCTCTGGATGGCGTCGGTGCGCTTCACCTTCGGCACGAGGTCGACCATGCGCAGCTCGATCTTCTCGATTTTCGCCATGTCAGCTCCTCAGCGACTTGCCGGTTTCGGCGGAGAACAGATGCGCGCGGCTGAGGTCGAAGCTCATGCCGATCCTGTCACCTGCTTTCAGCGGCTTCGGATTGAGCATGCGCGAGACCCAATCGGTGCCGTTGAACTCGGCGAAGACCAGCGTTTCGTTGCCGAGCGGCTCGGTGATGCTGACCGGCAGCTCGACGCGATGGACTTCGGTCTCGCCGCCGGAGCTCAGGCCGTGGCCGGTCGGATAGAAATCATCGGGACGGATGCCGAACACGACCTTGTCGCCGGCAGCCGTCTTCGACTTGAACTGGCCGGGCAGCGGCAAGCTGTCGCCGCCGCTGAACATCAGCCTGCCATCGCTCACCGTCGCCTCATGCAGGTTCATCGGCGGCGAGCCGATGAAACCGGCGACGAAGTGGGTCGCTGGCCGGCTGAACACCTCGTCCGGCGTGCCGACCTGCTCGATATAGCCTGAGCGCATGATGACGATACGATCGGCCAGCGTCATCGCCTCGACTTGGTCGTGGGTGACGTAGATGACCGTCGACTTGACCTTGGCGTGCAGCTTCTTGATTTCGGTGCGCATCTGCGTGCGCAGCTTGGCGTCGAGGTTGGAGAGAGGCTCGTCGAACAGGAAGACATCCGGATCGCGCACGATGGCGCGGCCCATGGCGACGCGCTGGCGCTGGCCGCCGGAAAGTTGCGAGGGACGGCGCTCGAGCAGTTCGTCGAGGCCGAGGATGGCGGAGGCTTCGGCGACGCGCCGATCCATGTCGTCCTTGGCCGCACCCGCGATCTTGAGCGAGAAGCCGAGATTCTCGCGCACCGTCATGTGCGGGTAGAGCGCATAGGACTGGAACACCATCGAAATGTTGCGCGAGCGCGGCGGCAGGTCGTTGACCATGCGCCCGCCGATGTCGATCATACCGCCGCTGATGTCCTCGAGGCCTGCGATCATGCGCAACGTCGTCGACTTGCCGCAGCCGGATGGGCCGACCAGCGCGATAAATTCGCGGTCGGCGATCTCGAGATCGATGCCGTGCACGATCTCCATATTGCCGTAGCGCTTGGTGAGCTGTTTTAGCGAAACCGTTGCCATGGAAATCAACCTTTCACCGCGCCGGAGGTCAGGCCGCCGACGAGGTGTTTCTGGACGATATAGGTGAGGGTCAGCGCCGGGATGATCATCACCACGGCCAGCGCGCACATGCCGCGCCAGTCGATGGTGAACTCGGCCGTATAATCGAGCAGCCCGACCGGCAGCGTCTTGGAATTGACGGAACGGGTGAGCTGCGAGGCCAAAGCGAACTCGTTCCAGCAGGTGAGAAAGGCGAAGATGGCGGCCGAGGCGATGCCCGGGCGCGCCAGCGGAAATTCGACCTGCCAGAACGCCTGCCAGCGCGTGCAGCCATCGATCTGGGCCGCTTCGGCAAGGTCCTTCGGCACCTGGCGGAAGAAGCCGTCGATCAGCCAGATGGTGAACGGCACGTTGAGCGCGACATAGGCCAGGATCATCCCGATATGAGTGTCGATGATGCCCAGCCGCACATAAAGAAAAAACAAGGGCAGCGAGAGCGCGATACCGGGCACGGTGCGCGTCAGCATCAGGCCGAGGAACATGCCTGACTTGCCGCGGAAGCGGTATCGCGCAAAAGCGTAGCCGCCGGCCATGCCGATGGCCACCGCGATCACCGTCGAGGTGACCGAGATGATCAGCGAGTTGCGGAAATAGTCGAGCACCGGGATGCCGCCTTTGCCGATGCCGCTGAACATGGCGACATAAGCGTCGACGGACAGCTGCTGCGGAATCCAGACCGGCGGCTTGGCCATGATCTCGACCGTGGGCCGCAGCGACGACAGCACGATCCAGATGCCCGGCAGGCAGATCACCAGCATGGCAAGGAACAGGCCGACGCGGTGCGCGACGGTCAGCGCGCGGCGGGTGAGGCGGGCGGAGGCGTTCTCGTCCATTCTCACCACTCAGCGCCAATCTGCGCGCGCGCCGCGGCGAGCTTGTTGTAGAAATAGACGGTGAAAGCGATCGACAGCAGGATCGAGAAATAGGCCATGGCATTGGCGAGGCCCATGCGGGCATCGCTGTAGGCGGTGCGCCCGACCAGCGTCCACAACAGCTCCGTGCGGCCGGCCGGGCCGCCGTCGGTCATGATCTTGACGATGTCATAGGCGCGCGCGACATCGAGCGAGCGGATCGTCATGGCGATGTAGGCGAAGGGCATGACGAAGGGCCAGGTGACATAGCGGAAGGTCTGCCAGGGCGTGCAGCCGTCGACGCGGGCCGCCTCGATCGGCTCCTTGGGCATGGCGAGCAAGCCGGCCAGGATCAGGATGGCGAAGATCGAGGTCGACGACCAGATCTCGGCGATCGAGATGGCGATGAAGGCGAGATGGCCTTCGATCAGCCAGGGGATGGCGTCCTCAGTGATGCCCAGCGACTGCAGCGCATTGTTCACCAGGCCGATATTGTCGTTGAACATGAATTTGAACTGGAAGCCGACGAGGATCGGCGAGAACATCATCGGGAACATCATAAGCGTGCGCAGGATGCGCTGGCCGCGCGTCGCCTTCTCGACCAGCATGGCCAGGCCAAGGCCGAGCAGCATTTCGAGGTTCAGCGCGATGGTGAGCAGCAGAACGGTGCGGCCGAAGGCCCACCAGAAATCCGCATTGGACAGGATCGACAGATAGTTCCTGAAGCCGACGAAGACGAAGAAGGTCTCGGGCCGCGTCAGGCGGAACGGCGTGAAGCTGGAATAGAGCGACAGGATCAACGGCAGCACCACCACTGCCGCCAGCACGATGATGGCCGGGAGCAGCAGCAGGAACGGCGCGGATGGCTTGATGCCCTTCATCAGGATCCTGTGAGGTTTTGCATATAATTCGGGCCGCCATGGGCAAGGCCCGGCCGAAACGGAAGGTCCGCAGCGGCAAGACGCTGTCGCCTCCCCATTTCGCGACGGGGAGGCGACGTTGGCAGCAGTGACTAGAGCTTGCCGGCGTCCTGAAGGATCTGCGTCGCCTTGGCGGCCGCCTCGTCCAGGGCCTGCTTGGACGTCTTGTCGCCAAGGATCGCCGCCTGCAGCTCGGGATAGACGGCGTTGGATATCTCGATCCACTCAGGCGTCTGCGGCACGGCGAAGGCGTGCTTGGCTTCCTCCTGGAAGGCGCCCAGAACCTCCTTCTTGTACGGATCGTTCTCAGCCTGCTTCACGTCCCAGTCCCAAACCGCGGTGCGGGTCGGCAGCGGGCCGGCGGCGGCTTCCAGCTTCTGGCTGTCCTCATTGGTCAGCCACCATACGAGCGAAGCGGCGGCTTCCTTGTTGGCGCAGTTCTCGGTCACCGAGAAGCCGTGGAAACCCGACCAGCCGGTGCGCTTGCCGGAAGAGCCCTTGGGCGCGACCTTCACACCGACATTGCCCGCGACCTTCGAGGACTTCGGGTCGTTGAAGAACCCGGCCCAGCCCGGCCAGTCGAGGTTGATCGCCACGGTGCCCGAGGCAAAGCCCTGGCCGAGATCGTCCCAGAGATAGTTGGTGGTGCCGGCCGGCACAGCCTTGGCCTTGTAGAGGTTGACGAACCAGTCGAGCGCACGGATGCCAGCCTCGGAGTTGAAGACGGGCTTGCCGTCCTTGTCGAGATATTCGCCGCCCTCGGCGACCACCATCTCGTAGAAGCGGCCGTTGATCGCCTCTTCCTTGCCGGCGAATTGCGTGCCGTAGAAATTGGGCGGGTTGGCGAAGAACTCGGCCTGGTCGGTGACTTCCTTCCAGGTGTCGGGCGGCGCAAGGTCATAGCCGTATTTGGCCTTGAACTTGGTCTTGTTGTCGGCGTTCTCGTAGAGGCTCTTCTGGTAGTAGAGCGCCGAGACGTCGAACTGCGCGCGCGGCAGCATCTCGAGCTTGCCGTCGATGGTCGCGGCCTTGATTGTCGACGGCACGAAAGCGTCGATCTCTTCCTTCGGCAAGAGCTTGCTGAGGTCGGTGTAAAGGCCGGTATATTGCGGCGCGAAGGACGAATGGTTCCAGCCGACGCACCAGTTGGTGCTGCCCGAGGCGATGTCGGACTTCAGCTCCTTGTCGATGTCGAAGCCGTTCTTCTTGGTCAGGATGTTGACCTTGGCGCCGGTCGCCTTCTCCCATTCGGGGATGCGCTCGTAGAGTTTTTCATATTGCTGGCCGCCGATCAGCTTCACGTCGATCGTCACGCCCGGAAATTTGCCGGGCAGATCGGCCGAAAACGCAGTGCCGCTCAGCAGCAGGCCAGCCAGGCCGGCGGAAATGCCTAGAACCAGTCTTGTCATGCTCTCCTCCCATGGGCTCACAGCGACGGCCTGCCGAGTGCGCGACCGATCGCTTGAGTTTCATTCATATGCAAATAGCATTTTCATTCCCGGGTCAAGCCGATTGTGCTTCCAGCGGAATGAAGTTCATGCATATATGCAGATCGAAATTCACTGGAGGGACGGGTGGCAGAGGAAGAAGACGGGGACCGCTACCGCGCGCCGGCGCTGGACAAGGGGCTGGATATTCTCGAGCTGTTGTCCAGCGTGGACGGAGGGCTGACGCAGGCGGAGATCGCCAAGCGGCTCGACCGCAGCCCGAACGAGTTCTACCGGATGCTCGACCGTCTGGTGCGGCGCGGCTATGTCACCAAGATCGACGGCGACCGTTATTCGCTGACGCTCAAGCTCTTCGGCCTCGCGCAATTGCACGCGCCGGTTCGCCGGCTGGTATCCTATGCGACGCCAATCATGCGGGAGCTGGCCGAAACCTCGTCGCAGGCCAACCAGTTGGTGGTGTTCGACCGCGGCGCCGCCGTGGTCATCGCGCAGCAGGAAGCGCCGCGCTATTGGGGCATCTCGATCCGCGTCGGCTCGCATATCAGCCTGTTCGACACCGGCTCCGGCCATGTGCTGCTTGCCTTCCGCTCGCCCGAAGAGCGCAAGATGATGATTGCCGAGCATCTGCAGAGCACCGAGCATCTCAACCTGACGCCGGAATTCTTCGCCCGCCTCGACCAGGTGCGCGACCGCGGTTACGAGATGATGGCGTCGCTGCAGACCGCCGGCGTCTACAATCTTTCGACGCCGGTGCTGGGACCGGACGGCAGAGCCATCGCGGCGCTGACCATTCCCTACATCACCTTGGTCAACGCGCCCACGGCGCCGGACATCACGCTGACGATCCGGCATCTGCAGGACGCAGCGGCAAGGCTCTCGCAGCTCGCCGGGTCAGATGTGCCGCAATCGTCGTAATTTCTTATTTGAATGATCGATTTTTCGGCGAGATAGTGCCCTAGCGCGGGATGAACCCAAAGCAGCCGGTCATCCCGTTCCAACGCTTTGTTTTTTGGAGCATGATCTTATGCGAAAAGTCTGCAACTTTTCGGGATCATTCTCCAGGCCACGGAGGATACGCCGCCATGATCATCGACACGCATCTGCACCTCATAGACCAGGGCGCGCTTCGCTATCCGTGGCTGTCCGGCGTGCCGGCGCTGAACCGCGATTTCTCCTATGCCGAATATGCCGCCGACGCGCGGCGCTCGGGCATTGAAGCCGTGTTGCATATGGAGGTCGATGTCGATCCCGCCGATATTGCCGCCGAGACGGCGCGGGTGAAGTCGATCGCCGGCCAGGCGGGTAGCCTACTCAAGGGCGCGATAGCCTCCTGCCGGCCCGAGGAGGCCGGTTTCGAAGCCTATTTGGAAACGGTCAAGGCCGAGCCGTTCGTCAAGGGTTTCCGCCGCGTGCTGCATGTCGTTCCCGACGACCTGTCGGAAGGGGCGCTGTTTCGCCAGAACATCAAGCGGCTGGCCGACACCGGCCTGACATTCGATCTTGTGGTGCTGCCACATCAGATCCCGAAGGCAATGGCGCTCGCAGACCTCGCCCCCGACGTCCAGTTCGTTCTCGACCATTGCGGCGTGCCCGACATCAAGGGCAATGCCGAGCATCCGTGGCGAGAGCATATCGAAGCAATCGCCCAACGGCCCAACGTCACGGCCAAGATCTCCGGCGTCGTCGCCTATGCCGATCCGGCGACGTGGACGGTCGAGACGCTCCGGCCCTATGTCGAGCACACGATCCGGTGCTTCGGCTGGGACCGGGTGATCTGGGGCAGCGATTGGCCGGTCTGCACGCTGGGCGGCGGGCTGACGACCTGGGTCGCCGCCACGCATGCGCTGCTGGCCGGTGCAAGCGATTCAGAGCGGACCCGCCTGCTCTCGGGCAATGCACGCCGGCTGTGGCGGATATAGACGTCAAGCTCGCCGAGCGTCGCGGCGGCGATCGGCACATCTAGCCGGCGGCGGCCGGCGCGAAACTCTCCCGGAACAGGCGATTGATGTCGGCGACGACGCGCCTTGCTTCCTGACGGCCGGCAAGACCTTCATTGATGCGGTCCGAAGCCCGCTGCTGGAAGGCCATATAGCCGTCATGGCGCGGGCGGACCCAAGCGCCCTCGAGCGTCGCCCGCGTAGCGCGATAGAAGTCGCCTGTCGCGGCGTTGACGGCGTCGTCCTCCCAGGCTGCGGCATGGCCGGGCTGGCCGCCGGCGGCGGCATAAGGGCCGCGCTGCACGTCGCCGCTGGCGATCCAATAGGCGAAGTCGATCGCCGCCTCGGGCGCGGCGGAAAAGGCGGAGACGGCAATGCCGGTGCCGCCGAGCGCCGAGCCGATCGGGCCGTTGCCGCTGGCGACCGGCATGTCGGCGAAGGCGAGGCGGTGCGGGCGGAAACCCGCCACCGCATAGGGAACATAGCCATAGATCAGCGGCGCGCAGGCGATGCGCGAGCCGGGCTTGGCCATCTTCTCGAAGACGGCGATCGGATCCATCGTCAGGCATGCGGGATCGACCAGCGCCGCGATCTCGCACAGCATCTCGAAGGCGGTTTCGCCGGTCCCGCCATCGACAAGGTCGGCCGAACCGTCGACCGTGCAGGGCCGGCCGAGATCGGCGGCCAACGTGTAGAAGCACATCAGCGAATGCGGCGGCCTGAGCGGCAAGAGCACGCGGCCCTGCTCGGCAAGCGCCAGCACTTCGGTCCAGATCGCCGGCGCGGTTTCGATCAGATCGGGCCGCCAAGCCTGAACCTGGGTCGCGGCGTCGATCGGGAAAGCCCATTGCCGGCCCTGCCAGGTATAGCTCGGATAGGACTGGCCGACGCTTGCCGCAGCCAGCGCCTCGCGTTCCGCCTCGCGCCCTGGCACATCGAGCGGCGCCAGACACTTCTCGGCGGTGATCTGGCCGACATGCGGATGGTCGATAACGATCAAATCATAGGCGCGGGCGAGCTCTTCCACCGGGAAAGACTCGAAATCCTGCAGCGAGCGCTTTTCCCATTCGATCGAGACGCCGGTCTTTTCCTTCCACAGCGCCGAGCACGCCACCATCGGGTCGTAGCCGCGCGGATGGTTCCAGGTCATGCCTTTCAACGAAACACCGCTCACAGCCCGAACTCCGCGCGGATTTTTTCGCTGTGCTCACCGATTTGCGGGGCGGCGCGATCCACCTTGGCGCGCGCGCCGTCGACGCGCAGAGGTGTGCGGGTGGTCAGGATCGAGACATTGTCCTCACGGGTCACCGTCTGCAGCATGTCGAGCGTCTTGAAGCCGTCGCTCTGCATCAGTTCCGGCCAGGTCAGCACTTTGGCGCACCAGACATCGGCGGGCTCGAGGACGGCCAGCCATTCGTCGATGGTTTTCTCGGCAATGCGCCTGGCGATGATCGCCTTGATCTCGTCGCGGGCGGTGAACCAGGTCTCCGGCTTGTCGCGGAAAGGGTCTAGCTCGGGAAGTTCGAGCAGGTCGGCTATCTTCGGGATCGGCGTCATGGCAATCGCCAGGTAGCCGTCCTTGGCCGGATAGACGCCGTATGGCGCCGAGAGATAGGCATGGGCGCTGCGGAAGGACGGGCGCTTCGGCAGGCGGCGGCCGTCGTTGAGATGCGTGGTCAGCACCTCGAACTGGAAATCGATCAGCGCCTCAAGCAGGCTGGTTTCGACATGGCCGCCCTCGCCGGTGATGCCGCGCCGCACCAGCTTGGCGAGGATGCCTTGGGCGCAGGCGGCGCCCGCCAGCATGTCGGCGATCGCCAGGCCGAAAGGCACCGGTCCCTGCTCCTCGTCGCCGTTCAGCCACATCACGCCGGAACGAGCCTGGGCGAGCAGATCCTGCCCCGGGCGCTTCACCCATGGCCCTTCCTCGCCATAGCCGCTGATCGAGGCATAGACGAGCCGGGGGTTGATCGTGCTGACATGCTCATGGTCGAGGCCGAGCCGCTCGATGACGCCCGGCCTGAAGTTCTGGATGAGCACGTCGGCCTTGGCGATCAACGCGCGCAGCGCGGCGAGGTCGGCCTCGTTCTTTAGGTCGACGGCAAGGCTCTCCTTGCCGCGGTTGATGGCGTGGAAAATGGTGGAATCGCCGCCGATCTCGGTGTCGCTGAGATAGAGCCGGCGCGACAGGTCGCCGCCATCGGGCCGCTCGATCTTGATGACGCGCGCGCCGAGGTCGAGCAGGCGCAGCGAACAGTAGGGTCCCGACAGGAACTGGCTCATGTCGATGACGACGAGGCCGGTTAGTGGAAGTTCTTTGTCAGCGGCCACGGTTCACTTCTCGGTCTTGCCGACGAAATCGGCCGGGTTCTTGTATTTCACGGTTTGCAGATGCTCGCAGTAGAGCACCAGCTCTCCTTCACCCTTGAAGACTTCGTAGCTGGCGCGGATCAGGCCCATATCCTGGTAGCGCGGCTTTTTGTCGAGGTTGGTGCGGATCGAATAGATGGTGTCGCCGATGAAGACCGGCTTGATGAAGCGCAGTCTGTCATAGCCATAGGAAAAGGCGTTGATGCAGTTGGTGGCAACCAGGCCGAGCCCGGCCGAAAACACGAAGGCGCCCGCCACCAGCCGCTTGCCGAAGATGCCTTCCTTCTCGGCGAACATCTGGTCCTGCACGTAAGGATGGATGTCCAACACTAGCGCATTGAACATATGGCTTTCGCCCTCGGCGACGGTGCGGCGAAGCGAGCGGATTTTGTGACCGACTTGCCAGTCCTCGTAGAACCAGTTTTCAGAATTCCAGACAGGGATTTCGGCATGCGCCTCAGGCATGTCGGCGGGATGCGTCGAGGCGACACCGACGGTCGGCGAGAATGCGCTCATGATCCTCTCCGGGAGCTTCCGGCGCGGCCTGCAAGGCGGTTCCGGGCGCGATGCCGGATGGCGAGACGCATGGTCGCTTTCCTCCCACTGTTTTCTTTTGTGAATAATATTTTCACATATGGGATTGCCTTGCAAGCGACGATCGGCGAAATTTTCGCAAGGCCGACACCAGCGGAGAAGCCGCCGGCGACGCCAGGAAGATCGATGCAAAGCGCCTGTCTTGCTTTGTCGGCAGCCTTCAATCGCGAGGCGCCCTGTTTCAGGGCGCGCGATATCGGCCTCGGCGTCTACACCTTGGACGGGACGACGCTGCCGTGCCGAAGCTTGCCGAGACCGACGACGTCGACAAACTCGGCCTTCCTGTCGGCGACGCCGGACGGCTCGTTCAGCCAACCAGAATGCCGACCGGATCTCGATCTTCGCCCGCTACGAGACGCGCGGCCGGCTGATCGATGCCGGCCCATGCCGTCGAGATCGGAGATGAGCGTGCGGATCGCGCAGAACCCGCTTTGACCTCAGTGACCGGCTTTGCTCACTGGCTGACCCGGGCGAAGGAACCGGCATAGGTCTGCCCCGCCAGCGCGTAGGTGACGTTGAGCATTCCCGGCGACGCCATGGTGGCGGTGATGTCGGCGCCGTTCGGCAGGCGCCCGAGCTTCAACGTGTTGCCGGAAATCCTGCCGGAGCCGTCAGCGACACCCGGCTTGTTGTCGGCCAGATCGCCCCATGCGTAGCTGACCGTCACCTGCCCGCCCGAAGACACGGTCAGGACCGCCAGCTTGCCGTCATACATGCCGTTGAGCTGTCCCGCCCATATGCCGGAGAATGCAGTGTATCTGGCCGGAACGCCCTTGCCGGGCGGAACGACCGCAGCCGCCTCATCCAGTACCGCCGAATTCGGTGAGGCCGGAGCGGGAGCGGCGGCCGGAGCGGGTTGCGGGTCAGCAACAGGCTGTGTGTCTGGGGTCGATTGACAAGCAGCAAGCGCGACCGCAATGCAAAGCATCGGCAAGAGATTGTTTTGTCGCGCAAGCAGCCCGGATCGAACACGTCCCTGCGCCGGATTTCCACCCAAAGCCGGAATTCTCATAAGCGTCCCTCTGACAGGAAGCCCTTAGCCTAGTTGCCGCCACCGGCATAGGGATTTCCTCCGGCGCTTGTTTCGCCGGATACGACCTGAGTTCGCTTCCGTTGGAGCAGCTTTCCCAGCGACGATATCTCGACTTGCAGGCATCCATCGACGCGCCGTCGCGGGCATGATGCTGGAACTCCCGCCAACGCCCCGCGTTCCAAAAGAAACCAGTAGCGAGCGCGCTCCGCCGATGCGAGCAAAGATCGTTCGTGAATTCCTTCGCGAAGAACGCGATAAGTGCACGGAGTTCCAGCCATGGCTTTCACGCTTGAGAGTCCAGCCTTTGAAAACGGCCAGACCATTCCCGAGCCCTATGTCCGCAACGGAGGCAATTTGTCTCCTCCCCTGCGGTGGAAGAACGCGCCGGCCGGGACCAGAAGCTTCCTGCTCGTCGTCGAGGATCCCGACGCGCCGCGCGGCATGTTTCGCCATTGGGCGGTCTATGACATTGCCGCCGGCCGAGACCGCTTGCCCGAAGGCACCGCTGGACCGGAAACTTTCCACCAGGCCGTGAACGACTTCGGCAATGCCCGTTATGACGGTCCCCAGCCGCCAAAAGGGCACGGCGTTCACCATTATCACTTCCGCCTTTCAGCACTCGACGTTGAGGCGCTGGAAACCGGCGGAGAACCGGGAATCGCCAATCTTCTGGCCCAGGCGGAGCCGCATATGATCGCCACTACCGATCTCGTCGGCACATATGAAAGCCGCTGATGCGCGATCTGACGCATCCTGTCGGCATTCGATCATGCCCCCGTTCGAACGAGGAGAAAAACAATGCCGGACAAGAAAACCATCGAAAAGGCGCGCGAAGACAAGCGCGAAGGCAAGTCGGCAAGCACGCAGGCCGGTGAATTCGTTCACGCGGAAATCGACAAAGTCCGCAAAGGCAAGCACGGCGCCCGCTCCACCAAACAGGCGATCGCCATCGGTCTTTCGGAAGCGCGCCGCGCGGGCATCGACCTGCCGCCCCCCAAAAAAGGCGATGTGAAGGACAGCACGCGCAAGAGCGCCAAATATGCTTACGAGGCAGGCCAGGGCGAACGGAAGCCGAAGCGCCAGCCGAAGGTCTCGAAGGCGGTATCGAAGGTGCTTGAGGGCGAGCCGAAGAGCACCGCCTCTCACAAGGCTCTGTCGAAGCAGGCCAAGAGCGCCGCATCCGGCCGCACAGCCGAAGAGCGGTCGGCGGCGGCGAGGAAAGCCGCGCAGACTAAAGGCGCCGCCGGACGATCGGCGGCAGCGCGCAAAGCAGCCAGAACCCGCGCCCAGCGCGGTTAGAGCAATTCGAGTGCGAGCGGTTTTCCGTTCGTGCAATTGGTCAGGAAGTGACTGTTTGGTGGAGCCAATCGGAATCGAACCGACGACCTCTTGAATGCCATTCAAGCGCTCTCCCAACTGAGCTATGGCCCCACTCCCGGCAGTCGGCCGGCGCCGTTTCCGGCGAAGAGATCCGGCGCGATTGGGAACCGCGCCGTCGTTTAGTGCTGGCGGCTTCTAGCGCCGCCTTCGGTCAAGATCAAGCCTTGAAAAGCCGCTTTTTCGTCACAGGCCAAAATGGCCGGCAAACGATCCAATCAGACTTCGTCATCGTCGTCGCCGACACCGATCATATCGGCGACGTCATCGTCCTCTTCCTCTTCGTCGGCAAGGAAGGTGTCGTCCTCATCGTCGCCGAGATCGACATCTTCTTCATCGTCGCCAAGATCCGGAAGTTCGTCGCCGCCGCCCTTGGCCTCGTCATCGGCCTCCTCGAGCGACACGACTTCGGCGCCTTCCTCTTCGTCGGCGTCCACTTCCTTTTCGGCGACTTCCTCATCTTCCTCGAGGGCGGAAATCTTGCCTTCCTCGAAATAGGAGCGCGGATAGCTCTTGCCGGTATAGGGCGAGACGATCGGGTCTTTGTTGAGATCGTAGAATTTCCGACCCGTTTCGGGGTCGACACGCTTGGTGCCAAGTTCAGCTTTTGCCACAGCAGGCCTCGTCAATAAAAGAGTGGTCCCCATAACCGCAGTTTTGAGCGCTGTCAAAGCCAAAAGCCGGCATTGTAAAATGCTCGTATTCGAAGGCCTCGCACAAGGGGATGACCATTGCAACGCACCGTGATACGAGACCGCCGCAGCATGACGAACCGAGCCGGCCAGCCGGCATTTCATTTGGAAGACAAGGATGTCTCACTCCGCCGCCGCTAAGCCGGCCACGGCCCGCAAATCCCCTGCCCTTGCCGGCACCGCGCGCGTGCCGGGCGACAAATCGATCTCGCACCGCTCGTTCATGTTCGGCGGCCTTGCCTCCGGCGAAACCCGCATCACCGGCCTGCTCGAAGGCGAGGACGTGATGCGCACGGGCGCCGCCATGAAGGCGATGGGCGCGCATATCGAAAAGAACGGCGGCGAATGGGTGATCCGCGGCACCGGCAACGGCGCGTTGCTGCAGCCTGAAGGCCCGCTCGACTTCGGCAATGCCGGCACCGGCTCGCGCCTCACCATGGGGCTCGTCGGCACCTATGACATGGAGACGACCTTCATCGGCGACGCCTCGCTTTCGGGCCGGCCGATGGGCCGCGTGCTCGACCCGCTGCGCCAGATGGGCGTGCAGGTGCTGAAGGCCGCTCCCGGCGACCGCATGCCGATCACGCTGCGCGGCCCGAAGCATGCAGCGCCCATCACCTATCGCGTACCGATGGCATCCGCCCAGGTGAAGTCGGCGGTGCTGCTTGCCGGCTTGAACACTCCCGGCATCATCACGGTGATCGAACCCGTGATGACGCGCGACCATACCGAAAAGATGCTGAAGGGTTTCGGTGCCAACCTGAGCGTCGAGACGGATGAGCGCGGCGTGCGGCACATCTTCATCGAAGGCCAGGGCAAGCTCACCGGACAGACGATCGCCGTGCCGGGCGATCCGTCCTCGGCCGGCTTCCCGCTGGTTGCGGCGCTCATCGTGCCGGGTTCGGACATCGTCATCGAGAACGTGCTGATGAACCCGACCCGCACCGGACTGCTGCTGACATTGCAGGAAATGGGCGGCAAGATCGATATCCTCAATCCGCGCAATGCCGGCGGCGAGGACGTGGCGGACTTGCGCGTGCGCTCGTCGGAGCTGAAAGGCGTGGCGGTGCCGCCCGAGCGCGCGCCGTCGATGATCGACGAGTATCCGGTGCTGGCCGTCGCCGCGAGCTTCGCCGAGGGCGAGACGCTGATGCAGGGGCTGGAGGAACTTCGGGTCAAGGAATCCGACCGTCTGGCGGCGGTGGCCAGGGGCCTGGAGCTCAACGGCGTCGACTGCACCGAGGGCGAGGCCTCGCTCGCCGTGCGCGGCAGACCGGGCGGCAAGGGACTGGGCGCTCATCCCAACGGCCCCGATACGGCGGTGAAGACGCATCTCGACCACCGCATCGCCATGAGTTTTCTGGTGATGGGGCTGGCAACGGAGAAGCCGGTGACCATCGACGACGCCAACATGATCGCGACGAGCTTTCCGGAATTCATGGGGCTGATGAAGGGGTTGGGCGCGGAGATTGGGTGAGGTCGATGAGATTGGGCCAAACTGAAACGCTGGCGGGACAGCGCCCCCCTCTGTTCTGCCGGACTGTCCGGCAGGACAGAGGGGGGCGCGAAGGATCGCGGCGCCCGCGTCTTCGGTTGGCCCGCCCATGACCCACACCTTCACCATCGCCATCGACGGCCCGGCAGGCGCGGGCAAAGGCACGCTCGCCCGCCGGCTCGCCGACCACTACCGGCTGAACCTGCTCGATACCGGCCTCACCTATCGCGCGGTGGCCCACAAGCTGCTCGAGCTCGGCCTGCCGCTCGACAATGTCTCGGCGGCCGAAACCGCTGCTCGGCAGGTGGACCTCTCCAACCTTGACCGCACCGTGCTGGCCGCGCATGCGGTGGGCGAGGCCGCATCGAAGGTCGCGGTCATTCCGACCGTACGGCGTATCCTGGTGGAGAAGCAGCGGGCCTTCGCCAAGGCGCCGCCGGGTGCTGTGCTCGACGGCCGCGACATCGGCACCGTGGTGTGCCCCGATGCCGACATCAAGCTCTATGTCACGGCAAGCGCCGAAGTGCGCGCCAGACGCCGGCTGGCCGAGATCGAGAGCATGGGCGGCAGCGCCGATCTCGCCACCATCCTTGCCGATATCGAGCGTCGCGACGAGCGCGACATGGGCCGCGCCGACTCGCCGCTGAAGCCGGCGGCAGACGCGCACTTGCTTGATACCAGCGAAATGGCTATAGAAGCCGCGTTTCTGGCGGCGATGGCGATCGTTGACGACGTCCTTGCCGAAAGAAACAAGGCCTGATCAGGTTTTTCGATTGCCGTTGGCGGCGAAAATACCCATATCGGGCACGAACCAGCCTGCCAGCATTCTTCATGCGCCGGACTTGCCGCCTGAACAGCGGCCAAGGGCTTTCAGCCCGGAACGCCGGCAGGCTCACGCAACGCTAACCCACGGCGCCCGCCCCGCTTGAAGACCGGGGTATTCCAGGAGAAACAATGTCAGTAGCTAATCCGTCTCGCGACGATTTCGCGAGCATGCTCGAAGAATCATTCACCGCCGGCCATTCCGGCGAGGGCCAGGTTGTCCGGGGCACGATCACCGCGATCGAAAAGGACATGGCCATCATCGATGTCGGCCTCAAGGTCGAAGGCCGAGTGCCGCTGAAGGAATTCGGCGCCAAGGGCAAGGAATCCTCCCTCAAGGTCGGCGACACCGTCGAGGTCTATGTCGAGCGCATCGAAAACGCGCTTGGCGAAGCCATGCTGTCGCGCGAGAAGGCTCGCCGCGAGGAGAGCTGGGTGCGTCTCGAAGAGAAGTTCACCAAGGGTGAGCGCGTCGAAGGCGTCATCTTCAACCAGGTCAAGGGCGGCTTCACCGTCGACCTCGACGGCGCCGTGGCGTTCCTGCCGCGCAGCCAGGTCGATATCCGCCCGATCCGCGACGTTACCCCGCTGATGCACAACCCGCAGCCCTTCGAGATCCTCAAGATGGATCGCCGCCGCGGCAACATCGTGGTGTCGCGCCGCACCGTGCTCGAGGAGAGCCGCGCCGAACAGCGCTCGGAAATCGTGCAGAACCTCGAGGAAGGCCAGGTGGTCGAAGGCGTGGTCAAGAACATCACCGACTACGGTGCGTTCGTCGACCTCGGCGGCATCGACGGCTTGCTGCATGTCACCGACATGGCCTGGCGCCGCGTCAACCATCCGACCGAAATCCTCAACATCGGCCAGACGGTCAAGGTGCAGATCATCCGCATCAACCAGGAAACCCACCGCATCTCGCTCGGCATGAAGCAGCTCGAGTCGGATCCGTGGTCGGATATCGGCACCAAGTTCCCGATCGGCAAGAAGATCAAGGGCACCGTCACCAACATCACCGACTACGGCGCGTTCGTCGAGTTGGAGCCGGGCATCGAGGGCCTCATCCACGTTTCGGAAATGTCGTGGACGAAGAAGAATGTGCACCCCGGCAAGATCCTGTCGACGACGCAGGAAGTCGACGTGGTGGTGCTCGAGGTCGATCCGGCCAAGCGCCGCATCTCGCTCGGCCTCAAGCAGACGCTGGAAAACCCGTGGCAGGCTTTCGCCTCGAGCCATCCGGTCGGCAGCCAGGTCGAGGGCGAGGTCAAGAACAAGACCGAGTTCGGCCTGTTCATCGGCCTGGAAGGCGACGTGGACGGCATGGTGCATCTCTCCGACCTCGACTGGACCCGTCCGGGCGAGCAGGTCATCGAAGAGTACAATCGCGGCGACATGGTCAAGGCGCAGGTGCTCGACGTCGACATCGAGAAGGAGCGCATCTCGCTCGGCATCAAGCAGCTGGCCCGCGACACGGTCGGCGAAGCGGCCAGCAGCGGCGAGCTGCGCAAGAACGCCGTCGTCACCTGCGAGGTCATCGGCGTGAAGGATGGCGGTCTGGACGTGCGGCTGGTCGACAGCGGCATCGAGACCTTCATCAAGCGTTCGGACCTTTCGCGCGACCGCGATGAGCAGCGCCCCGAGCGCTTCACCGTCGGCCAGAAGGTCGATGCCCGTGTCATCGCCTTCGACAAGAAGACCCGCAAGCTGCAGGTCTCGATCAAGGCGCTGGAAATCGCCGAGGAGAAGGAAGCGGTCGCTCAGTACGGCTCGACCGACTCCGGCGCTTCGCTGGGCGACATTCTGGGCGCCGCGCTGAAGAAGCAGGGCAACTAAGCCGCTTCGCGCACCGCGTAAGCTGCAGCCGCGCCACGCGCGCGGCTTGAACAATGAACCCGCGGGCCGCAAGGCTCGCGGGTTTTTCATTTCGCGGCACTGGTACAAGACAGGGACCGTGCAATCCCTTCAACTCCACACTCCGGGCAATAGGGTCATGCGCATGAAGGTCGTCGAACTCCATCGTTATCCGGTCAAGAGCCTGCGCGGCCATGCCGTGCCGAGCGCTGACATCGAGACCATGGGCTTGGAAGGCGACCGCCGCTGGATGATCGTCGACAAGGACGTACAGTTCCTCACCATTCGCCAGATACCGGCAATGACAACGATTGACGTCGAGCATCGCGATACGGGCATACTGTTGAAACATGACAGGCATGGTTCGCATGCCGTCGAGGTTCCAGGCCCAGGTGCTGCACTCCGTCAGATCAAGATCTGGAAGGATATGGTTGCCGCGCGGTCGTGTGATCCAGCCGCTGGCGCTTATCTCGCCACGATTCTTGGCCGGCCCGTCGATCTCGTCTATTTCGACGATCCGCAAAACCGGCCGGTCGACCCTGAATTCGGCGAGCCTGGAGATTATGTCGGCTTTGCGGACGGTTTTCCGCTGCTGGTCGCCACGACGGGGTCGCTGGACCATCTGAACAGCCATTTAGCCAGGCCGATCGGGATGGCGCGGTTTCGCCCCAACATTGTCATCGACGCAGAAGGCGCATGGCCCGAAGACAGCTGGAGGACGATCCGCATAGGCTCGGTCGAGTTGCGCATCGCCAAGCCCTGCGCGCGCTGTGTCATCACCACCCGCGACCCGCACAGCGGCGAGCAGCCGGACCCGCGCGAGCCGCTGCAGACGCTTGGCAAACTCCACCGCTCCGCCAAGGGCGGCATCATCTTCGGTCAGAACGCGATACCGAACAACACGGGCACAATCTCAATCGGCGACGCGGTCGAGGTCGTGGAGGCGGGCGTCTCGAATCTGACATAGTCGCAGGTTCTTCTAATGCAGTAGAGGCGTTGGCGGTCGTCATGCCCGCCAATGTCGAGAAAGGCCGCTATAGGAAGCCAGACGGTTCGGAGCCCCTATGGCCCGAGTCGGTTTTGTCGCAGCATTCCTGCTGGCCGGCACAGTGGTGACGGCGGCGGCATTGCCGCCCTACCGGCAGCGCAAGGCCGAGATCGACGCCATCACCGACAGTGGCGATGTTGCCCGCAGGCTGGAAAATCATGGCCCCATCGACGTGATCGAGCATATCGGAAACGACCACTACCGGTGGGCGGCGGCCGCACCCTCGATGTATTTATCGTCGACGACGCGAGCGCCGAACAGATTCCGGGCCCGCGCAAGTTCAAGCCGCAGATAGGCAAGCTCGTCTGTAGATGAGCCGCCCCGCGGTCGCCCCTCAGGCGCGGCCGTAGAGCGGCACCAGCGTGCCGCTCATCGCCAGGTTGGCGGGCGAGGCGAGATAGGCGATCGCTTCCGCCGCGGCCTCCAGGCTGACCCATTTGGCGAAATCGGCGTCGGGCATGTCGGCGCGGTTGGCGGGCGTGTCGAGCGTCGAGGGCGCCACGGCGTTGACTAGGATGCCCTTGCCCTTCAACTCCTCCGCCATGGCCACAGTCATCGCCGCGACCGCCGCCTTGCTTGCGGCATAGGCGACCATGCCGGAGCCGCGCCTCGGATCGAGACCGGCGCGCGCGGCGACATTGACGATGCGGCCGGCCGTATTGGACTCCAGCATCGAGCGCACCGCGGCGCGGCTGCACAGGAAAGCCGTACGGGCGTTGGTGTCCATCATCTCGGCGAAGGAGGCCGACTCGATCTTTTCGACCGGCGCCATGGTGAAGCCGCCGGCAAGGTGGATCGAGGCCCAGAGCTCGGGCACCTGGTGGTAGAAAGCTTCGACCTTGGCCGAATCCGATAGGTCGACATTATGCGCCAGATGCACGCTGGCATGGGCCGCGTAAGGAAAATGCGGCGGGGCCGCCGCGTGGGCATTGGGCACGTGGCAGATCGCGCCCTGCTCCAGCAATCTGCCGACAACCGCGCCGCCGAGTGCCCCAGTGCCGCCCGTCACCACGACATGCCTGCCGTTCAGCGTTTCCGTCATACTTCGACCGCTCCTGTCATTTTCTTATGATTATTTCTTTTGGTTGTACCGCCCCAGACTGGAACGTCGCGCCTTTCGCGTTGTCACTCAATTGAAATATCGACATGGCAGGCGCAGCGTCTTTGCATGCGTCGGACCGTGGCGGCCGGCATCGGTTTGCCGGCGCCGGAAGGGCCAGCCGGCAGACGTGCCGGTCTTTCAGTCGACGGCGATTTCGATGACGCGCGGCTTGCCGGCCGCCCGCGCGCGCTTCAGCGCCACGGCAAGGCCGCCGGCCCCGGCCAGCCGCTCGGCCTCGATGCCGTAGGCCTCGGCGAGCTTGCAGAAATCGGGCGGCGCCGGCGACACGCCGACCGGCTCGACGCCGACATCGAGCATCGAAGTTTCGATCTCGCGATAGCCGCGATTGTTCCAGACGACGAAGATCACCGGCGCTTGGGCGTCAAGCGCGGCGCCGATCTCCGGCAAGGTGAACTGGAAGCCGCCATCGCCGGTGAGGCACACCACCGGCGCCTCCGGCACCGCAAGTGCTGCGCCGATCGCCGCCGGCGGGCCGTAGCCCAACGCGCCGAAGCCGGTCGCGGCGTTGAACCAGCCGCCGGGACGGTCGTGGTCGTAATAGAGGTTGGCGGCATAGATCGGCTGGGTCGAATCGCCGACGATGATGGCGCCCGGCAGCGCGTCGCGGATCGCCTCCACGGCGCGCACCTGCGCCAGATAATCAGGCTTCAATTCGGACAGTGCTGCCGCGCGTGTGGCGGCCGCACGAGCCCCGCCTTCGCTTGCCGCGGCATGGCCAGGCCCGATCGCCGCGAGCAGGGCGTCGATCGCTTCCGAGCAATCCGCCTGGATGCCGACCGTCACCGGCCGGCGCGCGATCTGGTCGGCGCCGATATCGATGCGGATCAGGTTCTTCGGCAGCACGAAGCCGCCGTCGCCATAACCGTCATAATCGGTCGGGCCGAATTCGGTGCCGGCGGCAATCACCAGATCGGCGTCCGCCATCAACGCACGCACGGCCTTGAGGCTGGGGCTCGCCGGCACGCATAGCGGATGGCCGTGCAGCAGGCCCCGCGCATTGGCGGTCTCGACCACGGGGGCGCCGAGCATCTCGGCCAGACGCCGCAGCGCCGCATCGGCCTTCTTGGCGCCGCCGCCCGAAACGATCAGTGGACGGCGTGCTGCCCTGCAAAGCCTTGCCGCCTCGGCCATCGCCGCCAACTCCGGAGCGGGTGGCGCGGTATTGCTAAGGACGGCCGCAACACCATCGGCGGGCTTGACCATGACGTCGGTGGGGATCTCGATATGGACTGGACCCGGGCGTGAGGAGGAGAAGACGGCGAAGGCGCGGGCGAGCGCGCCAGGCAATTGCTCGGCCTCGGTGATGCGCTCGGAAAACAGCGCCACCTTCTCCATCATGCCGCGCTGGTCGGGCAGCTCATGCAGGAAGCCCAGCCCTTTTCCCAGCGTATCGGTGGCGTTGACACCGGAGATGACCAGCATCGGCACCGAATCGGCGCGCGCCTGTCCCATGGCTGTGATGGTGTTGGTGAGGCCCGGCCCGGTGATGACGAAGGCGACGCCGGGACGGCCGCCGGCGCGCGCATAACCGTCGGCCATGAAGCCGGCGCCCTGCTCGTGGCGCGGCGTGACATGACGGATCTTCGAGCGCGCCAGGCCGCGATAGAGCTCGACCGTATGCACACCCGGAATACCGAAAACGGTGTCGACGCCATGCGCTTCGAGCAATTTGATCAGCGCCTCGCCGATGGTGGTCATTGGTTTCCTCCCTTTTGTGGCGTCAAGCCGAGCTCGGCCTCTATGGCGTTGACGCCTATCGCCGCCAATTCGCCAGGCGAGAACATCTCTGCCGCCAGGCAGCCTTCGATCCAGAGCCCGTCGATGATCGCGTTGATCGCGATGGCATGACGGCGCAGCTCGCCTGCGTCCGGCTTGCGCTGCTCGGCGGCAAGCACTTCGGCAACGACCGCTTCCACCTCGTCGCGAAAGCCGAGGTAGCCTTCGCGATGGGCACGGGCGAGCGCCGGATCCGCATTGGCGCGGCCAAGGAAGGTTGCCCAGAGCGAAAACACCCGCCGGTCGACGATCGGCGCGTTGAGGTTGGCGGTGACGAAAGCCGCGAGGCGTTGGCGAGGCGAGGCGTCTTCCATGACCAATGCCGCTTTCGCCTGCTCGGTCATGCGGCCGACCAGCGCCGCATAGGCTTCCTGCAGCAATTCTTCCTTGCCGGGGAAATAGTGCCGGATCAGCCCGGCGGTGACGCCGGCGCGCAAGGCGATGGTGCGCAAGGTGGCGCCCTGAAGGCCATATTCCGCCACGCTGTCCAGGGTCGCATCGATCAGATCCTGCCGCCGCCGCTCCTCGCCCTCGCGGCGGAACTTGCGGCGCGCATTCATTGGCGCAGGATCGGCCGCGTCAGGCATGTCGGCCCGCCTTCGCAGGCGATGCAGAGCGCATCCGCCTCGAATGTCTCGACCGTGCAGCCGGCGGCTTCCATCGCGGCCTTGGTCTTGGGAAAACCAGCAACGGCGATGACCTTGTGCGGGCTGGTCGGCAGCACGTTCAGGCTGAGGCCGTTGGAAGCGGCGAACTCTTCGGCGTCGCCTTCGACCAGCCGGATGCCGCGCGCCTTCAGCATCTGATAGAACGTGGCCGGCAGAAGCGGCGAATAGACCAGGGCCAGGTCGTCGGCCAGCGGGCTGATCACCGACATCAGATGCAGGCACGCCTCTTCGCCCTGCCACAGCGGCAAATCGAAGCCGTAGACGGAAATGCCCAGCGGCGTCAGCAGGTTGGAAACCTGCTGGATGCCTTCCTGGTTGGAGCGCACACCGCGCCCGATCGCCAGCGTGCGGGCATCCACCCATACGCAGTCACCGCCTTCGACCTGACCAGGCGCCTCGACACGACCGAGGACCGGAATGCCCAGCCTCTTATAAGTTTCCTCATGCAGCGAGGGCTCCCGGGCGCGCAGTGGCTTGCCCATGGACAGGATCAGGGCGCCGCGGTCGGTCATCAGCGACGGGTCATGCGTGAACACCGAATCCGAAAGGCCGTCGGCCGTGTCCTCGATCCATTCGATCTCGGCGCCGGAAGCCGCCACCAGCTCGGCAAGGAGCGAATGCTGCGAAGCGGCCTTCGCCGGGTTGAATCCCGGGCCATAGTGCCAGGCCGCCCTGTCGGCATCACGCATGGCGTTGGCCGCCGACCGCATCAGCACGCGCCGCAGCGGCGCCGCCATGGACTGTGATCCGAAAGCGCTCATCGATGCCCTTTTAAGATGAAAAAAACCGTGAAAATTTCATGAAGGGCTATTTATACACTTGCGCAACAAGGCCGCAAGTGCCGTAATGAGCGGGATTGACGGGCTCGCGCTGTCGGGTCCATGCTGAAGCCTGGAGCGGGTCAGTGCAGCGTATGTTGATTAGCCGGATAGACGTTCGACGAACTGCCGTCGGCCAGATAGAGGCCACCCGGTGAGCGCTGCAGGAGTTGCCGTAGTCCAATCCGGTGAGGCGCAGAACGGCGCCGCCGAAGCCATCCATGTCGAAAACCTGCACAAGAAGTTCGGCCAGCTGCACGTGCTGAAGGGGGTTTCGCTGTCGGCGCGCGACGGCGAGGTGGTCGCCATCATCGGCGGCTCCGGTTCCGGCAAGTCGACGCTCTTACGCTGCATCAACTGCCTGGAGAATCCCACGAGCGGCATCATCCGGGTCAATGGCGAGGAGATCAAGCTCAAGGCCGACAGCCACGGCCACACCGTTCCGGCCGACCGCAGGCAGATCGAGCGCATTCGCTCGAGGCTCGGCATGGTTTTCCAGAATTTCAACCTGTGGAGCCACATGACGCTGATCGAGAATGTCATCGAGGTTCCGGTGCATGTGCTTGGCGTCAAGCGCAGCGAAGCGATCGCCCAGGCCGAGAAGCTGCTCGCCCGCGTCGGGCTGGCGGAAAAGCGCGACGTCTATCCGGCTTTCCTGTCCGGCGGCCAGCAGCAGCGAGCCGCGATCGCCCGCGCGCTGGCGATCAATCCGCGCGTCATGCTGTTCGACGAACCGACTTCCGCGCTCGATCCCGAGCTGGTCGGCGAGGTGCTGAAGGTCATCGGCGATCTGGCGCGCGAGGGACGCACCATGGTGCTGGTGACGCATGAAATGAAGTTCGCCCGCGAGGTCGCGACGCATGTCGTCTATCTCTACAACGGGCTGGTCGAGGAAGAAGGTCCGCCGGAACAGCTGTTCGGCGCGCCCAAATCCGAAAGGCTCAAGCAATTCCTCCGCAATGTCGGCTAGGTGCCGGCATCAAGCGGAGCGAAAAACCGGGAACAACAACAAACTGGGAGTCCTGACATGAAGACTGTTCTCAAGACATTTGCCGCCGCGCTGCTTCTCGGCGTCGCGGCGATGGGCGGAGTGGCCAAGGCCGAGCAGGTCAAGATCGGCGTCGCCGCCGAACCCTACCCGCCCTTCACCTCGCCCGACGCCAGCGGCAAATGGGTGGGCTGGGAGATCGACTTCGTCGACGCCGTCTGCGCCGAAGAGAAACTCGACTGCGTGATCACGCCGGTGGCCTGGGACGGCATCATCCCGGCGCTGACGACCAAGAAGATCGACGCCATCGTCTCTTCCATGTCGATCACCGACGAGCGCAAGAAGACGATCGACTTCTCGGACAAGTACTACAACACCCCGACCGCGATCATCGGGCCGAAGGACCAGAAGTTCGGCGCCACGCCGGACGATCTCAAGGGCAAGGTGATCGGCGTCCAGGTCTCGACCGTGCATGCCGTGTACGCCAAGAAGCATTTCACCGGCGCGCAGGAAATCAAGGAATACCAGACCCAGGATGAAGCCAACCAGGATCTGGCCGCCGGTCGCATCGACGCGGTGCAGGCCGACTCGATCGCGCTCGGCGAATTCCTGAAGTCGGACCAGGGCAAGGCCTGCTGCGACCTGAAGGGCATGGTGGCGCCCGACGACGAAGTGCTTGGCCCAGGTGTCGGCGCCGGTATCCGCAAGGAAGACACCGCGCTCAAGGAAAAGTTCAACGCCGGCATCAAGGCGATCCGCGCCAACGGCAAGTACGACGAGATCTCGAAAAAATATTTCGACTTCGACATCTATGGCGGCGCCACGCAGTCGAACTGAGCCCTCTCGCATATGAGTGAGGGCATGGCGTCCGCGCCATGCCCGATCTTGCCACGCATGCCCGCCGCTGACCTGACCGTCGGCGGCTCGCCAGCAATCCGGGGGCGAAGCTGATCGACGCCTTTCTTCCGGCCTCCGCGGCCGGCATCATGGAACTCCTGTCGCCCGTGGCGCCCGGCTGGGGCGGCACGTTGCTGGTCGGTCTGCTGCATTCGGTCGAGATCGCCATAGGCGCGACCTGCCTCGGCCTCATGATCGGCACCGCCGGCGCGTTCGGCAAGCTCTATGGCGGCCCGGTGACGCGCGATCTGCTCGCGGTCTACACGACGGTCGTGCGCGCCGTGCCGGAACTGGTGCTGATCCTGCTGCTTTATTACGCCGGCACCGACCTCATCAACCAAGTGCTGACGGCGATCGGCTACAGCCGTGTCGACATCAGCGGACTCGCGGCCGGCATTTTCGTGCTGGGTTTCGTCCAGGGCGCCTATTCGACCGAAGTCATCCGCGGCGCCATCCTCGCCATCCCGCAAGGCCAGATCGAGGCCGCCCGCGCCTACGGCATGTCGCCGGGCCTGATGCTGCGACGCATCACTGTGCCGGCCATGCTGCCCTTCGCCATCCCCGGCCTGGCGAACCTGTGGCTCATCGCCACCAAGGACACAGCGCTGCTTGCTGTCGTCGGCTTCTTCGAACTGACGCTGGCGACGCGCCAGGCGGCCGGCGTGACCAAGGCCTACCTTCTTTTCTATCTTGCGGCCGGCGCGCTCTATCTCGCGCTCTCGCTGTTCTCCAACCTGATCATCGGCCGCGTCGAGGCCTGGTCGCGGCGCGGCATGCCCTCCGTCAGAGAGGCGCGCTGATGTCCGCCGAAGCCTCCGCGATCCACATGGCGGCGCGCGCCTCGATCTGGCTCAAGCCGCACCGCATCGTGCTGATCCTGATCGGGCTGGCGCTGGTTCTCTGCGCCGCCGTCTTCATGCGCTGGGACTGGCTGCCGCAATATTGGGAAATGGGCCTGATGGGCATCTGGCGGGCGCTTTGGATCCTCGCCGTCACCTGCGCGCTGGGCTTTGCGCTGGCCGTGCCGCTCGGGCTCGCCCAGGCAGGCGGACCGATCTGGTTCTCGGCGCCGGCGAAGGTCTTCTGCACCATCATCCGGGGAACGCCGCTGCTCCTGCAGCTCTGGCTGCTCTATTACGGCCTCGGCTCGATCTTTCCGCAATATCCATGGATCCGCGAATCGTGGCTTTGGCCGTATCTCAGGCAGGCCTGGCCGTATGGCGTGGTGGCGCTGACCTTCTCATTCGCCGGCTACGAGGGTGAAGTGATGCGCGGCGCATTCGCCGGTGTGCCGCGCGGACAGTTGGAGGCAGCCCGCGCGTTCGGCATGAGCCGCTGGAAAATCTTCCGGCGCATATGGTTGCCGCAGGCCTTCTATCGTGCGCTGCCGACGCTGACCGGCGAGACCGTGCTGCAGTTGAAATCGACCCCGCTGGTGGCGACGATCAGCGTCATCGACATCTTCGCCGTCTCCTCCAAGGTGCGCCAGGACACCTATCTGACCTACGAGCCTTTGCTGCTGCTGGCGCTGATCTATATGACGATCACCGGTATCCTGGTCTTCGTCTTCAGTCGGATCGAGGCACGGATTCCGGTCAAGATCGGATAGTAGGGGAGTAGGGGAGTAGGGGAGTGTTCAGCCACGATCCGCATTCACATTTCCACCCCCAGTCGCTACTCGCTCCATAATTTTCCCCTACTCCCCTACTCCCTTATTCCCCTACTCACTTAGGACGGCCACGATGCAACTCACCCTCGCCCAGGCTACAGGCCTATGCCGGATGGCGGCGCTCGGCGCCGGTGCCAATGAGGAGGCGGCGCAGTCGCTCACCGCCTCGATCATCGCCGCGGAAGCCGAAGGCCTGTCGACGGTGGGGCTGTCGCATTTCATCGACTATCTGGAAGCGCTCGAAGCCGGCCGCATCGACGGCAACGCCGATCCGGCGATCACGCGGCCGGCGCTCGCCGTCTATCTTTCGGATGCGCGCGGCGGACTTGCCCATACCGGCGTCGACCGCACCATCGACGACCTGGTCAAGGCGGCAAAACTGTTCGGCGTCTCGATCTTCTCGCAGAAGAACGCCTACACATGCGGCGCACTCGGCTATTTCACCGGACGGCTGGCCGAACAGGGGCTGGTTTCCTTCGCCGCCACCAACGGACCGGCGGTGCTTGCCGGCTCAGGCTCGGTCAAGCCGGTCTATTGTACCAATCCGATGTCCTTTGCGTCGCCCGCCGCCGACGGGCCGCCGCTGATCATCGATCAGTCGTCGAGCGCGACTGCCTTCGTCAACATCCGCAAGGCGGCCGAGGACGGCAAGAAAATCCCCGAAGGCTGGGCGCTGGATGCCAGCGGCAACCCGACCACCGATCCGGCGGCGGCGATGAAGGGCGCCATGCTTGCCTTTGGCGGCCAGCGCGGCGCCAACATCGCTTTAATGGTCGAGGTGCTGGCCGCGGGCATTTCCGGCGCCAACTGGTCGCTCGACGCGCCCTGGTTCACCGATGGGGCGGAGAGCCCCGGCACCGGCCTTTTCGTTCTGGCCATCGAGCCAAAGCTGCTCGACCCGGATTTCGAGCGGCGCATGAAGGACCAGCTCGACCGGTTGCGGCGGCGCTATGGCGTGCATATACCCGGCCGCTCCCGCGCCGAAGCCGCCGAGAAGGCAAAGGCGCGCGGCATCACCACGTCCAGGGCAGTGGTGCAGCGCATTTCGGAATTCGCCGAGCGTTATTCGGCCTGATTTTCCCTGCGCGATTGAACCTTTTTTAGACGCTGCACGACCCATGTCCGGCACCCCACGCCGCGAGCCGCCGATTGGCTTCGTCAGGCACGCGGCTGGCGGCGCCGCGCCGAGCGTTCAGGCCGGGGCGGGCGTGCTTGCTTCACGCCACCTTGATGCCGTCTCAGGTCAGGCCGCCTCGTTGAACCCTGCTTCGGCGTGGACACTGCCCGGGAAACCCCGCTTCGGCGGGGTTTTCTGCCTTCGTCAACGTGGCAGGAGGGGCGTTCTGGGCAAGTCCAAAAACAACGCGATGGCGACCTCCGGTCGCTCTTTGCCTTTGGCGAGAAACGGATTAAGAAACGGCTTCAGCCAAGCATTGCGCGCGGAGCCAAGTCATGACCGAAATCCTGCAGACCCCCAAGCTCGTCGTCGTCTTCGGCGGCTCGGGCTTCGTCGGTCGCCATGTCGTGCGGGCGCTCGCCAAGCGCGGCTACCGCATCCGGGTCGCCTGCCGGCGGCCCGACCTTGCCGGCCATGTGCAGCCGCTCGGCAATGTCGGCCAGATTCAGCCCGTTCAGGCCAATGTGCGCGTGCGCTGGTCGGTCGACCGCGCCGTGCAAGGCGCCGACCATGTCGTCAACCTGGTCGCCATCCTGCATGAGACCGGCCGCCAGAAATTCGGCGCCGTGCACGATTTCGGCGCGCGCGCCGTCGCCGAGGCCGCACGCTCGGTCGGCGCAGGCCTCACGCAGATCTCGGCGCTCGGCGCCGATCTCAATTCGCCGTCCAACTACGCCCGCACCAAGGCGCTGGGCGAAAAGGCGGTGTTCGAGACGATTGAGGATGCCGTCATCTTCCGGCCGTCGATCAATTTCGGACCGGAGGACCGCTTCTTCAACCGCTTCGCCGGCATGGCGCGCCTATCGCCCGTGCTGCCGCTGATCGGCGGCGGGCAAACGAAATACCAGCCGGTCTATGTCGGCGACGTCGCCGAAGCGATCGCACGCTCGGTCGACGGCAAGGTCAAGGGCGGCGAGATCTACGAGCTCGGCGGCCCGCAGGTGCTGACCTTCAAGGAATGCATGGAAGAGCTGCTCGCGGTCATCGACCGCCGGCGGTTGCTGGTGCCGGTGCCGTGGTGGGTGGCGAACATCCAGGCGTCGATCCTGCAGCTGCTGCCCAATCCGCTCCTGACCAAGGACCAGGTGCTGCAGCTGCGCGAGCACAATGTCGTCTCGGACGAAGCCGTCAGCGCCGCCAGGACGCTTGCCGGCCTCGGCATCCAGCCGCAGGCGATCGCCACCATCCTGCCCAGCTATCTCTGGCGCTTCCGCGCCGCCGGACAGTTCCAGCAGCGCCGGCCGATCGCCGACCGATAGCGAAACTCTAGGCGCGGCGAGAGACCTGCATCGGCAGGCCGCCCTGCGGCTGCGTGGTGAGTTTCTGCACCGGCCAAGGCCGGGTCTGCGATGTCGCGTCGAAGCGGAAGCGCGACAACAGGATCGCCAGGGCGATGATCGCCTCCTGCATGGCGAAGCTTGCGCCGATGCAGACGCGCGGCCCGGCGCCGAAGGGCAGGTACTGGAAGCGGTCGATCCTGTCGCGGTTTTCGGGATGGAAACGCTCCGGCAGGAAGGCGTCCGGCCTGTCCCACAGCTTGCGGTGGCGGTGCACCACCCAAGGCATCACCAGCACGGCGGCGTATTTCGGAATGTATAAGCCGTTCCAGGTCTCCGGTTCGATCGGCTCGCGGTTGATCGAGGGCGCAGGCGGATAGAGCCTGAGCGCCTCCTCGAAAGCGGCGCGGGTGAGCGGCATGGCATCCAGCCACTTGGTCGGATCGGGTTCGCGCGCCAGCACGGCGTCGATCTCCTGCTCGACCTTGTCGCGTTCCCAGGGCGCCCCGGCGAGGCAATAGATCGTCCAGCCCAGCGCCCGCGCGGTCGTCTCATGGCCGGCGCCGATGAAGGTGATGATGTTGTCCTCGACTTCGGCGCGGGTCAGCCCGTCCGGCCCCTCGGCGCGCAGCAGAAGCGTGAGAAAATCCTGCGGCACGCCATCGGGATCGCGCTTCATCCGCTCCTCGCGCATCCTCACCGTGCCGGCGACGATGTTGCGGAAATAGGCCATGGTCTTGCGGCCGCGGATGCGGGTGAAGCGCGGCAGCCATTCCGGCGCGCGCAGCAGGTCGAGCGGATCGACGCGGCCCATCGTCTCGAACAGGCGATCGATCTCCTTGGCGAAGCTGCCGGGCTCGCCGGCGATCTCGCCGGAGAACAGCGTCTCGGCCAGAATGTCATAGGTGAGCAGCGTCATGTCGTGGGCGACATCGGTCGTGCCGCCGGCCTCGTAGCGGGTGACGAACTCCAACGTGTGTCTCAGCATCGGCTCGGCGAAGCCGAAGATGTGGCGCGGCGTGAACACCGGCGCCATCGCCTTGCGCGAGCGCTTCCAGACCTCGCCCTCTGCGGTC
The DNA here is from genome assembly GCF_006440775.1 of Mesorhizobium sp. B2-7-2. Taxonomy (GTDB): domain Bacteria; phylum Pseudomonadota; class Alphaproteobacteria; order Rhizobiales; family Rhizobiaceae; genus Mesorhizobium. Next base: position 406,384 of record NZ_VFTZ01000002.1, on the reverse strand, counting down.
AGCAGCCCGTCGCGCAGGATCGGCCGCAGCACCAGCTGGCGCACGGTCGCCATCTTGTAGTTCCTGGCGTTGTCGACCAGCACATGGCGGATGAGGCCCGGATCATTGGCGACCACCAGCGGCCCGCCGACGCCGGTGACCGAAATCCAAGGCTCGTTGTAGGTGTGCTCGCCCCACAATTCGAGCGGATTGCGGTAGATGATGCGCATCATCTCCAGCGTCGAAGGCGGCGTTGTGCGCGGCGTCGGCGCCGGCGGCACGAAAGGGGCGGGCTTGGTGTCCATGTAGCATGCTCCGCTGACAGCCGAATGTAGTGCCCGACGAAGCGGGCGTCCATCTGGCCGAGCAGGTCCGCGACCGTACCCGAATGCGGCTCGCGCTCAGCCAGCTTGCCGGTCCGTCGGCTCGGGGTGAATGAAAGGCTTCTCGCCAAGCCGGCAAAATGGCCGCAAACCTTGGAAAACCAGCCGTTTGCGCCTATATCTAGGACATCAAAACGGCGCGATTCGGGGTGACTTTCCCGTGCCGGATCATCGACATCAATCAGACAGGTATTCATGAGCGACCAGACCGAAAGCGCCATTGGCGTGGAAGCCGAGTACGGCGCCGATTCCATCAAGGTTTTGAAGGGGTTGGATGCCGTGCGCAAGCGTCCAGGCATGTATATCGGCGACACCGATGACGGCTCGGGCCTGCATCACATGGTCTATGAGGTGGTGGACAACGCCATCGACGAGGCGCTGGCGGGTCACGCCGACCTCGTCTCGGTGACGCTCAACCCCGACGGTTCCGTCACCGTGATCGACAATGGCCGCGGCATTCCGACCGACATCCACTCCAGCGAGGGTGTTTCGGCGGCCGAAGTGATCATGACGCAGCTGCATGCCGGCGGCAAATTCGACCAGAACTCCTACAAGGTTTCCGGCGGTCTGCACGGCGTCGGCGTCTCGGTGGTCAACGCGCTTTCCGCATGGCTCAAGCTCAAGATCCGCCGCAACGGCGAAATCTTCGAGATGAGCTTCACGCATGGCAATGCCGACGCGCCGTTGAAGGTGACGGGCACATATGAGCAGAACAAACAGCCCGGCACCTACGAGGGCCGCAGCGGCAGCGAGATCACCTTCTTCCCGTCGGCCGAGACCTTCACCATGGTCGAATTCGACTATGGCACTCTGGAACACCGGCTGCGCGAGCTCGCCTTCCTCAATTCCGGCGTGCGCATCGTGCTCACCGACGCGCGTCATGCCGACCTGGTGCGCCACGAGCTGCATTACGACGGCGGCCTGGAAGAGTTCGTCAAATATCTCGACCGGGTCAAGAAGCCGCTGATCGAAACGCCGATCGCCATCCGCGCCGAGCGCGACGGCATCACCGTGGAAGTCGCGATGTGGTGGAACGACAGCTACCACGAGAACGTGCTGGCCTTCACCAACAACATCCCGCAACGCGACGGCGGCACGCACCTGGCGGGCTTCCGCGCGGCGCTGACCAGGCAGATCACCGGCTATGGCGAATCGTCCGGCCAGACCAAGAAGGAAAAAGTCTCGCTGACCGGCGACGACTGCCGCGAGGGTCTGACCGCGGTGCTCTCGGTCAAGGTGCCGGATCCGAAATTCTCCTCGCAGACCAAGGACAAGCTGGTTTCGTCCGAGGTCCGACCGGTGGTGGAGAGCCTGGTCAACGAGGCGCTGGGCACCTGGCTGGAAGAGCATCCGAGCGAAGGCAGGGTGGTGGTCGAGAAGGTGATCCAGGCGGCGGCCGCGCGCGAGGCCGCGCGCAAGGCGCGCGACATCACCCGCAAGAGCTCGCTCGGCGTCACCTCGCTGCCCGGCAAGCTCGCCGACTGCCAGGAGCGCGATCCGGCGAAGTCGGAAATCTTCATCGTCGAGGGCGACTCGGCCGGCGGCTCGGCCAAGGGCGGGCGCTCGCGCCAGAACCAGGCGATCCTGCCGCTGCGCGGCAAGATCCTCAATGTCGAACGGGCGCGCTTCGACCGCATGCTCTCTTCCGACATGATCGGCACGCTGATCACCGCGCTCGGCACCTCGATCGGCAAGGACGAGTTCAACGCCGACAAGCTGCGCTACCACAAGATCATCCTGATGACGGACGCCGACGTCGACGGCGCCCACATCCGCACGCTGTTGCTCACCTTCTTCTTCCGGCAGATGCCGGAGCTGATCGAGCGCGGCCATCTCTACATCGCCCAGCCGCCGCTCTACAAAGTGACGCGGGGCAAGAGCTCGCAATATCTCAAGGACGAAAGCGCCTATGAGGAATATCTGATCGGGTCCGGACTGGATGAGGCCTCGCTGGTGCTGGCCTCCGGCGAGGTACGGACAGGACAGGACCTGCGCGCCTCGGTCGACGACGCGCTTTCGGTGCGCCAGCTGATCAACGGGCTGCACACGCGCTATAACCGCAGCGTCGTCGAGCAGGCGGCGATCGCCGGCGCGCTCAATCCCGACGTGCTTGCCGATCTCGGCCGCGCCAACGCAATGGCCGAGCGCGTCGCCGGGCGGCTCGACATGATCGCCGAGGAGACCGAGCGCGGCTGGACCGGCAGGCTGTCGACCTCCAATGACGGTTCGGGCGGCTATGTGTTCGAGCGCACCGTGCGCGGCGTGAAGGATGTGGTCCAGCTCGACGCCGGGCTGATCAATTCGGCCGATGCGCGCCAGCTCGACCGCTACGCAGCGCGCCTGGCGGAAGTCTATGGCGAGCAGCCTGCCTTGCGTCGGAAAGAGACCTCGGAACTCCTCTCGGGGCCGCTGGCGCTGCTCAACGCAGTGTTCGCTTCAGGTCGCAAGGGCCTCACCATGCAGCGCTACAAGGGCCTCGGCGAGATGAATGCCGAGCAGCTTTGGGAAACCACGCTGGACCCGAATGTGCGCTCGCTGCTGCAGGTCAAGGTCAACGACGCGACCGACGCGGATTCGCTGTTCTCGCGGCTGATGGGCGACGAGGTGGAACCACGCCGCGAGTTCATCCAGGACAATGCGCTGTCGGTGGCCAATCTGGATATTTGAGCGCGCCTTTACAGGTTCAAAGAGAAAGGCCCGGCAGCTGTCGGACCTTTCTTTTTGATGCCTGCCATGAGGCTCAGTGATCAAACGCCTTGACGATTTCCTCGGTCATCTTCTTGGCGTCGCCCAAGAGCATCATGGTGCCGTCCTTGTAGAACAGCGTGTTGTCGATGCCGGCATAGCCGGAACCGAGCGAGCGCTTGACGAACAGGCAGGTGCGCGCCTTGTCGACGTCGAGGATCGGCATGCCGTAGATCGGCGAGGACTTGTCGTCGCGCGCGGACGGGTTGGTGACGTCGTTGGCGCCGATGACATAGGCGACGTCGGCCTGCGCGAATTCGGAGTTGATGTCCTCCAGCTCGAACACTTCGTCATAGGGCACGTTGGCTTCGGCTAGAAGCACGTTCATGTGGCCGGGCATGCGGCCGGCGACCGGATGGATGGCGTATTTGACCTCGACGCCGGCGGCCTTGAGCTTGTCGGCCATCTCGCGCAGCGCGTGCTGCGCCTGGGCGACCGCCATGCCGTAACCGGGCACGATGATGACTTTCTGGGCGTTCATCATCAGATAGGCGGCGTCGTCGGCCGAGCCCTGCTTGACGGTGCGCTCGATGCCGTCGTCGGCGGCTTGAGCGGTCTCGCCGCCGAAGCCGCCGAGGATGACGGAGATGAAGCTCCGGTTCATGCCCTTGCACATGATGTAGGACAGGATGGCGCCCGACGAGCCCACCAGCGCGCCGGTGATGATCAGCGCCAGATTGCCGAGGGTGAAGCCGAGAGCCGCCGCCGCCCAGCCGGAATAGGAATTCAGCATCGACACCACGACCGGCATGTCGGCGCCGCCGATCGGGATGATCAAGAGCACGCCGAGCACCAGCGAGGCGGCGACGATCAGCCAGAAGACGAGCTTGGATTCGGTGGTGACGAGCAGCACGATCAGCACCACCAGCGCGATACCGAGCGCGATGTTGATCAGGTGGCGGCCGCCGATCATGATCGGCTTTCCGGACATGCGGCCGTCGAGCTTCAGGAAGGCGATGACCGAGCCGGTGAAGGTGATGGCGCCGATGGCGACGCCCAGGCTCATCTCGACAAGCGCTTGGGCGTGGATGTCGCCCGCCGTGCCGATGCCAAAACTTTCCGGCGCGTAGATGGCAGCAGCCGCCACCATGACGGCGGCGAAGCCGACGAGGCTGTGGAAGGCGGCGACCAGCTGCGGCATCGAGGTCATGGCGATGCGGCGCGCGGTAACCGCGCCGATGCCGCCGCCAATGGCGAGACCGAGCACGATAAGGCCGAAGCGGCCGGCCGAAGGCAGCGCCAGCGCCAGCGTTGTGGCTATGGCGATGCCCATGCCGATCATGCCGTAAAGATTGCCCTGGCGGCTGGTGGTCGGGTGCGACAGGCCGCGCAGCGCCAGGATGAACAGGATGCCGGAGACAAGATAGAGGAAGGAAGCGAAGTTGGCGTTCACGTCACTTTTCCTTCTTCTTGTACATGGCGAGCATGCGCTGGGTGACGAGGAAGCCGCCGAAGATATTGACCGAGACCAGCACCAGCGCGACGAAGCCGAAGCCCGCGGCCAGGCCGGAAGCGGCGATGCCGACGGCAAGCAGCGCGCCGACGACGATGACCGAGGAGATGGCGTTGGTGACGGCCATCAGTGGCGTGTGCAGCGCCGGCGTCACCGACCAGACGACATAATAGCCGACGAAGATCGCCAACACGAAGATGGCGAAACGGAAGACGAAGGGATCGATGGCGCCGCCCGACAGCGCATGCGCGGCGTTGCCGGCAGCCTCGCCGGCCGGCGCGTTGGCGAGATCCTGCACCGCAAGGCGGACGGCGGCGGTCGCCTGATCGAGCTGGTCGAGGGCTTTCTGCAGCTGTTCCATCAGGCGGTCCCTTCAGACTTGGACGAGGGCGACTTGGCTGCGGCGGGTTTCTTCGTCGCGGCCTTCTTTGCGGCAGGTTTTGGCGATGCGTCAGCGACCATGATCGTCGCGGGAATGGCCGCCGGCTCGGTGCGCGGCGCCTCGGCCGCCTTGGCGAAGGCAGGATGCACGACCTTGCCGCCATCGGTCAGCATCGTCGCCTTGACCAACTCGTCGTCGCGCTTGATGGCGAGCTGTTTCGCCGCCTTGTCGACCATCGTCTCGAGGAAGGCGTAGAGGTTCTTGGCGTAGAGCAGCGAGGCGGACGCAGCAACACGACCGGGCACGTTGAGATGGCCGACGATCTTGACGCCGTTTTCCGTCGTCACGACCTTGCCGGGCGCCGCACCTTCGACATTGCCGCCGCGCTCGACCGCGAGGTCGACGATCACCGAGCCGGGCTTCATCGAAGCAACCATGGCGGCCGAGATGAGCTTCGGCGCCGGCCGGCCGGGGATCAGCGCGGTGGTGATGACGATGTCCTGCTTGGCGATGTGCTCAGCCGTCAGCGCCGCCTGCTTGGCTTGGTATTCCTTCGACATTTCCTTGGCGTAGCCGCCGGCCGTCTCGGCCGCCTTGAACTCCTCGTCCTCGACCGCCAGGAACTTGGCGCCGAGCGATTGCACCTGCTCCTTCACCGCTGGACGTACGTCTGTAGCGGTGACGATGGCGCCCAGCCGACGCGCGGTGGCGATGGCCTGCAGGCCGGCGACGCCGACGCCCATGACGAAGGCTTTCGCCGCCGGCACTGTGCCCGCCGCCGTCATCATCATCGGCAGCGCGCGGTCATATTCGGCGGCCGCGTCGATCACCGCCTGGTAGCCGGCGAGGTTGGCCTGCGAGGAAAGCACGTCCATCGACTGCGCGCGGGTGATGCGCGGCATGAACTCCATCGAAAAAGCGGTGATGCCGGCCTTGGCCATCGCGGCGACAGCGGCATCGTTGCCGTAAGGATCCATGATGGCGATGACGGCGGCGCCCGGCTTGTAGCCCTTGAGCTCAGCGTCCGTCGGCCGGCGCACTTTCAGCACCACATCGGCCTTTTTGGCGTCGGCCGCCGTTCCGAGCGTGCCGCCGGCAGCAGTGAAATCCTGGTCGGGAATGCGGGAGCCGAGGCCGGCACCCTTCTCGACGATCACGTCGAAGCCGAGACCCGCCAGGCGCTTGACCGTCTCCGGCGAGGCCGCGACGCGCGGCTCGTTCGGGTCAATCTCGCGAGGGATGAATACGATTTGTCCCACCGGATGATCCTTTCGGCTGGAACCTTGACTGCGCAAGGCGTCGGCCGGACGTCCGGCGACGTCGAGGGCAATGGGCTTGGGAAGTCTACCGCAGAATGAGAGTGCCGACGGCCACAATCAGGATGAACAGGATGGTCGCCGAGAAGAAGCCGCCGACGAAGAAGCCGAAGGCCATTGCAATAAGGATGGCGGCACAGAACAGCGAGCCGTATTTGGCAAGACCTAGGAAGCCTTTGTAGGTACGGTCGTGCTCGGCATAGTCCATCTGCGCGCCCAGCTCGACAGGACCGGTCGGCGTGTGATCAGCCATGGAAGTACCCCTTCGAAAATGCCTTCGAGGCACATAGCGAAAAGCCGAACCAAGAGCAATGGCGCTATTGCCGCACAGTCCGCGACAACTGCCTCAAACGAAAGTTGAAATCGAATGCCGCGCTATGTCGCCGCGGCCGGCGCGGGATTTCAGCCCGCGAGGTGGGGGAAAAGGCCGAGCAGGCCGACAACGATCAGGTAAAGCGCGACGATGTAGTTGAGGAGCCGAGGCATCACCAGGATCAGCACGCCGGCGATCAGCGAGATCAGCGGCGTCAGCGCGAGCGAGTGGATGGTCATGCGGGATCCTTTCCTATGACAGGCGCGATCGCCTGGGCAGACCGGGCTGCGACGTTGATAACGGCGCAGCCGGTGAAAGGTTCATGGCCTGCGTTCAGGCCGCAGTGCGATAGTATTTCGCCGTCGGCAGAATGGTGAGGGGCGTCAGCCGGTTGATGGCCGGATTGCCGAACATCATCCGCTGCTCCATCGGCGTCGAATTGTAGAACGGGAACCGTTCGAGCGTGCGGCGCATATTCTCGCCGGCAGGGATTTCGAACAGCGCGATCGGAGCGAGAACGCCCGGGAACTGCTTGGCTTCGCTCCTCTGCACGGCATTGAAGAACCGGGCATAGAAATGAGAATGCTCGACCTTGACCGGGGTCAAAACCGAGTCCTGGCCAAAGTAGTTGGAGGCCACCATGGCGATCCTGAGCGTCAGGAAAGGCAGAACGCCAGGCGCCGGCGCGGCATCGGGATCGGTTGCGAAGCGGGTGCCGTCGATGAAGGTTTCCCCCCGAGCGAGGCGCGGGAGCAACACTTCCGGATAGGCGTCCACCGAAGGCGAGTATGGCTGTTCACTGGAAATATAGTGAAAGCGCAATGTGCTGACCAATTCGCCGTAACAATAGACGCCGAAGCGGTAGGAATTGGGAAGATTATCCCAGCGATCCTCGAACATCCCGCTGGCGATCGGACCGCACATGCCTGATTTGAGGTAGGACTGATAGCGCAGCCGGTAGATCGCTTCCAGATCCTCGCCCCCGGTGATGAGGCGATATTCGACATGCTCCAGGAGCTGCATCATCGTTCGGTTGAGCAGGGAGTCAGCCTTTGAGCTGGCGCCAGCCGACGCGTCCTTAGCCGCAGCTTCCATTATTGTCCGTCCTCGAATTCCGCCTGTGAACAAGCTATTCGAGTTGAAATGAGACACAAGCTGAAAATGCAAGATCGCTGATTTACCGTCTGTTAACCTTAATAGCTGCGATCGCTTCATCGATCTTGCACGCGAAAGGCAAATACCGCAGCCAGCAGCTGTCTGATCCGACCTGACGGCGGCCATCAAGGTAAATCCGGATTCAGAGCTTGGAAGCGTCAGACATCACAGAATTATACTACGCCGGAGCGGCTATCGTTTCAGGAGACGCATATCAGCTCCGGCGTAGCAAACCGGTCTCCATTTCTTCTGGAATTGCTTTCCATTTCAGTGCAATTCCAGACGGAAGACCACCTCGCACTTTTCCTGGAATTGTTCTTTGCTTGACGCAATTCCAGACGGAAAACCGCTTCGCACTTTTCCTGGAATTGCTTCTTAGCTGGCTGTCCTTTTGCCGGCGATGTGCAGATCCGCGGCAAACGGCCATGTGACGCTCGACATCGTCTCGATGCCCGACGCGCTGAGCGCGGCGCCGAAGAGAAAGCCCTGCACGAAGTCCGGCTTGACCAAATGAACTAGCGTCTTCAGCTGCTCGAAGGTCTCGACCCCTTCGATGGTGACCGAAAGACCCAACGTCCGGGACAAGCTGACGATGCCCTTCAGAAGATCGAGCGACTGCCGGTTCTGGTTCACATCGACCAGGAACGAGCGATCGATCTTGATCTTGTCGAGCGGCAGCTTGTGGAGATAGCTCAGACTGGAGTAGCCGGTGCCGAAATCGTCAAGCGCGATGCGCGCGCCGAGCGCCTTCAGTTCCTCGATCGACTCGCGCGTCAGCGACTTGTCGTCCAGCAATGCGGTCTCGGTGACCTCGATTTCGAGCCGATGCGCCGCAAGGCCCGACTTGGCCAAGGCGTCGCTGACCTTCTGGACGATATCGCGATTGCGGAAGTCCTTGGCCGATAGATTGACCGACACACTGGTCTGCGCCGGCCATTTGGCACATTCGGCGCAAGCGGCCTCCAGCACGAAAGTGCTGATGTCGGAAACGATGCCCATCTCCTCGGCGAGCGGGATGAAGACGCTGGGCGAGATCGGGCCGAGATCGGGATGGTCCCAGCGGCAGAGCGCTTCGCAGCTGGCGATGCGCATGGTGCTGACAGCCACGATCGGCTGGTAGACGACGCGCAATTCCCTGGCCTGCACGGCATTGCGCAGGTCGGCTTTCATCAGCTGGCGATTGCGGAAGGCCGCATCCATGGCCGCCTCGAACAGCCGCCAGCTGTTCTTGCCGAGTTCCTTGGCCTTGTAGAGGGCAAGGTCCGCCTTGACGATCATGGCGTCCGCGTCGGTGTCCTTGACCCTGGAAAGCACCGCGCCGCCGCTGGTCTGGATGCGCAACCCGTGGCCGGCGACGTCCACCTCGCCCTGCAGGTCCGCGAAAATCTGGTCGAGCAGGGTGCTGAGATGGCTCTCGTCCTCGACGCGGTCGAAGAAGATCATGAACTCGTCGCCGCCGAAGCGGCTGACAGTGATGCCCGGTCCGGCGACCGCCGCGAGGCGCTCGGCCACGGCGTAGATCAGCCCGTCGCCGACCGGATGGCCGAGCGTGTCGTTGACGCTCTTGAAGTCGTCGAGATCGAGTACCGCGAGGCCGCATAGCCGGTCCTGGTCGCCGGAGGCCATCGCCTCGCCGACCAGCTCGTGGAAATAGGCGCGGTTCGGCAGCCCGGTCAAATTGTCGTAGCGCGCCATGAAGCGGATCTTTTCCTCCGCCTCGACGCGGGCCGTCACGTCCTCGAAGGTGATGACGCCCAGCTCCTGGCTGCCTTCGCGGGCGGAGAATTCGTAGTGCTGGCCATTGGCCAGCGAAACGAGCACCTTGCGGTCGCGACCTTCGCGCAAGGCGCGCGTCAGCTGCGCCTCGATGTAGCGGCAGTCTTTCGGCGCCAGCATGCCGCCGGCGACGCCGCGCATCAAAAGACCGTGGATCGAGCGTCCAAGCAAGGCATCGCCCGATTTCAGCGACATCAGGTGGGCGGCTTCGGCATTGGCCACCACGACACGCCCGTCGGGTCCCAGCATGACCAGGCCATGCGACATGGTGTTGAGCGCGCGATCGAACCGGCGCGTCAGATTCCTGGCCTGCTTGTGGCCGATAACGGCAGAGAAGAGCACGTTGCGGACATGGTCGGCGCTGTTGATGGTGATGAATGTCAGCGGGATGATCATCAGGCCGAGCAGGACCGACGGGAAGTCCATGCGCAGCAGAAGCCCGAGCGCCGCCGGTCCGATGAAGGTCACGGAGAAAATCCGCACCATCTGCGGGGAGCCGTAGTTGCGGCCGACGACCGTGACCAGGGTCGCGATCGTCAGCGACGTCGCGGCCAGCTCGGCGAAGGGATCGGGGTAAACGTAGATCGATATGAAGCACAGCGAACCCAGGCCCAGGCCCTGCAGGCTGCCCTTGAGGATATAAATGCGCTCCCACCGCTTGGCCTCTTCGACATTGGCTATAGTGCCACCCGCCTTCAGAAAGGCGCGAATGCCGAAGTAACGGAAAAGGCTGATGGAGAGCAGGCCGAAAGAAAAGCCCACAAACAGTGGATTGTGCGTCCGCCAATAGATCATGAATCCGAGGATCCAGTAGCAAACGCCACCGATCACCAGCATGTGGGCGTTGTCGAACAACGACCGCACAAACTGGATGTAAACATCCGCCGGGATGTTCTCGGTCTTTGTTCTACCCATGCCGTTGGCCCAACACTACGCCTTTGTCATGCCACACCTGCCTTAAGAAAGGCTTAGAACGGCGCCCGGCCACGGTTGCACGGAGTTGCGACACGTGGGAGAGACAGGGAAATTCAGGGGTTTGGCGCGGCGTCAACGCGCCGGCGCGATCATTCCGCCGCCCGAAGCGCAGGCTCGGCGGGGGCTTGCTTCAAACGCTCGATCAAGCGCGAGCGCTCGCCCGCCGCCTTGTCGGCGCTGGCCTGCCGGACATGGCCGTAGCCGCGGATAAGTGCCGGCACGGAGGCCAGGGCTGTCGCGGCTTCCATCCTGCCCGGCGCCAGCGCGCCGGCAATCAGGTCGAGATCGGCCTCGTACTCTTTCAGCGACTGCCGCTCGATGCGCCGCTCGGCCGTGTAGCCGAAAAGGTCGAAGGCGGTTCCACGCAGGCCCCTCATCGCCGCCAGCAGCCGAAAGCCTTTCATCATCCACGGGCCGAAGCTTGATTTGCGGGGCTTGCCGTCATTGCCGCGCCGCCCGAGGATCGGCGGCGCGAGATGGAACTCGAGCTTGTCGTAGCTCTGGAACTGCTTGGCGAGGTCGGCGGCGAAAGTGCCGTCGGTGTAAAGCCGCGCCACCTCATATTCGTCCTTGATCGCCATCAGCTTGAAGAGGTTCCTGGCGACGGCCTCGGTCACCGCGGTCGAGCCTGGCACGGCCTTGGCCTCGGCTGCGCGCAAGGTTGCCACACGGTCGGAGTAACGCTTGGCATAGGCGGCGTTCTGATAGGCGGTAAGGAAGGCGACACGGCGGGCGATGACATCGTCCAGCGTCTCGGCCGGTCGGGAAGCCGGCTTGCCCGTCTGGCTGACCAGGCCGCGCACGAAATCGGGCTGATGCGCGGCGCGGCGGCCCCAGCGGAAGGCCGCGACGTTCATCGGCACAGCTTCGCCGTTCAATTCTATCGCCTTTTCAATGGCTTCGGCGGAAAGCGGCAGTCCGCCGTGTTGGAAGGCGAAGCCGAGCATGAACATGTTGGCGCCCAGCGAATTGCCGAACAAGGCCGTCGCCGTGCGGGTGGCGTCGAAGAAATGCGCCTTGTCGTCGCCGGCAGCCGCCCGGATCGCCTTCTTCAGCCGCTCGACCGGCAGCGAGAAGTCGGCGGACCGGGTGAATTCGCCGGGCATGATCTCGGCGGTGTTGGCGAGGAAGATCGTGTGGCCCTCGCGCACCGCGCCCAGCACCTTCTTGGCGCCGGAGACGACGAGATCGCAGCCGAGCACAAGGTCGGCCTTGCCCGCCGAAACGCGGATGGCGTGGATGCCCTCGGGCGTCGGGGCGATGCGGACATGGGTGAAGACCGAGCCGCCCTTCTGGGCGAGGCCGGCCATGTCGATCATGCCGCAGCCCTTGCCTTCGAGATGCGCGGCCATGCCGAGCACCGCGCCGACAGTGACGACGCCGGTGCCGCCGACCCCGTCGATGATCGCCGCCCAGCCCTGGGTGTCCATGTGGAATTCAGCCGGCGCGGGCACGCCGTCGAGAGGATCGGCCTTGCCGGCAATGCCTTCGGCCTTCCTGATCTTGCCGCCATGCACGGTGACGAAGGACGGGCAAAAGCCGTTGAGGCAGGAGAAATCCTTGTTGCAGCTCGACTGGTCGATCCGGCGCTTGCGGCCGTATTCGGTCTCGACCGGCTGGATCGAGACGCAGTTCGACTGCACGCCGCAATCGCCGCAGCCTTCGCAGACCAGTTCGTTGATAAAGACGCGCTTGTCCGGATCGGGGAAGGTGCCGCGCTTGCGGCGCCGGCGTTTCTCGGCGGCGCAGGTCTGATCGTAGATGAGAACGGAAACGCCTTTGAGCCCACGCAACTCGCGCTGGACGAGATCGAGGTCGTCACGGTGATGGATGCTGACGCCGGCCGGGAAATCGGCCTTGCCGGCATATTTGTCGGGCTCGTCGGTGACGACGGCGATGCGCTCGACACCCTCGGCGCGCACTTGTCTCGCGACCATGTCGACAGTCAGGCCGCCCTCATGCGGCTGGCCTCCGGTCATGGCGACGGCGTCGTTGTAGAGTATCTTGTAGGTGATGTTGGCGCCGGAGGAGAGCGCGAAGCGGATCGCCAGCACGCCGGAATGGTTGTAGGTGCCGTCGCCCAGATTCTGGAAGATGTGGTCGCGCTTCGAGAACGGCGCCTGTCCGACCCATTGCGCGCCCTCGCCGCCCATGGCGGTGAAGCCGACCGTATTCCTGTCCATCCACAGCGCCATGAAATGACAGCCGATGCCGGCGGCGGCGATCGAGCCGTCCGGAACCTTGGTCGAGGAATTGTGCGGGCAGCCGGAGCAGAAGAAAGGCGTGCGCGAGCCGATATCGACGGTGTCGGCGAGCATCGCCTGGAACTGGCGCAGCTTCGCCAGCCGCGCTGCGATCTCTTCCGACGGACCGATGGTGCGCAGAATTCGTTCGCCGAGCGCGATGGCGATCTCGTTCGGATCGAGCGCGCCCTTGGCCGGAAACAGCCAGTCGCCGCGCTCGTCCTTCTTGCCGACGATCACCGGCTGCGTGGCGGTGCCGTAGAGGTTCTCGCGCAGCTGCACCTCGATCAAAGAGCGCTTTTCCTCGACGACGACGATAGTGTCGAGGCCGCGGGCGAACTCGGCGATGTGCTGGAAATCGAGCGGCCACGGGCAGCCGACCTTGAACAGGCGGATGCCGATGCGGTTGGCGGCCTGTTCGTCGATGCCGATATCCTCCAGCGCCTGGCTGACATCGAGATAGCTCTTGCCGATGGTGATGACGCCGAGCTTGGGGTTGCGGCCGCCGGAATAGACGATGCGGTTGAGACTATTGGCCTGGATGAAGGCGGAAGCGGCGGCGCGCTTGTACTCGTGCAGCCGCTCTTCCTGGCCGAGCATGTCGATCTCGTGGCGGATGTTGAGGCCGCCCGGCGGCATGTCGAATTCGGGAATGACGATGCCCAGACGCTCGATCGAGGCGTCGACCGAGGCCGTCGATTCGATGTTGTCCTTGACGCATTTGATCGCCGCCCAGGTGCCGGCGAAGCGCGACATGGCAAAGCCGTAGAGACCGTAGTCGATGATCTCCTGGACGCCGGCCGGGTTGAGGATCGGCACCATGGTGTCGACGAACAGAAATTCGGTGGCATGCGCGTTGGTCGAGGATTCGGCCATGTGGTCATCGCCCATCAGGGCAAGCACGCCGCCATGCTTGGACGAGCCGGCAAGATTGGCGTGGCGGAAGACGTCGCCGGAACGGTCGACGCCCGGCCCCTTGCCGTACCAGACCGAAAAGACGCCGTCATGCGTGCCCTCGCCTAGCAATTCGGTCTGCTGAGAACCCCAGCAGGCGGTGGCGGCGAGTTCCTCGTTGAGGCCGGGCTGGAAGACGATGTCGGCAGCCGCAAGCTGCTTCTTGGCCCGCCAGAGCTGCATGTCGAGGCCGCCCAAAGGCGAGCCGCGATAGCCGGAGACGAAGCCCGCCGTGTTGAGGCCCGCGCGGCGGTCGCGCTCGCGCTGCATCAGAAGCATGCGCACGACCGCCTGCGCGCCGGACAGGAAGACGCGCTCCTTGCCAAGGTCGAACTTGTCGTCGAGCGCGACGTCGTGCAGCGTCATCAGGTATTTCCTCTGCGGAGGCGGCGCAAATCAGGCAGCCAACGTCGGAGTGGGACGCCGCAGTCTTTCTTCCCTTGGCGGAGAGGTCAAACAAAATCGCAGCAGCCAGATAACACGCAACAAACGGTCTGGCGAGTGGCCGACGGCGCATGCAAGACCGCGCTAACCGCCTCGCGAAGAACAAAAATTTCGTGAGCGCTGGGCGTTTCAGGTCGCTTTCGAGCAATCCGGCTTCTGCTCGTCAGGCAGCCTGCCGTCGGGATGGCCGGCAAGGTCCGGGTTGAGCTCGTATTTCGGCCCGATCACCAGCGGCCGGTCCGGCAGCATGGTCTGATCCTCTGACGAGGTCATGGTGGTGTCGATGCTTTGCAGCAATGTGCCGCTCGCATCCTGGATGCGGATCGAGACTTTGTAAGGCTTGTCCTTGACCACGCAGGAGAGCGGCGGACTGGTGAGCGTGATATGGGGCAGCTTCGGCCAGATCTTCTGGTTGACGACGAGCGGCTCGCCGCCGGCCGGGTTCTGGAAGCTCACCACCGCGACCTGGCCGTCGACCATCGGGCGCAGCGGCTTCAGGGTGATGACATAGGTGGCGATGGCCAGCCGGTAATTGAACTCGAACAGCTTGCCGGAGATGGCGAAGAGTTGCTCCTTGCCGGTGTCGCGGCAGGCGCCAAGGGCGAATGCAGCGATCAAGGCGGCGCCGACCAGAGCCGAACGCGACAATTTCCTAAGCATTGCTGACCTCCCTCGCCCCTGTACGGCGGCGGTAATAGCGGTTTGCCTTCTGGCGGTTGCCGCAAACCGCCATGTCGCACCAGAGGCGGCTGGCGTTGCGGCTGCGGTCGACGAACAGCCAACTGCAATTGGGACAGATCCTCAGCCTCGCCACCGTTTCGTCGCGCAGCAGCGACAGCGCCGAGACGGCCAAAGCCGCCTCGAAGGCAATCGGCGTTTGCGGATCGCCGAAAGGCTGGCCCGGCACCCCGATCTCGGTCGCGCTGCCGGACAGCCCGCCGGCGCAGGCCGTGAGGAAATCCGGCAAATGGCTGGTCGCGATCGCGCCGTTCGATACGGCATGGCGAAACAGGCGGTCGGTCGCTTCACGAATCGAGACGACGGCCGGCTTTATCTCGCCCGGCTCCGGCGCCTGCAGCCTCCGGCCGCCGAGCTCGGCCGCCCGAAAGCCGCTCGCCGCCTCGGCGAAGCGGGCGATCTCGGCCGGGTCGTCAAAACGGTCAAAGGACTTTTGCGGATCGTTGCGCAGCACGACGGTGTTCGCCGTGTCGAGCGCAAGGATGCCGCCGGTGAAGCGGTGCGGGGTCCAGGAAACCGTCATGACAGAAATCTAACCGATAAAACGCATTTGACAAGTTAGATTCCGAGTGCAACGGTCCGGCGGGGTCGCGTCATACGACCTGTAGGATATCGCATGCTCTATTTCTTCCAGCAGGTGCTGAACGGGCTGCATTCGGGCGCGCTCTATGCGCTGCTTGCCTTCGGCTATGTGCTGACCAACGGCATCCTGCATCGTACCAACCTGGCTTACGGCGCGCTGTTCGCCTTCTGCGGCCAGACGATGATCCTGACCGCCGCCTTCGGCTATCAGGCGCTGTGGCTGACGCTGGCCGCCGCGGTAATGCTCGGCGTCGCCGCCGCCGTGCTTTATGCCGCGCTGATCAGCCATGTCCTGTCGCGCAGCGTTTTCGAGAGGCTCGCCGACCGCTCGCCCAATGCCATCGTGGTGACGACGCTCGGCATTCTCATCTTCCTGTCGGAAGCGAGCCGCATCGCCGCCGACACGCATGACCTGTGGCTGCCGCCGATGCTCGCCAACCCCGTCATCTTTGCCCAGGGTGACGGCTTCAAGGTGACGCTCACCGTCATCCAGCTGCTCGATTGCGCTAGTATCATCGCGGTGGTGGCGCTGGCGGCCTGGCTATTCTCGCATTCGCATTTCGGCCGCGCCTGGCGCGCCGTCTCCGACGACCCGAAAGCGGCGGCAATGTGCGGCATCGACGTCACCGCCGTGTTCCGCCGCGCCGTGCTGTTCAGCGGCTTTTGCGCCGCCCTGGCCGGCGTGCTTGCCGGTCTCTATTACGGCAATGTCAGCTTCGGCACCGGGCTGGTCTACGGCCTCAAGATCCTGTTCGTGACGGCGGTCGGCGGCTATCTGTCGCCGCTCAAGGCGGCGCTTGGCGCCGCGGCCTTCGGCATGGCGGAATCGCTTTGGGCCGGCTATTTCCCGCTCGAATGGCGCGACGCCTGGATCTATCTCTTCCTCGTCGCGATGCTGGTGCTGATCGGCGCCGGGCGCGACCAGGCCAAGATCGCCTGAGCTCCCAGACTTTGGTTGCATGACGTGGCGTCATGCGGCGCCATTCCGCCTCTGCGCGGCTCCCGATCTGTTTGCCGTCGCTTTGTCATGTTGACCTGCCGGACCACGCACTGCATATCGTTAGGCCAAGCGGCGCGACACCGGAGGGGGAATCGGGCGCGCTGTCGGTACCAGGGAGGACTGTGCATGGCAGGGCTGCTCGCTCTATCCAGGACGATCGACCGCATCAACGAGTTCATCGGCCGCTGGGTCTCGTGGCTGATCCTGCTCGCGATCCTGGTGAGCGCCGGCAATGCCGTCATCCGCAAGGTGTTCGACATCTCCTCCAACGCCTGGCTGGAGTTGCAGTGGTACCTGTTCGGCGCCGCATTCATGCTGGCCGCCGCCTACACGCTGAAACAGAACGACCATATCCGCATCGACATCGTCTACGGCATGTTCCCGCGCCGCGTGCAGCACTGGATCGACCTTTTCGGCCATCTCTTTTTCCTGATGCCGTTCGTGGTGCTGATGGTGATCTATTTCGTGCCTTACGTGTCGCTTTCCTTCCGCAGCGGCGAGATGTCGACCAATGCCGGCGGCCTGATCGTGTGGCCGGCCAAGGCCATCCTGCTGGTCGGCTTCTTCCTGCTCGCGCTGCAAGGGGTTTCCGAAATCATCAAGAAGATCGCCATCATGCGCGGCGACATGGACGATCCCACTCCTTTCATCTCGGCCCATGAGCAGGCCGAGCTCGAGGCCAAGGCGCTGGCCGAGGAAGCCAAGGCGCTCGCGGGCGAGGTGCGCTCGTGATCGAATTCATCGCGCAGAACATGGCGCCGATCATGTTCGCCTCGCTGGTCCTCTTCCTGTTGATCGGCTACCCCGTAGCCTTCTCACTCGCCGCCAACGGGCTGATGTTCTTCTTCATCGGTGTCGTGCTGTCGCCCTATTCCGGCGGGTCGATCAACCTTGCCTGGCCGCTGCTGCATGCGCTTCCCGACAATTTCTACGGCACCAGGGTGATGTCCAACGACACGCTGTTGGCGATACCGTTCTTCACCTTCATGGGTATCGTGCTGGAGCGCTCCGGCATGGCCGAGGACCTGCTCGACACGATCGGACAGCTGTTCGGGCCGATCCGCGGCGGCCTTGCCTATGCGGTGATCTTCGTCGGCGCGCTGCTTGCCGCAACGACCGGCGTGGTGGCCGCTTCGGTCATCGCCATGGGCCTGATCTCGCTGCCGATCATGTTGCGCTACGGCTACGACCGGCGCGTGGCCTCGGGCGTTATCGCCGCCTCCGGCACGCTGGCGCAGATCATCCCGCCGTCGCTGGTGCTGATCGTGCTGGCCGACCAGCTGGGACGCTCGGTCGGCGACATGTATGCCGGCGCGTTGATCCCCGGCCTCGTGCTCACCGGCATCTACATGCTCTACATCCTGATCATGTCGATCGTCCGGCCGAACTCGATGCCGGCACTGCCGCTCGAGGCGCGTACGCTCGGCCACGGCGTGATATCTCTGCTGGCGGCACTTGTGGTGACGGGCGCGATTTCCTACGCGGCCTATCGCTACCTTGCGCCGACCCACGGCGACAATGCCGACATCCTCGGCTTCGCCGTCGGCGTCATCGTCATCTATGTCGTCGCCATCCTCGATCAGCGGCTCCGTATCAACATGATGTCGAAGCTGGCGCAGCAGGTGGTGATCGTGCTGATCCCGCCGCTGGCGCTGATCTTCCTGGTGCTGGGCACGATCTTCCTCGGCATCGCCACGCCGACCGAAGGCGGCGCCATGGGCGCCGTCGGCGCGCTCATCATGGCGGCAATGAAGGGCCGCCTGACGATGGACGTCATCAACCAGGCGCTGGCCTCGACGACCCGGCTTTCCGCCTTCGTGCTGTTCATCCTGATCGGCGCGCGCGTCTTTTCGCTGACCTTCTATGGCGTCAACGGCCATATCTGGGTCGAGCACTTGCTGACCTCGCTGCCCGGCGGCGAGACCGGCTTCCTGATCGGCGTCAACATCCTGGTCTTCGTGCTTGCCTTCTTCCTCGATTTTTTCGAGCTCGCCTTCATCATCGTGCCGCTGCTGGCGCCGGCCGCCGACAAGCTCGGCATCGACCTGATCTGGTTCGGCGTGCTGCTCGGCGTCAACATGCAGACCAGCTTCATGCATCCGCCCTTCGGCTTCGCGCTGTTCTACCTGCGCTCGGTCGCGGCCCGAGTGCCCTACCTCGACAGGATCACCGGCAAGCAGATTGCGCCGATCAGCACCGGGCAGATCTATTGGGGCGCTGTGCCGTTCGTCCTGATCCAGGTGATCATGATCGCGCTGACCATCGCCTTCCCGCAGATGGTCATGCGCTACAAGGGCGCCGCGGTGGAGCCCAGCACCATGGACCTCAGGCTGCCCGACATGCCTTCGCTGTCGCCGCTCGGCACGCCCCCGGCGAACAACAATGGAGCTGCGCCGGCCAATGGTGGCGCTCCGGCGGCACCCGGCACGCCCGACCTTTCGCAACCACCCAAATTCAACTGAGGTGAACCGCGTCATGAGAGCCGTGCGGCTGGAAGCGGCAGGTAAGATCGGGTTGCGCGAGGTCGCAAAACCCGTTGCCGGGCCTGAGGACGTTCTGGTGCGCATCGAGGCCTGCGGCGTCTGCGGCACCGACCGCACCTCTTCCATGGCGAGTTTCCCTGCACGCCGCCGGTGACGCTCGGCCATGAATTCTCCGGCATCGTCGAAGCTGTCGGCGAGGCGGTGTCCGGCATTGCCATCGGCGACCGCGTCACCGGCGATCCGAACATTGCCTGCGGGCGCTGCGCCCATTGCCATGCCGGCCGCGTCAATCTCTGCAGCAATCTGCGCGCCATCGGCATCCACCGCGACGGCGGCTTCGCCGACTATGTGCTGATGCCGCAAAGCCAAGCCTTCCGGCTGCCCGCAAACCTCAAGCCGACGCATGGCGCCTTCTGCGAGCCGCTCGCCTGCTGCCTGCACGGCGTCGACCTGGGCGCGATCCGGCCGGGGGCTTCCGTCGTGGTGCTGGGCGGCGGCGTCATCGGCCTGCTCGTCGTGCAGCTGGCCAAGCTCGCGGGCGCGGCGACTATCATTCTGTCGACCCGGCAGGCTTCGCGTCGCGCGCTCGCCGAGGAACTCGGCGCGACCGCGACGATCGACCCAAGCGCCGGCGACCCGATCGCGGCCGTCGCCGGGCGGAACGGCCTGGCGCCCGGCGGCGTCGACGTGGTGCTGGAATGCGCCGGCGTCCGCGACACGGTGGAGCAGTCGATGAGCATGGCAAAGGCGGGCGGCACGGTGGTGATCGTCGGCGTCGCGCCGCAAGGCATGAAGGTGGAAATCGAGCCGTTCGATCTCTTGTTTCGCGAACTGAAGGTGCTCGGCTCCTTCCTCAACCCGTTCACGCATGGCCGGGCGGCTCAGCTGATCGCCTCCGGCGCGATCGAGGTCGACCGGCTGATCACGAGGCAGGTCAGCCTGCAGGAAGCGCCGCAGGTGATCGCCGGCCCTCCGGCGCCGGGCGAGGTCAAGGTGCTGGTGGTGCCGGGCCGCGGTTAAGCGCGGATTGCGGTGCTTTAGTCGACGGGCTGCTCGAAGACAACGTCGAGAATAATCATCGCCGAGTTGAGCTCGGTGGCAGCAGTATGGATCACGCGCTTTACGCGGTACAAATCCTGACTCAGCGCGCCCCGGTCGTCGCGCTTGCCGTCACGTGAAAAACCAACAAATTCACCCTCTCTCGGTACTTCACCAAAGGTAAAAACAGGCAGCACGCCAGCTCCGACTCTCGGGTCGTCGCCGATGATCTTGATGTAGCAGCTTATCGCCATAACGTCCCACGCTTGCCAGCCGGTGTTGTCCTAGTGCTCCAAACAGCTTGAGATGGGAAGAACCTCGGTCGATAGACCGAGGTTCTTGAGTAAGGTGCGCCAGGACCGCCTACAGCTTGCCGTTGCGCTGCTGCACCATCATGAAGGTGTCGTAGTTGTATTCGGCGACCTGGGCCCAGAGATAGTGCTCCTTGCGGAACGCCTTGATCGATTCCCAGATCTTCTTGAACGGCGCGTTGTTGGATTCCATCTCGGCGTATACTTCATTTGCCTTCTCGAAGCAGGCGGCCATGATCTCCTGGCTGAACGGCGCCAGCTTGGCACCGTTCGACACCAGCCGCTTCACCGCCGCCGGATTGAGATAGTCGTACTTCTGCAGCATGTTGGCATCCGCCGCTTGCGCGGCGGTATGCACCAGCGACTTGTAGGCCGGCGAAAGCTCTTCGTATTTGGCCTTGTTGAACATCAGATGCACGGTCGGGCCGCCTTCCCACCAGCCGGGATAGTAGTAGTAGGGCGCGACCTTATAGAAGCCGAGCTTCTCGTCGTCATAGGGGCCGACCCATTCGGCCGCGTCGATGGTGCCCTTCTCCAGCGCCGGATAGATGTCGCCGCCGGCGATCTGCTGCGGCACGACGCCGAGCTTCTGCACAACTTTGCCGGCAAAGCCGCCGATGCGCATCTTGAGGCCCGAGAGATCGGCCACCGTGTTGATCTGCTTGCGGAACCAGCCGCCCATCTGAACGCCGGTATTGCCGCCCGGCAGGCCGAACAGCCCTTGCGTGGCGAGGAACTCGTTGAACAGGTCGATGCCGCCGCCATGATAGTGCCAGGCATTCATACCGCGCGCGTTGAGCGAGAAGGGCACTGCGGCACCGAGCGCCCAGGTCGGGTCCTTGCCCCAGTAATAGTATGCGACCGTATGGCAGGCCTCGACCGTGCCGGCGGTGGTGGCGTCCGCAGCCTGCAGGCCGGGCACGAGCTCACCGGAGGCGAAGACCTGGACCTGGAAATTGCCGTCGGTCGCCTCCGACAGCATTTTTGAGAAGACTTCCGCGCCGCCATAGATCGTGTCGAGCGATTTCGGGAAGGACGATGCCAGTCTCCACGTCACTTTCGGATTGGACTGGGCTATTGCCGGCGTGGCAAGCGCTGCGGCCGCAGCTGCAGCACCGACACCGGACGCACCGGCCTTACGAATGAAAGAACGACGATCCATTAAGTTTCCTCCCTTGGGATCAGCTGACCGACGTCAGGGCATCCTCGTTGCCCGCATCGGTTGGGGAAGAAACATACACAGGCAAAGAGTCGAGTCCAGCGTTGCGGGCAAGGGTTGCCGCCATTCCGGCGCCGCGTGCAACTATAGTCTAACGAGCCTGCCGCTGGCCCATGCAAGGCAGCGAAACTTACCATGGCAAACTGCCTTCAGATCGCCTATTTTGTAGGCAGATTAACTCCTTAGCTCTCGAAGGAAGCCAAACCCAAAATGCAGCAGCCGCTCGTCGCAGTGTCATCCGACGTCCGCCAGTTCGACAACTACACCTGGCACGCGGCACCTCAGCAGTATCTGGAAGCGGCGGTAGCAGGCGCCGGCGTGTTTCCGCTGCTGGTGCCGTCCTTCGGCGACCGGCTCGATCTCGACGAATTGCTGTCGTCGGTCGACGGCGTCATGGTGACGGGCTCGAAGTCCAACGTGCATCCCTCGCTCTATGGCGGCGATCCCAGCGAGGCCAACGGCCCCTACGATCCGGCGCGCGACGCAACCACGCTGCCGCTGATCCGCAAGGCGATCGAGCGCGGCGTGCCGTTGCTTGCCATCTGCCGCGGCATCCAGGAGCTGAACGTTGCGCTCGGCGGCACGCTGGGCACCGAGATCCAGGAGCGCGATGGCTCGCTCGACCACCGCGCGCCGGTGAGCGACAATCAGGACGAGCGCTTCGGTATCCACCAGACGATCTCGATCAAGCCCGGAAGCTGCCTTGCCGGCGTGTTCGGCGCCGGCGAAATCAAGGTGAATTCGCTGCATCGCCAGGGAATCGACCGGCTTGGCTCCAGACTCCAGGTCGAGGCCTTGGCCGCCGACGGCACGATCGAAGCGGTCTCGGTCAAGGATGCCCGCGCCTTCGCCGTCGGCGTGCAATGGCACCCCGAATACTGGGTGAAGTCGGACAGCAATTCCGCCAAGATTTTTCGCGCGTTCGGCGATGCGGTGCGCCTGCATGCGGCCGCGAAAACAGGTGCCCGCGCCGCGGCAGAATAAGCCTGGACAGTTCCGCGGCTATTCGCTCGTGCTCAGCGCCAGAAGCGGCGCGGCCGGCGCGTAGGATTCGTAGCCGTCGCCATCGGCAACGCCGAAGGTGACGATCGGATCGACGCCGTCCTCACTGAAAGCGACCGAGCCATCCGCCTGCTCGCGCCAGAATTTCGCGTGCTCGATGCCAGGCATCAGCTTGCGGCAGCTCGGGGCGACGGAAAGCAACGACAGGCCCTCCGAGACTTCGGCGCCGCGGTGGATGGCGCAGGCCGCTTCATCGCCATTGGCGGTCAGCCGGTAAGCGTTTGTCGGGATGACTTCGGTGACCTCGCTCTGGCCGTTGCCGCCATGCAGGAACTGAACGCCCCCGAACAACGCTACCGATGCTACCAAGCCAGCGAATAGCTTCACCCTGCCTCTCCGCACATAACCAAGTATGCAGAATGATTCCAAAGGGTTAAGTGGGCGTTAATAAATGTGGCGACGCGTGCGGATTGGAGCAATTTCCACGACGGCTTTCCGTCCGGAATTGCACCAAAGCAAAGAGGCAGGCGGTTTGCCGTTTCCGTGAATTCGCCGTTTCCCTGAAACGGTGAAACGCCTCAGGCGCGCGCCTTGACGTTGAGCGTCTCCGGCACCGGCGTCAGCGGCCGGCGCTCGGTGAACCAGGCGACGAGATTGTCGACGCACAGATCGGCCATGGCGCGGCGGGTGTGAACCGACGCCGAGCCGACATGCGGCAGAAGCGAGGCGTTGGGAGCGTCGAGCAGGGACTGCGGCACGTTCGGCTCGTCGGCAAAGACGTCGAGCCCAGCGGCAGCGATGGCGCCGCTTTCGAGGGCGGTGGTGAGCGCTGCCTCATCCACCGTCGAGCCGCGGCCGATATTGACGAAGACGCCGTTCGAACCCAGCGCCGACAAGACCTCGGCATTGACCGCTTTCTCGGTGGAGGCGCCGCCCGGGGCAATGCAGATCAGCGTGTCGACGGCTTCGGCAAGCCCCTTCAAAGTGGCATGATATTCGTAAGCCAGGCCTTCGACCTTGCGGCGGTTGTGATAGGCGATCGGCAGGCCAAAGGCTTCAAGGCGACGGGCGACCGCCCGGCCGATGCGGCCCATGCCGAAGATACCGACGCGGCGGCCGCACAATGTAAGCCGGCTCAGGCGATAATTGCCCTTCGTCACCCAGTCGCCGTCGCGCAGCCATTTCTCGGCGGCGTAGAGCTCGCGCACGGTGTTGATCAGAAGGCCGATGGCGGTGTCGGCGACCTCCTCGGTCAAGACATCGGGCGTGTTGGTGACCATGACGCCGCGCTTGGCCGCGTGAGCGGCGTCGACAGAATCATAGCCGACGCCGAAGCTGGCGATGATCTCAAGATTGGGCAGCGCATCGATCATCGCCGCCTCGATGCCTGCATAGGAGGCGATGCCACGCACCGTGGCGCGGATCTCGTCCGTAACCAAAGAGGGATCGGCGCGTTCGATCCGCACACACTTGAACGCCTCGTCGATGCGGCCGAGGGCATGGCCGTTGAAATCGCCCGGCACAAGGATGGCGACCGGCAATTTTCCTTCGGCCTTGCTCATGCACGCTCCACCGGCTTGCCGGTCGACTGCCGCACATGCAGTTCCGGCTTGATCAGCTCCTGCGAGGGCCGCACTGCCTGTCCGTTCAATTTGTCGAGCAGGGCGCTGGCGGCGCGGCGGCCGACCTCGCGCTGGCCGTTCCAGACCGTGGTCAGGGCCGGTGTCGCGATTGCCGCCTCCTCGAGATCGTCATAGCCGGTGACCGAGATGTCGACGCCCGGCACGAGGCCGGCGCGCGCGATGCCGTTCATCAACCCGATCGCGACCAGATCGTTCCAGCAGCAGGCAGCGGTGGGCCTGTCCTTCAGCGCCAGAAATTGTCCCGAGGCCTCGAAACCCGCCTGCTTGGTGCGCGGCCCGGGAATGCGCCAGGACGGCTTCACCTCCAGGCCGGCCGCCTCCATCGCGTTGAGATAGCCCTGGTAGCGGTCGCGGCCGGTCGAGGTCTGGTCGGTGCCGCCGACCATGGCGATGCGCTTGTGGCCGAGCGAGATCAGATGATTGGTGGCGAGCGCCGTGCCATAGGCATCGTCGCCGCGGAACACCGGCACATCGGCGCCGGCAACGGTGCGCGCGATCAGCACTGCCGGCAGGCCGTTTTCCTCGGCCATGATGATGTCCTCGGCCGGCGTGCCGATGGCCGGCGACATGATGACGCCGTCGGCGCCGAGCTGCAGCAGCGTGTCGATGAAGGTGCGCTGCTTTTCCAGCTGGTCGTAGTGGTTTGACAGGATGAAGGTTTGGCGGCTGCGGTCGAGCTCGCTTTCGATCGAGCGCAGTATCTCGGCGAAGAACGGGTTCATGATGTCGTGCACGACGACGCCGACGATGCCGGAGCGCGAGGTGCGCAGCGAGGCGGCGCGGCGGTTGTAGATATAGCCGATGGCGCGGGCGTGCTCCTTGATGCGCTCGCGCGTCGTGCCGGCGACCAGCGGGCTGTCGCGCAGCGCCAGCGACACCGTTGCCGTGGAGACGCCGAGCGCATCCGCGATCGTCGAAAGCTTGATCTTCTGTGCCAGTGCCCTTCGCTCCCCAGGGTCTTTAAATTTTTTAAAACGGCCTTATGCCACCGGATTCGGCGCAAATCAAAGTTTTTTCGCCAGCGCCTCGGCCTCGGTGTCGAGCGAGGCGGAGTTGCGGACGCGAAGCCGGTGCTCGCGATGGATGATGTAGAGCCCGCTGGCAACGATGATGGCGGCGCCTAGCAGCGTCCAGCGGTCGGGGAACTGGTGGAAGATCAGCCAGCCGGAGATGATCATCCACACCATCTGCGAATAGGGATAGGGCGCGAGCTGCGTCGTGGTCGCCAGACGATAGGCCCGGACCAGCAAATAGTGGCCGCCGGCGCCGAAGACGCCGAGCATCAACAGGATGACCCAGTGCCAGCCATCCTGCGGCAATGACAGCGAGAAAGGCAGCAGCGGCAGGAGCAGCACGGCGGGCGCCAGCGCCGAAAAGAGGATCAGGCTCTCCGAGGTTTCCGTCGACGACATGCGCCGCGTCATGATGACGTAAAAACTGTTCGACAGCATCGAGCCCAGCGCGAAGAGATGACCGATGCCGAACACGCCGACGCCTGGCCTGGTGATGATGAGCACGCCGACAAAGCCGGTGAGAATCGCCAGCCAGCGCCGCCAGCCGGCCCATTCGCCGAGCAGCGGGCCGGCAAGCGCTGTGATGACCATCGGGCCGAAGAAATAGATCGACGTTGTCTCGGCCAACTGCAGCGTGCGCAGCGCCAGGATATTGAACATGGTCGAGCCGAACAAAAGGACGCCGCGCAAGAGGTGCGCCGGCAGGTTGTTGGCGCGGAAGCGAACCGGCTCGCGCCAGCCGCGCAGGAAGATGCCGACCAGCAGGACATGCACGGTGAAGCGGGCCCAGGCGACGATCAGCGCCGAGACGCCGGCCAGCACCAGATATTTGCTGGAGGTATCGAGAAAGGTGAAGCAGACATAGACGCACAGCATCAGAAGCATCGCCGCGGGCGGCGTTGCGCTGTCGTCGTTGTTTTTGGGAATGCTCAAGGTCGGGCCGAAAGGAAGATAGACGCTACCCTTCTGCGGCAATCGCCGCTTGCCAGCAAGCCAAAAGCGACTGGCCCAACAAGCGCTTCGGACAGGCTTAGAGCGCATTCCGGTCGGCGATTGGCTTGAACGCCCCTCGTCCTGATAGCGTTCAGGCCGATCGTCGAGCGATTGCCGACGCCTCCGCGACGTCGTCATCCACGGGCGGAGCGACGCGAAGCGGAGCGCAGACCCGAGGATCCATTCCTTGGCCTTCGACGTGGAGTGCAGCGGAGCAGAATTCTGCACCGCAGCAACGCTTACAGGTAACGGAATGGATTCTATGGTCTGCGCGCGTCGCTTCGCTCCTTGCTCCGCCATAGAATGACGACGTGTGGGCGTTCAGGCCAACCCCAAACGTCCGCAATTGGTCCTTCGGGCGAAGGCGCTTGCCACCCATTCAGCCATGCATGCGGGCGCCCTTGGTGATCTTGTCGACGAGTTTTTTCTCGCCGCGCATGGCGATCCCGACGACCTTGGCGTCGTCCGGGGCGAATTCGGCGAAGACGGCGCGGTTGGCGAGGTCGTGGCCGGTCGCGAACATCTCCTCGACATAGGCGGATGTCGTCACGCCGCGTTCCAATGCCCGGCGGTGAATCGTACCCAGCGTCGCCGCATCGGCCGACAAGACGATGACCGGCTGGACCGACATCGGATTGTAGAGGTTGCCGGCACGATCACGGTAAGCCTCGCCGATGATTTCGGGGAACTGCGCGACGATGCCGCTCGTCAGGAACGCAGTGACGTTGAGCTTCTGCCACGCCGGCAGGTCCTCTCTGAGAACAATTGCAATTTTCGTATCGAACACCAAGATTGAGACTCCGAGACGGCCCGTGACGGGCGGGACAGGCGATGGCGCAGGCTCTAAGCGAAGAAGCGAAGGAAGGTCTTGAACGTTCGTGCATGGATGCGGCCAACGGCGATCGCATCGTTTCGGCGCCGGGCGAGCTTGGCCTCGAACGCATCGAGGCGCGCTTCCATGGCAACGCCTTCGAGCTGCACCGGCACGACACCTATGCCATCGGCGTGACGTTGAACGGCGTGCAGCGCTTCCATTATCGCGGCGCGCTGCAACACAGCCTGCCCGGCCAGGCGATCGTGCTGCATCCGGATGAATTGCACGATGGCGGCGCCGGCACGCAAGACGGCCTGCGCTACCGGATCCTGTATCTGGAGCCATCCCTGCTGCTCGACTGCCTCGATGGCGAGCCGCTGCCTTTCGTTCGCGACGCCGTGGTCGACGATCCATGCTTGCGCGACACGTTGTTGTCGGCACTGGCACCGCTGGACGAGGCACTCGGCGACCTGTTCGTGGCAGATTTCGTTGCGCAGCTGGCGCAACACCTGAAACGCCATGCCGAGCAGCCGGCAAAGTCAACCGGCAAGACCGCATGGCGCGCCGCCGCGCTTGCCCGCGACTATCTCGAGGAGAATGCCGAGCGTCCGGTGCGCTCCGATGAGCTGGAAGCCGTCACCGGCCTCGACCGCTACGCGCTGTCGCGCCATTTTCGCGCGACCTATTCAACCAGCCCGCATCGCTTCCTGTTGATGCGCCGGCTGCAAAAGGCGCGGCGCATGATCGCCGAGGGCGAGTCGCTGGCGGAAATCGCCGCCGGCGCCGGCTTCAGCGACCAGAGCCATTTCAACCGCCATTTCAAGAAGGCGTTCGGCATGACGCCGGGGCGCTGGGCGGCGCTGGTGCGCGACGCGTAAGCGCGATGCGCAGCATCGTCGCTCGGGCGCGATGCGCAGCATCGTCGCTCGGGCGCGATGCGCAGCATCGTCGCTCAACCGCGAGACGTCCGGTGGTTAGCGCGTAACGCGACGCGCAGCGTCGTCGCCCACGCGCGATGCGCAGCATCGTCGCTTTTCCGCTAAGCCGTTGCTTAGGTGGTGCGTGGAGCGACGATGCTGCGCATCGCGCTTAGCTCGAGACGACGCTTCGCGTCGCTCGTTAATGGGAACGTCTCGCGGTTGAGCGATGACGCTCACGCGTCACGCGTCATCCAACTCCGCGTCGTCGTCCATAATCACCAGATCTTCGTTCGACAGATTGGCCTCGATGCGGGCCAGCAGCTTGAACAGCGCCTTCTGGTCCTTCTTGTCGAGGCCCTTCAGCGCCTGCTTCTCGGTCTTCTTGACCGACTTCTCGATGGCGCGGATGGTTTCGCGGCCGGATTCGGTGAGGAAGATATGGGCCTGGCGGGCGTCGGCGTTGGAGGCGCGCTTTTCCAGGAAACCTTGCGCCTGCAGCCGGTTGATGGTCTTGGTGATGGTCGGCGGGCGCACGCCGAGCCGGCCGGCGAGGTTGCCGGGGGTCTGGCCGTCCTCGCGGTCGAGCGCCAGCATGATCTGGTCCTGGCCGGCATAGAAGCCGTGCGCCAGAAGCCGCGCGGCGAGCGCTGTGCGCGCCAGCCTTGCGGCCGAATGGAGCCGGCTCATTGTCGCTGTCTTGTCCGCCTTGGCCATGGTCGTTCCCTCTTCGGCCGAACCGGCGCGGACAAGCATAGAGGCTGTCCGACGGCTGGCAAATGACGATTTAAAGAGTCCGGCTTGCGGAACGCTTTGCCGGCAAGCATTGCGGTGCCCGCGCAGGTGATGCCAGATGTTTATTTCAGTTAGATGACAAACGACTTTTGCACCGGCGAGATTCACAGCGGACGCTGGCGAAGGCCCTTGGGCGCTCGTGCGGCTTCTCCGTCTGGGGCTGCCTCTGCCGCCGCCATTCCGTGTGTGGCGCCGTCCCGCTTGGAGAGTCGGCCTGGTCCATCGGTTTGGCGCGTGCAAAAGCGCGACACCCATCCTATATCAGGCCGACAATCCAGGATTTTCGAGGCAACCCATGAGCGACGCACAGACGCAAATCCCCGTAACCGTTCTCACCGGCTATCTCGGCGCGGGCAAGACGACGCTGCTCAACCGCATTCTGTCGGAGAGCCACGGCAAGCGCTACGCCGTCATCGTCAACGAGTTCGGCGAGATCGGCATCGACAACGACCTGATCGTCGAATCCGACGAGGAAATCTACGAGATGAACAATGGCTGCGTGTGCTGCACAGTGCGCGGCGACCTGATCCGCGTGGTCGAAGGCCTGATGCGGCGACCTGGCCGCTTCGACGCCATCGTCGTCGAGACCACGGGCCTTGCCGACCCGGTGCCGGTGGCGCAGACCTTCTTCATGGACGACGACGTGCGCACCAAGACCAAGCTCGACGCGGTGGTGGCGCTGGTCGACGCCAAGCACCTGCCGCTGCGCCTTAAGGATTCCAAGGAAGCCGAGGACCAGATCGCCTTTGCCGACGTGGTGGTGCTGAACAAGACCGACCTCGTCACGCCTGATGAGCTTGAAAAGGTCGAGGCGACGATCCGCGCCATCAACCCGGCGGCCAGGATCCATCGCACGCAGCGTTCCGGCGTGGCGCTTGACGAAGTGCTCGACCGCGGCGCCTTCGACCTGTCGCGGGCGTTGGAGAACGATCCGCATTTCCTCGACGCGCACGACCATGATCATGATCATGATCACGACGGTCACGATCATCACCATCACCACCATGCTTCCGACATCCATGACGTGACGGTGAAGTCGGTGTCACTGCGCGGCGGCGAGATGGATCCCAAGAAATTCTTCCCCTGGATCGAGAAGGTGACCCAGATGGAAGGACCGAACATCCTGCGGCTGAAGGGCATCATCGCGCTGAAGGGCGACGAGGATCGCTATGTGCTGCAGGGCGTGCACATGATCCTCGAAGGCGACCACCAGCGCGCCTGGAAGGACGGCGAAAAACACGAAAGCCGGCTGGTCTTCATCGGCCGCGAGCTTGATGCGGAGCGGCTCAGGAAGAGTTTTGAAGCCTGCCAGGCGGCTTGATTTCTGCGCCTTCTTCCTTCTCCCCTTGTGGGAGAAGGTGGATCGGCGCGCAGCGCCGAGACGGATGAGGGGTGTTCCAGCGGAGTGAGACGTCTGCGTTCCCTGGAACACCCCTCATCCGACCGAGCTTCGCTCGGCCACCTTCTCCCACAAGGGGAGAAGGGGAAGTCGCGATGCCTGCGCCCTTCCCTTATCGCAATCCGAAGCGGGTTGAGGCCCTTAGCCCAACCGCTTATGGGAAGGGCAGGAATCTCAAATGGATTAAGTCCTCATGCCCACAGTCGCCCCGCTTGATCTCGAAGGCCATTGCGTTGCCGCCGTCTTCCTGAACGACGTGCCGCATTTCGCACTCGCCGACGGCGCGATCCACCGGCTCGATAATGGGCACAAGACGCTTCAGGCCAATGACGGCCTGCTTGCCGCCTTCCATGACACGGCCAACGACCGGCTGATCACCGGCGGCGAGGACGGCAAGGTGTTGGCCGTGAAGGCCGGCGGCGAGGTGAGCGAGCTGGCCAGCGCCGGCAAAAAGTGGATCACCAGCGTCAGCGCCGGACCGCAGGGTGCGATCGCCTATGCCTCGGGCAAGACCGCCTTCGTGCGTTTCGCCGACGGCAAGATCAAAGAATTTGCCCATCCGCGTTCGGTGGAGGGGCTGGCCTTCTCGCCCAAGGGCATGCGTTTCGGCATCGCCCGCTACAATGGCGCGACGCTGCATTTCCCGGCCGCCGAGGGCAAGCCGGTGGAGCTCGAATGGGCAGGCGCCCATACCGGCATCACCTTTTCACCGGACGGCGCCTTTCTGGTCACCACCATGCAGGAGAACGCGCTGCATGGCTGGAAGCTCGCCGACGGCAAGCACATGCGCATGAGCGGCTATCCCGGCAAGGTGAAGAGCCTGTCCTGGAGCGTCAAGGGCAAATGGCTGGCGAGCTCCGGCGCGCCGGCGGCGATCGTGTGGCCGTTCGCCAGCAAAGACGGACCGATGGGCAAGGCGCCGCTGGAGCTCGGCACGCGCGGCAATACCATGGTGACGTGCGTCGCTTGCCATCCGAGCCAGGATGTCGTGGCCATCAGCTATGAGGACGGCATGGTGATCGCAGCGCGCTTCGCCGACGCCAAGGAAGTGCTGCTGCGCCGCCCTGGCAAGGGCGCCGTCACGTCGATGATGTGGGACAAGGAAGAACGCCGCATCGTCTTCGGCAGTGCCGCCGGCGACTGCGGCGTGATCGATATCACTGCGTAGGCAGTAGGGAATAGGCAGTGGGGCTTAGGGGCGACGGCACCTACTGCCTACTGCCTACTGCCTACTGCCTGAGGGGGATTTCATGCATTCAATCGGCCGGACTTCCATCGGCGGCATCGACGTCGCCCGCGTCGCCGAATTGCGCGCGACGGAGGCGGCCGCGTTCCGCAAGGCGCGGCCGAAATCCGAGGCGAAGCTCGGCAACGGCATTGCCGGTTTCCTCGGCGGGGTGCCGATGCACTGGATGAGCGACTGGCCGACGCCGTTCCCGATCCTGGTCGACGGCGCCAAGGGCGCTACCATCACCGACATCGACGCCAATAGGCTCGACGATTTCTGCCTCGGCGACACCGGCTCGATGCTCGGCCATTCGCCGCCGGCGGTCGCCCGTGCGATCCGCCGCCAATCCGGACGCGGGCTGACCTATATGCTGCCAAGCGAGGATGCGCTGGCGATCGGCACGCTCCTGCAGCAGCGCTTCGGCCTGCCCTACTGGCAGATCGCCACCACTGCCACCGACGCCAACCGCTTTGCGCTGCGCGTCGCCCGCGCGGTGACCGGGCGCGAGAAGATCCTGGTCTTCAACGGCTGCTATCACGGCTCGGTCGACGAGACGATGGTGCGGCTGATCGACGGCAAACCCGTCAACCGGCCTGGGCTGGCCGGCGAATTCCGCGACCTGACGCGAGCCACGAAGATCGTCGAGTTCAACGATATTGCCGCGCTCGAGGCAGTGCTGGCCGACCGCGACGTCGCCTGCGTCATCACCGAGCCGGTGCTGACCAATTCCTGCATGGTGCTGCCGGAATCCGGTTTCCACGACGCGCTGCGGCGCCTGACCCGCGCGGCCGGCACACTGCTGCTTATCGACGAGACGCACACGATTTCGACCGGCCCGGGCGGCTATACGCGCAAGCACGGGCTGGAGCCGGACCTGTTCGTGCTCGGCAAGCCGGTTGCGGGCGGCGTGCCGGCGAGCATCTGGGGCATGAGCGAGGAGGTCGCCACGCGCTATGGCGCCTACAACCAGACCAAGGAGCCCGGCTATTCCGGCATGGGCACGACGCTGTCGGCCAACCCGCTGCAATTCGCGGCGATGCGCGCCACGCTGGAAGAGGTGATGACCGAGGAAGCCTACGCCCATATGGACCGGCTGGCGCGCCGCCTCGATGCGGGGCTCTCCGCCGTTATTGAGCGCCACAGGCTACCCTGGCATGTCGCGCGGGTCGGCGCGCGCGTCGAGTTCATCTGCGCGCCTGGACCGCTGCAAAACGGCGGCGAGGCCGAGAAGGCGCATGCGCCGGAGCTGGAAGCCGCCATCCACGTCGCGCTGGTCAATCGCGGCGTGCTGATCGCGCCGTTCCACAACATGATGCTGATCTCGCCGGCAACGACTTCGGCGCAAGTGAGCCGGCTGATCGCCGCCTTCGCCGCGGTTGCGGCGAGGCTTATGGCGTGAGAAAAGCGGCGATGGACAATCTGAACGCCGCTACCACCTTTCCTTCCGGCTCGACTCCCGCCGAGGCGAAGGCGTTTCTCGACGCGCATCCCGAGATCGAGGCGTTCGACATCGTGCTCACCGACGCCAACGGCGTCGGCCGCGGCAAGATCGTGCGCCGGCACGAGCTGATGGGCATTTTCGAGAACGGCCGGCATCTGCCGATCTCGATCCTCGGCCTCGACATCACCGGCGAGGATGTGCACGAAACCGGGCTGGTGTGGGACACCGGCGACGGCGATCTCAGGGCATGGCCGATCCCCGGCACGCTGGTCCCGCTCTTCGGCACCAACCCGCCGCGCGGCCAGGTGCTGATGTCGATGCACCACCTCGACGGCCAGCCGATGACCTCCGACCCGCGGCTGGTGCTGGCAAGGCAGGTGGAATTGCTGGCGGCGCGCGGCCTGCATCCGGCCGGCGCCTTCGAGCTCGAATTTTTCCTGCTGTCCAATGAGCGCGACGCGGATGGCAAGGTGCAAGCCGCCCGCGCGGTGCTCGACGGCAGGCGTTCGGCCAAGACCGAAGTCTATTCGGTCGACCATCTGCATGGCATGGAGCCGCTGTTTTCCGACATCTACGCCGCGGCCAAGGCGCAAGGCATTCCGGCCGAGACGGTGATCTCCGAATACGCGCCCGGCCAATACGAGCTGACGCTCAACTACCGCAAGGACGTGATGCGGGCGGCCGACGATCTCGTCATGCTGAAGCGGCTGGTGCGGGCGCAGGCGCGCCGGCACGGCGTCACCGCCTGCTTCATGGCCAAGCCCATCGAGGCCTATGCGGGTTCGGGCATGCATTTCCATGTCTCGCTGCAGGATGATGGCGGCCGCAACGTCTTCACCGAGGCAGCCGGCGAGAAATGGTCGCTAAGCCTGCTCAACGCACTTGGCGGCCTCATCCACACCATGGCGGAATCCATGCTGGTGTTTGCGCCGCACGCCAATTCATGGCGCCGCTTCGTCTCACAATCCTATGCTCCCGTGGCGCCCAGTTGGGGCGTCAACAATCGCTCGGTGGCGCTGCGCGTGCCGGCTGGCGACGCCAGGAACCGCCGCATCGAGCATCGGCCGTCGGGCGTCGACGCGAATCCGTACCTGGTCGCCGCAACGGTGCTGGCCGGCATCGTCAAGGGGCTGGACGAGGGTCTGGACCCTGGTCTCGAGACGACCGGGAACGGCTATGAACAGGCAACGGAGAAATCGACCATGCCGGCCGACTGGCGCGCTGCAATCGAGGCGGCCAGAGGCTCCGATTTCCTGAGGTCGGCGCTCGGCCCCGACCTGCACAGAACCTTCGTGGCGATCAAGCAGGCGGAATATCTGCGCGTTGCGCGGACCGTCAGTGAGCTGGACTATCATCTCTATCTGCATGAGGTTTGAGCACAGGGCCTGACGGCGCGGCGATCACGTTTTGCCGGCAGAAGGAGATGCCGAAGAAATATTGGCGGAACCTTCCCGTGGCCTCGCTCATTCCAGATTTGATAGCAGGAGCAGACAGAGCCGCGTCAGAGATGATCGACCGGATGCCAACCACCCCAGTACCGCACCATGCCAAGGTGAAGGCCAAGCATTGGCCCACGCCCGAGCCGGCCGATGTGGTGGCGCCTGAAGCCGAAGATATTCCGGAGTTGCGCGAAGAGGCGAAAGGCTGCCGCCGCTGCCCGCTTTGGCATGACGCAACGCAGACCGTGTTCGGCGAAGGACCGGAAAGCGCGGACGTGGTCTTCGTCGGCGAACAGCCAGGCGATCAGGAGGATCTGGCCGGCAAGCCATTTGTCGGCCCGGCCGGTAGAATATTCGACAGCATCCTGGACGACGCCGAAATCGATCGCCGTAAGGTCTATGTGACCAATGCGGTCAAACACTTCAAATTCGAGCCGCGCGGCAAGCGGCGCATCCATTCGAAGCCCAATGCCGGCGAAATCCAGGCCTGCCGCTGGTGGCTGGACAAGGAGCTTGACCTCGTCAAGCCGAACCTCGTGGTGGCGCTCGGCGCGACGGCGGCGCAGTCGCTGCTCGGCAAGGCCGTGCCGATCACCAAGATGCGCGGCGATGTGATCGAGCGCGAGGATGGCTTGCGCGTGTTTGTGACCATCCACCCCTCCTTCATCCTGCGGATCCGCGATCGGGAGGACAAGGAGGCCGAGAGGGACCGGTTTTTGCAGGATATGCGGAAGGTGAAGGGGCTGATGGCTGCTTGATCGTTCTACGCACCGCGAGGGACCGGTAGGCATGCACTTTTGAACGGGTCTGCGGCGTTGGAGATTAGCCGAAGCGCCTATCGCTTCGTCATCCACGGGCGGAGCAAGGAGCGAAGCGACGCGCGCAGACCCGAGGATCCATTCCGTGACGCATGAGCGCTGCTGCGGTGCAGAATTCTGCTCCGCTGCACGTTTGATCAAGATCACAGGATTCCAGGATCTTTGCGACGGAGCTTCGCTCCTGCTTCGCCCTGGAATGACGACGTTTGGAGGCTAGCGGCTACCGGATCAGGATCGCCCTCAGATCATTCACATTCGTCCCCGTCGGACCAGGCACGAACAGATCCCCGACCGCGTTGAAGGCCGTCCAGGCATTGTTGCCGACGAGCATCGTCTTGGCGTCGACGCCTGCCGCGCGCATGCGCGCCACGGTCGAGCCGTCGGCGAAGGCGCCGGCATTGTTCTCCGAGCCGTCGATCCCGTCGGTGTCGGCGGCCAAGGCATCAATGCCGTTCACGCCGTCGATGCCGATGGCGAAAGCGAGCAGGAATTCGGAATTGCGGCCGCCCTTGCCTTTTGCCCGCAACGTCACCGTGGTTTCGCCGCCGGAGAGGATCAGCACCGGCTTGGCGAAGGGGCGGTTGCGCGTCGCCACTTCGCGCGCGATCGCGGCGTGGACGACGCCGACCTCGCGCGCCTCGCCCTCGATTGCATCCGACAGGATGACGGCCTCGATGCCTTGCCGCTTCGCTTCGGCGGCGGCGGCTTCCAGAGAGACGCCGGCCGAGGCGGTCAGGTGCACTTCATTGCCGGCGAAGCGCCGATCGTCGGGGCGCGGCGCGTCCGCGGCCGGCGACTGGATATGCGCCATGACCGAGGTCGGCAGATTCATGCCATAAGCGGCGATCGAGGCCAGAGCATCTGCGCGGCTGCCAGTGTCGGGAACGGTCGGTCCCGAGGCAACCAGTGCCGGATTGTCGCCGGGGATATCAGAGACGACCAGCGACACCACCCTCGCAGGATGGGCAGCGGCGGCCAGGCGCCCGCCCTTGATGGTCGAGACATGCTTGCGGATGGTGTTCATCGCCGCGATCGGCGCGCCGGAGGCAAGCAGCGCCTCATTGACGGCGATCTCATCGGCAAGCGTCAGCCCGGGAGCCGGCGACGGCAGCAAGGCAGAGCCGCCGCCGGAAATCAGCGCCACCACAAGATCGTCAGCGGTCAGGCCCCGCACCTTCTCCAGCAAGCGGCGCGACGCCTCGAGGCCAGCGGCATCCGGCACCGGATGCGCCGCCTCAATGATCTCGATACGCTCGCATCTGGCGCCATAGCCGTAGCGGGTGACGACAAGGCCGTCGATCGGTCCGTCCCAGACCTTCTCGAAGGCGGCGGCCATCTGCGCCGACCCCTTGCCAGCGCCGATGACGATGGTGCGGCCCTTCGGCTTTGCCGGCAAATGATTGCAGATCGTCTTTTCCGGATCGGCGGCGGCGACGGCGGCGTTGAAGATCGAGGTGAGGAAGCTTTTCGGGTCGGTCATTTTTCTTCCGGCGGCAGCGCGAGCCCGCTCGCATCGATGCCAAGATGCGCGCAAAGCGCGTCGACCACGACGCCATGATCCTCGCGCTCGGGCAGGCCCGAGACGGCGATGACACCGATGACGCCGGCGCCTTTCACCGTGAGCGGAAAGCCGCCGCCGGCGAGCACATAATCGGCAATGTCGAGCGCTTCGCCGACCTTGAAAGTGCGGTCCGGGCGCTGCTGCTCCAGCACCAGGCGATAGGTGCTTCTGAGATAGCGCCTTACGACATTGATCTTGCGTCGCGCCCAATCGGGATTTGACGCGTTCGAACCCGGCATGGCGGCATAGAAGAGCGGCCGATCGAAAGTCCTGATGTCGACGATGATCGGAAGATCTTCCTTCAGCGCCCGGTCCCTGATGGCTGAACCGATCTTGAAGGCGACAGCCTCATCGAAGGCCGGAAAGACCAGCGTGGCTTCCTGTTTCTTGATCAGAGCGATGTCGTCGGCGATGGCCATGGCGTTCCCCTGTCAAATGTCGACGCTCGCTTTGGCCGATGGCTGACGCCGGGTCAAGCGCGGAGGGCATGGAATGGCGTTATGCCACAATGCCACTCTTCGCCGGCCGGCCCGCCACATAGACCTCGCGCACGGCGCGATCGTCGCCCAGCGTCTGCAGCAGAAAGAGCTCTTCCGCCAGCGTCTCCACGGTCTCCATCCTGAGCCGCATGCCCGGTGTGGCATGAGCATCGAGCACGACGATGTCGGCATCGGTGCCTTCGTCCAGCGTGCCGACCCTGTCGGCCACCGACAGCGC
This sequence comes from Mesorhizobium sp. B2-7-2, assembly GCF_006440775.1. Lineage (GTDB taxonomy): Bacteria > Pseudomonadota > Alphaproteobacteria > Rhizobiales > Rhizobiaceae > Mesorhizobium. The sequence continues at coordinate 369,115 of NZ_VFTZ01000002.1, read as the reverse complement.
TTCGGCATTGCCGCGCGTCAATTGCCAGAAGGACTGGAACGGATTGAGCTTCTCGCCGTTCAGCGCGATCACCTTGTAGCCTTCATCCATGGTGCGCAGCATCGAATAGTTGGTGCCGCCGCCGACATCGGTGGCCGCCGCTATCCTGAGCGGCTTCTCGCGCCGGCGATAGCGCTGATAGTCGAACAGGCCGGAGCCCAGGAAGAGATTGGAGGTCGGGCAGAACACCGCCACCGAACCCGATTGCGACAGCGCGTCCGCCTCGCGTTCCGAGAGGTGGATGCAATGGCCGAACAGGCCCTTTTTGCCGAGCAAGCCATAATGTTCGTAAACGTCGGTATAGTCGCGCGACCAAGGGTAGAGCTCCTGGGTGAAGGCGATCTCGGCGTGGTTTTCCGACAGATGCGTCTGCATGTGGAGATCGGGATATTCGCGGCAGAGTGCACCGGCCATCTCCATCTGCTCGGGCGAGGAGGTGATGGCGAAGCGCGGCGTGATGGCATAGAGTTGGCGGCCCTTGCCGTGCCATTCGGAGATCAGCGCCTTGGTATCGTCATAGCCGGTTTGCGGCGTGTCGAGCACGCCGTCGGGCGCATTGCGGTCCATCATCACCTTGCCGGCGATGTTGAGCATGTTGCGTTCATGCGACTCGGCAAAGAAGGCTTCCGCCGACGATCTGTGCACGGAGCAATAGGCCGCGACCGTCGTCGTGCCATGGCGCAGCATCTCGTCGAGAAACAGCCGCGCGATGCGGCGGCCATGCTGCGCGTTCTGGAACTTCGCCTCTTCCGGAAAAGTGTATTTGTTCAGCCAGTCCAGCAGTTCCGCACCGTAAGACGCGATGATCTGCATCTGCGGAAAATGCACATGCGCGTCGATGAAGCCGGGCAAGATGAGATGCGGACGATGGTCAACCGTCTCGACACCGGCGCCGGCCTTCTTCGCGACTTCGGCATAGGAACCGGCGGCGACGATCCTGCCGTTCTCGATCAGCAGACCGCCATCCTCCTCGTAGCGCCAGGCGGAATAATCGTCGACCGATTCGGGCCAGCGCAGGAAGGAGAGCGTGCGGCCGCGCAGGAATTTCGATGTCATGCTTATTTTCCGGCCCCTTCGAACCAGGCGACCAGAAGGGCCCGTTCCTGGTCGGTTATCTGGCTGACATTGGCGGGCGGCATGGCATGCGCCCGGCCGGCCTGGATGTAGATCTCGCGAGCATGCTCGGCGATGCGCTCGTCGGTGTCGAGCAGCACCCCCTTCGGCGCATGGTAGATGCCTTCATAGACCGGCTCCTCCGTATGGCACATCGAGCAGCGGCCAAGCACGGTATCGCGCACGGCCGGGAAATGCGCCGAGGCGATGTAGACCTGCGCGGCGGCGGATGCGGCGGAGATCTTGGGCTCGCCGGTCAGCACCTTTGGCACGGTCGACAGCCAGATGATGATCATGAACAGAACGGCCGCGCCCAACCATGTCCAGGTAGGGTTGCCCTTCCTTGCATGCACGGTGTTGAAATAGTGCCGGATCAGAACGCCGATGATGAAGACCAGCGAAGCGATGACCCAGTTGAACTCAGTGCCGAAAGCCAGCGGGTAGTGGTTCGACAGCATCAGGAACAGGACCGGCAAGGTCAAGTAGTTGTTGTGCAGCGAGCGCTGCTTGGCGATCTTGCCGTATTTCGGGTCCGGCTTGCGGCCGGCGATCAGGTCGGCGACGACGATCTTCTGGTTGGGGATGATGACCATGAAGACATTGGCCGACATGATGGTGGCGGTGATGGCGCCAAGATGCAGGAAGGCGGCGCGGCCGGTGAAAAGATGCGTCAGCCCCCAGGCGATGGACACCAGCACGCAATAAAGCACCAGCATCAGCCCGGTGTCGCTTTTGCCCAGCGGCGAGCGGCAGAGCAGGTCGTAGACGATCCAGCCGACGCCGATGGTGGCCAGCGACAAGAGGATGCCGACCGGCACCGAGATGTTGAGCACGTTGGGATCGATCAGGAAGAGATCGGCGCCGGCATAATAGACCACGCAGAGCATGGCGAAGCCCGACAGCCAGGTGGCGTAGGATTCCCATTTGAACCAGGTGAGGTGCTCCGGCATTTCGGCCGGCGCAACCAGATATTTCTGGATGTGGTAGAAGCCGCCGCCATGCACCTGCCACTCCTCACCGAAGGCGCCGGCGGGCAGGCCGGGCCGCTGGCGCAGGCCAAGGTCGAGGGCGACGAAATAAAAGGACGAGCCGATCCAGGCGATGCCGGTGATGACATGCAGCCAGCGGACCGCGAAGCTCAGCCAGTCCCAGAAAATCGCGAAATCCATCATTGCACTCGTCCCTGCCGATGAGAGCGACTTTACGGTCTGGCGCGCAAACGAAAAGAGGCGAGGTGCGCGATGACTTTCAAAAAAAAATGGAAAATACTAGGGTTGCCCCGCTCAGCCTTTTGAGAGCCACACATGGCCTATCTAGACAACATCGCTGTCTTCGTTCGCGTCGTCGAGCTCGGCAATCTGTCGGCGGCGGGGCGCGACATGCGCATTTCGCCGGCGGTCGCCTCGAACCGGATCAAGGAGTTGGAGAAGCATCTTGGGGTGCGGCTGTTCAACCGTACGACAAGGCAGTTGATGCCGACCGAGCATGGCACCGTGTTCTACACCGGCGCCAAGCAGGTGCTGGACGCGATCACCGAGGCGGAAGCGGCGGTCGCCGCGCTCTCCGGCCAGCCACGCGGGACCATCAGGGTTACGGCGCCGCTCGGCCTCGGCCGGAGGCTGATCGCGTCAGGCATTCCGGACTTCCACGACAAATATCCCGATATCGAGGTGCGGCTTCGGCTTTCCGACCACAATGTCGATATCATGAAGGAAGGCATCGACGTCGCCTTCCGGCTCGGCATCATCGAGGATTCGAGCCTCAGGATGCGCGGCATCATGGAATGCGAGCGCGTGCTGGTGGCGGCGCCGAAATATCTGGAAGCGCGCGGCGAGCCGGCCGAGGCGCAGGAGCTGATCGGCAAGAAGCACGACTGCCTGATGCTGCGCTATGCCGGCGCGCGCGAATATGTCTGGACGCTGCAGATGCCGAACGGACCGCAGAAATTCGAGGTGCACGGTCCCTATGACACCGACGACGGCGACGTTCTGACCGGCTGGGCGCTGTCGGGGCGCGGCATCATCAACAAGCCGCGTTTCGAGGTCGAGCCGTTCATCCGCGACCGGCGTTTGAAGGTGATCCTGCCCCAGGCGCCGCCGACGCCGGTGCAATTCGCCGCCGTCTATCCGCACAAGAAGCTGCAGGATCCGAAGGTGCGGCTGCTGCTCGACTTCATGGCCGAGCGCTGCCAGCGGCTGATCAAGGACCTCCTGGCTGGGAAGTAACGACCGGTAGAGCTGCGTCGCGATTCCGGACGGAAGGCTACGGCGAGACGCCCGGCCTAACCGAAGCACGCTTTTCCCGAAATTGCTTCAGATCAGTCCATTAGCCTGGCCGTTCCGGACACCCCGATCGAGCTGCCCGGCGCGGGCGGAATGTCGGCGTGAAGGCGCGAACGCATGCCCATATCCTCGCCCTGGACGATGTCGATCGCGCCGCCATGCGGCCAGCCGAGATCGCGCAGATAGCCGGCAAAGGCAGCGGTCGCGGCACCCGTCGCCGGGTCCTCGTAGACGCCGCCGGACGCAAAGGGATTGCGCATGTGAAAGAGCCGCGGCGTTTCGGCATAGGCGAGCAGGATGGTGACCAAGCCTTCGCGCCGCATGAAAGACTGGCCTTTCTTGAGATCATAGGACATGGCGGCCAGCGCCTGGCGCGACTTCAGCGCCAGCACGAGATGATCGGCGCCGCCATGGATGAGCGCTGGCGGAATGGCAGGGTCGAGATCGCCCCGCTTATAACCAAACAGAGCGAGCGCTTCGCCAACCAGTTCGGCCGACGCAGGCCTGCTGCGCGTCGGCGGCGACTGCAGGGCGGCGGCAAAGTTGGCGCCATCGCGAAAGCCTTCGACGGTGATGTCTGCCTGATTGAGGGTCAGCCTGAAGATGCCGTCGCCGAACTTTCCGACCAGCGCCGCGCCGAGCGCGATGGTGGCATGGCCGCAGAACGGCACTTCCGACTCCGGCGAAAAATAGCGCACGCGCCAGCCGCCGCCTTCGGGCGCCGCGAAGGCGGTTTCCGAGAAGGCAACTTCTGCCGCGACACGCTGCATGTCGGCGACGTCGGGCAGCATCTCGCCAATCACCACGCCGGCGGGATTGCCGCCGGTGTTCCCGTCCGAAAATGCGGCGATCTTCAATATGTCCATGTTCCTGACCCCGTTGTCCGTGAGGCGCAACAAACACGTTTCGCGCCGCTTTGGGAAATGAGGAAAGCAGCAAGCAGCGGTGAGCGCCACTCACACCTGCAATCGGGGATGGTGTCCCTCGATCCAACGCGGAACGAAATTCTGGTCATCGCCGTTCTGACGATTGGCGGTCGCTCGGGCCGCCTTCAGCTTTCACCAAGCGACGCAGCGGGACAGGAGCCGACCATGGACGCCATCGTCACCAAGAACGACCTCAAATCCGATGCCAAGAAGGAATCGATCGATCTGCTCAACGCCAGGCTTGCCGACGCCATCGACCTGGCGCTGATCACCAAGCGGGCTCATTGGAACGTCAAGGGCCCGCAATTCATCGCCATCCACGAGATGCTGGACGAATTCCGCGAGGAGATCGACGGCCATGTCGACATTATCGCCGAGCGCGCCGTGCAGCTCGGCGGCACCGCGCATGGCACCTCGCAGGAGGTGTCGAAAGCGACCAAGCTGAGGCCTTATCCGACCGACATCCACAAAACCAAGGATCATCTGGCGGCGCTGATCGACCGCTATGCCACGGCCGCCAAGCTGACCCGCGAAGCAATCGACGAGGCCGACGACGCCGGTGATCGCGATACGGCGGACATCTTTACCGCCTATTCGCGCTCGCTCGACAAATTGCTGTGGTTCCTCGAGGCGCACACCCAGGAAAAGGAATAGCCAGACGCTTCCCGGCTTTCACAACATGGCCGGCGGACTTAGCCGGCCATCATCTTCTCGGCGCCGGCGGCCCTTGGCGCCTCGACGGTGTGCGCCACCAGCGACGTCATGATCTCTGCGGCGGCGAGCGCGGCGATCACCGGCGGGCGCTTGTCCTTCACGGCATTGCCGCCGATCGGCGAGACGAGCCGGGCGAACTGCGCTTCGCTGCCCTCCGCGGATTTCAGGAACCAGTTCCTGAAGGTCGCCTTCTTGGTCTTCGAACCGATCATGCCGACATAGGCGCTGTCGTCACGCTTCAGCGCCTCGGCGACGATCAGGAAATCCAGCGCATGATCATGAGTCAGGATCGCGAAGGCCGATCTGGCCGGCGCCTCGCGCACCACGGCTTCGGGCAACGATGTCAGCCGTGTTTTCACCGTTTCCGGCATGCCTTCCAGCGCCTCGGCGCGGGTCTCGACGACGACGACATGGATCGGCAGCAGCGCGAGCGACGCGGCCAGCGCCTGGCCGACATGGCCGCCGCCGAACACATAGACATGCGGCAGATGGGCCTCTTCCGCTTCGGCCTTGGCGATCAGTTGCTGTTCCAGTGAACCATCGACGAGGCGGATCGACACCTCGACGCGGCCGCCGCAGCATTGGCCGATCTCCGGCCCGAGCGGAACGTCCAGCGTTGCGCAGACCTCATCGACCTCGATGCGGGCTTCACTGGCGGGAGATCGCGGCCGCTGCCCTGCATTCAATACCTGCCGCGCCTTGTCGATCGCCATGTATTCGAGCTGGCCGCCGCCGATGGTGCCAAGAATCGACGAGGCCGAGACAAGCATGAAGGCACCGGCCTCGCGCGGGGTCGAACCCTTCGTCGCCGCCACTTCAACCAACGCAGCCTGGCCGACCCGGCCGAGGAATTCCTTCAGCTGTTGTGCTTTCGAGTTCATCGTCTGCATTTCCACTTGGGAAATATAGTGTTTTTCGGCCCGAATTGCACGTTTCAAGCCGGCTTCGCGGCCTCCTGCTTGAGCCACTCGATCGCCATCAGCACCCGTTCCGGCGTCGCCGGCGCATCAAGGCGTGGACAAATCTCGTGATCCGCGACGCTGGCCACCGCGTCCGACAGCGCATGCAGCACCGACATGCCGTGTGGCAGCGGTGGCTCGCCCACCGCCTTTGAGCGATGAATGGTCGGTTCATAGGCAGACGACCAGTCGGTCAGCTTAACGTTGAAGATTTTCGGACGGTCGGACGCGAGCGGGATCTTGTAGGTCGACGGCGCATGCGTGCGCAGCCGGCCGCCGTCGTCCCACCACAGCTCCTCTGTCGTCAGCCAGCCCATGCCCTGGATGAAGCCGCCCTCGACCTGGCCTAGATCGATCGCCCGGTTCAGCGAGCGGCCGGCGTCATGCAGGATATCGGTGCGCTCGACGACATATTCGCCGGTGAGCGTGTCGACCGACACTTCCGAGCAGGCCGCGCCATAGGCGTAATAATAGAAGGCATGGCCGCGGCCCTTGCTGCGGTCCCAATGGATCTTCGGGGTCTTGTAGAAGCCTGCCGCCGAGAGCTGGATGCGATTGACATAGGCCTGCTTGACCAGATCGTTGAAGGCCACTTCCTGGTTGCCGATGCGCACCCGGTTGGGCAGGAACACGACCTGGTCGTGCGGAACCTGGTATTTGTCGGCGGCGAAATCGGTCAGCCGCTTGCGGATCTGGCGGGCGGCGTCCTGCGCCGCCATGCCGTTGAGGTCGGCGCCGGACGACGCGGCCGTCGGCGAGGTGTTCGGCACCTTGGCGGTGGTGGTGGCGGTGATCTTGACCCGGTCGAGGTCGATCTGGAACTCCTCGGCCACGACCTGCGCCACCTTGAGGTGCAGGCCCTGGCCCATCTCGGTGCCGCCATGGTTCATATGGACGGAGCCGTCGGCATAGACATGCACCAGCGCGCCGGCCTGGTTCGCCTCCGTCTTGGTGAAGGAGATGCCGAACTTTACCGGCGTCAGCGCCAGACCGCGCTTGATGAAGCGGCTGTTGTTGTTGAAGGCGCCGATCTCGCGGCGTCGCCGCGCATAGTCCGCGCTTTCCTCCAGCTCGGCCACGATGCGCTGGATGATGCAGTCCTCGACCTTCTGGTGATAGGGCGTGACGCTGCGCTCGCCGATGGCCTCCATCGGGTCGTAGAAATTCAACTTGCGGATTTCGAGCGAATCCTTGCCGACGGCGAAGGCAACCTCGTCGATGACGCGCTCCGCGCCGACCATGCCTTGCGGGCCGCCGAAGCCGCGGAAGGCGGTGTTGGACACGGTGTTGGTGTAGAGCGGCGCCGATTTCGCATGCACCGCCGGATAGAAATAGGCGTTGTCGCAGTGGAACAGCGCGCGGTCGCCGACCGGACCGGAGAGATCGGCGGAGAACCCGCAGCGCAGCGCATAGGTGAAATCGACGCCCAGGATATTACCCTCGTCGTCGAAGCCGACCTCGTAGTCGATGGCGAAGTCGTGCCGCTTGCCGGTGGCGGTCATGTCCTCGTCGCGGTCGAGCCGGATCTTCACCGCGCGCTTCAGCTTCTTGGCGGCGATCGCCGCGATGGCCGCGCACTGGTTGGCCTGCGTCTCCTTGCCGCCGAAGCCGCCGCCCATGCGGCGCACTTCGACTGTCACCGCATGGCTCGGCACGCCGAGCGCATGGGCGACCAGATGCTGCGTCTCGCTCGGGCCCTGCGTCGAGCAATAGACGACGACCTCGTCGTCCTCGCCGGGGATCGCCAGCGAGACCTGGCCTTCGAGATAGAAATGGTCCTGGCCGCCGAGCCACATGCGGTTCTTGATGCGGCGCGGAGCGGCGGCAATCGCCGCGGCGGCATCGCCGCGCTTCAGGATCAGCGGCGTGGTGACCTGCTTGTCGTTGACCGTGTCGAGGTTCCAGATGTCGATGACGGCCGGAAGCTCGTCGTACTCGATTTTTGCGAGACGCGCCGCGCGGCGCGCTTCCTCACGCGTCTCGGCAACCACGGCGAAGATCGGCTGGCCGTAAAACTCAACCTTGCCTTCGGCGAGCACCGGATCGTCATGCATGTTGCTCGGCGAAACATCGTTCTCGCCGGGAACATCGGCATGGGTCAGAACGTCGACGACGCCCGGGGCTGAGCGCACCGCCGACAGGTCGACGCTTTTCAGCGTGCCGTGCGCGATCTTGGAGAGGCCGAGGCCGATATGCAGCGTGCCGGCAGGCTCCGGCATGTCGTCGATATAGACAGCGGCGCCGCTGACATGCTTGTGCGCGGAATCGTGCCGCTGGTCGGTGGCGACGCCGCCGGCGATCTTTTCCGCCTTGAGGTTGGGAGTGGCGTGCTTGTTCATTTAGCCTCCTTCCCTTCTCCCCGTTCACGGGGAGAAGGTGGCCCGAAGGGTCGGATGAGGGGCAGCGGTGACGTCGACGAGTTTGCAGTGACTGGCCGGAGTCGGCGCCGCCCCTCATCTGCCTGCCGGCATCTTCTCCCCGTGAACGGGGAGAAGGGTGCTACTGGCGACCGCTTGCCCGCGTTGATTCGCATCAGGCGGCCTCGTTGCGCGAGACCTGGAACGGCGCCTTCGTTCCTGTTGTCTCGACATAAAAGCGCAGCAGAAGGTTCCTTGCCGCCAGCGCCCGGTATTCGGCGGTCGCCCGCATATCGGTGAGCGGCGTGAAGTCCTTGGCGTATTGCGCCATCGCTGCCTCCACCGTCGCTTCGTTCCAGACTTTGCCGATCAGCGCCTTCTCGACCGCCGCGGCGCGCTTCGGCGTCGCCGCCATGCCGCCATAGGCGATGCGGATGTCGGCCACCGTGCCGTCCTTGGCCAAGGCCAGGTAAAATGCCCCGAGCGTCGCGGTGATATCCTCGTCGCGGCGCTTGGTGACCTTGTAGACGGCAAACTTCGTTCCTTTTGCCGGCACCGGCACATGCACGGATTCGACGAATTCGCCAGGCTGACGGTCCTGCTTGCCATAGGCGATGAAGAAGGTTTCGAGCGGTATGGTGCGGCGGGCCTCGCCCTTGCGCAGCGTGAGCTGCGCGCCGAGCGCGATCAACGGCGGCGGCATATCGCCGATCGGCGAGCCGTTGGCGATGTTGCCGCCGATGGTGCCCATGTTGCGCACCTGTTCGCCGCCGATGCGGTCGACCAGCGGTCCCAATGCCGGGATACGCTTCGACAGCGTTTCGAAGGCTTCGGTGTAGGTCACGCCGGCGCTGATGGTGATGACGCCGTCTTTTTCCGAGGTCGTACGCAAGCCGTCGAGGCCGCCGATGAAGATCGCCGGCGAGATGTCGCGCATATGCTTGGTGACCCAGAGGCCGACATCGGTCGAGCCGGCGATGATGGTGGCGCCCGGTTCCTTCTCAAGCAAGGCGGCGAAATCGTCGACGCTGGCCGGCACGATCAGCCGCACCTTGCCCGACCCGATCTCGACCCTGGCGCCATCGCGCAGTGCCTTCAGCCGCGCGGTGATGTCATCGCGCTCCACGGCCAGCGGATCCTTAGCCGCCTTGCCGTAGCTCGAAATGGCGTGCGCGGCGCGCATGATCGCCTCATAGCCGGTGCAGCGGCAGAGGTTGCCTTGCAGCGCCTTTTCGATCGCCGCGTTGGACGGGTCGGGCGTCTTCATCCACAGCCCGTAGAGCGACATGATGAAGCCCGGCGTGCAGAAGCCGCATTGCGAGCCGTGGAAATCGACCATCGCCTGCTGCACCGGATGCAGCTTTTCGCCGTCGCCGCGCAAATGTTCCACCGTCACGACATGGGTACCGTCGAGCGAGCCCATGAAGCGGATGCAGGCATTGACGCTTTCATAGACGAGACCTTCGGCCGAAAGCTTGCCGACCAGCACCGCGCAAGCGCCGCAATCGCCCTCGGCGCAACCTTCCTTGGTGCCGCGCAGCGAACGGTTGAGCCGCAGCCAGTCGAGCAAAGTCGCATCGGGTGCGACGTCTTTCAGCGCCACGTCGCTGCCGTTCAGGATAAAGCGTATCTGATTGCGGGTCTCAGCCATGTCTCAGCTCCCCCGATAGGTCGAGTAGCCATAGGGCGAAATCAAGAGCGGGACGTGATAATGCCGCTTCTCCGCCATGCCGAAGCGGATCGGCACGATGTCCAGGAAAGCGGGTTGCGGCAGGTCGATCCCTTGGCCGCGCAGATAATCGCCGGCAGCGAAGACCAGCTCATACTCGCCGGTGCGGAAATCGGCGCCGGCGAGCAGCGGCGCGTCGCAGCGCCCGTCATCGTTGGTGGCGACGGTCTTGAGATGCGTACGGCCCTGGCCCTCGATGCGAAAAAGGCCGATCGACAGGCCCTTTGCCGGCCGGCCGGACGCGGTGTCGAGCACATGGGTCGTCAGGCGCCCGCCATCGGCTTTCGACGTCTCTGCCACTGGCCGCCTCCCATCCCGGTTCAGTTTCAGGTCAATTGTGCGCCAATTAAAGGCGATGCATAAGCCCAGGTCGAGCGGAGTGCGGCAAAAAGCACTTTCAAAAATTTTCGGGGGAATGCATGCGCACTCCTTTCGATATCCTCATCTCGACCATCGGGCAGGAGCGGCAATGCGTTACGATCGGGACATGCGCGGTTACGGGGCAAATCCGCCGGATCCGAAATGGCCCGGCGGCGCGCATGTGGCGGTGCAGTTCGTCGTCAATTATGAAGAGGGCGGCGAGAACTGCGTGCTGCATGGCGACAAGGCTTCGGAAGCCTTCCTGTCCGAAATCGTCGGCGCCGCCGCCTGGATTGGCCAGCGCCACTGGAACATGGAATCGATCTATGAATACGGTGCGCGGGCCGGCTTCTGGCGGCTCCACCGGCTGTTCACCGAAGCGCAAGTGCCGGTGACGTGCTATGGCGTCGCCACGGCGCTGGCGCGCTCGCCCGACCAAGTGGCCGCCATGCAGGCGGCTGGCTGGGAGATCGCCTCGCATGGCCTGAAATGGATCGACTATCGCGACCACTCGGCCGAGGACGAGCGGCGCGATCTCGAAGAGACCATCAAGCTGCATTACGAGGTGACCGGCGCGCGGCCGACCGGCTGGTACACCGGCCGCACTTCGGTCAACACGGTACGGCTCGTCGCCGAGGAAGGCGGTTTCGACTACGTCTCCGACACTTATGACGACGAACTGCCTTACTGGTTCGACCGCGACGGGCTGGAGAAGCCGCAGCTCATCATCCCCTACACGCTCGACGCCAACGACATGCGCTTCGCGACGCCGCAGGGCTTCAACTCCGGCGACCAGTTCTTCGCCTACCTAAAGGATAGTTTCGACACGCTCTATGCCGAGGGCAAGGCAGGGCGGCCGCGCATGATGAATATCGGCCTGCATTGCCGGCTAGTCGGTCGTCCCGGACGGGTCGCGGCGCTGAAGCGCTTCGTCGACTATGTGAAATCGCATGACAAGGTCTGGCTGACACGGCGCATCGACATCGCCAAACACTGGCGCGAGACGCATCCCTACGAGGCGCCGGCGCTGCGGCCGTCGCGGATGGGGTTCGAGGAATTCGTGCATGCCTTCGGCGGCGTGTTCGAGCATTCGCCCTGGATCGCCGAGCGCGCCTACGAACTGGAACTCGGGCCCGCGCATGACAGCGCCGGCGGCCTGCACAATGCGCTCTGCCGCGTCTTCCGCGCGGCAACGGAAGCCGAACGGCTTTCCGTGCTCAACGCCCATCCGGACCTCGCCGGCAAGCTGGCGGCGGCCAAGCGGCTGACGCCGGAATCGGCCAAGGAGCAGGCGTCCGCCGGGCTCGACGCGCTGACCGACAAGGAACGCGAGCTGTTCTCGAAACTCAACGCCGCCTATGTCACCACCTTCGGCTTCCCTTTCATCATCGCGGTCAAGGGCAAAACCAAGGACGAAATCCTGGCGGAGTTCGAGGCGCGGATCGGCAACAGCCGCGGCACCGAGCTCGAAACCGCCTGCAAACAGGTCGAGCGCATCGCGCTGCTTCGCCTGAAAGACATGCTCCCGCAATAACGCCAGGGATCCCCATGGATATGATCAAGACTGCCGAGCGAACCTATTATGCGCCGCATGGCGGCCATCCCGGCCAGAACGAGCTTTTGACCGGCCGCGCCGTCTTCGCCGAGGCCTATGCGGTCATCCCCAGAGGCGTGATGCAGGACATCGTCACCAGCCCACTGCCGTTCTGGGACGAGACGCGGGCCTGGATCATCGCAAGGCCTCTCTCCGGCTTCGCCGAGACCTTCTCGCAATATATCGTCGAAGTCCTGCCGGGCGGCGGCAGCGACCGGCCCGAACTCGATGCCGGCGCCGAAGGTGTGCTGTTCGTCGTCGAGGGCGAGCTCACCGTATCGCTCGCCGGCAAAAAACATGTGCTTGCCCCCGGCGGCTTTGCCTTCCTGCCGCCGTCGAGCGGCTGGACGGTGCGCAACGAGAGCGGCACTGCTGCCCGCTTCCATTGGATCCGGAAGGCCTATGAGGCTGTCGACGGCCTCGATGCGCCGGAAGCCTTCTTCTCCAGCGACCAGGACGTGGCGCCAAGCCCGATGCCGGGCACCGAAGGGCGCTGGGCAACGACCCGCTTCGTCGACCCGGCCGACATGCGCCACGACATGCATGTCACCATCGTGACGCTGAAGCCCGGCGCGGTCATCCCCTTCGCAGAGACCCACGTCATGGAGCACGGGCTTTATGTGCTCGAAGGCAAGGCGGTCTACCGCCTCAACCAGGACTGGGTCGAGGTCGAAGCCGGCGATTTCATGTGGCTGCGCGCCTTCTGTCCGCAGGCCTGCTATGCCGGCGGCCCCGGCAATTTCCGCTACCTGCTCTACAAGGATGTCAACCGTCACGCCAGGCTTGGCGGCTATCTTGGAGGCAAGGCGCGGTGAGCCGCATTGTCGCCCAGCCACTCACCCGTGAAAACTTCGCGCCCTTCGGCGACGTCATCGACATGGGCGGCGACAACCGCTACCCGATCAATGGCGGCAAGGCGATGCGCTATCACGACCTCGCCACGGCGGAAGCTGCGGGCCCGAACGCGCGCGTGCTGATCTCGATGGTGCGCGGCACGCCCTATGAGATGCCGCTGAAGCTGACCATGGTCGAGCGCCATCCGCTCGGCAGCCAGGCCTTCATCCCGCTGTCGCCGCGGCCGTTCCTGGTGGTCGTCTGCCATGACACGAAGGACGGCCCGGGTGAACCGCATGCCTTTCTCGCCGGCCCCGGACAAGGCATCAACTACCGCCGCAACCTGTGGCACGGCGTGCTGACGCCGATCGGCGAGGAGCAGGATTTTCTCATCGTCGACCGCGGTGGCGACGGCTCCAATCTTGAAGAGTTCTATTTCTCGCATCCCTACGAGATCCACCTTCACTGAAAGCTCGCGATTCCCATGACCGACATTTCGCTGATCGACCGCCTGCTCGATGTGATCGAGCACGACATCATGCCGAAGACGGCGCAAGGCGTCGCCCATGGCAACAAGCTGTTCGGCGCCGCGATCCTGCGAAAGGATGACCGCTCGCTGGTGCTGGCCGAGACCAACAACGAGACGGAAAATCCGCTCTGGCATGGCGAGGTGCATTGCCTGAAGCGCTTCTACGAGATGCCCAAGGCCGAGCGCGTCGACACCAAGGATGCGCTGTTCGTCGCCACGCACGAGCCCTGCTCGCTCTGCCTGTCGGCGATCACCTGGACCGGTTTCGACAATTTCTACTACCTCTTCAGCCATGAGGATTCGCGCGACAGTTTTGCCATCCCTCACGACCTGAAGATCCTGAAAGAGGTCTTCACCCTCGATCCTGGCGGCTACAATGCCGAGAACGCCTATTGGAAGAGTTTTTCCATCCGCCGGCTGGTCAGGGCTTTGCCCGAGGCTGAGCGCCAGCGGCTGGAGGCTCGGATCGGCAGGATTGCGGCGCGCTATGACGAGCTGTCGGACACCTATCAGGCAAGCAAGGCCGACAACGACATCCCGCTGAACTGAAATGTATGGCCTACCTTAGCTTCGCGTTTTTCAGCACTTCATTTATCCGTGCCTGCCAACCCTTGCCGGTCGCCTTGAATTTTCTGACAACGTCCTGGTCCAGGCGGATGGAGACGACTTGCTTTGGTTTCTCCAGGGCCGGTCGGCCACGGGAACGCCTTATGCTCTCGAAAAGTTCCGGGAGCGCTTCCGCGAAAGGCTTGGCTTGTGCCAACTGTTCGTCGGTCGCCTCCCCGTCCTCGGGATCGGCAGCAATCTGTCTTTGAATTTCGGCTTCCTCGGCATCGGTAAGCCGCCGAATGTGTGACTTAGTGTTGCTCATACACGGACCTTTCCTTTCGGCTGGCATGACGCATCGAGATCACTGAGATCGCCTCGGAACCAAGCGGCCTGAAGATCACGGCGAGAATGATCTCTCCAAATTCTCCAATCGCCTTCAGCCGACCGGCCTTGGCCGGGATGACAATTGACGTGGCAAAAAATTCGATATCGAGATCAGCGAAGTCGAGACCCCGGCTTGCGAGGTTCGTCACCCGTTTTGGCTCATCCCAAACGATTTTCAGGCGAGATCATCCAGTCGGTCTACATCAGGGCCACGTGAATAAACGTAATACACAAATTAATCGAGAAATACAAGAAAGCCGGATGATCGGAGGGTGCGTTCGCTAACGACCCAGGTCGCATTTTTTGATGCTCCAGTCGCGAATGGCGATTGAAAGTCTTCGCACCGCGGAGCGTTATGCGCCCCATGAAAACCGTCACCGAATTCCCCCGCAAGGTCGTCGAATTCCCCGATATGGGCATCGTCATGCCGGACGGCTGCCGGCTGTCGGCGCGCGTCTGGATGCCGCAGGACGCGACTGACGATCCGGTGCCGGCGATCCTCGAGCACCTGCCCTACCGCAAGCGCGACGGCACCATTTTTCGCGACCAGCTCACCCATCCCTATTTCGCCGGGCACGGCTACGCCTCGATCCGCGTCGACATGCGCGGCAACGGCGATTCCGAAGGGCTGATGGACGACGAATATTCCGAGCAGGAATTGCAGGACGCCTGCGACGTCATCGCCTGGGCGGCGGCGCAGCCCTGGTGCAACGGCAATGTCGGCATGATGGGCATTTCCTGGGGCGGCTTCAACTGCCTGCAGGTGGCTGCCAAGCAGCCGCCCGCGCTGAAGGCGGTGATCAGCCTATGCTCGACCGTCGACCGCTATGCCGACGACATCCACTACAAGGGCGGCTGCCTGCTCTTGGAAAATTTCGGCTGGGCCTCGACGATGCTGTCCTATTCGTCGCGGCCGCCGGATCCGGCGATTGCCGGCGGCAATCGCTGGCGGGATTTGTGGCTTAGCCGGCTGGAGAACCAGTCTTTTCTCCTCCCGCTCTGGCTCAGCCACCAGCATCGCGACACCTATTGGAAGCGCGGCTCGATCTGCGAGGATTTTTCGGCGGTGAAAGCGGCCGTGCTGTCGATCGGCGGATGGCATGACGGCTACCGCAACACGATTTCCAATCTCGTCACCAACATCGAGTCGCCGGTCAAAGGTATCGTCGGTCCCTGGATCCACAAATACCCGCATTACGCCGGGCCTAATCCGGCCATCGGCTTCCTGCAGGAAGCGCTGCGCTGGTGGGACCGCTGGCTGAAGGGCGCTGAAACCGGCGTCGAGACCGATCCGAACTACCGCGCCTATGTGATGGACAGTGTGCGCCCGGCGCGCTGGCATCCCGAGCGGCCGGGCCGCTGGGTGGCCGAGCAGACCTGGCCGTCGGCCAACATCAAGCTTGAGACGATCGAGCTCGTCCCCGACGGCGCCAAGCCGTCGATCATCGCGTCGCCGCAGACCTGCGGACTTGCCGGCGGCGAATATTTTCCCTTCACCTTCGGGCCGGAACTGCCGGGCGACCAACGCCCCGACGATGCGCTGTCGGTGTGCTTCGACCAACCGCAGCTCGGCGAAGCGATCGACATAGTCGGGGCGCCGGAGCTCGACGTCCGGCTTGCCTCCGACCGGCCGCAGGCCAACATCGCGGTGCGGCTTTGCGATGTGCATCCGGACGGCGCCTCGGAGCTGATCTCCTATGGCGTGCTCAATCTCACGCACCGCAACTCGCATGAATTCCCCGAACCGTTGGTTCCCGGGCAGACGGTTTCGGCGCGCGTTGTGCTCGACCAATGCGCCTATCGTGTGCCGGCCGGCCACAAATTGCGCATCGCCGTTTCGACCGCTTACTGGCCGATGATCTGGCCCTCGCCGGAACCGGTGCGGCTTGATCTCGCCAAGGCGACGCTGAGGCTGCCGCTGCGTCCGCTGGCGAGAGGGGATGAGGTTTCGTTCCCCGAGCCGGAAGGCGCGACGCCATGGGCGACCGAGACGATCAGGCAGGCGAATTCCGAACGTCATGTCGATCGCGACGAGAAGACCGATCTGGTCACACTCTCCATAACCGACGATTTCGGCGAGGTGCGCGACATCGACCATGGGCTGGTCAATGGCAGCATCGTGCGCGAGACATGGACGATCCATCCCGACGACCCGCTGTCGGCCACCGGAGCCACGCATTGGACGCAGACCCTGTCGCGCGATGAATGGTCGGTGCGGACCGAGACTTTTGCCAAGATGCGATCGGACGCCGCAAACTTTATCGTCAGCGCCAGAATCGAAGCCTATGAGGGCGAAAAGCTGGTCTTCGAACGCGACTTCGAGCAGGCGATTCCCCGCTCGCTGGTTTGAGTCGAGGCAAGATTGGTCCAAATGCGGCGTGCGATTTACGCCACCGCATGTCGCATTCGGTCTTGCCTGCCGCTTTCCCTTACGGTCATTATCTCCTCCAATAGCAAGAACGACCCTAAGGTCGGATATCCAGAGTGAGGAACCTTAATGTCCAACGAACTCGACTATCTCAGCCGGCGAGTCGCGGCCGGAAAACTTAGCCGTCGCGATTTTCTCGGGCGCGCCGCGGCGCTCGGCGTCGCCGCCACCGTTGCCAACTCGTTGCTCTCCAACGCCGTGCGCGCCGCCGGCCCGGTCAAGGGCGGCACGCTGAAGGCCGGCCTGCAGGGCGGTGAATCCACCAACAGCCTCGATCCGGCGACCTTCCTCAGCCAGGTTCCCTTCGCCTTCGGCAAATGCTGGGGCGAAACGCTGGTCGAGCTCGCTCCGGGCGGCGGCGTCGAATATCTCATCGCCGAGGAGATCGGCTCTTCGGACGACGCCAAGACCTGGACGATGAAAATCCGCAAAGGCGTCCAGTTCCACAACGGCAAGGAAGTGACGCCGGACGACGTGGTGGCGACGCTGAAGCGCCACAGCGACGAGAAGTCCAAGTCGGGCGCGCTGGGCGTGCTGAAGAGCATCGACACCATCAAGGCCGATGGCGGCAATGTCGTGGTCACGCTGAAGGACCCGAACGCCGACATGCCTTACCTGATGGCGGACTATCACCTGATCATCCAGCCGAATGGCGGCATGGACAAGCCGGATGCCGGCATCGGCACCGGCCCGTACAAGGTCACCACCAACCAGCCCGGCGTGAAACATGGCGGCGAGCGTTTCGCCAATTACTGGCAGGCCGACAAATACGGCCATGCCGACCAGGTCGAGATCGTCGTCGTCAATGACCCGACGGCGCGCATGGCCGCGCTCCAGGGCGGCCAGGTCAACATGATCAACCGCGTCGAGCCGAAGATCGTCGATCTGGTCAAGCGGCTGCCCGGCGTCACCATCCGCGCCGCTTCGGGCCGCGGCTTCTATCCCTTCAACATGTTCTGCGACACCGCGCCCTTCGACAACAACGATCTCAGGATGGCGCTGAAGCTCGCCATGGACCGCGAGGAGATGCTGACCAAGATCCTGCGCGGTTACGGCGAAGTCGGCAACGACATGCCGGTCAACAAGGCCTACCCGCTGTTTGCAGGCGATTTCGAGCAGCGCAAGTTCGATCCGGAAAAGGCGGCCGCGGCCTACAAGAAGTCGGGCCATAGCGGCTCGATCCTGCTGCGCACCTCCGACGTCGCCTTCCCGGGCGCCGTGGACGCCGCTCAGCTTTATCAGCAGAGCTGCGCCAAAGCCGGCATCAAGATCGAGATCAAGCGCGAGCCGGGCGACGGCTACTGGACCGAAGTCTGGAACAAGCAGCCTTTCTCGCTGTCCTACTGGGGCGGCCGTCCGACCCAGGACCAGATGTACTCGACCGCCTATCTGTCGACCGCCGACTGGAACGACACCCGCTGGAAGCGCCCGGATTTCGACAAGATGGTACTTGCGGCGCGCGGCGAGCTCGACGAAGCCAAGCGCAAGAAGATCTACCGCGACATGGGCGAGATCATGCGCGACGAAGGCGGCCTGATCGTTCCGTTCTTCAACCAGTTCGTCGACGCGACCGGCAAGGGCGTCGAAGGCTGGGTCGACAACCCGGCGCAGGAACTCAGCAACGGCCATGCGCTGATCGAGTGCTGGCTGCAGGCCTGATGAAGGGTAAGGGAGGGCTGGCGCAAGCCGGCCCTTCTCCGTTTTCATGACCCGCCCGAAAGGCGGGCGTCGTCCCTTCTTCACCATTGCGGGTTGCCGATGTCGTCTCCGATCCTGAGATTGGTCGCTCAGCGCGTCTTGCTGGGCCTGGTTCTTCTTTTGGCTGTTTCGGTGCTTATCTTTGCCGGCACGCAGATCCTGCCGGGCGACGTCGCCCAGGCGATCCTCGGCCAATCGGCGACGCCGGAGGCGCTGGCGAACCTGCGCGAGCAGCTCGGGCTGAACGACCCGGCATGGCTGCGCTACGTGCACTGGCTCTGGGGCATCCTGCATGGCGATTTCGGCACGGCGCAGTCGAGCGGACTGGACATCGCGACCTCGATCGGCACCCGGCTGAAGAACACGCTGTTCCTGGCGACCTGCGCGGCGGTCGTCGCGGTGCCGCTGGCGATCGTCCTCGGCCTCATTGCGGTGCGCTATCGCAACGGCTTCGTCGACAAGCTGATCTCCGGCCTCGCGCTGGCCTCGACATCATTCCCGGAATTCTTCATCGGCTATGTGCTGATCTTCGTGTTTGCCGTGCACTGGCAGATCTTCCCGAGCATCTCGACGGTGGATGACTCCACGCCGTTCCTGGAAAGGCTGCAGGCCGTGGTGCTGCCGGCCACGGCGCTGACGCTGGTGGTGCTTGCCCACATGATGCGCATGACGCGCGCGGCGATCCTCAACGTTATGCAGTCGGCCTATATCGAGACGGCCGAGCTCAAGGGGCTGAAGGCCTTCGACATCATCCGCAAGCATGCATTCCCGAACGCGATCGCGCCGGTCGTCAACGTCGTCATGCTCAACCTCGCCTATCTCATCGTCGGCGTTGTCGTGGTCGAAGTGATCTTCGTCTATCCGGGCATGGGGCAGTATCTGGTCGACCATGTCGCCAAGCGCGACGTGCCGGTGGTGCAGGCGGTCGGCCTGATCTTCGCCGCGGTCTACATCACGCTCAACATCGTCGCCGACATCGCCGCGATCGTGGCCAATCCGCGGCTGAGGCATCCGAAGTGACGGGAGCATTCGAAATGACGGGCCGGATGCAAGACGACCAGAAGGGGAACTGAGGCGAATGGCGCTACGACAAATCCCGATAACCGCCTGGGTGGGGCTGATCCTGACCGGCGCTTTCGCGTTCTGCGCCATCTTCGCGCCCTGGGTCGCGCCGCACGGCAATGGCGAGATCGTCGGCGACGTCTGGGAGCCGATGTCTGCCGCCCATTGGCTTGGCACCGACAATCTCGGCCGCGATCTCATCTCGCGCATGATCTACGGCGCGCGCATCACCATGGAGATCGCGGTGGCGGCGACGGCACTGTCCTTCTCGCTGGGCGCGATCCTCGGCTTCTCGGCCGCGGTGTTCGGCGGCTGGTTCGACACGCTGATGTCACGCTTCGTCGATCTTTTGATGTCGATCCCGACGCTGATCTTCGGCCTCGTCGTGCTTTCCGTGCTGCCGACCAATGCGCTGACCCTGATCCTCGTCATGGGCATCCTCGATTCGACCCGCGTCTATCGCCTGTCCCGCGCGGTGGCCGTCGACATCAACGTCATGGACTTCGTCGAGGCGGCCAAGCTGCGCGGCGAAGGCAAGGCCTGGATCATCTTCCGCGAGATCCTGCCCAACGCGCTGTCGCCGCTGGTGGCGGAGCTTGGCGTGCGCTTCATCTTCGCCGTGCTCTTCCTGTCGGCGCTGTCCTTCCTCGGCCTTGGCGTGCAGCCGCCGGATTCGGACTGGGGCGGCATGGTCAAGGAAAACAAGGACGGCATCGTGTTCGGCATTCCGGCGGCGCTGATCCCGGCGGCTGCGATCGCGGTGCTGGCGATCTCGGTCAACCTCGTCGCCGACTGGGTGCTCAACCGCACGACGAGCCTGAAGGGAGGACGCGGCTGATGGCTGACAAGCAGGCGAAGACGCGGCCGATGGCCGACGGGCAGGCAGGCTCAGGCAAGCTCCTCGACATCCGCAACCTGCGCATCGAGGCGACCGTCTATCCGCCAGGCGAGGCGCCGAAGACCATCACGCTGGTCCACGATGTCTCGCTGACGCTCGAAAAGGGCAAGGTGCTCGGCCTGATCGGCGAATCCGGCGCCGGCAAATCAACCATCGGCCTGTCGTCCATGGCCTATGGCCGCGGCGGCGTGCGCATCACCGGCGGCGAGGTGATCCTCAACGGCCGCGACATCATGAAGGCCGGACCAAGAGGCGTGCGGGCGCTGCGCGGACGCGAGGTGTGCTATGTCGCGCAGTCGGCGGCGGCGGCGTTCAATCCGGCGCACAAGCTGATCGACCAGGTGGTCGAAGCGGCCCTGCTGCACGGCACCGCGAACCGTGCCGAGGCCGAGAAGCGGGCGGTCGCGTTGTTCAAGAAGCTCAGCCTGCCCAATCCCGAGACGATCGGCGAGCGCTACCCGCACCAGGTTTCCGGCGGCCAGTTGCAGCGCGTGATGACGGCGATGGCGCTTTGCTCGGAGCCCGACCTCATCGTCTTCGACGAGCCGACCACGGCGCTCGACGTGACGACGCAGATCGACGTGCTTGCAGCGATCAAGGACGCCATCCGCGACACCCATGTTGCCGCCTTGTACATCACCCACGACCTTGCCGTCGTCGCCCAGGTCTCGGATGAGATCATGGTGCTGCGCCACGGCCGGCTGGTGGAGTGGGGCGGCACGCAGCAGATCATCAAGGAGCCGCGCCAGGAATACACCAACGCACTGGTTTCGGTGCATGAGATCGAGCATCAGGAACAGCAACCCGGCACAACGCCCTTCCTGTCGGTGAAGAATGTGACCGCCGCCTATGGCGGCGGCCATGTCAAGGTTCTGAAGAACGTCTCGGTCGATATCTACCCAGCACAGACACTGGCCGTCGTCGGCGAGAGCGGTTCCGGCAAGTCGACGCTGGCGCGCGCCATCACCGGCCTGTTGCCGCCCGAGCAAGGCACCGTCACCTTCGACGGCAGGCCGCTCGCCAACAGGCTGGCCGACCGGCCGAAGGAAGATCTGCGCCAGCTGCAGATGATCTACCAGATGGCTGACGTGGCGATGAACCCGCGCCAAACGGTCGGCACCATCATCGGTCGGCCGTTGGAGTTCTATTTCGGCATGAAGGGCCGCGAGCGCGACAAGCGCGTCGCCGAGCTGCTCGACGAGATCGAGATGGGCAAGGGTTTTATCGACCGCTACCCGGCCGAGCTGTCCGGCGGGCAGAAGCAGCGCGTCTGCATTGCCCGCTCGCTGGCCGCCAAGCCGAAGCTGATCATCTGCGACGAGGTGACCTCGGCGCTCGACCCGCTGGTCGCCCACGGCATCCTCAAGCTTCTGCTGAACCTGCAGCAGCATGAAAAGGTCGCCTATTTGTTCATCACGCACGACCTGGCGACGGTTAAGTCGATCGCCGATTCCATCGCGGTGATGTATCGCGGCGAGGTGGTGCGCTACGGCGCCAAGAGCAAGGTGCTGACGCCGCCCTTCGACGCCTACACGGACCTTCTCCTGTCTTCCGTGCCGGAGATGGAGATCGGCTGGCTTGAGAAGGCGATCAAGGGCCGGCGCATGGCGAGCGCTGGAAACTGAAGCAATTCCCGTAGAGCCGTTAAGCGGCTTTCCGCACGGGATTGCGTTAAAACAAAGAGATAGCCCGCAAGAAGTCAGCATCCGGGCGGCGGTTGTCATGCGGCTGCAATGCGGAAGAGGAAAGATCGGCTGCAGGCAAGATAGGGCTCGCGGCATCAATCTCAAAAAGGGGGCAGGACATGCAGACGGAACTCGACCATCTCGCCGCACTCGCCGGCAAGGGCAGGATCTCGCGGCGCGATTTCCTCGGCCGTGCGGCAGCACTTGGCGCTTCGGCGGCACTGGCCACGACGCTTGCCGGCAAGGCTTTTGCCGCGACGCCCGTAAAGGGCGGCATCATCAGGGCCGGCCTGCAGGGCGGCGAATCGACCAACAGCCTCGATCCGGCGCTGAATCTCAGCCAGGTAACCTACAACTTCTGCAAGCAGTGGGGCGAATTCCTCGTGCGGCTGACCCCGGAAGGCGGTGTCGAGAACCTGATCGCCGAGGAGATCGGCGCTTCGGCCGACGCCAAGACCTGGACGATGAAGATCCGCGACGGCATCGAATTCCACAACGGCAAGACGGTGAGCGCGGAGGATGTCGTCGCGACGCTCGAGCGCCACGCCGACGAGAAGTCGAAGTCCGGCGCGCTCGGCGTTCTGAAGAACATCAAGACCATCAAGGCCGACGGCAAGGACGTGGTGGTGACGCTCGGCGACGCCGATGCCGACTTCCCCTATCTGATGGCCGACTACCACCTGGTCATCCAGCCGAATGGCGGCAAGGATAACCCGAATGCCGGCATCGGCGCCGGGCCGTACAAGGTTGCCGTCAACCAGCCCGGCGTGAAGCATGGCGGCGAGCGCTTCGCCAATTACTGGCGCGGCGACAAGGCAGGCCATGCCGATCAGATCGAGATCGTCGTGATCAACGACCCGACGGCCAGGCTCGCGGCGCTGCAGGGCACCCAGGTGCATCTCATCAACCGCGTCGAGCCCAAGGTGGTCGATCTGGTGAAACGCATGCCGGGCGTCAGCATCGAGAATGTCGCCGGGCGCGGCTATTACCCGTTCAACATGTTCTGCGACACCGCGCCCTTCGACAATAACGACCTCAGGATGGCGCTCAAGCTCGCGATGGACCGCGAGGAGATGCTGGACAAGATCCTGCGCGGCTATGGCTCGGTCGGCAATGACTTCCCGGTCAACGAAGCCTATCCGCTGTTTTCCGCCGATATCGAGCAGCGCAAGTTCGACCCCGAAAAAGCGGCGGCGGCCTACAAGAAGTCGGGCCATAGCGGCTCGATCCTGCTGCGTACCTCCGACGTCGCCTTCCCCGGCGCCGTGGACGCCGCCCAGCTTTATCAGCAGTCCTGCGCCAAGGCCGGCATCAAGATAGAGATCAAGCGCGAGCCGGGCGACGGCTACTGGTCGGAAGTGTGGAACAAGCAGCCCTTCTCGCTCTCCTACTGGGGCGGCCGGCCGACGCAGGGCCAGATGTATTCCACCGGCTATCTGTCGACCGCCGACTGGAACGACACGCGCTTCAAGCGGCCCGAATTCGACAAGATGCTCTATACGGCGCGCGCCGAGCTGGACCAGGCCAAGCGCAAGACGATCTATCGCGACATGGCAATGCTGATGCGCGACGAAGGCGGCCTGATCGTGCCGTTCTTCAACCAGTTCGTCGACGCCGCCAACACCAAGAAGATCGGCGGCTGGGTGAAGAACCCGAATGGCGAGATGATGGACGGCTATGCGCTCAACGAGTGCTGGCTGAACGCCTGATATCAAGCTATCCAAAGCAGCGCCGCGTGTCCACGCGACACGCGGCGCTTCTGTTTTCGATGCATGAGAACCGCCGTGCCGCTCAAATCCAAACTGCTGCTCATCATCCTCGACGGCGTGCCCTACCGGAACTGGCGCCGGTTGATGGGCAATCTCGAAGGCTGGGCGCAGTCGGGCGAGGCGCAGGTGTGGAAGATGCGCTCGGTGCTGCCGTCGACCTCCGCTTGCTGCTACGCCTCGATCCACACCGGTGTTTCGCCGCAGATACATGGCATCCTTGCCAACGAGACCCGCTTTCGCGTCACCCAGCCGGACATCTTCTCGGAAGTGAGCAAGGCCGGCGGCAAGACGGGCGCGGTGACCCATTCCTACTGGTCGGAATTCTTCCGCTCGTACCCGTTCGACCTTATCGAGGACATGGAGTTCGATGAGCCAGGCGGGCCGATCACGCATGGCCGCTTCCACACCATGACCGGCTACAATCTCAAGAACCAGATGACGCCAAGCGACGTCGACCTGTTCGCGATGCTGACGATGCTGACCAAACGCCACGGCATCGATTACGGCATCCTCCACACCTGCACGCTGGACTCGATGGGCCATCGCTTCGGCCATGACTGCCACGAGATGGACCATGCCTGCTACGCGATGGACGGCATGCTCGCCGCCTTCCTGCCGCAATGGCGGCGAGCCGGCTATGAAGTGATCGTGACGGCCGACCATGGCCAGACCGGCCGCGGCCACCATGGCGGCCATGACGACGAGATGCAGGATTTCGCGCTCTATTATTTCGGACCTGCGAAGGGGCCCGAGGCCGACACGCTGCTCGACCAGCTGCAGCTCGCGCCGACAGTGCTGAGCCGGCTTCGCGTGACGATACCAGAGACGATGAAGGCGAAGGTGTTTTTGGGGTAAGCGCCACCTCTCCCTTCTCCCCTTGTGGGAGAAGGTGGATTGGCGCGCAGCGCCGAGACGGATGAGGGGTGTTCCAGCGGAGTGAGACGCTGGTTTTCCCTGGAGCACCCCTCATCCGGCCGCTTCGCGGCCACCTACTCCCACAGGGGGAGAAGGAGAAACCCTGCCCTCTGGCAACGCTCACTTTCTTCAGTTAGCCTCCAAAGAATCCTTGGCGGAGGGTGAACCTTTTTGGACCGATCAACGACAGAGCTTCGAGGAGCCAGGCGGCTCAACCGGCCATGAATGCGGCGACGGAAACCGATCGCGCGCTTGTGGACCGGGTCGCGAAGGGCGACCGGGCCGCCGTCCGGCTCCTGTTCATGCGTCACCACGCGCGGATCTACCGCTTCGTGGCGCGCCAGACGGGATCGGAAATGATGGCCGACGATATCGCGAATGAGGTCTTTCTGGAGCTGTGGAAACAGGCGCCCAGTTTCGAGGGTCGCTCTGAAGTTTCCACATGGCTGCTCGGCATCGCCCGCTTCAAGGGGCTGTCGATGCTGCGCAAGAAGAAGGAAGACTGGATCGACGACGACGACGCGGCGCAAGTTCCCGACGGCGCCGACACGCCGGAAGTCGTGACCATGAAGGAAGACAAGGCCGCCGCCTTGCGGCGCTTCGTCGACGCCTTGCCGGAAGAACACCGCACGGTGATCGACCTTGCCTATTACCATGGCCAGTCGGTGACCGAGATCGGCGAGGTGCTCGACATCCCGGTCGCGACCGTCAAGACCAGGATGTTCTACGCCCGCAAGAAACTCGGCGAAGCCCTCAAGGCCGCCGGTTACGACAGGGGTTGGCCATGAGCGCTGCTGAAAAGATGTCGCGTCGCGACGAGATGGAAACGCTGCTGCCGTTCTACCTGAACGGCTCGTTGGAAGGCGCCGAGCTGGAGGCCGTCGAGGAGTGGCTGGCCACCGATCCGGCGGCGATGAATGCGCTTGGCGAAGCGGAGGCCGAGTTCTCAGGCACCGCGGCCGCCAACGAGGCGATCCGGCCGCCCGCCGACGCGTTCTCCCGCTTCTCCAAGGCGCTCGATGCCGAGGCCGGTCCGGTGCGCACGCCCGGCCAATCCTGGCTGGCAAGAGTCTTCGGCCGGGTGACGGCAATGCCTGCCGGTGTCGCCTGGGCGGCTGCCGCGGCGCTGCTTGCGCTGGTCATCGTGCAGTCCTTCGAGCAGCCGGGCGGCAAGGGCAACGAGTTCGAGGTGGCCGGCACCCAGGACGATCTGGCGAAGCTGCCTTTCGCGCTGGTCAAGTTCAAGCCGGATGCCAAAATGGCCGATATCGCCGCCTTCCTCGACCAGAACGGGTTGAAGATCGCCGGCGGTCCGACCGCCGACGGCGTGTTCCACTTGACGATTCCGGCCAGCACGGCGGCCGATTACGACAAGCTCGTCGGCCTCATTGCCGCCCAGCCTTTCGCGGAGGCTGTGGTGCAGGGAAGGAAACCGGCCGATGGCGGCTAAAGCAATTCCAGGAAAAGTGCGCCGTGGTCGGGCTCGGCGACTTCGCCGTAGCCTTCCGTCCGGAATTGCGTCGAGGCTGAGAGTCATTCTGCATGCGGCGCTCCTTGCGGCGGCGGCATTTGTCGCCGCGCCTGCCTCCGCGCAGACCAACGATCCGAACCTGACGCAAAAACAGCTCGATTGCCTGGACCGCACGACGTCGGCCGGCGGCTGCGACAAGGACGGCGGCGCCAGGAACAGCGACGCGACGCCGGGCACGGCCACGGGCGGCGCGGTGTTCCTGCCGGCGCTGATCGTCGACCTGTTCCCGAATCCCTCGGCGGGCGCCGCCCCGCAAACGCCGGCGAACGGAACATCGTCATCGAACGGTTCCAGCAACACGCCGCCACCCGCTCCGACGCCGAGCGGGCCTGTCACGGTGCCGCAGGGCCTCAACCTTGCCGAACCGCCGCGCGCGATCAGCGGCGAATTCGTGCCCGACGAGGTGCTGGTGACGGTCGAGGGCAATGCCGGCGTGGTGCAGCAGATCGCCAATTCCTTCGGCCTGCAGGTTCGCTCGCAGCGCCAGTCGCTGCTGCTCGGCACCACTTTGGTGCGCTTCGGCATCACCGACGGGCGGCCGGTCGGCGTGGTGCTGGCGCAGCTGGCAGCCGATGGGCGCACGCAGCGGCGCGAGCCCAACCATATCTATTCGCTGCAACAGGCGGCGGGCATCGTCAACTATGCCTTCGAGCGCATCGCGCTCGATGCCAAGCAGGCGAGCGGCGAGAATGTGCGGGTCGCCGTCATCGACACCGGCATCGACGACACCAACCCGGCGCTCGCCGGCGTCATCGCCGGCCAATATGATGCCATGCCCAACGTGCCGATCGAGAAGCGCGACCACGGCACCTCGGTCGACGGACTGATTGCGGGTGTCGGTCCGCTGGAAGGCATGGCGCCGGGCGCTAAAATCTACCACGCGCGCGCCTTCGAAGGCGGCAAGTCGACCATGGACGTCATCCTGTCGGCGCTCGATTGGGCGGCAAGCCACGATGTACGCATCATCAATATGAGCTTCGTTGGGCCGAAGAACGACCTGCTCGGCACTGCCTGCCGCAATGCGCGGGCGGCGGGCATCGCGCTGGTGGCCGCCGCCGGCAACAACGGGCCGAAGGCACCCTACGGCTATCCGGCCGCCTTCGACAGCGTGATCGCCGTGACCGCCACCGACGCCAAAGACGGGCTGATGCCGCAGGCCAATCGCGGCGCCTATGTCTTCATCTCGGCGCCGGGCGTCGAAATGGTGGCGCCGAGCGGCGCCGGCTCGGACGTGGTGACCGGCACCTCCTTCGCCGCCGCGATCGTGTCCGGCGCCATCGCCAACCTGATCCACGCCGCGCCCGACCGCTCGGCCGACGACATCGAGAAGGCGCTGGCGGCCACGGCCAAGGATCTTGGCCCGAAGGGGCGCGACAATGACTTCGGCTATGGGCTGCTGGACATCACGGCGGCTGGAGCGGCGAAGGAGTGAGTTTGGGCAACCTGCGTCAGGGTCAAACTCAATCAACCGACTTGCCGTCGACGGCCGAGACCGGCAGGCAGTGCCGGTCTATCTTGCGTAGGTTTGCCGCAGCAAGGTTGCGCTAACCAACGACCAGACTAGATCACTCCTCTAAAGCGTCAGCTTCTGAACTTGAGAGGTCGCGTCCAATCGGTGGGGAATAGGGGCGTTTCTTACAGCGCTTTGGATCAAGCCTGAGATATACGCGGGCGAACGGACTGCTCAGGTCGGCGTCAGCATCGCGGAGGATCCGCTTTGACTCGTTCACTGTCTCGGCTTTGACCGTTACATGGTCTTGCTTCAGAATCTCCATGAGATTTCCAAGCTTCCCTCGATCTTTACTCTCAAGAACAAGGTTGGCGAAAGTAAAAGCATTCATATCCACCCACTTTCTGTGCGGCGGAAACAACTTCATCCTCGGGTCTTGTTCATTGCGACTCTTCAATTTGCGCGCCATGGCCTTCATATTTCCTATTTAAGCGTCACCACATTGCCTTCCGTGCGCTGGATCAGTCGGTCGACCTCTTCAAGTGCCCTTCTTGTCGTTGCGTCTCCTTCGATTCTCACGTATGTCCCGACCTTCTTCTCCTCGGACCTGAACTCCGGCGGAACCTTTACCGAAAATCCGATTACGACCTTGTGTTTATCTTCTCTTGAATTTGTCAGTCCGAGCGTACCGTCCTTGAAAGAGGCCGATGAGACGATTTCAATCTTAGGATTCACGTCGCCGTATATCTTTGTCGTAAATTCCTGAGAGTAAGCCATCGCCGGTTTGTCATCTGTGCCCAGATGACCAAAGAGTTTTAGCGAAACAAAGTCACTCACCATATCAGCGATTCCGATCTTTCCGACGATCGGGTACACGAAATTTGGCTGCGTCGAAAAGAATCCTGGGCGAACATCGCCTGATTTCGGATCACAGTAATCGTGATCGAGGTCGTTGAGAAGGAAATGGAACGTATCCGTTAGGGTAAAAGTCTGAACTCCATTTCTAGATCGATTTATTCCGGTCTTAATGGGTATTGATACCGTCCCATCGGTGATGGCATTCAAGAAATTCAAGTCAAAGCTTGCATCATTTGTTTCTGTACTATCCAAATTGAAGTCGTAAGCGATGACAGTAGGGTCAAAATACTCGACATACGCGTAATCTGCCGGTATAAGCTTCTTCCAGTCGATCGACCAGAGCTTTATCTTTCGATCTCTAACCTTCCTGGCAACATCCTGCCCATACGGATCGTCGTCGTTATAGATTAGCCACCCGGCATACACGTCCGCTATGCCCTGCAAGGCCTCGCAGCGAACCTTTCTGACGATCTCGGGTGCGTAATACCTTGTCATGTCGTGCACGGTCGGTCTCACCGCGCACGCAGAGACTGCAGAGGTTACAGTCACAACAAAAGCCACGCGTCGACGATATCGCAACGTGCCCCTCCCCCCGGCCTTTTATTTAGGCCAATCCGTTATTTTTTATTAATTTCGCAGAAAAACATTCTATTAGCAAGTACTATACCAAAGTTACTGCTAAGGGTATGTTTCGCTTTATAGTTTTCCAATTACGGTCCCATGTGGCAGGGTCTTGCAAGCAGGAAGCCATGAAATGACGGCTGGTGCCGAAAACGACTGCCCGAACAGCGGCCTCGCGCTAGAAGCAGCTAGCCGACTCCTCCATGATCGACAATGCGGCGCAGGGCTGCCGTTTACTGTGGAAGACGGAGAGCGGCTGACTCGTCGCTCAGGACGATTGAGTTTCTGACTCTAAACCGGCGCGCCCCTGCCACCGGTCCCCGCGCCCCAACAGGTCGACCGGCCAGACCTTGCCGCGCGCGCCCTCTTCCAGACCTCACAGGGGCCCGGTCATTCGACAAACAGGCGCGAACATCCTAGTTCTTACCGATGAATGCCGATCTTCCCGAACTTCGGGGCGCTCGCCTCATCCTTCGCAGACCAATTCCCCAAGATGTGGAAACGCGGCTAGCGCTCGGTCGGCATCGCGAGATCGTTGAAGCCTACGGTGGGATATTCGACCCTAGCACAATCTTTACCCGAGCCGATGCCGAAGCAGCCATTCGCTTCATCGAGCAACAGGACTATGCATGGGTGATCGATGCAGGTTGCTTTGTCGGTCATGTGCGCCTTCACAGCATAGACTGGCACGATAAGAGGGCGGCCTTGGCCATCGGCATCGACGATCAAGCATATCTCGGCAAGGGGTATGGTACCGAAGCGATCAGGCTCGTCCTCGGTTACGCGTTTGGTCTTGGCCTGCACCGCATTTCCCTAAGAGTCTTATCGTGCAATTCCCGCGCGATCGCTTGCTATCGCAAGTGCGGATTTGTGGAGGAGGGACGTGAGCGCGAAGCCGCATTGGTCAGCGGGGCTTGGCAGGACGACATCATTATGGGGCTGCTGGACAGAGAATTTGGTCCGATCTGATGATCAACCTAGTTCCCTGGCACAGGGATTTTGAAAGGTTGCCGTTTGTCTTGGTGCAAGATTTTCCGTTCATGTCCGTGAAATCAGCGCAAACGCCGGGGGATTGGTTGCGGCCGCCCCAACGTCGTCATTCTATGGCGGAGCAAGGAGCGAAGCGACGCGCGCAGACCATAGAATGCCGTGACTTGGAAGCTCCGCCACGGTGCTGAATTTTTGCTCCCTTGCACGCCTTGGCGAAGGCAACGGCATGGATTCCAGGGTCTTCGCGACGGAGCTTCGCTCCTGCTCCGCCCTGGAATGACGATCGCGATGGCGTTTTCGGCCAATCTCCAACGCGTGCCACCTGCCAACGCAAACAGAGCCGACCGGTCAAAATCTCAGTGCAGTGGCACTATGTGCAGTGGCACTAATTGCTTCAGAAGAATTGTGGTTTATCTATCCCGGCGTCGCCATCCAGCCGCCTTTGACGGCGGATCGCGATGACCGCGATCGACCAATTGTCCATCGGATGACGATCAAGAATGGATTTCGGCCACTTAAAGCGCCGGACCCAATCGTACCGGGCTTCCATCATAGAAACGCGACAGCCGAAAGCGGCTGAGGTCGTGGCCGGGTTCATTTCCCTGGATCAAGTCGGAGACGACGCGGCCGATGCCAGGCCCGATGCCGAACCCGTGGCCGCTCATGCCCGTCGCGACGAAAAGACCGCCGATCGCCTGGACCCGATCCACGACGGGGACGACATCGGGCATGGCGTCGATCATGCCGCCCCAGCCGACCTTCAGGCGAACCGTCTCGAACCGGGGGAAAAGCTGTTTGAAATTGCGCTCGACCGAGCGAAGCTTTGCCGGCTCAGGGGCTGGGTCGAGCACGCGCATTCTTTCGAAAGGGCTTGCGGAATCCGGCGCCCAATCGCGTGGCGTCGACCAGCCATCCGGGTAGCCTGACGGAGCGAACGGGAAATAGCGCGTGCCGAACGGATTGTCCCTGAGGGCGGGAATATACTTGGTGAAGTGCCGGAATGCGTCAGGCCCTAGATAGAGCAAGTGGCTGCCGCCAGCGGCGAGCGTGTATCCGCCATCCTGCCTGCGCCGGAAAGCGATGTGGTCGTCGGCGGCCGCGCCTCGATAGACCTCAGGCATGGGTTCCGTGGCGGCTGTGGTTACCCGGACGCTGAGCTGGGGTATGGATACGCCATGCCTCGCCAGGAACAGGGAAGACCAGGCGCCGCCCGCGACCAGCACGGTTGAGGTCTCGATATATCCCGCCTCGGTCCAAACGCCCTTGATCCTGCCGGCTGCGATTTCGAGGGTCCGCGCTGCGCAATTCTCCACGATCCTGGCGCCCTTTCGCACGGCAAGCCTGGCTAACGCAGGCACCGCCAACCAAGGTTCCGCGCGCATATCGGAAGGCGTCGTCATCGCGCCTTTGAACCTGCGCGACATGCCGCTGATGAGTTCAGCGGTTTCGTCGGCGTCCAGAAGTCGCGTGTCGAGCTGATGGATTGCGGCGATCTTCATGAACTCTTCGAACTTGGCCATGTCCTTGTCGGCGTTCGCCAGGTAGGTCACGCCTGTCTGGTTCAGCCCGATGTCCTCGCCGCATTCCTCGGCCAGTTGCCGCCATAGGCGACAGGCCTCGATGACGATCGGCAGCTCATCTGCGTCTCGTCCCTGCTTTCTGATCCACCCCCAGTTGCGGGAGGACTGCTCGGCCGCAACGCGGCCTTTTTCCAGCAGCGTCACCGGAATGTTTCGGGAAGCAAGAAAGAGGGCCGTCGTTACGCCGATGACGCCGCCACCGACGATCACCACCTCCGAAGCCTTCGGCGGAGGACCGGGGTACTGGACTGGATCCGCTTCGGTGAACGGGAATGTCGGCAAATGGCGCACCTGGAAGGACTGGTTGACGGTCTGGCTTACCGGTTGTCACCGTCCAGCATCAGGAGCAGCCGAAGGCTGACCGTTGTCCCACGGCAGCAAAGGTAGCCCAGAAGGAGGCGACCGGCGAAGCCTTCGGAATGCTGACCTACGCTGGTGCCCCAGCCACCGACCCCCTCACCACCAGATCGATCGGCCAGACCTCGCCGCGCGCCCCTCTTCCAGCCCCGAGATGCGCGCGGCCAAGCGGCGCCGGCTCGGACGTGGTGACCGGCACCTCTTTCGCCGCCGCGATCGTGTCCGGCGCCATCGCCAATCTGATCCACGCCGCGCCCGACCGCTCGTCCGATGACATCGAGAAGGCGCTGGCCACCACCGCAAAGGATCTCGGCCCGAAGGGGCGGGACAATGACGGCTATGGGTTGCTGGACGTCAAGGCGGCTGGGGCGGCGAAGGAGTGAGTTTGGGCACCGCTCGGGGCCAAACTCAGTAGTTGGCTGCTGCCGGACGGGTATTGGGCGACGCCGAATGAGACGTTTCGCTATACGAGCTCAAGAAGCTCGATACGGTTCCCAAATGGGTCGCTGACATAGATGCGCCTGATGCCCGGCAGATCAGCGTCAAACCAGAATCCGATGCTCCTCGACTGAAGTGCGGCGATTGTTTGATCTAATTTTTCTACCCGGAACGCAGGATGCGCTTTCTTGGCAGGAGCAAACGGCTTCTCCACGCCCAAATGAACTTTGACGCTCCCGCTCTCGAACCATGCTCCACCGCGCGAACGCAGTTCCTCGGGTTTGTCGACCTCGCAAAGGCCGAGGACGCCACAGTAGAAGTTCCGTGCGGCCTGCTCTTCGCCTTCAGGCATAGCCAACTGGATGTGGTGCAATTCAAGAATCATGCAGCTGTCCTGGCGACCTCTATCGCGTTTGCTTGAATGAAAGCGTCCGTTAGGAAACTCCGCCGCTCAAGGTAGTTGAGTCTAATCTCTACGCCGGCGCCCCGGCCACCGATCCCCTCACCACCAGATCCACCGGCCAGACCTCTCCCCGCGCCCCCTCTTCCAACCCCGATATCCGCGCCGCGAGCCGTTCCGCGACGCGCGCGCCGGCGAGGCGGATCGAGGAGCGTGTCGTCGACAGCGGCACCGGGAAATTCTCCGGCCGCAGCCAGGGGAAGACGTCGTCATGGGCGACCAGCGACAAGTCGCCCGGTATGGCGAGGCCGAGATCGCGCACGGCGCGCACCACACCCAGCGCCATGATCAGGCTGGAGCACACGATCGCCGTCGGCGGCTCAGCCTCCTCGAGCAGGCGGCGGGCGGCGCGGTAGCCGTTTTCCTCGGTCATCGCCGCCGAGCGGATGTGGCGTTCGCCGAGCGCCAGCCCGTTCGCGGCAAGCGCGCGGCGCATGCCGCGCTCGCGGTGGATGGCGAAAGTCTCGCGCTCGTTGCCGTTGATCAGCGCCAGGCGCTTGTGGCCGAGCTGGATCAGCAGCCTCGACGCTTCGTGGAAGGCGCCCTCATTGTCGATGTCGAGATAGGGATAGTCGAAATCGAAGCCTTCGCTGCGGCCATGGACGATGAAAGGGATGCCCAGCGTGTTGACCAGCGCCAGCCGCTTGTCGGCCGGCCGCGGCGAGGACAGGTAGACGGCGTCGACCTGGCGGTTGGCGACGATGCGCCGGTAGGTCGTTTCCTCGTCGTCGGCATCGGCGGGCGAAAGCACAAGGTCGAGCTCGTGCGAACGGGCATAGTCGCCGAGGCCGGAGAGGAATTCGACGAAGTGCGGATCGATGTCGACGGCGGCCCCGGTCGGCAGCACATAGCCGATCATTCCCGACTTGCCGGTGGCGAGCCGGCGCGCGCTGGGGTTCGGCCGGTAGCCATGGCGCTTGGCGGCATCCATAACCCGGCGCCGGGTCTCCTCGTTGACCTCGGGGTAGCCGTTCAGCGCCCGGCTCACCGTGGTCTGCGAGAGCGACAGCATATGCGACAGCTGCTTGAGGTTCATCGGAGGCCTCCAGCCTCAAAGCGCTTTCAATTTTGAATCGATCTGACGATTGTTGGCGAGATCATCAAGCATGACGACCTTAGAGGCCAGACAGCATCGTTTGAAGCAAAATTGCTGCTGCATCGCCAAAAAAGCATGCTGCACCGCACTTTTCTCGCCCCGTCTCCTCGAATTTAAATCGATTAATCAAGTCGCCCTCTTGACTCCCGGAAGATTCAATGGCGAGATCAAAATAGCCAAAGCGCTTTGGAAGTCTCTTCGAAAGGTTGCGGTTGCCCTTTCGCTGAGTCACAGTTCCGCGGCGTCGGCGGACGAGATGGAGGTTTCGTCCTTTTTGTGATCACTGGGAGGACTTGCGATGAAGAAAATGCTTCTCTTGGGTGCGGCGTTCGCGGCACTCACCCTCAGCCTGCCGGCGCAAGCCGAATTGAAGTTCAAGCCGGGCGAGGATTCGAAATTTCATTGGGCGAACTACGACGACCTCAAAAAGGTCGACCTCAAGGGCGAGACGCTGACCATCTTCGGGCCGTGGCGCGGCGAGGACGAGGCGCTTGTGCGTTCGGTTCTCGACTATTTCCAGGAAGCGACCGGCGCGGAGGTGAAATATTCCTCGTCCGAGAATTATGAGCAGCAGATCGTCATCGACACCCAGGCCGGCAGCCCGCCCAACATCGCCGTCCTGCCGCAGCCCGGCCTAATCCAGGATCTCGCGTCCAAGGGCGTGCTGACCCCGCTGGGCGACGACGTCGCGACCTGGATCAAGGAAAACTACGCCGCCGGCGATTCCTGGGCCAAGCTCGGCACCTATAATGGCAAGGACGGCAAGCCGGGCTTCTACGCCTTTCCCTACAAGATCGACGTGAAGGGGCTGGTCTGGTACTCGCCCGACAATTTCGACGAGGCCGGCTACAAGGTGCCGAAGACCCAGGAAGAACTTGCCGATCTGGAGAAGAAGATCGTCGCCGACGGCGGCAAGCCCTGGTGCATCGGGCTCGGTTCGGGCGGCGCCACCGGCTGGCCGGCAACCGACTGGGTCGAGGACATTATGCTGAGGACGCAGCCGCCGGAAGTCTACGACAAGTGGGTGAAGAACGAGATTCCGTTCACCGACCCGGCCGTGGTCAACGCCATCGACATCTTCGGCAAGATCGCCACCGACGACAAGATGGTGGACGGCGGCGCCAAGGCGGTCGCGGCGACCGACTTCCGCGACAGTCCGAAGGGCCTCTTCACCGTGCCGCCCAAGTGCTACATGCACCACCAGGCATCGTTCATCCCCTCCTTCTTCCCGGAAAACGTGAAGCTCGGCCAGGACGCCGACTTCTTCCCCTACCCGCCTTACGCCTCCAAGCCGGAACTGGGCACGCCGCTGGAAGTGGCCGGCACGCTGGTGATGATCACCAAGGATTCCAAGGCCTCGCGCGAGTTCATCAAGTTCCTCGAGATGCCGCTCGCGCATGAATTGTGGATGGCGCAGAAGAGCTTCGTTACCCCCTTCAAGGCGGCCAACAAGGAGGCCTATGGCAGCGATGCGCTGAAGAAGCAGGGCGAGATCCTGGTCGGCGCCACGACGGTTCGGTTCGACGGATCCGACCTGATGCCGGGCAAGATCGGCGCGGGCTCGTTCTGGACCGGCATGGTCGACCTGGTCGGCGGCAAGTCCGCGCAGGACGTCGCCGCCGACATCCAGAAAAGCTGGGACGGCATCAAATAGCATCCTGAAATCTTCCTAATCCTCCTATGGACCCGGGCTACGGCCCGGGTCCGACCGGCGGTCCGCGCCGGAAGCCTTCGCGTTTCGATTGTTCCGAATAACCGAAAGTCGGTGCATCCGATCGCCAGCCTCGGCCGGCCGGTCATGCGCAGGGAGAGGGACCCATGGCGGCTCAGATTTTCTCGGCCATATTCGTCATCATCATCGGCGTCGGCGGCTGTGTCGCCTATTTCTGGGGCGCCAACAAACTGCTCGATCTTGTCTTCCCGTCACGCGGCGTCTCGGGCACCGCCGCCGTCGACAATTTGCGCCGGCAGGGAATGGTGCGACCCTGGCTTTTCGTCGGCCCGGCGATGATCATCCTGACGGTCTACCTGATCTACCCGGTGATCGCGACGCTGTGGCTCTCCTTCTACGATCGCGGCGGCACCAATTTCGTCGGGCTCGCCAATTATGAATGGGCGGTCGGCGATCACGATCTGCGCAACTCGATCTTCAACAACATCCTGTGGCTGGCCGTGGTGCCGGCTGCCTGCACCTTCCTCGGCCTGATCATCGCCGTGCTCACCGACAAGATCTGGTGGGGCACCATCGCCAAGAGCCTGATCTTCCTGCCGCTGGCGATCTCCTTCGTCGGCGCCAGCGTGATCTGGAAATTCATCTACGAGTATCGCGGCGAGGGCCAGGTGCAGATCGGCCTGCTCAACGCCATCATCCAATATTTCGGCGGCCAGCCGCAGGTTTGGATATCGCTGCCGTTCTGGAACAATTTCTTCCTGATGATCATCCTGATCTGGATCCAGACCGGCTTTGCGATGGTCATCTTGTCGTCGGCGCTGCGCGGCATTCCGGAAGAGACGCTGGAAGCGGCCGTGATCGACGGGGCCAACCCGTTCCAGATCTTCTGGAAGATCATGGTGCCGCAAATCTGGGGCACGATCGCCGTGGTGTGGACCACCATCACCATCCTGGTGCTGAAAGTGTTCGACATCGTGCTGACCATGACCAACGGCCAATGGAACAGCCAGGTGCTGGCCAATCTGATGTTCGACTGGATGTTCCGCGGCGGCGGCGATTTCGGCCGCGGCGCGACCATCGCCATCATCATCATGATCGCGGTCATCCCGATCATGGTCTGGAACATCCGCCAGGCCAACAAAGAGACGGGAGGGCACTGAGATGGCGACCAAGACCGGAAAGTCCTTTGTCGGCCGCTTCGGCGTTCATATCGCCGTGCTCGTCTTCGTGGCGATCTGGACCATCCCCACCCTCGGCATCCTCGTCTCGTCGCTGCGCGACAAGGACCAGATCGTCGCCTCCGGCTGGTGGAACTCCTTCGCCAGTTCCAGCCAGAGCGAGGCGGGACGGTTGCCGGGCGCGTCGGGCCAAACCCAGAAGGACGGCAAATACGTCATCGAGGGCAATATCTTCGGCGATGGCCCCAAGCGCGAGATCAGCGCCTTCGGCGTGAAGTCCTCCGCGCCGACGCAGTACAAGGCGGGATCGGTTGCCGACCTCAATGACGGCGTCACGCTGCAGATGAATGCCGACGGCGGCTTCGTGCTGTCGTCACCGAAGGCCTTCGAAGGCGACCGCGGCCAGCGCGTCTATTTCGCTTCCTCGGCGCCGCCGAAATTCACCACGGACAATTACGATGCGGTGCTGTTTTCAGAAGGCATCGGCCGCTCGTTCATGAACTCGCTGACGGTTACGATCCCGGCGACGATCATCCCCATCCTGATCGCAGCCTTCGCAGCCTACGCGCTGGCCTGGATGCGCTTTCCCGGCCGGCCGCTGCTGATCGCGGTGATCATCGGCCTTCTGGTGGTTCCGCTGCAGATGTCGCTGATCCCGCTGCTCAGGCTCTATAACGGGGTCGGCGCCTTCTTCGGCGTGCCGTCCAAGACCTATCTCGGCATATGGCTGGCACATACCGGCTTCGGCCTGCCTTTCGCCATCTACCTGCTGAGGAGCTATATCGCCGGCCTGCCGCGCGAGATCATGGAATCGGCACGCATCGACGGCGCCAGCGACTTCGAGATCTTCGTCAAGATCGTGTTGCCGCTGTCGTTCCCGGTGCTTGCCTCCTTCGCCATCTTCCAGTTCCTGTGGGTATGGAACGATCTGCTGGTGGCGATGGTTTTCCTTGGCACGGCGCCCGATCAGATCGTGCTGACAGCCAAGCTCAACGCGCTGCTCGGCTCGCGCGGCGGCAAGTGGGAGATCCTGACCACATCGGCGTTCATCACCATCATCGTGCCGCTGTTCGTGTTCTTCTCGCTGCAGCGCTATTTCGTCCGCGGGCTGCTTGCCGGCTCGGTGAAAGGAGGTTGAAGACATGCAATCGGCTTTGAAGGCGACGTCGCAACCAGACGCCGCCGTCGACCGCGACTGGTGGCGGGGCGCGGTGATCTACCAGATTTACCCGCGCTCCTATCAAGACTCCAATGGCGACGGCATCGGCGACCTGAAGGGCATTGTTCAGCGCCTGCCCTATATTGCTTCGCTCGGCGTCGATGCCATCTGGATCTCGCCCTTCTTCAAATCGCCAATGAAGGATTTCGGCTACGACGTGTCGGATTATTGCGACGTCGACCCGATG
Organism: Mesorhizobium sp. B2-7-2; assembly: GCF_006440775.1. Taxonomy (GTDB): domain Bacteria; phylum Pseudomonadota; class Alphaproteobacteria; order Rhizobiales; family Rhizobiaceae; genus Mesorhizobium. Next base: position 330,654 of record NZ_VFTZ01000002.1, on the reverse strand, counting down.
TTCGGAACGCTCGCCGATTTCGACGCGCTGGTGGCGGAAGCCCATCGGCTGGGGCTCAAGGTGATGATCGACGAGGTGCTGTCGCACACCGCCGACATCCACCCCTGGTTCAAGGAAAGCCGTTCCAGCCGCAACAATCCGAAAGCCGACTGGTATGTGTGGGCGGACGCAAAACCCGACGGCACGCCGCCCAACAACTGGCTGTCGATCTTCGGCGGCTCGGCCTGGCAGTGGGACACCAGCCGCCAGCAATATTACATGCACAATTTCCTGGCCGAGCAGCCCGACCTCAACTTCCACAACGCAGAAGTTCAGGACGCGCTGCTCGACATCACCCGCTTCTGGCTGGAGCACGGCGTTGACGGCTTCCGCCTCGACACGATCAATTTCTACTTCCACAGCCAAGGGCTGGAGGACAATCCGCCGCTGCCGCCGGAACAGCGCAACGACCAGACGGCGCCCGCGGTCAATCCCTACAATTATCAGGACCATATCTACGATAAGAGCCGGCCGGAGAACCTCGGCTTTCTGGAGCGCTTCCGCGCGCTTCTCGACGAATATCCGGCGCAGGCGGCCGTCGGCGAGGTGGGCGATTCCCAGCGCGGCCTGGAGGTGGTCGCCGCCTACACCGCCGACGGCAAGCGCGTGCATATGTGCTATTCCTTCGACTTCCTGGCGCCGGAGAAGATCAGCGCGGCGAAAGCGCGCGCGGTGCTGGAGGCCTTCGGCACGGTCGCCAGCGACGGCTGGTCGTGCTGGGCCTTCTCCAACCATGACGTGATGCGGGTCGCCTCGCGCTGGGCCACCAACGAGGCGGATCCGACCGCCTATCTGAAGGTGATCTCGGCGCTTTTGATGTCGCTGCGCGGCTCGGTCTGCATCTATCAAGGCGAAGAGCTCGGCCTTGGCGAGGCGGAGCTGAAGTTCGAGGACCTGCAGGATCCCTACGGCATCCGGTTCTGGCCGGAGTTCAAGGGTCGCGACGGCTGCCGCACGCCGATGGTTTGGGACGCGGCCGCCAAGAATGGCGGTTTCTCGACCGCCAAGCCGTGGCTGCCGGTGCCGGGCAAGCACCTGTCGCAGGCGGTCAACGTGCAGCAGGGCGACGCAAGCTCGCTGCTCGAACATTACCGCCGCTTCCTCGCCTTCCGGCGCCAGCATCCGGCGCTGGCCAAGGGCGACATCGACTTTATCGAAAGCGATGGCGACACCGTCGCTTTCACACGCCGCGAGGGCAATGAGCGGATCGTCTGCGCCTTCAACCTCGGCGGCAAGCCCGCCGAGGTCGATCTCGGCAAAGGTGCGCTGCAACCCTTGCCCGGGCATAGCTTTTCGGGACAGACTGGCACCGGGCCGGTCCGCCTCGGCGGCTACGGCGCCTGGTTCGGACGCATCGACTGAACTTCTAAAACAGGAATCAACGGGAGAAGAAAAACATGGCCGATGTCACGCTCAACCAGGTGAAGAAATCATACGGCAACCTCAACATTCTCCACGGCATCGACCTCGATATCAAATCAGGCGAGTTCATCGTCTTCGTCGGGCCGTCGGGTTGCGGCAAGTCGACCTTGCTGAGATCGATCGCCGGCCTCGAGGAGATCACATCGGGCGAGCTGAAGATCGACGGCGAAGTGGTGAACGACGTGCCGCCGTCGAAGCGGGGCATCGCCATGGTGTTCCAGTCCTATGCGCTCTATCCGCATATGACGGTTTACGACAACATGGCCTTCTCGATGAAGATCGGCAAGGAAAGCAAGGCCGAGATCGACAAGCGCGTGCGCCAGGCGGCGGAGATCCTGCAACTGACCAAATATCTCGACCGCCTGCCCAAGGCGATGTCGGGCGGCCAGCGCCAGCGCGTCGCTATCGGCCGCGCCATCGTGCGCAACCCGAAGGTGTTCCTGTTCGACGAGCCGTTGTCGAATCTCGACGCAGCACTGCGCGTCGCCACCCGCATCGAGATCGCCAAGCTCAAGGAATCGATGCCGAACACCACCATGATCTACGTCACGCACGACCAGGTCGAGGCGATGACGCTGGCGGACCGCATCGTGGTCTTGAAGGAAGGCGTTATCGAGCAGGTCGGCACGCCAATGGAACTCTACAAGCGGCCCGGCAACCTGTTCGTCGCCCAGTTCATCGGCTCGCCGGCCATGAACATATTGCCGGCAAAGATCGAGAAAGCGGGCAATCCGACGGTGGTCAGCCATGTCGGCGGCCGCAAGGCGACGGTGCCGATCGCGACGCCGGCCTCGGCCAATGGCGCGGCGGTCAGCTTCGGCGTGCGGCCGGAGGATCTGGCGATCGCCACAGGCGCGGACTATCTGTTCGAAGGCAAGGTCGACTATATCGAGCAGCTCGGCGAGGTTCAGCTCGTCTACATCGATATCGGCCGCGCCGACCTGCCGCTGGTTGCCAAGCTGCCGGGCAATGTCGAGGTCAAGCGCGGCGAGACGCTGCGGCTCAATGCCGGCGGCGGCGATCTGCACATCTTCGACGCCGACGGCCATTCGTTCACGCTGCATCGCGAGGAAGCAAAGGCTGCCTGACGCTACCGGCAGGCCGGCGTTCCCGGCAAAAAAGAGAGCGGCGGGCCTGGCCCGCCGCTCTCTCTTTCAAGTCACAGTCGGCTGTCAACGGTTGCCGAAGTGGTCGCGGTCGGCACCCTGAGGCGCCGACTTCTGTACGTCGCGCGACGAGTTCAGCAGCTTGTAGACAGGCGAGTCGGTGCCGATCGACGACGTAGGGGTGGTATCGACCGCCGGGGCCGGCTGGTTGACGCCACTGTGGTTGTAATTGTCGCTGCCCGCAAAAGCAGCGCCGGAAACGGCCAACAGGGCGGCCGTGGCAAGAACGATCTTCTTCATTTCAGGCTCCTGAATCTTGTGGTCCGACCGATGCGGCGGGCGAGCCCGCCGCCGGTTCAAGTCGGCCGTTAGTTGTTGCCGAAAAGGTTGTGGTCGGCGCCCGTCGTGGCAGGCTGCTGAGTGGCCGGCGCAGACTGGCGGACCGCAGCCGTGTAGGACGAGTCGACCTTGGCCGCCGCCTGATTGGCTTCATTCGGGTTGTAATGGTCGCTACCAGCAAAGGCGCTGCCAGAAATTGCCAGAAGGGCTGCGGCAGTGAGAACAATCTTTTTCATTTTTGCTACTCCAGTATCTTTATTCAGTCCGTCTAGCGGCGTGTCTTGGGAGTGAAATCGCGTCGTTCGGACAGCGCTGATTTGGGTGAGCCGACGGCCGGATTCCAATCACGAAGTTTTTCCGTCTGGACCATGATTGCGCATCTTGAAGTTTTGATAAGCATGCCTACGACTCTATTTTTATCACGCTTAATCAATAACTTATGCGAATTTTACAGTTGGCTCACCAAATGTGTCGGAGGGCCAACGTTCACACCGTCCTGCACGCACCGTCAACAGAAACGAACCGTTCAGTTCGATTTTAGAATCTCCTAATAGTCACTTTTCGATACTATTAACCATCACATCTCGGTTCCATGGGCCGATTCGGTCCGCTCCAGGACTGTGTTCAGACTGAAGGCCAGCGGGCATTCGCGCCGGGAGGGGTCGCGGTCGCCCTGCTTGTCGGTGCCCGAAATCGGGGCTCGAACCGCGAATTGAACGCCAAAATGGTCAAGATGGCGCCGTTATGGCTTGCCTTGCCAAGCAAGGATCGAGTGTTTACAGGCGTTGTCCAGGGGTCAGGGCAACGATTACGACCGGCGCAGCCGCCGGCCGGAATTGCAGAGCGGGGGTCAAGGACATGCCTCTTTCCGACGTCTACGCAGTTGCGGGCCGGGACATCGTTTTCGAATCCTTCGACGGCGAAGCTGTCGTGCTCGACCTCTCCAACGGCAAATATTTCGGCTTCTCCGATTCCGGCAGCAAAGTGTGGCAGGCGCTGTCCTCGGGTGTCGGCACCGAAGAGCTGATCCGATCGGCCGCTGCCAGGATCGATGCCGCCGCGATCGAGGCATTCATTACCCAGCTGGTCGAGTTCGGGCTGCTGGCGCCTTCCAGCGCAACGCCGCTGCCGTCATCCGACGATTTGCCAGCGGCGCTGGCTGCGGCGAGCGAACCGCTCAACGTCAGCGTCCATGACGACCTTGCCGACTTGATCCTCGTCGACCCGATCCACGAAGTCGAGGAGCCGCTCGGCTGGCCGGCCGTCAAGCAGGTTTCCTGAGCGACAGGCGAAGGAGTCAGGCCAGGCCGGAACAGACCATGCCACGCGTGACGCTCGAGACCCTGCCGGACTATGCCCGCTTTCTCATCGCCGCCGCCGAAGGCGCGGCCGGGCAGTTTCCGGTCCGACGTGCTGTCCACCTGCCGGGGCTGGAATTGATCGCGCATCTCGATCCCGGCGCGCTCGCGGATGCCCTTGGCCAAGCCTTCATCGAAGCCGAAGGCGATCCGCGGGACTCCCGCCAATGCCGTGTCTTCATCGGCCATCCAGGCATCGGCGACATGCCGGAACCGGCAAGCTGGGGCGACGCGCATTTCACCGAACACGGCTTCGCCCGGAAACTCGCCGAGGCGGGGCTGCGCGGCCATCATTACCACGATCTGGATTTCTGGCAGGTCTACGATCCCGACCGGCGGATCGGCGTCCAGTTGATGCGGTCTCCCGCTGCGTTTCCGCCTTGGGAGCAGGGGGCGCCGCTGCGCGCCTTCCTGCACTGGGAATACGCCGCGCGCGGCATGCGCCTTGCCCATGCCGGCACGCTAGGCCTCGACGGCAGGGGCGTGCTGCTGGCAGGCGCCGGGGGTGCGGGAAAATCCGGAACTGTCGTTGCAGGACTGCTCAACGGGCTGGACAGCGTCGGCGACGACTACGTGCTGATCGACCTTTCCGGCGGCGTGACCGCGCAACCGCTGTTTTCGATCCTGAAGCAGGATCCGCCGGGTTTCGCCCGGCTCGGGCTGGAAAGGCGGCTGGGAACCGACCGCCCGCTCAACTGGCAAGGCAAGCATGCCTTCCACATTCACGAGATCGCGCCCCGGCCAGTACGTGAGAGTCTGGACATTTGCGCGTTGCTGGTGCCACATGTCAGCGGCGGAAAGACAAGTTCGATCGCACCGATTTCGCGCAAGGATGCCATCATCGCGCTGGCGCCGTCCGGCATCGCCCAGATGCCTGGCGAACGCGAAAGCGGTTTTCGATTCTTCAGCGATCTGACCCGGCTACTGCCATGCTACCGGATTTCGCTTGGGTCACGCCCAGAAGAAATCGCCGGTACGATTGCGGATTTCCTTGTCCGGAGCGCCCGGTGAAGTTGAGCGTGATCATGCCTGTCTACAACCGCGAGCGCTATGTCGTTGCGGCATTGCGTTCGCTCATCAGGCAGCGCGACGCCGCCGATCTCGACATCATCGTCATCGATGACGGCTCCTCCGACGGTTCGGCCGAAGCGGTGCGCGCGATGATGGACGAAGCATCTTGCATCCGGCTGTTTCGGCAGGACAACATGGGCGTGACCCGGGCGCGCAACAGCGGGCTCAGCCGGCTCAAGCCGGAGACGGAACTGGTGTCCTTTCTCGATTCGGACGACATCTCGCCGGCCGGGCGCTTCGCGGCGGATCTGGACCTTTTCAGGCGCGATCCGTCTCTCGAGCTCACCTATTCCAGGATGATGCTGGTCGACAGGATCGACGACGAGACGCTGGAGCCGACCCGCGACAGCAACAGCATCACGGTTCGCGGCATCCATCTCTCGGCGGCGATCTTCTCGCGCCGTCTGGTCGACCGGATCGGCGCTTTCGACGAGGACTTCGTTCAGGCCGAGGATACGGACTTCCTGCTGCGCAGCTTCGAGGTCGGCCCGCGATGCGTGCTTCCGGACACACTGGCGCTTTATTACCGGCGGCACGCCGGCAACATGACAAGACAGCAAGATGTCCAGTCGCGCGAGTTCATGCGCGCGATCTACAAGTCGATGAAGCGGCGCAGGGCCAACCCTTCGCTCAAGCCGATCGAAGGCATCTTCGAACTGAAGAAACTCGCGGACTGGCAGTTCATGTGATGAGCGCATATGGCGTCGTCATTCCGGCCTACAACGCCAGCGCCACGATCGCAGAGACGCTGCGATCGGTAGCGGCGCAGACTTTGCGGCCCGAACTGGTCGTGGTGGTCGACGACGGCTCGACCGACGATCTCGCCGCCGCGATCGGCGGCATCGACCTGCCGCTCAGGCTTTTGCGCCAGGACAATGCCGGACCCGGCAGCGCGACCACCCGCGGCATCGCCGCGCTGTCGACGCCCTTCGTCGCCACGCTCGATGCCGACGACCTTTGGCTGCCTGAAAAGATCGCGGCGCAGCTTGCCCATCTCGAACGGCTTCCCGGCATATCCGGCGTCTTCACCCATATGCGCGCCTTCCGCGACGGAGAGCCCGACGCGATGGCTCCGACCGCAACCCCCGGTTGGTCGCGCTCGACGATGCTGATGCGCCGGGAGACCGCGGAGAGCGTCGGCCCGATGGTCGATCCGCCGGGCGGCCGCGGCGAGATGATCGACTGGATCGCCCGCGCGCGGGAAAGCGGTTTTGTCCTCGACATGATGCCTGATGTCCTGGCGCTGCGGCGCATCAGGCCGGGGAGCCTGTCCTATGGGCGCGACGCGGCACGCGACCGCGGTTACCTGGAAGTGGCACGCCTGGCCATGCTGCGACGGGCGCAAAGCAAAGCCAGCTCCAGCTGATGGCGAAGATCCGTCGCATCGGCAGGCGTTTTCCAGACTATGGCTGGTCCTGGCCGACCGGCTCGCTCGACCAGTTGCTCAAGGCAGCACTTCTGCCCGACGAAGGGGCGGCGCGCCTTTGCGCCGCCGGCTGGCTGAACGAGAACGACATCGACCACGTCTCCTTCCGGGAACACCGGTTGCTTGCCGCGATTTCCGACAGGTTCGGCCGCAAGCTTGCCGGTAACGCCGCCTATCCGCGGCTGGTCGGCCTGCAGAAGATGCTATGGACCAAGTCGCGCATGGCCATGCGCGAGGCCGAGCCCGCACTGAAGGCGATGGTCGATGCCGGCTGCACGGTGATGTTGATCAAAGGCGCCAGCCGCATCGCGCTCGATGCCGCCGCGCAGCGCGGGCGCGTGGCGCATGACATCGATATGCTGGTGCGGCCGGGCGATATGCAGCCGGCCTTCGATGTGTTGCGCGACCGTGGCTGGCAGATTGCCAGCGGCGTTTCCCCGCAATATCTGCGCGCACGGCTGGGATCGCTGCGCTCGATGAATTTCTTCAAGGGCAATTACGGCGACATAGACCTGCATCAGCTTGCCTATGACGGGTCGCAGCAGAACACCGAGGACGACCTCGCCATCTGGCGCCGCGCGGTCGCCGCCCAATTCAGCGATGTCAGCGTGGTCGTGCCCTCGCCCGCCGACCGCATCGCGCTCGCCATCGCGCATGGCGGCCTCGACGCGCATGCGCATAGCGACTGGCTGGTCGATTGCACCGTGGCCATCGAGGGCGGCACTGTCGACTGGACCATATTCCTCGATGTCATCGCCAGGCGCAGTCTCGCCGTCGCCGCAGCGGTGGCGCTTTCCTATCTTGCGCTGGAGATCGGCATCGCGGTGCCGGAGGCCGTCCTGGCCAAGGTGGTGGACATGGCCGACCGGCGCGGCGCGGCGCGGCTGTCGTCGGTTCTGCAGGCCAAGCCGCGCACCGATTTCGGCGCGCTGACCTGGCTGTCGCGGGGATTTGCAAAGCAGCTGCGCCTGCAGCGTAAGAAAGGCCGGCTGAAGCAGACCGAGCCCGACATCGTGTGGCGCGGCAAGTCCGTGACGACGAAGGCGACAGGCGGGCCTGCCGCATTTGTGCTCTCGCAAACCCTGGACGGACCGCAGGGCGAAGTCAGCGAGGTGATGCTCGACCTCATCGTGCGCATCGTCGTCCCGCCGGTCAGGCGACGCATCGAGATGGAGATCAATGCGGGCGACCGGCACGTGGCCCGGCTGCGCTCGATGGCGATCCGCCGTTCCGGCGGGGAGCGGATGCTGCGCTTTCGCGGCAAGATGAAGCTTGAGGGGACAGGACGGGCCCTGGTGTTGGAGGCCAGGCCGTCACGCCAGTTTCGCGTCTGGGACAACGGGCAGGCCGTCGCCAGCTATGGCGCGCTGCCTTTCCAGCTCGTGTCGGCCACTTTTTCTCCGACCGGCTGACAGTAGCACTCGATTAAGTCGATGAGCGCCATGCTTCGCCACGCGTCAGCGCCATGATCGCGTCGGTCGTGAGCCCCTCACCGGCATGGCCTCGCAACTCGGCAAAGCGGCTCACCAGTTGCTTCCTGTCAACACGAGCCAGCACTACGCTCCCATCTGCGGCGCGTCGGAAATCGACCTGGCTTCCCGGGACGATCCCCAGTAGATCGCGGACCGGCTTCGGAATGGTCACTTGTCCTTTTGCCGTGACGGTGGTGGCCATCCTCGCTCCTCGGTAACACCAGAAGTGAGCAAGTTATGAATCGAATTTCAACGGCTTGCACCCGCAATTCAAACCCCATAGCGCTCGGTGCGGATCAACCCTGCCGGAACTCCGGCACCGATCAGCGCATCGGCCGCGGCCGATACGAATGCATTCGCGCCGCAGACATAGGCGAGCCTCGGCGCCTTCGGCAGGCGCTCGACGGCCTGCGCCATCATGCGGGCGTCGACGCGCCGGGAATAGTCGGAGGGGCGCCTCGCCGGCTCGCGGGTCAGCGTCAGCACCAGATCGAACCCGTCGCGACGATCGTCGAGGCCGATCAGCTCGTCGCGAAAAATCACCTCGTCCCAGACCCGCGCCGAGAATATCAGCGCGACGGGCACCGCCGTGTTGCGCAGCGTGCGATGGCGCAGCATCGCCATCAGCGGCACGACGCCCGAGCCGCCGCCGACCAGAAGGATCGGTCCGCCGTCGCTTTCCTCCCAGATGAAATGGCCGCCCAGCGGCCCGCGCAGCTTGATCTCGTCGCCGACGGCAGCCACGTCGTGAAAGAAGGGCGAGACCTCACCGTCGTCGAGCCGCTCGATCGCCAGCTCGATGCCGCCACCCGGCGCCGAGGCGATGGAATAGGAGCGGCGCGCCTGATAGCCGTCCGGCGCCGTCAGCCTGATGTCGACATGCTGCCCGGCCAGATGGGCGAAGGGCCGCGTCGGCTGGAACCAGAAGCTGGCGACGCGCGGCGTGCGCTTTTGGATGCGGGTGATCGTAGCTGCCTGCCAGGGCGATTGCGGCGATGGCTCGGCGGTCATGATGATTCGCCACTCATGGGTTCGCCTTCAGGGGTTCGCCTTCAGGGATCGCTCGAATAGCGCTGCTCGCGCCAGGGGTCGCCATACATATGATAGCCGCGCAGCTCCCAGAAGCCCGGCTCGTCGCGCTCGGTGAACTGCAGCCCGTTCACCCATTTGGCCGATTTCCAGAAATAGAGATGCGGCACCAGAAGCCGGGCCGGCCCGCCATGATCGGCCGTGATCGGCTTGCCTTCGTAGAGCAGCGCCACCATCGCCTTGCCGGTGACGAGGTCCTTGGTCGGCACATTGGTGGAATAGCCGTCGAAGGATAGCGCCAACGTGTAAGCCGTCGGCGGCTGGATGCCGGCATCGGCGAGGATGTCGTCGATCATCACGCCTTGCCAGGGCGTGTTGAACTTGGTCCAGGCCGTCACGCAATGGATGTCGCGCGTCATATTGCTTTGCGGCAGCGCGTTGAATTCGGCCCAGTTCCATGTCTTGAGCGGTCGGGGCCCCCGCTTGAGGGTGAAGGACCAGTCCTCGGTGCGCACCCGCGGCGTCGGCCCCGCCGACAGAACCGGGAACCCTTGCTCCAGATATTGACCCGGCGGGATGCGCGTGTCGGTGTCGGAAGGAGGACGCCGTCCGGAAAAGAAGCCACGCGTCACCATCGAGACATCCCTTGCGCCGGATTTGGTCGATCGCGGGGAGTGTTCTCGAAGACGCTCTGGGGAGCAACAGAAATCTTGCAGACAGAGCCTGCCGGAGACGCCGGCAGGCCCTGTCGAGGCCCTTGTCAGCCGGAGGCGAAGGGCACGGCGACGAATATCTGCGCGTCGCCGCGATCGATCAGCAAAAGCACCGACTTCTTGCCGGACTTGCCCGCCTCGGCGATCGCCTGGTTGGCCTGCCTGGCCGTCTTCACCGGCGTCTGGTCGACGCCGACAATGACGTCGCCGGGCTGGATGCCGGCGGCCGATGCCGCCTTGTCCGGATTGACCCGCTCGACCACCGCGCCGCGTTGGTTGCCGGCTAGATTGAGCTGGTCGCGGATATTGGGGGTGAGGTCGGTCAGGCCGAGGCCGAGCGAGGGAACGCGCAAGCCCTGTTCGGCCGACGGGCTGCGGCTTTGGTTGCCGTTCGAGGCCGTCTTCTGATCGTCAGCGTTGCGGCCGACATCGGCGGAAATCTGCATCGCCTTGCCCTTGCGCCAGATATTGACGGTTTCCCTGGCGCCCGGCGACACGTCGGCTACGGCGCGCGACAGATCCTTCGGATCCTTGATCTCCTGGCCGCCGAAGCCGGTGATGACGTCGCCGGTTTCAATGCCGGCCTTGGCCGCCGGCGACCCGTCGGTGACCTGGGAGACCAGCGCGCCGCCCGGATGATCGATGCCGATGGCGCTGGCAACATCCGGGGTGACCGGCTGGATCTGCACACCGAGATAGCCGTACTCGATGTCGCCGCCCTTCATCAGCTTGGCGACGACCTTCTCAGCCTGGTCCGACGGGATGGCGAAGCCGACGCCGACGCTGCCGCCATTGGGCGAGTAGATGGCGGTGTTGATGCCGATGACATTGCCGTTGACGTCGACCAGCGGGCCGCCGGAATTGCCGTGGTTGATCGGCGCGTCGATTTGGATGAAGTCGTCGAACGGCCCGCTATGCAGGTCGCGGCCGCGCGCCGAGACGATGCCGGCGGTGACCGTGGTGCCGATGCCGAACGGATTGCCGATCGCCAGCACCTGGTCACCGGTCATCAGCTTGCTGGAATCGCCCCATTTGACGGTCGGCAGCGGCTTGTCGGCCTTGATCTTGAGCACCGCGAGATCGTTCTTGGCGTCGTGTCCGACGAGCTTTGCGGGAAGCTCGGTGCCGTCGTCGAGCGTCACCTTGATCGAGCTTGCACCGTCGACGACATGGTTGTTGGTGACGATCGTGCCGTCGGCGCCGACGATGAAGCCGGAACCGAGGGCCTCCTGCCGCTGCGACTGCTGCTGCGGTGGCGCTTTCGGCATCGGCATGCCCTGATCGCCGAAGAACTGCTGGAAGAACTGGTCGAAGGGCACGTTGCCGCCAAGCGGCGAACCCTCGTCCTGGGCCTGCGCCTTGGTGACCGAGGTGATGGTGACGACGGCCGGCTTGGTGACGGCGATGACAGGCGCGAAGGAGCCATTCGGAACGGTGATGCCGGGTACCGGCGTCTGCGTCGTCGCGGCCACGGTGCTCAGGCCGGCATTGTTCTGGGCGAAGGAGACGACGACGGGAGAAATGATCAGCGCAGCGCCCAACAGGGCCGCGACGCGATGTCTGCGAAGAATGTTCATGGGTGACATGGTCGTTTCTGTCCGGGCGAGAGGTTGATCCGGCGCCCCGGATGGCTCTCGAAGCACGCATCCGTTGGCGTGTCGGCGACCGGGATTGCCTGCCTCGCCTTGCATGGCAGCCGGCCGGATCGACAATCAAGATTTAGGGTGCTGAATGGCCTGAATCAGGGCCTTTGGATGACCTTACGAAGATTTAATTCAGGGAGCGCTTACGAATCGCTCTCTCCGGCGCAGATAAGCGGAGGCGGTCTCACGCATTCGCTGGCCGGTAAAACTCGGGCCATGGCCGCCATGGCCGATGCGGATCGGCAGGTCGAGCAGCCGCCGCATGGTGCGGCAATAGGCCGTGCGGTCCGAATCCGGCAGATCGTCGATCAGCATGCCGTCATAGATGGCATCGCCGGCGAGGAAGAGGCCATCGGCCTCGTCGAAAAGCGCGATCGAATCCGGCGAGTGTCCAGGCAGATGCAGCACCCGGAATTTGCGGTCGCCGAGATCGACGATGTCGCCTTCGTCGAGCGCACGCGTCAGCGGTGCCGAGGGAATCCGGTAATCAGCCGCCTTCCAGCCCGGCGCCGGCAGCTTCGAGACGGCGCCGTCGAGATTGTGGAACATGTAAGCGTAGGTGACGGCATCATCCATGACGTCGAACCGCGCCGCGCTCATCTTCGGCCCCAGGCGCAGCGGGAATTCATGCAGCGAGCCGACATGGTCGAGATGGATATGCGTGGCGACGACGATGAGCGGCTTGCCGGGCGGCGTGTCGATCTCAGGCGCCAGCGGACGGATGCCCATGCCGGTATCGACCAGCAGATCCGCGTCGCGGCCCTTCAAATGCCACATGTTGGCGCGCACGAAATCATGCACGAAGGGTTCGGTCAGCATCGTCATGCCGGCATCGATTTTCGCCTTGCCGAACCAGTCGCCGACCGCAAGCTCGGGCATCGAGCCGCCGCCCATCAGACGAAGGGCTTGCCGACCTTGTATTTTTCCGGCACCAGCCGCTTCAGATAGGCCATGCCGGCTTCCGACAGCTGGTTGGCGTCCGGCTGCATGAAATCGTCGGGCATGTGACGCGTCTTGCCGGCCACCGCCTTCAGCGGCACCTTCTTCAGCACTGTCTTCGAGCCATCATACTGGATCGCGACCGAGCCGCCGCCTTCGCCGGCAACGGCAACCGCGAAGGCGCCGGCATCGAAGGCTTCCTTGGCATCGACAGCGCTGATGGCGCCGACATAACCGCGCGGCATATAGCCCAGCGCGTCGACCCGCGCGCGCTTGCCCGGCAGGCCTTCGGCCAGGGCCCGTTCGAGCGCCGCCGGCAGGTCGCTGCCCGACAGTTTGACGTTGCCATGCTGGTCGCGCTCGAGCTTGTCCGGCGGCACCAGGCTTTCGACCAGCGCCTTGCCGTCGGCGGTGCTGACGCCCTCCGAGACGGCGACGATGCAGCGCTTGTGGCGGTCCAGCTTCTCGCGTACGTCATCGATGAAGCGCTTCGCCGAGAAGGCGCGCTCCGGCACATAAACCAGATGCGGGCCGCTGTCGGGATCGAGCTGCCAGGCGGCCGCGGCGGCGGTGAGGAAGCCGGCGTGACGGCCCATGACGATGCCGACATAGATGCCGGGCAGCGCGCGGAAATCGAGGTCGACGGAGAGGAAGGCGCCGGCGACGAATTCGGCCGCCGAGATGAAGCCCGGCGTGTGGTCGTTCTCCTCGAGGTCATTGTCGATGGTCTTGGGCGCATGCACGAAGGCGATCGAGCCGCCGGCGGCATCGGTCAGGATCTGCTGCGTGCCCGACGTGTCGTTGCCGCCGATATAGATGAAGGCGTCGGCGCCGGCCTTTTTCAAACCGTTGAGGATGACCTCGCAATAGGCAGCGTCCGGCTTGTCGCGGGTCGAGCCGAGGGCGGCGCTCGGCGTGCCGGCGATCAGCCACAGCCGGTCTTCGGGGATGGCGGAGAGATCGACATAGTTGCCGTCGCGGATGCCGCGCACGCCATGGAGCGAGCCCAGCACCTTGGCGCCAGGATGACGCTTGCGGATTTCCAGCGTGGCGCCGACGACCGTCTGGTTGATGACGGCGGTCGGGCCGCCGCCCTGCGCTATGACGAAGGTTCCGGCCATGCTTTTTCTCCCGAGGCGAAGGTTTTCACGGCACCTTCGCCTGTCTTGCGGCATCGCGCAACGGAAGAGTGGGCCGGCGGAGCGATCAGACGACGACGACCGGGTTCTTCTTGGAAACGCGGCTGTAGAGGTCGATGATGTCCTGGTTGATCAGGCGCACGCAGCCCGACGACATGGCCTGGCCGATGCTCCACCATTCGGGCGAGCCGTGGATACGGTAGCCGGTGTCCTTGCCGTTCTGGTAGATGTAGAGCGCCCGGGCGCCGAGCGGATTGGTGAGGCCGCCGGGCTGGCCGCCCTGCCATTTCACCAGTTCGGGCTTGCGCTGGATCATTTCCGGCGGCGGCGTCCACACCGGCCATTCGCGGCCGTACTGGATGTTGGCGCGGCCCGACCAGCGGAAGCCGTCCTTGCCGATGCCGACGCCGTAGCGGATGGCGTCGCCGCCCGGCTGGACGAGATAGAGCATGCGCTCCTGCAAGTGGACGACGATGGTGCCGGGCGCTTCGCCGGTCTTGTCGACGACGATCTGGCGGCGGAACTGCGGCTTGACCTTCTGCCACGGCACCTCCGGCACCTGGAAGCCGCCGTCGGTGAGCGAGGCATACATGATGTCCGGACCGGTGATGTTCTTGTCGACGCTGATCGCCGGACGCATCGGCGGCACGGAACCGGTGACGGTGTTGTCGAGCTGCATTTGCGGCAGGTCGAGCGTGTCGGTGGTGCTGCAGCCGGCAAGGCCGAGCAGCGCCATGGCGCCCGCGCCGGAAAGCACGGCGCGGCGGGAAAGCTGAATTTCGGTATCGATTGCGGCGCCGTTGGAAAGCGGCGTCAGACGTTGCGGCAACTCGCGCATGCACCAAACCCTACGCTGCCGGCGGGGGTCCGGCCGGATCGCAGGCATTTTCGCCATTCATCGTTGAAAAAGGGTGAAAGAGCCCGTGCCAAGCTTAACCCTAACGGATCGTTATGGCGGTAGATGAGCCGCCGGCCGGGGGCTGAAGATTTTTCCGACGGCCCCTTTACATTCTCGCCGGCCCCAGGATTTATCCTTTTCTTTGCGCTCAAGGAGCAGGGAAATGTCCTTCGAAAACTGGGCTGCCTTCGCCGCCGCCTCTTCCATCCTTCTCATCATTCCTGGCCCGACGATCCTCCTGGTCGTCTCCTATGCGCTTGGGCAAGGCTGGCGCACCGCGTTGCCGATGGCGGTGGGCGTGGCGCTGGGCGACTTCACTGCCATGACGCTGTCGATGCTGGGCATCGGCGCGCTGCTCGCGGCTTCGGCAACGGTGTTCACCATGCTCAAGGTGATCGGCGCCGGCTATCTCATCTATCTCGGCATAAAACTGTTCCGCGCAGGCGGCGCGCTGAAGGCCGAACCGCGCACCGACGCGGTTTCGGCGGCACGGATGATGGCGCATGCCTGGCTGGTGACGGCGCTGAACCCGAAGAGCATCACCTTCTTCGTCGCCTTCCTGCCGCAGTTCCTCGACCGGCATGCCGAGTTCTGGACGCAGATGCTGATCTTCGAGACGACCTTCCTGACCCTGGCCTTCGCCAATGCCTTCGGCTACGCGCTGATCGCATCCAGGGCCCGGGCGATCGTGCGCAACCCGAAGGCGATCCGCATCTTCAACCGCACCGGCGGCACGCTGCTGGTCGGCGCCGGCATCGCCACGGTGGCGATGCGGTCGGGGAATTGATCTGCCCTAAGGTGTGTCGAGATTCAGGTCATGCCGAGCCGAAAGTGGTGGCTTCCGAGACCCGGCCTACGCCGGCCGTAGCCTTCACAGAGCGGAAACTCTTATGAGGGCTTCGGCCGGCGAAGGCCGGAGCTGAGCGTACTTAGAGTACGCGAGCACCGGAAGCGCAGGAAGCCGCCATTTGCAGGCCGGCCTCACCTGAATATCGACACACCTTCACCATTTCACGCTGACACCCAGATTGCCTTCCAGCACGCGGCGCTTGTCGCCGCCGAGATTGGTCGTGTAGTCGCCGGTGGCGAAGACGCTGACCTTGTCGGTCACCTTGGCGACCATGCCGCCGCCGAACTCGAACGAGGTGGACCGGCTCTCCGTCGAGATGTCGGTGCCCTCGAAATCGACACGGTCGGTGCCGCCGAAATCGTGCCAGAGGTTGGCCTTGAGGTAGGGCTGCAGCGGCATCCCGCTGAGGACCGTTTCGCCTTGCAGCCTCAATCCGATCCTGCCGGCGACGTCATCGTCGGAATCGAACGATACCGAGGAGAACCTGTCCCTGGTGTCGTCGAGCGATAAATGCTGCCAGACCAGTTGCGCCTGCGGTTCCAGCGTCCAGCCTTGTCCGAGTGCAACCGGATAGCCGCCTTCGAGCGAAGCGGGTGACCCCGGTTCCGCCGACATCGATGTCGATGTTGCGCGACGATGAGGCCGAGCCGCCGAAGAAGGTCGCCATCAGCACGCCGTCCAGGTACCAGCCGGATTTGCCGATGCGGGTCCAGTAGCCGCCGACGCTGGTGCCGCTGACGTCGAGGCTGCCGACCGCAAGACCATCCTGGCCCAGGGCCTGGCCGCGCAGGTCGCCGTTCATGATGCCATTAGGCAAGGAAGAGGCCGGCGCGGTCGACCGACCCTGAGGCGGTTTCGCGGCCCATAAGGTCGAACCCGGCTTGAAGCCCGAACAAAGTGCCGTCGAAGGAGGGCGAGACCGTTCCCGACCAACCCATCTTGGCGTCCTGGCCGAAGATCCGGCCCCAGACCGGCTGCAGATCGGTGTCGGATGATAACAGGCTCTGCTCGCCGCGGCGTTCGTGGAAGGTGCCTAGCGTCGCCATCGTCAGATGCTGCGCGACAGGCGGCACGGCCGAATAGACCGGCACTTCGACGCGATAAAGCAGGATTTCCCGGCCGGGCGCCGGCGTCGGCAGATCGGGCACGGCGGTCGGCACCGGGGGCGGTGGCGGCGGCGGATCGGCCGGCGGTGCCTCGGGCGGAGCCGGCGGCGCCTCGGGCTCAGGATCACTCGCCTGCACCGGCGGCGTCGGGTCGACCGGCGGATTGTTGGCATCGCCATCGGTCGGCACCGGCACCGGTGGCAGTTCGGACGGCGGCGGCGGCGCTTCGGTTTCCGGCGCCACGGGCTCCGGCTGCGCCGTCGGGTCCAGCGCTCCAGGCGCGGCCGCCGGCGATGTCGGCGTGATCAGCGCCGAGCGCAGGTACCAGTTCTCCGCGCTGCCGGCGCTGACGCCGCCTTTGAACAGATAATATTCGAAGGCACCGGCCGCGACCGGCGCGTCGAGCGCGAAGGCGTTGGCGCTCGACGTGGCGCCGTTGACGGCCTGCACGACCATGATGCCATCCGCCGTGGTCTCGGCGCCAGCGCCGCCGACATTGACCACCGCGATCCCGGTGGAGCCGGAAGCCGTGCCGCCGGAGAGCACAAGCCGGTCGGAGGCGGAGGAATCGTCGCCAAGTTCGGTCTGGATCAACAGCAGGCCGCCGAGCCCGGTATAGTTGCCGTTGATCGTCAGCCGGTCGGTGGCGCCGGTATTGCCGTTGGTCAGGTCGATGCGGCCGGCATTGAAGACCTCGGCCAACTGCCCTGACGTGAAGGCCTGGATCGAGGCATTGAAGCCGCCGCCATAGAGCGTGCTTGCCAGGTCGACGTTGATCTTGCCGGTGCCCGTGCCCGAGTCGCCCAGCACGAGGTTGCCGTCCAATGTCAATTGCGTGTCGTTGGTGGCATTGATGGTTTCCCAGTTCTGGACCCTGGTGATGCCGTCCAGCTTGACGTTGTCGAAGGTGAGCGTGTCGGTGCCGAGACCGCCGTTGAGCGTTTTGGCGCCGCCGAGATTGGCTTTGGTGAGGTTGCTGAGCTTGGCGGTGTCATTGTCGGCGCCGAGATCGACATTGCCATAGATGATGCCGCCGCCGTCCCAGACGAAGCTGTCGGCGCCGAAGCTCATCAGCACGTCGCCGCCGACCGTGCCGCCGGTGATCGTGACACTGTCGTCGCCCCCGCTGACGCTGATGTTGCCGCCGACCGTGCCGCCGGAAAGAATGATGGTATCGGTGTCGAAACCGGTGACGAGGTTGCGGTCGATGACACCGCCGGACATGTTGAAGTAGTTCTTGTCGAGCTTCATGTTGACGCGGCCGATGCGGCCGCCGGTCATCACGGCGCGGTCGCCATCGTCGAAGAAATCGACGATGCGGCCGCCGCTCATGGTAAAGGTGTCGAGCCCATCGCCCTGGTTGAGCGAGCCGATCTGACCGCCGCTCATGTTGAAATCGTCAATGCCCGCACCTTGCTGGACATTGCCGGTGACGGTGCCGGCGCCAATGGTGAAGAAATCGGTGCCGTCGCCCTGGTCGACCGTGCCGGTGATGGTGCCGGACTGCATGTTGATGCGGTCCGTTCCGGCACCGAAAATGACATTGCCGCTGATCTGGCCGGTGCCGCCGGAAGGGAAGGTCAGCGCGTTGTCGCCGCTGGTGTCGGTGAGGCTGCCGCCGGAATCGCCGCTGTCGCAGACATAGGCAGTATTGCCGGCGGGCGGGCTCAGCACGCATGCGGCAAAAGCCTGGGAGCCTGGCAGCAATGTAAGTGCTGTCGACGCTAGAAGGCCAAGCATCCAAGGATGATCGAGGCCTCTCATCTTTTGATCAGCATTTGCTGATATAATCTCACCTTCCGAGAACAGTCTCGGGGGAGAAATTCCAAAGCGCCGCATCGCGTCCTCGCAAATCGCGATTTAAGCCGCCCCGCCCCTGCCGCAATAAGGCCATAATTCGTCTCGCTTTTCAAAGCTTATTCTGCTTCCCATGGTTGATGAACTGCAATCTCAGGCAGATAGACCTGAGTATTGATTGACCCAGCCGGTCGTTGGCAGGCTCCGCGCCGATGCTTTAGGATCGCGCTCCGAACCGCAAATTCACGATCGTCGAAGGGCATCCAATGGCGCTGAAGGACGCATTCGGCCTGACTTACTCAGGCGTGACCGAAACCGGGTTTTCGTCCTACGCCCGCGCCGTGCATGAATTGCAATGCTTCATCGGCGACCCGGTCGGTTCCATCGACCGCGCCATTGCCGATGATCCGGCCTTCGTCATGGCGCATGTGTTCAAGGGCTATCTGTTCGGCCTCGCCACCGAGCGAGATGCGATGGCCGTCGCTAGATCCAGCCATCAGGCGGCGTTGCCCCTTGCCGCCACCGCGCGCGAAGCGGCGCATGTCGCGGCGCTTGGGCATCTCGCCGATGGCCGCTGGCATGAAGCCGCACGCATCCTCGAAGACATCGCGATCGACACTCCGCACGATGCGCTGGCGCTGCAGGTCGGGCATCAGATCGATTTCTTCACCGGCAATGCGCGCATGCTGCGCGACCGCATCGGCCGGGCGCTGCCGGCGTGGCAAAAAGGCATGCCGGGCTACCACGCCATTCTCGGCATGCAAGCCTTCGGGCTGGAGGAGATGGGCGACTATGGCCGTGCCGAATCCTTCGGCCGGCAGGCTGTGGAGATCGAGCCGCGCGACGGCTGGGCGCAGCATGCGGTCGCGCATGTCATGGAAATGCAAAGCCGGCAACGAGACGGCATCGCCTGGATGCGCGCCAATCCAGATGCATGGACCAGGGAGAGTTTTCTCCAGATCCACAATTGGTGGCACCTAGCGCTGTTCCATTACGATCTCGGCGAAACCGACGAGGTGCTCAAGCTCTATGACGGGCCGATCTTTGGCGACCGCTCGACATTGGCGCTCAATATGGTCGATGCCTCGGCGATCCTGTGGCGCCTCACTCTGGGCGGCGTCGATATCGGCGACCGCTGGGCGACGCTTGCCGGCAACTGGATGCCGAAAGCCGCCGCCGGCAATTATGCCTTCAACGATGCGCATGCGATGATGGCCTTTGTCGGCGCAGGCCTGGAGGCGCCGGCCAAGACGCTGCTCGACGCGCAACGCGAGGCGATGCGCGGCGAGGATGACAACGCCGCCTTCACGCGCGATGTCGGCCATCCGCTGACGCTTGCGATCAAGGCCTTCGGCGAAGGCAAATATGACGAGGCCGCGCGCCTGATCCGGCCGATCCGCTCGATCGCGCATCGTTTCGGCGGCAGCCATGCGCAGCGCGATGTGATCGACCTGACGCTGATCGAGGCCGCTCTGCGCGCCGGCGATACGGCGCTCGCACGGGCGCTGACGGCCGAACGGCAGCTCGCCCGGCCCGACAGCCCGCTGTCGGCGCTGTTCTCGCGTCGCGCCGCCGATTTGTCAGAGAATTGACCCGGAGCGGATCTTGTCCTAAAAACTGGCCAAGCCAGATTTTTTCGAGATCCGAAAAAATTAACGGCAATGGGAGGAAATCATGTATCTCGGCCTCGACCTGGGCACTTCGGGCGTCAAGGCGCTGCTGATCGACGACGGCCAGAAGGTCATCGGCTCCGGCCATGGCTCGCTCGACGTCTCGCGGCCGCATCCCGGCTGGTCGGAGCAGGATCCGGCGCATTGGATCGAGGCCTGCGAGACGGCGATTGCCGAACTCAAGGCTTCCCATCCGAAGGAGCTGGCCGCGGTCAAGGGCATCGGCCTTTCCGGCCAGATGCACGGCGCCACGCTTCTCGACGCCTCGGACAAGGTGCTGCGCCCCTGCATCCTGTGGAACGACACGCGCAGCCATGTCGAGGCGGCCGCGCTCGACGCCGATCCGCGCTTCCGCAAGCTCACCGGCAACATCGTCTTCCCGGGCTTCACCGCGCCGAAGCTTGCCTGGGTGAGGAACAACGAGCCGGCAATCTTTGCCAAGGTGGCCAAGGTGCTGCTGCCCAAGGATTACCTGCGGCTCTGGCTGACCGGCGAGCACATCTCCGAAATGTCGGATTCGGCCGGCACCTCGTGGCTCGATGTCGGCAAGCGCCGCTGGGCGCCCGAACTGCTGGCGGCGACATCGCTCGACGAAAAGCACATGCCCTCGCTGGTCGAAGGCACGGCCAAGGCCGGCGCCTTGCGGGGCGAGCTCGCTTCCAAATGGGGTGTCGCGACAGGCATCCCGATCGCCGGCGGCGCTGGCGACAACGCGGCCTCGGCCTGCGGCATGGGCACGGTCGGCGCCGGCCACGCCTTCGTGTCGCTCGGCACGTCGGGCGTGCTGTTTGCGGCGAACGCTTCCTATCTGCCCAATCCGGAAAGCGCGGTGCACACGTTCTGCCATGCGCTGCCCGACACATGGCACCAGATGGGCGTGATCCTGTCGGCCACCGATTCGCTCAACTGGCTGTCGGAGATCACCGGAAAGGGTGCCGGCGACCTGACGCATGAACTCGGCGATACGCTGAAGGCGCCGACCGGCGTTACCTTCCTGCCCTATCTCTCGGGCGAGCGCACGCCGCACAATGACTCCGCCATCCGCGGCTCCTTCACCGGGCTGGCGCATCAATCGAGCCGGGCCGTGCTGACGCAGGCGGTGCTTGAGGGCGTCGCCTTCGCCTTCCGCGACGGTCTCGAAGCGCTGAAGACGGCCGGCACGACGCTGAGCCGGGTGACCGCCATCGGCGGCGGCTCGCGCTCGCGCTATTGGCTGAAAGCGATCGCCACCGCGCTGCAGGTTCCGGTCGATATTCCGGCCGACGGCGATTTCGGCGCCGCTTTCGGCGCGGCAAGGTTGGGGTTGATCGCCGCGACCGGCGCCGATCCGCTTGCCGTCTGCACCGCGCCGGCGACGGATGCGACGATCGAGCCGGATGCAGGGCTGGGCGGCGCTTATGCTGATGCCTATCAGAGGTATCGGGCGCTGTATCCGGCGATTAGGGCGGTAACTGCGTGACTATGCGCGAGGCCCCCCTCTCTGCCCTGCCGGGCATCTCCCCCTCAAGGGGGGAGATTGGATGTCACGCCGGCTTTCGCCAATCGCCGGCGTTGCAAGGAGAGGCGAGGCCTCGAAGCTGCCAATCTCCCCCCTTGAGGGGGAGATGGCCGGCAGGCCAGAGAGGGGGCCCTCGCATCCCACCTCTCCAGTTATCCTCACTGCGCCGGCACCTTGTCCAAAAACCCGGTGACGCTCTTCAGGCGGCCGTTCTCGATAACGCCGATGTCGGTGCCTTCGATGACGGACTCCGTGCCTTCGGGTCCCAGGTTCCACGAGAAGCGGATCTTGTCCGCGAAACCGTCCGGCTGCCCCTTCAGCGAGAATCGGAAGCCGGCGAAACGCTGCTGGACGCCGTCGATCAGTGCCGCGATGCCATCATGGCCGTCGCCCTGCATGACCGGGTCCCGATAGCTGACATCCTTGGTGAACGCCGCGTCGAGCAGCGCCTTGCGGCGCTGCGCATCGATCTCGTTCCAGGCGGCGATGTAGTTGCGGGCGATCTTGTTGAGGTCGGTCATTGTCATGGTCCTTCGTTGGATCGTTTCGACATGACGTTTTTCGCCCGGCAAAAGAGTGAAACCAATTACGCCTGAGGTAATCGGGCGAAACCATATTGGAGAGGAAGGAAACCATGAGCAGCGGATTTTTCGGCGACATCAAGACAATCAAATATGAAGGGCCGGATTCGACCAATCCGCTGGCCTACCGCTACTACAACCCCGATGAGGTGGTGGCCGGCAAGCGGCTGGAAGACCATCTGCGCTTCGCCGTCGCCTACTGGCATTCCTTCGCCTGGCCGGGCGGCGATCCGTTTGGCAGCCAGACCTTCGACCGCCCTTGGTTCGCCAAGCCGGGCGGCGTCGACACGATGGAACTGGCCAAGCTCAAGGCCGACGTCGCCTTCGAAATGTTCTCGCTGCTCGGCGCGCCCTATTTCTGCTTCCACGACGCGGACGTGCGCCCGGAAGGCAAGGATTTTTCGGAGAGCGCCGCGCGCCTCGACGAGATCGCCGACTATTTCGCAACCAAGATGGAAGAGACCGGCGTCAAGCTCCTCTGGGGCACGGCGAACCTTTTCTCGCACCGCCGGTTCATGTCGGGCGCGGCCACCAATCCCGATCCGGATGTGTTCGCCTATGCGGCGGCGACGGTGAAGAGCTGCATCGACGTCACCAAGAAGCTCAAGGGCGAGAACTATGTGCTGTGGGGCGGACGCGAGGGCTATGAGACGCTGCTCAACACCGACCTTGCCCGCGAGCAGGAACAGGCCGGCCGCTTCCTCAACCTCGTCGTCGACTACAAGCACAAGATAGGTTTCACGGGCACGATCCTGATCGAGCCGAAGCCGCAGGAGCCGACCAAGCACCAGTACGACTACGACGTCGCCACCGTCTACGGCTTCCTCAAGCGCTTCGGGCTGGAGAAGGAGGTAAAGCTCAACATCGAGCAGGGCCACGCGATCCTGGCCGGCCATTCCTTCGAGCATGAGCTGGCTTTGGCGAACGCGCTTGGAGTCTTCGGTTCGATCGACATGAACCGCAACGACTACCAGTCGGGCTGGGACACTGACCAGTTCCCCAACAACGTGCCGGAAATGGCGCTGGCCTATTACCAGGTCCTGCAGGGCGGCGGCTTCAAGACCGGCGGCACAAATTTCGACGCCAAGCTCAGGCGCCAGTCGCTCGACCCGGACGACCTCCTGATCGGCCATATCGGCGGCATGGATGCCTGCGCACGCGGCCTCAAGGCGGCGGCCAAGATGATCGAGGACAAGGCGCTGTCCGGCCCACTCGCCGAGCGCTATGCCGGCTGGAACACCGCCGAAGGCAAGGCAATGCTTTCGGGCGAGCGCACGCTGGAGGAGATCGCCGAGCGCGTCGTGAAGGAGAAGATCGAGCCGCAGCCGCGCTCCGGCCGGCAGGAGCTGCTGGAGAACATCGTCAACCGCTACGTCTGATCGCTCAGGCGGAATGCCCGACCGTATAGCGTTCGCGCGGGGCAGAACTTCACGACAAGGTTTTGCCCCGAGCCGCCCCTTAATCGCCCCGCTCTTGCCTTCAAACAGCCGTCACGGAACTCGTATAAACGTGGCTCCTGTGGCGGGTGAAGAAGAAGGAGGCGAACCGATATGCAGCATGAACGCGAGATCGACGCCCTGCTTTCGTCCGGTGAAACTGGATCGATCATCGACCGGCTGATGGCGTTGCCGCATTCGAAGGACGGCGGCCGCAAGACAAATGAATGGGACCGCGCGGTCGCCGCGCGGCTGGAAACGGCGCTGGCCAAGAGCATGCGCACGCGCATCGTCGGCGAAGGCCGCGACGCCGCCTGACAATTCCCGTGATTTGACGAAAAGAGGTGGCTTCTCCATCCTGCACCGATGATACGCGCGGTGCTGCTTGATCTTGTGGGTGTCGTCTATGATGGCGATACCCCGATCGCAGGTGCCGTGACCGCGGTCGAGCGTTTGCGCAAGGCCGGCCTGCCGCTCCGCTTTGTCAGCAACACGACACGCTCGCCGCGCAGCAAGATCGTCGCGCAACTTGCCGCCATGGGCATCGAAGTTGCGGATGAAGAATTGCTGACGCCGGCGCGCGCTGCGATCGAATGGTTGCGCAGGCATGGCCGCGAGCCGCATCTGCTCGTCCATCCCGATCTCGAAGCAGAGTTTTCGGGCCTGGAGGGAGGAAGCGGCAAGGCGGTCGTCGTCGGCGATGCCGGGGAGGCGTTCGGCTACGCCAGTCTCAACCGTGCTTTCCGCGTGTTATCCGCCGGTGCCGATTTTGTGGCTTTGGCCACCAACCGCATCTTCAAGGATGCGGATGGCCAACTCAGCCTCGACGCCGGCGCCTTCGTTGCGGCCCTCGAATTCGCCAGCGGCCGAAGCCCCGTCGTGCTCGGCAAGCCGTCGGCGGATTTCTTCCATTCGGCGCTTGCCGATTTGAACTGCCCTGCGGCCGATGCGGTCATGGTCGGCGACGACGCGGAGAGCGATGTCGCCGGCGCGCTGCGCGCCGGCCTCGGCGCGGCGCTGCTCGTGCGAACCGGCAAGTACCGACCCAACGACGAAACGCAATACGATCCGGCTCCGACGGCAGTGGTCGATGACCTCGCCGCCGCGACAGACTGGATTCTCAACCGCGCCGAAGCCTGACCGGCGCCTCGCCGAAAGCCCTTGAAAATGCCCTGGAAAATGCCGCGGCAGATGAAAAGCCCGTACGCCCGGCGATGTCCGCCATGGCAATGCGCGTATCGACCACCAGACGGCGGGCGGCGCTGAGGCGCAGCCTGAGATAATAGGCGCCGGGGGTCTCGCCGATCGACTTGCGAAAAACGCTTTCCAGCGTTCTTGCCGTGACACCGGCGCGTTTTGCCACGGCGTCGATGGTGAGCGGCTGGTCGACATGGGCTTCCATCAGCCGGATCGCCTGGGCGAGCCTGGGATCGTAGCCATCGAGCCGGCCGAGCGAGACCAGCGGCTGCGCGTCCGTTGCGGCGCGCGCCTGGTCGTAGATGAAGACGCTCGCCACATCGAGTGCGGCGGCCATGCCAAGCCTGGTGCGGACCAGATGCAGCATCAGGTCGAAGGTCGGCGAGGCGCCGCCGGAGGTGAAGACCGGTCCGTCGATGACATAGCGGTCCGGCCGCACGTCGACGCCCGGAAAGGCGGCGGAGAAATCCTCCATGTCTTCCCAATGCGTGGTGGCGCTGCGGCCCTCGAGCAGGCCGGCGCGCGCCACCAGCCAGGTGCCCGCCTCGACACCGCCACAGGCGCGGGCAGCGCGCGCTGCCCTGCGCAAGCCCGCGAGCAATGCCGAGGTGGCGTAGTTCTGCGTGCCGAAGCCGGCGACGACGACCAGCATGTCGGTGGCCTCGCCCGCGTCGAAGCGGCCGCTGACAGCCACGGGAAGGCCGCATGTCGTGACCGGCGCCTCGCCGGTGACCGAGACCAGCTTGAAATCGAACAGCATCTCGCCTGAGATGCGGTTTGCGGCGCGCAAAGGATCGACGGCCGAGGCCACGCACATGATCGACGACCCCGAGAACACCAGGAGCGTAACCTTGAGCGTCCCGCGCTCGGACCGAAAGATGGTCGGCTTTTCGCTTTTGATCATGAGACCTTCGTAAAACGCAAAACAGTTTCCGACAAGTAGGGCATTCTTGGTGAATTGCCGTGCATGCCGTGCCGCTATCGGCTCCCGCTTCTGGATGGCATGCATGGCCGATCGAATCTGGGAGGATCAAAATGCCGCTTGCGATGAACCGCGAGGTCTTCATTACCTGTGCCGTGACCGGCTCCGGCGGCACGCAGGACCGCAGCCCGCATGTGCCGCGCTCGCCCAAGCAGATCGCCGATTCGGCGATCGACGCCGCCAAGGCGGGTGCCGCGATCGTCCATTGCCATGTGCGCGACCCCGAGACCGGCAAGCCGAGGCGCGACGTGCATCTCTACCGCGAGGTGACCGAGCGCATCCGCGAGGCGAATGTCGACGTGGTGCTGAACCTCACCGCCGGCATGGGCGGCGACATGGTGTTTGGCTCGCCGGAAGCGCCGTTGCCGCTCAACGAGAAGGGCACCGACATGGGCGGCGCCACCAACCGCATGGAACATGTGCGCCAGTGCCTGCCGGAGATCTGCACACTGGACTGCGGCACGATGAACTTCGCCGAGGCCGACTATGTGATGACCAACACGCCCGGCATGCTGCGCGCCATGGGCGGCATGATGACGGCGCTGGGCGTCAAGCCTGAGATCGAGGCCTTCGACACCGGACATCTGTGGTTCGCCAGGCAGCTGGTCGAGGAAAAGGTGCTCGATTCCGACGCGCTGGTGCAGCTCTGCATGGGTGTGCCATGGGGGGCGCCGGACGACCTCAACACCTTCATGGCGATGGTCAACAACGTGCCCTCGACCTGGAACTGGTCGGCCTTCTCGATCGGCCGCAACCAGATGGCCTATGCGGCGGCGGCCGTGCTTGCCGGCGGCAATGTCCGCGTCGGCCTGGAAGACAATCTGTGGCTCGACAAGGGCGTGCTGGCCACCAACGCGCAGCTGGTCGAACGCGCGGCCAGCATCGTCACCAATCTCGGCGCGCGTGTGCTTGGACCTGAGGAAGTGCGCAAGAAGCTCAACCTGACCAAGCGGGCGCCGATTGCAGCATAGTTTGGGGGGTGCAGATGGCTACCGTCAAATTCACCGCGATGAAGGACGGCGACAAGGAAGACTACAAATTCCTGACCGCCCATGAGATCGACTATGCCGCCAAGACCGGCGACCGGCTGCTCGACGCGCTCGTGCAGCTCGACGAGGGCCTGTCGGGCTACAAGATCACCCGACTCGGCCATTCGCTGCAGGCGGCGACGCGCGCCTGGCGCGACGGCGCCGACACCGACTGGATCGCCTGCGCGCTGCTGCACGACATCGGCGACATCTACGCGCCCTACAACCACGACGAATACGCGGCTGCGATCCTGAAACCCTTCGTGCGCGAGCAATGCACCTGGGTGGTGGAGAAGCACGGCGATTTCCAGCGCCTCTATTACGCGCATCATCTGGGCGGCAACCGCCATGCCCGCGACCGCTTCGCCGGCCACCTCTATTTCGACGACTGCGACCAGTTCTGCGAGCGATGGGACCAGTCGAGCTTCGATCCCGACTACGAGACGCTGCCGGTCGAGTTCTTCCGGCCCTTCGTGCTCGAAGTGTTCGCCCGCAAGGCCTACGATCCGGCGGTGATCCGCACCGGCGACCGTGTGGCCCTCACCGACCCCGAAACAGCCAAGACGAGAACCGGAGCCTGACAAGCATGAGCATCATCAACAAGGCGGCCGCCATCGGCGGCGGTGTCATCGGCGCCGGCTGGGTGGCGCGGCTGCTCTTGAACGGCATCGACGTGTCGATCTTCGATCCGGATCCGGAAGCCTCGCGCAAGGTGGGCGAGGTGATGAAGGGCGCGAGGCGGGCCTACAAGCAGATGCTGCCCGCCGGCCTGCCCAAGGAAGGCAAGCTCACCTTCGCCAAGACCATCGCCGAGGCGGTTGCCGACGCCGACTTCATCCAGGAAAGCGTGCCGGAGCGGCTCGACCTCAAGCACAAGGTGCTGGCCGAGATCGACGCGCACGCGCCGGCCAACGCCATTGTCGGCTCGTCGACCTCCGGCATCAAGCCGACCGACATGCAGGTGGCGATGAGGAAGCACCCGGAGCGGCTGGTGGTCGGCCATCCGTTCAACCCGGTCTATCTGCTGCCGCTGGTCGAGATCGTCGGCGGCGAGCAGACTTTCCCGGAGGCGATCGAGGTGGCCAAGGAGCTCTACGCCTCGATCGGCATGAAGCCGGTGGTGGTGCGCAAGGAGATCGAGGCCTTTGTCGGCGACCGCCTGCTCGAGGCCGCATGGCGCGAGGCGCTGTGGCTGGTCAAGGACGGTATCTGCACCGTCGAGGAACTCGATGACATCATGCGCTATTCCTTCGGCCTGCGCTGGGCGCAGATGGGCATGTTCCAGGTCTATCGCGTCGCCGGCGGCGAGGCCGGCATGCGCCACTTCATGGCGCAGTTCGGACCTTGCCTGAAATGGCCGTGGACCAAGCTGATGGACGTGCCCGAGTTCAATGACGAGCTGGTCGACCTGATCGCCACGCAGTCGGACGAGCAGGCGCACGGCCTGTCGATCCGCGAATTGGAGAAGATCCGCGACGACAATCTGGTCGCGATCATGGAAGCGCTGTCGAAGCAGAACAAGGGCAAGGGCTGGGGCGCCGGCGCGCTGCACAAGGACTATACTAGGCAGCTCGCCAAGCTGGCGGCGAAGGAGACCTTTATCAAGGCTCCCGCAAAGGCCAAACCGGCGAAGAAGGCAGCCAAGCCGGCAAAGGCTGAGAAGTCCGCCAAGGCCGACAAGGCGAAGAAGAGCAAGAAGAAGGGCTGAGGCAATGCATTTCGGTCTTTCGGAAGAACAGAAGCTCATCGTCGAGACCACGCGCGCCTTCGTCGAGAACGAACTCTACCCGCATGAGCGCGAGGTGGAGCGCACCGGCGTGCTGCGCCGCGAGCTGATCGACGAATTGAAGGCGAAGGCGATCGGGGCCGGGCTTTATGCCGCCAACATGCCGGCCGATGTCGGTGGCGCTGGCCTCGATACGGTAAGCTGGCTGCTCTACGAGAAGGAGCTTGGCCGCGCCAATTACGCGCTGCACTGGACCTGCGTGGCGCGTCCGTCCAACATCCTGCTCGCCGGCACGCCGGAGCAGCGCGAGAAATACCTCTTTCCCTGCATTCGCGGCGAGAAGTCGGACTGCCTGGCGATGACGGAACCCGGCGCCGGCTCCGATCTGCGCGGCATGAAGGCGACCGCCGTGCAGGACGGCTCGGACTGGGTGCTCAACGGCACCAAGCATTTCATCTCGCATGCCGACATCGCCGATTTCGCGATCTGTTTCATGGCCTCGGGCGAAGAGGATTCGCCGCGCGGCAAGCGCAAGAAGATCACCGCCTTCTTCGTCGACAAGGGCACCAAGGGCTTCACCGTGCGCGACGGCTACCGCAATGTCTCGCATCGCGGCTATACCAATTCGATCCTGGAATTCGACGACTGCCGGCTGCCGGCTTCCCAGGTGCTCGGCGAAGTGCATAAGGGATTCGACGTCGCGAATTCATGGCTCGGCGCGACGCGTCTCCAGGTTGGCGCCACCTGCCTCGGCCGCGCCGAACGCGCGCTGTCGCACGCCATAGAATATGCCGCGCAGCGCCAGCAGTTCGGCCAGCAGATCGGCAAGTTCCAGGGCGTTTCGTTCAAGCTCGCCGACATGGCGACGGAATTGAAGGCGGCGGACCTGATGGTCTTCGAAGCCGGCTGGAAGTACGATCAGGGCACCGTCACCGACCAGGATATGGCGATGGCCAAGCTGAAGGCCACGGAGATGCTGGCCTTTGTCGCCGACGAAGCCATCCAGATCCATGGCGGCATGGGTCTGATGGACGACCTGCCGCTGGAGCGCATCTGGCGCGACGCGCGCGTCGAGCGCATCTGGGAAGGCACGTCGGAGATTCAGCGACATATTATTTCGCGGGCGCTGCTGCGTCCGTTCGGAGGTTAGAGCATGATTACCCCAAACCGGGGACCGGTTTTGGACAAGATCGCGCTCAAACGAAAAGATGACCATGCATAAACTCGAACGTCTCCTGCGCCCGAAATCAATCGCCGTGTTCGGCGGGGCGCAGGCCGCCGCCGTCGTGGCGCAGTCGATCAAGATGGGCTTTGCCGGCGAGATCTGGCCGGTGCATCCGACCAAGGACGAGGTCGCCGGGCGCAAGGCCTACCGCTCCGTCGGCGAGTTGCCCGGAGCGCCGGACGCTGCATTCGTCGGCGTCAACCGGCATCTCACCATTGAGGTGATCAAGGCGCTGGCCGAGCGCGGCGCCGGCGGCGCCGTCTGCTTTGCGGCCGGCTTCCTCGAGACCGAGGCCTATGACGAGGACGGCGAGCGGCTGCAGGCCGAGCTCGTCGCCGCCGCGGGCCAGATGCCGATCATCGGTCCAAACTGCTACGGCCTGATCAACTATGCCGACGGCGCGTTGCTTTGGCCCGACCAGCATGGCGGGATCAGGCTGGCCGAGGACGGCAAGGGCGTCGCCATCATCACCCAGTCGTCCAACATCGCCATCAACATGACGATGCAGAAGCGCGGCCTGCCGATCGCCTTCCTGATGACGGCCGGCAACCAGGCGCAGACCGGCCTCTCCGAAATGGCGTTGGGCCTGATCGAGGACGAGCGCGTCACCTCGCTCGGCCTGCATATCGAGGCTTTCGATTCGGTCGCCGGCTTCGAAAGGCTGGCGGCGCGCGCCCGCGAATTGAAGAAGCCGATCATCGCCATGAAGGTCGGCCGCTCGGAGCAGGCGCGGCAGGCGACGGTGTCGCACACCGCCTCGCTGGCCGGCTCGGACGCCGCCTCCGGCGCCTTCCTGAAGCGTCTCGGCATCGCGCGCGTCGATTCGATTCCCGCCTTCATCGAGGCGCTGAAGCTGCTGCACATCACCGGACCATTGCCCGGCTACAGGCTCTCGTCGATGAGCTGCTCGGGCGGCGAGGCCTCCGTCATGGCGGACAGCGCCGAGGGGCGCTGGGTGCATTTCCCGGCACTGACGGCCGAGCACCGCGCGCATGTCAAATCGACACTCGGACCGCTGGTCGCGGTCGCCAATCCGCTCGATTACCACACCTTCATCTGGAACAACGAGCCGGCGATGACGGCCACCTTCACCGCCATGGTGTCGGGCGGCTTCGACCTCAACATGCTGGTGCTCGACTTCCCGCGCCCGGACCGCTGTTCCGACGTCGACTGGTGGGCGACGCTGCGCGCCTTCGAGGCTGCATTGAAGACCAACAAGGCGCAAGGGGCGATCGTCTCCTCGCTGCCGGAAAACCTGCCGGAGGAATACACCGCCGGCCTGATGGCGCGCGGCATGGTGCCGTTGTTCGGCATCCCGGAAGCCATGGACGCCGCCCAAGCCGCCGCCTTCATCGGCTGGGCCTGGCGCGAGCCGCAGGCGCAGCCGGTCGACACCACCGCGGCAGGCGCATCCGAAGCCAAACGCGTGACGCCGGACGAGGCCGAGGCCAAGGAGAGGCTGATCAACGCCGGCCTGCCGGTGCCGAAGGGCGAGCGCGCCTCCAATGCGGTCGAGGCGGTGATTTCGTCGATGACGCTGGGTTTCCCGGTGGCGCTGAAGGCGCTTGGCGTCACGCACAAATCGGAAGTCGGCGCGGTGCGGCTCAACCTCAAGGACGCCGAATCCGTCAGCGCCGCCGCGCATGACCTTTTGCCGCTCGGCACTGGGCTCTATGCCGAGCGCATGGTGCGTGACGGCGTCGCCGAGTTGATCGTCGGCTTCACCCGCGACCCGATGTTCGGCGTGGTGATGACGCTCGGCACCGGCGGTGTGCTGGTCGAGCTGTTGCGCGACAGCGTGACCCTGATGCTGCCGGCGACGCGCGACGACATCGAGGCGGCATTGCGTGGGCTCAAGCTCTATCCTCTCCTCGAAGGCTATCGCGGCCGGCCCAGGGCCGACGTCGACGCCGCCATCGACGCCATCGCCGGTATTGCCGACTTCGTCCAGAAGAACGAGGGCGAGATCGAGGAACTCGACATCAACCCGCTGATTGTCTGCGCCAAAGGCAAGGGCGCCTGGATCGCGGATGCCTTGCTGGTGCTTGGAGAAAAGAAGAATGGCTGAAATCATCACCACCCGCCGCGAGGGCACGATCCTCGAGGTCACGCTCGACCGGCCGAAGGCCAATGCGATCGACCTCAAGACGTCGCGGCTGATGGGCGAGACCTTCAAGGCGTTCCGCGACGATCCGGAGCTGCGCGTCGCCATCGTCAAGACGGCCGGCGACAAGTTCTTCAGCGCCGGCTGGGACCTCAAGGCGGCGGCGGCCGGCGATGCGGTCGACGGCGACTATGGCGTCGGCGGCTTTGCCGGACTGCAGGAGTTGCGCGACCTCAACAAGCCGGTGATCGCCTGCGTCAACGGCATGGCGGTGGGCGGCGGCTTCGAGCTGGCGCTGTCCTGCGACCTCATCTACGCCTCGGACCATTCCTCCTTCGCGCTACCGGAGATCCGCGCAGGCACGCTGGCCGACGCGGCGACCATCAAGCTGCCGAAGCGCATTCCCTACCATATCGCCATGGACCTTCTGTTCACCGGCCGCTGGATGGATGTCGCCGAGGCGCATCGCTGGGGCCTGGTCAACGAGGTGCTGCCCAAGGACAAGATCGAGGAGCGCGTCTGGGAGATCGCAAGGCTCTTGGCCAGCGGCCCGCCGCTGGTCTTCGCCGCAATCAAGGAGACGGCGCGGGTGGCCGAGGCGCTGACCTTCCAGGACGCCATGAACAAGGTGACGCGCAGGCAGTTGCCGACGGTCGATATTCTCTATGGGTCGGAAGACAACATGGAAGGGTTCCGGGCCTTCGCGGAGAAGCGCGAGCCGGTGTGGAAGGGACGATAGCATCGGAGATGACGGCGCGAGGCACCCCCCTCTGCCCTGCCGGGCATCTCCCCCTCAAGGGGGGAGATCAGATGTCACGCCCGCTTTCGCCAATCGCCGACGTTGGGAAAGAAGTGCCGTCGACGAAACTGCCAATCTCCCCCCTTGAGGGGGAGACGTCCGGCAGGACAGAGAGGGGGGCCTGGGCGCAATCATCTAAAGTTGGTCATGCGATATGACCGACTACAAAACTCTCATCGACGCCGAGACCCGGGCCTTCATCGAGAAGACCAACTCCTACTATCCGCCGGACACGATCGACTACACGATCGAAGAGCAGCGCGCGATCTACGACCGGATGTGCCGGGAGTTCTTTGCCGGCTATCCGCAAGGCGTGACCGCCTTGACGACAGCCATCGCCGACGGCATCCCGATCCGCATCTACCGCAACGCGGAGCCGAACAATGCCGCGATGGTGCTCTACCTTCATGGCGGCGGCTTTATCCTGGGCGGGCTGGAGAGCCATGACGATGTCTGCGCCGAGCTTTGCACACGCACCGGCTACGAGGTGGTTTCGGTCGATTACCGGCTGGCGCCGGAGCATCTGCATCCGGCCGCCTTCGACGACGCCATGGACGCGTTCGAATGGGCCGCCAGGACCTATGACTGCCCTGTCGTGCTTTGCGGCGACAGCGCCGGCGGCAATCTCTGCGCGGCGATAGCGCATGCCACGCGCGGTCACGCCAAGAAGCCGGCCGGCCAGATGCTGATCTATCCCGGCCTCGGCGGCGACCATACGCGCGGCTCCTACGTCACCCATGCCGAGGCCCCGATGCTGACTGTGCGCGACCTCGACTTCTACAAGCATATCCGCACCGGCGGCGTCGACCAGACCGGCGACATCACGCTCTATCCGCTGGCCGACGCCGATTTCGCCTATTTGCCGCCGACGGTGCTGATCACCGCCGAGTGCGACCCGCTATCGTCCGACGGCGAGGCCTATCGCGACCGCGTCATCGCGGCCGGCGGGCGCGCCGCCTGGTTCGAGGAGCCGGGCCTGGTGCATGGCTACCTCCGAGCCCGCCACATGGTCGGCCGGGCGCGGACGAGCTTCACCCGCATCGTCGAGGCGGTATCGGCGCTCGGCCGGGGCGACTGGATCTGGTAACGCCCCTGGCGACCGGAAACACTTTCCGCTCCGCTATCTCCGGCGATCATATATTTGACAAATCAGACAACGGACGCATGCTTTAACAGAGCTACCGGCCCGTATGACGGAAACCGAAGAAATCGGCAGCGGCCCGCCCTTTCACAAGGCGGGCCGTTCGCGTTTTAAGTGGCAGATGGCCCATCCAGACTGATTCCCATTCCCGGCCGGAACGCTCGATTCAGCGCGTGATGCTCCTCTTGATTTCGTTGGTGATTGCCTTTCGGGCAGCGCAGTGTATAATCAGTTAAGGAATGAAGAAAGGATCATCTACTAATGGAACTTAGAGAGCACGAGAAGGCGGCCGTATTTTCGATCCTTGTGCGCCAGGTAGAAGCTCAGGAGGCCAAGGCGGCGGCCGAAAAGCAAATAGCGGAGTGTACAGAGCGCGCAGCTGAAGCTCAGGCGATAATAGCGAATGTCCGACCGGCGCTGTCTGTCTTCGGCTTTGATACGAGCGCGCCGAAGCTGTGGGACCTAGTTAAGGCGGCAATCGGCAACGAGGCATATCTTCGAGCTTTTCGTGTTGCGCGAGGGGAAGAAGAGCGAACGCAAACAGTTGCGGCGGGCAAATCCGGCGACGAACATGAATACGAGGAAACCGGCGACGAGGGGGAGACGGACGAGAACGAGGCGGAGATGGAGAACGAGACTGACAACATCGAAGAGTCGGAAGCTCCGAAGATCAAAGATGTCGTCATTGAGCGCCTTCGCCAGTCGGGCGAACAGGGAGCCCGGCTTTCTGAGATAAAGGAGTTCGTTACCGCACAAGGTATCCCGATGCACGAGAAGACCGTCGGGATGACATTATATCGCTTATCCAAGGATGGCTTAACCCGTCGCGCGGGTAGGACTTGGTATTACATCCCTCCTGCTGAGACGGAGGGGAAGATTGTGGCTGAGGGCAGGGTGGAACCGTCTTCCTCAGCCACTTCTGTTTTTGAATAGGAGGCCACAATGCAGCCGCCATGAGTTCAAGCTTCCCGGAGAAAGTCGCCGCAAACGACCCAATCCGGCAGTCACCGCAGGGTGACAGGGTCGGGACGAAAGTCCCGGCCCGCATTCTGCGCAACGCAAATCGCGCCGCTTATCTATGCCAGATAGGGAGGCGTCTGTGAAACGACAATGTGATGGGCGCTTCGCCTTTAATAAGCCGGCTACACCTACGCGAACCTTGGGGCTGCCCCGGGGACAGGATGGTTTTGGTTCATACCCGGTTCGACCGCCTCAATGGAATCGAGGTCCGCGGCCCAGCCGGCGACCAGCGGCAAAAAGACTATCGGCTAGGAAAATATGGGAACGATCACGATGCCGCGACGCGCGTCGTAAAGGGCATCATAAACAAGGGGGTCTTGGATCTTCTGGCCGACGTTGTCGTCGCATCGGACAAAACGCCCATGATCGTTTTCCCTCACCCGGCATTCAACGCTGTCGATAGCGGCCATGCAGTGGCTGAGACCGACATGGTGCGAAATGCATTCCCGTTCGTATTCGCCAACTATCTGGGAAAGCTTCTTGGCCTTCCTGTGAACGATGAGATCGTCCAAGGCGCGCGCGTGGGGCGCACCAACATGACCGATTTCCCTCGTTTTCTGTTCCAGCCTCATTTTGTGGGCGAAGTGGCGCCCGGTGGCTCTTTCATCCTTGTGGATGATGTCTTCTCACGCGGCGGCACATTGGCCGCACTTAGAAGTCATATCGTGCGGCAAGGTGGAACCGTCGTCGCGGTAACCACGTTAGCCCACGGATCGGGCGAACATCAAAAATTTGCCATTGATCAGGAAATCCATGATATGCTGAAAGAGGCATATGGTACAGGATGCAGTGATTTTTGGCGAAGCGAGATAGGTCATGATACAGGCTGTCTCACATATTCTGAGGCTAGATTTTTGGTTCGGTGGGCGGAAAAAGAGCACCGCCGCGCCAGAGTTGACGCGCGACTACAGTTCCTCAGAGATCGCCTTGCTGAGGCGGCAGCTAAAGGAGAATAATGCTGCTGCGGCCAAAGCTGTCGAAGCGGCCGGGGTCACTCTTCATCCGAAGATTGCTGCCGCTCTGGCGGAGCGTGAACGTGTGAAGGCCGCTTCCTAGCTATCTTCTCAAGCACCTCATCAAAGGCCGCTTCCGACTCGTCGGTTCCCAGTTCGCGCGCGGCTTCTCGGAACTTTTGTATCTGCTTAGGTTCTTTGGGCATCTTTACCCTCTTAGGGCTTGCATCACTCCCGAAATGGTCCCGCGCGCGATAGGGGTAGCTTTAGCTGCACCGGCTTTCGATAATGATCCTTCTTGGCGCCAAGCGGTGCAGACGATGTTCGGCGCAATGCTGGTAGACGCCCTTCACGCCCCGCTAGAAGATCGAGTTAGCCTTCGACGGTGTTGGTGGTGATGCCGCCTGCCTTGACACCTCGCGGCAATGATCGACAGAACAGTGTTCCGCAAAGGTCTTACCGACAGTGATGTAATGGCGGGCTTCGTCGGTAATGAAGCGCTTTCCTTTTTGGCGTTGACAATAGGAACGACACGGGCAGCTGCCGTGATGTCGATATGGAACGAACGGCGGTGCCGCCACGCTCGATCAGCGTTAGCACGATGTGCCACTATCCTCCCATGAACCTTTCCACGCCGGCCAGCGACTGACGGCCAGGCGCCGCAATGGTGCGGCCCGGAAAGGGAAAACCGCCATGACCAGAAACCCAGAGACTCCGCGGTCTCCGGGAACAACGGGAGTCCAGCGCGATCGCCGCCTTCGGGAAGGGCTCGACGCGCTGGGCTTTCGGCTGATTCCGTTGACCCTGCACAGGAGCAGGCGTATCGTCGCCAAGAGGAAAACAGACAATTCGATCGGGGACGAACGTGCCGCACCGCCGCGCCTTGCCCTGGTTGGCGCGGCAAGACCGGATGTTCCTTCCTGCGGCTTCGGGGGGAGTTCAATGTCTGGCGGTCGCGGCTCGTTCGTGCGTTCTCGTGGCGGCCGTTCACGCCGCGCAATAGCAACAACCGGTGGAATACTTGCCGTGGCGTTGTCCGCCGGCCTCTGGCTCGGCGGCGTTGCGAAGGCGCAGGAAACGCAGATCATCTATCCCGGATCGATGGCGGTCACCGGCTTCCCCGGGACCGTGATCCCCAATTTCGATCAGGGCTTGCCGCCCGGCGCCGATCCGGTCGACGAGACCTTCATCGATACGTCCCGCGCATCCTTGCGCATTTTCGACGTCGCGCATCTCGGCGGGCAGGCCTCCGGCCAGCTCGTTAACACGCCGCCGCCCTTCGAGGTAAGCGCCGGGCAAATCGGCGAGGTGTTCGGACTGACCTATGACGACGGCGTGCGCGATGGCGTGCCCTCGGGCATTCCCAACCTCTATGCCGCCGCGACCTCGCTGCATGGCGTCGAGATCGTCACGCCGGACGCCGACGACGACGGGCGTCCGGAGCGGCAGCGCCGCGGCGCCGCCGGCGCCGCCTTCATGGACGGCCAGTTCGGCACCGAGAATGGCGGCGGACCAGGCACGATCTGGAAGATTGACGGCATCACGGGCGCGGTCTCGAAATTCGCCGACATCGACACCAACAGCGGCCCGGGCATCGGCAATCTCGCCTTCGACCCCATCCACCGCCAGTTCTTCGCCTCGGACCTCGACACCGGCCTCATCCACCGCATCGACGGCAACGGCCATCTGATCGACACGTTCGACCATGGTGTCGCCGGGCGCCCGGCGCATGGGCTGGCCCCGGTTGCCGACGACGGCGCCGTCATGGATATCCAGGGCGCCGCCTTCGACACGGAAGACCCCGAGACCTGGGGCTATACACAGGACGGGCGCCGCGTCTGGGCGGTCTCCTATCATGGCGGCCGGCTCTATTATTCGGTCGGCGAAAAATCCGAGATCTGGTCGGTCGGCATTGCGCGCGACGGCACGTTCGCCGGCGATCCGCGCTGGGAGCTGACGGTCAAGGCCGACAAGGACTATGCCGTCACCGACATCTCATTCGACAACAAGGGCTTCATGTATCTCGCCCAGCGCGGCCCGGTCGAAAACCGTTACGATTACAGCCGCTTCGCCGATTCCGGCAAAGGCGAGCTGATCCGCTACTGGCGCGAGGACCCGGACGATCCGGCAACGGAATCGGCCTGGGTCGAGGTGCCGCAGGAATATGCGGTCGGCTTCCCGCAAGGCAACCGGCAGTCGGCCGGCGGCGTCGACCTGCAATATGGCTATGATGCCGACGGCAATATCGACACCAGCGTCTGCACCGATACCGTCGTCAACACCGGCGACAAGTTGCGCGACAATCCTGAATTGGCCGAGCGTCTCGCCGCCGGCGGGCCGCTTGCCGTGCACGGCGTCCAGCTGACGCCAAGCGCGCTGGTCAAGCCGGCGAACGTTCCGCCCTTCGGCTCATGGTTCGTCGACTTCGACGGTTATTTCGAAGACCCCGAGGTCGAAGGCCATGTCGGCGACGTAAGGGTCTGGCGCCCCTGTGAGGGCCGCGCCGACTACTATGAGGAAATCCCCGGCGGCGGCTACCTGCCTCCGTTCTATCCGCCGGACTTCCCACCGCCCGGCAACCTGCCGCCCTGCATCGATATCGAGGACGTGCATTATTACTGCACGCCGCGCGGGCTTCAGGCCGAACTCTATCTCCATGACCATGCCGGCTTCGGCGGCGATTCGATCAAGGCGCAGTCCAGGACGCCCGGCGTCGGGGTGACAACACCCATGTCGCATGTTCCGGGCAAGCCCTACACGATCGACATCACCGGCCATTATCCTGGCGACACCGTCAATGTCGGGCTCTGCTTCTACCGCAAGTCCGACCAGGACAAGGGTGGCTACTACCCTTGCTGCAAGATGACGCTGCCGCTCAGAACGCCAGCCGTCAGTTGCGAACGTTGAGGGAGGGACAGATGAGCAATCTCGCCCTTTCCCGCTTCGTTTCGAGCAACCCGAAACCCGTCATGGAGACGATCATGAAACCCCTGTCATACGCCAGGCGCGGCGCGCGCTGGCTGATGGCGGCCGGTATCGCGGTCGCCATGCTGCCGGCGCTGCCGGCATTCGCGGAAGACACCGCTCCGGCCAAACTCACTGAGGTCGCCGGACCGGAGCCCAGGCTCAACCTGGACAATCCGCGCGTCATCAACCCAGAGCCCGGCCGCATCGTCCCCTTCTTCACCAAGACGGGTGGCCAGCGTAGTTGCGACTATGTCTATTACACGCTGACATTCGGCCTGCGCGGCAACGAGCAGGCCTTCGGCAACCCGGTCTTTGTCAACGCGCTGAAGAACGCCAGGATCGATTTCAAGGACCAGCTTGCGCATGGCCTGAAAATCGTCAGCGCGCAGGTGACCGGCGACGGCACGGACGCTTCCGGCGGACCGCTGCCGGCGGCTGCGATCAGTAGCTCGGCCAATCCCGACGACACCGCGACGGTGTCCGATTTCCGGATTTCCGCCTCCGACCTCGACGGCTCGGGCACGCCGAACGAACGCACCATCACCTTCCGGATCCTGGCCAAGATAGACCAGGCGGCGTTTCCGGCGCCGGCCAATGTCGACAACCAGGGCCAGATCAAGGTGACCACGGCGGGCGGTCCGGCGACCATTATCCCGTCGCAGGATCCGAGCAAGCCGGATGACGGCAATATCCTCACCGGCGCCAAGACGACGATCCATGTCGACGTCACCAAGTGCAATCCGCCGCCACCTCCCGGCAAGGAATGCTTCAAGGTCGAGCGCGGCACGGTCGACTGCGTGCCCGGCGGCGGCGCTTTCATCTACCACATGCCGGTCGGCCCGGAGATGGGCGGCAAGTGGGTGCAGGTGTCGACGACGACGCCCGGCGTCACCATCGTTCCCGGCACGCAGAAGGTGCCGATCGGCGGCGGCGTGCTGAACTGGAAGATCATCGGCGCCTCGCCGGGCGAGGCAATCCATCTCATCGTGACCGGCATCGAAACCTATGCCGGGCCGAAGGAGGGCTGGGGGCTCTGCTGCACGCAGGTGATCGACATCGTCATCCCGCGTGACCTGAGATGCCCGCCCAAGGACAAGGAGCCGGACCTGAAGGTCGAGAAGCATGCCGACGTGCCGCGTTGCACGATGGCCGGCGGCTGCGACTTCACCATCACCGTTACCAATGTCGGCGACGCGCCCTATAACGGCAAGATCGTGCTCGACGAGGTGACGCTGCCGGCAGGCTCGGTGCTGACATCGGGACCGAACGCGCCCTGGGTCTGCGTGCCCGGCACGACGCCGATGACCTGCACCTATCCGGTGACAACGCTCAACCCCGGCGCTTCCGTCAACCTCAAGCTCGGCTTCAGGCCGGCCGGCGGGTGGCAGGGCAGCGTGCTGCGCAACTGCGCCGCCTATGACTACCAGGCCAGCGGCAAGCCGCTGTTCGGCAGCCAGACCAACGATCGCGGCTGCGCCTCGATCCCGATCTGCCGCCGTGGCGACCGCGATCCACAGTGCAACCCACCGGTCGAAAAGAAGGTGGACCTGATCCTGAAGAAGCGCGCCCGCATTCCCGTCTGCACGGCCGACGGCGTTTGCACCTTCGTGATCGACATCATCAACAACGGCACCAGCACCTATAACGGGCCGCTGACGGTGATCGACAACTATCCCGGCGGCGCGCCCACCTCGTCGACCTTCGGGCCGAGCCCGCCATGGACCTGCAGCCCGAACGGACCTGGACAGTTCCGCTGCGACAATGCCGGCATCTCGTTGCCTTCGGGCGCCTCGACGCCGATCGTCGTCAAGGCGGTGATGCCTGCAAGCTACCGGCCGGACACGGTGGAGAACTGCGCCGAGGTTAAGGCCATTCCCGGCGAGGTCGATCTCGCCAACAACAGGGCCTGCGCCACCGAGCGCATCCGCCATCCGAATGGCGGCCAACCCGGCCTGCGCATCACCAAGGTGTGCGGCGGCGATCAGCTCGTGCGTGCTGGAATGGTTTCCTGCCGCATCACCGTCGCCAATGCCGGCACCGCTGCTCCCACCGGACCAGTGCGGGTCAACGATGCCGCGACCTTGGTTTCGGGGGGTGCTCCGGTCGAGATCCAGACCGTGACCCCTGACGGCGCGGGGTGGAGCTGCGGACCGGTGCCTGCCAACACGCTGTCGTGCCAGATTCCCGGCGCCGTAATGACGCCCGGAACCAGCCGGCACTTCGACGTGACGGTGAGCGGCAATGGCGCGTTCGAGAACTGCGCGCGCGGCTCCTACGGGCCGGCGCCGGGAGACGATATCGTCTACCCGATCGGCCAGGCTTGCGCGAAGGGCGGCGGCACTTCCGCCATCCGCGTCGAGAAGACCGGCGATGCCGAGTGCCAGCCGGGAGAACCCTGCTCGTTCGAGATCACCATCGCGAATGACGGGCCGAACCCCTTCTCCGGTCCGGTCCGCATCGGCGATGCGATCGGCGTGGAGGGCCTGGGCCGGCTGGAAGGCGTTGAGATCACCTCGATCGATCCGCCTTTCGGCTGCTCGCCGGAACCGACGACGCTGCCCCTATCCTGTATCACCAACCTGATGCTGAGCGCCGGCGAAAGCCACACCCACCACGTCACCGTGATCATTCCCGAGGAGGGGCGCCTCGCCAATCTGCAGGGAACGGTCAACGGGCAGAACTGCGTCGGCGTGTTGTCCCCTAACACACCGGTGCAGGGCGGCGGCGACTTGCTCAACCGCGACCTGACCAACGTCCAGGGCGATCGCGGCAAAGCCTATGCGTGCCATCCTTTCACCATCAGGCATAAGGTGAAGAACCAGTGCTCGGATGGGCTGGTGCTGAACTCGGCCGGCCGTTGCGCCTGCCCGGACGGCACCGCCTTCCGCAACGGCCAGTGTTCGGGCGGTGGAGGCACCAAGCTGCTGCCGCTTCCGCCACCGCAGCGCTGCGTCCTGCTGCAGGGCCAGATCCGGACAGCGGACGGACGCTGCGTCTGCCCGCGCGGCACGGCGCTGGAAAACGGCAAATGCGTGCGGGGCGACGAGCCGCAGTGCACGCTGCGTCCCGGCCAGTACCGCGACCAGGACGGCAACTGCGTGTGCCGCCGCGGCGAGCTGGTGAACGGTGTCTGCCAGGTCATCCCGCCAAAATGCGCGGTGCGCGGCGCCGTGCCGACTTCGGACGGAAACGGCTGCACCTGCCCGGACAACACGCATCTCGACCGGGTGGCCAAGGCCTGCGTGCCTGATCGGCAACCGCCCGCTCAGTGCCGTATCCGCGGCCAGTCCCGCAACGCCGATGGCGATTGCGTCTGCCCGCGCGGCACAGAGGTACGTGACGGCGCCTGCCGGCCAATCGTGTCGAAGCAATGCCCGATCCGCGGCCAGGTGCGCGACGCCAACGGCGATTGCGCCTGCCCGGACGGGCTGGAGGTGCGGGGCAAGGCCTGCCAGCGGCCGAAGCCGAGCCAGGAGCAATGCACCATTCGCGGCCAGGTCCACAACAAGCGGGGCGACTGTGTCTGCCCGCGTGGAACCGAAATCCGCGACGGCGCCTGCCGCAAGCCGCAGCAGGAATGCGCGCCGGGTTCGCGCTTCATCGACGGCCAATGCCAGCCGGTGCTGATCAAGCGCTGCCCCGCCGGGACCACGGGACGCTTCCCGGACTGCACGCCGATCCGCAGAAGGCCGGGCATCGAGATCAACCCCGGCCTGTTGCTCAACCCGAACGTGTTGCAGCAATTGGTGCCGCAGCGCCAGCCGCGGCGCGTGCTGCAGGACCCGGCGGGCGCCAACATCCAGAACTTCAAGCCGTAATCCCTGCGGCTGAGGACCAGGACCCGCCGGAGCGATCCGGCGGGTTTTCTTTTCCGCTTCCTCATGCTCTCTCTTTGATTTAGAGCCGGATTCAGATTTCAGGTCGACTCGACCTGAAATCATCCGGCTCTAGGCGGCCCTGGCATTGGCGTTCGGAAATGAGGCGAGCAGCATGAGCAAGAAGACCCTGATTGCGCCATCGGTGCTGGCATCGGATTTCTCCAAGCTCGGCGACGAGGTCGAGGCCGTCGTGGCGGCCGGCGCCGACTGGATCCATCTCGACGTGATGGAT
Source organism: Mesorhizobium sp. B2-7-2 (assembly GCF_006440775.1). Taxonomy (GTDB): domain Bacteria; phylum Pseudomonadota; class Alphaproteobacteria; order Rhizobiales; family Rhizobiaceae; genus Mesorhizobium. The sequence goes on along the minus strand of NZ_VFTZ01000002.1, from coordinate 287,870 downwards.
GGTCATTTTGTGCCCAACATCACCTTTGGCCCGCCGGTGATCAAGGCGATCCGCAATCGTACCAAGGCCTTCTTCGACTGCCATCTGATGATTGCGCCGGCCGATCCTTACCTGGCGGCCTTCGCCGAAGCCGGCTGCGACGGCATGACGGTGCACGCCGAGGCCGGGCCACATCTCGACCGCTCGCTCCAGACCATCAAGAACCTCGGCAAGAAGGCGGGCGTCTCGCTCAACCCGGCAACGCCGGAAACGGCGATCGAGTATGTGCTCGACCGGTTGGACCTCATCCTGATCATGACCGTCAATCCGGGCTTCGGCGGGCAGGCCTTCATCCCGGCGATCGTCGACAAGGTGAAACGGGTCAAGGCGCTGATCGGCGGCCGGCCGATCCGTATAGAGATCGACGGCGGTGTTTCGGCCGAAACGGCGCCGCTGGTGACCGCGGCCGGCGCCAATGTGCTGGTGGCGGGCGCCGCAGTCTTCAAGGGCGGCAGCGTCGAGGCCTATAGGGCAAATATCGAAGCAATTCGAACGGCTGCCGACAGGGCCGCCAGTTAAACGTATAACGGCACGAGCTCTCGCGGGAGTTGCACAACCGCGACAGCGATTGAACGACTGTTCATTCTATGAAGCGACCCAGGAACATCGTCTTTTCCCTGGGATTCTACTTTGTTCAATAAATAGACGGTCCGCTTGTCTTAAAGTCGAATATCGGCATCTTCCGCTTGAGACACCTCATTGCCCGGCTGTATGATACATGTACGGGAATTGCTTCGCCGCGGGGCCCTGGCAAACCAGGGGCAAAGCAACAGGAGTTCGATTGACAAACGGAAGCACCGAGCCGGGCGAGAGCAAGGGCGCCAAAAGCACGCTTGCCAGTTCGGTCTACCAGCAACTCCGCGACGACTTGCTGCGCGGGGCCCTGGAGTCCGAGACGAAACTGCGTGTCGAGTGGGTCGTTTCCCGCTATGGCGCCGGCGCTTCGCCGGTGCGCGAGGCGCTCAACCGCCTGGCCGCCGAGGGCCTGCTCGGCCGTCACGACCAGCGCGGCTTCTTCCTGATGCCGGTCAGCGCGGGTGAACTTGAGGAGCTGACGCGCACACGCTGCTGGCTGGAGGAGCGGGCGCTGCGCGAATCCATTGCGCACCGCACCGCAGAATGGGAAGAGCAACTGGTGCTGGCCCTGCACCGCCTGGCGCGCGCCGAGCGCCGCCTGCCGGATGACCCGGCAACCAACAATCCGGAATGGGAAAAGCTGCACCGCGCTTTCCACCGCGCGCTGATCGCGGCGTGCCGGTCGCACTGGCTGATCGGCTTTTGCGACCAGCTTTCCGACCAGGCCTCGCGCTACCGCCTGATCGCGCAAAACGCGCCAGGCACGGGGCGCGACGATCTCGGCGAGCACCGCATCATCGCCGAGCGCACGCTGGACGGCGACGCCGACGGCGCGGTCGAGGCGCTTCTCAATCACTACCGCCTCACCGCGGCGATGTGCATGGAACGCCTCGCGCAGGGTTATGATCCGAGGGCCGGCAAGTCCCAACGCGGCCGTAAATAGCGGATCGAAAAATCAACGCAGTTTTTGCTCCGGGCGCCAAATCTGGTATTCGCTCAGGCGAGCGCAATGCATGCGCCATTCGGCCTTCGTCCGCCTTGAGGACATTTCATGACCAATCATCTCTTCAGCGCATTCCGTTCCCGCATGCCGGCGCCCGGCCGGTTGCTGATGGAAACGGATGACGGCCGTTCGATCACCTATGGCGACATGCTGGCGAAGTCGGCGCAGCTGGCGCATGCCCTCGCGCAGGCCGGCGTCGAGCCCGGCGACCGTGTCGCGGTCCAGGTCGAGAAGAGCCCGGAGGCGATGCTGCTCTATCTCGCCTCGTTACGCACCGGCGCGGTCTTCCTGCCGCTCAACACCGCCTACACGCTGCCCGAGCTCGACTATTTCTTCCGCGACGCCGGGCCGAGGCTGATCGTGTGCGATCCCGATCGTCTGTCCGGCGTCGAGCCACTTGCGGCGGCGGTCGGCGCGACGGTGCTCACGCTCGGCCGCGACGGGCAGGGAACGCTGGCCAGCCAGGCTTCGCGGCAGGCAACCGATTTCAGCGATGTCGCGCGCGGGCCGGACGATCTTGCCGCGATCCTCTACACCTCCGGCACGACCGGCCGTTCCAAGGGCGCGATGCTCACCCACGAGAATCTCGCCTCCAATGCGCGCGTGCTGGTGGAGCACTGGCGCTTCGGCGCCGACGACGTGCTGATCCACGCGCTGCCCATCTTTCACACGCACGGCTTGTTCGTGGCCACCAACATCATCTTGATGGCCGGCGCGAGAATGTTCTTCGAGCAGAAATTCGATCCCGCGCGCGTCCTGTCGCTGATGCCGCGCGCGACCGCGCTGATGGGCGTGCCGACCTTCTATGTGCGGCTGTTGCAGCAGGACGGGCTGACGCGCGAGGCGACGAAGGCGATCCGGGTCTTCATCTCCGGCTCGGCGCCGCTGCTCGCCGAGACGCACAAGGCCTGGCGCGAGCGCACCGGCCACGCCATCCTCGAGCGCTACGGCATGACCGAGACCAACATGAACACGTCCAACCCCTATGACGGCGAGCGGCGCGCCGGCACGGTCGGCTTTCCCTTGCCCGGCGTTTCGCTGCGCATCACCGATCCCGAGACGGCCAAGCCGCTGGCCCAGGGCGAAATCGGCATGATCGAGGTCAAGGGACCGAACGTCTTTGCCGGCTATTGGCGCATGCCTGACAAGACCAAGGCCGAGTTCCGCGACGACGGCTTCTTCATCACCGGCGACCTCGGCCTGATCGATGCCGACGGCTATGTCCACATCGTCGGGCGCGGCAAGGACCTGATCATCTCGGGCGGCTACAATGTCTATCCGAAGGAGATCGAAAGCGAGATCGACGCGCTCGACGGCGTCAGCGAAAGCGCGGTGATCGGGGTCGCGCATCCCGATTTCGGCGAGGGCGTCACGGCGGTCGTGGTGCGCAAGCCGGGCTCGGCGATCAGCGCCGCCGACATTGCCGGCGCCATCGCCGGACGGCTGGCGAAATACAAGCATCCGAAGCAGGTAATCTTCGTCAACGAACTGCCACGCAACGCAATGGGCAAGGTGCAGAAGAACGTGCTGCGTGATGAGTATAAGGATATCTATGCCAAAGCCGGCTAACAACACCCCGTCGTCATCCTAGGGCGAAGCAAGGAGCGAAGCGACGCGCGCAGACCCTAGGATCCATGCCGTGACGCTAAAGCGTTGCTAACGTTGCAGAATCTGCACTGTTGTACTTTACGCCACAGGTCACGGAATGGATCCTCGGGTCAAGCCCGAGGATGACGACGCGCGAGGGGCTCCGGCCAATCGCGGGCGTTTGCATTGGCTTCGACGGTGGATCGAGTGCCTACGCGCCAAAGACCTTCTTACCGCCGATCCAGACGTTCCTGACATCCAGCCCTTCCGACAGCCCAACAATGTCGGCGGCTGTCCCGTTGGCGAAGCGGCCAAGCCTGTGGGCCTGGCCGATCGCCTCGGCCGGATAGAGCGAGGCCATGCGCAGAGCCTCGTCGAGTTCCAGGCCGACGACGCGATGGACGTAACGCACGGCGGAAATCATGTCGAGATCGGCGCCGGCCAGCGTGCCGTCAGCAAGCCGCAGGCTCCCGTCCTTGCGGTAGATGGTGCGGCCGTTGAGCGTGAACGACGTCATGTCGGTGCCGATCGTCGCCATGGCGTCGGTAACCAGCACGATCTTGCCCGGCCCCTGCTTGCCGCGCAGCGCGAGGATCATCGTTGCCGGATGGACATGGATGCCGTCGGCGATGATGCCGGCATACAAGCCGCCGGTGTCGATCGCCGCGCCGGCCAGGCCCGGCTCGCGATTGCCGATCTGGCTCATGGCGTTGAAGAGATGCGTGACCACCGTGGCGCCGGCTTTGGCGAAGGCGGTGGCCGTCGCGTAATCGGTGTCGCTATGGCCGAGGCTGACGATGACGCCGGCCTCGACCAGCGCCGCGACACGTGCCGGCTCGACCGATTCCGGCGCGATCGTGGTGAGCAGCACCGGCAGGTCCCGCCGCGCGGCAATCAATGCCGCCTGATCGGCGTCGGTCATCGGCCGGATCAGGGCCGGATCATGCGCGCCCTTGCGGGCTATGGAGAGATGCGGCCCTTCCAGGTGCAGGCCAAGGAAGCCCGGCACCTTCTCCCGTGTGGCCTCAGCGCCGGCAGCGGCCGCCGCGGCGGTGATCGCCGGCGTGTCGGTGATCAGCGTCACCAGCAGCGCCGTGGTGCCGAAGGGCGCATGCGCCCGGCAGATGGTCTCGATCGAGCCGACGTCAGGGTGGTCGTTGAGCATGACGCCGCCGCCGCCATTGACCTGGATGTCGACGAAACCCGGCACCAGCAGGCCGCCGCCAGTCTCGACCGCCGAAACGCCGGACGGAATCGCCCCGGCGGGCAGGATGGCCTCGACGACGTCGCCCTTGACGACAAGGGCGGCATTGTCATGCCAGTCGGCACCGTCGAAGATGCGGGCGCCGGTGAGTGCGAAACGGTCGCTCATACGGTTTCCGTCACCTTGCGCAGGTTGCGCGGCGTGTCGGGGTCGAGGCCGCGATGGCGGGCGAAGGCCTCGACGAAGCCGTAGAAGGACACGATCAGCGGCAGCGGATCCGTCAGCGGGTGGCCGGTGGCGACGTGGGGAAGAAGCCGCGCGGCCTTCGCCTTGTCGGAGGTGATGAAGGCGGCGGCGCCCTTGGCCGTCAGGCCGTCGGCCGCCTCGGCGACCGAGGGTTCGGACGCATCGCGCGCGGCAAGCGCCAGGACCGGAAAACCCGGACCGACCAGCGCCAGCGGCCCATGCATGACCTCGGCGGCGCTGTAGGCCTCGGCGTGCATCGCGCAGGTTTCCTTGAATTTCAGCGCCGCCTCGCTGGCGATCGCGAAGGACGGGCCGCGGCCGAGGATGAACAGCGATTGCGGGTTCTCCAAAGCGCCGGCGAGCGCCATCCAGTCGCAGGCGATCGCCTTCTTGAAATGGCCGGGAAGGCCGGCGAGCGCCTTGATCAATGCTTGGTCATCGGTGGCATGCGCCATCAGCGCCAGACCGGCGACAGCCGAATTGACGAAGGTCTTGGTGGCCGCGACGCTGCGCTCAGGTCCGGCCAGGATATCGATGGCATAGTCGGAGGCCCGCGCCAGCGGCGAGTCCGCCGTGTTGGTGATGGCAACGGTGAGCGCGCCGCCGGCCCGCGCGGTTTCAGCCATGGCGACGATGTCCGGGCTCTTGCCCGACTGCGAGATCGCCAGGCAGGCGGAGCCGCGCAGTCTGAGCCTGGCGCCGTAAATGGACGCGATCGACGGCCCGACCGAAGCGACGGCAAGGCCTGCCGTCAGCTCGACGGCATATTTCATGAAGGTCGCGGCATGGTCGGACGAGCCGCGCGCCACGGTGACGACGAAATGTGGATCACGCTCGCGCAGGCCGCGACCGGCCTCGGCCAACACGGCGGACGAGCCGTCGAGAAGGCGCGCGGCCGCTTCCGGGATCTCGTCGATCTCGCGCCGCATATGGGTGGTGCTGGCATTCATGGCCGGAGCTCCTCTCCCGGCCCGGTCAGCCGGAGTTCCGCGACGAAATCATAGGCGTCGCCCCTGTAGACCGAGCGGGTGAACTCGATCACCTTGCCGCTCGCCAGATAGGAAATGCGCTCGATCTGCAGTCCGGCAACCCCCGGCGGCACTTCCAACAGGCGCGCATCGGCGTCGCCGAGATTGGTGGCCGAGATGCGCTGCACGGCGCGTACCGGGCGATTGCCGGTCGTTTCCAGCGCCGCATAGAGCGAGGAGCCGATCGCTTCGGGATCGGGCAGGACGTTGGCCGAGAGCGCCGCGCGCTCGATCGCCAGCGGCGTGTCGTTGGCGATGCGCAGGCGCGCGACGCGCGCCACCAGCTCGGTCGAGGAGAGGCCCAGCACCATCATCTCGTCCGGCGACGGCGCATAGAGGCCGCGGTCGAGCCAGACCGAACGCACATTCATGCCGCGGCGCGCCATGTCCTCGGTGAAGGAGGTGAGCCGCGACAGCGACTGCTCGACACGCTCCATGCGCGGCGCGACGAAGGTGCCCGAGCCGTGACGCTGGACGAGGATGCCGCCCTTGACCAGATCCTGCACCGCCTTGCGCACGGTGACGCGCGATATATCGGCCTTGCTGGCGATGTCGCGCTCGGAGGGCAGCGCGTCACCCGGACCGATCAGGCCGCGATTGACCGCTTCCTCGATGCTGCGCCTGAGCTGCAGGTAAAGCGGCGCGCCGCTCTGCGAGGATTCTTTCAGCATGGCGAAGATCTGGTCGGCGGCGCTCATCGCGACGCCTCCGGCAACATGGCGAAGATCTGATCGGCGGCGCTCATCGGGCGGCCTCCGAGCCACTTGCGAAGATGCGCAGGGCCATCTGCACGGCGCCGCCCAGCGCGTCGTCGAGCGGGGCTTTGAGCAGTGCCTGATAGCGTGCCGAAAGGCGCGGCGCGTAAAGCGGCGCCAAGCCGCCGAGCAGGCAGAGCGGCGCATCGTCGGCAAGATCGAGCGCGCCGAGCGAGGCCTCGACATCGGCGACCGCCTTGCCGAGGATAAAATTGGCGACGAGATCGCCCTTTTCTGCATGCTCGAAAACCTTTGGCGCGAAGCCGCCGAAATCGCCGGGCTTGGCGTTGGTGGTGAATTCGACCACGTCCTCGGGATTGTTGCGGAAGACGGCGAGCATGGCGTCGGTCAAGGGCGAGCCCGGACGAATGCCGTCATAGGCAAGCAGCGTCTGTTCCAGCAGGTCGCGGCCGATGCGGGCGCCGCTGCCCTGGTCGCCGACCTGGAAACCCCAGCCGCCGATGGCGCGCGACTTGCCAGCTTTACGCGCCATATAGGCGGTCCCGGTGCCCAGAATGGCCATGGCGCCGTCACTAGGCCCGACCGCGCCCTCGAGCGCGATCTCGGCGTCGGTTTCGACGCGACTCCGGCTGAAGGGCAGGATCGCCTCGAGCTGCTGCCGGTAGGTGCCGACATTGGCGCCGGCGAGACCGAGAATAGCCGGCGTTTGGGGAATCAGCTCCGGATCCGCGCCAGCGGCCAAGAAAGCCTGCCTCGCCGCTTCGACGATGTTGGCACGGGCGCCGGTGAGATCGGTGCGGATGTTGGCGGCGCCGCTCTTGGCGCGGCCGACGACAGCGCCTTCGACGGTCGCAAGGGCCGCCCTGCAGCTGGTGCCGCCGCCATCGATGCCAAGCACGAATTTCACGCGATTTCTCCTCAGGCCGGAATAATACCAATAAAATACCAATAGCCAAGAGTTAATTTCTGTTCCAAAAAACATTAAGGCGCATTTTATTGAAAAGGCAGGTTAATTTGCCGGCAAGCTTGGTCCATCGCCTGAAATTCGTTAATCCGTGTGGACAAGTGGTATTTTTTTGGTATTGTTGCTTCAGTTGGAGGAAAATGGATGGCCGAGACGCGCACCGAAGCGCTCCACCAGAATGCCGCGGGGCTGGATGTCCAGGCCCCCGAAACCATTCTGGCGTTCCTGGCCAATGCCCAGATCGAGGCCGGCGAGGCCGTGCACGGAGCCATTCCGGCGATTGCCGTTGCCGCCGAACTCATCGCGAAGCAATTGAAGAGCGGCGGCAAGCTCGCCTATGCGGCGGCCGGCAGCTCCGGCTTGATGGCGGTGGCCGACGCGCTGGAGTTGCCGGGCACCTTCGGCATTGCGCGCGACCGCATCGCCATCCTGATCGCCGGCGGCGAGGAAGCCTTCCGCACGCTGGCCGGAGGACCGGAGGACGATACCGAGGAAGCGTCGGCGGCGGTTGCCGCGGCTGCCATCGGCAAGGGCGACTGCCTGATCGCCATTTCGGCCAGCGGTTCCACGCCCTATGCCGTGCGGGCGCTCGAAGACGCGCGCAGCCGGGGCGCCGCCACCATCGCCATCGCCAACAACCGGGGCGCCGTCCTGTTCGAGCAGGCCGACGTCGCCGTCCTGCTTGAAACGCCGCCTGAGCTGATCGCCGGCTCGACGCGTATGGGCGCTGGCACCGCGCAGAAGATCGCGCTTAACATGCTGTCGACGCTCACCGCCGTCCATCTCGGCCATGTCCATGACGGCTACATGGTCAACCTGACCGCCGACAACATCAAGCTGCGCGACCGCGCCGTGCGCATGGTCGCCGCCATCAGCGGCAAGAGCCGCGACGACGCCGCCCGCCTGCTCGAAGAGAGCCGCGGCGGCGTGAAAACTGCCATTCTGCTCGCCGCGGGCGCCGCCAGCGCCGACGCGGCCGAGAAGATACTGGAAGGAACCGGCCAGAAGCTCAGGCCGGCGCTTTCCGCGCTGGGGCATGATCCCGAAAAGTAGAACCCGCTTTTCGGAAAAGATCATGCCCTAACAAAGAAGTAGGGCCTGTTTCTCCCGATTTCCATCGGGTGAAACGGGCTTGCGAGGGGAGCAAGGGGCGCTGAGCCTCTGTTCTCAAAACCGAACCTGAAAAAGGTCAACAGGGAGACTGAAGATGAAGACCAAACTACTGACGGCCCTTCTGCTCGGCACAAGCATCCTCGGCACGACCGGGATGGCTCTGGCCGAGGACGTGACGCTCAACATCGAAAGCTGGCGCGGCGACGACCTGACCATCTGGAAGGACAAGCTGATCCCGGCCTTCGAAGCCAAGAACCCCGGCATCAAGGTGGTGTTCGCGCCTTCGGCGCCGACCGAATACGACGCGGCCCTCGGCGCCAAGCTCGCCGCCGGCTCGGCAGGCGACCTGATCACCTGCCGCCCCTTCGACAAGTCGCTGGAACTGTTCAAGAAGGGCAACCTCGCCGACCTGAGCTCGCTGCCTGGCATGGAGAACTTCTCGCCCGTCGCCAAGGCCGCCTGGCAGACCGACGACGGCAAGTCGAGCTTCTGCGTGCCGATGGCCTCGGTCATCCACGGCTTCATCTACAACAAGGATGCCTTCGACAAGCTCGGCATCAAGGTGCCGCAGACCCGCGACGAGTTCTTCGCCGCGCTCGACAAGATCAAGGCGGACGGCACCTATATACCGATGGCGATGGGCACCAAGGACCTCTGGGAAGCCGCGACCATGGGCTACCAGAATATCGGCCCGAACTATTGGAAGGGCGAGGAAGGCCGCCAGGCGCTGATCAAGGGCGAGCAGAAGCTGACCGATAAGGACTGGGTCGCGCCGTATGAGGAATTGGCCAAGTGGAAGCCCTATCTCGGCGACGGCTTCGAGGCGCAGACCTATCCGGACAGCCAGAACCTGTTCACGCTCGGCCGCGCCGCCATCTACCCGGCCGGCTCGTGGGAAATCGGCCTGTTCAACACCCAGGCGCAGTTCAAGATGGGCGCCTTCCCGCCGCCAGTCGAGAAGGCCGGCGACACCTGCTACATCTCCGACCATACCGACATCGGCATGGGCCTGAATGCGGCATCGAAGCATGCGGAAGAGGCCAAGAAGTTCCTGTCCTGGGTCGCCTCGCCGGATTTCGCCACCATCTACGCCAACGCGCTGCCGGGCTTCTTCAGCCTGAACTCCTCGCCGGTGAAGATGGAAGACCCGCTGGCGCAGGAATTCGTCTCCTGGCGCGGCAAGTGCAAGTCGACGATCCGCTCGACCTACCAGATCCTGTCGCGCGGCACGCCGAACCTCGAGAACGAGACCTGGGTCGAATCGGCCAATGTGATCAACGGCACCGACACGCCGGAAGCCGCGGCCAAGAAGCTGCAGGATGGTCTCGACAGCTGGTACAAGCCGGCGAAGTAAGAGCATCGATTGCGATGCCGGCCGGGCGCGGGCCCGGCCGGCATTCAAACAGTTCCCGATAGCGATTGTCGGCGCTGCCTCCCGGTCTTACCCTCAGCTTGCGGGGAAGACGGAGCCGATCTGTCGCTGGCTTGTCTTTCTCCTCGAAGGGGACAGCCAAGCCGTGCATCGAGGCATCAGCTAGCATCGACCGAACTGGAACCCAGAGACGGCGGGGAACCGAACTCATGGCTACCGAACTCATGGCTGCAGAAACGCGACCGAAAAGAGCGATCCGCTGGCATGTCGGCGTCTTCCTGGCGCCGGCGGTGCTGGTCTACACCGCATTCATGATCCTGCCGCTGTTCGGCACGCTGCAGCTTTCGCTGTTCCGCAACATCGAGCAGTCCCAGGTCTTTGTCGGATTGGGCAATTTCCGCACGCTGTTCGGCGATCCGAACTGGTCCGTGAATTTCTGGAACGCGCTGCGGAACAATGTCTGGTTCTTCATCATCCACATGCTGGTGCAGAACCCGATCGGTGTGCTTCTGGCGGCGCTTCTTTCCAGCCCCCGGCTGCGCTTCACCGCCTTCTACCGCACGGCGATCTTCGTGCCGACGATCCTGTCCTTCGTCATCGTCGGCTTCGCCTGGAAGCTGATCCTGTCGCCGATCTGGGGCGTGGCGCCGCATCTGATGGATTTCGTCGGATTGAAGAGCTTTTTCACGCCGTGGCTGGGCAAGGAGCATTATGCGCTCACCGCGCTCAGCCTGGTCTCGGTCTGGCAGTTCGTCGGCATCCCGATGATGCTGATCTATGCAGCGCTGCTGTCGATCCCCGACGAGGTGATCGAGGCGGCCGAATGCGACGGCGTCACCGGCATGGCGCAGTTCTGGAAGATCAAGCTGCCGCTGATCCTGCCTTCGATCGGCATCATCTCGATCCTGACTTTCGTCGGCAATTTCAACGCCTTCGACTTGATCTACACGGCGCAAGGGGCGCTCGCGGGGCCGAACTATTCGACCGACATCCTCGGCACCTTCCTCTACCGCGCCTTCTTCGGCTTCCAGCTGCAGGTCGGCGATCCCAATATGGGCGCGACCATCGCCACGATCATGTTCCTGATCATCCTCGCCGGCGTCTGCGTGTATCTGTTCCTCGTGCAGACGCGCCTGCGTCGCTACCAGTTCTGAGGCGCACCATGAGCACAGCCACACGTTCGCTTCCCCGCGCCATCGGCGCGCATGCGATCCTCCTGACCTACACGGCGATCGCGCTGTTTCCGGTGATCCTGGTCGTGATGAATTCGTTCAAGTCGCGCGTGGGCATCTTCGGCGCGCCGCTGACGCCGCCGACACCGAAGACCTTCGACCTGATCGGCTATACCACGGTGATCGGCCAGGGCGACTTCATCCACTATTTCCAGAACAGCCTCGTCGTCACCGTCGCCTCGCTGTTCTTCGTGCTCTTGTTCGGCGCGATGGCCGCCTTCGCGCTGTCGGAATACCGCTTCCGCGGCAACACGATGATGGGGCTCTACCTGGCGCTCGGCATCATGATCCCGATCAGGCTCGGCACCGTCGCCATCCTGCAATTGATGGTGGCGACCGGGTTGGTCAACACGCTGACGGCGCTGATCCTGGTCTATACCGCGCAAGGCCTGCCGCTGGCGATCTTCATCCTGTCGGAATTCATGAAGCAGGTGTCCAGCGATCTGAAGAACGCAGGCCGCATAGACGGGCTGTCGGAGTACACGATCTTCTTCCGGCTGGTGCTGCCGCTGGTACGTCCGTCCATGGCGACCGTCGCCGTATTCACCATGATCCCGATCTGGAATGATCTGTGGTTCCCGCTGATCCTGGCGCCTTCGGAGGAGACCAAGACCGTGACGCTCGGCGCGCAGCTCTTTCTCGGCCAGTTCGTCACCAACTGGAACGCGATCCTGGCGGCGCTGTCGCTGGCGATCCTGCCGGTGCTGATCCTCTATGTCATCTTCTCGCGGCAGCTGATCCGCGGCATCACGTCAGGAGCGGTCAAGTGAGCTCGGAAAAACCCCTTCGCGTTGTCGTCGCCGGCCTCGGCAATATGGGTCGCAGCCATGCGCTCGCCTATCACACAAATCCCGGTTTTCAGATCGCGGCGCTGATCAACCGTTCCGACGTGCCGCTGCCGGACGGGCTCGCCGGCTACGGCATCAGACGCTCCTTCGACGACGCGCTGCGCGACGAGAAGCCGGACGTCGCGGCGGTCGCCACCTATTCCGACAGCCATGCCGACTACGCGGTCAGGGCCTTCGAGGCCGGCTGCCATGTCTTTGTCGAGAAGCCGCTGGCGACGACGGTGGCCGACGCGCAACGCGTCGTCGATGCCGCCAAAGCCAACGGCAAGAAACTGGTGATCGGCTATATCCTGCGTCACCATCCGTCCTGGGTGCGGCTGATCGCCGAGGCGCGCAAGCTCGGCGGGCCATATGTCTTCCGCATGAACCTCAACCAGCAATCCTCCGGCCATACCTGGGAGACGCACAAGCAGCTGATGCGGACGACGTCGCCGATCGTCGATTGCGGCGTGCACTATCTCGACGTGATGCTGCAGATCACCGATTCGAGACCCGTCGAAGTACGCGGCATGGGGGTGCGGCTGAGCGACGAGGTGGCGCCGTCGATGTATAATTACGGACACCTGCAGGTGCTGTTCGAGGACGGCTCGGTCGGCTGGTACGAGGCCGGCTGGGGGCCGATGATCTCGGAAACGGCCTTCTTCGTGAAGGACGTCATGTCGCCCAAGGGCTGCGTCTCGATCGTGATGAAGGAGGGCGTCAGGTCCGACGACATCGACACCCACACCAAGACCTCGACGATTAGGCTGCATAGCGCGGCGACCGGGCCGGACGGCAAATTCGCTACGGAAGACCAGCTGCTGTCGATGGAAGGCGAACCGGGTCACCAAGAGCTTTGCGACCTCGAACAGGCCTTCTTGCTCAAGGCCATACGCGAAAATATCGACCTCACCCGCCACATGGACGATGCCGTGAAGTCGCTCGCCGTCTGCCTTGCCGCCGACGAGAGCGTGCGCAGCGGCAACGCCGTAAAACTCTAGAACAGGAACGACGCCGTGGGCTCGCTGAAGATCGAGAATGTGAAGAAGGCTTTCGGGCCGGTCGAGGTGCTGAAGGGCATCGACCTCGAGGTGACGGACGGCGAGTTCGTCGTCTTCGTCGGCCCGTCCGGCTGCGGAAAATCGACGCTGCTGCGCGTCATCGCCGGCCTGGAAGATTCGACCTCCGGCCGCGTGCTGATCGACGGCACGGACGTTTCCGTCACGCCGCCGGCCAAACGCGGCATCGCCATGGTGTTCCAGACCTACGCGCTCTACCCGCATCTGACGGTGAAGAACAATATGGCGCTGGGCCTCAAGCAGGCGGGCACGCCGGCCGCCGAGATCGAGCGGCGCATCAAGATCGCCTCCGCGATGCTGTCGCTCGAGCCCTATATCGAGCGGCGCCCGGCGGAACTGTCGGGCGGCCAGCGCCAGCGCGTCGCTATCGGCCGCGCCGTGGTGCGCGAGCCGAAGCTTTTTCTCTTCGACGAACCGCTGTCGAATCTGGACGCCGCCTTACGCGTCAACACCAGGCTTGAGATCGCGCAGCTGCACCGGCGGCTGAAGGCGACGATGATCTACGTCACCCACGACCAGGTCGAGGCGATGACGCTGGCCGACAAGATCGTGGTGCTCAATGCCGGCCGCATCGAGCAGATCGGCAGCCCGATGGAGCTCTACAATTCGCCGGCCAACGAATTCGTCGCCGGCTTCATCGGCTCGCCGAAGATGAATTTCGTCGACGGCGCCAGGCTGGGCGAGACGGCCAAGACCATCGGCGTGCGGCCGGAGCACGTCACCGTCGACGCGAATTCGGGCGCCTGGAAAGGCACGGTCGTGCATGCCGAGCATCTCGGTGCCGACACCAATCTTTATCTCGACTGCGAGAAGGCCGGGCTGATCACCGTGCGCATCTTCGGCGTCTACAACGCCGAAACGGGCGCGACCCTCTACGCAACGCCCGATGCGGCGAAGACGTATCGGTTTGGGCCGGATGGGAAGGTGCTGAAGTAGGCGGCGGCCTTTCCTTCTCCCCTTGTGGGAGAAGGTGGCCGCGAAGCGGCCGGATGAGGGGTGTTGGAAGGATCTCGCCGCAGCAGAATGAAGCGTGGGATATCTTCAATCTTCAAGGCGGCACTCCGCTGGAGCACCCCTCATCCGTCTCGGCGCTGCGCGCCGATCCACCTTCTCCCACAAGGTGAGAAGGGGTAGTCGCAGCTTACTCGTCCGCCTTGAATGTCTGCTTCTGCTGGCCCAATCCCTCGATGCCCAGCTCCACGACGTCGCCGGGCTTCAGGAACACCGGCGGCTTCATGCCGAGGCCGACGCCGGGCGGGGTGCCGGTGGAGATGATGTCGCCGGGATGCAGCGACATGAACTGGCTGAGATAGGAGACCAGATACTTCACGCCATAGACCATGGTCCTGGTCGAGCCGTTCTGCATCGTCTTGCCGTTGACGGTCAGCCACATCTTAAGGTTCTGCGGATCGGCGACCTCGTCCTTGGTGACCAGCCACGGGCCGGTCGGACCGAACGTGTCGCAGGACTTGCCCTTGGTCCACTGGCCCTGGCGCTCGGCCTGGAAGGCGCGCTCGGAGACGTCATGCGCGACGCAATAGCCGGCAACATAATCCAGCGCGTCGTCCTCCAAGACATACTTCGCCGTCTTGCCGATGATCACGCCGAGCTCGACTTCCCAGTCGGTCTTGGCCGAGCCGCGCGGGATCAGCACGTCGTCATCCGGCCCGACGATCGCCGAGCTTGCCTTCATGAAGATGATCGGCTCCGGCGGCACGGTGGCGCCGGTCTCGGCGGCGTGATCGGAATAGTTCAGGCCGATGCAGATGAATTTTCCGGTGCCGGCGACGCAGGCGCCCAGGCGCGGCTTGCCGGGAACCACCGGCAGCGACTTCGCATCGAGCTTCGAGAGCATCTCCAGCGAAGCCGGATGAAGCGCCGTGCCGGCGATATCGGCGACATGAGCCGAAAGGTCGCGGATCGTCCCGTCCGCATCGAGCAGGCCGGGCTTTTCGCTGCCAGCTTCGCCATAGCGCAACAACTTCATCATTCTTCTCCTAAGGTGCGGCCTGAAGCCATTTGCAAAATTCGTTTCGATTGCGGTCGTTGCGAAAGCCGGGCGGACCGTAGCCATCGATCTGACCCCCGGCAAGCGCGAACGCCGCATCGGGCGATCTGGCGAAAGGGATTTTCAGACTGATCGATGCAGTACCCGATCTTCCTGCCAAGCCCTTTACGATCCCTCAGATCGACCAGCCGCCGTCGATGTTGTAGGCCTGCCCCGATGTGTAGGTTGCGCCGGCAAGGTAGACGGCGAGATCGGCGATTTCCTCCGGCGTGCCAAGCCTGCCCATGGGCTGGCGGGCGATGAAGGCCGCGCGCGCCACCTCATAGTCGCCCTGCGCATGCATGCGGTCCTGCAGCGACGGGCTTTCTACCGTTCCGGGGCAGATGGCGTTGCAGCGAATGCCCTTGGCCA
The DNA here is from genome assembly GCF_006440775.1 of Mesorhizobium sp. B2-7-2. GTDB lineage: Bacteria > Pseudomonadota > Alphaproteobacteria > Rhizobiales > Rhizobiaceae > Mesorhizobium. Next base: position 272,465 of record NZ_VFTZ01000002.1, on the reverse strand, counting down.
CATAATCGGCGGCGACCGCCTTGGTCAGGCCGACGACCGCCGCTTTGGTCAGCCCGTAGACGAAGCGGTTCGGCACGCCCTTCTGCGAGCTTGCCAGCGAGGCCATGTTGATGATCGAGCCGTCGCCGCGCTCCAGCATGCCGGGCAGCACGGCGCGGATGGTGCGGATCATCGAACGGACATTGAGGTTGAGCGCGAAGTCGAGATCCTCGTCCTTCATCTCGAGGATGGAGCCACCATGGACGAAACCGGCGCAGTTGAACAGCACATCGACCCGGCCGATCTCGGCGAAGGCGGAAGCGACGGCCGCGTCGTTCAGCACATCGAGCTTGCGGGTCTTGACGCCGGCAGTCTTGCCCAACTCGGCCAACAGCGGCTCGTTGATATCGGTGGCATGAACGGTCGCGCCCGCCTTGGCGAAGGCCAGCGCGCTCGCCCGGCCGATGCCTTGCGCCGCCGCGGTGACCACAGCCACCTTACCCGCCAGATCCGCCATGTTTTTCTCCTCGCCTGCCTGGAGCGTCCGCCTCTATCGATGGCCGGCCCAGGCGTCGTGTGCCAGACAACCGGCATCGTGCGGTCAGATTTCCGCTTCACAGATAAAGATGTTTTTTCTCGTTAAAGAACACGCGCCCGAGCGTCAAGCCCGAGGTCAATCACCTTCGCGACAGCGGGTGAAATGGCTCCGTCGCGCGGCGCGCCTCAGGCGGGCCTTCTCAGTCGCCGTAAGGCACCCAAACATTCTTGACCTCGATGGCGCGGCGCAGGAAGGCCTCGCCTGCCGCCTCGCCCGAGGCCCAGTCGAGGCTGCGGCCATTGCCGGTCCAGACGCGTTTGAGATTGCCGATGGAGTCAGCCTCCGCCTTGGCGCAAATGTCGGCATCGGCGAACACCCAGAGCCCGTCGACGTCGTCATGCTTGGCCAGCACGCCAGCGAGCTCGGCGCTGCGACCGGTGACGATGTTGATGGCGCCAGGGGGCAAGTCGGAATATTCGATCACCTGGTAGAGGTCGGTCGCAAGCAGCGGATGCCGCTCGGACGGGGCGGCGACGACGGTGTTGCCCATGGCAAGCGCCGGCGCGACCAGCGAAATGAAGTTGAGCAGCGGCTGGTTGTCCGGCGCGACGATGCCGACCACGCCCACCGGCTCATGCAGCGCAAGCGTGACGACACGAGCCGGCGGCTGGTGGACGCGGCCCTCGAACTTGTCGGTAAGGCCGGCGTAAAGGAACAGCCGCTCGATCGACTGCTCGACCTCTTCGCGCGCGGCCTTGGCGGTGACGCCGGTCAACTGGACAAGGCGCGCGGCGAACTCATCGCCGCGGCCCGAAAGGTTCTCGGCGAAATAATAGAGCACCTGGCTGCGGTTATAGGCGGTCGCCTCCGGCCAGGTCTTGCACGCGCGGGCAGCGGCGACCGCGTCGCGAATGTCCTTGCGGTTGCCGAGGCCGACTTCGCCGGCCAGCTTGCCCTTGGCGGTCGCAACGGCGAGCGAATAGTTGCCATCCGGCCTGACCTGCTTGCCGCCGATGAACAGCTTTGCCGTGCGATCGATCGCCGTGCCGTCGGCCTGTTCGACCGGCTGGGCCGTTCCGGCCACGGCTGGCTTGATGACGGACCCGACCGGCAGCTTGGCCGCGAGATATTCGAACATGCCCTCGCGGCCGCCCTCGCGGCCAAAACCGCTTTCGCGATAGCCGCCGAAGCCGCAGGCGGCGTCGAACATGTTCGTGCCGTTGACCCACACCACGCCCGCCTTCAATTGCGGCGCGACATGCAGGGCCAGATTGACGTTCTCGCTCCACACCGAAGCGGCAAGGCCGTAGCGCGTGTTGTTGGCAAGCTCGATCGCCTCCTCGGTATTGCGGAAGCTCATCGTCGCCAGCACCGGCCCGAACACCTCTTCCTGCGCTAGAATGTTAGCCGGCGAAACACCCGTCGCCAGCGTCGGCAGATGATAATAGCCTGTCGTCGGCAAGGCAGCGTCCGGCTGCCAGCAGACGGCGCCCTGTTTCGCCCCCTCGGCGATCATGCCCTTGACGCGATCGAGCTGGGTGCGGTCGACAAGCGGGCCGATATCGGTGTTCTTGTCGAGCGGGCTGCCGACCCGCAGCCGGCTCATCCTGACCTTGATCTTGGCGATCAAGGCTTCGGCGACGCCTTCCTGGACCAGCAAGCGCGAGCCGGCGCAGCAGACCTGGCCCTGGTTGAACCAGATGCCGTCGACCAGGCCTTCGACGGCGCTGTCGAGATCGGCATCCTCAAAGACGATGAAGGCGGACTTGCCGCCGAGCTCCAGTGAAAGCTTCTTGCCGGAACCGGCGGTGGCCTTGCGGATGATCTTGCCGACTTCCGAAGAGCCGGTGAAGGCGATCTTCTGGACGCCGGGATGGTTGACGATGGCAGCGCCCGCTTCAGGGCCGCCCTGGACGATGTTGACGACGCCTTTCGGCACGCCCGCCCGCTCGCAGATCTCGGCAAACAGGATGGCGGTGAGCGGCGTGAATTCGGCAGGCTTCAGCACCACCGTGCAGCCGGCGGCAAGAGCCGGCGCGATCTTCCAGGCCAGCATCAGCAGCGGGAAGTTCCACGGGATGACCTGGCCGACGACGCCGACCGGCTTGTGGTCGGGAAAATCCTGGTCCAGCGTCTGCGCCCAGCCGGCATGATGGATGAAATGACGGATCGCCAGCGGCACGTCGATGTCGCGGCTCTCGCGGATCGGCTTGCCGTTGTCGATCGATTCCAGCACCGCGAACAGGCGCTGGTGGCGCTGCATGGCCCGGCCGATGGCATAGAGCACTTTTGCGCGGGCGTAGCCCGATGACGCCGACCATTTCGGCAGCGCTTTTGCCGCAGCAGCGACCGCCGCGTCGATGTCGGCGGCGCCCGCATCCGAGACCTTGCCAAGCAGCTTGCCGGAAGACGGCTCGCTGGTGTCGAAAGTCTTGCCGCTTGCCGCCGCCTTCCAGGCGCCGTCGATGAACAGCGCCTTGGAGAAGTCGCGGCCGGCAAGCCAGGCATCCGCCTCGTTGCGGGCTTCCGGCGCCGGGCCGTATTCCATGGCGTGATAGCGTTCGAGGATGTTCATGGGACGGCGCTCCAGATAATTGTCTTGGAAGGCATTCCTTCGCGCCCCCCTCTGTCCTGCCGGACATCTCCCCCACAAGGGGGGAGATTGGCCTTCGCGGCCGTCGGCGCCCGGTCTGCAAAGTAGGTGATTGGCGAAATCCTCGATGACGGCCAATCTCCCCACCCGTGGGGGAGATGTCCGGCAGGACAGAGGGGGGCGCGAAGGAACTCGGCGTTCAAGGCCTTCACTCGCCTACGCCATCGCGTGGCGGTGGTTGGCCGAATAGTGGCCGGTCAAATGATGCTCGAGCTGGCGCTCGATGTCGGTGAGCAGGCTGGAGGCGCCGAAGCGGAACAGGTCCGGCTCGAGCCAGGGCCGGCCGAGCTCTTCCTTCATCAGCACCAGCCAGTCGAGCGAGACTTTTGCAGTGGAAATGCCGCCGGCCGGCTTGAAGCCGATGAGATAGCCGGTCTCCTCGAAATAGGCGCGGATGGCACGCACCATGGCAAGCCCTACGGGCAGCGTGGCGTTGACGCTTTCCTTGCCGGTCGAGGTCTTGATGAAATCGGCGCCCGCCATCATCGCCACCATCGAGGCGAGCATCACGTTGCGCAAAGTGGCGAGGTCGCCGGTGCCGAGAATGACCTTGAGATGCGCGTCGCCGCAGGCGGCGCGCATGGCGACGATCTCGTTGAACAGCTCGCGCCACTTGGCGCCGTAGACCAGGCCGCGCGGAATGACGACGTCGATCTCGTCGGCGCCGTCCTTCACCGATGCTTCGATCTCCTGCAGGCGAGTCGAAAGCGGCGCAAGGCCGTGCGGGAAAGCAGTCGAGACCGCGGCGACATGGATGCCGGTGCCGCGCACGGCGTCGACCGCCGTAGCCACGAAGGGATGATAGACGCAGACCGCCGCCGGACGGATCGCCTCGCCTGATATGCCGAGGCCCTCGACGATATCGCGGCGCAGCGGGTTGATCGCCTTGGCGCAAAGCCGGCGCACGCGCTCGTCGGTATCGTTGGAGTTCAGCGTGGTGAGGTCCATGCAGGCGATGGCGCGCAGGAGCCAGGCGGCCTGGTTGTCGGCCTTGATCGAGCGCCGCTTGGTGAGCGTCGCGACCCGACGCTCCAGCGCCGAGCGGTTGACGCTGCGCACCGATTCCAGAAAACCGAGATCGAGCTTCATGCCGGGGTTGCGGGCAATGCCGTGGTCCAGCGGCAGCGGCGTGTTGGCGGCGGCGCGCGCCGGCAGCGGCATCACCTTGGGCGCGCCTGCGCCGGCCTCGCGGATCGTGCTCATCTCCTGCCCTTTCATTCAGCGACCTAAGCCGAAGATAGCCCGTGAAGTTGTCCTTCACGAGTCTTTCAAAGGGTCATAATGGAAAAAGCCCGCTCAGGCAGCAGATTTTTGACCGCATGGTCAAAACATCATGCTGGGTAGGCGTTCCCGGCGTGGAGATTGGCCGCAACGCCCATCCCTTCGTCATACTCGGGCTTGACCCGAGTATCCATGCCGTGACCTCTGCCGCAGATGCAACGGTGCAGAATTCTGTAACCGCCGCAACGCCTTAGCGTAACGGCATGGATTCGAGAGTCTGCGCGTCGCTCCGCTCCTTGCTCCGCCCTAGAATGACGAAGCACGAATGCCGTCGCTAATCTCAGACGCCTCTAACAGAGCTGGCGGACCGCGATATGCCTCAGCCGACGAAGGCGCGCTCGACGACGAAGCTGGCCGGATGGCTCAAGGAACCTTCCTGGAAGCCGAGGCTCTCGGCAAGTTCCTTGACGTCCTTCAGCATATGCATCGAGCCGCAGATCATGATGCGGTCCGTCTCGGGATTGAGTTTCTCGATGCCGAGGTCGGAATAGAACTTGCCCGAGCCGATCAGCGCGGTGATGCGGCCCATGCGCGCCGATTCCTCGCGGGTGGTCGAGTTGTAGAGTGTGACGTGGCCGCCTGTCAGCTCGCCGATCAGCGGGTCGCTCTCCAGCGCCGCCACCAGCTCCTGGCCGTAGGTGAGCTCGGCATTGTCGCGGCAGGTGTGGGTGAGGATGACCTCGTCGAACTTCTCATAGGTGTCGGGGTCGCGCAGCAGGCTGGCGAAGGGCGCGATGCCGGTGCCGGTCGAGATCATGACCACGCGCTTGGCGGGCGTCAGCGCGTCGAGCACCAGCGTGCCGGTCGACTTCTGGCGCATGATGACGGTGTCGCCGACCTCGATCTTCTGCAGCTCGGAGGTCAGCGGACCGTCGGGCACCTTGATCGAGAAGAATTCGAGCTCGTCGTCCCAGGCGGGGCTCGCGACCGAATAGGCGCGGAAGATCGGCTTCTCGGCATTGGGCAGGCCGATCATGACGAACTCGCCGGAGCGGAAGCGCAGCGACTGCGGCCGGGTGATGCGGAAGGAGAACAGCCGATCGGTATAATGCTTCACCGACACCACGGTCTCGGCATAGACATTGGCCGGGATCGGGAACTGCAGCGGCTTTGCGCCGGCCACTTTCAACGCGGATGTCGTGTTCATTCCAACCCAACTTTCCGGCCCAGACGGAACCTTCTGGCGCCAAGCCTTCTCGTGCGCGCCCGAACGGCCAGGTTCCGGCGTGCTCCCTGCACACTGTCAAGCGGTAAGCTCTTGTGTCCGGAATTTATTAGTATACAAATGATCTCCAGGTCAAGATGGCGGCGTAAAACGCCTTTCCAAACCGAGGCATATCCGTAGTCCTGGCATTTCGGGTTTCGGCAATGAATGAGAAATTTTCGGCGTCGGCGGGAAGCGTCGTGGCCGGCATCGATGTCGGCGGAACCTTCACCGATCTGCTTTTGATCGACGGCAAGGCGGGCGGCAAAGTGCATATCGCCAAGACTCCGACCACAGTGGAAAACCAGGCCTTCGGCGTCGTCGCGGCCCTTGGCGCCACCGGCTTTCCGATCGACGGCATCGATCTCATCGTGCACGGCACGACGACGACCACCAACGCCGTGCTGGAACGTCGCCTCGCGCGGACCGGCATGATCACCACGCGCGGCTTCCGCGACGTGATCGAGCTTGGCCGCCGCACAAGGCCGCAGGCCTATGGCATGACGGGCACTTTCGTCCCGGTCATTCCCCGCGACCTTCGGCTCGAAGTGTCGGAGCGGGTCGAGGCGTCGGGCGCCGTGCGCATTCAACTCGACGAAGCCGAGATGCGCGATGCGGTGAAGACGCTGCTCGACGCCGGCTGCGAGTCGCTAGTCATCCATTTCCTGCATTCCTACGCCAATCCGTCGCATGAGCGGCGTGCGGCAGAGATCGCGGCGGAGCTCTGGCCGAACGGCCACATCACCACCGGCCATGCGCTGCTTTCGGAAGCGCGCGAGTTCGAACGCGGCGTCACGGCGGCGGTCAACGCCTCGGTGCAGCCGATCCTGGAACGCTATGTCGAGCGGCTGCGCAAGGAGCTGGCGGCAAAGGGCTACGCCCGCGACTTCCTGATCATGAACGGCAATGGCGGCATGATCTCGGCCCGCTTCGTCACGCAGGAATCGGCAAAGACCGTGATGTCCGGCCCGGCGTCGGGGGCGATCGCCGCCGCCTATACCGGAAAACGCGCCGGCTTCGGCAATCTTGTCACCTACGACATGGGCGGCACCTCGACCGACGTGGCGCTGATCCGCAACGCCGAACCCGCCGTCTCCAACGAGATCGAGATCGAATATGCGATGCCGATCCACGTGCCGATGGTGGCGGTGCACACGGTGGGCGCCGGCGGCGGCTCGATCGCGCGCGTCGACGCGGCCGGGCTGATCCAGATCGGCCCGGAAAGCGCCGGCGCAAACCCCGGCCCGATCTGCTACGGGCGCGGCGGCATCGAGCCGACCATCACCGACGCCAATCTGGTGCTCGGCCGCCTTGCGCCGAAGAAATTGCTCGCCGTCGACAATCCAGTCACCGTCGAGCGCGTCACCGATATTTTCGAGGAGAAGATCGGCAAGCGCACAGGGCTCTCCGGCGTCGAAGCGGCGGGTGCCGTCTTGAGGCTCGGCAACATGAAGATGGCGGGCGCCATCCGCATGGTATCTGTGTCGCGCGGCCACGATCCGCGCGATTTCGCGCTGTTCGCCTTCGGCGGCGCCGGGCCTTTGCACGCGACGGCGCTCGCTCGCGAGCTCGGCCTGCCGAGAGTGCTCGTGCCGGCGCGCCCGGGCATCACCAATGCGCTCGGCTGCGTGGTTGCCGATCTCAGGCATGACTTCGTCAACACAATCAACCAGCCGGTCGGCGGCCTCGACGAAACCGCGCTTCGCGAGGTGTTGGAACGGCACCGTAACGAAGGCGAGGCGTTGATCGCCAAGGAAGCGGTGAAGCCGGACGCGATCCGTGTCACGCATTCGGCCGACATGCAGTTCGTCGGCCAGACGCACATCATCAACGTGCCGCTGCCCTCCTCGTCGGTTTCACGAGAAACACTGCAGCTTCTGTTCGAAAAAGCCTATTTCGCCCGCTTCAAGGTCGAACTGCCGGAAATCCGCGCCAATCTCGTCAACCTCAACACCTCGGTCACCGGCGTGCGGCCGCAGATCGACCTGTCGCGGCTGATCGACCCCGCAGGACGCGCGGCCACGCTCGACGAGGCGCGGCGCGAAATCCGGCCGGTCTGGTATAACGGGCGCTGGCACGAGACGCCGGTCTATGCGCGCGAAAAGCTGCCGCTCGACGCAACAATCGAAGGGCCGGCGATCCTGGAGCAGATGGATGCCACCACCGTGCTCGAACCAGGCGACCGGGCGCGCTCGGATGCCGACGGCAACATCATCATCGACATCGGCGAGGCCTGAGATGGCAAAGCTCGACACGATCACGCTTTCGGTGCTGCAGGCGGCCCTGCAGCAGGTCTGCGACGAGATGGACCTGACCTTCTCGCGCGCGGCCTTCTCGCCGGTCATCGCGGAGGCCAATGACCGTTCGGACGGCATCTATTCGGCCGTCGATGGGTCGCTGATCGCGCAGGGCAGCCAGGGCCTGCCGGTCTTCGTCGGCGTCATGCAATACTCGACCAGGACTGTCATCGAGATGATCGCCGACGGACGATGCCTGCCCCCGGAACCCGGCGACATCTACATCGTCAACGACCCCTATCTCGGCGGCACGCATCTGATGGATGTGCGCTTTGTCATGCCGGTCTATCGCGGCGGCAAGATCTTCTGCTGGCTTTCCAACACCGGCCATTGGCCGGATATCGGCGGTTCGGTGCCGGGCGGCTTTTCCGCCTCGGCCACCGCGGTCGAACAGGAAGGCCTGCGGCTGCCGCCGGTAAAACTGTTCAAGAAGGGCGCGCTCGATTCCGAGATCTACGCCATCATCTGTTCCAACATCCGGGTCGCCGACCAGCGCATCGGCGACATCCGCGCGCAGGCCGCCGCGCTGCTGATCGGCCAGGACAGGCTCAATGAAATCCTTGATCGTTACGGAGACGAAACCGTCGTCGAGGCGATCGCGGAACTGCGCCGCCGCGCCGCCGAGCAGATGCGCGCCTCGATCGCCGTCATCCCCGACGGAATCTACCGCTCGCAGGCCTTCGTCGATTCCGACGGCGTGGTGAACGAGCCGCTGACCATCAATCTCGCCGTCGAGAAGCAAGGCGACACGCTGACCTTCGACTTTGCCGGCTCATCGAAACCCTGCGCCGGGCCAATGAACAGCGTGCTGGCAACGACGCTGTCGTCGGTCTATCTGGCCATGCGGCATATCTTTCCGGAGGTGCCGATCAGCGCGGGCGCCTTCGAGCCGCTGAACGTCAAGCGGCCGGAGGGCACCTTTCTCGACGCCAAATATCCGCGCCCGGTCTCGGGCTGCGCGGCGGAGGTCTCGCAGCGCATCGCCGAGGCCGTTTTCGCTGCGATGGTGCAGGCGCTGCCGGAGAAGGTGACGGCGGCGCCCGCCGGCTCCAGCGGCAATTTCGCGCTCGGCGGCAACGATCCGGCGCGCGGCCGCGACTATGTCATGTACCAGATCTCGGGCGGTGGTTATGGCGGCAATGCCGGCCATGACGGCTTGAGCAATGGCTGCTCGACCATCGGCATTTCGAAATCGCCGCCGGTCGAGATCATGGAGCAGGCCTTTCCGGTGCTCTACCGGCATTACGCGCTGCGCGAAGGCTCCGGCGGCGCGGGAAGACATCGCGGCGGCTTCGGGCTTGCCTATGAAGTCGAGATATTGCGCGGTGAAGCGCGCGCGTCCTTCGTCATGGATCATGGACGGTTCGGGCCGCAAGGCGCGCTCGGCGGCAAGGACGGCGCGCCGAACAGCGTGACCGTGTTCCGGGGCGGCGAAGCGCATGTGCCGCCGCATCTTTCCAAGGAACAGGACATCGCGCTCAAGGCCGGCGACCGCGTGCGTGTCGGCACACCCGGCGGCGGCGGTTACGGCGATCCGCGCGAGCGCGACCCGAAGCAGATCGCCGAGGATGTCAGGCTTGGCTACTATACGCCGGAGCAGGCCAGGGAGATGTTCGGAGTGGACGTGTAGGCGGACGGGCGTGGCGACTCATGCTTGCGCCATCGGGTCCGGCGGTTTGGAGATGGGCCGCAACGCGTATCGCTTTGTCATTCTATGGCGTAGCAAGGAGCGAAGCGACGCGCGCAGGCCATGGAACCCCGTTAGGCAGGAGCGCCGCTCACGGTGCAGAATTCTGCTCCGCTGCTTTCTTCGGCTGAGGTCACGGCATGGATTCCAGGGTCTTCGCGACGGAGCTTCGCTCCTGCTCCGCCCTGGAATGACGAAGTTGGGAGGGCTCGGTCAATCGAGCCCTTGGAGCTCACGCCAGCTTCGCCAGCAGCCGCAGGAACGTCGCGGTTTCCTTGGCCGTCAGCGGCGCCAGCGTTTCCTCGGTGATGGCGCGGGCCAGCGGGATCAGCCGCTCGATCGCCTCGCGGCCTTTCGGCGTCAGATTGACCAGCAGCCGCCTTTTGTCGACCTCGTGCTTGGAGACTTCGACAAGGTCTCGCGCCTTCAGCCGGTCGATAACGCCCTTCACGGTTGCGGCGTCCATGGCGATCAGCGTTCCCAACTGGTTCTGCGAGGTTTCGCCGATATCGTGAAGCTTGGCCAAAGCCGCGAATTGCGGCGGCGTCAGGTCGCCGATATGCGAGGCGAAGATCGAGACATGGCGCTGATGCGCCTTGCGCAGGATGAAGCCGACCTGGTCCTGCAGGTGATAGTTGTTCTCGTCGCCGTCCTCGGCCTCGACCAGCCGCAGCAGATTGTCCTCGCCGCTCATCTCAAGCCGTCCCATGCCTTGATATCCTCGGCAGCCAGGCCGCCCATGCGGTTGTGAACGCGCGGACCGCAGGTCATGGCGAGGCAGAACAGGATCTCGTCCGGACGCGGGCCGTCGCTGATGCCGACCTCCATGGCGTCGAAATGGCTGCGCACGTAGGCGGCGTTGATGTGGCCGAGCGGCACATCGAGCCGCGCGCCGAAGGCGCCGACCTTCTTGGCCGACGGCACGATGGCCTTGGCGTCGCCGAGGCGCTCGCGCATGGCATAGCCGCCAGGCACATGCCACAGCGCGCCATGTTCCAGCTCGCCGGCGGAGCCCACGATGGCGCCCTTGCCGTAACCGTCGATCTTCTTCACGTCGCCGCCGAGCGCCGCGATCAGCCTGTCCGAGAGCAGAAGCCCGAGCGGCTTCAGGTCTTCCATCGCGCCCTGCAGGTCCTCGACATAGCGGCCGGCGAAGGGATTCTTGACCACGGCAAGAGCCGCCGCGCGCAGGCGGGGTGCTTTCGCCACGGGTCCGCCGTCGTGAAAAATCTCCTCGGTCAAGACCGCGACCTTGCGGATCGGAAAGTCAGGCATGGGCAGTTTCCTTCGCTTTATGTTTGTTGGGCGCGGCGAGCGTCACCGATCCGCTGATGCGGGCCTCGCCCGCCAGAAACAACGCCGATGCGGCGATCAGGCCGCGCCGGCGAAAATCTTCGGCGACGGCAAGGCCGTTGTCCAGCGCGCGCGCAATTTCGGCGGCGTCAAGCGCGCCGACCCTTTGCGTCACCAGCATCTCGCCGAGGTCGCTGTCCGGCGCCAGCTCGCGCGCCGCGACGCGTGCGATGGCAGGATGTCCAGGAAGATCGACGGCGTTGGCAATCAGCGTTGCTGCCGCGTCGGCCTCCGCGCCGGTCGGCGCCAGCACCGTGACGGCATCGGCTATGCCCAGTGAAAACGACCGGCCGCGCCAGCCGCTGGTGGCGACGCCGCGCACGCCGTCCTCGGCGCGGATGGCGACGCGGTCGGCCATGCCATTCCCGGTGCCGGCGATCGCCACCGTCATTGACTGCCCCATGCCAAGATGAAGAGCGCAGTCGCCGCCATTGTTGACGTAAGCGCGATCGAGCCGGCGACCGGCGAGCATTGCGCTGAGAACTTCGTCGGCTACCGAACCGGCAACGGCGGCCATCGGCGTGATGAAGCATTCCGCCAACGGCATCACGGCAGCCTCCATGCGGCGCGCGGTCGGGCCGGCGAAATCGCGCGGCGCCAGGAAGAAGGCCGGCAAGCGCAATTCGGGCAGTTCCTCGACCACCTCGATCAGGATCGTCTGAAAGCGGGCGACCGCCTGTTCGTAAGCGGCGCGGCATTCATCCGCTTCCCCAAAGGCCTCGACGATCAGATCGATCGGCCCATGGTTGAGATGGAGCCGCCTGCCGTCGGCAAGCCAATGCGCCTGCGGGCCGTTCATCAGCCGGCCCCGTTCGCCGCTGATCGCCGCAACTGCGCCAACGGCGGCCAGGGGTTATCGGCCGGCGCGCCCGTGCCGCGGCGTGGGTTGAGATATTCGCCGCCCTTGGCGAGGATGTCCTCGATGCTGCGGATCTCGTTCTCATAGCCGCCCAACCGGACATAGTCGTCGCGGCGCATGGTGAACTCGATCGGCGCCACCAGTGCCGGCGTCGGCACATAGCCGAAGGCGCCTTCCGGCACGCGGGTGACGTCGACCATCAGCGTGATGCCGCCGCCCGGCCAGACATAGACCGGCGCGCCGCCGACGGTCACATAGGTCTTCAGCCCTTGCACCGAGCGGGTGAGGTTTACCGGGTTTTCGGTGACGCCGGCGCGCAGCGAGCCGCCGGCGCCGCCGATGAACAGCACCGTGCACAAAGCCGGCTCGCAATTGTCCTCGATCAGGCCGACGGACTTTTGCAGCCGCTCGGGAAATGGCTTCTGGACCGGCTTCAGCTGGTCGTCCAGCTCGTAATAGGCGAACTGCTCGCCGGTGGTCGACACCATCAGCAGCGACAGGCCGGGACGCGCGCCCTTCTTGGCGTTCCAGTCGCCGAGGATCGATAGCGGATCGGAGATCGTCGTGCCGCCCCAGCCGAGACCGCGCTCCGACACCTTGAAATAGCGGCCGGGCGTCGAACGGCGGCCGATGATCTTTATCCCGGTATCCTCCCAGCCCAGCACCTTGCCGGCCTGATGCTCGGAGACGACACCGGTGATGTGGTCGTCGACCACCACCACCTCGTCGACCAGACCGCGCCATTGCGTGGCGAACATGCCGATGGTGGCCGAGCCGCAGCCGACGCGCATGCGATGCTCGACCTTGCCGTCGATGACCGGCGCCTTGCCGGCCTCGACGATGACCGTAGCGCCGCCGTCGATGGTGAGCTCGACCGGCTTGCGGTTGCAGAGGTTGAGCAGCGCGTCGCAAGTGGCGCGACCTTCGACCTTGGAGCCGCCGGTCAAATGATGGACACCGCCGAGCGACAGCATCTGCGAGCCGTATTCACCCGTCGTGACATGGCCGATCGCCTCGCCTTGCGCGCGCACCGTCGCCGTCTCGTCGCCGATGTGGCGGTCGGTGTCGATCTTCACCTTGACGCCGCAATAGGAGAAGATGCCCTCGGTGACGACGGTGACGAGATCGACGCCTTCCACCTCCTGGCTGACGATGAAGGGCGCGGGCTTGTAGTCGGGATAGGTGGTGCCGGCGCCGATCGCGGTGACGAAGCGGCGTCCGGTGTTGACCAGCTCGCCGCGCCACGCCTCGCCCTCGGCGACGAAGGGCACGACCGCGCCGCCGGTTTCGGCCGCGTGGTCGAGGATGGTCAGCGGATCCATGCGCACGATGCGGCCGCCGACATTGCCGTAGCGGTCGCAGGCGCCGGTGCGGCCGTCGGCGATGTAGCACATGACCGGACAGGCATCGCAGCGGATCTTTTCCGCCACCTGCTGCTCGCCGGGATCATGGGTTTCGAAACGTTCGGCAAGCTCGCTCATCGGCGCGCCTCCTTCTCGCGGATCGCCGCCAGGATGCGGCTCGGCGTCGCCGGCACCTTGGCGACCAGGACGCCTGTGGCATGGCAAATGGCATTGAGGATCGCCGGCGCGGTCGGGATCAGCACATGCTCGCCCAACCCTTTGGCGCCGAAGGGTCCTTCCGGATCCGGAACCTCGACCAATATATGTTCGATTGGCGGCACGTCGCCGATGGTCGGGATGAGGTAGTCGTGCAGGTTCTCGGTGCGGCCGGGGATATATTCCTCCATCAGCGCCATGCCGATGCCTTGCGCGATGCCGCCCTCGATCTGGCCTTCGACCAGCACCGGGTTGATCGCCTTGCCGACATCATGCGCCGCGGTGATCTTGATCAATTTGACGGTGCCGAGCTTGAGATCGACCTCGAGCTCGGCGATCTGCGCGCCATAGCCATAGACCGCATAGGGCTTGCCCTGGCCCTTGGCGTCGAGCGGCAGCGTCGGCGGGTCGTAGGTCTTTTCCGCGACGAAGACGAAGCCGTCGGCATCGGCCTTCAGCGCCGCAAGATCGATGCGCCGCGCGGCATCGCCTTCGCGGATGGAGATGCTGGCGCCGTCGAGCGCGATCGACGCCTGTTCCGAGACATTGGCAAAGCGCAGGATTTTCTCGCGCAGGGCGCGGCCGGCCTTCTCCGCCGCCTTGCCCGTTACAAAAGTCTGGCGCGAGGCGGATGTCTTGCCAGCGTCGGGCGTGATGGCGGTATCGGCGCTCTTCAGCTTGAAACAGGCCAGCGGCAGGCCGAGCGCGTCGGCACATATCTGGCTGATCACGGTGTTGGAGCCTTGGCCGATGTCAACCGCACCCTGGTGTAGGACGACGTCACCCGCGGCCGAGATGCCAACCTTGATGGTGGACGGATTGGGCAACGAGGTGTTGCCGCAACCATACCAGCAGGAGGCGACGCCGACGCCGCGCTTGCTTGCGGCATGGGTCGCATTGAACGCCTCCGCGTCCGCCAGCGCACGCGCCCAGTGCGGCTTGAGCTGTTCCAGGCATTCGCCGATACCGACACCGGATTCCAGACGCTGGCCGGTGACCGTTTCGTACCCGTTACGAAGGCAGTTCTTCAGCCGGAAATCGAGACGATCCATGCCGAGCTTTGCGGCGAGCTCGTCATAGAGCGTCTCCTGCATGGTGGTGGCTTGCGGCACGCCGAAGCCGCGGAATGCGCCGGCGATCGGGCCATTGGTGTGGATGGCGTAGCCCGTCGCCCGGTAGTTCGGCGTGAAGTAAGGACCGGAGGCATGCACCGGCACGCGATTGGCCACCGTCGGCCCCCAGCTGGCATAGGCGCCGGTGTTGAAATCGCCCTCGAAGACCATGCCGGTGACCCGGCCCTCGGCATCGGCGCCGATGGTCGCCTTCATCTCGGCCGGATGGCGCTTGGTGGTCGACATCATCGATTCGTTGCGCGTGTAGGCAAGTGCTGCCGGCCGGCCGGTGTTCATCGCCACGAGGCCGATGAGAGGCTGCAGCGAGACATCGAGCTTCGAGCCGAAGCCGCCGCCTGTCGCAGTCGGCACGATGCGCACCTTGTCTACGGCAAGGCCCAGCACCTTGGCCGTGTCATCGCGGTCCATATAGGGCGCCTGGGTGCAGGCCACGACGACCAGGGTATCGCCATCCATATAAGCATAGCCGGCTTCCGGCTCGATATAGGCGTGCTCGACGAAGGAGGTCTCGATGGTGCCGGAGACAGTGACCGCTGCGCCGGCGAGCGCGCCATCGGGATCGCCGCGCTCGACATAACCGGAGGTCAGGAGATTCGCCGGGCGGTGCGGGTGGATCAGTGCCGCGCCGTCAGCCTTCGCCTCGCGGGGCTGCAGCATATGCGGCAGCTCGGTCCAGCTGATTGGAAAATCCGTCAGGTCGAGATCGAGGATCGCTTCGCGCTCGCCGGCCACAAGCGCCACGGCCTCGCCGCGCATGCGCGCAAAACCGTCGGCAAGCGCCGGCTGGTCGGCGAAGGGGCCGATGACGCCGAAACAGTTGTGGCCAGGGATATCCGCCGCCGTGAAGACGCCGGCAATGCCGGGGTGCGCTTTTGACCAGGCATCGAGATCGCCGAAGCTGAAGCGGGCATGATAATGCGGCGAGCGCACCACAAGCACCGCCAGTGCGTCGGACGGGAAGGAATCGCCGCCGAATTTTTCGTCGCCGGTAACTTTCGGCACGCCGTCGAGCCGGACCGGCGAGGCACCGACGGCATGGCCGGCTTCCGGCAGGCGAAGATCCACGCTGTTCATGTGCTGCGAGGCCTGCATCACCGCGGCGACGATCTTCCTGTAGCCGGTGCAGCGGCAGAGGACGCCGCCCAGCGCGTCCTGTGTCTCGGCCTCGCTCGGCGTAGGGTTGCGGTCCAGCAGCGCGGTGGCCGCGATCAGCAGGCCGGGCGTGCAGATGCCGCATTGCGCGGCGCCATGTTCCAGGAACGACGCCTGCAGGGCCGAAAGCCGGCCATTGGCGAGGCCTTCGACAGTGGTGACGGAAGCGCCGGATACCGAGGCTGCCGGTATCAGGCAGGCACAGACCGGATTGCCGTCGACCAGCACCGTGCAGGCGCCGCAGTCGCCGGCATCGCAGCCGACCTTGGTGCCGGTCAGCCGCAACTCGTCGCGCAACACCTGCGAGAGACGCCTGACCGGCGGCACCGACACGCTGACGGCGGCGCCGTTGACCTCGAAGGCGATCTCGAAGCGGTCCATACTGGACCGGGCCATGCCAGATTGAGCCATGCCGGATTTGGCAGCGCCGGACTGGGTCATGCTCATGCGGCCACCTTGCCTTCGCCGTGACCGATCGCAGCGCGCACCGCGCGGGCTACGATCTCGCGCGCGGCATCCTGTCGGTATTCCGCGCTGCCGCGCACATCGGCGATCGGCGACAGTTCGTCGATCGGCGCCGACAGCACCGCATCGGCAAGGGCGGAAGTAACTGGCTGCCCGCGCAACGCCGTCTCGACGCCGGCGAGACGGCGGGCGACCGCCGAGCAAGCGCCGACGGCGATCGCCGCATCGGCGACGACGCCATTCTCGACCACGAGCCGCGCCGCGGCCATGGCGATCGAGATGACGAGATAGCGCCGGGCGCCGAGCTTGACGAAGGCGGAGCTGCCGGCAGCGGAACGCTTCGGCACGCGGATGGCGGTGACCATCTCGCCCGGCTGCAGCGCGGTGCGGCGATTGCCGAGGATGAATTCACCGAGGGCCAGATGGCGGACGGCTTTCGCCGAGCGCAATTCGACATCGGCATCGAGGGCCAAAAGCGCCGGCACGCCGTCGGCGGCCGGCGAGGCATGGCAGAGATTGCCGGCCACCGAGGCGACATTCTGGATCTGCACCGAACCGACCTCGCGCGCGGCCGATTTCAACGCATCGAACGCCGCCGGCAGCGGCTGGCGTACGATGTCGGTCCAGGTGGTGCGCGCGCCGATCCGCCAATGCTCGTCCGTTTCGGCGAGGCCGCGTAGTTCGGCGAGAGCGTTGATGTCGAGGACGTTGTCGCGGAAGGGTTTCGCGCCCTGCGCCGGATAGAAATCCGTGCCGCCGGCGAGAATGCGCCAGCGGTCCTCGCCAAGCAAAGCGAGCGCTTCGTCGACCGTGGTGGGTTTTGCGTAACGGATCACGCTCTGCCTTCCAGACAATTGGGCCTTCCCAGAGCTTAGGCCTTCCCCGGGCCTCCCGAAGTGCCGCTTCAGGTCTTGTTGCCGATCTCCGGACCGGTCAAATTCATTCGTATGCAAATGATATCAGGCCGGCCGGAATTGTCAAAGCCGGAGTTGACGCTGCGAAGAGCAGAACGCGATTGTTATGGCGCCGGAGGTTGACGCCGCCGGCCATCTGGTCAAGGTTCCGTGTCCGGTCGCGTCAGCGGCTTTTGGACAGGTGCCCCAAGCCAGACGAGAGGGCCGAAACGAAAGGGACCGCATGGCCGAAGAAGCGCTCATCGTCATCGACCTGCAGAATGATTTTTGCCCCGGCGGCGCGCTGGCGGTTGCCGGCGGCGACGAGATCGTGCCCTTGGTCAACGACCTGATCCGGCGGACCGAGCATGTGATCCTGACACAGGACTGGCACCCCGCCGGACATTCGAGCTTTGCCTCCAGCCATCCCGGCAAGCAGCCTTTTGAAAGCATCGAGATGCCATATGGGCCGCAGACGCTGTGGCCCGATCACTGCATCCAGGGAAGCCTCGGCTCCGATTTCCATTCCGGGCTGGCCTGGACCAAGGCGGAACTGGTGATCCGCAAGGGATTCCGCACGGCGATCGATTCTTATTCCGCCTTCTTCGAGAACGACCATAAGACGCCGACCGGCCTCGGAGGCTATCTGAAGGAACGCGGCATCGACACGATCACCCTCGTCGGCCTCGCCACCGATTTCTGCGTCGCCTTCTCGGCGCTCGACGCGGTCAAGCAGGGTTTCAGGACGACCGTGCGGCTCGACGCCTGCCGCGGCATCGACCTCAACGGCTCGGTCGAGGCGATGCTGAAGCGGATGCACGACGCCGGCGTGGCGCTTGAAGACCATTCGGCGGATTGATCCGCCTGTGGAGAAGAGCCCCTTCGCCCAGATTGCGGGCTCCCCCTTCTCCCCTTGTGGGGTGAGAAGAGGTCCGCGTAGCGGACGAAAAGCCAATTGCTTGGCTTTTCGAACTTCGAACGCCCTGAGCCAGCGAAGGGCCGGGTGGTGTCGCCGAAGGCGACGGATGAGGGGCGCTCCAGGGAAAGCCGACGTCTCACTCCGCTGGAACACCCCTCATCCGTCTCGGCGCTACGCGCCGATCCACCTTCTCCCACAAGGGGAGAAGGGAGAGCGCGGAGCGGCCGGATGAGGGGGCTTTTATCATTCGCCGCGCTCGCCATCGCAACGCTGTTTCCAGCACAAGCTCTCGCCGCCGAAATCCACGGGCTGCCCGGGGCCGCGATGCCGCTGTGGTGGGGATTGCCTTTTGCCGGCCTGCTCTTGTCGATCGCGACCGGACCGCTGCTTTTCCCTCATGCGTGGGAGCATCATTACGGCAAGATCGCCGGTGCATGGGCCATGCTGGCGGTGGTGCCGCTGACGATTGCCTTCGGGCTTCCGTCGGCAGGCGAAGCGGTGCTGCACACGCTGCTTACCGAATATCTGTCCTTCATCATACTCCTGTTCGCGCTCTACACCATCTCGGGCGGCATCCTGCTTGCCGGCAACATCCATGGCACGCCGCTCACCAATGCCGGCCTGCTGCTCATCGGCGCCCTGCTTGCCTCGGTGATCGGCACGACCGGCGCCTCGATGATCCTGATCCGGCCGATGCTGCGCGCCAACGACAACCGGCCGTTCAACGCCCATGTGGTGATCTTCTTTATCTTCCTGGTCTCCAATATCGGCGGCTCGTTGACGCCGCTCGGCGACCCGCCTTTGTTCGTCGGCTTCCTGCGCGGCGTCGATTTCTTCTGGACGACCGCGAATCTGTGGCGAGAGACGCTGGTCACCGGCGGGCTGGTGCTCGTCGTCTTCCTGGCGCTCGATATCGTGCTGCATCGCCGCGAGGGCGGCATGCCGAAGATCAAGGATCCGACGCCGGACACGAGGGTGCGCCTGCGCGGCCTTGCCAACCTGCCGCTGCTTGCCGGCGTGATCGGCGCGATCCTGCTTTCGGCGAGCTGGAAGCCGGGCGTCAGCATCCCGATCCTCGGCGTCGGCCTCGAGCTGCAGAACCTGGTGCGCGACGCCATCATCCTGGCGCTTGCTCTGCTGTCCCTCAAGGTGTCGTACAAGAGCCACCGCGAGGCGAACGGCTTCACCTGGGAGCCAATCGCCGAGGTGGCGAAACTCTTTGCCGGCATCTTCACCTGCATCGTGCCGGTGATCGCAATCCTGCGGGCCGGCCATGACGGCGCGCTGGCGCCGCTGGTGGCCCTGGTCACATCCGCCGACGGCCAGCCGAACAACCTCGCCTATTTCTGGCTGACCGGGGCGTTGTCGTCGTTCCTCGACAATGCGCCGACCTATCTCGTGTTCTTCGAGCTCGCCGGCGGCGATGCGAACCACTTGATGACCGAGGCCGCCTCGACATTGGCCGCGATCTCGGCGGGCGCCGTATTCATGGGCGCCAACACCTATATCGGCAATGCGCCGAACTTCATGGTCTTCGCCATCGCCCGGCATCGCGGCTTCAAGATGCCCGGCTTCTTCGGCTATATGGCGTGGTCGGGTGCGGTGCTGATCCCGACGTTCTTGGTTGCGGGGCTTTTGTTTTTTCGATGAGACGGTGCAGAGCCTTACCTCACCCTTGTGGGCAGGGCAATCGCATATGGGCTTTATCGGCGAAGGCCAGCACAAGGCCGTCATCCTCGGGCTTGTCCCGAGGATCCGCCGTCGCACGCGGGTATAGCGCGTCCAGTTCAGGGACGCCGGTAGATCCTCGGGACAAGCCCGAGGATGACGCCAAGACATGCCGGGTTGTCCGAACTCCCAAAGCCAAATGCGATTGCCCTGCCCACGAGGAGGAGGGTAACGCCTTACCCGACGCCCACATACCTGCGCACCGCTGACGGATCGGCGCGCAACGCCTCGACATCCACCGTCTCGCGGTTGCGGCCGTTCTCGATGAATGCGACGCGGTCGGCCACCGACAGCACCGCATCGACGCGCTGCTCGACCAGGATGGTCGAGACGCCGAGCTCGCGCAGCTTCGCCACCGTCTCGCGGATTTTGGCGATCATCGACGGCATCAGCCCTTCGGTCGGCTCGTCGAGCAGCAGCACCTGCGGCTCGAGGCAGAGCGCGCGGGCCATCGCCAGCATCTGCTGCTCGCCGCCCGAGAGCGTGCCGGAACGCTGCCTCAACCGTTCCCTGAGCAACGGGAAGAGATCGAGCACGCTCTCGCGGGTTTGCTTGCCCTTGCCGCGCGCCATCAGGCCGATCTCGATGTTTTCCGCCACCGTCATCTCGGCGAACAGCCGCCTGCCCTGCGGCACATAAGCGACGCCGGCCTTCGGCACGTCATGCGCGGCGAGCCCGGTCAGCTCCTTGCCGTCCAGCCTGATCGAGCCGGCGGCCGCCGGAACCAGACCCATGATCGCCTTCAGCGTCGTCGTCTTGCCGGCGCCGTTGCGGCCGAACAGGCAAAGCACCTCGCCCTTGTTCAGCGTGAGGTCGAGGCCGTAGAGCACCTGCACCTCGCCGTAGAAGCAATCGAGGCTCGAAATGGTGAGCAATCCGCCATTGATTCTAACGGAGTCAGCCATGGGTCGCTCCAAGATAGGCATCCTGAACTTGCGTGTTGGCGCGGATCTGCTCCGGCGTTCCCTCGGCGAGGATCTTTCCCGAATTGAAGACGGTGATGCGGTCGGCAAGCTGCATGACCACCGGCATGTTGTGCTCGATCAAAAGCACCGTTGCGTCCCTGGCGATCTCGCGCACCAAAGAGATGAAATTGTCGATCTCGCTGTCGGCCAGGCCCTGTGTCGGCTCGTCGAGGATCAGCAGACGCGGCTTCAGCGCCAGGCCCATAGCGACTTCGAGCAGGCGCTGGTGACCATAGGAAAGCTGTCCGGCAAGCGTGCCGGCGCGGTCAGCGAGACCGGTCCGTTCGAGTGCCGCCATCACGCCGCTTCTCACCTGGCCCCTCGTGCGGCCGTCGGTCAACGTGCGCTGCACCGGCAGCGCGACATTGTCGAAGGCCGTGAGATTGGCGAAGACGCTGGTGATCTGGAACGTATAGGCGACGCCGAGGCGAACCCTCTTGTAGGCCGGCATGGCGGTGATGTCGGCGCCGTCGAAGACGACCATGCCCGAGGATGGCCGGATGCGGCCTGAGAGCAGGCTGACGAAGGTGGTCTTGCCGGCGCCGTTGGGGCCGATGATGGCGCGGATCTCGCCCGGCATCAGCGCGAAGTCGACGCCGTCGACCGCGCGCAGGCCGCCGAAATGACGCGACAGGCCCTTGGTGGTAAGCAGCGGCATCATGGCAGCCACCGCAGCCAGCGCTCGCGGATGCTGCCCAATATGCCTTTCGGGAAGAACAGCACCAACAGGATCAGCGCCACGCCGACGATCAGAAGATAGGCGGAGGTGAAGCCGCTGGTGATATCGGTGACATAGTACATGAACAGCGTGCCGATGAGCGGCCCAAGCGTGGTCGCGGCACCCCCGAGCAGCACCCAGAGCAGCGGCAGGATCGAATATTGCACGGAAGCGAAGCTCGAGCCGACATAGCCGAACAGCAGCGCATAGGCCGCGCCCGAGGCTGCGCAGATGGCCCCGGAGGCGACGACCGCGGCGAGCTTGTTGGCGAGCGTGTCGTAGCCGAGCATCTTGGTGCGCTCCTCATTCTCGCGGATAGCCACCAGCACGCGGCCGAAGCGGGAGCGGACGACGGCTAAGGTGACGAGCAGAATGATCGAGAAAAGCGCCAGCGCGCTCATGTAGCGCACGGTCGGATCGGTCAGGTCGAAGGGGGCGCCGCCGATCGCGATCACCCGCGACGCCTGCTGGATGACCAAGCCCTGGTCGCCGCCGGTCCAGGCGGCGAAATAGAGGATGAGCAGATAGAAGACCTGGGCGAACATCATGGTAACGATCATGAAGGCAACGCCGGAGGTGCGCAGCGCCAGCAGGCCGATGACCAGGGCGAGCAGCGCGCCACAGGCAACACCGGCGACAAAAGCGGCCGGCACGCCCCAGCCGAGATGATAGACGGCCAAGCCGGCGCCGTAGAGGCCGGCCGAGAAGAACATCGCGTGGCCGAGGCTGAGCAGGCCGACATAGCCGAAGAGCAGATTGTAGCCCATGGCGAAGACGGCCAGCGCCATGATGCGGGCGAACAGGCCCTGGTGATAGTCCGGCAAGACGAAGTTCAGCGCGAACAGCAGCGCGATGACGCCGACATGCAGCGCATAGGTCTTTGCCGGCGAAGCATCCCTCATCGCGGCGTGGTCCCGAACAGACCTTGCGGCCGGAACACCAGCACCATGGCGACGACCAGCGTGGCGATGATCTTGGCCAGGGTCGGCGAGAAGAACATCGAAATGATGCCGTCGGAAAGGCCGATCAGGATGGCGGCCACCACCGTGCCGCGCAGCGACCCCAGGCCGCCGATGATGACGACGATGAAGGAGAGCAGCAACGGGTCCTGCCCCATCAGGTAGTGCGCCTGGCTGATCGGCACGATCAGCACCGCGGCGATAGCCGCCAGCATGGCGCCGACGGCGAAGACGCCGGCATAGACGCGCTCGACCGGGATGCCGAAGGCCTGCGCCGTCTCGCGGTCATATTGGGTTGCCCGCATGATCAGGCCGATCTTCGTTCGCGTCAGCACCAGCCAGGTGATCACCAGCAGAATGGCGGAGGCGGCGACCACCGAGAGCTTGTAGCCGGAATAGCCGAACCAAGGCAGGAGAATGCGGTAGCTGAAAGGCGGCTCCACAGGGCGCGCCTCGGGACCGTAGAAGGTCAGCGCCAGTTGCTGGATGATGTAGAGCATGCCGATGGTGGCGACGATGGTGGCTTCGGGATTGTAGTGGAGCCGGCGCAGCACCAGGCGTTCGGCAACCAGCGCGACCAGCCCGACCAGCAAGGGCGCGATCACCAGCGCGGCGAGGAAACCGATCGCGGGGTGGCCGGAAATCGCCGTCGAGACCGCCCAGGCGAGCACCGCGCCCAGCATGAAGAACTCGCCATGCGCGACATTGACGACGCGCATGACGCCGAACACCAACGACAGGCCAAGCGCCGTCAGCGCCAGCACGGCGGAGGTGACGAGGCCTTCGAGCGCGGCGAGGAGGAGATGGGGTCCGAAGTGCATGGATTATTTGCCAACGGATGCGCGAGGCACCCCCCTCTGCCCTGCCCGTCCTCCGCCGCAGCTGCGCTGCCGCTTCGGAGGGTAAACCGGGCATCTCCCCCTCAGGGCAGGGCAATCTCCTGTGGCTTTGGGAGTTTGGACAACCCGGCATGTCTTGGCGTCATCCTCGGGCTTGTCCCGAGGATCTACCGGCCCCTGAACTGGTCGCGCTATATCCGCGTGCGACGGCGGATCCTCGGGACAAGCCCGAGGATGACGGCCTTGTGCTGGCCTTCGCCGATAAACCCCATATGCGATTGCCCTACCCCTCAGAGGGGGAGATTGGATGTCGCGAATGCCTTCGCCAATCACCAGCGTCGGCGAGTATGTGCCTTCGCACGAACTGCTGATCTCCCCCCTTGAGGGGAAGATGGCCGGTCCACCCTCCGCAGCTGCAGCGCAGCTGCTGCGGAGGACGGGCAGGACAGAGAGGGGGGCCTGGGCGCTCACGCTGGTTGGAACGAACCTAAAGCGCCTGCGTCGTGTAATCCCCTTCCGGCTCGTAGAGGCCGTCCTCGATCTTGGTCTTGTGCACGACCTTGAGCTTGCCGCCTTCGACCTTGGAGATGTTCTGGATGCCGAAGCACTGGTGGATCTTGCCGTTGAAGGTCTTTGGCCCTTGCGGATGCTCCGGTCCTTCGGCGAATTCCTTCAGCGCCTCGGTCGCCTCGACCAGCTTGGCGCGGTCCTCCGGTCCCTTGTAGCCGGCGTCCTCCATCGCCTTCTTGACGACATAGAGCGTTTCCCAGCAGCCGAACATATGGGCGGCGGTGGAGACGTCCTTGGGGTCGCCGACGGCGGCGCCGTTGTCGTCGATGCCGACCGCGGCGCGATAGGCTTTCTGCGCCGCCGAGTCATCGGGCTGCGCGTAGCGCGGCGAGCCTTCCCAGAAATGGCTGCCGTCGAGGAATTCGAGGCCGGGGCTGTTGATGTCGACGGCCTCGAGCGAATCGATGAAGCCGAAGAGCTGCGGCCGTTGCGAACCATAGAACTCGCCGAGCTCCTTGACGAAGGTAAGCACAGCCGGGCCGACCATGACGTGGTAGATCACATCGGTCTCGGCCGGGATCTGCGGGAAGTACTTTGTGAAGGAGCTCTCCGTCGGCGGGATGGCGATCTGAGCGATCACGTCGGCGCCCTGCGCCTTCAGCGCCGGCGGCAGGTAGTCGCGATGGTCGTAGCCGAAGGCGAAGTCGGGGAAGATCTGCGTCACCTTCTTGCCGGCGTTCGCCGCGATCCACGGCGCCATCGACTGGATCTGGCTCTTCACGTCGGTGATGCCGGGCTGGAAGACGTAGCGGTTGAGCTTGGTGGAGGCGACGTGATGACCTTCGCTGACCACGAAATAGGGGATCTTGTTCTCGCCGGCGGCCGGCGCCGAGCCGATCACGACATGCGAGAACAGCGTGCCGAAGACGATGTCGGTCTTGTGCTGCTTGGCGAATTTGTTGACCACCTCGGCGCCGCGCGCTGGATCGGTGCCGTCGTCCTCGATGACCAGCTCGACCTTGCGGCCGCCGATGCCGCCGGCGTCGTTGATCGCCTTGACGGCGGCGCCGCTCGTCTTCTCGTACCAGCGACCATAGGCGGCGCCGATCCCGGTGCGGTGCAACTGAAAGCCTATTCTGATCGGCGCCGAGCTCTGCGCCTGGCTGTAACGGACGAAGCCCGGCGCCAGCGCCAGGCCGGCCCCGGCGGCGATACCCTTCAGCGCGGTGCGGCGCGACAGCGTCGTCTTGGAGAGGTCGAAATATCCGTTCTTGTCAGCCATGTCGGTTCCCCTGTTTTTCAGTCTTGACCAGCGATAAGGCGGCTAAGCCATCCCCTTCCTAGAGCATGATGCCGAAAAGTGTGAAGCGGTTTTCGGACGACATCATGCTCTATCTCTTTGATTTGGAGCCGGATTCAGATTTCAGGTCGAACAGACCTGAAATCATCCGGCTCCAGGGATGGGAAAATTGCATGTATACAAACTAAATCACCAAAGCCGCGACGTGGCAAGCTAGCTTCCCTCGCGTCATGACGGCGGCCCTTGTCTCATCCCGCCGTCGGCGTGGCAAGCAGCCAGAGGCCGAAGATCGTGTAGGCGATCATCAGCAGCGTGAGCGGAAGCTGGCTGAGCGCCGCGCGCGAAGGCTGAGGGTGGAGACGCCAGGCAAGGCCATGCGCGACGAGGACCGCCAGCACATGGCCGGCGATGATGCCGCCGGCCTGCAGGTTCCACAGCCACCAGGCGGACTCGGCGCCGGCGACAACGCCGGCCTCGACCATTCTATTGGCCGTGCCGAACAGGTTCCAGCCGAGCGCGAAGGGATCGGAGAGCGCGACCAGCGCATACTGACCGTCGACCAGGAGCACGGTGAGGTAATGCGCAATGTGATAGGCGAGCGCGATCGGCACGATGGACCAGACCAGGAGGCCGGCGGCTTTTGCGAACGACCGCGCATCGCCGGCGAGGCGCTGTCCGAGAAAGACGGCCAACGCGAACACCGCTGCCAGCAGGACGAAAGTCAGGACGAGGCCGAAGCTGCCGATGCCGACCAGGGCGGTGCGGCCTGGATATTCCAGCGGGTTGACGCCGAACAGACCGAGCCAGAGGAAGGTCTTCGACAGCCCATCGAACGACACCGAGGACAAGGCCAAGAGGAGAAAGGCTGTGCCGCTTGGCGGCAGCGGCGCGGCCGCCAGCAGCTTGGCGCCGGGCCAGCAGAGCGAGAGTCGGCCATCGAGGCGCTCGACGGGCGCGAAGCCGGCAACCATGGTGAAGAAGACAGTGAGGAATTCGCCGCGCTTGCTCCAGGCGTCGTAGCCGACGATGAGCATCGCGACGAGGCTGGCCAGCCAATAGGTGCCGGCGGCAAAAGCCAGGCGGGCCGGATCGTCGGGCGCCGGATCGATCAGCTCGAACCAGGCGAAGGCGAAGAACAGCGCGAAGGCCGGCCAGTAGCCGAGCCACGACGGCAGGCGCGATGGCTGGGCTTCGCCGGCCTGAAAGCCGAAGACGCGCGAGGCGACGCGCCAAGGGCCGTACCATGGGTTGAGCCACGACCACAGGTCGCCGAGCACGCCTTGCAGCAGGGTGAAGCCGGCCCAGAGCAGCGTCCAGATCACGAGTGGGAGAGGGTTGGAAAGCGGGTCGCGGCTGCCGACGAGGCCAGCGGCGATGAGAAGCGCAAAGCCGGCAAATGAAATCAGGCTGACGACAATGCGGGGGGTGTCGCTGAAGGTGAACAGAGGCAGGCGCCGGCGCCAGAAGCGGTCGAGGGCGGCAGGTGGAAGCAGCGCCAGGACGAGGAAGCTGACGGCCACGGCAAAAGCGCCACCTGCGATGTAGTAGCCGGTCGGGAGAAGCAGGACGTGGCCGCGGTCGGAGGCATGGGCGAAGGCGGGCGTGGGGAGAGCAGCTAGGGCAGCGGCTAGGAAAGCCAACCTGGAAAGCTGGCACTCTACGGCGCCCCCCTCTGCCCTGCCGGGCATCTCCCCCTCTTGGGGGGAGATTGGCGGTTCAAGCGCCGGCTCTCCTCCTGCAACGTCGAAGATTGGCGCAAGCGGGGATGACAGCACAATCTCCCCCCTAGAGGGGGAGATGTCCGGCAGGACAGAGGGGGGCGCGAAGGAACTCAGCCTATCCAATTTTGCTGTGTTGCGTGGCAGCCCCACCGCCAGCCCCTCTACACCTTCACCAGCTGCTCCACCCGGCCCTTCTCGCCAAAAATCCTCAGATACCGTTTGATTTCCTTCTCGTCTCCGGTCGCCTTGGCGGGGTTGTCCGACAGCTTCACCGCCGGCCGGCCATTGGCTTCGCTGACCTTGCAGACGAGCGAGATGGCGTCGAGGCTTTTGGTTTCGGTCGGCGCGCAACCCTCGAAATCGTTGGTGAGGTTGGTGCCCCAGCCGAAGGACATCCGCACCTTGCCGCGGAAATGCCTGTAGGTCTCCTCAATGGTCTCGACCTCCAGGCCGTCGGAGAAGATGAGCAGCTTCTGCTTGGGATCCTTGCCCTTCTCGCGCCACCAGGAGAGGATCTTCTCGCCGCCTTCGATCGGCGGCGCGCTGTCCGGCCGGAAGCCGGTCCAGTCGGCGATCCAGTCCGGCGCATCGCGCAGGAACGCGGTGGTGCCGAAAGTGTCGGGCAGCACGATCAGGAGATTGCCGCCATAATAGCGCTGCCAGTCCTGCAGCACTTTGTAGGGCGCTTCACGCATTTCCTCCTCGGAATTGGCAAGCGCCGCGAAGACCATGGGCAGTTCGTGCGCATTGGTGCCCAAAGCCTCGAGGTCGTTGTCCATGGCCAAAAGCACGTTGGACGTGCCGGTGAAGGCATCGCCGATGCCTTCCTTCAGCGCCTCGACGCACCAGCGCTGCCACAGGAAGGAATGGCGGCGTCTTGTGCCGAAGTCGGAAATGCGGATGCCGGGCAGCGCCTTCAGCCGCTCGGTCTTGGCCCACATCTTGGCTTTGGCGCGGGCATAAAGCACGTCAAGCGCGAACGGACCGAAGGAGCGCATCGCCGCCCGCGAGCGCAGCTCGTTGATGATCGCTAAAGCCGGGATCTCCCAGAGCGTGGTGTACATCCACGGGCCCGGGAAGGAGAGCTCATATTGGCCGTCGCGCCTGGTGAGCTCGTAATCGGGCAGCCTGAAACCTTCCAGCCAGGCCAAAAATTCAGGTTCGAAGATCTGTTTGCGGCCATAGAAATTGTTGCCGCCCAGCCAGATCATCTCCTTCTTGGAAAAACGCAAAGTGCGAGCGTGGTCGAGCTGGTCGCGCAGTTCCCGCTCATCGATCTCGTCGGCGAGGCGCACCGAGGTGGTGCGGTTGATCAGCTTGAAGGTGGCATCGACCTTGGGATACATGCCCCAGATCATCTGCAGCATCAAAAGCTTGTAGAAATCGGTGTCCAGCAGGCTGCGGACGATCGGGTCTAGCTTCCAGGTGTGGTTGTAGACGCGCCGCGCTATATCGGTCTTTGCCATGCTCGCTCATCCATAAAGCACAACGCACGGAAACGCGGGCGTCACGCTTCAAATCCTTGTTCGATCAATTCCGGACGGAACCCCGTTGCACGGAATTGCTTTAGCAACTGCCTCTTAGCACCGTATTTCCGAACGCGCTTGCTGCTTTGCAAGCTGGCCCGACAAAAAGCAGCTTTGCAAGTCCAGCCGTCAGGACGCTGTCCTGGCGGCTATGACCTTGAGGGACGGGCGTTTTCTGCGGCTCGGCACGCGGCCGGCCACCGGCGCGCCGGCGCGGCCCTCGTCCTGCTCCTTCTCGGCGAACAGCCAGTCGATGAAGAGCTGCACGATCGGCGCCGAGCGCATCTCGTTGCGGCAGACGACGTAGAAATCGTCGACCGCCGGCACCGACAAACTGAAGGGCGCGACGAGCATGCCCCTGGCGAGCAAGGCGCGCGCGGTGACGGAATCGCCCAGCGCCACGCCATGACCGTGCACGGCGGCCTCCGTCGCCATGCGCGCATCGCCCAGACGGTGGCGGCGGCCGCGTTCCAGATCGAGCGCGTCGGCGGCGGCCAGCCAGGTGTGCCATTCACGGCCATCGTCGCCATGCAGGAAGACGTGGTCGGCGAGATCGCGGACGCTGCGGATCGGGCGATTGTTGATCAGCGTCGGACTGACCACCGGAAACAACTCTAGGCCGGACCACTTGCGTATCCAGCAGTCGCTCCAGCTGCCGTCGCCATAATGCACGCAGACGTCGATGTCCGCGGCGCGGATGTCTTTGGGATCGTTGGACGGGATCAGCGTCAGCTGGATGTCGGGATATTGCGCCGTGAAGGAGCCGAGCCGCGGCGTCATCCAGAGCAGCAACAGCGCCGGCACGCAGGACACCGACAGCGCGCCGGCGCTTGCCGGCCGCGTCATGCGCTGCGTGGCGGCGGCGATGCCGTCGAAGGCGGCCGATACCGCCGGCAGGAACTCCGCGCCATGCGGCGTCAGCTTCACGCGCTGGCCGGTACGTTCGAAGAGCTTCACACCCAGCGACTGCTCCAGCGCCTTGATCTGGTGGCTGACGGCGCCATGGGTGACGTTCAGCTCACCCGCCGCCTTGGTCAGCGAGGCGTGCCGCGCCGCGGCTTCGAAGGCGCGCAACGGGTTCAGCGGCGGCAGGCGCTTGGCCATGGAGAGGCTCCCGGTTTGTGAGATTTTCTCACAGCCGAGACCCTAACAATATCAATTGATTTTTCAATGCGGCTGCCCGACACTTTTGTCCGGAACAGCTTCAAGAGACGTAAAATCCGCAGCGCAGCGGCGGGCAACGATCCAGCCGGACAACAGGCTGGCTTGGCAAATCGTCCATGCGGGCAGCGCTGCAGGCAGGCATAGAGGAGGACCGGACATGGGTTACGATCGCGGCAAGCTCGAAGCGTTGCGCCGCAAATATGGCGAGAGCCATGGCGGCGAGATGTTCGACCCGAAGTTCCGCAAGGTCGCCGACAAGATCTTCAACAAGTCGGGCACAAGGCTGGCGCCCTATTCCGGTATCCCGACCTTCCTTGCCGCGCCCTATCGCGAGATCGCGGCCGACAATCCGGATTTCGGCGACTTGCAGGTGGCGATGATGGGCGTGCCGATGGATCTCGGCGTCACCAACCGTCCCGGCTCGCGCTTCGGGCCGCGCGCGCTGCGCGCCATCGAGCGCATCGGCCCCTACAACCATGTGCTGGAATGCGCGCCGACGCATGAGCTTCGCGTCGCCGATATCGGCGACACGCCGTTCCGCAGCCGCTATCGGCTGGAGATCAGCCATGAGGACATCGAAAAGCGCACCAACCAAATCGTCGATGCCGGCGTGCTGCCGCTCTCGGTCGGCGGCGACCATTCGATCAGCCATCCGATCCTGAAGGCGGTCGGCAAAAAGGCACCGGTCGGCATGATCCATATCGACGCCCATTGCGACACCAGCGGGCTGTTCGACATGACCAAGTTCCACCATGGCGGACCGTTCCGCAACGCGGTGCTGGACGGCGTGCTCGATCCCTCGCGCACGATCCAGATCGGCATTCGCGGCTCGGCCGAATATCTGTGGGAATTCACCTACGAGTCCGGCATGACCGTCGTCCATGCCGAGGAGGTGACCGGCCTCGGCATCCCGGCCATCATCGAGAAGGCGCGCAAGATCGTCGGCGATGGCCCGACCTACATTTCCTTCGACGTCGACAGCATCGATCCGGCCTTCGCGCCCGGCACCGGCACGCCGGAAGTCGGCGGGCTGACGACGCGCGAGGTGCTCGAATTGCTGCGCGGCCTCAAGGGCCTCAACATCGTCGGCGGCGACGTGGTCGAGGTGGCGCCGCAATATGACGCGACCACCAACACCGCCCATGTCGGCGCCCAGGTCCTGTTCGAGATTCTCAGCCTGATGGTGTTCAGCCCGGCGATCAAGAAAGGCTGATGCCTCGCGCAATTTCGGACGGAAGCTATGGCGAAGGCGCCAAGCCTAAACCGCGTCTTCCGGAATTGCTCTCCAACACGGCCGTCGCGCTGGAGCCGGCGGCCGGTTTCAACAACAAGCTTCCAGCAGGGGAATAACAATGTTACTTCGCAACGCACTGAAATCCGTAATCACAGCGGCGATGATGCTCAGCGCCGCCAGCCTCGCCACGCACGCGAAAGCGGACGCCGTCGACGACATCACCAAGGCCGGCGCCATCAATGTCGGCATCTTCTCCGACTTCCCGCCCTTCTCCTCGGCCAGCGCCGACATGAGCATCAAGGGCTACGACATCGACGTCGCGCAGGCGATCGCCGATTCACTCAAGGTGAAGCTCAACCTGGTCAGCGTCACCGGCCAGAACCGCATCCCTTATCTCACCGACAAGCGCGTCGATATTTTGATGAGCGTCGGCTACTCCAAGGAGCGCGAGCAGGTGATCGATTTCGCCGCCCCCTATGCGCCCTATTACATCGCCGTTATCGGCCCGGCCGAGCTTGCCGTCAAAGGCAAGGAAGACCTCGCCGACAAGTCGATCGCCGTCAACCGCGGCACGCTGGAGGACACCTCGCTGACCCAGGCAGCGCCGGCTTCCGCCGACATCCGCCGCTTCGACAACTACAATTCCGTCATCCAGGCCTTCATCTCCGGCCAGACCCAGCTGATGGTCGTCGGCAACGATGTCGGGGCCCAGGTGCTGGCCAAGCAGGATGCGCTGAAGCCGGAGCAGAAATTCCAGCTGCTCACCTCGCCCTCGCATATCGGCCTCAACAAGAACGAGGACCGGCTGAAGAAGGCGGTGAACGACGCCGTCGCCAAGATGCTGGTCGACGGCAAGCTTGACGAGAGCTCGAAGGCGTGGCTGAAGACGCCGCTCAATCCGGACAACCTCAAGGATTGATCTCGAGGGCGGCCCAGCCACGACAAGCGCTGAGCCGCTCCGACTGTTCCAACAAGGTCAATCGCCATGGGCTACAGCCTGGACTTCGGCTGGCTTGCGGGTGCGGCGGGCGTTATCGCGCGCGGCGCGGCGATGACGCTGCTTTTGATCGCCGTCACCACGCTGGCGGGAACTTTTCTCAGTATCCTGGGCGCCGCCGGCAAGAGAAACGGCCCCAAGCCGCTTCAGCTGGCGATCGGCATCTATGTCGAGGTGATGCGCAACACGCCATTCCTGGTGCAGCTGTTCTTCATCTTCTTCGGGCTGCCCAGCCTAGGCGTCAGGCTCGACCCGATCCTGGCCGCGATACTGGCGATGACGCTCAACATGGCGGCCTATACGATCGAGATCGTCGGCGCCGGGCTCGACGCCGTGCCGCGCGGCCAGAGTGAAGCCGCGCTGGCGCTCGGCCTCAGGCCCCGCCAGGTGTTCATCAAGATCGTGCTGCCGCAGGCGCTGAAGGTGATCTACCCGGCGCTGACCAGCCAGATCGTCATCATGATGCTGGAATCGGCCGTGGTCTCGCAGATCGCGGTGCGCGAATTGACCTACGAGGCCGACATGCTGCAGGCGCGCACTTTTCGCGCCTTCGAGACCTATTTCGTGGTGACGATGGTCTATCTCGGCCTGTCGATGGGGCTGCGCCGGCTGCTGGTCGGCGGCGGCCGCCGTGTTCTGGGGGCGGGCGTGTCATGATCGAGTTCACCTTCTGGGACATCGTCCGCAACCTGCTGCTCGCCGCGCGCTGGACGGTGCTGTTGTCGCTCGCCGCCTTCGTCGGCGGCGCGCTGGTCGGGCTGGCGGTGCTGTTCTTTCGCATTGCCAAGAATAAATGGGTCAAGCGGATCGCCTCGGCCTATATCGCGCTCTTCCAGGGCACGCCGCTTTTGATGCAGCTCTTTTTGATGTTCTTCGGGCTGCCGATGCTGGGGCTGCGCATAGAGCCATGGACGGCGGCAGCGCTCGGTCTGACCTTCTTCGCCAGCGCCTATCTGGCCGAGATCTGGCGCGGCGGCGTCGACGCGCTGCCGCGCGGCCAATGGGACGCCGGCGCCAGCCTTGGGCTGCACCATCTGCAGGAGCTGAGGCTCGTCGTCCTGCCGCAGGCCTTCGCCATCACTCGCGCGCCGACCGTCGGCTTCCTGGTGCAGCTCATCAAATCGACGGCGCTGACCTCGATCATCGGCTTCGAGGAACTGGTCAGGACCTCCAACGCCATCAACAACGCGACCTTCGAGCCGTTCAAGGTCTACGGGCTGGTGGCGCTGATCTTCTTCGTCATGTGCTTCCCGCTGACGCAATATGCGCGGCGGCTGGAGCAGCGCGCAGGGGCGCGCTGAGCCGCGAAAAGGCCGCCGGCTTGACCGACAGCCTTTGTCGATCAATGCCCGAAGGCGAGCTGCGGCGCGATGCGGTCGCGCCGGAGCCAGCGTGCCAGGAGCAGCGCTGCCACCACGGCCAGTCCCGAGGCCAGGCCGATCCAGATGCCGACGCCGTTCAAGCCGAAATGAAAGGCGAGCAGCACGCCGAGCGGCAGGCCGACGCCCCAATAGCCGATCGCGGCGTAGATCATCGGCACCTTGGTGTCGTGCAGGCCGCGCAGCATGCCGGCAGCGACCGCCTGGGCGCCGTCGAAAATCTGGAACAGCGCTGCAAACACCAGGAACGACACGGCAAGCGTGATCACCCTGGCGTTCTTGGGATCGGTGAGATCGATGAAGGCGCTGATCAGCGCATGCGGCCAGAGGATCATCACCAGCCCCATCAGCGCCATGAACGACACGCCGATGACGAAGGCCGTCCAGCCGGCGCGCGAAACGCCTTCCGGATTGCGGGCGCCGTGCGCCAGGCCGACCCGGACCGTGACCGCCTGGTTGAGGCCGAGCGGCACCATGAAGGAGATCGAGGCGATCTGGATGGCGATGGCATGGGCGGCCAGCGAATCCGCATCGATCAGGCCCATGAGCAGGGCCGCCGCATTGAAGATCGTCACCTCGAAGGCGAGGATGCCGGCGATCGGCAAGCCGAGCCTCAGCAGGCCGCGGAAACGCGGCCAGTCGGAGCGCCAGAAGCGGCCGAACAGACGGTAGCGGCGGAACTTTTTTTCCAGCATCACCACCGCCGCCAGGCCGGCGAACATCAGCATGCTGGACAGAGTGGTGGCGAGGCCGGAGCCGGCAATGCCCATCGACTTGACGCCGAGATTGCCGAACATGAACACCCAGTTGAAGAAAGCGTTGCAGGCGACCGCGACGAAAACGATGATCAGCGCCCAGCCCGGCCGCTCCAGCGCCGAGATGAAGGAGCGCAGCACGATATAGAAATAGAAGGGCAGCACCGCCCATTGCAGCCAGCGCAGGTAGACGCCCGCCTGGTGCGCGAGCTCCGGCTTCTGGCCCATGGCCAGAAGCACCGCTTCGCCATGCCAGAGAAAAATCCAGATCGGGATCGAGATGAGGATCGCCAGCCACAGGCCCTGGCGCAGGGTGCGGCGCAGGTCGCGCACCGAATGGCGGCGACGGCCAAGCTCGGTCGCCATCATCGGCGAGGTGGCCAGCATCAGGCCGAGGCCGAAGATCAGCGGCATGAAATAGAGGTTGGAGCCGAGCGCGCCGGCGGCGAGCGTGTCGGACCCGAGGCGGCCCATCATCATGACGTCGGTCGCGGTCATGGCGGTCTGGCCGAGATTGGTCAGCACCATCGGCCAGGCGAGCCCGATCGTCGCCATGATTTCCTGACGCCAAAGGTTTTCCGGCGCGCGAGCGCCGGCTTCGATCGCAGACATTGTTCCGCTCTTTCAGAACACGGCGCGTCGGCCAAAGGCCGGAAGCCGAACAACAATGGCGCAAAATGGCGCCAGTTGCGTCGCCTTGTGAACGAAATGCGACATGTTGGCAAGGGACGAGGCGCAGCTAGCGATTGATCCAGGCGGAACCGGGATTCCGCGACGCCTCTTTCATTTGCCGGCCGGGGGCTGCTAGGGATGCCCAGGCATATGCAGCCGGCCGCCACGCCGGGAGGAACGAATGCCGTTCAGGCGCAGAAAGAATACGGCCGCGATTCCGCGCACGGTGCCTGCCTTCGAGCACATCGTGACCGAGGCCAGCGACAGTTTCCTGTGGCGGCTGGACGATTATCCATGGGAGCGCAATGTCTGGAATTTCCATCCCGAATACGAAATCCATCTCTTGCGGAAATCGTCCGGCGTCGTGCTGGTCGGCGACCATATCGGCGAGTTCGGGCCGGGCTATCTGACCATCGTCGGCGGCGGGCTGCCGCATGACTGGGTGACGGCGGTGCAGCCCGGCGAGCTGATCGAAGGCCGCGATATCGTGCTGCAATTCGATGCCGAGCGGCTGCGCGGCTCGTCGGGGCTGCTGCCGGAGCTGCGCGAGCTGGAGCCGTTCCTGGAACGCTCGCTGCGCGGCATGGTCTTTCATGGCCAGACGGCGCTCGACGGCGCCGAGCTGATGGAACGCATGGGGGAGGTGCATGGACTGGCGAGATTGCGCATGTTCCTCGAATTGCTGGACCTTCTGGCCACCACCCAGGAATACGAGCTTTTGTCGTCTCCGGATTTTTCCCCGCTTCTCGACGCGGAATCGCTGGATATTATCCAGCGCTCGCTGACCTATCTTTTCCAGCACTTTGCCGAGGATCTGAAGCTGCCGGAGGTGGCGGCGTTGGCCGGGATGAGCGAAAGCACTTTCTCGCGCTTTTTCCAGAAGAACACCGGCAACTCGTTCAGCGACCATGTCGCCAAGCTGAGACTGTGGCAGGCCTGCAAGCTTCTCGCCGACACCGATATCCCGATCACCGACATCTGCTTCCAGGTCGGCTATATGAACATCTCGAACTTCAACCGCGCCTTCCTGCGCAAGCACAAGATGACGCCGTCATCCTACCGCAAGCTGTCGCGGCAGCGGCTGACGCTGCGGGCCTGATCGAGCCGGAAGCGGCTGCGCTTGATGGAGCTGATACTCGTGTGACGGGCAGACTCTGACGGCGCCGTTTTTTGCGCCGCACAATGCATAAAACTACAGGTCTGCTGCAACGGGGCTTCTAGTCTCTACCTTTCCAACTGCTCATTTTGGCGGCGGGTGGAAGGTCGACCGGGCGACGGTGAGGGTCGCTTGGTCCGAGGACCTGCCGCTTTCGCGAGTGTTCCTGGAGGAGAAAACCAATGAAATCAAACCGGCTCGCTGCCAGCCTCGGTGCAGCTTTCGTGCTTACCGCTTCCGTTTCAACCGCAGCACTGGCGCAAGCGCCGGTCTGCTCGGCGCCGGTCAAGGTGCTGGCGCAGCCACGCGACGGGCTGACGCTTCTGGAGGACTCCAAGGACGAGTTCAAGAAGCTGTCCGGCGCCTCGTTCCAGATCGACTACCTCAACGAGAACGACCGCCGCGCCAAGTCGCGCGCGGACGCCTCGACCGTCGGCAACTACAATGTCTATTATGTCGACGAGGCCAACGTCGCGCTGTTCGCCTCCTCGGGCTGGATCGCGCCGCTGACCGATTATTATCCGGCTGAATACGATTTCGCCGATTTCGATCCGGGCCGCCAGAAGGTCGCCACCTATGACGGCAAGGTCTGGTTCGCGCCGTTGACCGGCGGCGGCGACCTGATGGTCTACCGCAAGGACGTGCTCGAGGCCGCCGGCATCCAGCCGCCCAAGACGCTG
This sequence comes from Mesorhizobium sp. B2-7-2, assembly GCF_006440775.1. Classification (GTDB taxonomy): domain Bacteria; phylum Pseudomonadota; class Alphaproteobacteria; order Rhizobiales; family Rhizobiaceae; genus Mesorhizobium. Next base: position 236,190 of record NZ_VFTZ01000002.1, on the reverse strand, counting down.
GACGAGCTGATCGCCGACGTGCCGAAGCTGACCAATGCCGACAAGGGCGTGTACGGCATCGCGCTGCGCGGCGCGCGCGGCTCGGGCGCCAATGTCTGGCGCTGGATGCCTTTCTTCAAGGCCTATGGCGGCAAGTGGTTCGACGGCGACAAGCCGGCTTTCAATTCGGACGCCGCAGTGAAGGCGACGGAAACCTATCTCAAGCTGTTCAAGGACTCGGCCCCCGGCACGCAGACCGGCAGCTGGGATGAATCGACCGGCGCCTTCCTCTCCGGCCAGGTCGCCATCCTCGTCGAATCGACGCCGCTGTCGGGCATGGCGGTGGACCCGAAGACCTCGCAGGTGGTCGGCGAGGTCGGCTTCCTGCCGCCGCCCTCGCCGCTGCCGGGCGGCGGCTACGGGCATGGCCTTGCCATCGGCACCAAGGCCAATGCGGATGACGCCGCGAAGAAATGCGCCGGCCTGTTCATCGCCTGGGCGACCTCGAAGGAGAATGAGAAGCGCCGGCTCGATGCGCATCAGTTCGGCGAGCTCAACCGCACCAGCGTCCTCTCCAGCAAGGAATTCGCCGACATCTACGGCGCCGACCTCGGCAAGGCGCTGGCCGACACCGGCAAGGTGACGGCGGTGAACTTCTGGCAGGATCCGCGCTGGCCGGATCTCGGCGACCGCTGGGGTATCATCCTCGAGGAACTGGTCACCGGCACCCGCACCGACATCAAGGGCGGCCTCAACGAGCTCGAGGCCTATGCCAACGAGCTGGTGAAGAAGAAGTAATCCTCCCGCTCGCGGCGCGCGGTTCTCGGCATTCGTCCGAATGCCGGAACCTGCGCGCCGCGGGACCTTCACCACACAGCAGTAAAAATCCGAGGACAGGCAATGCGCCGACGTTCTTCCCTGCCGGTCACATTTCTGGTTCCTACCCTCGCCATCCTTCTGGTGCTGTCGATGGTGCCGACGCTCTATGCCATCGTCATCGCCTTGCAGAACCGCGAGCTGAGCACGACCGGTTACTCCTGGGTGTGGTTCTCGAACTTCGCCGATCTCTTCCTCGACCGCCGCTTCCTCAACGCCGTCTGGGTTTCGGTGAAATGGGAGGTCGTCACCGTGGTGGCGACAATGGTGGTGGCGATTGGACTGGGCGTGCTGATGTTCGAGGTCGCCGGCCCGCGCCTGCGCAATTTCTATTGCCTTTTGTTCATCATCCCGGTGCTTTTGCCGCGCGTCTCGGCCGCCTTCGTATGGAAGTTCGCCTATCATCCGCTCTACGGTATCGCCACCTATCCCTACCGGCTGATCACCGGCGGGCTGATCTTCGATCCGCTGTCGAAGCCCGCCACCGCATTGTTCGCCGTCGCTTCGGTGGACGTCTGGCAATGGGGGCTGTTCTTCGCCGTCATCGTGCTGAAGCTGCTTGAAACCTTGCCGCCGCAGCCGATCGAGGCGGCCAGGCTCGACCACGCCAAGCGTTGGCAGATCCACGCCTATGTCACCTTGCCGATGCTGAAAGCGCCGCTGATCAGCCTGATGTTCGTCAAGATGATCGAGTCGCTGCGCTCCTTCGACCTGATCTATGTGATGACGCGCGGCGGGCCGGGCGTCGCGACCGAAACGCTCGACATGTACGCCTTCTCGCAAGGCTTCATCGAGTCCGGCAAGGTCTCCTACGCATCGGCCATGGCGGTGCTGATGATGATCGCGACGGTCATCACCTTCACCATGCTGTGGAAGCGGGTGCAGGCATGAAGCCATATCCGACAAGACCGGGCCGCCTGGTCGCCAAGGCCATCCTGGCGCTGGCCGGGTTCCTGGCCGTGTTCCCGCTTCTGTGGACGGCGCTCAACGCGCTGAAGAACAATGTCGACATCATCACGCGCGTGCCGAAGGTGATATTCACGCCGACGCTCGCCAACATAAGCTACATCCTCGGCCGCGACAGCGTGCTGACCGGGCTCTACAACTCGGTCGTCGCCTGCGGTTCGGCGGTGCTGATCGGCGTCGTGCTCGGCTTGCCGGCGGCCTATGCGGTGGCGCGCTATCCCAACCGCTTCGCCGGCGACATCCAGTTCTTCGTCCTGTCGCTGCGTTTCCTGCCGCCGGTGGCGGTGGCGATCCCGCTGATGGTGATCTGGCTGCAGGTTGGCCTCTACGACACTTTGCCGGCGCTGATCGTCACCTATTCGCTGCTCACCATATCGGTGATCATATGGCTCGCGATTCCTGCCTTCCAGGGCGTGCCTAAGGAGATCGAGGAAGCCGCCTTCGTCGACGGTTACGGCGCTTATGCCGTGTTCTGGCGGATCGCGCTTCCCGTCGCGGCGCGCTCGCTGATCGGCGCCATCGCCTTCAGCTTCGTGCTGGTCTGGAACGAGTTCCTGATCGCGCTGATGCTGTCGAGCTCCAACGCCAAGACGCTGCCGATCGTGGCTTCCGAGCTCTCCCAGCAAGGCATGAACGTGCCGTGGGGGATTCTCAATGCCTCGGTCGTGCTTCTGTCGCTGCCGCCGCTTTTGTTCCTCGGCGTTTTGAGCGGCTTCCTGAATTCCGTTTTCCGGCAAAAGAAAAGTTGATGCGAGGATACCCGATGCGGGCACTGGTGCTTGAGAAAAAAGGCGAACTGTCGCTGCGCGAGATCGCGCTGCCGCAAGACGTCGGACCGGACGACGTCAGGATCGCCATCCACACGGTCGGCGTCTGCGGCAGCGACGTGCATTACTACACGCACGGCGCCATCGGCAGCTACATAGTTCGCGAGCCCATGGTGCTCGGCCATGAAGCGTCAGGCACGATCGTTGAGGTCGGCGCCAATGTCACGAACCTGAAGGTCGGCGACCGCGTCTGCATGGAGCCAGGCGTGCCGAACCTTTCGTCGCGCGCGACGAAGCTCGGCATCTACAATGTCGACCCGGACGTCCGCTTCTGGGCAACGCCGCCGGTGCATGGCGTGCTCGCGCCCTACGCCGTCCATCCGGCGGCCTTCACCTACAAGCTGCCGGATAATGTCTCCTTCGCCGAGGGCGCGATGGTCGAGCCCTTTGCCATCGGCATGCAGGCGGCGGCGCGCGCCCGCATCGTGCCCGGCGATGTCGCCGTCGTCGTCGGCTGCGGCCCGATCGGCATCATGATCGCGCTCGCCGCGCTGGCGGGCGGCTGCGCAAAAGTGCTGATCTCGGACTTCTCGGCGCCGAAGCTGGAGATCGCCGCCCAGTATCCCGGCATCGTGTCGGTCAATATCGGCGAGCAGTCGCTGGTCGATGCGGTGCGGGCGGCGACCGACAATTGGGGCGCCGACATCGTGTTCGAGGCGAGCGGCAGCCCGAAGGCCTTCGCCAACCTGTTCGACGTGGTGCGGCCGGGCGGCGCGGTGGTGTTGGTCGGGCTGCCGGTGGAGACTGTCGAGCTCAACGTGCCGGCGGCGATTTCCAAGGAAGTGCGCATCGAGACCGTGTTCCGCTATGCCAACATCTTCGACCGCGCTTTGCAGCTCATCGCCTCCGGCAAGGTCGACCTCAAGCCGCTGATCACCGGCACCTATGATTTCTCCGAGAGCATCAAGGCGTTCGAGCGCGCAGCGCAAGGCAGGCCGCAGGACGTCAAGCTGCAGATCCTGCTGACCGGCGAGAAGGGATAAGGATGTCCGCGATCGTTTGCTCCCATGTCGACAAGGCCTATGGCGCCACGACCGTCATCCGCGACCTCAACCTCGCGATCGAAGAGCATGAGTTCGTCGTGTTCCTCGGTCCGTCCGGCTGCGGCAAGTCCACGCTTCTTCGGATGCTGGCCGGGCTGGAGGACATCAGCGGCGGCGAGGTGTCGATCGGCGGCAAGGTGGTGAACGATCTCGAGCCCGGCGACCGCGGCATCGCCATGGTGTTCCAGAACTATGCGCTCTATCCGCATATGACCATCTTCGACAACGTCGCATTCGGACTGAAGCGGCAGAAGGTACCGGCGGCCGAGATCAAGAAGCGGGTCGAGGCAGTTTCCAGGACACTTGGGCTGGAACCCTATCTCGGCCGCAAGCCGACCGAGCTTTCCGGCGGCCAGCAGCAGCGCGTGGCGATCGCGCGCGCCATGATCAAGACGCCGAAAGTGTTCCTGTTCGACGAGCCGCTCTCCAATCTCGATGCCAAGCTGCGCAACCATATGCGCGTCGAGATCGCCAGGCTGCACCAATCGCTGAAGACCACCACCGTCTATGTCACGCACGACCAGCTCGAGGCGATGACGCTGGCCGACCGCATCGTGCTTCTGAAGGACGGCGTGATCGAGCAGATCGGCTCGCCGGCGGAGATCTATCGCCGCCCGGGCAATCTGTTCGTGGCCGGCTTCATCGGAACGCCGAACATGAATTTCATCGAGGTGACGGTCGGCAAGGGCAAGGATGGCTGGACGCTGACCGGCGCGGGGACAGTGCTGTCGCTGCAGGGCGGCGACTTCAACCTACGGCATGGCGATCGCGTGATGCTCGGCATCCGGCCTCCAGATCTGAAGACGGCGCAAGCCGGCGCAGCAAACCTGCTGCAAGGCACCGCCGATCTCATCGAATTCCACGGCAATGACGCGCTGGTGACCTTCGGCTCCGGCGGCAAGGAGATCAGCGCGCTGGTGCCGGCGCGCGAATGCCCGGAGTTGCGCGCGCCGGTGCGCTACAGCTTCGACGAGGAAAGCATTCACCTGTTCGACGCGACGTCGGGCGCGTCGTTGCGCAAGCAGTAGGGCGATGTTCCAGCGTCAGCGGATCGCGTCGAGCGCCTGCCGCTGGCGATGCATTTCGAGGAAGATCCGGTAGTCGCGGTCGAAGCGGGCGCCGGCTTGCTTGTTGGGCGCGCGGATCTTGCCGCCTTGCTGCATGGCTACGCAGGCCGCGTTGAGGTCGCGATAGAGTCCGGCGGCGGTCGCCGCCACCATGCCGGTACCGAGCAGCACCGCCTCGTCGGCCAGCGGCTCGACCACGGTGCAGCCGGTGGCATCGGCGTAGAGCTCCATCAAAAGCGGGTTCTTGGTGTGGCCGCCGGTGACATGCAGCGTGTCGATCAGGTAGCCGTTCTCGTTCAGCGCCTCGAGCACATGGCGCACGCCGAGCGCAATGCCGACGGCGGTGCGCCAGTAGAGCTTGCACAGGCTGTCGAAGGAGGAGTCGAGCGTCAGGCCGCTGATGACGCCGACGGCGTGCGGGTCGGCGAGCGGCGAACGGTTGCCGTGGAAATCCGGCAGCACGTGCAGTCTTGCCGCCAGCGCATCGCCATCTTCGGCGCGCAGCTCGGCGACGCGCCGAGCGATCTTCGTATGCATGGCCGCGTCCGGCTCGCCGCCGGCGCCATGCCAGCGGATGATGTGGTCGAGCAACGCGCCGGTGGCCGACTGGCCGCCTTCAGACAGCCACAGCGTCGGCAATGCGGCGCCGAAATAGGGGCCCCAGACGCCGGCAAAGGGCTGCGGGTCGGGCGACATGGCCATGACGCAGGACGATGTGCCGGCAATCAGCGCCAGATGCCGGCTGATGTTCCTCTCGTCGCCGGCAAAACCGCCCAAAACGCCGAGCGCGCCGGCATAGGCATCGATGACGCCGGCCCCCACCCGGCATTTTTCGGTCAGGCCGAGCTCGGCGGCGGCCTTCGTCGTCAGCGGACCGATATCGGCGCCGACCGGGCTTGCTTTTTCCGGCAGATTGCCATGCTCGAAAAGATCGTCGAGGCCGACCAACTCGAAGAAATCACGCCGCCAGCTTTTTTCCTCATGCGCGAGATAGGTCCATTTCGCCGTCAGCGTGCATTGCGAGCGGGCGAGCGAGCCGGATGCCTTCCAGGTCAGGAAATCGGCAAGGTCGAATAGATAGCCGGCTTCATTCCATGTCCTCGGCAGGTGACGCTTCAGCCACATCAGCTTCGGCGTTTCCATCTCCGGCGACATCACGCCGCCGATATAATCGAGCACGGCGTGACCGCTTGCGGTGCATTCATCGGCCTCGGCGATGGCGCGGTGATCGAGCCAGACCATCGTGTCCCAGCGCTTCTCGCCGGTGACCGAGACGCTGAGCTGGCCGCCTTGCCTGTCGCGCGCGACCAGCGAGCAGGTCGCGTCGAAAGAGATTCCGGCGATATCGCCGGCGGCGACGCCGGATTTTTGGAGCGCGGACCGCACGGATTTGCACACCGCCGACCAGATATCTTCCGAATCATGCTCGGCGTGATCGGGCTTGGGCTGATGCATGGCGATCGGATGATCGGCGCGGCCGAGCAGGTTGCCGCGCGCGTCGAGAATGCCCGCGCGGGCGCTCCCGGTGCCGACATCGACCGCGCAAACGAAACTCTTGATCAAGATGCTTTTTCTCTCGCTCCCAGGCCTGCAATCAAATCGGGCAATTGCAGCATGTCAGCGAATATAAAGTCCGGTTCCGTCGACGCAAGCCGCGCCTTGAGGGCGGGGTTGGAAGCATGCGAGCCGCCGGTGAAGGCAAACACGCGCATCCCCGCCGCGCGGGCGGCGGCGACGCCGGCGGGGCTGTCCTCGATGACCAGGCACTCGCGCGGATGCGCCCGCATGCTGGAGGCGGCGTGGAGGAAGAGGTCGGGCGCCGGCTTGCCGCGTTCGACCATGCTGGCGCTGAACAGATGCGGCTCCAGTAGCGGAAGCAGGCCGGTGACGTCGAGCGCATAGCGGATGCGCTCCAGCGTGCCGGACGAGGCGACGCAGAAGGGCCGGCCGAGCTTCGGCAGCAGTTCCTTGACGCCGGGAATCGGCTTCAACTCCTCGCGGAATTTGCGCATCAGGTCGACGCGCATGGCGGTCAGATGCCGGTCGCTGATCTCGAGCCCGAAATCGCGGCCGAGGATCTCGCGTACGCTCTTCATGCTCTTGCCCAGGAAATGCTCGTAGGCGGCGTCCTCGCTGACCGTGCCGCCGGCCAGCTCGATCATGCCGAGCAGCGCCGAGACGGAAAGCGCCTCGCTGTCGACCAGCACGCCGTCACAGTCGAAGATGACCAGTTCCGGCGTCATGGCTGCTGCGTCCGGCGCTTTCAGAGCTTGCCGGCGAGGTAACGCGTCAGGGTTTCGCGCGCGCCGTGCGCCCACAGGACCCTCAAGGCGTGGGCGAAGGCCTCGGCGAAGACGGACGAGCGGCCGACATCGCCATAGATGTCCTCCATCGCCAGCCAGGCCTTCGGATCGTCCTTGGCCGCCTTCGCGGTCGCCTGCATGCGGTCCCAGCTCGGGTCGTTCGGCTCGATAACGGCGCCGCTGTCGGTGGTGCCGAAGCAATAGCGGCACCACAGGGCCGATTCCAGCGCGAGGCCGGCGGCGCCGTCGCCCGTCTTCAGCCGGTCGGCGATCGTCGGGATAATGAATTTCGGCTGACGGTTGGAGCCGTCGAGGCAAAGCCGGCGGATGGTGTCGCCGATCTTGGGATTGGAGAAGCGCCGCTCGATGAGCTGATAGTAGTCCTCCAGATCCGTATCCGGCACCGGCGGCACGGTCGGGATGATCTCGTCATGCTCGAGCTTCGACAGGAAGGCGCGCACCAGCGGCTCCTGCATGGCTTCATGCACGAAATGGATGTCCATCAGCCCGGCCGGATAAGCGATCGTGGCGTGACCGCCATTGAGGATGCGTATCTTCATCAGCTCGTAAGGCGAGACGTCCTTGACGAATTGCACGCCGACCTTTTCCAACGCTGGGCGGCCGGCGGTGAAACGGTCCTCCAGCACCCATTGCTTGAACGGCTCGCAGAACACCGGCCAATTGTCCTCCAGCCCGAAATCGTCGGCGAGGATCTTGCGCTCGCGGTCGGTGGTGGCCGGGGTGATGCGATCGACCATGCCATTCGGGAAGGCGACCTTGTCCTCCACCCATTTGGCGAGGTCCTCGTCGATCAGCCGCGCAAGGCCGATGACGCCGTCGGAGGTGACATGGCCGTTATGGGGGATGTTGTCGCAGGACATGACGGTGAACGGCACCACGCCGTCGGCCCGCCGGCGCAACAGCCCGGCAAGGATGATGCCGAAAACGGTCTTAGGCACAGCGCCCGGCTGTGCGTCGGCGACGATATCGGGATGGGCCGGGTTGAACTTGCCGGAAGCCGGGTCGATGAAATAGCCGCCCTCGGTGATGGTCAGCGACACGATCTTGATCGCCGGATCGGTAAGCCGCTCGATGGTCGCAGCCGCGTCGCCGGGCATCAGGAAATCGATCATGGCGCCGGTGACGCGGGCGCTCATGTGACCCTGATCCTGCTCGACCACCGTGGTCAGCCAATCCTGCTCTTCAAGCTTCGAGCGGCCGATCTTCTCGCCTTCGAACACGCCGGCGCCGATCAGCGCCCAGTCATGGCCCTCGCCGGTGCCGAACAGGTCGTCGAGATAGACCGCCTGATGCGAGCGGTGGAAGTTGCCGACGCCGAAATGGACGATGCCCGCCTTCAGGGTGGAGCGGTCATATTTCGGGCCGGCGACCTTAGCCGGCAGCATGGCGAGGTTCGAGGAAGAGAGTCTTACGGTCATCTCATTTACCCTTTGGCCGATCTGCAGCCCGACTGTTCCGCCTCCTTCGGAGGGCGAGGATGAGGGGCAACACCCGGTATTCCAGTATGCTGCCCCTCACCTGCCCCATGGCGTCTTCTCCGGAGGAAAGAAGAGAAGCGCCTCCCCCTCAGCTCATCCATTGGCCGCCGTCGACATTGTAGGTCTGGGCGACTATGTATTCGGCCTCGTCGCTGGCGAGGAACACGGCCATGCCGGCGAGATCCTCCGGCTTGCCCATGCGGCCGTAAGGCACGCCTTCGCCGACCAGCCGCTTCTTCTCGCCCCTGGGCCGGTTCTCATATTTTGCGAAGAGCGCATCGACCTGGTCCCACATGTCGCTGTCGACGACACCCGGCGCGATGCCGTTGACGTTGATGCGATGCTTGATCAGGTCGAGTCCGGCCGATTGGGTGAGCGAGATGACGGCGGCCTTGGTGGCGCAGTAGACCGCGACCAGCGGCTCGCCGCGCCGGCCGGCCTGGCTCGCCATGTTGATGATCCTGCCGCCTTTGCCACGTGCGATCATCGAACGGGCAGCCGCCTGCAGCATGAACAGCGTGCCGGCGACATTGACGGAAAACAGTTTTTCGTAGCTCGCCCTCGTGATCTCGACGATCGGCGCCAGGTCGAAGATCGCCGCGTTGTTGATCAGCACGTCGAGCCCGCCGGTCTTGGCCTCGACCGCCTTCACCGCAGCCTCGATCGAAGCCTGGTCGGTAACGTCGAGCCGGACTGCGGAAGCGGCGGAACCGATCGCTTTCGCCGTCGCTTGCGCGGCTTCCAGGTCGATGTCGGCAATCGCCACCGTCGCGCCTTCGCGGACATAGGCTTCGGCGAAGGCCCTGCCGATGCCGCGCGCCGATCCGGTGATCAGCGCCGATTTGCCTTTCAACCTCACTGCACCAGCGCCTTGCCGTCGGCACCGAAGCGGTGGAGCTTGGTCTTGTCGGGGGTCAGGTAGACGGTGTCGCCATGCCTCACCGCAACCTCGCCGTCGGCCCGCACATTGACGGTGCCGATGCCGTCCGCCTGGACGTGCAGGAAGGTGTCGGAGCCGAGATGCTCGGCAACGCCCACCGTCGCCTTCCAGTCGCCGGCCGTGGTCGAGATGTTGAGATGCTCGGGCCGGATGCCGATGGTCTTGGCGCCATATTTGTCGGCCGGCGCGCCTTCGATGAGGTTCATCTTGGGCGAGCCGATGAAACCGGCGACGAAGAGGTTCTTCGGCGTCTTGTAAAGCTCCATCGGCGAGCCGACCTGCTCTATATTGCCGGCATTGAGCACGACGATCTTGTCGGCCATGGTCATGGCTTCGACCTGGTCATGGGTGACGTAGATCATCGTCGTCTTCAGCTGATGGTGCAGCTCGCTGATCTCCAGGCGCATGGTGCCGCGAAGCGCGGCATCGAGGTTGGACAACGGCTCGTCGAACAGGAAAGCCGAAGGCTGGCGCACGATGGCGCGGCCGATGGCGACGCGCTGGCGCTGGCCGCCGGACAGCTGGCCTGGGCGGCGCTCGAGATAATTGGTGAGGTTGAGGACACGCGCGGCGTCCTTCACCTTCTTGTCGATGGTCGCCTGGTCCTCGCCGGCCATCTTCAACGGGAAGGCGATGTTCTTGGCGACCGTCATATGCGGGTAGAGCGCATAGGACTGGAACACCATGGCAAGCTTGCGCTTGGCCGGCGCCTCGCGGGTGACGTCGCGGCCGTCGATGCTGATGGTGCCGCCGCTGGTGTCCTCGAGCCCGGCGATCAGCCTGAGCAGCGTGGACTTGCCGCAACCCGATGGGCCGACGAACACGACGAACTCGCCGTCCTCGATGTTGAGGTCGATGTCCGGAATGATCACCGTCGACCCGAAGGACTTGGAGACGTTCTTGAGCGTGATGTTTCCCATGGCTTCCTCCCGGGGATGGTCTTCGTCGTCCGCCGCTTGGGCGTTGTTACTTCACGGCGCCGAAGGTGAGGCCGCGCACCAGCTGCTTCTGGCTGAACCAGCCCATGATCAGGATCGGCGCGATCGCCAGCGTCGAGGCCGCCGACAGCTTTGCCCAGAACAGGCCTTGCGGACTGGAGAAGGAGCTGATGAAGGCCGTCAGCGGGGCGGCATTGGTGGTGGTTAGCCGGATGGTCCAGAACGCCTCATTCCAGGCCAGGATGATGTTGAGCAGCATGGTCGAGGCGATGCCGGGCACCGCCATCGGCGTCAGCACATAGATGATCTCGTTCCACAGCGAGGCGCCGTCCATGCGCGCCGCCTCGAGGATCTCGCCCGGGATCTCGCGGAAGTAGGTGTAAAGCATCCAGACCACGATCGGCAGGTTGATCAGCATCAGCATCACGGTGAGGCCGATGCGGCTGTCGAGCAGGCCGGTGTCGCGGAAGATCAGGTAGATCGGGAACAGCACCGCGACGGCCGGCATCATCTTGGTGGACAGCATCCACATCAGGATGTCCTTGGTGCGCTTGGTCGGCGAGAAGGCCATAGACCATGCAGCCGGGACCGCGATCAGCAGCGCCAGGATGGTCGAGCCGACCGAGAGGATCACCGAGTTCAGGAAGAACTTGAAATAACCGCTCTGCGCCTGCACCTCGGCGTAGCTTTCCGTGGTGCCGGACGGGATCAGGGCAAAGCCCTGGATCGCCTCCTGCTCGGACTTGAACGAGGTGATGATCGTGTAAAGGATCGGAAAGAAGATTAGCAGGGCGACGATCCAGGCCGCGGCCGTGGCAATGGTCTTGTGCTGGGTGGTGACTGCGCGTGCCATCTTGTCCTCCCTATTTGTCGAGGTTCTTGCCGACGGCGCGCATGGCGAAGAAGGCAACGATGTTGGCGAGAATGACGGCGATCACGCCACCGGCGGAGGCCTGGCCGATTTTGAACTCCAGCAGCGCCTTCTGATAGACGAGGAAGGGCAGGTTGGTGGAGGCGTAGCCCGGGCCGCCATTGGTGGTGACCAGTATCTCGGCATAGATCGAGAGCAGGAAGATCGTCTGGATCAGGATCACGACGGTGATGGCGCGCGACATGTGCGGCAGCGTCAGATACCAGAAGCGGCTGAGGAAGCCGGCGCCGTCCATCTCGGCCGCCTCCTTCTGCTCGCCGTCGAGCGACTGCAGGGACGTCAACAGGATCAGCGTTGCGAAGGGCAACCATTGCCAGGCGACGATGATGATCACCGCCGTCAGCGGGTGCTGCCCGAACCAGTCGATCGGCTGGGCGCCGAAGAAGCGCGCAATGTCGGCGAAGACGCCATATTGCGGGTGCATGATCATGTTCTTCCAGACCAGCGCCGCGACCGGCGGCATGACGAAGAACGGCGAGATGACCAGGATGCGCACGATCCCCTGGCCCCAGATCGGCTGATCGAGCAGCAGCGCAAGAAGAATGCCGCCGATGATGGTGATCAGCAGGACCGCCACGACGATGGTCAGCGTGTTGAGAATGGCGGCGAAGAAGGCCGGATTGTCGTAGAACAGCTTGTAGTTGGAGAGACCGACGAAGCCATCGCGGATCGGGTTCAGCGGATTGTATTGCAGGAACGAGAACCACAGCGTGAACAGCAACGGCACGATCATCCAGACGAACAGCAGGATCACCGATGGCGCCATCATGAAACGGGCAAGCGAACGGGTTTGCTGAGTAGCCATGACGGTCACCCTCCCAATGTCAGCCGGATTTTCAGCGTTGTGCCAGAATTTTCCCGATTTTGAAGGGTGGCCGCCCGAACTGGGTTTCGGGCGGCCCCTTGCCGGTCATGATGGGCGACCGGCGTTCGGCACCGGGAGGAGCCTTACTTGATGTAGCCGCCTTCGGTCATCGTCGCGGTGGCGGCGTCCTGAGCCTGCTTGAGCGCGTCGTCGACGCTCGACTGGCCGGCAAGGGCGGCCGAGAAGAGCTGGCCGACAGTGGTGCCGAGGCCCTGGAATTCAGGAATGGCGACGAACTGCACGCCGACATAGGGCACCGGCTTGACCGTCGGATGCGTCGGGTCGGCGGCGTTGATGGAATCCAGGGTCATCTTCGCGAACGGCGCCGCCTTCTGGTATTCCGGATTGGCGTAGAGCGAGGAGCGTGTTCCAGGCGGAACGTTGGCCCAGCCTTCCTTGGAAGCGACCAGCTCGGCATAATGCTTGCTGGTTGCCCAGGAGACGAACTTCTCGGCGGCATCGGCCTTCTGGGTGCCGGCGGGGATCGCCAGCGACCATGCCCACAGCCAGTTGCCGCGCTTGCCGAGGCCATTGTCGGGCGCCAGCGCGTAGCCGACCTTGTCGGCGACCTGCGAGGCCTTCGGATCGGAGACGAAGGACGCCGCGACGGTGGCGTCGATCCACATGCCGCACTTGCCCTGCTGGAACAGTGCCAGGTTCTCGTTGAAGCCGTTGGACGAAGCGCCTTCCGGACCGTCGGCCTTCATCAGGTCGACATAGAACTGCAGCGTGTTCTTCCATTCCGGCTGATCGAACTGCGGCTTCCAGTTCTCATCGAACCAGCGGGCGCCGAAGGAGTTCGACATGGCGGTGAGGAAGGCCATATTCTCGCCCCAGCCGGCCTTGCCGCGCAGGCACACGCCGTTCACGCCGTTGGCGCGGTCGGTCATCTTGTCGGCGGCCTGCTTGATGAAGTCCCAGGTCGGCGCGTCGGGCATCTTCAAGCCCGCTTTCTCCATCAGGTCCTTGCGGTACATGACGAAGGAGCTCTCGCCGTAGAAGGGCGCGGCATAGAGCTTGCCGTCGACCGAAAGGCCGCCGGCGATGGCCGGGATGATGTCCTTGACGTCATAGTCGTCGCCGAGCTTGTCGAGCGGCAGGAGCCAGCTCTGCTTCGCCCAGATCGGAACCTCGTAGGTGCCGATGGTCATGACGTCGTACTGGCCGCCCTTGGTGGCGATATCGGTCGTGACGCGCTCGCGCAGCACGTTCTCTTCAAGCGTAACCCAGTTGAGCTGGATGTCGGGGTTGGCCTTGGTGAAGTCGTCCGTCAGCTTCTGCATGCGGACCATGTCGCCATTGTTGACGGTGGCGATGGTGATGGATTCGGCATGCGCGGCGAAAGCGAGGGCGCTGGCCGACAACAGGCCCAGGGTGAGCGTGCGAAGTTTCATCAAATTCCTCCCATAAACCAAGATGAGCATTTGCCTTGGCTATGGGCAATTACTCACTTGGCTTGAATTATGTCAACCCTGAACCTGTGCTGCAGCGCAGCAGAAATGACGCCGCGCGCCCCGGTCGGGTGACGCGCCGGTACCCTTGGCAGGAGGACGGTGAGGGCGATTGGCTTACGGGCAGGCGATCTCGGCCAGGAGCCAGTCGCGGAAGGCGCGGATCTTCGGAACGTTGCGGCGCGCCGTCGGATAGACCAGCCAATAGGCATGGCCATCGTCGCCGACGAGGTCGAAGGGCTGGACCAGGCGACCGTCTGCGATCTCGTTCTTGAACAACGCCCTGGTCAGGATCGCAACACCATGGCCGGCCATGGCCGCGTTCGCTTCATAGGCCTGCGCGCCCATGCTGGAGCCCGGCCGTTTGGCGAGGTCGTGCCCGGTCACGCCGGCGGCCTCGAACCATTGCGTCCACCAGATGTCGCCCGGGTCGAGGATCGGCAGGCGCAACAGGTCCGCCGGCTCCTTGACGCCGCCGATGCTCGCCGCGAGCTTCGGGCTCAGCATCGGCGTGAAATCGGCGTCGAGCAGCTTATGCGCCTCCAGGCCCGGCCATTTGCCGGCGCCGGAGCGGATGGCGAGATCGACATCCTCGCGCGCGAAATCGGTCAGGCGGCTCGACGTGTCGAGCCGCACGGCAAGTGCCGGATGCGCGAGCTGGAACGCGCCCAGATGCTGCGCCAGCCAGTTCGAGGCAAAGGTCAGCACGGTGGTGATGCAGAGCAGGCCGTCGGCGCCGCCGCGCGCCGCGGCATAGGCCTGGCCCAGGATGGCGAAGGCTTCGCTGACGGCGGGCGCCAGGCGCTGGCCAGGCTCGGTCAACTCGATCTGCCGCGGCCGGCGCAGGAACAGCGGCGCGCCGATGCGCTCCTCGAGCAGCTTGATCTGGTAGCTCGCAGCCGCCTGGGTCATGCCCAGCTCCTGCGCGGCCTTGGTGAAGGACAGGTGCCTGGCCACCGCCTCGAACACCCGGATCGCCTGCAGCGGCGGCAGGGGCGCAAGCTGCGGAGAGCTGAGATCGGGCATAAGGCCTCCTTATGGGTCATGATCGAGGTTTGATTGGAAGCACGAACCGGCCAGACCGATATTTGGGGTCGACGGTCAATCCAGTTCAAGCGCCAGAGCGCTTCGCCGTTTCACGGAAACGGCAAATCGCTCTAACTCTCTGATTTTACGCAATTCCGGACGGAAAACCGCTCACACTTTTCCTGGAATTGCTCAAGCGAAGGCTGACGATCATGGTCACGGTTCAGGAAAAGCTCGTTTCCACCCCGGCACAGGGCTGGTTTTTCACGCTCGTGCGGGAATTTGCAAGGTTTTCGGGCCGCAGGCGCGGCTATCTCGATGTCCGGGAATTTTCCGAGCATCTGCAGCGCGACATGGGTTTTCTCGACGGCAACGATCCGCGCGGCCGCTCGCAATAGCCGGCACTTTTTATTGGCAATCAGCCGGCAAGCAGTGCTTCGGCCGTGCGTTCGTCGGTGATGAGACCGTTGACCAGCCGGCGATTGACGGCGGCCAGGATGCCCGCCAGCTTGCGTTCGCCCATGGCCAGAGCGATGACCAACGATCTTTCCCGCGACGGCAGCGCGGCGGAAGACACGCGGTCGTTGGTGATGCCTTCGATCATGCGGCCTTCGCGGTCGTACACCCAGCCGACGATCTCGGCGATGCCGCCTGCCTTCTGCAGCGCCTTCAACTCGTTTTCGGAAATGAAGCCGTCCTCGTAGAGCGGGGCCTTGGGCCCGAGATCTCCGATGCCGACGAAGGTGACATCGGCCTCGGCCGCCAGCGCCAATGTAGGCTGGATCATCGGCTGGTTGAGCAGCATCTCGCGCTCTTCCGGCGAGGATGCAATGACCGGCAGCGGCATCGGGAAGGACCGCGCCTTGACGCGGTCGGCCATGGTGAAGATGACGTTGTAAAAGGCTGCCGAGCCGTCGGGCGAGATATTGCCGGTCAAGGACACGACCTTGTGCTGCGGGCAGTCCATCGGCGGCAGTTGCTCGATCGCCGCCTTCAGCGTGCGCCCGGTGCCGATCGCCATGACGATGGGAGCCTCGGAGCGCAGCCGGCGTTCGATCTCGGCCGCGGCCGCCTCGGCGATGCCGATCGTCGTCGAACTCGAGGTCGGATCGCTCGGCACCACTTCGACAAGGTCGAGCGCGAAGCGCGACTTCAGCCGCGCGGCGAGGTCCAGACAGTTGGCGATCGGATGATCGACCCGCACCTTGATCAGGCCCTCCGACATGGCGAGCGATACCAACCGCTGCGCCGTCTGCCTGGAGATGCCCAGTTTGGCGGCGATCTGGTCCTGCGTGTTGCCGGCAACATAATAGAGCCAGCCGGCGCGCGCGGCGTCGTCCAACCTGGTGCTGCCGATTTCCTGTCGCGAATTCACGTCCTGCCTCCCAGCCCGCAAGAATGTTGAAACGGGCGCCATAGCTTACAGCGATTGCGCCGACGCGCAATTGTCTATCGAAAGAGCAATTGCTTGGAAGCTTTCCTGATCCCCGAAGGATCAATCCGCCGCTTGCCCAACCATTTGCCGGCGGGACGGTTTATCTCCACAGGGAAACCGATTAAGGGGATCGGCGAAGGGAGTCGCGCATGGTGCCGAAAGCCGTTTTCTGGGATATGGACGGGACGCTGGTCGACAGCGAGCCGCTGCACGAGGCGGCACTTGTGGCGGCGCTGCGCAGCGTCGGCATCGCCCCGCCGCCCGACCTGCATCAGCGCGTGCTGGGCATCGCGGCATGGCCGGTCTACGAAATGTTGCGCGACGAGTTCGGCCTCGCCCTGCCCTTCGACGACTGGATCGTGCGCAAATACGATCACTATCTGCCGCTGGCCGAAACGCTGAAGCCACGCCCCGGCGCAATCGAAGTGTTCAACGAATTGCGCGCGCTCGACGTCGAGCAGGCGGTGGTGTCCAACTCCGACCGGCTGATCGTCGACGCCAATCTGCGCGCCGTCGGCCTCACCTATCCGGGCATGATGACGGTCAGCCGCAACGACGTGATCGACGGCAAGCCGCTTCCCGAACCATTCCTGCGCGCCGCCTATCTCGCCGGCGTCGATCCGGCGGATGCCTTTGCCGTCGACGACAGCCTGACAGGCGCCATGGCCGGACTGGCGGCGGGCATGAAGACGATCTTCTGGCCGGAGGCGCCGATGGAAGGCCCGGCCGGCGCGATCGTCATCAACAGCGCCGGAGAGCTGCGGGCGCAACTGGGGCTCTGAGCAGCTTCAGACGTCGGCGCCGCCCCTCATCCGCCTGCCGGCACCTTCTCCCCGTGAAACGGGCTACGACATGCACATATTTCCAAGCGGCTGGCCTTTGGCGATAACGTGCATGGCAGCTTGGCGCATGCATTGTCTTATGTAGCGCCGGTCGACCCCCACTCCGTCTCTGCTTCGCCGAGCCACCTCTCCCCCGATCGACGGGGTAGAGGAAGAGCGCCAAGCTTTTTGCCGTCAATGCTCGTCCAGCGACGCTCCGTTCCTTTCCCTCCGGAGGGGGGAAAGGTGGCGCTGCGAAGCAGCGACGGATTGGGGGAACCACGTGGCAATCAAGCCTCGGCCTGATCAGTCACGCCAGGCACAGAAGGTGTGTGCATGGCGTAGCCGGGGGAGCATCAATTCCGGTAGACCGGCTCTTCCTCGTCGAGGATCGCCTTCAGCTCGGCAAGGTGACGCTCTGCCTGGCCTGGATAATCGTCCATCTCGCGCGCGGTCTTCTCGGCGATTTCGTCGGAAAGCGTGCGCAGCGGGCGGCCGGTCCACAGCGCCTTGATGTAGGTCTCGGCGGCGCGTTCGAAATAGAACATGCGGTTGAAGGTGTCGGCGACGGTGTCGCCGATGACCATGACGCCGTGATTGCCCATGACCATCACCTTGACCTTGGGGT
Organism: Mesorhizobium sp. B2-7-2; assembly: GCF_006440775.1. Taxonomy (GTDB): domain Bacteria; phylum Pseudomonadota; class Alphaproteobacteria; order Rhizobiales; family Rhizobiaceae; genus Mesorhizobium. The sequence continues at coordinate 218,595 of NZ_VFTZ01000002.1, read as the reverse complement.
CGGTGAGAAGCTGCGAGCAGCGCTCGCCCTCCTCCTCGAAGGCCAGACCGCCATAATTGGCGTCGACAACATGGCGGTTGAAGAACATGGCCGAGTTCTGGTCGACCGGCGGCAGCGTCGAATCGGCGAGCGAAGCAAGCACGGTGGCGTGGATTGAATGGACATGCATGGCGCAGCGCGCATGCGGGACGTTGCGGTGGATGGCGCCGTGCAAGCCCCAGGCGGTCGGGTCGGGCGCGTTGGGGCCGGACAGCGTGTCCGGATCGTTGGCGTCGATCAGCAGCAGGTCGCTCGCCTTGATGCGCGAGAAATGCACCTGGTTGGGATTCATCAGGAACTTCGTGCCTTCGTCGTTGACGGACAACGAGAAGTGGTTGGCCACCGCCTCATGCATGTTGAGCCGCGCCGTCCAGCGGAAGGCGGCGGCGAGATCGACCCGCTCCTCATAATAGGGCAGGTTGCTCAGCGGTTCCTTGTGCAGGCGGGCAAGGCTCATCGAATATCCTCCGCTTTGGTTTGTTTTCCGAGAATGCCGCGCATGGCGGCTGCCAGCAACCGATAAACGCTGGTTCAGCGGATCAAGCCGCCGGGCGCGCCGACTGCAGCCCGCCCTGCTCGACGATGAAGTCGATCACTTCCTGCAAACCCTTGCCGCGCGAAAGGTCGGTGAAGCCGAACGGCCTTTTGCCGCGCATGCGGCCGGCGTCGCTCTCCATGACATCGAGGTTGACGTTCACATAGGGCGCCAGATCGCTCTTGTTGATGATCAGGAAATCCGAGCGGGTGATGGCCGGGCCGCCCTTGCGCGGGATCTCCTCGCCCTGGCAGACCGAGATGACATAGAGGGTCAAGTCGGCAAGGTCGGGCGAGAAGGTGGCTGCGAGATTGTCGCCGCCGGATTCGATGAAGATGATGTCGAGATCGGGGAATTTCTTGTTCAGCTCGGCGATGGCGCGCAAATTGATCGAGGCGTCCTCGCGGATGGCGGTGTGCGGACAGCCGCCGGTCTCGACGCCGACGATGCGCTCTTCGGGTAATGCTTGTAGCCGCGCGAGCATCATAGCGTCTTCCTTGGTGTAGATGTCGTTGGTGACGACGGCGATCGAAAAATCGTCGCGCAACGCCTTGCAGAGCTTTTCCGTGAGCGTCGTTTTGCCGGAGCCGACCGGCCCGCCGATGCCGATGCGAAGAGGACCGTTTTTCGACGTCATGCCGGAAACTCCGTGATGGCAAGAATTGCGAAGCCTGCCCCGATCAAGAGGCAAAGCGGCGAATAAAGGCTTTGGTCAAGCCGCGCGAAAGGCTGTTCAGGCGCAAGCCGGCGCCACCAGGGCGTGAAGCCGGCGATACCGCGACCGAGGAAGACGAGGCCGATCATCAATGCCGAGGCCGCCAGGCCCTCTCTTGGAAAGGGCGTTGCAAAGACGCCCGCGAGCGCCAGCGGCCAGAGCGTCGCGAGCACGAGGCAAGCGGCGACGGCAAAACTCGCGAAGGACGACGGCATCGCGTCGACGCCGCGGAAACCGACGACGGCGCGGGCGCAGGATGCCTGGTCCGTGCCCGGCCAGATGCCACCTATGCCCCAATAGACATGCAGCGCTGTGATCAGGAGCAGGACGAAGGAGAGGATGACGGCAAGGATGGTCATGAGCGGAACAGCCTGGAGTACTGCGTCTCATGCTGCATCGCCATGATGTCGGACATGAAGGCCGCGCCGCCCAGATCGTCCAGGCTGGAAGCGGCGGCGCGCGATGCGGTCGCCAGCGCCAGAGGTTCGAAGCCGGCTAACAATGTGACGACGTCGACCTGGCCGACGATACCCAACCTGATTGCCGCCTGCAGGAGGTTGGAGAAGAAAGCCTGCACGAAGGCGGAGAGCGCCTCCGAAAGGCCGATGCCGCTGCCGCCCGCAACGGCGCCGACTGCTACGCAATAGGGGCAATCGGCCGGCAGGCGCTCCAGCGCTCCAGACGACCAGGCCGACGCCGCCTGGAGAAAGGCCGTGCCCTGCAGCATGGTTTCCATGTGCCGCTCCTGCGACCCGGCAAGCGCTTCGGCCAGCGCTGCTGTCTCCTGGAGATCGCCGCCGTCACGTCCGCGCCGCCAGCTTTCGGCGAAGAGCACGGCGTCGTTCCAGCCCGAGCCGATCTCGACCAGCGTCTCCAGCCAGCCGGAGAGATCGTCGCGATCCGCGATCAGCCCATCCTGCACGGCGCTCTCGATCCCGTGGCTGTAAGAGAAGCCACCGACCGGAAAGGAAGGCGACAGCCAAGCCATTAGCCGCAGCAGTGCGATGCTGGAAAGCTCCTCAGTCATGATGATGGTGATTGTCGTGGTCGTGGTCATGGTGATCGTGATCGTCTTGATCATGATCGTGATGATCATGCGAATGGCCGTGGTCATGTCCGGAATAGGCGCCGCGCACCGGGCTGAACGGCTGCGAAACCTCGTTTACAGTGGCGCCGAGGCCTTCGAGCATCGCTTTGATGACGTGGTCGCGCAGGATGAGGATGCGGTCCGCCTCGATCGCCGCGGCGAGGTGACGGTTGCCGATGTGCCAGGCGAGCTCGGCGAGATGAACCGCGTCGCGGGCGCGGATGTCGTAGACCTCCTCCGGTGCCGCGACGATCTCGAGCTGGCGGCCATCCTCCAGCACCAGCCGGTCGCCATTGCCGAGCGCCACCGGCTCGGGCAGGTCGACCAGCACCTTTTCGCCACCCGCCGTCTCGATGGCGCGGCGACGCAGATGCCGCTCGTCATGCGGCAGCACGGCCTTGTCATAGGTTGACGTCGAACCGGCCTCGCCGGCTGGCAGCACCGAGACGGCGCGCGGGAATTTGGTGAAATCGGTGGTGATGTTGAGTTTCATTTCATGGCTCCGCCATTGGCTTGCGCCCTTGCACGGGCGGGGCGCTGAACGACACGGTCGAAATAGGCGTTGACGCGCTCGGAATCGATCGGGAAACGGCCGGCACGCGCCCAGCCGCCAATATCGCCGAGCAACACGTCGACCGCCGAGAAGCGGTCGCCCAGCGCAAAGGCCCTGTCGCCAAGCCGGCGATCCAGCGCCTTTATTTCGGATGCGAAATCATAGGCCGCGGCCGGGCCGACATCGACCCGCACATCCCTGGGCAGCAGGAAGCGGTGGCGCAGCTTGTTCCAAAGCGGCGCTTCCAATTCGCTCTGGGCGAAATGCATCCAGGAATCCATCTCGGCGCGGCCGGCGAGACCCGGATTGGCGCCCATGCCTTTATCGGCGTGCTTATCCGCCAGATAGACGCAGATCGCCGCCGAGTCGGTCACCTTGAGGTCGCCGTCGATCAGGATCGGCACCTTGCCAGAGGGGTTGAGCGCATAGGCCTCCGGCGAGCGCAGTCTCACCTCGACGAACTCGTAGGGCTGCCCGAGCTCCTCCAGCATCCAGAGCACCCGGCTGACCCGGGAGCCGCGCGATCCGACGGCCTTGTACATGGTTGAGTCCTGCATTTCCCCAAATCCTAGATCAATGCAAGGATCAACCCAATGGCGGTTAAACGATGGTGTCGAAGAGCCGCAGGATGAACGATATCTGATAGATCAGCGCGGCCGCGACGAAGGCGATGTGGAAGCGGCGGTCGCGCACCAGGATCGCGACGACACAGAGCGCGACGAAGACCGGCGTTCGGAACAGATACTCATTGCCGAAGCGGGCAAAGTGCTCGGCGCCTTTGAGCAGCGTGTCGACCACGTCGAGCAGATACGTCGCCGCCAGCAGCCCAAAGAACCAGCCGCGGCGCGAGTAAAAATAGTCCTCGTAGCTGGTGTAATCGAGCATCGAATCCGGAAACAGCAGCGCGCAGAGCAGGAACAGCGTGATGGCGTAGAAGATGATGAAAAGATATTTGCCGAAGGTCCAGTTCTCGATGGCGTAGAGCCCGAACTCCCACCACCAGAAATGCACCAGCATCAGCAGCACCGAGGCGACCCAGGCGAGGTGCACCGCATAGAGCCGGTACTGACCGGGGTGCTGGACGATGCGGGCCGTTCCCGAAAGCAGGCGGGTGACGCCTAGGCCGATCACCATGCCCATGACGATGCGGATATGCGGGAAGATGTCGTGGGGAGAGGCGATTTCGGTGGGCATGCGTAATCACAATGCGGGCTTATAGTGGGCCGCTTATCGGCATCTGGATCATCGGGGAACCCGCGTCCCTATCCGCGAGTGAGTTGATCCGGCGACCACGGAGCGCCGGGGAGGAAATCCTGATCGAGAACGTCGGCGATTCGATAAGGACAATCGAGCGGGAAATGCTTTCCAGGCAGGCCCGTTTCGTCAATTGCATTCAGCCGCGCAAACTCAAATTCGCTAGCAAGTTGAGTTTGCGGATAGGCTTTCAAGCTCGGACTCTCGTCGATCAGTTTTTTGATGTGATGCCGTTGTTCGCGGATGGTGAGTAACCAGCCAGTCTTGCGCATTTCCTGCTGGAATTCCCATTTGAGCAAATGCAAGAGCAAGGTGCCAAGTCTGTTCGCAATTTGCCTCTTGTCACTCCGCCCCAAGCTCTCGATCTCCTCCGCTAAATTCTCGCGATCGAGGTCGGAGAGACGACCTTCGCGCAACAGCGCGCCTTGCTCGGCGCACCACTGAGCGTAGTCCGTCTCAATGGGTGTAGACTTATGCCGACGTTGTATCTGAATTTTATTCATACTCGCATAATGCGCCGTTTTCGATCTTAAGCCAATGGCAGGTGACTTTGCGGCCTAAAGGTCAAAACAGAAAATACCGCTGCGCCATCGGCAGCACGGTCGCCGGTTCGCAGGTCAGCAACTCGCCGTCGGCGCGCACTTCGTAGGTCTCGGGATCGACCTCGACATGCGGTGTGGCGTCGTTGAGCACCATGGAATGCTTGCCGATGCCGCCGCGCGTGTTCTCGACCGCGATCATCGCCTTGTCGACGCCTAGCCTGCCTTGCAGGCCGGCGTCGAAGGCGGCCTTGGAGACAAAGGTCACCGACGAATTGGTCAGCGCCTTGCCATAGGCGCCGAACATCGGCCGGTAATGCATCGGCTGCGGCGTCGGGATCGAGGCGTTCGGGTCGCCCATTGGGGCAGCGGCGATCGAGCCGCCGACCAGCACCATCTCCGGCTTGACGCCGAAGAAGGCAGGGTTCCACAGCACCAGATCGGCGCGCTTGCCGACCGTGATCGAGCCGATCTCCTTCGACAGGCCGTGCGCGATGGCCGGATTGATGGTGTATTTGGCGATGTAGCGGCGGACGCGGAAATTATCGTTGTCGCCGGTCTCGTCAGGCAGCGCACCGCGCTGGCGCTTCATCTTGTCGGCGGTCTGCCAGCAGCGGATCGCCACCTCGCCGACGCGGCCCATGGCCTGGCTGTCGGAGGAGATGATCGAGAAGGCGCCGATGTCGTGCAGTATGTCCTCGGCGGCGATCGTCTCCTTGCGGATGCGGCTTTCGGCAAAGGCGATGTCCTCCGGGATCGACGGCGACAAATGGTGGCACACCATCAGCATGTCGAGATGCTCGGCCAGCGTGTTGACCGTGTATGGCCGGGTCGGGTTCGTCGAGGACGGGATGACGTTGGGCAGGCCGCAGACCTTGATGACGTCGGGCGCGTGGCCGCCGCCGGCGCCCTCGGTGTGGAAGGCGTGGATGGTGCGGCCCTTGATGGCCGCCACCGTGTTCTCGACGAAGCCCGATTCATTCAGCGTGTCGGTGTGGATCATCACCTGGACGTCGTAATCGTCGGCGACCGACAGGCAGCAGTCGATGGCGGCCGGGGTCGTGCCCCAGTCCTCGTGCAGCTTCAGCGAGCAGGCGCCGGCCAGCACCATCTCTTCAAGCGCCGCCGGCTTTGACGCATTGCCCTTGCCCGACAGGCCGATATTCATCGGAAAGGCATCGAAGGACTGGATCATGCGCGCCATGTGCCAGGGTCCCGGCGTGCAGGTGGTGGCCAAAGTGCCATGCGCCGGGCCGGTACCGCCGCCAAGCATGGTGGTGACGCCGCTCATCAGCGCTTCCTCGATCTGCTGCGGGCAGATGAAGTGGATATGCGCGTCGAATCCGCCGGCCGTCAGGATCCTGCCCTCGCCGGCGATGATCTCGGTGCCGGGGCCGATGATGATGGTGACGCCGGCCTGCGTGTCCGGATTGCCGGCCTTGCCGATGGCGGCGATGCGGCCATCCTTCAGGCCGATATCGGCCTTGACGATGCCGGTGAGCGCATCGACGACCAGCGCATTGGTGATGACGGTATCGACCGCGCCGCCGGCCCGCGTCACCTGGCTTTGGCCCATGCCGTCGCGGATGACCTTGCCGCCGCCGAATTTCACTTCCTCGCCGTAAACGGTGAGGTCCTTTTCCACCTCGATGAAGAGCTCGGTGTCGGCAAGCCGCACCTTGTCGCCGACCGTCGGTCCATACATCTGCGCATAGGCGGCGCGGCTTATCATGGCCATCAGCGATTGCTCCCGAAATTCAGGTTGAATGAACGCGAGGTGCACATTGTCGCCACCCAATGGTCACGCAATGACCCGCTTAGGAACACCTTGCGCTCCCATTTGGCGGTTGAGGTGCCCCGGTCAGCCCAAAAGGACCGTTTGCCAAACCGATGGAAGGAATATCCATGCTCAAAGCGATTCTTCTCGCCGCAACCGCCACCACCTTGATGGCGGGCACTGCCAATGCCCAGCAGCAGCCGACGCCGCAGCCCAGTCCCGCGCCGACCGCGCCCGCCGCGCCGAAGGCCCAGTCCGCGGCGCCGGCGATCCAGAGCGTCAATGTCGTCGACATTACCGAACTGCCCAAGGACACGCAGACGCAGGTCAACCAGATCGTAGCGCAGCGCGGCGATGCCGGCCTGCAGACATTGCGCAAGTCGATCGACGCCACGCCCAAGGTCAAATCCGCGCTCGAAGCCAAGGGCATGAGCTCCGCGCAGGTGATCGCCGCAAGCATGCAGCCCAATGGCGCGCTGACGCTGATTACCAAGAAGGCGAGCTGACTGCACGCCCAGGCGGGCCGCCTTGCGGTCCGCCAACCATATTTTGAAGGAAAAGCGGGCCGCGTCACGGTCCGCCTGCCGGCTTTTGAAGGGAACCTCCGGCCAAGCAGGACCGTTTCGCTGTTTTCGCCCCGCCACGGGTTCAGTCAGGAGCGAGCGATGGCGAAAGCCCCGCGTTTTAAAAGATGGAGTTCCGCGGTTGCCGCCACGCTTTTCATGGCCGCGCCCCATGCGGCGCTCGCGGCGCAGCCGCTGGACAACGACAGGCCTGCCGCGGCAATCGTCGATTCCGATGTCCGGCAGGAAGAGGCCCTTTCCTCGACGGAGGCCGGAAAGGTCATCACGGCCATCGACCGCACCCGCGACAACATCGGCACGGTGCGCAAGACCACCAAGCTCGATACGGTCGACATCGTGTTCCTGACCGACGCGGCGCGCAGCGAGGGCGGGCCGCCGCCGGCGATAGAGAACAAGGTGAAGCAGCATCAGGAGGATGTCGCCGAACTGCGCCAGGAGATCGAGGCGAACGCCTTGCTCTTCAACGCGATCGATTCGCGGCGCGTGCAGGCCGAGGACGTGCTCGCCGTAGAGTTCGACAATCCGGGGAAGGTCGTCATCTATGCCGCCGCCAAGCCCCCGAAGTGATGTGAGCGCGCCGGCGGACCTCACAGCTTGCCCATCACCTTTTGCTGGAAGCCATAGACCTCGCGTTTGCCGCCCAGCGGCACCAGCGTGACGTCGCGCTCCTGCCCGGGCTCGAAGCGCATGGCCGTGCCGGCGGCGATGTCGAGCCGCATGCCGCGCGCGCGCTCGCGGTCGAATTTCAGGCCCTCATTGGTCTCGTAGAAATGATAGTGGCTGCCGACCTGGATCGGCCGGTCGCCGCTGTTGGCGACCTTGAGCGTGACCGTCGGCAGCCCCTTGTTGAGCTCGATCTCGCCCTTGGCCGCGATGATTTCGCCGGGGATCATCGCGCCCTCACAACACGCCGAAGGCGAGGCCGACGCCGGCCGCCGCGCAAGCCGCACCTGCAGCGCGCGCCAGGCTGCGGAAGCGCATGCCGAGGCTGAGGGCCGCCGCGATGCCCACGGCATGGAGAAGGGCCGTCGCGGCGGCGAAGCCCGCAATGTATTCCAGCCCGCCGGCATTTTCGGGCACTTCGGTGCCATGGGCATGGCCATGGAACAGCGCGAACAGACCGATGACCGCGATCCCGGTCGAGACCGGCAGGTCGATCGCCAGCGCCACCAGCAGGCCGAGCGTCACCATGGAAGCGAGGATGCCCGGCTCGACGAAAGGCATCGGCACATGCAGCATGCCGAGCACGCCGCCGGCCAGCATCACGCCGACAAAGGCCAGCGGCCAGGCCCAGAGCGCCTTGCCGCCCTTCAGCGCCGCCCACACGCCGACGGCGATCATGACTGTCATGTGGTCGAGACCGGACAGCGGATGCGCGAAGCCGTCGGCGAAGGACGAGGTCGTGGCGATGCCGACATGGGCATAGGCCGGCATGGCGGCTGCCAGGAAAAGGATCGCGGCAAGCGTGGTACGTTTCGCCGAAGCGGGGATCATCTTTCTGCCCTTTCCAGTGCCCGTTAAGCGGCCTTGCGCGGGCCGCAGCCTTCGGCCTTGAGCACGCGTTTGGTCGACGGCGGATATTTCGTCAGCTTGGCCGCCGGCCGGATCGGCCGCGGCGCAAAATTGCCGCCGCAATTGGGGCAGACGCCGCCCAGCACATTGTCCACGCAGTCGGCGCAGAAGGTGCACTCGAAGGTACAGATCAGCGCATCGGCCGCTTCCGGCGGCAGATCCTTGTCGCAGCATTCGCAATTCGGCCTGAGCTCCAGCATCTGTATTCCTCCTCACCGGATCGGTTCATGCACGGTCACCAGCTTGGTGCCGTCGGGAAATGTCGCCTCGACCTGGACGTCATGGATCATCTCGGCGATACCGTCCATGACCTGGGCGCGGGTGACGACATGCGCACCCGCCTCCATCAGTTCCGCGACCGGGCGGCCGTCGCGCGCGCCTTCGACGACGAAGTCGGTGATCAGGGCGATGGCTTCGGGATGGTTGAGCTTGACGCCGCGCTCCAGCCGCTTGCGCGCCACCATCGCCGCCATGGCGATCAGCAGCTTGTCTTTTTCACGCGGTGTCAGGTTCATGCAACTTCCCGGCAATCGAAATCAGAGTGACCACAATTTAGGCAGGCCCGCCCGCCCATTGAGCAGTTCGACGAGCGGAACCAGCCGCTTGCGGAGCTGGTAGCCGTCGCCGGCACAAAGCCTCGCAAGAAGCTTGCCAGATCGGCCGACGCGCCAGAAACTGGCGCCGCCCCAACCACCGATGGCAGGGTCGCCGATGATGGCGCGGGCCGGCTCCAGCAGACTTTCCGCCTGCGGCGACACCAGCAGCAATGTGGCGACGGCAAGCGCGCCGCCGGTCGCCGCCGGCCGCTGGAGCGTTGCAGTGATATCCGGCCCGACGCGGAAATCCTCCGCATGGATCAGCGCGCCGCCCTGGCGGACCCGCCAGCGGTCATGGAAACTGCCATTGGTCGTCCGCTCACCCATCGCCAGCCGGCCGAACAGCGTGGCTTCCAGCACCAATGCCTCGGCATCGTCGCCAAGCTCGACGTCCAGCGTGCGGGCGAAGGCGGCGCGGTCGAAAACGATGGTTTCCTGCGGCAGCCAGGCGACGCGGCCGCCCGGACCGACCCGCAGACTGACGCTTGTCTCGGCCCTGTCGGCGGCGGCGCGATAGATCTTCTCGCAGGCCTGGGTGGTGATGGCGGCGGAGGCGTCTGCGCCGACCTCGACCGTCCAGCCGAGGCGATCGCCGCCGGTCAGCCCGCCGGCGGTGTTGATCAGCACCGCCTCGAGCGGATCGCCTTGCACCGCAGGCAGGCGGATCTTGGCCGATCCGTCCTGGTAGAGCCGCCGCAGGCGCGTCCGGCCGCCGCTCTTGCCGCAGAAAAGCCTGCCCAGGCCGGCAACACGTTGCGCGGCAGGCAAGGAAGGGGCGGCCAAAGGCGAGGCAGGCTGGGATGTCAAAGTGTTGCCGATCATGTCCACGATCCCAGGTTAAGCACTCCGGCGGCTTTGTCGATATCGCTTGTTGCTTGACATCGTTTCGGTTTCTATAGAGGGAAGCCACCTTGGAGCGGTCGCGCGGTGCCTGGCGAGGCAAGGGCAACGGCGTTTGTTGGGTCCGGGGATCAAAAAAAGAGGCGCTGATCAGTTGGCGTCGGGCAACGACAGGGAAGGAACCGAATGGCTGACCAGCTGACGACCGAGATCATCGAAAAGATCAAGGCGCATGCCGATACCGGCGGCGAGGAAATCACCGCCAGCACCGATCTCGGCACGCTCGGCATCCATTCGCTGGAGCTGACCGAGATCATCTTCGATCTCGAGGAAAAGTACGGCATCGAGATCGAGATGAACACGGTCGATGCCTGGAGCAATCTTAAGAACGTCGGCGACATGGTCGAGGCGGTTCGCGAACTGATCGCGAAAAAAGCCTGACTGCATGCAAAAACGCGTCGTCATCACCGGTATTGGCGGGATTTGCGGGCTCGGCAACAATGCGGCGGCGATATGGGACGCCATGCGCGCCGGCCGCTCGGCCATCGGCCCTATCGACAATCCGTCGCTGCATGACCTCAAGGTCAAGACCGGCTGCGAAATCAAGCAATTGCCGGACCACGGCATCGACCGCAAGCAGGTCGTGTCGATGGACCGCTTCAGCCTGCTGGCGGTGATCGCGGCGCGGGAGGCCATGCGACAATCGGGCCTGACCGCGCATGCCGACAACACCTACCGGATGGGCGCAATTGTCGGCATCGGCGTCGCGGGCTTCGAGACGATCGAGGAGAATTACCGCGCCATCCTGCTCGAAGGGCGCAACCGCGCCGCCATCTTCACCGTGCCGAAAGTGATGCCGGGCGCGGCCGCCGGCCAGGTCAGTATGAATCTCGGGTTGCGCGGCCCTGTTTTCGGCGCCACCTCGGCCTGCTCGTCGGCCAACCATGCGATCTCCTCGGCGGTCGACCAGATCAGGCTCGGCCGCGCCGACGTGATGGTCGCCGGCGGCACCGAAGCGCCGCTGGTGTGGGGCGTGCTGAAGGGCTGGGAGGCGCTCAGGGTGCTTTCGCCCGACACCTGCCGGCCGTTCTCGGCCGATCGCGCCGGCCTGGTGCTCGGCGAAGGCGCCGGCATGGCGGTGCTCGAAAGCTACGATCACGCGATGGCGCGCGGCGCCACCGTTTTGGCCGAGATCGCCGGCGTCGGGCTTTCGGCCGATGCCTCCGACATCGTCGCGCCGACCATCGAGGGACCGGAAGCGGCGATGCGTTTTTGCCTGGCGGATGCCGGACTCGGTCCGGAAGATGTCGACTACCTCAACGCGCACGGCACCGGCACCAAGGCCAACGACCAGATCGAGACCGCGGCGATCAAGCGCGTCTTCGGCGAGCATGCCCGTTCGCTTTCGGTGTCCTCGACCAAGTCGATGCATGCGCATTGCCTCGGCGCTTCCGGCGGGCTGGAGATGATCGCCTGCGTGATGGCGATCCGCGACGGCATCGTGCCGCCGACCGCCAATTACCGCGAGCCGGACCCGGATTGCGACCTCGACGTGACGCCGAACACGGCGCGCGAGCGCAAGGTGCGCGCGGCGCTCAGCAACAGTTTCGCCTTCGGCGGAACCAATGCAGTGCTGGCCTTCAAGGCGGTCTGACCGCGGCCGACCGGTTGACTGTGTGTCCATGCCCAAGCCGCTTGCCGGTGTATTGATCCCGACCGGCCGGGGTCCTAATTCTCCCTGACCCGCCGTGAGCGCCGCCCGCCGCCGATCCGCATCCGGAGTTTCCGATGACCGACCTGTCCGCCTTTCCGATCGCCAAGCGCTGGCCGGCCAAGCACCCCGAGCGCCTGCAGCTCTATTCCGCCACGACGCCCAACGGCGTGAAGGCGTCGATCGCGCTGGAGGAGATCGGCCTGCCCTATGAGCCGCATTATGTCGATATCGGCAAGAATGAGAGCTGGACGCCGGAATTCCTGTCGCTCAATCCGAACGGCAAGATACCGGCGATCATCGATCCGGACGGTCCGGGCGGCAAGCCGATCGGCTTGTTCGAATCCGGCGCCATCCTGCTCTATCTGGCCGACAAGACCGGCAAGCTCATTCCCGCCGATCCGGCGCGGCGCTACGAGACGATCCAATGGGTGTTCTTCCAGATGGCGGCGATCGGCCCGATCTTCGGGCAGGTCGGCTTCTTCCACAAATTCGCCGGGCGCGAGATTGCCGACAAGCGGCCGCTGGAGCGTTATCGCGACGAGTCGCGGCGGCTGATCGGCGTTATGGAAACGCGCCTGAAGGGCCGCAAGTGGATCATGGACGACGACTACACCATCGCCGATGTGTCGATGCTGGGCTGGGTGCGCAACCTGATCGGCTTCTACGAGGCGCGCGACCTGGTCGGTTTCGACGATTTCCCGGCCGTTGCCGAGTGGCTGGAGCGTGGCCTGGCACGGCCGGCGGTGAAGAGGGGCCTGGCCATCCCGACGAAGGGCTGAGGCAGCTTCGGGAAACGTGCAGCGGTGGGCGCAACAAAAAAAGCCCTGCGGGCGCGCTTGACTGAGGTCGATCGCGGCCCATGCCGGGCTGGTTTCGACGCTCGGCGAAAAGGCGCTTTGGCTGAAGGTGGCGGTGGGCTAAGCGGGCGGCTAGCGCCCACGTTGGAGATTAGCCGAAACCCCCGTGACGTCGTCATACTCGGGCTTGACCCGAGTAGCCATCCCGTGGCTCTTGCCGTAAGGTGCAACGGTGCAGAATTCTGTAACCGCAGCAACGCTCTAGCGTCACGGCATGGATTCTAGGGTCTGCGCGCGTCGCTTCGCTCCTTGCTCCGCCCTAGAATGACGACCGAGCTGTCGTGGTGGCCAATCGCGAAGGTCCGGCTCGGCGACTTCGCCGTCCGGAATCGCGTAAACGGCCTACTTCGCCTTGGCCTTGGCGCCGCCGCGGCCGAACACGGAAGCCGCGAGCCGCGCGGTGGCGACGACCGCTCCTGTGGCGACGCTGGCCACGGTGCGAATCGGCCCCGATTTTTTTGCCGGCGACTTGGCGTGTTTCGCGCTCTTGGCCGCGGCCTTGTGAGCCGCGCCAGGCGTCACTTTCTTTGGCGCCGCTTTGCCGAAAGCCGGCTTGGCATCGTTCGACCGCTCCGCGATCGCGGGGCCGGCGCCGGCCTTGGCCTGCGTTGCCCTGGATTGGTTGGCCCTGCTTTTCTTGGCCACGGGTTTTCTGCTGTTCGTTGCCATCTGACGGCTCCTGCATTCTCGGTTCGCAGTTTCGGAGGGAAAGCGTTCGCCCGCCTTCCTGGAATTGCTCCGGCGCCGGACAATTCGGGATAGCGTCATAACGGCCTGAAAACCTTAAAGTTCCCGCCGGAAAATATTGAAAATTGAGCAGGTTAACCAATAACCAAGGAACCAACGACCATATCGGCCGGCCGGCGCCGCGCCAGCACCCGCTCGATGTTGGGCATGTCGTTGGAGGCAATCCAGGCGCGGGCGTCCTCGTCGGACTTGCCGTGCTCGCGCCAGCGCTCCATCAGGCGGCTTTCGAGCTCAGCCCTCGGCACGTCGACGAAGATGGTGAAATCGAACAAAGGCGCCAGCCGCGACCACGGCTCCTCGTCGAGCAGCAGATAGTTGCCCTCGACCAGGATAAACTTGGTGTCGGTGCCGACGATTTCGGCCGCCGCGCGCGACAGTTCCATGCTGCGGTCGAACACGGGAATCGCGATATCGGGCTCGCCCGAGCGGATGCGCTTCAAGAGCGTCTCGAAACCGGCGAAATCGAACGTTTCCGGCGCGCCCTTGCGGGGTCGCAGGCCGCGGCGGTTGAGAATGATATTGTCATAATGAAAGCCGTCCATCGGTACGACCTCGGATGTGCCTTCCGGCAGCAGCTCATGCAATGCAGCGGACAGTGTCGACTTGCCGGAGCCGGGCGGACCGGCAATGGCGACGACGAAGCGCCTGGCTCCGCCGGCGCGCTTGAAGATGGCGGCTGTGATATGGGCGATCTCGGACATCGGCGGCTTTCCGGCTGCGGTTCAGCCGACATCTTGGCGGGTGTCGGCGGAAAATTCAAACCTCGTTCCGAAGTTTAGGCGGCCTGCGCACCTTCGAGGTTAGCCGAGGTGTCCATCCTCGTCGCCCTGGAATGACGAACTCTCAGGCGCTGGCCGAGGTCTCAATCAGGAACCGAGCGGCCGATGCGCAGGAACCCGCCGTCGAACGGCACCTCCCGCGCTGCCCCGCCGGCAGCGAGGACACGCAGGCGGTCGGGCGCCGATTCCAAGCCGCTCGGCGGCTCCACGTCCGCGAACGGAACCGCGCCGATGATATGGCGGAACGACACCGACCGTCCTCCGGCGAGCGCAAAGGCTGTGGCCACGCCTTCATGCTTCAACCAGTTGTCGCCGAGCGAAGCGGCGTGGCCGACGGCCGCGCGGCCATCCTCGACGCCGAGCACGCCGACGTGACGGCCGCTCCAGGGCGCGTAGTCGCGGCCGCCATTCGAGAACCACAACATGGTGACCGGCAGCTCGGCCGGGTTCTTCAGCACCAGAACCAGATCCTGCTCGGCGCGGCGGGCAATCGCCGTCCAGCCCGGGCCGCTGTGATCCGCCTCGACCAGGGTGATGAAATCCTCGCGCCTGTCCTCCATGCGGTAGTCGGTGAGGTCGGTTGTGCCGCCGGCGGCGAGCGGGACCTTTGTGAGGTCGGTGGCGCGAGCCGGATAGGCCAGCATGAAGCGGCCGCGCGCCGGATCGGGCTCCGGCGGCATCGGCGGCGTGACGGCCATGCGCTTCGGCGAGAAGGCGAGCCGGCCGCCGCCCGCCATCGCAGTCATCGGATGATGGGCGACGGAAATCGCGCCGGCGCCGCCGGAAAAGATGTGCTCCTGGTAGAGGAAAGGATGGCTGTCGCGCAGCGTGAAGACCTTGTCGACAGTGGCACCCATGACCTTGCGGCGCAGCCGGAAGACGGCGCGCCAGCCTCCGGGAACCGCGCCGTTGTCGACGACGTCCCACTCGCTGTTGGCCGGCCAGCCATGCAGGGGCGCGGTCTCGACGTCGCTGGTGGAGAAAGGTGCGCAGAGAAAGTCGCCTGAGAGCCGCACCGTGCCTTCGGGGAGGTTCGCGGGCAATGTCTCGCGCGGCGAGCCGACCCAAGGCGCGCGGTGCAGGGGCTTCAGGAGGCGGCCTTCGGCCTCGACCTCCATGGCACTAATGTGACCGACTGCGAGATCGAGCGAAACCGAGATGCCCTTTGCGCCGATGGTGAGCGTGTCCATGAATACCTCTCCCCGAATCTTTCGGGCGCAAGAAAAGCCTGCGCGATGGCGGATGCGCAAGCGGGGCGATTGGCAATTTGCATCAGTTCCTCACCCTCCCCGTTGTGGCGAGGGTCGGCGAGCGGTCGGAGCAAAGCGGAGACCGGTCGACGGGGTGGGGCTCAAAGAAAGAATTCTTTCGACCCCCAGCCCGATCCGCTACGCGGATCGATCCTCCCCACAAGGGGTCCCGCAAGGGGGAAACTGGCAGCTTCGGCGACAGCTCGAACCTCCAAAACCTGGGCAAATGCCTTATTGCCGCCGTTAACCCATTGGACGCGGCATATGCGGTACGTTAGCTTCGCCGCATCTCAGCAACAGCTTTAGAACCGTCTTGCCCCGTCCCTTCCCTTTCCTTCAGAAACTCATCGCCGCGATGACCCTGCTCCTGCTCGTCGCCGGCTGCACCACGGCCGCGCCGCCGGAAAGCGTGCTCGCTGTCCCGGCGCAGCCGCAGAAATATGCGGCGATCGTGGTCGATGCCTCGACCGGCAAGACCTTGTTCGAGGTCAATTCGAGGTCGCAGCGCTATCCCGCGTCGCTGACCAAGATGATGACGCTCTACATGCTGTTCGAGGCGCTGGAGTCCGGCCGCGTCACCAAGCAGACGCAGATTCCGGTTTCCGACCACGCCGCCTCGCAACCGCCGACGAAGCTGCGCTTCCGGCGCGGCGAGACGATCGACGTCGATTCCGCCATCCGCGCCATGGTGGTGAAGTCGGCGAACGATGTGGCGGTGGCGGTGGGCGAGTATCTGGGCGGCGGCTCAGAGGACCAGTTCGCCGCCATGATGACCGCGAAGGCGCGCCAGCTCGGCATGACCGCCACCAATTTCCGCAATGCCTGCGGCCTGCCCGACGATGGCCAGGTGACCACGGCGCGCGACATGGCGGTGCTGGGCATGGCGCTGGAGCACCGTTTCCCGCAGCACTTCCACTATTTTTCGGAAAGCGACTTCATGTTCCGCGGCCGGCTGGTGCGCGGCCACAACGACATGCTGGGCCGCGTGCGTGGCGTCGACGGCATCAAGACCGGATACATTCGTGCCTCCGGCTACAACATCGTCACCTCCTACAATGCCGATGGGCGGCACCTGATCGTGGTGGTGATGGGCGCCGACAGCGCACGCCAGCGCAACGACCATGTCGAGGCGCTGATCCAGCGCAGCATGGGGCCGGCGATCGCCGATGCCGGCCAGCCCAGGCTGATGTATTCCGGGCAGCAGCCGAGCTCGCCGTTGCCCGGCATGGCGCCGCCGGACTCGGCTTTGCCAGGGCTGCTGGCACCGGGCTCCGCGACCCCTGCGTCGATGCAGGCTGGCCAGCCGGCGTCCGATCTGCCGTCGCCGGATTTGGCGTCGCCCACTTCGCCGCTGCTGCTGCCGGCGCAGTAGAGCGGGCTAAGAGGAGCGGCGCTGCCGCACTCTTTTCAGAATGGCGCGTGAAGGAGGGCGAAGCCGTTCTACCGTCATTCTAGGGCGGAGCAAGGAGCGAAGCGACGCGCGCAGACCCTGGAATCCATGCCGTGACCTGTGAACGTTGCGGCGGTGCAGACAATGGTGCCGGAACACCAGCGTAGACAGGCTTTTTCTGCACCGCTGCATTCGTCGGCGGGCGCAATGGCATGGATTCCAGGGTCTGCGCGACGCTTCGCGTCGCTCCGCCCTGGAATGACGACCTCATTGGCAGGCGTCGCCCCACCAACCGTTTATCTAACCACCAGCACCGGGATCTGCGTCAGCGACACCACCTCCGCCGTCTGGCTGCCAAGCACCAGGCGGCCGAGGCCGCGACGGCCGTGAGAGGCCATGACGATGAGGTCGCTGTCCTCGGCGCCCGCAACCTCGAGGATCGCCTCGGCCGGCGCCTTGTTCTCGACGTGGATGCCCTTGGAGGCCACGCCCTTGGCATCGGCTTCGGCCTTGCATTTGTCGAGCACCTCGCTTGCATATTTGCGCGCGCTTTCCTCGTAATTGGTGAGCTCCTCGGCGGCGACATAGCCGGCCATGGCGCCGCCCCAGGCCAGCGTCGGGAACGGCTCGGAGACGGTGACGAAAGCCACGGCGGCGCCGAGCCCCTTGGCCAGCTCAAGCCCGTGGCCGACGCCCTTCTGGGCGAGCTCCGAGCCGTCAGTGGCGATCAGGATTTTCTTGTACATGGTGGCGGTCCCTCATTTGCGGGGCGCTGCGCGCGGCCCAGGTGGCGGGAGCCTGAACGGTCAGGCCTGATCTCGATATAGTCAGCCTATCAGGCCCGCCACAGGGGCCAGCTTGATCTGGATCAAGGCCAGGCGGCGGAGACGATTGCGCCAGGGGTGACTTGTCCAGGCAGCTTGCGCGGATTGGGGCCTTTTTTCGCTCTGGATTACCATCGAGGCAGCGGATAATCGCTGACGGCGTCGCTGCGCTATGCAATTGCGCGCGTCGCCGTGCGCTCCTTACCCTGCCCGCCCAATCACAAGAACTTGTTCTGTCACACGAGATTCATACTGGCCATGGATATGCCGCGCCGGCTTGGCGTATCGTATCGCAAAGCCTCGAACAGGAGCACCGACCATGGCCAGCGACCCGAAGGCAGCCGCGCAGAAGCAGGCGGACAACGAGAACGATGTCGCCGGCGAATATCTCGAGGCGGAAACCGTGTTGGAGGATGCCCAGCACGGAGCCGACGAGATCCTCGAAGCGCCGGAAGTGCCGGATTCCGAGCCGCATGTGCCCGGCCGGATCAAGCCGAAGAAAAAACCCTCAGCGATATCGGGGCGGAAGTTCCGCAAGCGCGACCTGGTGCGCATCGACGACCTGCGGCCCAGCCTTGCCGACCGCATCCGCTCCGACCATCCCGACCTGCCGCGCGGCGCCCGCATCAGCCGCGAGGAGCTCGGCCGCTACCGCATGCGCTACATGGAGGAGTTGCTGCAGCAGGAGCACGGCGAGTTCTCCGAGCTCGACCGCCAGGTGGTGGAATCGATCGCGAGACAGGACACGATCTCGGAAAACTCGGAAGAGGAGTTCGAGGAGCACCGCTCCTTCGCCGACCGCGTCTCCGACACGATGGCCGAGTTCGGCGGCAGTTGGTGGTTCCTGATCTCGTTCGGCACCGTGCTTCTGGTCTGGATCGGCATCAACCTGATCGCCGGCCTGGCGCACGCCTTCGACCCGTACCCGTTCATCCTGCTCAACCTTCTGCTCTCCTGCATAGCCGCCATCCAGGCGCCGGTGATCATGATGAGCCAGAAGCGGCAGGAAGCCAAAGACCGGCTGCGCTCCTTCAACGACTACCGGGTGAACCTGAAAGCCGAGCTTGAAGTGCGCCACCTGCACGAAAAGCTCGACTATTTGATCTCGCGCCAATGGCAGCGGCTGGCCGAAATGCAGCAGATGCAGCTGGACGCCATGCACGAGCTGGCGGGTGCAAAGAAGCAGAAGCGGGCGACAAGGGCGGTGAGAAGGAGGGTGGCGAAGGTGGAGGCGGAGGGGTGAAGCCGCAGAGCTTGGGTTCCTCGACAAAATGGGACGTCCGAACGGCGGCGGGGCCCGCGGCTCGCCCGGCTTGCCGGCTCGGCGAAGCCGAGGCGTCGAGGGGAGCCCGTCTCAGGCCGCCGCACAATCGCCAATTGGCCGTTGAAGCCACGGCCGGCTTCCGCTATGAAGCCGTGGCTGGCCGGCCCACCGGCCGGTTCGTTTTCCCGGGAAGCACCCGTAGCTCAGCTGGATAGAGCGCTGCCCTCCGAAGGCAGAGGTCACAGGTTCGAATCCTGTCGGGTGCGCCACTTCAGTACAGAACTGCGAACTCCCGCCACCGCCGTTTCTTCGCCTGATGCCGCGACCAGGGTTTGGAGCAATTCGGACTTTGATCCGATGATTCTGACTTCCTTCTCGGCCACTTCGATCCGCTGCGCCAACGCTCGCAGGTGATCGCGGCGGTAGCCGCCACGCGGATCGTGCATGCGCTCGCGAGCGGCGCGGGCGAATGTGGTGACCATTTCGGAAGTAATGGGCTGGTCGCCGGTGCTGTCGAGCGAAGCCTCGATGCGCTCGGCATCTGTCGTGGCTTGTTCCTTGATGGCTTTGAGACCCGCCATGCGATCCTTGAGAGCAGGATCGTTGATGTCTATGACGCCAGCCTCAATGGCGTCATAGAGCCGATTGAGGCGCTGGTCGGTCTCGGTGATCTTCCGCTTCAGTTCGCCCAGGTGCTCGCGGCGGCGCTCAGTGCGTTCCTGCCTCCGGCCCAGGACAGCCTCAAGAATGGTGGTGAGCCGTTCTGGCTTGAGAAGCCGCTTCTCCAGATGATTGGCAACCAGGTCGTCCAGAAAGGCCATGGGGATCGATTTGCCCTGGCAACCGGCCTTGCCCTGGCGGGCGCGTGTCGAGCAGGTGTAGTAACGATACATAGTGCCAGTGCAGCCTTTGCCGGTCCTGAGCGTCATGGCTCCTCCGCACTTTGCGCAAAAGCAGATACCGGTAAGGAGAACGGGACTGGTGGTGACCCTGGGTGGCGTCACCATTGGATGGCGAGATTTGAGACGCGCCTGCACCGCATCGAAGGTCTTGCGCTCGATGATTGCCGGCACCGCCATGACGACAACCTCGTCGTCCGGCTTCTTTGCCCTGCCCTTGAAGCTGCGCGTATTGAAGCGGTGTTCGCCGATATAGGTGGTTCGGGTTAGGACGGCGTGGATTTGCGCCAGTCCCCAGAGACCGCCGTCTCGTGTGAACAACCGGGTCTCATTCAGATGGCAGGCGATCGATTTGACGCCCATTGGTCCTGAGATTCCATTGCCCTGAAGAAAGAGGCGGTAGATCAATCGGACGGTGTCGGCGTGCAGCGGATCGACCTCCAGCTTCTTCTTGGTCTTCGATCCGCGCTGCTCTGCCGCAACGATCCGGTAGCCGATCGGAGGCAACGCCCCATTCCAGAAGCCCTGCCTGGCATTCTCGTTCATGGCGCGGAGCACATGCTTGGCGTTCTCTTTCGACTGGTACTCATCGAAGAGAGCCATGATCTGGCGCATCATGACATGCATTGGATCGTCACCCATCTCCTGGGTAATCGACACAAGTCTTACGCCGTTCTTGGCGAGCCGCCTGACATGGAACTCAAGCTCGAAGTGATCGCGGAAGAATCGGCTGAAGGAATGAACGACCACGACATCGAAGGGGGAAGGCTTTGATGTGCCTTCCTCGATCATGCGCTGGAACTCTGGACGCTTGTCATTGGTGGCCGATGCGCCTGCCTCGACAAAGGTATTGACCAGCTCATAGCCACGAGAGACGCAGTAAGCCTCACCTTGGCGCCTCTGGTCGGGAATGGAGACATCGTGCTCGGCCTGGCGGGCCGTGGATACGCGAAGGTAGAGGACTGCCCGCGATCCCTTTGTAGACTGCTGCTGTTGTGAAGCCGTCTTCATAAGCACTGTCTCCCTGTCATTTCATGGGCGATCTCCGAAAAGCTGATCGAAGATGTCGCCAAACCACGCCTCGAACGCGTCGATTTCCGGGGAAGTGACAGGGACGGGCTTTGGCAGATTGTCGGTAACGCGCCACTCGCGTGGATCGTGTTGAACCGGTCGGCCAACGCGTGGACGCGGCTCAACGTGTAGGTAGTCATACAGGTCGATCGGCAATGTACCGAGGCGGACCCGTGACAGTTCCGCAGAGGTCGCTTTGCGAGCCGGGTGGGACATGGCCCAAATATGCCCCAGCAACCCGTCAAAGCGGAACGACCTATGTATTCGCCAGAACCATCATTCGCACGATGACGGATCAGCTTTCGTTCAACCGGTTTGGCCTCATCGCTCCAAGGCATCTTCCTCCTCCAGGGCTGCGACCAGCTTGGCTGCCGCCTCCCAATGTCTGGCGATGTCGGCGCGGACCGTCGCCCTCTCCGGCCGATCCATACCTATGTCTCCAACGATCGCCTTCATGTCCCGAAGCACCGACGCGATGTGCGGCCAGGGGAAGTCAGACGGATCGTCGATCTCCCTGTCTGCTCCAACGATCATCTCCAGCTTGGCGACCACTCCAGCAAGCGAGGTCGCCGTGACATCGGGGATTGCGTCCAGATGCTTCAACTCCTCCGTCACGCCGAGCACTTCCGCTTCACGTGCAACCGCAAACTCTTGTCTCCCATCGACTGTCTGCCAGGCCGCGATCTGCGTCGCTCGGAGGCTATTTCCGGAGCCCGATGCTGCCAGATCCGTCAATACCGGAATTCCGGTATTGACCAACATTCGGCTCTCCAGCCGTTGCTGTATTCGGCACAGTAGGAGCGCGACGTGATGGGCTCGCTGCTGGTGGGACCAAAGGTGCAGTGCTCGGTCATCGAACCGACTTTCCAATGCGGGTTGTCTATCGAATCTGTCCATGCGGGTGAGCCTTTTCGTTTGCTGGAAGGCATCTCCTCCATATCATATTGAATGCCGAATAGGAACTATCGTTCCTGGAATGATCGTTCCATTCCTGAGCTATCTCTGGGAATGGACCTCAAGGAAGTTTTTGCAAGCAACTTGCGTCAAATCAGAAGCAGCAAAGGGCTGACGCAGGAAGAGCTGGCAGAGCGCGCAGGGCTTAGCGCTAGATACATCGGCTCAATCGAGCGGGCACACGTTTCGGCAAGTGTCACCGTGCTCGGGCGCATCGCAGACGCGCTGGGTGTCGAGCCGCACACGCTGGTGCGGCTGAACAGATAGCCACACGCGACCGTTGAGCCGCCCGCGAGAGCGCCCTCAACAGCGCTGTAGCGAGCGGGCGGCGGCTTTGCGCCCAATCCACGACATTCAAGGCCCCGGATGACGATCCCGTAAGCTGCCGTTCGCTCGCATGCCTTCCATATCGGTGGAGATACCGCGGATCCATTTGCTTGTGGAGCGTCCGCCGATCCGACAGGTAGAGGAGGGAAAAATAGCTCGTGGTCAAGATTCAGGCCGACTTTTGGAGCGCTGCGAGATGATCGGCCGGCCACAACGGCCTCCGCCAGCTCATCTCGAAAATCCGGGCGGCACGTTTTTCCATGGCACGCCGCCGCGGCCCATTTCATAGCCTTCTTTGAACAGCGCCCGCATGAACTTATTCTCGAACGGGGTTTTTGGCTCGTCGGTGAAGTCTGCCGGAACATCTATGAAGTTGTAGGCGATGCCGTCGCGCCTGGATATAGCGTAAAGCCTGTAGAGATCGCCGATCCCTTGCGTCTTGATCAGGGAAGAGACCGCCTTTTCCGCGATGTCGGGCAGCGTAGCCTTGACGACCCCTGGCGCCGGCGTCGTCCGGCCATTGCGGATGATATAGAGGCGTGCTTTGACCCGACCGTGGAACGTCCGATCAAGCTCGCGCAAGCTCAAGCCTGCGGGCATTAAGAAGACCTGGTTGCTGGTGCCACCGTCGACGTGCATTTCGTGGTAGGTTTTTCCGGCGGCGGTCACTTTCAGTTCGACGGGCGGGAAAATTCCGGGGATGGCGGTGGAGGCCAGGATAACTTGCTTGAAGAGCTGCAGCCGGTCCGGCCGATGGCTCGCCGCGATGGCGCCCATGTCCCAGATGACAGGCCGATCCGCATCAAGGTTGGTCGTTCCGATGAAGAGCCTCCGTCCCTTGCCGGACTCTGCGGCGATCTGATCCAGCATGTCTTCGGTGACTTCTTCGTCCAGCATTTTGGCAAGGGGAGCGTTGCTGGTGAACGATGCGCTCGACAGAACGCCGAGGAAGCTGTGCTCCGTATAGATGTTGGCGTCCTTTATTGTGGTGAAGGCATGCTTCAAGCGATCGTCATAAGCTGGGCCAAGGAACGCGAAGGGCGCAATCAACGATCCGGTGCTGATGCCGGTGACAATATCGAACCTGGGCCTCGTGCCGGCCTTTGTCCAGCCTGCGAGGATCCCGGCGCCGAAGGCGCCGCTGCTGCCGCCGCCCGAAATCGTAAGGGCGGCGAGCTCCCGCGGCTTCATCGACGGATCCGCCTTTGCCGCCTGAATTCTCTCGTCGCGGAATGCGATGAGACGATCTGGCGGAAAACTTTCGTCTGAATCGCCCCAGACTCGTATGTCGCTGGGATAGCCACTCACTTCGGCCGCAGCCATGCGTTCCGTCGGCACGCCATCGCGTGAATAGGCGGCGATGCAGCCCGTAAGCTCAATTGCGCACAGGCCAAGCAGGATGATCCTCAGCATAGCTCTCAAGCTCCTGACTCGGTTTCTATTCAAGCCAAGGCGAAGCTGCGGAAAAGCTGTTCGCCTCCAAGGACGGCGAAGGAGACGACGGTCATCAGCAGGGCACGATGGAAGCGCGCCTGTTTGATCTCTCTCACGCGTGAGGTTTTCAGCAGTTCAGCGGATACCACCGAGGTCCAATCGGATTGCAGCGCCAGGTGAACCAATTCGCGCACATCGGCGAAATATCCAGGGTCCACATGGTAGACGGGCGGGATAGCGCAGGCGCCAGCTATTTTGCGGTTGAGTTCCTTGTCCGCTCGCTTTCGGCTCGGATAGAGCACTTGTCCGAACTGCATGATCGGCATGATGACGATCCCCCAGACCGCCACGTAGAACAGCGGTCCGAGTGGAGCGTGCGACGGCAGCAGATCACCAAATCGCAGGATCAGGTTGAGGGCGAGGATGTAGCCCACGCCCACGATCTGAGCCTTGGTATCGTAGGAACGCGCGACCGATTGTGCCTCCTGCAGCGCCGCGGACAGCATCTTGTCGACATATTGTCGCGTGGTCCCGTCGGGTTCTGCGCACATGGTGGCGTCGGTCGCAAGAAAGCGGTCAAGGAGAGTGGGGCGTGTTTCCAGCATGGCCGTTCTCCTTTCTCAGTCCGACAAGGCCAGGATCGGGATTGCACCGATGCTTGGCTCTGGCGCCACCGATGGCTCGTCGCTTTCCCGGATCCGGTTCACCGTCACATAAAGGGACGGCAGGAAAACCAGCGTCAGCATGGTGGCGACGGCAAGTCCGCCGACGATGGCGTAAGCCATCGGCCCCCAGAAAACGTCGTGCATGATCGGAATCATGCCCAGGATCGCCGCGGCCGCGGTGAGCATGATCGGCCGGAACCGGTGGACGGTCGCGTCGATCACCGCCTTCCATGGCTCGATCCCCTGGGCCCGCTCATGCTCGATCTGGTGCACCAGGATAACCGAGTTGCGGATGATCATGCCGGCGAGCGCAATGATCCCGAGCGTCGCGATGAAGCCCATCGGCGTACTGGTTGTCAGCAGCGCGATCGCGACTCCGATGAGCCCGAGAGGCGCTACGCTGATGACCATGGCCACTTGTCTGAAGCTCCCGAGCTGGACCATCAAAACCGTAAGCATCAAGGTGATCATCAGCGGGAACTGGGCCAACAGGGCGGCGTTGCTGAGCGCGGTCTTTTCCACCGTGCCGCCGGTCTCGATCGATGTTTCCGCCGGCATCGACTTGGAAAGCGTGGCCAGCGCAGCGGCAACGTGCTGGTGAACGAAGGCCGGCTGCAGCCCCGGCAGTGGCTGTGCCTGGACTGTGATGGTGGGCAGGCGTTGGCGTCTCCAAACATACCCGTCATCGAGTTCGTATTTGAAATCGGCGAGCTCGCGCAACGGAACGGATGCACCCGTGGGCGTGGTGATCTGAAGGTGACGCAGGGCTTCGATTGTGGAACGCTCGTCGGTCTGAGCGCGTGCGACCACGTCGACCAGGTAGATGGAATCGCGCAGTTGCGTGACCGTCGAGCCGTTGAGCACGCGGCTGAGCGCCTGGGAGAGCTGTTCGGAGCTTAGCCCCGCCTGCCGGACACGGTCCTGGTCGACGACGATGCGCAGCGCCTTGTTCTTCTCGCCCCAGTCGAAGTTGACGGTCTCCACAAGGCCGGAAGCCCGCAGGACTTCGGCTACCTGCTCGCCATACTTCCGGGCATCCTCGGGAGTAGGCGCGCTCACCCGGTACTGCACCGGCCAGCCGACCGGCGGCCCCAATTCCAGGCGTGAAATGCGCACAGTTAGGTCCGGAAAATTGTCGGCGAACAGCGTCTGCAGTTTGGCCTGCACGCGATCGCGCGCCTGAAGGTCCTTGGCCACGACGACGGTCTCGGCCATGAAGTCGTTGTCGAGCTGCACATCCAGGGGCAGGTAGAAGCGGATGGCGCCGCCGCCGACATAGGAGGAGAAGCGCTCGATATCGGCGTCACCCGCAAGGACCTTCTCCAGCCGTTCCGTTTGTGCCTCGGTAGCGGTGATCGAGGCATTCTTGGGCAGCGTCATCGTCACCAGGAGTTCAGGCCGGTTGGAGGCCGGGAAGAACTGCTGCTGGACGAAGCCCATGCCGTAAAGTGAAGCGCCAAAGGCAATGAGGGATGCGGCGATGGTGAGAAAACGGTGCCGCATGGTGAACGCCAGCAGGCGCCGGAACAGCCGCATGAACGGTCCTGGTTCGGCCTCCCCATGCGCTTTCATGTGCGCGGGCAAGAGGGTCAGCCCGAGTACCGGAGCGAAGATCACGGCCACGAACCATGAGGCGATGAGCGCCACCCCTATGACGGCAAACAGTGAGAAGGTGTATTGCCCGGTGTTGTTGTCCGCGAACCCGATCGGCAGGAAGCCGAGCAGCGTAATCAGCGTTCCCGTCAGCATTGGAAAGGCGGTGGACGTGTAGGCAAAGGTTGCTGCCTTGATCTTCGGCATGCCTTCTTCGATCTTGGAGATCATCATCTCGATCGTGATCATGGCGTCATCGACGAGAAGGCCGAGCGCGATGATGAGCGCACCAAGCGAAATGCGCTGCAGGCTGATACCCGCGAACTCCATGAATGCGAAGACGATGGCAAGGACGAGCGGGATGGACAGGGCGACCACCAGGCCGGCGCGCAGGCCGAGGCTGAGGAAGCTCACGACGAGCACGATTGCGACGGCTTCGAGGAGCGCCTTGGTGAATTCGCCGATCGCCTCACGCACGACCTCGGGCTGGTCCGATACCAGATTGAGCTCGATGCCGACCGGGAAACGCTGCTTGAGCCGCTCGGCCGCTGCGTGGAGACCCTTGCCGAAATCGAGATTGTTGCCGCCATCGCGCATGTTGATGCCGATACCGATGGCCGGCTTGCCGTTGACGCGAAACATCTTGCCGGGCGGATCGCTATAGCCGCGCTGCACCTCGGCGATGTCCGAGAGCTTGTAGAACCGCCCTCCCACCGACAGATTGAGCTTGGCTATGTCATCAGGTGCCAACAGGGAACCAGTCATGTCGACCAGCACGTTCTCGCTGGGCGTGTTGATGATTCCGGCAGGCACAACGGCATTCTGGCGGGCGATTGCCGACAGCACGTCGTCGAGGCTGAGCTTAAGATTGGCGAGCTTCTGCGGTGAGAAATTCAGATAGACCTTCTCGTCCTGGTCACCGTAGATGTCGACCTTGCCTACATCGGGAGCACGCAGGAATTCGGCCCGCGCGGTCTCGGCGAAGTCGCGTGCCTGACGCGGGCTGAAACCGTCATAGGTTATCCCGTAGATGGTGCCGAAGACGTCGCCAAACTCGTCATTGAAGAAGGGGCCGACCACGCCTTGCGGCAGCGTCTGCCTTATGTCGCTCACCTTCTTGCGGACCTGATACCAGATGCCGTCGAGGTCGCGCTTCTTGGTGGACTCCTTAAGGTAGACGAAAATCGTCGCCTGGCCTGGCTTGGTGTAGCTCTTGAGGTAATCGAGGTTCGGGGTTTCCTCGAGCTTCTTTTCGATCCGGTCCGTCACCTGCTGCTGCGTGTCTGCAGCGGTTGCTCCCGGCCAGTTTGCCTGGACCACCATGGTCTGCACCGTGAAATCCGGGTCTTCCTGACGACCGAGACGCTCGTAAGAAGTGATACCGGCCGCAACGCAGACGAGCATTAGAAAGACGACAATCGAGCGGTTGTGCACGGCCCATTCGGAAAGGTTGAAGCTGGCCATCACTCGACCTCCGCATTGGGCTTGACCACTTCGCCGTCGGCAAGGGAATTCACCCCGGCGACCACTACTTTGTCGCCCGCGGCCAGCCCCTGGCTCACGGTGACGGAACTTGCATCGAACTCGAGCAGTTGGACCTTGCGCCGCTCTACCTTGTCGTCTTTGCCAACCACCCAAACCTGGGGCTGGTCTCCGGACTGCAGCAGTGCGCTCGGGGGAAGTGTCGCGACTAAATGACCTTCGTCGCTTTCGACACGACCAACAACGATTGCTCCGAGCCGCATTTGCGGGGGCGGAGCAGGTACCGCAACTTTCACCTGATAGGTGCCGGTGGCGCTGTCGGCCTCGGGCGAAATCTCGCGGATCGTGCCTGTCACCGCGATTTCAGGGTGGGCCTGGAGCGCAACATTCACCGGCATGCCAAGGCTTGCCCTGACTATGTCCTCGCTCGCGACCGCAAAGACGGCTTCGCGCTCGTCATTGCGCGAAATCTCGATCACCATCTGTCCGGCGACCACCACCTGACCGGGGTCTGCCCCGGTCGCGGTCACGATGCCGTCGTCGGGCGCCTTGAGTTCGGTATAGGCAAGCTGGTTCTGTGCGATGCGCAGATTGGCGTCGGTCGCCTGAACTTGCGCTTGCGCGCTCCGCAGCGACTTCAGCGCGTCATCGTATTGCGAATGGGTGGCGAAGCCTTTGCCGAGGAGAAGCCGAAACCTTTCTTCCTGGGCGGCAGCCTGAGCAAGTGCGGCCTTGGCCGCGTCGAGGTCCGCCGCCGTGGCGGTGACCTTGTTCTGGTAATCGACGGCGCTGAGTTCCGCGAGCTTCTGGCCCTTTTTGACCATTGCGCCAGCATCGACATCGCGCGTGACGAGCCGGCCGCCGACCTCGAAGCCAACCTGGCTGACATAGCGCGATTGGATGCGGCCGGCGCCTTGCGTTACCAGCTTGAACGTGTGGGGCGTTACCACCACCACGCGGGCCGTTCGTGGCGCTGCCGGCGCCTCGGCCTCCTTTTGTGAACAACCGGCAAGACAAAGGCCGGCGATACCGGCCAACAGGAAATGACGCGACGACAGGCGCATGGAAGCCTCCGCTCGAAAGGTCGAGGTTGCAGGGAACTGTGAAAGGGCGAGCCGAGCTGAGTGGCTCGATTTCGATTTAGGCTATTAAGTCAAATCGACTATATAGTCAATATGAGTTGCGCGCAATCGTGCCATGCAAAAAGGCATGGCGAGTGAGAGGAGAGCTCAAAGGAGACGGAGTGGAGAGGCCCGACAACAGGCCGGTTCTGCGGCGCTTCACGGGGTGCTTGCTAGGCATGGAAGCCGTGTGACTTTGAAACGCCTGATCAGCATTCGCGGCCATGGGGTGCTTCCACCTGGTCGCATGTCTGGGCTGGTCGGGTCAGGATGGCCGAGGATAGCGGGTGGGAGTGGTAAGCTTGACAGGCGTGAACAGGCCGAAGTCTTGCTCCGACAGGATCTTCCAAGCAGTGTTTTTCATCGCTGCATCCCAACACACCCTGGAGCAGAAGTAATAGCGGACAGGGCGCGCCAGGAAGTTTTGTTCGCATACTATACAAGTCATAGTGATAGTGCCTGTGGTGCCGATCTGAAAAGGATTGAAATAATCAACTTCTAATGTCCAGCGCGAGCGATGCGTCCATGTCTTCGACCAGTGCCCGGACTACCCGGACCTCTTTGCCCATCGACATGCTCTGCAAAGGGCTACTGCATCGACCATCCATGGCTGACCACAAGCGACTGGCCGGTCAGAGCGTTAGAGGGGAAGGCCGCGAGAAACAACGCCGTCTCCGCCACATCCTGCACAGTCGTAAACTCGCCGTCGACGGTTTCCTTCAGCATGATGTTTTTGACGACCTCCGCTTCAGATATCCCGAACTCGCGGGCCTGTTCCGGTATCTGCTTTTCCACCAGCGGGGTGCGGACGAAACCGGGGCAAATCACATTGGCACGAACGCCGCGGTCGGCACCCTCCTTCGCTACGACCTTAGCCAGGCCGATCAAGCCGTGCTTGGCTGTCACATAAGGCGCTTTGAGCGGCGATGCTTCCTTGGAATGTACCGATCCCATGTAGATGATGCTGCCGCTGTTCTGCTTGTACATCTGCCGCAAGGCGGCGCGGGTGGTCAGGAAGGCGCCATCGAGGTGGATGGAAAGGAGTTTCTTCCATTTTGCGAATTCGAATTCGACGAGAGGGCCGACAATCTGGACACCGGCATTGCTGACTAGGACGTCCAATCGGCCGAAGGCCTGGATCGCTTGGCCCATGCCAATTTCGACCTGCTCCTCATTGCCGACGTCCATCGCGACTCCGAGGGCACGTTTGCCCGTCGGATCGATCTCGGCCGCGGTTCTTTGAGCCGCCTGCTGATCAAGATCCGCGATGACCACCTTTGCCCCCTCACTGGCAAAGGTGAGTGCAATTTCCCTGCCGATGCCGCTCGCGGCTCCAGTGATCATGGCGACCTTGTCCATAAGCCGGCCGTCGGGATTTGCAGCCTGCTTGACCGACGATGTTTCACTCAGCGAACGCATGGGTTTTTCCTTTGTTATAGGTGGGCTTCGTCTCGGCCAGATAGTCATGGACGACCGTCCCGAGCGGCAGGGTCAAATCGGCAATGATGTGCATCGCCGATACCACCTCCAGGACCGGTAATTCTGCCACGGGGGCCAGCGCGTGCGACCAAAGATCGAGCGATGCCGGGCCGTGCCAGGCTTCCTTGAGATCGATATCTTCCAAGCGGTATTCGACCAGTTCACAGATACGTGGCCTGCCGTCGACATGGGGGATGATCTTCAGCAGGAAATTGGGGCCGCTGAGTGAGGCCCTTACGGATGCGAGTTCGGCAGCCCGGTGCTTGTAGCCCATCGTTGCGGTGGCGACCCGGACCGGGCCGTAGTCGAGTGTGCCCACAAGAGTGTCGGTCTCCACGCGCAGCGTGGGACTGGCTAGCTTCTTTGGGAAACCCCACAGTTCGCGGCCACCTGCGATCGGCGGGTGATCGTCGAGGAACATGCAATGGGTGTAGCTGCCATGGCGGCCGCGAAAGGAAACAGGAATGACCTGTCCACTTTCCGTGTAGTCGCCGAAACCCGACGAGTCGGGCATGCGTATGAACTCGAACTTCACCAACGGGTCGGGCACCTCGAGCGGTTCCGGCACAAGCTCGCGCAGCTTTCTCGGATCCGTCCGATAGGTGATGATCAGATACTCGCGATTTCGGAAACGATATGGACCGACTGGATAGGCGGGGTTGGTCAGAGGCATGGCAAAGGCCGTTTCCCTGATAGTGTCTTGGTTCATGGCTGGTCTTCCTTGGGTGGAGCAGTCTGCTGGGTTTCAGGAGAAGCCCGTTTGAGTTTGGAGGATTGGAGCACGAGCTCGATCGCGCAGCCGCGTCGCGGCCGCTACCCCTGCCCGTTCTGGGCGAGATCGTAAGTGCTAACTCCCTCCAGATTGTTCGGTCTGCTCAGTGCCTCTGGCTGACGCAGCGTGCGCACCGCGTCGAAGTAACCCGCTTGCCAATGGTCCTCCATCGACAGCCGCGAAAATTCGTAATCCTTTGAGTGCGTCTCGTACTGTCTAGACCGATAGATCAGGTGAACCAATTTATAGACCTTGTGGTCGGCAAGAGAGCTCAGCATGGTCGCTTCATCGCTGCCGAGCAGGTCGGTGGGAAGCTTTGCGAGTAAGCCTGCAAGCGCGTGCCGGGACCGCTGGTGCTGCTTGAACTGCTCGGTGTTGGCGCGGGTGCGGCTGGAATACTGGATTTCCTTCTGCCTGGTCGCCACGTCGGCAAGATTACGAGGAAAATCACCCTGGGCGCTCCAGAGGTCCACCTGGAAGGCGAGCGTGTCCTGCCGAGGCCCGTTCTCGGCCACCCATTGCAACGGGGTGTTCGAGATGAGGCCGCCGTCCCAGTAGAATTCCCCCTCGATCTCAATGGCCGGGAAGCCTGGCGGAAGCGAGCCGCTGGCCATCACGTGCTCTGGACGGATCGTATGGGTTTGATTGTCGAAGTAGACGAAATTACCCGTGCACACGTTTACGGCGCCTGCGCTGAAACGCATGCCGCCTGCGTTGATCCGGTCGAAGTCGACAAGTCGTTCAAGCGTGCTCTTCAGGTGAGTGGTTTCGTAAAAACTTGTGCCCTCGATTGCTCCACCTGGGCGGAGCCAGGGAGCAGGTTGCCGGAGACTGAAAAAGCCCGGCGCGCCAGCTATGGCAGCGCAGGCTGCGCTGAACTGATTGAAGATCGCGCGGGGCAGGTCGCCTTTGGGAGCCAGCGCGCCTGCGGCGGCAGCCCAGTCGAGCAGGGGGTTCGCCGTAATCTCGCGCCAGAACGCACGCAGCTTTGAGACCCGTTCGGAAGGCTCGTTGCCGGCAATGATTGCCGCGTTGATGGAACCGATGGACACGCCGGCGACCCAGTCCGGATGAATGTCGGCTTCCGCAAGAGCTTCATAGACTCCCGCCTGGTAGGCCCCGAGCGCGCCTCCACCTTGCAGCACCAGGGCAATGCATTCGAACGGCAGCGGCCGGCTCTCTGATTTGAAGTGCTGGGACTGAACATTCATTGATGCCATTCCTTATTGTTCGGATACGCTTGTGTTGGGAAAACGAGAAATCGAGCTGCTGCCGGTTGGCTCAGCAACTTTCATATTGCACAATTAGGTCAAATCGACTATTTAGTCAATATGACATTTGCGTAATGATGCAATGCAGAAAAGGCAGGACGGATGGCAAAGGTTGATTTGGCGCGTAGGGCGGAGATCGGACGGGAGAAGCGAGAAAAAACGCGTGCCCTGATCCTGGATGCCGGGACGATGCTGATGGCAGAACGGCCTCGCGAGGCGGTTACGATCGATGCGGTAGTCGAGGCAGCCGGCGTCGCGAAGGGTACCTTCTACTACCACTTCCAGAGCATCGACGAACTGGCTGCAGCTGTGGGGGAAAAACTCGGGGAGAGCTTTGACGCAGTGTTGGGGGACGCGCGCCGCGCACTGGAGGATCCACTCAAACGCCTATCCTTTGCTTTCACGAAGTTCTTGGAAAAGGCGATCTCGGACGCGAACTGGGCACGTCTGGTCGTTCAAAGTTCTCAATCGCGCGGCGAGTATGCGCGAGGTGTCCGGACGAACCTCAAGGCCGATATCGCGCAGGCGATAGTTCAAGAGCGTGTGAGCATACGGGACGCGGAGCTGGCAGTGGACATCGTGATGGGCATATGGCTGCAGGTGACGCGCGGTATTCTTGATCGTGGCACCAGGCCCGAAGTGACACAACAGACCGTCGAGTCGGTGCTTCGGGCCTTGGGTGCGTCGCGATCGGACCAAGAGAATGCCTGGAAGAAATGGTCATAATGGCTAAGTGAGGCCGGAAGCTGTGGTGCCGTGCGCGTCGCAACTAACGGCAGCTATCCCACGGTCGGTGCCTCGTAACGGCCTGTCTGGAATCGGCCCCAGTGCAGACGTTTGAAGGATAAGGGCAAACCCGGTATGGGCCAGCGGATGTGCTCCGCACCTTGGAGATTCTCACACTAGATCAACAATTTATTATAAAATCGTACATTGCAGCGAAGGCGAGCAATGTGTGAGAAATGACGAAAACGCCAGCAAAAACAGCCAACCGATCGCCGCACAATGTGCGCCCTTTTATCTTGCCATCTTATTCGTCGCACTTTACGAGACCCCATTTCCATCGTCCTCCCTCCTATAATATACGATAGTACACTATTCTATTCTATATACCACGATTCCATACTCTTTCGTTGAGTTTCGATGCGCCGTGCAGTCTTGCGCGCTCTGCGACGGCGTAGCAGCGCTGCTTATTTGCAGCACGGGAACCGTTGTGGCGCACGTTTCCATCGGGGCTGACAGAGCCATGATCACAGGCAATCCGGCGCGGTCCGGCCGCCTCGCGATCAGCGCGGCCGCAGGCAAGATAACGTGCGTTCCGTCGTTCCTGGTCTGCATCGGTCCTCATCCGCCGGAGCGGATTCATTGTGTCAGATGGCGTCCGTCAACGTGCCGGCGCCATGAGTTTTAACCTGTCGGTCTTCTGTTCATCGATGCGCTTGCCGGCCTTGTCATGGGCACGCCGGCCGGCATCCGCCTGGCTTGCCGCTGGATCACAGACATAGAACGTTCTGCCGGTCCAGATCGCATGAATGATCACCGCCAGCTTGCGCGCCACGGCGACACAGGCCTTGCGGTGGCAGGAGCGTTTGGCGATCGCCTGGCCACAGCTCTTGACCTTGTCCCTGCCCTTGAAGCGCGTCATCAGCCCCGACGCCGCCTCGTATAGCGAGCGTCGCACGTCCGCGTCTCCGGCTTTCGATATGCGCCCCTGCACGTCGATCGAGGCGCCCGACTGCGAGCGCCGCGAGGTGAGTCCGAAGGCCGCCACGTCGCGCGAGCGGCGGAAGCGCGACGGGTCATCGATCGCCGTCATGAACGAAAGTGCCGTCACCGGGCCGGGGATCGCCATAGTACGCCGGCACAGCTCGCTGCGGGCCACCATTCTGACGCCGAGATCGTGCAGCCGGCAGTACTGCCTCCACAGCGCTGCGCGCGCCGACAGCATGGCGTCCATCACCTCGGACGACAGCGGATCCTCCGCCACCGCGGTGCGCACCGATTTCTCGAAAGCCCCTCGCCCGACCTTTCCCAGTCGGACGCTAAATGCCTTCAGCGATGGCAGATGGCGTTCTCCAGGTCGAGGAACATGGCCTTCGGGTTGCGCCGGTGCCTCAGCAAAAGCTTCGTCCGGTAGCAGCTTTGCGACTTGGTATGGGCCTGTCGGAATCCAGCCGGTGCGCATGATGTGGGCGATGCCCAGCGCATCGGCCTTGCCGGTCTTGTCGCGGTGGGCCGCCATCGCGGCGCGCGCAACGCCAACTCTAGGCCGATCGCCGGCAGACTCAGTTTCTTGAGCTCTGAACGCAACAATGACGACAACGATGTCGCCTCGTGGCCGATCGGACGAAGCGGTCCCAGGAACAGGCTGAGCGTCTTGAGGCTCGTGGCCAAGCGGTCAACAGCATCACAAACGTTGTGCACGAGCCATATCAAAAGTCAAAATAGGCCCTATTTGAACCCGCAACCAATCTGCTTGGGCGGTCCGATAGGGCAAGGTCTAAATGGACTATCGTTTCCCTCTGGTGCGGACGATAAATCCAACAGCTATCGCGCAAAGCCAAACGGCAGCGCCGAACAGCAAGGGGCCGACGACCTCGCGGACTTGCCCCGGCTTGAAGCCAGAGGCTCCACCTTTGAAAGCATAAGCGAGTAGGTTTGATGCCAACCAGAACCCCATTGGGATAGCGAACGCGAACGCCGCGAGGATCGACCCAGCGAAGCCAGCGTTCTTGCTGTCGCCGCCGAGGCCGACGTTGTAGCCACCGAAGGCCGCTGCTGCCGCGATGATCAGGGCGTATGCCTCCATCGGACTCTCCTACCGTTCCGCCACCCACCGGGAGGTAGCGCAGTTCCGCACTTGTCGAGCTCGAGGTCTCAGATTTTTTGGTGATTTCTAAACGTTGGGCTTCTGTACGGATGCCATCTGTGGAAGCGAACAGAATAGGCTCGTTACGACCGACGCCAACATAACGTATTTCTCTCTGTTGCTGCTTTCTCCAAACTCTTTATTGAACAATTTGCGTCCACTAATTTCTAGACGAAACTTATCGCTAAATTTGGGGTATATACGGCGAACTTGATGGTACAGGTCCAAAATCTGCTGATCTTCGATCAACAATTGGCCTTTGTGAGCAAAATCATTGCGCTGGTTGTTTATCGTCTGAATTGGTGCGGTCCACATGTCCCGGACGCCGAACATCCGGCACACTTCCAGCCGATTGGCGAAGGTCCACCCTTTCGTGCGCTTTGAACGCCCATCAGTTAGCTTTTCTAAAACGAAGTCGAGCGCTCGTTCCGCTTCGTAGTGGCACCGTACGATGGCCCCTACATCGTCTGCTTCGAACAACGCGCCGATGAGCCGGGAAGTGTCAACCTCGTGTTCCATGATGATCGTACCGACATCAGCCATAGTGCTTGTTTCCCCATTGCAGGATATCGCGACTATTCAATGGGATATCCAGCCGAGGTCCTCGCGGCAATCACGTTCTCGGCGGGCGGCAGCTTCACAGCTTCAACAATGGGAACGCGCCTGATTGCCGCCCGACCTTGGCGTGGCCACATCGGGTCTCTCCCCCTTGGCCCGCGAGTCCCGCCCCTTAAGAGGTCAGGCTTCTCGGATTTTTGTGCACAATTGAAGCATCCTCTGCGGAGAACGACTGCGTTATTACTGCTCGGAACGCGGAATATACCGCCCATTGCATTTAAAGGTGTAAGTGAACTATCTTCAACGGGGACTTTCGAACAGCTTGGGGGCAGTCGCTTCAATGTCAAATCCTATCGATGAAGCCCATGCCCGGCTTGTCTCGCTGTTGCCCGATTTTCGCGCCGCA
This sequence comes from Mesorhizobium sp. B2-7-2, assembly GCF_006440775.1. Lineage (GTDB taxonomy): Bacteria > Pseudomonadota > Alphaproteobacteria > Rhizobiales > Rhizobiaceae > Mesorhizobium. The sequence continues at coordinate 182,778 of NZ_VFTZ01000002.1, read as the reverse complement.
ATAGAGGCGGGTCAAAATGAAAGTGACACGCGGCTTAAAATCCTCGACCGGTTTCTTTTTGAGGTGTTGAACTGGAAACACGAAGCGGTTTTCACAGAGCCCCTAAGCGGCACCGGGTACATCGACTACCTTCTGACAATCGGGGGTCGGAACGAAACGATTTTGGAGGCTAAACGCGTCGGCCTGCTATCGCCCACGACTAAGGGGCGTGAGGTCATCAATGTCGCTCTAAGCGGCGCGGTAGTGAAGCCCCTTCTGCCCGGCATCCGACAAGCAATGGGTTACGCCATGGAGAAGGGCGTTGCAGTCGCGGCAGTCACTGATGGAAACACGTGGCTCTTTTTCAGAGGCTCTCGGACCGATGGAAAGCCCCCGATGGAAGGAAAAGGAATTTTGTTCCCGGACATCGATGCTGTTGCTAATAACTTCGCGAAGTTTGCCGATCTTCTCAGTCCCGCCTCAATCACCAATAGACACCATCTCGCGCACCTCAACGAGGCCGAAGGGATCACCATTCCAGAGGCAGAGCAGCAATTTTTCGTCCTCGATCCTAACTCGGCCAGAATGCGTCGTCGGGACCCCTTGGCCACGGACGCCGCGCTCCTGTTTGCTCAATTCTTCTCTCGCATGTCGAACGAGAAAGACCGCGAAATGTTGCGTGACTGCTTTGTGGAAACGGGGGAAAGCCGCAAAGCAGACGTGGAACTTGAGAAAATCATACAGCGTGTTCTAAACACGATAACGCCTCTTGAGACCGGCAAGGGCGGCGCATTGGTTGACGAGCTATCCCGCGCGATGGAGACGCGAGTGTCGGAAACGGTCCTGATAGTGGGCAACAAAGGCGCGGGGAAATCCACGTTCATTGATCGCTTCTTTGAACAAGTTCTGCCTTCGGGACTGCGCAAGAAATGTGTTGTTTGCCGGATCGATCTTGAAGATTTCCACGGCGACCGAGACGCGGTGGCCCGATGGGCGATGCAGCAACTGCTCCAAAGCTTGGAAGCAGCCGTTTGCTCAACCAATCCGCCCACGTATGACGAGCTACAGGGCATCTTTTTCTCGGAGTACCAGCGCTGGTCGCAAGGCACGAGAAAGAACCTATACGAGACCAACAAGAAGCAGTTTAAGGACGAGTTTGGCAAACACATTGAGGCTCGCCGGGAGGCATATCCAGATGAATACGTTAGGCTCCTTTTGGCTTGGTCGGCCAAGTCTCATCAGCAATTGCCATGTCTTGTCTTCGACAACACCGATCAGTTCTCGCCCGAAATTCAAGATGCGGTGTACCAATTAGCTCATTCGCTTGAGAGCGCGGCGTCGGTGTTCAACGTTGTGCCGATAACAGACAGGACTGTGTGGAGACTCTCCAAAGCGGGTGCGTTGCAGAGCTACTCGGCCCACAGTTTCTATCTACCTGTTCCCGATGCGAAGGAGATCATTTCGCGGCGCGTGAACTTCCTCCAAGCAAAGGTCGAAGCAGAGCCGGGCGCTGCAAAGTCTTATTTTTCACGCCTCGGCTTCCGCGTCGAAATCAACGACCTAGCCATTTTGGCGGATGCCGTGCGCCGAATCTTCGTGGACAACGACTACGTGTCCGGTTTCATAGGCCGGCTAGGGAATTTTGATATTCGCAGGATGCTGCGGATTGCAGAGCGCATATTCTTGTCGCCCGAGCTCGCAATCGATGAGATTATAAAGTCGAGATTTGGCGGAGAGGACGTCACTACCGATAAAAACAAAACCCATAGAGCGCTGATACGAGGAGAGTACGATAGGTTTAACGAGATAGAGAACGAGTTTATTTCCAACATATTCTCCACCAATCCCCTAAGACCTGCTCCGCCTCTCCTTGCCTACTATATCTTGTGGTTGCTTCGGCAGAAGATGAACAGTGTCAGGCCCGACGACGACAATGTTGAGGATTGGCATTGGCGGGTCGGCGACCTATGCCGTTTGTTCGAAGGCTGCGGGGTACAAGAGGAACTCGTGCTGGCAGTGATCAACAGGCTGTACGAACGCAGGCTAGTGGAGGCCCTTGATCCGAACACTGGTCGCGTAGGGGTCGGGGATCAGGTGGCCATCAAGGAAAGCGGCATCGCTCATCTTGAACTCACGCTCAATTCAAGCGTCTATCTGGAGCAAATGGCGCTTGCGACCGGTGTCGCAGAAGTCTCGACCCGAGACGAGATGCAGACTGCGTTCAAGGCAGGCAAATTCCGCGACCTACAGGACGCATTCCTTCGATACATTCTAAAGGTTGATCGAGGCCGGCTAGGTATCCCGCCTAACCGACTGTACGAACACATCGAGATGGCTCGTAAGCAGATACAAGGGCTCGCTGACAGCCCGCACAAACGCCCTCCGCCCGCCCGCAAACCGCGCCCTCAACCCATGAGTACATAGCCGCTGTCGAATAATCCCCGTGAGACCGCTTCATAGAGGAAGTTCCACATGGCAAGATGCACAGCACCATCACAGGGCCATCGCACAGCGAGCGGTAGAGCGGCCTGCCCTGCATGCGGTGGTCGGTACGGCGGCTACAGCTATAGTAGCTATAGGTCGAACCCTTACCCGACCTACTCCTCCCCGTCCTACTCATCGCCAGGAAGCAGCGGGGGCGGTCGAAGCAGCAGCGGTGGTTCCAGCCGCAGCGTAAAGCCGAGATGGTCGCGGGCTAGTTCGTCCGTCCTGTACACACCTGCCGAGGTGCTCGCACTCACGCCGATCCGTGAAAGCGTCGAGAAGCAAGCATCGCTGGACCTGCGGGACGCCTTTCTTTGCCACGCGTGGGACGACCGGCTAGGTCCCGCCAAGGAGTTGCACGATTTGCTTGAGGCAAGCGGTGTCAAGGTCTGGTTCAGTGAGAAGGACGTTGGCCTCGGTGTGCCGTTGATGCGCGCTATCGACAAGGGCTTGGCGAAATCGCGGATTGGGATTGTACTGGTGACACCCGCGCTGCTTCGCCGCCTCCCAACAGAAAGTATCGCCGACAAAGAACTTTCGGCACTCCTTGCAGGCGAGCGTATCGTCCCTATAGTGCACAACACGACGTATGAAGCCCTCCGTGAAGTTAGCCCCCTGCTAGCCTCCCGGAGCGGCCTGAGCACAGCAGAAAATTCCATGGCAGAAGTGGCGGCCAAACTTGCCGATCTGGTCGCTATTTAAGTTTGATCTCCCGGTGCTGGCCCTAGCGCCGGGCTCAATTCTGGGCACCCTCTTGGCAATCCAAGAACTTCCCGTTAGCGTCCCGTCGCGGTACACAAATGTGCCGCATGAGGTACACAACCAAGAAATGCGGTAGGTGGACGGTAGTTTCCCAAGTTACTGAAATTATGCACTTAATTCGACTTTTTGCCGGTTCGATTTCGTTCGGTTTGTCCGGCCCGGGGAGCCATTTTTCCGCCTATCTGCCAACATCCTAGCCCAGCCTGATGCATCCCAACGTCGGGCTCGCAAGAGCGCACGACTGGGCTGCAGGTTCGGTGTGCCGACCTCCGAACGTCGTCAGTGGCAGATAGCCAATCGAGCCGTAGGCCAAGCCATCCTAATTCCGAGCGATTTCGACGTTTACGCTCTATGCTGAGCGTTGCCGATAGCAAAAGAATGCCCCTTCAATAGTGGGTCTCACTATGTAGCGGTCTCCCGCTACCACCTCAAACCACTTTCCAACCTAGTGGGTTCCGCGATGTGTCTCCTGGGCGCCTACGACGTTCCCGACATAGTGCAGGCCTATTGTGATTTCGGCTCTCAGGTTCTGACTGTGTCCGATACCATAGCGAGGGCAGACTTTCGAACAGCTTTCTCAAGCTGACTTGAGGCGGAGCTGCCGCACAAGAGATTCATCCGACCTCCCCCTTCCTCCGCTTCCTCAAGAGCCTCACCGCCATGAATAGGAGCATAACGAAGGCGATGGACCTCGGCTATGGGTCGCCGTTCGAATCCGGGCAGAACTGTGGCAAAAATGCGACTGCACGTATCGGCGAGCTCTGCTACACAACGGTAGGTTACGAGGAGATCACCTATGAAGAAGCTGCTTCTTGCTTTGTCGTTGTCTCTGCTGGCGTCGTCGGCCTTTGCTGCCGATGCCATCGTTGCAGAACCTGCGCCGGTCTTTAGCTGGACAGGCGGGTATATCGGCCTACAGGCAGGCTATGCTTGGGGTAAAGGCAATATAGACCAGATCGGCGGACCGGGCTTTGTCGACACAGACCCTGACGGATTCCTTGGAGGCGTTTACGGCGGTTACAACTATCAGATGTCCAACAACATCGTGATTGGTGCGGAACTGGACGTCGTATATGCAAATGTTGATGGCAGCGGCGAAATATTCACCTCTCCTGGTGTCCCAACGGGCTTCGACGCAACCGAAGAACTCAAATGGAGCGGGGCGGCAAGACTTCGTCTAGGATATGCCGTTGATCGTTTTCTTCCTTACATTGCGGGCGGTGTTGCGTTTGGTGATGTCGACATTAGTGCTAATGTCCCCGGCGGAACTTCGTCCGATAAAACATTCACAGGATGGACGATAGGCGTCGGCTTGGATTATGCCATGACCGACAATCTGCTGCTGCGAGGCGAATATCGCTATACTGACTTCGGCTCAGAGTCCTTTGGAAATGCCAATGCCGATGTTGATCTGAAGACCAACGAGGTTCGCCTCGGCATCGCCTACAAATTCTAGTTCTCTGAAGTTCCAAATAGAGAGCCTGTCGCTTACCGCGACAGGCTTTTTTTCTGCAGGAAAAACCTCCGTCGTTGCGGCGGTAACTTCCGTGAGATAATCCCATAGCCGCGTAGAGGGGCGACGGACATGTCGTTGTCGCGTTGCAGTGGCGTTTATTGGCCCGCCGATTTAGACAAGCTCCAGCGGGTATTTAACCGGTTGTGTGCTGAGCGCCGCCTAGCCAAGAAGGACCGGGAGCAGCGGGAATAGCTGGCTGTGGAAATCTTCCAAATTTTCGACGACGGCACTAATGAAGAAGAGGCCCTGTGGCGCGCAATCTCCAAGCGCAGCAGAGCGTAACTATCTGGTTTCCTAATCAGTGAGGAATACGGGTAGGGTTGCAACATTTGCACCTGGCAGGGCGACATGATCGGGATGGCGGCGAGTTTGGTCACAGCTGGCCGGAAGACATACGTGCTTTGCGCCAATAGAGACCTTGACCGTCAGTTTAAATGTATATGCAAGTTGTAAGGCGACGTGGGGATACACAAGTGAGAATCGGCACCACTACCATAAAAGTTATAGCGGCAGTAGCACTCGGTATTAGTTTACATGTGTCAGCAAACGCTGACGCCAAATCGACCGCGTATGAAGGCGGATACATAATGGCGGCTTTTGGTTCGTGCCCTGTTGTGGCCATATTTGGCTCTATGAGCAGATTTATCAAATACCAGGGCTCAAAAGATTATAATCGCGGCTTTGCCGCTTTCGAGGCCGCGTTTAAAAAAGGCCCTCGGCCAAGCAAGTTATGCTTCGATGCAGCGCGTGAAAGCGGTTTTTTCAGCGTACGGTAGGCACAACGGCATCTGTCCCATGCGCAATGATGACGTTCGGGCGGCAAGCGCCGAAGACGAAGTCAAACTGCTCGGTCACAGGTTTTGGATAGGTACTTTTCCGCTTGGACGGGCGAGCGTCGATGTTAGCTTCCAGCACGCCGACGCCAGGCAAGCCGCGTACGATGTCTGTGATTTTGCCGCGGGGTCTTACTCTCACTCCCGCGCTGAGCAAGGTATTCGTCGTACCAAGCGTCCTTCTGATAGCTGTAGCCGCATTTCCAAAATCGCCAGCGGTCGCCTTCCACAGCGGTCGCTGGTTGTAGCCGACGATGAACACGTCGCAGCCAACCGGTGACCCCTCACAGACGAACGGGCGTAGGTCAGTCGGGCGTTCGATGACCTTTTAGCGAGGCCGATCGCAAACTCATCCACATTCATCAAAGCGCGCCCACTTCGCGCATGGCGGCTTCCAGCGCCACTCGCTTGTCGGGCGGACACGAATGCATGCGCGAGCCTGGGTCGGCGCGATTAGCTGCCCTTCGCGTAGTCAGGCCGTGTGCAGCCTTAATGTCGGCTATCCAACAAGTCTTCGGCACGAACGACGGGACATAGTCCTGGATTTCGTTATACGTCGGCATTGGTTATCTCCGATTCACGACACGGTGGTAATAGGCGCGTAGGCATCGAAAGGCTCCTGAAAAAGATCAATAATCATTAGTTGTGCCGCTCCTCCAGACCGATCACTCTGCCGCGTCCTCATTTATCGAGCGGAACTCGAGCCCTATCGGCAAAAACAGCACCCCTGCATTCGGCACGTGAAGGCGGCACACCAGGATCGAGGCTTTCGGTGAGAACTGGCTGCCGTCAAAGCGCGGCGGGTAAGCCTGAGTCGGAGGCTGGTCCTGTCACCGCTAACACCTCCAGGCTTTCAATCTCCTGCATCACGTTCCCGGCTATGCCTTGCAAATCACCATACATGCCGACTGTCGATTCAATGACACCTTGAATCTGCGCTTCTCGCTTGGCCCATAGTCGGATGGTGGCTTTGCGCTCACGTGCGAGATCATCCTGCATGTCGGAGAACTTTTCGACGATGGCCTCGATGCGCTGTCGAAAACGCGGTCCGGTCAAATAACCATACACCAGCTCCATTTTTGAGGCTTGACCGACCTGGACTAAACGGGTGTTCGACAATTCGATAAGCGACTGCCGCAATATGACTGCGATTGGGATGGCGCACTTGGGGTGGGCGACATATACCCCGTCGACTAGGTCGAATGTCTCAACGCCCGCAGGCAGGGCTTCAGAAATTAGCAAGGCGATGTCTGCCTTCGCAGCTCGCTGATCAGTCCTCAGCTTGCCGAGCCAGCCCTGACTCCAATTTTTGGTGCGCTTGGATTCCCAAAGTATCGCCCCGCATAGCTGACCAGCCGGGCCGATGACCCGCTGGAGGACATCGCCCCCAAACTCGCCCTTCGCGACCGGCTCGATCTCATCGACCGGGAAGCGACTGCTGATCAGCCCTTCCAGTTCCAACTCCAGAGCTTCACCTTGCAGCTGCTGGGAGCCCTGTTCAGCGCGGCGCTTCAGATCCTCGATCTGACGCTGCATGCCGGCGATTTGTTCCTCCTTCTCGACGATCTTCATTTTGAGACCGTCTTCGGCATCGGACTTGGCTTTTGCCCGAACCGCGTCGAGACTTTCCTGTACTTTTCGCTCGATGGTGAGGGTCATCTCCCGCCGCTCATCTTCGAGCGCGCGCTGCTTCGCGAGGAACTCTGCTTGCTGCTTCTGTGCCTTTTGGAGCTTGTTGTCGCGCGCCTTCAGCGTCTCCTCCAACTCGGCCACTTTGCGGTCGCGCTCATCCAAGTCCGCGGATAGCAAAAGCTTTGCCTTTCGCGCCTCATCGGCTGCAATGTGAGTTCGCTCGGTCCTAACTTTCTCGGCAACGAGCGTTTCAACGCTCTCTTTCGTAGCTGCGACTTCATGGCGTTGACGCTCGAGTTCTTCTTCTCTCAGGGCGATGGCTGCATTCGTCTGAGCGATGCGCTGCTCGTACTCCTCTCGCGTAGCAGCGATTAGCGGTGCTGCGAGAGACTCGTTCAGCTTGAAGTCAGTCTTGCAACTGGGACAGGTGATCGTCGGCTCGTTGAAGAACTTGTCGCCGTGGAGAGTTTTGCTGACAGGTTGAACGGTCATTGGAGCGCCTCGGGAGAATCGGTTCCTTGAGGCAATAGTTTAGCCGATGCTCGCTGCAGTGAATAGAACAAAAAGGGAACACCTGGGGCATTCCACCGAATTGAGTTGGTTCAAGTGGAGCGTCAGGGTTAGACCGCGAATCGCGCGCTCAACGGTCCAATAGCGTCCAGGGACGAGCCGCTACATCCACCTCAAAATGTGGGGTGTAATGAGGGTTTAGATGACCTAAATTGTGAAATTTGCTGATGATTCAATGCGCTAGCAATAGTGATGGCGGAGAGAGCGGGATTTGAACCGACTTAAAGGAGGGCTATAGCGTAGACGTAGTTCTCATCATCACTCGGCGCGGTGCGCCAATTTCTCATTGCATAACAGGTAGTTAGCACTAGGCTTTGCTTAGCTGAAGTCCTTCGGGGTTGAGCGGCGTAAGCGCTGAGAACCGCGCTCGGCTGCGGCCTCGCCAACCTCAATTCGATTTGGCGGCTTCGCAACTTTGCCTCCCCGATCGAAAGGCCCGAAACGCCTGGCAACCTCGCACATCCCGTTATGAGTGCCTGGACCCGAAACTCGTGATCAGACGACGATACCCGCTCGCGCCGGGGAAAGCGGCCAAGGAACCCGCCGCCGATCAGATCGTTTCGCGATATTGGGCAGATCAACCGGACGGAGGAGAGCTTGAAATTCGGCGTGCTCGCAATCGCGCGGTGCCGAATATCGGTTAGTTCTGCCAATTTAGGACTTGTCTGCCAGTTCTAGGACTTTGGCGCAATGTTGCATGACGTCGACTATGTCCTGCGAAAACTCGATTGGCTGCGCGCCGAAGGCATCTGGCCCAACGGCTTGCGGTATCTTTGGACCGATGCGTTCGGCGTCGTGCTCTATGTCTCGCTTTACATAGAAACTGGCGAAGAGCGCTGGCTGGGCGCGGCCGACCGGCTGGTGGCCGATGTCGAGCGTGTGCTCGGCCGCCGGCGCGGATTGAGGATCGGCGAGGCGGCGGATCGCGATGGCCAGTATTTCCATTATCTGGCGATGTGGCTGTTCGCCTTGGCGCGTCTCGGCGATCTGAAGCCGGAATACCGCAAGCGCGGCATTGCGCTGGCGCGTGACATTCACCCGGCCTTTGTGATCCCCGGCCGCGGCGTGATCTGGAAGATGCAGGAGGATCTGAGCGGCCCATATCCTGGCTACGGTCTCGGCAGCATGGATGCCTATGACGGCTACGTCTCTTACCGGATGCTCGGTGAGGACGCACTGGCGGTCGAGATCGCGCAAATGCGTGACCTGATAGAGCGGGATTGGCGCACCCTCGATATCGAGCAGGACCTCGGCCTGGGCATGATGCTGTGGCTCGCCCATTTCTTTCCCGACGAGCCATGGGCAGAGGCGCAGACGAGGCGTTCGCTGCGAACCCTGGAAACGATGTGGGTCGACCCGCCCGGCTATTTCAGCCGCGCCCCATGGCTGGGCGATACCAAGTTCGCCTTCACCAATTACGGCGTTTCACTCGGCCTGCAGGCCGCCGGTATCTGGCCGGGGCGTGTCGACAGGCTGAACGCCTTCTTTGAGAACTGGCGCTCGGGCGACGAATACGACCGCGAGGCGATCACTTGGGTGAAGGCCTGCACCTCGCACCTTCCCGGCGCTTTTCTGACCCGGGGTGGCGAGGGCTCGACTGAAAGCGACGAACCCCGGGAACGTTCCTCCGCCGACCCGGTTGTCGATGGAAGCTCATCGAGACGCAAGGGACGCGGTTGAAATGGCCATTCTCTCGGGAAAACCGGGAAACTGTTGGGTTGCGGCAGCCACTGCCACGAACTTTCCCCGGCTCGAAGCTTCGGTCCGTGCGGACGCCGTTGTCGTGGGGGCTGGAATTGTCGGCCTGACGACGGCGCTTCGCCTTTGCGAGGCGGGCCGGTCGGTGGTCGTCCTCGAAGGCCTGCGGACAGGCGGCCAGGTCACCGGCCGCTCGACGGCCAAGATCACCACGCAGCATGGACTGATCTATCGTCATCTCATCGATACTGTCGGCCGGGAGTTGGCCCAGGACTACGCCGACGCGAATTCCGCTGGCGCGCAACAAATCCGCGATTGGGTCAACAACTACGCCATCGCCTGCGATCTCGAGAGCAAGGACGCCTATACCTACACGTGCAGTGAAAGCCGGCGCGCGGAGGTCATGGCCGAGGCGGAGGCCGCGCGCCAGGTCCGGCTGGAGGCCGATCTCCTCGAGCGCGCACCGCTGCCTTTCGAAACGACCGCAGCGTTACGGTTCCCCGACCAGGCGCAGTTCAATCCAGCGATGTATCTGATCGGCTTGGCGGCAGCGGTGACAACCCGTGGCGGCCGCATCTTTGAAAACAGCCGCGCCACCTCGATCGACGAGGCAAGCCGCTGGCGCGTCGTCACCGATGGCGGCGCCGTTGATGCCGAGGACGTCATTGTCGCCACCAACATGACGGTGAAGAGTCCCGTCGGCATGGCGAACCGGACGCAACCGCGCTGCCACACCGCCATGGCCTTTCGGATCGATGATCCCCTCCCTGTCGACGGCATGTTCATCGGCATCGACGATCCGACGCATTCCATCCGCACGGGCTGTGATGCCGAAGGTCCACTGCTGGTCGCACTCGGCCCGAAATTCAACACCGGCTGGGATGGCGACGTGGCGAGGCGGTTCGTCGAACTGGAAAAATGGGCGAGAAAGAACCTTCCCGTCGGTGACGTTGCGTGGCGCTGGTGCAATGAGGATTATGATACGGCCGACAGGATCCCATACGCCGGCGAACCCGATCCCACCAAGGCAGCCGGCTTCCACATTGCCACGGGTTTTAACGCCTGGGGCATCACCAACGGAACGGTCGTGGGCACGATGATCGCCGACCTGATCTGCGCCCGCCCAAGCCGATGGCAAAAACTCTACGATCCGGCGCGGCCCTATCCCGAGGACTTCCACAAGAATGGCCGCAGTCAATCGATCGTCTCGAGCACGCACGATATCGCGCCCGGCATGGGTGGCGTGATCGTCAGGGGAGACGAAAAGATTGCGGCGTGGAGAGACGCCGAAGGTGCACTCCAGGCGGTTTCGGCGACCTGCACCCACAAAGGCTGCACCCGTATCCTGGAACAATGCCGACCGCACCTGGGACTGTCCCTGCCACGGCTCGATCTTTGCCGCCGACGGTTCGGTCATCCACGGCCCCGCCCGAAAACCGCTTGCCCGGATTGCATTGTGAAGGCGACCGCTGTGAAGGCGGCGACCAGCCGCCGGTCTCATGCTGGCCGTTCATAGGTTCCGACCAGCTCCGTCTCCTGCAACGCGTGCTTCTGGGCTTGCTTCCAGACCTGATGCACGCCCGCCTGTCCCGGTACGCCGAGGCTCGGCACATCGAGCGCGGCCAGCCGAAAGTGGTAATGGTGGACGCCATGCCCCGCAGGCGGCTGCGGACCATCGTAATTGGCATTACCGAAATCATTGGTGGCTTGCCTGAGTGCCGACGGACCGGGCTTGCCATCTTCGGCTTCGGCAAGTCCGCCGGCATCCGGCGGGATATTGAAGACCGCCCAGTGCCCGAAAGTCCCGCTTGGCGCATCGGGATCCTGCACGACAAGAACAAGGCTCTTGGTACCGTCAGGAACACCGGACCACTTCAGCGGCGGCGAGACGTTCTGGCCGTCGCGCGCGTATTTTTCGGGAATTTTTCCGCCTGCCGGGAAAGCCGGGCTGATAAGGGTGAGCGGCATTGCTATTTCCCCTGGAGATTGCGACCGAGAAACCCGCGCCGGCGCCGTTCACGCCGCTTGCTGAGTTTCGGCGACCCGTCTGATCTCTCCTGGCAGGGAGTCCCAGACCTTGTGCATCTGTCCTTCTTCGACATGCTGGGCAAGCACCTTGGAGACGGCCCTGAATGCATCCTTGGAATCGAGCGGGCGGATGACTTCAAGCTCCGCCTTGATCCTGGCCAGAAACTCGTCGAGCGACCGCACCTTCTCGGGAGCTTTGGAGGGTTGGTATTGGTCATAGAAGGCTCCACGAACCAGAATCGGCAATTGCGAGCCGAGGTGTGCTGCAAGATCCGGCTGGATACGGTCGCGCAGGGCGTGCAGCACCGCTCCGAGAACGTGCCAGGCGACCTGCCGATCCGGTCCAATCTCGTCCATGATCTCGTCGAGCCAGATGTTCGTGGTCTGCAGTGTCTTGTCGAATACGTCGAGTCCGGTGGCGTTCATCGAAATCCTCCTTCCGTTCAAATCCGACTGGGTGGATTGACCAAACAGCCATGCCGGCCCGTTGTTCCGCGATGGCATGTCCCGATGCGCATTCTTGTCGGCTGTCGAGCTTCCGAAGAACCCCGCTGCAAAGGACAAGACACGCCGCATAGATGTGAAAGCGCGATAGTGGCCAAACTGAAGGCTGCCTGAGCAGGGGGCGTTCAGCCCCGACGGAGGAGAACGCATGGCCGTAACCGCTCAGGCGAGCGTCTAGAGCGGTTCAGCGTTTCACGGAATCGCCAAACCGCTCTAAATTTTGTTTTTACGCAATTCCGGACGGAAAACCGCTACGCACTTTTCCTGGAATTGCTCTAGCGCCGGGGATCGTCCGTCGCCTCGGAAATGCCTTCAAGGGCGATCTTGGCGGCTTCCTCATCGGTCCGCCCGAGGTCAGCCAGAGCAATGACGCCGACGAGACGCTTGTCGCGGTTGATCACCGGAAGACGACGCACCTGATGCTTGGCCATGATCTTCGCTGCATCGGCGATATCGGCGTCGTCGAAGCACCAATGGACATGCTCGGACATGACCTCGCGAACGGTCGTGTTGCCGGCTAAGCGCTCCTCGGCGACGCCACGCATCACAATGTCGCGGTCCGTCACCATGCCGACCAGCCTGTCATTCTCGCCGACCGGAAGGGCGCCGAGATTGTCGGCCCGCATTTTCCGGGCGGCATCCCTGATTGTCGTGTTCGGGCCGACCAGTTCGGTCCGACGGCACATGATCTCCTGAACTTGCATGGGATGTTCCTCTCTCTGATTGCTGAGGCGCCAAACCCGCCTCTGCTGCGCATCGCGAGATCGCCAGGCGTCCGGAGCACGGATCGCGGTCTGTTCGATCCACCTCGCGATCGAAACTATTCTTGGAACGTCGAGACAGCGAGCGAGTTCCAAAATGATACCGGTGCCGCGGTCATCCCACGGCCGCAGGCTGAAAGGACATGCACCGGGAAAGCAGATGCACGGGGATCGAAGGCCATGGCTACCATCTTTTCAGATCGCCGCGAGGCCGGGCGGCGACTGGCCGGGGAACTCGTTCACTTTGCCGGGCGCGACGACGTGATCGTATTGGCGCTGCCCCGAGGCGGCGTGCCGGTTGGCTACGAAGTCGCGCAGGCGCTCAAGGCACCGCTCGACGTCTTCGTCGTGCGCAAGCTCGGCGTTCCCGGCCACGAGGAACTGGCCATGGGGGCAATCGCGCCCTCAGGCGTACGTGTCCTGAGCGACGAAATCGTCAGCGGCCTCGCGATCCCGCCACAGGTCATCGACGCGGTCGCTGCAAAGGAGGAAAAAGAGCTTCTGCGCCGTGAGCGCCTCTATAGGACCGGGCGGCTCCCGCCGCAGTTGAATGGACGGACCATTATCCTGGTGGATGACGGGCTCGCGACCGGATCGACCATGCGGGCGGGGATCAAGGCGCTGCGAAAAAACCGCGCCGCCCATATCGTCGCGGCCGTTCCCGTCGGTAGCCCCGACACTTGCGACGCGATGCGGGCGGACGCCGACGAAGTCGTTTGCGCGACGACGCCAGAGCCGCTGCTCGGTGTCGGGCGCTGGTATATGGATTTCTCACAGACGAGCGATGAGGAGGTCCGCGCGCTCCTCGCCAGGTCCGCGCCCAAGCCTGCCGCTTCCGACAAGACTGCCGCTTCCGAAGAAGAGTTGGCTGGGCACGCGGCCGCGGGTTCGGCGCGCGGCACCAGATCGCCATAGCGGAGGTAGATATGGACTGGCATAGCGAGCACGTCGTGCATGTTCCCGCGGGGGCTGTCACACTTCAGGGCAATCTTTCGTTGCCTCCGGATGCTCTCGGCCTTGTGCTCTTCGCCCATGGCAGCGGAAGCAGCCGCCACAGCCCGCGCAACCACCACGTTGCAGCAAGGCTGAACGAGGCGAACCTCGCCACCTTCCTCATCGACCTTTTGACGGCCGAAGAGGAGCGGGTCCACGGCCCGACAACGGCAGCTGACTCTATCTACTTCACTGCACTGAAGAACCTTGCGGCGGAAACAGAGTCGGCAGGATCGGTTGCTAAGTACAGCCAATGACATGACTAGGAGAACCGGGATGGCATTCAACACAATGATGCGAGCCGATGCGACGGCAACGCGCCGAATCGCGCTGATTGCAGCACCCTCGAACCTTGGGCTCATGCCGCAGCCCGGCGAGCGCGAGCCTGGCGCGCGGAAAGCGCCCGACGTGCTTCAGTCGCTCGGCATCAGCGAGCGGTTGGGGGCAGAGTCTTCGCGGACAGTTTCCGCTCCGCCTTATAGTCCCGAGGTCGATGCGACAACCGGCGTACGCAATGCGCCCGCGCTCCGTCGCTATTCCGAGACGCTCGCTGACGCTGTGGGCGAGGAGCTGAATGCCGGACGATTTCCTCTTGTTATTGGCGGCGACTGCAGCGTCCTGCTCGGCCCCGCTCTCGCCCTGCGCCGGCGTGGCCGCCACGGCTTGATCTTCTTTGACGGCCACACCGACTTCAAACTCCCGGCGACGTCGCCATCGAAAGGAGCGGCAGGGATGGACCTGGCTTTTGTAACTGGTCACGGGCCGGCTCCTCTGGTCGACTTCGGCGAGCACACACCACTATTCCAGGAAGCTGATACCATCGCATTCGGCTATCGAGATCTGCGGGACCCGGCGACGTACACGTCAAAAGCTCTATTCGAGACGCAGGTGCAGCGAATGGACTTGACCGAGGTGCGCCGCCGCGGCGTTAGCCATGCGGCGCGCGCCGCCCTTGACGCGGTCGGAGGAGATGCCGTCGAGGGCGTGTTTATCCATTTCGATGTGGATGTACTCGACAGCGAGATCATGTCTGCCGTCGATACACCCGAACCCGGAGGTTTCTTGCCGGCAGAAGCCGTCGAGGCGCTACGCACGTGGTGTGCCGACCCGCGCGTGATTGGAATAGAGGTGACGATCTATGACCCCGATCGCGATCCGGATCGGCGTTGCGGCAAGTTGCTGGTCGACATACTGAGCGCCGCGCTATGCGGGCACCGACAGCATCTGAATGAAAGGTTTGTGACATGACCAGTCTTGCTGAGAGGACGCGAGTCGCGAAAGGAGCCGAAACGCTGTGGCGAATGATTGGAGCACGAGTGATTTCGATCCCAGTGAAAATCTGATCAGGAGAAAAGCCATGGATTGGCAGATGCCCGGGCGGTTCGACTTCAACGGTGATGAGATCGCCTGGGGCGTCATTGGCGAAGGGCCGCCTGCGGTCGTCATGCATGGCTCGCCATTCTCTTCGCTCGTATGGCGGCGGATCGTGCCATGGCTCGCGCGGCATCGACGGGTCTTCTATTACGACATGCTCGGCTATGGACGCTCGACCAAGCCCGAGGGCGACGTCCTGCACGGCGCTCAGAACAGCCTGTTCGCGGCACTCGTAAACCATTGGGGTGCCGAGCAGCCCGATATCGTGGCGCATGACTTCGGTGGCTCGGTGGCGCTGCGTGCGCATTTGCTTGACGGTGTCGACTACCGCAGCCTCGTATTGATCGACCCGGTCGCGATCAGCCCGCAGGGCTCAGCGCTGGTGCAGGCGGCGAAAGCGCATGGAGAGGTGTTCGCCAGACTGCCCTCCTATGTCCATGAGGCCATACTGCGCGCGTACATCAGCGCGGCGGTCAAGCGCACCTTGGCTGAGGAGGAGATGCGGCTCTATCTCGATCCCTGGCTTGAGGAAGAGGGGCAGAAGGCATTCTGGCGCCAGATCGCTCAAATGGACGACAAATACAGCGAGGAGGTCGAACGGCGCTACGGCGAGATTCGCTGCCCAGTGACGATCCTGTGGGGCGCTGAAGACGAGTTCATCCCGCTAAAGGATGGGGAGGAACTCGCGAGGCGTATTCCAAACGCGTCATTCACGGTTATCTCCAACGCCAAGCACCTCGTCCAGGAAGATGCGCCCGAAGCAATCGTTGCCGCAGTGCTCGACGTCTGGCATGAGCACGCGTCAGGTTCGGGACTGTCGGCAGCAGCGCATAATAGCAATCGTTGAGCGGCAGCAGAGTGTTCCGCTGAAAGGCAACGACGACACCCTCTTCGTCATCGTTCGGGATGACTTGCCCGGCAGTGATTCCACGCAAAGCAGTTCGCGCGGGCCGTTGACGACACATTCAAACGGGAACGCGATCAGACTGAAAGCGGCGCCAGCCGCCGAACGACGAGATGTCGGAAGCGCCCAGCAAGCCCACGGATTCCACCAGGAAGCCTTTGGCGCTGCTGCCGTCGTTCGCGGCTGACGATCGCAAGCCAAATCGGCGGGACGTGGCCTGAAAATTTCCCACGGTCCTAAGAAGCGGGTGCTGCTTCATTTGCCAAGAATGCCCGCGGCGCCTCCGGCCGCGGGCATCGAGAGCGTTCTCGAGAAACCTGCGGTCAAATGTTGGCGAGCAATTCGTTGACGCGGCTTTCCATGTCGGCAAGCGCGGCATCGACGTCCTTCTGGCCGGTGATCGCAGCGCTCATCTCTTCGCCCACAATGTCCTGGATCGCAAACTGGCGCTGCACCGCCGACGGCAGCGGCCTGCCGAGATCGGCGACCGCGGCGATGGTATTGCGATGCGGCAGCGCCTTGAATGCGTCCGAGGCGATGATGGCTTTGTAAGCCGGCAAATGGCCGGTACGCGACCAGTCGAAGTCATGGTCGGCGAAGAACTTCAGGAACTTGCCGATAGCCGCGGTCTGTTCGGGTGTGCGGTCCTTCTGCGAGACTGCCCAGGTGTGGCCGTCGGCATATTGCGCATGGGCGCCGGCAAATAGCTGCGGATAGGGGTAAACCGCATAGCCGCCCTTGTTGAGGGCCGTGCCCTTGGTTTCGGACTGGGCGTTGTTGTCGCCGACGACCCACGTGCCGTTGAGCTGCACGCCACCTCCACCGGCAAGGAAGGCGTTGATGGCGCCGCCGTAGTCGAGGTCCTTGGTGGTGTAGTCCTTGTCGAAGATCGCCTTGTACATCTCGACGACCTTCTTGGCTTCCGGCGTGTTCAGCTTCACATGCTTTGGATCGGCGAAGAAATCGGAATTCTGCTGGAAGAGATAGGTATAGAGATTGCGCGTGTAGAGCGCGGTCTCATTGGCCAAGTTCTGAACGAAGTAGGGCTTGCCGGTCTTCTGCTTGAACTGTTCGGCCTGGGCGAGCAGCTCCTCGGGCGACGTCGGAAGAATCGGCGTGCCGTCGGCATTGACGAGGCCAGCCTGTTTGAAGAGATCCATGTTGATGTGATAGAGCATCGTCCAGCTGTCGATCGGCAGGCCATAGATCTTGCCGTCCTTGGTGGCGCCGTTGCGCGCCGCGTCCGTGAAGGCATCGGGTGTGACGCCGACGGACTTCAACAGATCGTCAAGCGGCATCAACAGCCCCTTGGACTGGTAATCCGAAAGCGCGGATTCATGGATCGTGACGATGTCGGGAGCATCGCCCGAAGCGAACTGCGCGGTCAGCTGGTCATAGCCCGGCCATTCCACGGTGCTGACGCTGACGTGGACATCGGGGTTGTCGGCGTTGAACTTGTTGATCAGCGAGGTGATGATGCCGCATTCGCCTACTGCCTTGGCGACATCGGTGTTGGTGCCGAAATCGGCATCGCAGGCACCGAAAAAGCGCTGCACCGTCAATTCCGTCGCTGCAAGGCTCGGGCTTGCGAGCATCAGCACGCCCGCCGAGACCGCTGCAAACAGGACTTTCTTCATTTTCATATCAGTTCCTCCTACTGAGTCTGCGCCACTCCACGCTGGACTGGCTTCATGCTTCAATCGCTGCGACGCCCGCCGTCAGGCAATCTCGTCATCGCACCGCAGCGCCCGAGACGGCCGTGACGATGTATTTCTGGAAAAACAGGTAGACGATCAGGATCGGCGCGCCGGCGAACACCGCCTGCGCCATCAGGAAGCCGATGCCTTCCGACTGGGCGAAATTGGTCTGTGTCGAGGCCATGCCGACCGTCAGCGTGTACATATCCTTCTTGGTTGCCGAGATCAGCGGCCACAAGTAGTCGTTCCACGCGCCTAGGAAGGTGAAGATGCCGAGGGTTGCCTGGGCGGGCACCGTGAGCGGCAAAAGAACCTTCCAGAACGTCCTGAACCGGCTGGCATTGTCCAGCATGGCGGCTTCGTCCAGTTCCTTCGGGATGGCCTTGAAATACTGGGTCATCAGGAAGACGCCGAATGAAGCCGACAGGCCCGGGAGAATGAGCCCGTGATAGGTGTTGTGGAAGTTCAGCATGCTGAAGATCTGATGGCGGGCGACAAGCACGGCCTGTTCCGGAACCGCCAGACCGAAGAGGACGATCACGAACAGGACGTTTCGGCCGGGGAAATTCAGCCGTGCAAAGCCGTAGCCGGCAAGCGACGACAGGATCAGCGTTCCGAGCGTCAATCCTCCCGAGACGATGATGCTGTTGAACACCCAGACGAACACCGACGAGGTGCCGATGGTGTTGACGTAGTTCTTGAGTGTATAGGGCGCATGAAACACCGAATTCGGATTTGCCATCAGCTCGGCATTTTCCTTGAGCGACAGGCCGATAACCCACAGAACCGGCGCGACCATGACCAGGGAAAGCAGGATGACCAGAGCCAGCAACACGCGGTCGCCGAATGCGCGTCCCTTGATGGAAATGGCTGGAGCCCTCATGCCTGACCTGCCTTGCTGCGTGTGACCAGGTACTGGGCCATGGCCGCCATCAGGATCAGGATGAACAGCACCTCCGAAGCCGCGGCACCCATGCCGAGATCCCAGCGACGGAACGCGGTGTCATAGATGTAGAGCACGATCGGCTTGGTCAGGTTGTTCGGACCGCCGCGTGTCATCAGCCAGGCCTGGCCGAACAGCTGGAACTGCAGCACGATCTGGACGATGACCACCAGGACGAAGGTTCGTTTGATCGACGGCAGCGTAATCGAGCGTAACGTCTGCCAGCGATTGGCATTGTCCAGGGCTGCCGCTTCGTAAATATCCTGCGGAATCTGCTGGAGGGCGGAGAGAAAGAGCATCATCGGCAGGCCGATGCACCACCAGACGGTGGCAATGGCGATGCCGATCATCGCCAGGCTGGGATCGGAAATGAAAGCCGGGGCGGTTGCGCCGAACCATCCGTAGATCGTCGACAGCAGGCCGACATTCGGAATGAACACGATGCGCCAGATCAGTGTGACGATCGTGACCGACAGCACCGAGGAAGAAAAGAACAGGGTCCGCAGCACCGCGGCGGTGCGCGTGCGGCGGTTGAGGCAAAGCGCGAGAAAAAGACCGATCAGTGCCAGGGTCGGCACCGTCAGAAGCACGAAGTAGAAGGTATTCCAGACCGATTGCAGGAACACCTTGTCGTGAAACAGCCTGATATAGTTGCCGAAACCGACGAAGTTTCCGGATGAGAACGTGTCGGCCTTGTGGAAGCTCAGCCACATTCCCCAGAACAGCGGGACCAGCAGAAGCATCGTGAAGAAGAACAGGAACGGCGCGACGAAAATGAAGTTTCGCCATTGCGGCGCGTAGATATCGATGCTTGCAGCTCTGACGCCGGCGGCCGGAAGCGCGGTGGGCGGCGTCGCCCGTCGGTCGTCCATGTCACACCTCCCTCGCATGCCAGGCGCGACCGGTCTCGCCGAACAGATGCGATTTGCGGCCGTCGAAGGCGAGCCCGACCTTGTCGCCGACCGCGACGCGGCTGTTGCCGGCATCCGAGCCGACGATCTGCTGGCCGTCGCCGAGCCGGGCGTAGACCAAGGTGCGCTCGCCGAGCCGCTCAAGCACATCGACCACGCCATCGGCATTGCCCTGCCCGGCGGGAACGATGCGCACGTCTTCCGAACGGATGCCGAAAGTGTATTTGCCGTCGATCGTCTGGTCGGAGGCGATCTCGGTCTGAACCGCTATGCCGTCTGCAAACCTGGCCGTGGCGTTCCGGCTTGATCTGTCGAGCATCGCCTCGACAAAATTCATCGCCGGTGCGCCGACGAAGCCTGCGACGAATTTGGTCGCCGGGCGGTCGTAAATCTCCATGGGAGAGCCGATCTGCTCGATCTTGCGATTGTTCATGACGACAATGCGGTCGGCGAGCGTCATCGCCTCGACCTGGTCGTGGGTGACGAAGATCATCGTGGATTGCAGGCGCTGGTGCAGTTGGGCAAGCTCGATGCGGGTACGGGTCCGCAATGCCGCATCGAGATTGGAGAGCGGCTCGTCGAACAGGAAGGCCTTCGGCTCCTTGACGATCGCACGGCCGATGGCGACGCGCTGCCGCTGGCCGCCGGAGAGCTGGCCCGGCTTGCGCTCGAGCAGGTGCTCCATTTCGAGGATGCGGGCGCTCTCCTTTATGCGCGCGTCGATGAGGTCGCGCGGCATGCCGATATTCTCAAGCCCGAATGCCATGTTGTCGCGCACGCTCATATGCGGATAAAGCGCATAGGACTGGAACACCATGGCAATGCCGCGCTTGCCCGGCGGCAGATGATCGATACGTTCGTTGTTGATGGCTATCTCGCCGGTATCGACAGTTTCGAGGCCGGCGATCATGCGCAGAAGCGTCGATTTCCCGCAGCCGGACGGCCCGAGAAACACGATGAATTCGCGTGCCTTGATGAAGAGAGACAGATCATCCAGCACCGTCATGGCGCCGAAATGCTTGCTCACATTCCTGATCTCAATATCGGCCGTCACGTCGAGGCTCCTCCTCAGCCCATGCACGACGATGCGCCTGAAGTCAGAGCTTCAGGCGCACCATCTGGTAGGAATAGGGCGGCAGCGGCAGGCTCAATTTGCCGCCCGCCAGCGAGGCGCCGGTCCCCTTCCTGGGCCCGACATTGCTTGGGTTCTGCGCCGAATTGACGGCTTTCAGATCCGCATGCGCCATCAGCTGATGGTCAACGATGTCAGCCGCGCCGAAGCCCGCTATGTCGATCGCGGTTTCGATTTCCTCGCTCGAATGGCGGTTGACGGCAAAGAAGGTGACATGTCCGGTGTCCGTGTCATGCACGCCGGCGACGTCGACATATGAAACCTCGCCGGCGACGGTGGAGCTGTAGGTCGGGCTTTCCACCTTGAGATCCAGCGCATTGCCGCGGCCGTAGATCGAGGCATAGAGGTAAGGATAGAAGATCGTCTGACGCCATGCCGGACCGTTGGGAACGGTCATGATCGGCGCGATGACGTTGACCAGTTGCGCCAGGCACGCGATCTTGACCACGTCGGAACGACGGATGAAGGTGTTGAGGATCAGGCCGACCTGCAGCACGTCCTCGAAATTGTAGATGTCTTCGAGCAATGGCGGGGCGAAGGGCCAGCCCTCATTGCCGCCAAGGATCTTCTTGTCCTGCTCCTTGGAATGGTACCAGACATTCCATTCGTCGAACGAGATGTAGACCTGCTTCTTGGAGCGCTTCTTGGCCTTGATATAATCGATGACGCCGGCGACCGAGACGATGTAAGCGTCGAGCTTCTCGCTCATGGCAAGATAGTTCGGCGCGTCATTGGCTTCATTTTCGAAATACATGTGCAGCGAGATGTAATCCACCTCGTTGTAAGTATGATCGAGAACGGTCGCTTCCCATTCCGGGTATGTCGGCATCTTGGCATTCGACGAGCCGCAGACCACGAGCTCGAGCGACTTGGAGAAGGCACGCATCGCCTTGGCGGTCTCGTGGGCAAGGCGGCCATACTCGTCGGCGGTCTTGTGGCCGATCTGCCAGGGGCCGTCCATCTCATTGCCAAGACACCAGAGCTTGACGTCGAAGGGCTCCCTGCGGCCATTGGCGATGCGCTTGTCGCTCCACTCGCTGCCGCCGGGATGATTGGTGTATTCCAGAAAGTTGCGGGCTTCATCGAGGCCACGCGAGCCGAGATTGACGGCAAGCATCATCTCGGTGTTCGCCGAGGCGCACCAGTCGGCAAATTCATGCAGACCGACTTCATTGCTTTCCGACGTGTGCCAGGCAAGGTCGAGGCGCACCGGGCGTCCTTCCTTGGGGCCGACGCCGTCTTCCCAATTGTAAGCGGATACGAAATTGCCGCCGGGATAGCGGACGATCGGAACCTTGAGCTCCCTGACAAGATCGATGACGTCGCGACGCATGCCATTGTCATCCGCCGTCGCGTGACCGGGCTCATAGATGCCGGTGTAGACCGCCCGCCCAAGATGCTCGATGAAGGATCCATAGAGCCTGGGATCGATCTTCGAAACGATATAACGCGGATGCGCCGTAACGGCCGCCTTCATGCATTCCCTCCGAGAATATCATAAATGATGATCTAAATCACCTTATTAGATATCAAAGGGAAACAGCATCCATTCGTCAAGCGAAAACCAGCAAAAGTCTGACAATTGACCGGCAGCCTCAGTTGCAAATGCAGTTAAGTGGCTGAAATCTCTGCACCATTTTTGAGACCCGATTTGGTGATATCAACCGGTTTTGATCCTTAGCAGAATGTCCTGGTCGTAATTTCCAAATCCCTTGCCGAAAATATTGATTCCGCCAGGACGCTCGGCGTCGTCCTTGACGCCAATACGAACCCGGATCGAATGATGGCCCTTGAGATCGAGAGCGGCGAGGCTGGTCTCGGAAATCCTGACACCGTCGACATAGGTTCCGTCAGCGGAAACCCGCCAGTTCTTCAGCTTGCCATATTGCGAGCCCTTGAGCTTCCACCAGGAGGGCGTGAAAACGCCGCGCTTGTCGCCGAAATCGCCAGGTGACGTCCAGGTGCCGACGTCGACGCCATTGATCGTCAGCGTGATGTCGGAGGGCCAGTCGGCGCTGGTGCCAGGCACTTCCGAGGACAGTTCCGCCACCAGCTCGAGCTCGGTAATCTCGGTATTGGCGAGCTTGGCATTGTTGGGGAACTGATATTCGACAAAGCCGCGCGTGAACCACAACAAACCGGCCTTCATACGGTCCGGATCCAGGAAAGTGTTGGGCACATCGAGCAGGCCGATGATCCCGTCCGGCGAACAGAGACCGCAGGGCGCGGTGACCTCGAAGCCGGTGTAAAGCCCGATCGGCATCGATACTTCGATCGCGTCGTTCTTGACCGCTCGATACTCACTCTTGAAGACCACGAGCACTTCCTCGGCGGTCGGATAGCAGATCTTCTGGCTGCCTTTCTTCGCCTTCTGGTTCTCGGTGCGGATCAGGCCCGCATCCTCAAGCACCTGGATATTGGTCGAGACCGTCGACTGCGGCAGCGACAGCACGGAGGCGATTTCGTTGACATTCATCGGCCCCTTCTCATGCAGCAGCCTCAGCATGGAAATGCGCGCCGAAGAGGCAAGGCCCTTAAGGACGGCCATGCCCTCCTCAGGGTCGATCACCAGAAAATTGCGACTCAATGGATTGCCAGCCTATGCGATTTGCACCCGAAATCAGCTTGTATATCGGGATAATTGATTCAATCAATGCGGCGCGGCGCTCCATGCACCTTTTTGGTTGAGCGACCGCGAAGAGGCGATTTGCTCCTCGGCAGGGTTGCCGCCCCGTGCAACCTGGCCAAGCAGGACGTCGGGCGCGCCGTTTGCCGGCGCTGTGAAGCCCTCACCCCAGCGTCTCGCGGATCGCCGCCGCTAGCCGCTCCACCCCGTCCCGCGTCTGCGCCGCATCGCACGCCGCGTAGCCCAGCACCAGCCCTTGCGTCGGGGCCGTGTTCTGGAAATATTTCGACAGCGGCGAGACGTTGATGGCCCTTCTCGCTGCCGCCTGGCTGACCTCGATGTCGTCGATGCCTTCTTTCAGATAGCCCACAACCTGGATGCCGGCTTCGGCGGGAGAGAGTGTGATCTCGTCGCGCAGGCGCTCGGTCACGATGTCGCGGAAGAGCTGGCGGCGCTGGGCGTAGATGCGGCGCATGCGCTTCAGATGCCGGCTCATATGGCCTTCGGTGATGAAGTCGGCCAAGGCGGCCTGCAGCAGCAGCGGCGCGAACTGGCCGGTGGTGGAAAGCGCGTTGACTATGCGGCCGGCAAGCTCCGGCGGAAGCACCATGAAGCCGAGGCGCAGCGCCGGGAACAGCAGCTTGGCGAAGGTGCCGACATAGATGACGCGGCCGGAACGGTCCATGCTCTGGATCGCCGGCACGGGGCGGCCCTGAAAGCGGTATTCGCCGTCGAAATCGTCCTCGATCACCCAGGCGTTCGCGGTCTCGGCGATGTCGAGCAGGCGCAGCCGCTCCTCCATGCGCATGGTGATTCCGAGCGGATGCTGGCAAGCCGGCGTCACATAGATGAGGCGGGGTGAGAAATCCGGGGCATCGAGCCGCCAGCTGCGCTCCTGGTCGACGGGGATGGGCAGGATTCTTGCGCCGGCCACGGTGAAGGCGGCCTTGGCGCCGTAATAGCCGGGCTCCTCCATCCACACCGTGTCGCCGGGGTCGAGCAGCAGGCGGGCGAGAAGGTCGAAGGCGGCCTGCGCGCCGGTGGTGATGACGATCTGCTCGGGACGGCAGCGCACACCGCGCGCGGAATAGAGATAGCCGGCGATCGCGTCCTTCAGCGCCGGATGGCCGGTGACGTCATAGGTGCCGAACAGCGTCTCGCCGCCATGGCTGGCGCGGCGCGCGACCAGCCGGCCCCAGACGCCGAAGGGAAAGCTCTGCGCATCCGGCATGCCGGGGTGGAAGGCGACGTGTCCCGGCCTGCCGTGGTGATAGGGCTGGCTGAGCAGCTGCTGGCCGCGCAGCGAGGGCTGGCGCAGCGGCACAGCCGGATCCTCGGCCGGCGTCGCGCGCGGGCCTTCGGGCAGGTCGACGATGACCGGACGGGCGCCCTGGCGATTGGCGAGATAGCCTTCGGTGACGAGCTGGTCATAAGCCGCGACGATGGTGTTGCGGCCAAGGCCGAGCTCGGCGGCCAGAGCGCGGGTGGAGGGGAGCTCCGAGCCGGGGGGAAGCGTGCGGTTGCGGATGATGGCGACGAGGCCGTGATAGAGCTGGCGCGAGAGGTGCTCGGGGCTCGAGCGGTTCACGGCCAGCATGTCGAGCGGGAACGCCTGGGGCTTGGAGTGGGGACGCATCGTTTATCCCCGCCCGTGGGCGCAATGGCAATGGCGTGCCGCGACACGCTTGTCCTGCAAGGTCGAGTTCCTTCGCCCCCCTCTCTGTCCTGCCGGACATCTCCCCCTCAAGGGGGGAGATTGGCAGTTCAGGCGCTTCGCTTTTCTTTGCGACGTCGGCGATTGGCGAAAGCCGGCGCGACATCCGATCTCCCCCCTTGAGGGGGAGATGGCCGGCAGGCCAGAGAGGGGGGCCTCGCGCCGACGATCAATGATTTCGAGGTTGCCCATCTATCCATCCTGCCACACCCGCCTCTCCGCACAAACTGGTTCCTTCATTTTTCGCAAAACTGGCCCTCGCGAGGGAGACAGAGCGGCGTAGACTTCGCGCAATGACGTTGGGGCAAGACGTCGACAAAGCATGTGAGGCGCGGCGCCGGGAGGGCGTCTTGCCGAACGAAACGGCAGGGTTTCGCCCCGTCGCCGGCAATCGCAGCCATCTCCTCCCGAGACCGGACACCCCGCAGCCATCACGGCTGCGGGGCGGAAAGCGAGCAATGACGACAGTTCGACTTGGCATCAACCCGATCACCTGGACCAATGACGACGTGCCGGAACTGGGCGGCGACACGCCGCTCGAGACCTGCCTCAGCGAGACCGCGGAGGCCGGCTATGCCGGCACCGAGCTTGGCGGCAAGTTCCCGCGCGACAGCCGCGCGCTCAGGCCCATCCTCGACCACTACGGGCTGGCGCTGGTCTCCGGCTGGTATGACGGCCGCATCTGCGAGAAGGAGGTGGACGCGGAATTCGAGGCGATCCGGCCGCATCTGACGCTGCTTCGCGACCTCGGCGCCAGGCGCGTCGTCTATGCCGACACCTCGCGCGGCCGGCATGGCGCGATCCACGAGCCGATCTCGCAGCGGCCGAAGCTGATGGACGGGGAATGGAAGGCCTATGGCGCCAAGATCACCCGGCTCGCCGAGCGGTTTTCCGATTTCGGCGTCGGCATGGCTTTCCACCACCACATGGGCACGATCGTCGAGACCGACGCGGAGATCGACAGGCTGATGCATGCAACGGGCGAGGCGGTCGGCCTGCTCTACGATACCGGGCACTGCGCCTTTTCGGGCGGCGACCCGGAGCAATTGCTGCGCCGGCATGTCGAGCGCGTCATGCATGTCCATTGCAAGGACGTGCGCCCGGCCATCTTAAAGAAAGCGCGCGAGGCCGACATGAGCTTCATGGGCGCGGTGATGCAAGGCATCTTCACCGTGCCGGGCGACGGCGCGATCGACTATCCGACGCTGCTCAAGATCCTCGCCGACCAGGGCTATTCCGGCTGGCTGGTGGTGGAGGCCGAGCAAGATCCGGCCAAGGCGCATCCCTTGACCTATGCCACGATGGGGTATCGGAATCTGAAGAAGCTGGCCGAGGGCGCGGGCTTCTATGTCCACGAGCGCAAGGCCTGAAGAAAGTATGGGGCGCCGGGGAGGGAGATGAGCTCGGTTCTGTACCAAAAGGTGGTCAAGAATTTCGGCGCGCTCAACGTGCTGCGATCGCTCGACCTTGCGGTGCCGGACCACAAGTTCCTCGCCCTGCTCGGCCCGTCGGGCTGCGGCAAGACGACGGCGCTGCGCATCCTGGCTGGGCTCGACATGCCGACCGCCGGCAAGGTCTTTATCGGCGAACGCGACGTCACCCGGCTGCAGCCGCGCGACCGCGACATCGCCATGGTGTTCCAGAGCTACGCGCTTTATCCGCAGATGACGGTCGCCGAAAATATCGGCTATCCGCTGTGGATACGCGGCACACCCGAGGCCGGGCGAAAGGCCAAGATCGGCGAGGTCGCCAGCGTGCTCGAGATCGGTCATCTGCTCGACCGCCGACCGCGCCAGCTCTCGGGCGGACAACGCCAGCGCGTGGCGCTGGCCCGCGCCATCGTGCGCGACCCGGCGGCCTTCCTGATGGACGAGCCGCTGTCCAATCTCGACGCAAGGCTGCGGCTCACCATGCGCGGCGAGATCAAGCGGCTCTGCCAGCGCCTCAGCGCCACCACAATCTACGTCACCCACGACCAGGTCGAAGCCCTGACGATGGCCGACTTCGTCGCCGTCATGCATGGCGGCGAGCTGCAGCAGATGGCGCCGCCCATCGAGATATATGACCGCCCGGCAAACCGTTTCGTCGCCACCTTCGTCGGCAACCCGCCGATGAACATCCTGCCGGCGGCGCTTTGCGAGCAAGGCGTCATCGTGGCCGGCAAGGTCGTCCCACTGGACGCCGCACGGCTTGCTGCCTGCCGCGCCGCCTCCGTCGCCGAAATCGGCCTCCGGCCGGAGGACTGCAGCGCTGCCGCCGTCGACACGACTGATGCCCTGCCCGGCGAAATCTACGTCGTCGAGCCGATGGGCAACGAGACGCTGGTCAATGTCCGCCTCGAAGGCGGCAATGTCTCGGTTCGGGCCGGCCGCGATTTCAGGGGCGTGGTGGGTGAAAGCATCGGCGTCGCCTTCGACCCGGCGAACGCCTGTTTCTTCAATTCGGACGGCCTGACAGCCGTCCACAGGGTCAACAACAATGGGAGAGTGACATGATGCATTCAAGCAGACTTACTCGCCGCTCCGTCATCAAGGCCGGGCTTGGCCTGGCTTTGGCGACCACCGCCCTCACCACGCTTGGCCTGCCGATGCCGGCCCGCGCCGCCGGAAAGAAGGTGATCATCGGCGCCTTCGCCGATGGCGGCCTGACGCCGTTCAAGGAAAAGATCATCCCGCTGGCCAAGGAGCAGGGCTTCGACATCCAGTTCCTCGAGGATGAATACGGGGTGACGCTCGAGAAGTGGTTCGCCGACGCCCAAAGCGGCGCCGGCCAGTATGACCTCTACCTGCTCGACGATCCATGGGTGCCGCAGTTCGGCGCCGCCAACGTGCTCGAGGACCTTGGCGCCGGAGGCATCGATGGGTCGGACAAGGACTGGATCGGCGCGATGATCGACATGGGTTACTGGCCGCCGCAGAAGGGGCCGCGCGTCAAGGGTTTCGAGAACGCCAAGCCGACGCTGATCTGCGTGCCCTTCGTCGGCGACCTGCAGACGCTGACCTATCGCAACGACGTCTTCACCGGCGGCGCGCCGAAGACCTGGGACGAGGTGATCGCCAAGGGCAAGGAAGGCGTCGCGGCCGGCAAGATCAAATACCCGGTCGTCTTCCGCGGCGTTTCCGGCAACCCGATCGTCACCAGCTGGTATCCGGTCTTCCTGTCGTTCGGCGGCTCCTTCTTCGACGACAAGTGGAACCCGATCTTCAATTCGGCCGAAGGCAAGGCCTCGGCCGATTTCTTCGTCGGCACGATGAAGCAGAACGCGCCGAGCGGGGTGGTCGAGTTCGACTCCGACCAGGAGGGCGCTGCGATCCTCGGCGGTGATGCCGGCGCCATCATCCAATATTCGGGCAACGCGTTGAAGGCCGACGATCCCGCCCAGACCAAGGTGGCCGGCAAGCTCGATTTCGGCGTTGTGCCGAAGCAGGAAAAGGCGATCGCCCAGATGGGCATATTCATCGCCGGCGTGCCGAAATCGGCGCCCAACAAGGCGAACTCGATCGAGTTCCTGAAGTGGTATGTCAGCGCCGAAACTCAGGCCAAGCTTTCGGAAGCGGGCTCGATCCCGGTCAAGCGCAGCGCCTTCGGCATCGCCAAGCCCGGCAACCGACTGATACCGGTCGCCCTGCAGCAGCTCGACGCCGGCGCGCTGCCACGGCCGCGCACCCCCGACTGGGCGAAGGTCGAGGAACTGCTCGGCATCGAACTCAACAAGGCCCTGCAGGCCGGTTCCGGCGGCGGCGCCGCCTTGGACACGGCGGCCAAGCAGGTCAAGGACTATCTGACCACGGCCGGGTACTACTGATGCAAACCGGCACGCAGGCACGCAAATATCGCCTGCAGGGGGCGGGGCTCGACCTCGCCCTCCCCTATCTCATGCTGGCGCCGGGCCTGACGATCGTGCTCGGCGTGCTGGTCTATCCGCTCTGGGACGGGCTGCGCGCCAGCACCAGGGCTTACCGCTATGGTTCGCCGGTCTCGCATGTCGGCTTCCGGAACTATGTGCAGCTTTGGAGCGACGCGCAGTTCCTGAATTCGCTGTGGGTCACGGTCAAGTTCGTGGCGCTTGCGGTTTCCGTCGAGGCGGTGCTGGGCTTCGCGCTTGCCTTGTTCTGCCTGCACGAATTCCGCGGTATCCGGCTGCTCAGGACGGTGCTGATCATTCCCATGGTGATCACGCCGGTCGTCGTCGCCATCCTGTTCAGGCTGATCTACGCCAGCGACGCCGGCATGCTGACCGCGCTCTCGGAGGCCATGGGTGGCGGCGGGGTCCAGATCCTCGGCAACCCGCTCAATGCCTTCATCGGTCTTGTCGTGCTCGACGTCTGGGAATGGACGCCGCTGATGTTCCTCATCCTGCTCGCCGGCCTTCAGTCGCTGCCGCACGAGCCGTTCGAGGCGGCGCGCGTCGACGGCGCCGGGTCCTGGCGCGTCTTCGCCGATCTCACCTTCCCAATGATGCGGCCGGTGCTGGCGGTCGCCATCGTGCTCCGCACCATCGATGCCTTCGGCACCTTCGACCAGGTTTTCGTGCTGACCCGAGGCGGGCCGGGCGAAGCGACGAGGCTGATCTCGATCTATGGCTACGACACCGCCTTCAAATTCCAGCAGACCGGATACGCGGCGGCGCTGTTCGTGACGATCGGCCTCGTCGTGCTCGCGCTCGCCTTCAGCGCCATCAGGCTCCTGCGCAGGATCGACGCGTCATGAGCACCCGCCTGGCGCGCATCCTCACCACCATTTTCGTGCTGGCAGTGGTGCTGCTGCCGATCTACTGGCTGGTGTCCACCTCGCTCAAGTCCAACCGCGAGATCACGCAGGAAGGCACCCTCTATCCGCATGTGCCGACGCTCGACAATTACGTCAGGCTGTTCACCGAAAAGCAGTTCGGCTCCTACCTGACGAACTCGGTGGTGGTCACCTTCTTCTCGGTCGCGATAGCGCTGGTCTTCGGCGCGATGGGCGCCTACGCGATCGCGAGGTTCCGCCTGCCGTTCGCCGCGGAGCGCAAGATCGGGCTCTTCCTCCTGACACTGCGCATCATCCCGCCGGTGGTGATCCTGATACCCGTCTATCTCCTGATGCTGAGCCTCGGACTGCTCGACAGCTGGCTCGGACTGATCGCCACCTACACGGCCTTCAACGTCACCTTCTGCGTCTGGATGATGGAGAGCTTCTTCCGCGAGATCCCCGTCGACCTCGAGGAGGCGGCGATGGTGGACGGCGATTCGCGCTTCGGCGCCTTCCGCCGCATCACGCTGCCGCTGGCGGCACCCGGGTTGGCGGCCACCGCCATCTTCGCCGTGCTGGTCACCTTCAACGAATTCCTTTTCGCGCTGGCGCTGACCGCGACGCCGCGGGCGATGACCATGCCGCGCGGCACCGCCACACTCATCGGGCGCATCGATACCGACTGGGCCTCGATGGCCGCCGCCGGCGTCATCGGAGCGTTGCCGATCGTGTTCTTCGCACTGCTGGTGCAGCGGCATCTGGTGCGCGGGCTGACCATGGGCGCGGTGAAATGATGCCGCTTGGGCAACACGAACCGGCCGGCAGCGCTGGAGCGACCTGATGGGAAAGTCGAACGCATGATGGATGTTTGTCTGTTCGGGGTGGGGCTGATCGGCCGCGTGCATGCGAGCAATCTCGCGCGCCACCCGAAGGTGCGGCTACGCTACGTCGTCGATCCCAATCGCGAGGCGGCCGAGAAGGTCGCCGCCGTAACCGGCGCCGAGATCGTGAACACCGAGCTCGTTATGAACGATCCGTCGGTGAAGATGGTGTTCATCGCATCGGCGACGCGCACCCACGCGGAGCTTGCCATGGCAGCGGCCGCGCATGGCAAGGCGATCTTCTGCGAGAAGCCGATCGATCTCGACCTGAAGCGCACCGACGAGTGCCTGGCCGCTGTGGCGAAGGCCGGCGTGCCGTTCCAGATCGGCTTCAACCGCCGCTTCGATCCGAGCTTCCGCGCGCTGAAGGAGCGCCTCGATGGCGGCGAGATCGGCGCCGTCGAGCAGGTCATCATCACCAGCCGCGATCCCGAACCGGAGACCGAGGAAGCGCTGGCCGGAGGCGGCGGCGTCTTTCGCGAGATGACCATCCACGACTTCGACATGGCGCGGAATATGCTTGGCGAGGAGCCGGTCGAACTTTTCGCGACCGGCTCCTCGCTGGTGGCGCCGCAATACAGGAAGCTCGGCGACTACGATACCGCGATGTTCATCCTGCGAACGGCGTCCGGCAGGCAATGCCACATCAACAACAGCGTCAGGGCCGCCTATGGCTATGACCAGCGCATCGAGGTGCACGGCGCCGACGGCATGCTGCAGGCCGGCAACCGGCTGCCGACCTCGGTGGAATTGTATGGCGGCAAAGCTATATCGCGCGACAAGCCCTACTACTTCTTCGTCGAACGCTACGCGGAATCCTACGCCGCCGAGATCGATCACTTCATCACCTGCGTCGAAACGGGCAGGAGCCCGGCGGTCACGGCCAGCGATGGGCGCAAGGCCATGATTCTTTGCGAGGCGGCGCTTGCGTCAACTCGGTCCGGCAGGTTCGAACCGGTGAAACTCTAATCGGCGAATGTGAGGCAAGCGGGAGTCCCGAAATGAAGATTGGCATGATCACGGACAGCCTCGGCAACCTGTCCTTCGACGAGATGCTGCGCGCCTCGGCCGATCTCGGACTGGAGACGCTGGAGTTCGCCTGCGGCAACTGGTCGTCGGCGCCGCATATCGACCTTGCGGCGATGCTGGACAATGCCGCGACCCGAACCGAATTCGTCGCCAAGGTTCGCGATCATGGGCTGACGATCGCGGCGCTCAACTGCTCGGGCAATCCGCTGCACCCGGGGCCGCAGGGCAAGCAGCATCGCCAGGTGACCGAGGACACGATCCGGCTCGCGAGCCTCCTGGGCATCGACCGCGTGGTGATGATGTCGGGGCTGCCAGGCGGCCCGGGCGACGCCAACCCCAACTGGATCATTACCGACTGGCCGCCCGAATGCGCCGACATCCAGCGCTACCAGTGGGACGATTGCATCATTCCCTATTGGCGCGATCTCGTCGGATTTGCGAACACTCTGGGCATCAGGAAGCTTTGCCTGGAACTGCATGGGCATCAGGCCGTGTACAATGTCCAAACGCTGTTTCGGCTGCGCGATGCGGTCGGCGAGACGGTCGGCGCGAACTACGATCCGAGCCATCCGATGTGGATGGGCGCGGATCCCATTGCCGCCGTGCGCAAGCTTGGCTCGGCCATCTATTATGTCCACGCCAAGGACACACGCATCGAACCTATACCGGCGGCCATCGACGGAACGCTCGATGCGCGCCCGCCAAATCATTATGCGGAAAGGGCCTGGAATTACATCACGCTCGGCTATGGCCACGGTGAAACCTGGTGGCGGCAGTTCTGCACCGCGCTGAAGCAGGCCGGCTATGACGACGTGCTGTCGATCGAGCACGAGGACATGATGCTGTCGCCGATGGAAGGCATGCGCAAATCCGTGGCGCTGCTGCGCAACGTCGCCATCAACCTGGCCTGAATGCTCAGATCCCGTCTTGCATTGGTAGGTGATCGCCGCCCGTTGCGGCGGTCTCGATGGTCGGCAGCCCTATCTCACATCGACCCAGCGCTGCTCCTGGAACGAACGGGCCATGGCATGCACGGTGCGCTCGATCTCCAGCCCCTCGTCGAAGTCGATGATGCGGGCCGGCTTGCCGGCGATGCGCATCAGGAGCTCGCGGCATTCGATCATCTTGAGGTCGTTGAAGCCGAGGCCGTGGCCAGGCGCCGGCAGGAAGGAATCGTAGGGCTTGTGGTGCGGCGCCACCAGGATGGTTCGGTAGCCCTGCTCGGTCGGCCGGTCGGCGGTGAGGTAGAGCTGAAACTCGTTCATCCGCTCCTGGTCGTAGAGGATCGAGCCCTTCGAGCCGAAGATCTGGATGGCAATGCGGCCCTTGCGGCCCCAGGCCGAGCGGTTGACCAGCAGCGAGCCGGCAACGCCGTTCTCCAGATGCATCAAGACGCTGGCGATGTCATAGGTCTCGACCGCGCGGCGGGCGCCGGAAGCGGTCTTGCGGTCGGGATAGGGTTTGACCATGTCGCACATGACGCGCGAAACGCGGCCGAACAGCGCCCTGATCAGCGACAGCGGATGCACGGCGAAATCGTCGAGCGCACCATAGCCGGAAGAGGCCTCGTGCTTCCAGAAGAACAGCGCTTCGGGGTCGGCCATGAAATCCTCGTCCATCTCGATGCGCACGAGGTTGACGTCGCCGATGATCTTTTCCCCGAGCAGAGCGCCGATATGGCGGATGGCGGGGTTCTGGATGTAGTTGTAGCCGAGCACGGCGACCTTGCCGGATGTCTTCGCGGCCTTCGCCATTGCCTCGGCCTCGGCGAAACTCGGCGCCATCGGCTTCTCGCACCACAGATGCTTGCCGGCCTCGAGGATGGCGATCGCCATTTCCGGGTGGAACTGGTTCGGCGTGGTCAGCGAGACGATCTCGACGTCCGGGTCCTCGACCACGGCGCGCCAGTCGCCGGAGCCTTTTGCGAAGCCGAACTCGGCGGCTTTGCGTTTGGCAAGCTCGTCGTTCACCTCGCCCAGATGCACCAGTTTCGGCTTGTCGACATCGGGAAAGACCGTGCCCACCGCGTTCCAGGCGATGGCGTGGCACTTGCCCATGAAGCCCGTGCCGATGAGGCCCACTCCGACCATGTCGATTGTCTCCAGGATAAAGGAAAGTATGTGTGGATGAATTAGTCCATTTTAGTAAAGAATGGAACATCTAAATCATTTTTTATGGTGTTCTTGCGCGAACTCGCTATGATGAGGCAGGAGAGGGACAAACCTTATGAGCGTGGGCGGAGCGACGATGGACGAACGGGTGCCTCGCGATTTCGAAACGCTGCGCGCGACGATCCTGGACAGGCGCGCGAGCCTGCCCAAGCGCATCGCGCAGATCGCCGCCTATGCGCTGGACAATCCCGACGACATCGCTTTCGGCACGGCGGCGAGCATTGCCGCCTCGGCCGGCGTGCAGCCCTCGACGCTGATCCGTTTTGCCCAGCAGCTCGGCTTCGACGGCTTCACCAGCCTGCAGCAGGTTTTCCGCGAGCGTCTGCGCGAGCGCAACTCCTCCTATGACGAGCGGCTGGCGGCGTTGCGCGCCAAGGCCGAGGAAGGCCGCGGGCATCGGGCGATCTTCGACGGCTTCGTCGCCGCCGCCAGCACCTCGCTGGGCGATATTTCGCGTTCGCTCAACGATGCCCATTTCGAGGAGGCCGTGGCGCTTCTGGCGAAAGCCGAGACGATCTATGTGCTGGCCAAGCGCCGCTCCTATCCGGTCGCCTCCTACATCGCCTATGCGCTGGGCAAGCTGAAGATCCGCAACCAGCTGGTGGAATCGGCCGCTGGGCTGAACGCCGAGATGATCGGCTTCGCCACGCCGCGCGACGCCGTCATCGCCATCAGCTTCTCGCCTTACGCGCCGGCGACCATCGAGGAGACGCGCTCGATCGCCGAGCAGGGCGTGCCGATCGTGGCGATCACCGACTCGTCCTTCTCGCCGCTGGCGCAATTCGCCAAGGTCTGGTTCGAGGTCGCCGAGGCCGATTTCGGCGGCTTCCGCTCGATCTCGGCGACGATGGCGCTGGCCATGGCGCTGACCGTCGCCGTCGGCGAGAAGCGCCGCGAGGCCGGGCGCCGGCGCAAGGGCTGAGCCTCCCGGACGAGCGCTTTTCGGCTCGGGAATGCTCATTCCATATTGACTGTAGATTGGAATTAATATTTCATATTGACGACACCACGCCGTCGCCGGCGCGTGCTGTCCAAAACGACGCTGCTCTGCAAAACAAGGCCGATGGGAGGTTCGAATGGGCGAAGCCGTGGAAGGGAAATACCCGCCGCTCGACGTCATCACCATCGGCCGCGCCTCGGTCGATCTCTATGGCCAGCAGATCGGCTCGCGGCTGGAGGACATCACCTCTTTCGCCAAATCCGTCGGCGGCTGTCCAGCCAATATTTCCGTCGGCACGGCGCGGCTCGGCCTGCGCTCGGCGCTGCTCACCCGCGTCGGCGACGAGCAGATGGGCCGTTTCATCCGCGAGCAGCTCAAGCGGGAGGGCGTCTCCGTCGACGGGCTGAAGACCGACAAGGAACGCCTGACGGCGCTGGTGCTGCTTTCGGTCGAGAGCGAAGGCGTCTCGCCGATGATCTTCTACCGTTCCGACTGCGCCGACATGGCGCTGGCCGAGGAGGATATCGACGAGGCGTTCATCGCCTCGGCGCGCTCGGTGGTCGTCACCGGCACGCATTTCTCGAGGCCCAATTCCGATGCAGCCCAGCGCAAGGCCATCCGCCTGATGAAGGCCCGGGGTGGCAAGGTGGTGTTCGACATCGACTATCGCCCGAATCTGTGGGGCCTTGCCGGCCATGCCGAGGGCTTCGAGCGCTACGTCAAGTCGGACCGCGTCTCGGCGCAGCTCAAGACCGTGCTGCCGGATTGCGATCTCATCGTCGGCACCGAGGAAGAGATCATGATTGCTTCGGGCGCCGACGATTGCCTGAGCGCGCTGAAGACGATCCGCGCCCTGTCTTCGGCCACCATCGTGCTCAAGCGCGGCGCCAAGGGCTGCATCGTCTATGACGGGCCGATCAGCAACGATCTCGAGGACGGCATTGTCGGCAAGGGCTTCTCGATCGAGATCTACAATGTGCTGGGTGCCGGCGACGCCTTCATGTCGGGCTTCCTGCGCGGCTGGCTGGGCGGTGAAAGCTTTGCCACCGCCGCGACCTGGGCCAATGCCTGCGGCGCCTTCGCCGTGTCGCGCCTGCTCTGCGCGCCGGAATATCCGACCTTCGAGGAGCTGCAGTTCTTTTTGAAGCACGGCAGCAAGCATCTGGCGCTGCGCAAGGACGAGGCGATCAACCACGTCCATTGGGCGACGACGCGCCGGCGCGACATTCCCTCGCTGATGGCTTTGGCCTGCGACCATCGCGTCCAGCTGGAAGACGTTGCCGCCAAAGTCGGCGCGGACGTTGCGCGCATCCCCGACTTCAAGGTGCTGACGGTCAAGGCGGCGGCAAAGGTCGCCGCCGGCCGCGGCGGCTACGGCATGCTGATCGACGAGAAATACGGCCGCGACGCGATGTTCGAATTCGCCCGCCATCCCTTCGCCTGGCTCGGCCGCCCAGTCGAATTGCCCGGGTCGCGGCCGCTGCGCTTTGAATTCTCGCAGGATATCGGCTCGCAGCTCACCGAGTGGCCGGTCGACCACTGCATCAAATGCCTGTGCTTCTATCACCCGGACGACCCGGAGGCACTGAAGAGCGAGCAGCAGCAGAAGCTGCGCGCTTTGTTCGAGGCGGCGCGGAAAGTCGGCCGCGAACTGCTGGTCGAGATCATCGCCGGCAAGCACGGCAAGCTCGACGACACCACCATTCCGCGCGCGCTGGAGGAGCTCTATGCGCTGGGCATCAAGCCCGACTGGTGGAAGCTCGAGCCGCAGGCTTCGACAGGCGCCTGGGCGAAGATCGAACAGGTGATCGTCAAGAACGATCCTTGGTGCCGTGGCGTCGTGCTGCTTGGGCTGGAAGCGCCGCAGGACGAGCTGGTCGCGGCGTTTGCCGCCACCGCCAATGCGCCGATCGTCAAGGGATTTGCCGTCGGTCGGACCATCTTCGTCAACGCCGCCGAACAATGGCTGGCCGGCCGGATGTCGGATGACGAGGCGATCGCAGACATGGCCGCGCGCTTCGAGCAGCTGACCGAGGCATGGCTTGCCGCACGCGGCCGCAAGGCCGCATAACAAGACCGCTGAAGGACTGCGGAGGAGACACCATGAGCAAGACAATCCGCCTGACGATGGCGCAGGCGCTGACCCGCTTTCTCAGCCGGCAAATGACCGAGATCGACGGGAAAAAAGTGCCGATCTTCGGCGGCGTCTGGGCGATCTTCGGCCATGGCAATGTCGCGGGCATTGGCGAGGCGCTTTACCAGGTGCGCGACGAGCTGCCGACCTTCCGCGCCCACAATGAACAGGCGATGGCGCATGCAGCGATCGCCTATGGCAAGGCGAATTTCCGCCGCCGCTTCATGGCCGCGACCAGTTCGATCGGCCCTGGCGCGCTCAACATGGTGACGGCCGCGGCGCTCGCGCATGTAAACCGGTTGCCCGTCCTGTTTTTGCCGGGCGATGTCTTCGCCAACCGTCTGCCGGACCCGGTGCTGCAGCAGGCCGAGGATTTCTCCGACGGCACCGCTACCGTCAACGACTGCTTCCGTCCCGTATCGCGCTATTTCGACCGGATCACGCGGCCGGAACAGATCATCCCGGCGCTGAACCGCGCCATGCAGGTGCTGACCGATCCCGCCGAATGCGGCCCGGTGACGCTGTCGCTCTGCCAGGACGTGCAGGCCGAAGCCTATGATTATCCCGAAAGCCTGTTCGCCGAGCGCGTCTGGACACCGCGCCGGCTGCGCCCGGACCGCAACGAGCTGGCGGCAGCCGTCGCGGCGCTGAAGGGCGCCAGGAAGCCGCTGGTGATCGCGGGCGGCGGGGTGCTGTATTCGCAAGCTTCGGACGAGCTCGCCAAGCTGGTGCAGGGCGCCGGAATTCCGGTCTGCGAGACGCAGGGCGGCAAATCCTCGTTGCCCGACGACCATCCGCTCAACATGGCGGCGGTCGGCGTCACCGGCACGTCGGCCGCCAACCGGCTGGCGGAAGAGGCCGATGTCGTGCTCGCCATCGGCACCAGGCTGCAGGATTTCACCACCGGCTCCTGGGCGCTGTTCAAGAATGCCGGCCGCACCATCATCGGCCTGAACACGCAAGGTTTCGACGCCGGCAAGCATTGGGCGCTGCCGCTGGTCGCCGACGCGGCCGAAGGGCTTGCCGAGCTGTCCGCCGCGCTGAAGGGCTGGAAGGCGCCGGCCGCCTGGACCGACAACGCGCTGAAGGGCAAGACGGAGTGGCAGGCCGCCGCCGCCAAGGTGACCGCGTCGACCAACGCCGCCTATCCGTCCGATGCGCAAGTGATCGGCGCCGTGCAGCGCGCCATGGGCTCGGGCGTCACGCTGCTGCATGCCGCGGGCGGTCTGCCCGGCGAATTGCACAAGCTTTGGCAGGCCGGCGCGCCGGGCTCCTACCATGCCGAATACGGCTTCTCGACCATGGGCTACGAGATCGCCGGCGGGCTCGGCGTCAAGATGGCGAAGCCCGACCAGGAGGTCGTCGTCATG
This sequence comes from Mesorhizobium sp. B2-7-2, assembly GCF_006440775.1. GTDB lineage: Bacteria > Pseudomonadota > Alphaproteobacteria > Rhizobiales > Rhizobiaceae > Mesorhizobium. Next base: position 144,461 of record NZ_VFTZ01000002.1, on the reverse strand, counting down.
GTCGGCGACGGCTCCTATCTGATGCTCAATTCCGAGATCGCCACCTCGGTGATGCTTGGCCTGAAGCTTACCATCGTGCTGCTCGACAATCGCGGCTATGGCTGCATCAACCGGCTGCAGATGGCGACCGGCGGCGCCAACTTCAACAATCTCTTGAAGGACGCGCGCCACGAGGTGATGCCGGACGTTGACTTCGCCGCGCATGCGGCAAGCTTAGGTGCCGTTGCCGAGAAGGTGGCATCGATCGCCGAGCTGGAGACGGGACTGGCCAAAGCGAAAAAGAACGACAAGACGACGGTGCTGGTGATCGACACCGACCCGCTGGTGTCGACCGAGGCCGGCGGCCATTGGTGGGATGTCGCCGTGCCGGAAGTCTCGTCGCGGCCGCAGGTCAACGCCGCGCGCAAGAACTACGAGGAAGCCGTGAGCAGCCGTCAGGGCTGAGCCGGCCTCGCAACGAACCGACATTGGAGTGACGACTTGAAAGCCAAACTGGGCATGTCCCCCATCGCATGGTGGAATGACGATCTCGTGGAATTGAGCGATGATGTGTCGCTGGAGGAATGCCTGCGCCAGTCGCGCTCGGCCGGCTTCACCGGCATGGAGATGGGCCGCCGCTTCCCCAACGATCCGAAGGTGATGCTGCCGATCCTGAAGCAGGCCGACGTCACACTCTGCGGCGGCTGGTTCTCCGGCACGCTGGTCAATGAGGATCTGGCCAAGAACAAGGACCGCATCCAGCCGATGATCGACCTGTTCAAGGCGGTCGACGCGCCCTGCATCGTCTATGGCGAGGTCGGCCGGTCCATCCAGGGCGACCGCTCCAAGCCTTTGGCCACCAAGCCGAAACTTTCAGACGACGAGATGAAGGCTTACGGCCGGCGCGTCACCGAGTTCGGCGAATGGTGCGCCGAACAGGGCATGCCGCTCTCCTACCATCACCACATGGCGGCGGTGGTCGAGACCGAGCCGGAGCTCGACGCCTTCATGCGCAACTCTGGCGAAGGCATTCCGCTGCTGCTCGATGCCGGCCATCTCGCCTTTGCCGGCGGCGACGTGCTGCGCGCCATCGACAATCACCACAAGCGCATCAACCACGTCCATGTGAAGGATGTTCGCATGGGCGTGATCGACGAACTCGACCGCACGAAACAATCCTTCCTCGACGCCGTGGCGCTCGGCGCCTTCACCGTGCCGGGCGACGGCTCGCTCGATTTCGGCGCCATCGTCCAGCGTTTCGCCGATCATGGCTATGAAGGCTGGTTCGTGGTCGAAGCCGAGCAGGATCCGAAGAAGAACCCGCCGCTGAAGATGGCTCAAGTCGGCCACAAGGAGCTGATGCGGGTGATGACGGCCGCCGGCTACACGGTGGAGACACAAGCGTTTCCAGCCTGAACGGTGGATTAGTCGGGGCGCCCGGTCTATCTGGTGCGCTTTGGCAAAATCCTGGATTGGCGCGATGAAAGACTATGAGCATCCCTTCTTCCGGCCGCTGTGGCGCCGTATCGCGGTCGTCGCGGTCTGCCTCATCTGGTCGGTGATCGAATTCGCCTCCGGCACACCCTTCTGGGGCGTCATCGCGCTGGGCTTCGCCGGTTACGCGGTGTGGCAGTTTTTCTATCTCTATAAGCCGGTCGAGGAGAACAAGGCCGACGTCGAACCAAAAGAGTGAGTGATCCATGGCTCGAGAGCTTCTACGGATCGGATACTGCGTGCATGGCGGATCGCATACGTTGGCGATTAGCCGAAACGCTCCTCGCTTCGTCATCCTAGGGCGGAGCAAGGAGCGCAGCGACGCGGCGCAGACCCTAGGATCCATGCCATGACTTTGACGTGTCGCGACGGTGCAGACAATGGCGCCGAAACGCCGGCCCAGACAGCCTCTTTCTGCACCGCTGCATTCTACGGCAGGTGTAACGGCATGGATTCTAGGGTCTGCGCGCGTCGCTTCGCTCCTTGCTCCGCCCTAGAATGACGACGTTGCGAGGGAACCGGCCAATCTCCAAGGTTTTCGCGATAGTCCATCGGATTCTTAGCTGCGCCAATGGGGCGCCCAGGAATTAGGAGAGGCAAAAATGTCGAAACTGCTCGTCAAGGCCGACAAGGGCCACGGCCATGTCGCCCACGTCACCCCGCAAAGCGCCGGCTGGACCTATGTCGGTTTCGACCTGCACCGGCTGAAAGCGGGCGAGACGGTGTCCGGCAAAACCGGCGACCGCGAGGTCTGCCTGGTCTTCGTCACCGGCAAGGGCAAGGCATCGGCCGGCGGCAAGGATCTCGGCCTGCTCGGCGAGCGCATGTCGCCCTTCGAAGGCAAGCCGTGGTCGGCCTATGTGCCGCAAGGCGCCGACTGGTCGGTGACCGCCGATACCGAGCTGGAGCTCGCCGTATGCTCGGCGCCCGGCTTAAGCGGCGGCCTGCCGGTGCGCGTCATCGGACCTGACGATCTCGGCCAGGAGGTGCGCGGCAAGGGCACCAACACGCGCTACGTCACCAACATCTTGCCCGAGGGCAAGCCGGCGGATTCGCTGCTGGTGGTCGAGGTCATCACGCCCGGCGGCCACACGTCGAGCTATCCGCCGCACAAGCACGACCAGGACAATCTGCCGGCCGAATCCTATCTCGAGGAGACCTATTACCACCGCCTCAACCCGCCGCAGGGCTTTGCCTTCCAACGCGTCTACACCGATGCCGACCGCAACGGCGTGCGCGAGCTGGACGAGGCGATGGCGATCGAGGACGGCGATGTCGTGCTGGTGCCGAAGGGCTATCACCCTTGCGCCGCCTGCCACGGCTACGACCTCTATTACCTCAATGTCATGGCCGGACCGAAGCGGACATGGAAATTCCACAACGCGGCCGAGCACGAGTGGCTGATGAAGGCCTGATCGGCACGCCGGCAAAGCCGTTGGTCCAGCCGCTGAAAAATCGTCGGCTAACGAGCTCCGTGCTGGACTTGCCTTCGAAAACCCACGAAAGCTTCGTCAATCCGTCATGGAAATCACCTATGGCAGCGGTTCCGGTGCATGTCGCCGCAAGCGCTCCGGCGCTTTGGGCCACGACTTGCCAAGACAATGACTTGAAGCGCGTCGCATATTCCTTTGGGGCGCGCAGCGCGCTTGACGAGGAACGCCCATGCGCTACGCGATCTACTACACCCCGGGGCAGGACGAGAAGCTGGCGCGCATTGCCGCCAACTGGCTGGGCCGCGACCCGTTTGGCGCGGCGACGCGGCCGGTCGAGGCCGTGGGCGACCTGTCGGCCGCGGAAGTCGCTTTCCATACTGCCTCCGCCCGGCGCTACGGATTCCATGCGACGCTGAAAGCCCCGTTCCGGCTGGCGCCGAACGAGACGGAAGCTTCGCTGCGCGCCGCGCTCGGCGCTTTCGCCGAGGCGACGCCGCCTGTGATCATCCCGCGTCTCGTCGTCGGCCAGATCGATGGCTTTTTCGCACTGGTGCCGGAAATGCAGTTTGCGCCGCTCAACGATTTCGCCGCCGAGGTGGTGCGCGCCTTCGATCCGTTCCGCGCGCCGCTGACCGAGGTCGAGATCGAGCGCCGCAGCCCCGATGCGCTGAAGCCGGACGAGTTCCGCAACCTCTGCCAATGGGGTTATCCTTACGTCTTCGACACGTTCCGCTTCCACATGACGCTTTCCGGACGGGTCGGGCCACAGGAAAGCCCACGTCTTCGTGCAGCGATCGACGGCCTGTTCGCCGACGTGCTGCGGCAGCCGGTGCCGGTGGATGCACTGACATTGTTCGTCGAAAGCGAGCCCGGCGCCCCGTTCATGGTGCTTTCCCATCATGCGCTTGGCCGCCGGGCTGCCCGCAAGACCGCCTAGGGCGGATCAGCGGAAACGCTGAACCGCCCTATCTTTTTGTTTACGCAATTCCGGACGGAAAACCGCAAGGCACTTTTCCTGGAATTGCTCTGAAGCGACTGCTTGAGATAGGACCGCCCGAGATGACCGCCGAAACCGTTCTCACCAATGCCCGCATCGTGTTGCCCGACGAAATCGTCGAGGGCTCGCTTTTGTTGCGCGACGGCCTGATTGCCGCCGTCGAGCCCGGTGCCGTTCGCGCCGGCGAGGACATGGGCGGCGATTACATCATCCCGGGTCTCGTCGAGCTGCACACCGATCACCTCGAGGGCCATTACGCGCCGCGCCCGAAAGTGCGCTGGAACCCGATCGCCGCCGTGCTTGCCCATGACGCCCAGGTGGCGACCGCCGGCATCACCACGGTGCTCGACGCCTTGCGCGTCGGCATGGACGAGGATGCCGACCTGAAATCCGACGACGTTCGCAAGCTGGCCGACGCGATCGAGGACAGCGTGCGCCAGGATCGGCTCAGGGCCGACCATTTCATCCACCTGCGCTGCGAGGTCTCGGCGCCGGACTGTCTCGAGGCTTTCGCCAATTTCGAGACCGATGACAGGGTGAAGCTCGCCTCGCTGATGGATCACGCGCCCGGACAGCGCCAGTTCGTCAACCTCGAGACCTATGCCTACTACTACCAGCGCAAGCTGAAGCTGACGGACCGCGACTTCCAGAAATTCTGCGAGAAGCGGATGGCCGAATCGGCCCGCAATTCCGGTCCGAACCGCGTCTTCATCTCGGCCGCCTGCCAGGAGCGCGGCATCGTGTTGGCGAGCCATGACGACGCGACCGCCGGCCATGTCGACGAAGCGATCGAGCAGGGCGTGCGCGTCGCCGAGTTCCCGACGACGGAAGAGGCGGCCAAGGCCTCGAAAGCCGCAGGCCTCGGTGTGCTGATGGGCGCGCCGAACGTCATGCGCGGCGCCTCGCATTCCGGCAATGTCTCGGCGCGGACGCTTGCCGCCGACGGCCTGCTCGACATCCTGTCGTCCGACTACATCCCCTTCAGCCTGATCCAGTCGGCCTTCTTCCTCGGCGATGTCGTCGAGGGCATCTCGCTGCCGCAGGCGGTCGCCATGGTCTCGAAGAACCCGGCCGAAGCGATCGGCCTCGCCGACCGCGGCGTCATCGAGCCCGGCCGCCGGGCAGACCTTGTGCGGGTACGCGTGGACGACCATGTGCCGGTCGTGCGTACGGTTTGGCGCCTGGGCAGCCGGGTCGCATGATGGTCTCGGCCCTCATCGAGCGCGAGCTGGCCGACAGGCTGCCGATCCGCAACGGCGTCTTCGTCGCGGTGGTCGGCCCGAGCGGCGCCGGCAAGGATACGGTGATCGGCTACGCCAAGCAGCGCTTTGTCGGCGAGACGCGGCTGGAATTCGTGCGCCGCGTCATCACCAGGCCGAGCGACACGGCAAGCGAGGACCACGACACGCTGGCCGACGCCGCCTTCGCCGAGGCGGAGGCGGACGGCGCCTTCTCGCTGTGCTGGGACGCGCACGGCCTGCGCTATGGCCTGCCGGCCGATGTCGACTGGGCGGTCGCCAATGGTCATGTAGCCGTGGCGAATGTCTCCCGCGCGGTCATCCCGGCGCTGCGCGAGCGCTATGCCAATCTGGCCGTGGTCGAGATCACCGCCACGCCGGAGATCCTCGCCGAGCGGCTAGCGGCGCGCGGCCGTGAATCGCGCGGCGAAGTGCTTGCCCGCCTGGCGCGCAGCACGAGCATCAAGCTGACGGGACAGGATGTGACCTCGATCGACAACAGCGGCGACAAGCAAATAGCCGGCGAACGCTTCGCCGAGGTGCTGCGCAAGGCGATGGCGTTTTCGGATCTGTCGGACATGATCTAAGGCCTTCCCCTTCTCCCCTTGTGGGAGAAGGTGGATCGGCGCGAAGCGCCGAGACGGATGAGGGGTGTTGGAAGGATCGCTCGGAGGAAGAAATGGGCGCTTGAAGCATCCTATTCTTCAGCGCCTCGTTTATTCCAACACCCCTCATCCGGCCGCTTCGCGGCCACCTTCTCCCACAAGGGGAGAAGGGGGAGGCAGCGCTTCACTTGTTGAAGTTGGCGATGAACTGCTTGAACTGCGGCGTCGGCGGCCTGGCGAACATCTCCTTCGGGTCGCCGGCCGAGTCCACCTCGCCCTTGTGCAGGAACATCACCTTGCTCGACACGTCGCGGGCAAAACCCATCTCATGCGTGACGACCAGCATGGTGCGTCCTTCTTCGGCGAGCGAGCGCATGACGCGCAGCACCTCGCCGACCAGTTCCGGATCGAGCGCGGATGTCGGCTCGTCGAACAGCATCACCTTCGGATTCATCGCCAGCGCGCGGGCTATTGCAGCGCGCTGCTGCTGACCGCCCGACATGTGGGGCGGATAGTAGTTGCGGCGCTCCCATATGCCGACGCGCTTCAGCAATGCCTCGGCCTGCTCCAGGCACTCCGCGCGCGGCCGCTTCAGCACATGCGTCGGCGCGGCGACGAGGTTTTCCAGCACGGTCATGTGCGACCACAGATTGAAGCTCTGGAAAACCATGGCGAGGTTGGCGCGGATCCGCTCCACCTGGCGGATGTCGGCGGGCATCTGGTGGCCGTCGCGGCCCCGCTTCATCTGGATGAGCTCGCCATCCACCCGCACTTCGCCGGAATCCGGGGTCTCCAGGAGATTGATGCAGCGCAGCATCGTGCTCTTGCCGGACCCTGAGGAGCCGAGAATTGAGATGACGTCGCCCTTGTGGGCCTCGAGCGAAATGCCCTTGAGCACCTCGTGATCGCCGAAGCACTTGCGCAGATCCTTGACGCTGATGGCGGGCGTCTCGTCGGAGGACGGCGCGGCTCTCGCGGCAGCGGCGACATTTGCCGACATCACAACACCTCCGGTACAGGTTTGACTTGCTGGCCCTGCTCGGGCGGGGCGCGCAGATGCGGCGAAAGCCGGTGCTCGACCCAGGCGAACAGCCGGGCGATCGACAGGTTGAGCAGCAGGTAGATCACGCCGGCGCAGGTCAGCACCTCAATCGGCCGGAACGTGTCATGCTGGATCTTCTGCGCCGTTCCCATCATCTCCATGATGGTGACCACGGATGCCAGCGCGGTGGCCTTGGTCATGAGGATGATTTCGGTCGAATAGGCCGGCAACGCAAGCCGCAGCGCGATCGGCAGCGTGACGAGGCGGAAGCGGGTGAAGGCCGACATGCCGAACGCCTTGGCGGCCTCGATCTGGCCGACAGGCACGGCTCGCAGCGCGCCGCGGAAAATCTCGCTCTCATAGGCCGCAGTGTTCAAGGCCATCGCGACGATGGTGCAATACATCGGATCGCGCAGGATCGGCCACAGGATCGGGCTGTGGCGCACGAAGTCGAACTGGGAGAGCCCGAAATAGACCAGATAAAGCTGCACCAACAACGGCGAGCCGCGGAAGACGAAGACATAGGCGCGGGTGAAATACTCGCCCGATTTGTAACCGGAAGCCCGCAGCCAAGTCAGGCCGGTGGCGATGAGGAGCCCGAAGGCGATGCCGAAGAACCAGATCTCGAGCGTCAGCGGCAGCGCCTTGAGCACGCTCCATATGGTCGAAAGGTAGAAGTCGAAATCCACCGCCACCTCTTATTTCGGCCGCGTGAAGCTGCGGGAGGTGTAACGCTCGGCCCTGTCGAAGATCGGCGTCGAGATCGAGGTCATCACCAGATAGAGGATGCCGGCGAGCGTGTAGAAAAGCAGCGAATGATGCGTCGAGCGCGCCGCCTTGTTGGCGGTGAGCATCAGCTCGGCGACGCCGGTGACCGAGATCAGCGCCGAATCCTTGATGGTCAATTGCCAGACATTGCCCAGCCCCGGCACCGCAAGACGCAGGACCTGCGGCATGATCACGAGGCGAAACCGCAGCCAGGGCGACATGCCGTAGGCACGCGCCGCTTCCAGCTCGCCGCGATGGATCGCCAGGAACGAGCCGCGAAAAACCTCGGCCTGGTAGGCGCCGGAAATGATGCCGACCGCGAGAACGCCGCCGAGGAAACTCGGCATGTTCAAGATGTCGGCCGAGCCGATCGATCCGGTCGAGCGCGCCACGCCGGTCAGGACCTGGGTGCCGCCATAGTAGAACAGGTAGATGATCAGGAGTTCCGGCTCGCCGCGAAAGACGGTGGTGTAGCTCTCGCCGATGAACCTCAATCCGCCGCGATGCGAAAGCTTGGCCGCCGCCACCAGCGAGCCGAGCACGGCACCAATCATCATCGAGACGACGGTGACGGCGAGCGTCCAGGCGATGCCCCAGAGCAGTTGCACGCCCCAGCCGGCGGCCAACAGCTCATAGGCCGTCCAAACCTGATCCTTGAGATCGTTGAGAAACTCCACTTACGGCTCCTGCGGGCGCCGAGATAGGCATCGACGGGTTCCTGCTTCGGTGCATGTCGTTTTCCCGCACTTTCGGGCGACATGCACTCAATGCAAAACGGGAGCAGCTTTGGCTACTCCCGTTGCGACATTACTTGGTAATGTCGATCTTGAACCATTGCATGGAATACTTCGACACCGAGCCGTCGTCGAGCGCGGCCTTGAGCGCCTTGTTGTAGATGTCCTGCAGGTCCTTGTCGGTCTTGCGGAAAGCGGCGCCGATGCCCGGTCCGAGGATCGGGCCGCCCTTGAATTGCGGGCCGACGAATTCCAGGTCTTTCGCATCGGGCTTGGCCAGCGTGCCGAGGAAATAGGTGGTATCGGCGAAGGCAACGTCGATGCGGCCCGCCATCAGGTCGAGGTCGTGCTCGTCGGTGGTCTTGTATTCATGAATGTTGGCGACATCCTTGAGATATTTGTCGGCGAAGGTCGCCTCCGTCGTCGAGACCTGCAGGCCGACATTCTTGCCGGTGAGCTCCTTGCGCAGCGTGTCGAGCGCCGCCTTGGATTCGGCGTCGTCCTTCGACAGATCGATCATCTTGCCGGTGTTGGACATCTGCGCCAGCGGACCGTTCTTGTCGGCCAGGAAAGCCACCGGCGACGAGGCATAGGGGATCGAGAAGTCGATGGTCTTCATGCGCTCTTCGGTGATCGACATGCCGTCCATGACGATATCGAACTTGCCTGCCGTGAGGCCGGGAATGACGCCGTCCCAGTCCTGCGCGACGATGCTGCATTCGAGCTTCGCGCGGGCGCAGACGTCGTTCAGGATGTCCACCTCGAAGCCGACGATCTTGCCGCTGGCATCGGTCTGGTTCCACGGGGCGTAGGAGCCCTCCATCGCGACCGTCACGGTCTTCCAGTCCTTGGCCATAGCCGGGGTCGAGCAGGTCAATGCCAGCGCGGCGAGCGCGATCCAACGTGAAGATGTCACGGTAATTTCTCCCATATTTTGTTCTTGGAACCCTCAGATACCAATTGCTTAGCCCAGCCCCGATTCTGCGACAAGGGCTGTTTTCCGGTTCACGCGTTGTTGCAATTCGTCCACGAATCGGGACTTGCCCCGCGGCTTCACCGCGAGCGTCGATCCAATCGGAACCCCGGTCCGGGTGTGGACGGAAGAGCGAGACTACTCCGCCGGCGCGCCGGCGACGCCCCTGCGAGACGCCTCCAGCATCCGGCGCCGGGCGCGGAAGACGCCCCATTGCTGGTCGACCAGCACGCCGATCAGGATCACGCCGCCCATCACCGCGAAGTTGAGCGAGGAAGGAATGCCGAGCAGGTTGACGAGGTTCTGCAACTCCTGCAGCAGCACGGTGCCGAGGACAGCGCCGACCAGCGAACCTTCGCCGCCGCGCAGCGAGAAGCCGCCCAGCACTGCCGCGGCGATGGCATAAAGCTCATAGAACTGGCCGTGGCTCGCGGGCGAGATCGAGCGCGTGTACATGGCGAAATAGATCGCCGACAGCGCCGTCAGCACGCCGCAAATGACATAGGCGGCGATGATCACCCGGCCCGTGCGGATGCCGGAATATTTCGCCGCTTCCTCGTTCTTGCCGATCGCATAGAGATAGCGGCCGAAAACCGAGCGGTGCAGCACCACCCACATCACGATGGCGATGACGATCAGCGCGATGAAGCTGTTCGGCAGGCCGTAGGAGCGGCCCGCGGTCAGGAACTCGAGCGTCGGGAAATTCTGCCCAAAGGCGAAGCCGGCCGTGCCGTCGGCGGTATAGAAGCGCGCCACGCCGCGATAGATGAGCAGGCCGCACAGCGTCACCACGAAGGGCTGCAGTTTCAGCCGCGTGATCAGCCAGCCATGCACGAAGCCGATGACGGCGCCGAGCGCGAGGATCAGCACGAAGGCAAGCGGCCAGCTCACCTCGCGCACCGCGATGAAGTCGATGAACAGTGTGCCGAGCAGGGCGATCACCGAGCCGACCGACAATTCGATGCCGCCGGTGATGATGACGAAGGCCTGGCCGATCGAAAGAATGCCGAACAGAGCGACCAGGTTGGAGGTGTTGGCGAGGTTGATCGCCGACAGGAAGCGCGGATTGATGGCCGTCACCACCGCGCCGACCACCAGGATCAGGATCAGCAGGCCGAGATCTTTCTTGGTCATTGCGCTCCTCCCGCCGTTTGCAGCAGTTTCGGCTTCTTGCCGACCGCCAGCAAAAGCACGTTCTCCTGGCTGAAATCGTCCTTGTCGAGGATGCCGGAGATCTGCCCCTCATGCATGACCGCGATGCGGTCCGACACGCCGATAACTTCTTCCATGTCGCTGGAGATCATCAGCACGGCGACGCCGGCGTCGGCCAATGCCCGCATCAGCCCGTAGATCTCCGCCTTGGCGCCGATGTCGATGCCACGCGTCGGCTCGTCCAGGATCATCACCTTGGGGTTCATCGCCAGCCATTTGGCCAGAACCACCTTCTGCTGGTTGCCGCCCGACAGCGTGCCGGTGCGGGTCAAGACCGACGGCGCCTTGATGCCGAGGTTCTTCTTCTGCTTTTCCGCCGTCGCGAGTTCGGCGCCGGCCGAGACCAGCGAGCGCCTGGCATGCGCCGGCAGATTGGGCAACGAAATGTTCTGGGCGATCGACAGGTCCAGCAGTATGCCGGTCAGCTTGCGGTCCTCGGGCACCAGGAAGATGCCGTTCGCCACCGCATCTGCCGCCGAGCCTACATTAAGCGGCTTGCCGTCGAGCGCTACGCTGCCGGCGAGCCGTTCGTCGATCCCGAACAGCACCCGCGCGAGCTCCGTGCGGCCGGAGCCGACCAGGCCCGCCAGGCCGAGTATCTCGCCGCGTTTCAATTCCAGACTGACCGGCCGGTCCGGATAGGTGCTGGTGCGGATCGCATCCGCCGACAGGGCCACGCTGCCCGGCGCGCGGGCGGCCTCGCCGGCCTTCTCGCGCTCCTTCAGCATGCGGCCGATCATCAGCCTGACCATCTCGTCGTGATTGATGTGGCTCTTGGGAAGGGTGCCGGCCAGCGTGCCGTCGCGCAGCACCACAACGCGGTCGGCGACGCGCTCGATCTCATGCAGCCGGTGCGAGATGAAGATGACGCTGATGCCTTGCGCCTTCAGGCCCTTGATGACGTCGAGCAGCTTTTCGGTTTCCGCCATCGGCAGGCTGGAAGTCGGCTCGTCGAGGATGACGAGGCGGGCCTTGATCGACAGCGCCTTGGCGATCTCGACCATCTGCTGCTGCGCGAGCGACAGCGATGCCACCGGCGCGTCGGCCGAGAAATTGGCGCCGACGCGCTTCAGGAGCGGCGCCACCATCTCGCGCAATTTCGCGCGGTCGACCAGCCTCAGCGGCCCGGCGCGCAGCGGCTCGCGGCCGAAGAAGATGTTGGCGGCGACGTCGAGGTTCTCGAAGAGGTTCAATTCCTGATGCACGAAGGCGATGCCGGAGCCGATGCTCTGCTCGACGGTCAGGCCGTCATGCGCCGCGCCATCGACGGTGACGGTGCCGCTGTCCGGCCGCGTCACGCCGCCGAGGATCTTCATCAGCGTCGATTTGCCGGCGCCGTTTTCGCCGACCAGGCCTATGACCTCGCCGGGCCGGACCTCCATCGAGAACCTGTCCAGCGCCACAACGCCCGGATAGGTCTTGCGCACGGCCTCGAGGCTCAGGAACGGAGCGGTGGTCGGTTGAGTGGAATCGGTAGAGGTCATCACGCCATAGTTTACCGCACGGGGCAACAGCCGGTGGCCCACAGACTGACGGGCCTTGGCAGGTCCGTCAATACGAACGCCGGCTCAAGGCGGACCCTTGAGCCGGCGCATCTGTTTTGGACCTACTTGCCCTGCATCGCCTTGAGATTGGCGGCGTAGGCGTCGACGTCATCCTTGCCGATGATCTTGGTCGGGATGATGATCAGATTGCCGTCCGGGATGCCTGACTTGTCGCCCTTGAGGTAGGCGGCCATCAGCTTCATGCCCTGATAAGCCCACTCGAACGGCTGCTGCACCACGGTCGCGGCGACGGTGCCTTCCTTGACGCCACCCAGCGTGATCGGATCGTCGTCGAAGCCGACGACGGTGATCTGGCCGAGCTTGCCGGCGTCGCGCAGCGCTTCATAGATGCGCGGCGTGTTGTAGGAGTAGAAGCCGACCATGCAGGTGATGTCGGGGCTGGCGACCAGCGCGTCCTCGACATTCTTCTTAGCGCGGGCCTGGTCGATGTCGTCTCCGCGCACGTCGACGAGCTCGATCTTGCTTCCGGCGAGCCCGTCCTTCATGCCCTGGATGCGCTCCTTGGCGTTGTCGGCGCCGAGCAGGCCGACGAAGCCCAGGCACTTGCCGCCGTTGGGCATCGCCTTCTTGGCGATCTCGGCCGCCTGCTTGCCGGCATCGACATTGGACGAGCCGATATAGGCGACGCGCTTGGTCTGCGGGGCGTCCGAGTCGGTGGTGAACAGCGCGGTTTCCGACGCGATCTTGTTCAGCCCGTCGGTCGAGGTCTTGGGATCGACGGCCGAGACCATGATGCCCTTGACCCCTGCCGTCACCAGATCGTCCATCAGCCGCTGCTGGATGGCGACCGACGACTGTTCCGGATATTTGAGCTCGAGATTGTAGTCGGGCAGTTCGCCCTGCGCCTTCTTCACGCCGGCTTCCGCCGCCTTCCAGAAGTCTGACGCACCGTTGACGACGAAGGCCAGCGTCGGCTTGTCGTCGGCGCGCACACTGGCGCTTACCGACAGGCCTAAAGCCAAGGCCGCCGCGGCGACGGATGCGTTGCGTATCATGGATTTCATAGTTCAACCTCCCTTGTAGAACTCTTCGCTGATGTCTCGGCTGCGGCGCGGATAACCCTCCTCCTCAAGGGTGTGGCGCAAAGGTCCGCCGACTTAAGAACGGTTCCGATCCGGCCGCGGTCGAGACACTAGACACTCATGTGGCATTCGTAAATAGTCCGATTTGTCTGACATTTTCGTGAGGATGGACACGAGCCCAAACCGGCGATCCCGCCGGCTTTCGAGCGAGCATCCTTCGCACTTTGCCGGCACCGAGCGGAAGCCCGGACGGTTTCGACGAGTTGACAGTAGAACGCTTACAGCTATTAGTAAAGAGTATTAGTTTTGACTGAGGCGCGCGCTTTCGAAGCGGAGGAGACGCTGGTCGAAAGATGCGCCTGGGAGTGAGGAGTGCACGTGCGGCAAAAGCCTGTTACCGCACGGAAACCCATGGGAATTGTCAGCGCTGCTGACCTTGTCGCATTATTTCGTCGCGATGCGGCGCGGCCGGCGGTTTGTATGTCGCGCTTGATAATACTTATTATCAATATTGCGTTTTAGATGAGCGTGCCGACCATCTTGCCGTTGCAATCGGCCTTTGCTTCAGAGCCGGCCGGGTTTGGGAACCGACCATGAGTGAACCGACGGAACTGCGCGATCCTCCCGGGGCTTCCAGGCGCCGCAAGCCGGCCGCCAAGCCCAAAGGACGCGTCACCATGACCGACATCGCACGCGCCGCCGGCTGCTCGCAGGCGACGGTCTCGTTCGTGCTCAACAATACCCCGGGCATCAGGCTGTCGCAGCAGACACGCGACCGGGTGATCGAGGCGGCCCGAGCGCTGGGCTATTCGCCGCCGGTCTTTTCGGCGCTGCGGCCGCCGGTGACGCCGTTCGAAGGCCTGGATGGCGTCATCGGCTTCGCGGTCGACCAGCTCGCCACCAGCCCCGAGGCGGTGGTCGCCATCGAGGGCGCGCGGCAGGCCTCGTGGAACGCCGGCAACGTGCTTCTGGTGGCGCAGACCATGGGCGACGCGGTGATGGAGCCGCGCGCCGTCCAGGCGCTGACGGGGCGCGGCATCACGGCGTTGATCTATATGACCATCTTCACCCGCGAGATCGCTGCGCCGGATTTCCTCTACAGTCTCGAGATGCCGGTGATCCTGCTCAACTGCTACACCGCCGATTATGCCTTCCCGGCCGTGGTTCCCTCCGAGATCGCCGGCGGCCAGAGCGCGACAAGACACCTGATCGGCCATGGCCATCGCCGCATCGCCACCATCACCGGCGAGCCGTGGATGCAGGCCGCTCAAGATCGGCTCAAGGGCTACCGCCGCGCTCTAGCCACCGCCGACATCCCGTTCGACCCGGAACTGGTGGTCGAGGGCGACTGGTCGGCCAGTGCCGGCTATGCTGCGACGGTCAAGCTGCTCGGACTCAAGGAGCGACCGACCGCCATCTTCTGCCAGAACGACCGCACCGCGATCGGCTGCTACGAAGCGCTGAAGGAAGCCGGCCTGCATATCCCGCAGGACATCTCCGTGGTCGGCTATGACGATGAGGAGATCGCCCGCCATCTGTTCCCGCCGCTGACGACCTCGATCCTTCCGCATCTGGCGATGGGCCAATGGGCGATCGAGCAGCTGGAGACGCCGCCGACGCCCGGCCGCGGACGCTATCCGATCACCAAGCTGGAGTGCCCGCTGGTGGAGCGGGAGAGCGTGGGGAGCGTACCCGCACAATTCCGGTGACCCCGGCCCCGCGACCGGCTTATGATGGGTGTGCGTGTTCCTTCCCAACAGGAAAAACGCTCATGTGGCCAAACCGCCGTTTATGCGATCTTTTCAAGATCGAGCATCCGATCATCCAGGCGCCGATGGCGGGCTCGGCGACGCCGGAACTCGCCGCCGCGGTGAGCAGTGCCGGTGGGCTTGGGTCGCTCGGATGCGCATCGATGCTGCCGGATGGCCTGCGCTACGTTGCGCGCCAAATGCGCGCCTTGACCGGGCGTCCCTTCAACCTCAACTTCTTTGTTTTTCCCAGGCCCGACACCGGCGACGCCGTGCTGACCCAGGTCATCGACAGGTTGCGGCCCTATTACGAGGAGCTGTCGCTCGGCGAACCCTCGCGGAGGCTTCCGCCGATCGGACCGGGTTTCGACGAAGAAAAGCTTGAACTGCTGCTCGAGATCGGCCCGCCGGTCGTGAGCTTTCATTTCGGCATTCCGGAAGCGGCTGCCGTCGGCAGGCTGAAGCAAGCCGGGATCGCAATCATCGGCACCGCGACGAATGTCGCCGAGGCACGCAAGCTCGCCGACGGTGGAGCCGACGCGGTCATAGCCCAGGGCTGGGAGGCGGGAGGCCACCGCGGTTCGCATGCTCCCAACGGTCCTGGCGACGGCGTCGGAACGATGGCGCTGGTTCCCCAGGTCGTCGATGCCGTCGAGCTCCCGGTCATTGCCGCGGGAGGGATCGCCGACGGCCGCGGCATAGCGGCCGCTTTCGCGCTTGGCGCCAGCGGCGTGCAGATCGGCACCGGCTTCCTGTCCTGCGACGAAGCCGGCACGGACGCACCGCGCCGCGCCCTGATCCGCGCGGCGACCGACATGGACACGATGGTCACCGATGCCTTCACTGGCCGCGCGGCGCGGGCGAGGCGCACCCGCTACGCCCTGGAAATGGAGGAGCGCAGGGTGCCCCTTCCGGACTTCCCGCAAATGGTCGCGCTCAGCGCTCCGCTCGGCGGCGACAAGGATTTCGCCTTCCATCTCTATGGGCAGGCGGCGGCCCTGAACAGGGAGCTTCCCGCCGGACAACTGGTGCGAACGCTCGTGGCCGAAACGGGCGAAGTGTTCGACGCTCTCTCGACCGGCAAAACGGCGCCTGCGTGAGCGAAGCCTTCGTCGTCCGATAAGCCTTTATCCCGCCCGTCGACGCTGGATTGCGAAAAGCTCAGCCGGCAAGCAGGGATGCCATACGGTCGCGATCGATGACGTTGGGATTCGGCGGCAAGGGGCGACCGTCCAGTTCGGCCAGTTTTGCCGCGACATGCGGTCTGGCGACGACGTCCTGCGGCAGCGAAACGCACATGGCGATCTCGATCACGCCGCGAAACACGTCGGCATCCTCGCTTGCGGCGGCGAAAAGCCGGGCCATGACCGGATTCGGCGGCGGAACAGGAAGGCCGTCCGCCAGGGCGTCCATCTCCGCGATCCGGGCACGGTCGGCGGCGATCTGGTTGCGATAGAACGGCCCGACCTGGCGTTCGGTCTCGGCATCGTATTCCCGCGAGAATTCGGCAGGGTCGCCGATGTGCCGGCGAGCGACATTCCTGAGCACCTGCGCGTGCAGAAGGCCGACGCTCAACCCCCGCCCGGCGGACGGATTGGTGCAGGCCCAGGCGTCGGCCACAGCCGCAAACCCGGTGACGACAGGCTGGCCGTCGACGACAAACCGCCGGTAGCGGTCGAGAACGCCAGCCATCAGCAGGACATGCGTGATCGGCTCGCCGTCAAGCCAATGGGCCTGCATCGGACATGCCATGACGACACGGTGAAACGTGGCGGTGTCGCGCAAAGCGCGCATGGCCTTGTTTCTCGCCGAGGTGAACAGGGTTACCGACCAGGTGTCGTTGTCGCCATCCAGCGTGAGAATCGAGAACAACCCCATCGGCGTGAGCAGGCGGCCCTTTCGGCGCGGCCGCTGCCTGCCCGTGAAATAGCGGGTGAAATAGACGAAATTGCTGTCCTCGGCTTCCTCGCTCGGACTGCGGCCTCCCGCCCCGACGATCCATTCGCAGGCAGGGCTTCGCCGCCCCATCGCATCGATCACCAGGTCGGCGCCAATGTCCTCGCCGGACGTCGTTCGAACGCCGGCAATATGCGGCACGCCGGGAATGGCTGAGGCGCCCGTGATCAGCTCGCGAACCTTGATCCCCCGCCGGACGGTCACATTGGGCGCAGCTTGCGCCATCTCGGCCGTGGCCCATTCGATCACCGGCCGCCGGCCGGTGACGAAGCGCATGGCTTCGTCGCCCGGGCGGGGCGCCCTGTCCGTCAGTGTCGGGGGCAACGATCGAGGATCGAAGAAGTCCATCCAGACGCAGCCGGCGCGCAGCAATATCTCCGTCAGCCCCGGCAGCTCCTGATCGGCGACTATCCGGAAACGCGAGCTGAGGTTGTGAGGCTGCCTGAACTGCGCAACGCCGGGGCGCTCCCAGTCCCATCCTTGAATGGAACTCGAAGGCCGGTCCGCCGGATCGGCCTCGAGGACCGTCACGTCATGACCGTCGCGGCCAAGCATGGTCGCCGTGCACAACCCGATTATGCCTCCACCGCAAATCAGGATCTTGCTCACCCCGTCCCCCAATGTTCGCGAGGGTTCGGCGCCATATTAGCTTCTGTGCACAATCCCGGCAACGTGCTGGGCCGCCAGGGCCTACGCTTGTGTGCGGTCACGGAACGATCCGCTGCTTTCGCTGCTTGGCACGGCTTCCGTGGACGTCTAGGCTGACCTCAGCGAAGGGAGGGCGGGATGACATCAAGTTTCACCGTTCAGGCGGCGTCCGGCTATGAGCAACTTATGGGACGCTGGAGCCGCCGGCTCGCGCCCAAGTTCATCGATTTCGCCGGTCTGGCCGGCGGCGAAAAAGTCCTCGACGTCGGTTGCGGCACCGGCAGCCTCACCTTTGAGCTGGCGAAGTCAGGCGATCTCGCCGAGATCCAGGCCATCGACTTCTCGCCGGTCTTCGTCGCGGCGGCGAAGGAGAGGAACACCGACCCGCGCGTCACCATCCAGCAGGCGGATGCCACCGCCCTGCCGTTCGACGACAATGTGTTCGACCGCGCGCTGGCGCTGCTGGTGCTGCACTTCGTGCCAGAGGCCGGCAAGGCGGTGGCCGAGATGCGCCGCGTGACGCGGCCGGGCGGCGTGGTCGCGGCCGTGGTCTGGGACCATTATGGCGGCATGACCGCCATGCGCATGATGATCGACACAGTTGCGGCGCTCAGCGAAAGCGGGCGCCAGATGCGCAGCCGCTATTGCTTCCAGCCGATGGTGCAGCCGGGCGAGATGAAGCGGACCTTTGTCGAGCAAGGCCTGGCCGATGTCACGGAGGCCGAGCTGATGATCCGCATGGATTACGCGGATTTCGACGACTTCTGGGCGCCGATCGGCGCCGGCGAAGGCCCGCTCGGCAGATACATGACACTGGACGCGGCCGAGCGGGAGCGTGTCGAGGCCGCCGTCCGCGATGCCTATCAAGCCGGCCGACCCGATGGCCCGCGATCCGTCGCCAATGTCGCCTGGGCCTGCCGCGGCATCGTCCCCTGAGATACAAGGCCGGCAACGCGTCAGTTGCCGGCCGCCACCGGGACATTGATCTCCCAGCCGTCGACCCACACCTGCCGCAGCCGGTCGCCTTCGCCCTTGAACCATTGGCCGGCCGCCCGGCAATCCTCGATGCGGTCGCTGCGGAAATTGCGGATGGCCTGCCGCAACTCGCACCAGGCGACGATGTTGGCCGTCTCGGCATAATAGATCAGCGCGACCGGACGGATGATGCGGCCGGTCGGACGTCCCGCCTCGTCGCGATAGGAAAGGCTTAGTTTCTCCTCGTCGCGGATGGCGCGGCGGACCAAAGCGAGGTCGACGGCGGAAGCGGAGGGTGCTGCAAAGCCCCAGGCATGGAGGGCGTTGGCGTCGAGGGTCTGCCGCAAAGGCGGCGGTACGGCGCCGGCGATCTTAGCGCCGACGCGTTTCGCCGCCTGCTTGAGCTCGTCATCGCCGGTGCGCTCCAGCAACGCCAGCGACAGGACGATCGCTTCCATCTCCTCGATGGAAAACATCAGTGGCGGCAGGTCGAAGCCTGGTCGCAAGATGTAGCCGATGCCGCGCCCGCCCTCGATCGGCACGCGCATCGCCTGCAAGGCCGCGATGTCGCGATAGACCGAGCGTACGGTCACTTCCAGCCGCTCGGCAATCGTCGCCGCCGTCACCGGCTTCCTGGCCAGCCGCAGGATCTGGATGATCTCGAACAGGCGCGAGGCCTTGCGCATTTTCTCACCCGGCTGGAATGCAACTGACACACCCCCGTCAGTTGGAATGCCCTATAGGGCCGCCTACCCGCTTGAAAAGCAACAGATTCCTTTGCGTGCAGGCGGATAATGCGACAGGCAACTGACATGAGCTATGGCGAAAATCTCTGGCTGTTCTTCGTGCTTCTGTTCGGCATCATCGCCGTTCCGGGCATGGACATGCTGTTCGTGCTGGCCAATGCGCTGTCCGGCGGCAGCAACAGAGGTCTGGCCGCGACCGCCGGCATCATGCTGGGCGGCGCTGTGCACACGCTGAACGGCGCGATCGGCGTCGGGCTGCTCATGCATTTCGTGCCGATCCTGTTCACGCCGCTGCTGATCGCCGGCGCCGCCTACATGGCCTATATCGGCATTTCGCTGATGCGCAGCTCGATCACCGTCGGCGACAACGCACCATCGGGGAGCCGCTCGGCCTGGAAGGCGTTTCGCCAGGGCCTGGTCACCTGCCTGATCAATCCGAAGGCCTATCTCTTCATCCTTGCCGTCTATCCGCAATTCCTGAAGCCGGCTTACGGCCCGATCTGGATGCAGGCGACAATCATGGGATTGCTGACGGTCGCCACGCAGGCCGCGATCTATGGCGGGCTCGCCGTTACAGCTGGGCGCAGCCGGAGCCTGCTGGTCGACAATCCGAAGGCAACCACATTTGCAGGCCGCGCAGCGGGGCTGCTGCTGTTTGCCGTTTCGATATTCACCGCCTGGGAAGGGTTGAGGGCGGCGTGATCGCCGCCCTCTCCATTTCGCTCAAGCCGCACCCTGCCGGTTGGCGAGCATTTCGCGCTTCACCGATCGGCGCCATTCGACCGCGCCAGCGAGGCCGTGCAGCACCGTTTCCGTGGTCGCCCAGTCAATGCAGCCGTCGGTGATGCTCTGGCCGTAGACCAGCGGCTTGCCGGGCACGACGTCCTGCCGGCCGGCGACGAGATTGCTCTCGATCATGACGCCGATGATGCGCTCGTCGCCCGCGGCAACCTGGCCCGCCACGTCATGCGCGACCTTCGGCTGGTTCTCCGGCTTCTTGGCGCTGTTGGCGTGGCTGACGTCGATCATCAGCCGCGGCGCGACGCCGATGCGGACGAGCTCGGCCGCGGCGGCCTCGACGCTTGCGGCATCATAGTTCGGCGCGATGCCACCGCGCAGGATGACATGGCAATCCTCGTTGCCGGTGGTTGCCGCAATGGCGCTGCGGCCGCCCTTGGTCACCGCCATGAAATGATGCGGCTGGGCGGCGGACTTCACCGCTTCGCCGGCGATCCTGAGATTGCCGTCGGTGCCGTTCTTGAAGCCGACCGGACAGGACAGGCCCGAGGCCAGCTCGCGATGGATCTGGCTTTCGGCTGTACGCGCGCCGATCGCGCCCCAGGCGACGAGGTCGGCGATGTATTGCGGGATGGTCATGTCGAGGAACTCGGTCGCCGCCGGCAGGCCGAGATTGTTGACGGCCGACAGAACGTTGCGCGCCATGCGCAACCCCTTTTCGATGTTGAAGCTGCCGTCGAGGTCCGGGTCGTTGATCAGGCCCTTCCAGCCGACCGTGGTGCGCGGCTTTTCAAAATAGACGCGCATGACGATCTCGAGCCGGTCGGCCAGGGCCTCGCGCAGCGCCGCCAGACGGCTGGCATAGTCAACGGCCGCGACCGGATCGTGGATGGAACATGGGCCGACGATGACAAGCAGTCGATCGTCGGCCCCCGAAAGGATGGAATGGATGGCGTTGCGCGAGGCGGCGACGGTACGCGTCGCGGTGAGCGAGCGCGGTATCTCGCGCATCACCTCGTCCGGCGCGCTCAGGGCCCTGATTTCGGTGACCCGAAGGTCGTCTGTGGTGGTCAACACGGCTTTCTGCTCCTGGTTTAGGAGACCTGCCGGCTGAAACAAAAAAGCCGCCAGGTCTGGCGGCTTGTCGGATTTTTGATCTGGAGTTTTCAGATCGAGCGCAATCCTCCCGCCGCCAGCGAGCTACCGTAGCTAAAGTACCAAAACGAGGCGGTCAGGTAGATCATACGGCTCATATAGTCGAAGCGTTGGGGTTTGTCACGTGCCTGTTGAGGCTGGCGATTTCGGGGTGGGGCCGAACCTTCGCGATTTCGTCATTCCAGGGCGAAGCAGGAGCGAAGCTCCGTCGCGAAGACCCTGGAATCCATGCCGTTACCTTGGCCGAAGAGCGCGGCGATGCATAATTCTGGACCGCAGCAACGCTCTGCAGTCGCGGCATGGATCCTCGAGTCTACGCCGCGTCGCTTCGCTCCTTGCTCCGCCCGTGGATGACGAAGTAACTTGCGTCGCCGCCAGACTCCCCTGTGACTACTCGCCGACCACCCCGGCGATGTTCTGATCATAGTCGACCAGTGAGCCGGTCATGACGCCGGCCTGCGGGCTCAGCATGTAGGTGATCAGCCGGGCAAGCTGAGCCGGCTTGACCAGCTGGCCCATGGGCTGCGCGGCCTCGGCCTTCTCCAGCCAGTCGTCCGGCGCGCCATGCCATTTCTTCTGCACGATCGCCTCGCCCTCGGTGTCCATCCAGCCGGGCAGCACGGCGTTGCAGCGGATGCGGTTCTTCCGATAGGAGCTGGCGACGTTCTTGGTCAGCGTCATCAGCGCGCCCTTGCTGGTCGAATACGGCGTGAGGAAGGACTGGCCGGCATGGGCCGACATCGACAGCACGTTGACGATCGAGCCCGGAGCCTTGCGCTCCAGGAGATGCGCGACAAGACCCTGCATCAGGAAGAAGGGTCCGCGCACGTTGGTGTCGAAGATCTGGTCGAAGAGTTCTTCCGAGGTCTCCACCAACGACCCCCGCGCGGACGTGGCGGCGGCGTTGACCAGCGCGTTCAGCGTTCCGAAGTGCTTGATCGCGGTCTCGACAGCGTGCTTGCAGTCGGCGACCTTGGCGACGTCGGCGCTGATGAAGATGGCGTCGACGCCGTTCTTCTTAAGCGCCGCGACCGCCCTGTCGCCCTTTTCCTGCGAGCGGCCGATCAGCGCCAGTGCGCGGCAGCCCTCGTCGGCCAAGGCTTCCGCAACCGCGAAGCCGATGCCCTGCGCGCCGCCGGTGACGATGGCGCGCGTTTGTGAATTGCGACCGGCCAAACCGTTCATCGCTGTGCTCCTGTGTTTTTGACTACCAATGGACTTCGAGGTTCATTGAGGTTCCGATCGTTTCTCGGTGCCTCGCCCCATCCTCTACGTCGTCATCCTAGGGCGAAGCAGGAGCGAAGCTCCGTCGCGAAGACCCTAGGATCCATTCCGTGACGCCAGTCGAAGAACGCAGCGGAGCAGAATTTTGCACCGTTAGCATCGCTCAGATGTAACGGCATGGATCCTATGGTCTGCGCCGCGTCGCTTCGCTCCTTGCTTCGCCATAGAATGACGACGTGAGGGATGCTCCGGCTAATCACTAGACCCCGCAGTCCGACAACCTGACCGTCCTCAAACGCTCGCCCGTGATTTAATCGACGCGGATGGTCTTGCCTGTCTTGGCCGACTGCAAGGCCGCGTCGGCCAGTTTCAGCGCGATCAGCCCATCCTTGCCGCTCGGCGCTGCTTTCTTGCCCGACGTCGCCGCCGTGATGAAAGCCGCGATCTCGTTGGCATAAGCGTCGAGATAGCGGGTCATGAAGAAGTCGTGCAGCGGCGGGCGGGTGTAGCCCTTGTCGTTGGCGAGCTCGATCGACACCGGGCGCTGGTTCTCGGCAGCGACCATGCCCTTGGAGCCATGCACCTCGATGCGCTGGTCATAGCCATAGGTGGCGCGGCGCGAATTGGAGATGACGGCCTGCTTGCCGGAGGCGGTTTCGAGGATGACGCTGACCGAGTCGAAATCGCCGGCTTCGCCGATTTTCTTGTCGACCAGCACCGAGGCATGGGCGCTGACGGCCACCGGCTCCTCGCCGAGCAGGAAGCGCGCCATGTCGAAATCATGGATGGTCATGTCGCGAAAAATGCCGCCGGAGCGGGCGATGTAGTCGAGCGGCGGGGCGCCTGGATCGCGCGAGGTGATGGTGACCATCTCGACCGTGCCGATGGCGCCGTCGTCGATCGCCTTGCGGACGGCAGCGAAATGCGGGTCGAAGCGGCGGTTGAAGCCGACCATCAGCGTGGCCTTGGTCTTCTCGACAACGGCCAGGCATTTTTCGACCCGCTTAACGGAGAGATCGATCGGCTTCTCGCAGAAGATCGCCTTGCCGGCCTTGGCGAAGCGCTCGATCAGATCGGCATGGGTGTCGGTCGGCGTGCAGATGATGACGGCGTCGATGTCCTTGGCCTGCTCGATGGCATCGATCGTGCGCACTTCGGCGCCGTAGGCGGAGGCGAGCTCAGTCGCCGCTTTCTCGAAGGCATCCGCCACGGCAACCAGTTTTGCCTGCGGATTTGAGCCGACGGCGCGGGCATGCACCTTGCCGATACGACCGGCGCCGAGAAGAGCGAAGCGGAGAGTCATGGAAGATCCTTTGAGGTGATTCAGAAAGCTGTCCGCGCCGGCCGGCGCGGATGATTGATTGATCCCGTCGCAGCGCCCGTTGCGGCGTCCGTCAGGCGGCCTGCAGTTCCGCCTGTCCGGTCTTGGCGCCGGTGATGTAGGCGACGATGTCGTTGCCGTCGGTGTCCTGCTTGCGCAGGTTGGCGACGATCTTGCCGCGGCGGAAGACGACGATGCGGTCGACCAGATCGAACACCTGGCGCATGTTGTGGCTGACCAGGATCAGCGGCTCGCCGTTTTCCTTCAGCGTACGGATGATGTTTTCGACCTGCGCGGTTTCCTGCACGCCGAGGGCTGCCGTCGGCTCGTCCATGATGATCAGCTTGGAGGCGAAGGTCGCGGTCCGGGCGATCGCGACGCATTGGCGCTGGCCGCCGGACATATGGCGGATGGTGCTGGAGAGATTGGGGATCTTCACCGCCGTGCGGATCAGCGCCGCCTCGGTCGCCTTGCGCATCGCCTTGCGGTCGAGGATCGAGAACGGCCCGAGGTTGAAGAGCACCTTCTCACGCCCAAGGAACAGGTTCGACGGCACGTCGAGATCGTCGGCCAGCGCAAGGTTCTGGAACACGGTCTCGATGCCCGCCTCGCGTGCCTCGATCGGGCCGGCGAAGTTCACTTCCTTGCCGTCGAACCAGATCTTGCCGTCGGTGCGCTGCTCGACGCCGGTGATCTGGCGCACGAAGGTCGACTTGCCGGCGCCGTTGTCGCCCATGATGGCGACATGCTCGCCCTTGCGCAGTTCGAAATTCGCCTCCTGCAAGGCGTGCACGCCGCCATAATGCTTGGTGAGGTTTTCGGTCTTCAAAACGATGTCGGACATGGTCAAGCTCCTATCGCGCGGCGGCGCTGGCGCCATTGATCGAGAACGACCGCGCCGACAATGATCACGCCCTTGACCATCTCCTGATAGTAGGCGTCGAGGCGCAGGAAGGTGAAGCCGGAAATGATGACGCCGAAGATCAGCGAGCCGATGACGGTGCCGATGATGGAGCCGCGGCCGCCCGACAGCGAAACGCCGCCGATGACCGCCATGGCGATGGCGTCGAGCTCGTACATGACGCCCATGCCGGCCTGGGCGGTAAGGTTCTTGGAGCAGAGCACCACGGCGGCGAGCGAGGCGAGGATGCCGGCGATGGCGTAGACCAGCACCTTGTGGTTGGCGATCTTGATGCCCGACATGCGCGCGGCATCCTCGTTGGAGCCGATGGCGTAGCAATGCTTGCCGTATTTCGTATAGCTCAGGATAAGCTGGAACAGGAGCGCCAGCGAGATGAAGATGACGACAGGCATCAGGCCCTTGCCGATGGCCGCGAAACTGTCGGTCGGGAACGAGATCGGCTGCCCCTTCGACCACCATTTGGCAATGCCGCGCGCGGTGACCATCATGCCGAGCGTGGCGATGAAAGGCGGAATGCGGGTATAGGCGATCAACAGGCCGTTGATCAGGCCGGCGATCAGTCCGCAGCCGATCGCGACCAGCACCGGCACGATAACCGGCAGGTCGGTCCAGCCATAATCGATGAACATCGCCTTGGGATTGGGATTGCCGTTGACGGTCGCAACCTGCGCGAAGCTCATGGCGATCATGGCGGTGGCGCCGACGATCGAGCCCGAGGACAGATCAATGCCGCCGCAGATGATGACCTGGGTGACGCCGATGGCGATGATGCCGACGATCGAGACCTGCAGGATGATGATCTGCAGGCGCTGCTCGTTGAAGAGGCCCGACACATTCTCGCGCGTGTTGAACAGGAAGCTGTCGCCGAGGAAGACGCGGCCTATCAGCTCGAAGGCGACGACGAGGATGACCAGCGCCAGGAACACGTTGAACTCGGCCGGCCATGGGCGCTTCTTGGCGTCATAGCTCAATCCGCCAATGCCATGCGATGTCTGTGACACGTCTTCTTCCTCCGAATGACCGCGCCCCGTTCTCCCGCCCTGTCGGGCGGGAGAGGAACAGAGCGGCGCCGCTTCGCCAGCACCCGACTTCAGCCAGTCCGATGCGTCGCGGCACCACCCCGCGGTTTGTCTTCACGCAATTCCGTACCGAAAACCGTTCCTGGAATTGCGCCGGCGCGCCTCAGTTCTTCTTCAAGAACTTGTCGATGTTCGCCGGAGTGACGAGCTGGAACGGGATATAGACCTTGTGTTCCACCTTTTCGCCCTTGGCGAGCTTCAGCGCCGCGTCGAGCGCGCCGGCGCCCTGGCCGGCAGCGTCCTGGAAGACAGTCACGTCGAGATCGCCTGCCTGCATCGCGGCCAACGCGTCCTGCGTGGCGTCGACGCCGCCGACGACCACCGCCTTCATGTCGATGTTGGCGGCCTTCATCGCCTGGATGGCGCCGATGGCGCTTTCGTCGTTGTTGGCGATGACGCCGTCGAACGCCTTGCCCGACGACAGCCAGTTGGTCATCAGGTTCTGCGCCTGGTCACGATCCCAGTTCGAGGTCTGCTTGTCGATGATCTTGATGAAGCTGCAGTCCGGCGTGGCGATGACTTCCTCGATGTCCTTGGTGCGCTGCACCGCGGCCTGGTTCGAGAGCTCGCCCATGATCACGTAGACATTGGCTTCCTTCTTGCCGGCTTCCTTGAACAGGCGGCAGGCTTCCTTAGTCTCGAGCGTGCCGGATTCCGCCTCGTTCGACGCGACGAAAGCCTGGTTGTCCGGCAGTGAGTCGACATTGACCGGCTGGCGATTGACATAGACCAGCGGGATCTTGGCCGCGGCGGCCGCGTCCGACATTGCCTGGGTGGCCGAGGTGTCGACCGGATTGACGATGATGGCGTCGACGCCCGAGGCGGCGAAGTTCTTGATCTGGTCGAGCTGCTTGGCCACGTCGTTCTGCGCATCCTCGACCTGCAATTCGACACCGCTCATGCCCTTGGCCTGCGCGATCATGCCGTTGCGCAGCACGGTCAGGAAGTTGTCGTCGAACTTGGCCATCGAAACGCCGATCTTGGCGGCGAAGGCGGATGAGCACATCAGCGCCGAAAGCGCGACGCCCAAAAGCAGTTTCTTCATTTTATTCTCCTCCACTTGGTGTCCGGCTGCACCCATTTGAACCGGAATCCCCGGTTTGCCCGGGGAATCTCTCCCTGCGGCCATGCGGCGTCGCCAATCCGACTGGAACGCCTCTTCCTCCGTTCGTGCAGACGCTCCCGGAACGAAAGAACCAAAAAGCCTAGTTGGTGAAATATTTATTCCATTTCGTTTTGGAAACGTCAAGGGCGATTCCGACGAGATTGGCCGGTTTTTCGGTCCAGATCGCCGTGACGAAGGCCACGATCGTCGAAAGCTGAGTCCGAATCGGAGCAAATCGCCATGAAAGAATCCATCAGCCTGATGGATTCTTTCACATCGGCTCCATCGCAAACGCCGGGAATTGGCTGAAGCCGCTCCCAACCTCGTCATTCTATGGCGGAGCGACGCGATGGGCGTTTCGGCCAATCTCCACGCGTGCCACCTGCCAACGTTAAACGGGCGACCGATCAAAATCCCTGCGCTGGAGCTTCTAGATGTTTTCCGGCAGATAGATGTCAAAGGGCAGGAAGGTCTGCCCCGGCGCATTGGCGGCGCCGCTTTCGATGGCATGGGCCATCAGCCCCAGGAGCTCCCGGCAGAGCGCGGAGAGCGGCGTCGAGATCACCATGGTGAGGATGTTGTCGGCAAGTGCTGCGCGCGAGACGGCGTTGATCTCGTTGCAGATGACGACCGGCATATCCGCCGGGTTCGCCGTCCTCAGCGCCGAGACGGCGCCTTCCATGCCGCCGCCGGCGACATAGCAACCGGCAAGATCGGGATGGCGCGCCAGAAGATCGAGCATGGCGTCATGCGTCACGTCATTGGCCTCGAGGTTGACCAGCGTCTCCATCACTGTGAAATCCGGCGCGTGCTCGCGGAAATAGGAGCGGAAGCCGATCTCGCGCAGCTCGTGGCCATGGAAGCGGTGGCTGCCGACGAAGAGCGCCACCTTGCCCGGCTTCCTGGCGGCCTTGGCGATCATCCATGCGGCGCTGCGTCCGACCTTGCGGTTGTCGAGACCGACATAGCCCTCGCGGATGCCGGCGGCGAAATCGGACAGCAGCGAGAAGACCGGCTGCCCCCTCGCCTTCAGCGCCTCCACCACCGCCGTCAGCGTCGGGTGATCCGGGCCGACAACGGCGATGGCTCTCGACTTGGCCGCCAGCCTGCGCATCTGGCCTGCAATCTCATCGGGCGCCAGCGACGTGGCGAAGTCGATCGCGGCAGTGCCGCGGAAACGTTGCGATTGCGAAACCGCCAGCTCGAGCTCCCTGGCAAAATCGCCATAGAAGACGTCATTGCCCCTCAGCAGCAGGAAGCCGAGCCGGTATTCCGGCAATTCCTGGCGCATGCGCTGCTTGATCAGCCCCGCCGCGTGGTAGCCGATCTCGGTGGCGGCCTCATACACCCGGCGCGCCGTCTCCTCGCGTACCGGCAGGCGGCTGTTCAGCACCCTGTCGACGGTGGCGACACTGACGCCCGAGACGCGCGCGAGATCGCTAATGGTCGGCCGCTTTGCCATGAATGCTCCATTGCTTGTCCGACTCAGCATATCTCATCCTGATAGGAAATGATAGAAACTATCTTCCTGACGTTGAGGCTATCATGGGCCGGCGGTATGGTGAAGTGGAAGCCGGCCATGAACGGGCCCAGACCTGCTAAATCCGTTCGCCAGGCGCTGTTGGAGGAACCTCAATGACGGCCATGACGTCGGCGTCGCCACGCGACTACAGCCTGACCGGCCGCGACGCCCAGCTCGCGGTCGAGAACGGGCTGGCGGCGGCCGAGTGGTACCATACCGAGATCCCGCGCAAGCAGATGAAGGAGCTGATGCAGCGCTCCGACCAGCCGGCGATCCGCGACACCATCATCTGGCTCGGCGCGCTGATCCTCAGCGGTGCGGGCGGCGCCTGGTTCTGGGGTAGCTGGTGGTGCGTGCCGTTCTTCTTCGTCTATGGCACGCTCTATGGCTCCTCGACCGATTCCCGTTGGCACGAATGCGGCCATGGCACGGCCTTCCGCACCCAATGGATGAACGACGCCGTCTACCAGCTCGCCTGCTTCATGATCATGCGCAATCCGGTGACATGGCGCTGGAGCCATACACGCCACCACACCGACACCATCATCGTCGGGCGCGATCCCGAGATCGCCGTCATGCGGCCGCCGGACCTGCTGCGCGTCGTGTTGAACTTTTTCGGCATTCTCGATGCCTGGCATGCGATGACCGACATGGTGCGCAATGCTGTCGGCCTCATCAGCGCGGCGGAAAAGACCTTCATCCCCGAACAGGAACAGCCGAAGGCCATCCGCGTCGCCCGCATATGGCTCGCCATCTACATCGCGACGATCGCCTTGGCGCTCTATCTGCATTCCTGGCTGCCGCTGATGCTGATCGGCCTGCCCCGCCTCTACGGCGCCTGGCATCACGTCATGACCGGACTGCTGCAGCATGGCGGGCTGGCCGAGAACGTCATCGATCACCGGCTGAACAGCCGCACCGTCTACATGAACCCGGTCAGCCGCTTCATCTACTGGAACATGAACTACCATGTGGAGCATCACATGTTCCCGATGGTGCCTTATCACGCGCTGCCGAAGCTGCATGAGATGATCAAACATGACCTGCCGGCGCCGACGCCGTCGATCCTGGCCGGCTATCGCGAGATGATCCCGGCCTTCCTGCGCCAGCTGCGCAACGAGGATTATTTCCTCAAGCGCGCGCTGCCGCCGACGGCGAGGCCCTACCGGGAAGAGCTGCACAACGACAATCCGGTGGCGGCCGCGGCCGAATGATCTGCCGAAGAGCTTAACCAACCGATTTTCGCGGAGGACGAGATGAGCGACTGGGTCGAGGCCTGCGCGGCCGGAGACATCGATGAGGAGGACGTGATGCGGTTCGACCATGCAGGCCGCACCTTCGCCATCTACCGCAGCCCGGACGACGAATATTTCGCGACCGACGGGCTGTGCACGCATGAAAAGGTGCATTTGGCCGACGGGCTGGTGATGGACGACATCATCGAATGCCCGAAGCACAATGGCCGCTTCAACTACAAGACCGGCGATGCAAGAGGCGCGCCGGTCTGCGTCAGCCTCAGGACCTATCCGGTCAAGGTCAACGCCGGCAAAGTTCTTGTTCAGGTCGGGTGACGCTGATGACGGGAGGAATGGTGGTCATCGGAGCCGGCGAATGCGGCGGGCGCGCCGCGCTCGCCTTGCGCGATCTCGGCTTCGAAGGGCCGGTCACGCTGGTCGGCGACGAGCCGCATCTGCCCTATGAGCGGCCGCCGCTGTCGAAGGAAGCGATGACCGGCGAGGCGCCGGCCATCAAGGCGATCGCCACCGACGCGCTGTTCGCCGAGCGCGCGATCCGCCACATCCATTCCGTCCGGGCCGTCGCGATCGATCGTGCCGCGCATGTCGTGCAACTGTCGGACGGATCCTCCCTGCCATATGAAAAGCTTTTGCTGGCGACCGGATCCGTGCCGCGCAAGCTGCCGATGCCGGGTCTCGGCGGCCGTTGCGTCTATCTCAGGACGTTCAACGACGCTTTGGCCATTCGCGCTCATCTCAGCGCCGGCAACCGCGTCGCCATTATCGGCGGCGGCTTCATTGGCCTCGAGCTTGCCGCTGCGGCGCGCAAGCTAGGCGCCGCCGTCACCGTCATCGAGGCGCAGCCGCGCATCCTGATGCGCGGCGTGCCGGCCGAAATCGCCGAGATCATCCACAAGGCGCATGAGGCCGAGGGCGTTGCGATCCGCACCGGCCAGGGGATTGCGGCGATTGACGACGACGGCAAGGAGGTCGGCATCACGCTGGCCGACGGGCAGAGGGTCGTCGCCGATCTCGCGGTGATCGGCATCGGCGCCGTGCCGGTGACCGCGCTTGCCGCCGAGGCGGGGCTGGCCATCGACAACGGCATCGCGGTCGACGAGCAATTGCGCACCGCCGACCCGGATATCTTCGCCGCGGGCGATTGCTGCTCGTTCCCGCTCGCCGTCTATGGCGGCCGGCGCGTGCGCCTCGAAGCCTGGCGCAACGCGCAGGAACAGGGCGCCTTAGCCGCGAAGAACATACTGGGCGGCGAAGAGGTGCATGCCGCCGTGCCGTGGTTCTGGTCGGATCAGTACGGGCTGACCCTGCAGATCGCCGGGCTGTCGGACGAGGGCCGTTCGATCGTGCGGCGCGATCTCGACGACGGCGCCTTCATCCTGTTCCACCTGGCCGAGGACGGAAGGCTGGTCGCCGCCAGCGGCATCGGCCCCGGCAATGCGGTGGCGCGCGACATCCGGCTGGCGGAAATGCTGATCGCCAAGCGGGCGAGCCCGGCGCCGGAAGCGCTCGGCTCGCAAGCGGTCAAGCTGAAGTCGCTGCTGGCAGCTTGAGCTGTCGCGCCAATTGCTGATCGCGGCGCTGCCCCTCATCTGCCTGCCGGCGTATCCTTCGTCATTCTAGGGCGGAGCAAGGAGCGAAGCGACGCGCGCAGACCCTAGAATCCATGCCGTGACGGTTGAGAGCCGCCACGGTTTAGAACGCCCACCAGCCAATTCCACGAAAGAGCTCGAACCATTCAGGATTGCTCTTCTCGATCAGCTCGACCTTCCATCGTCGTGGCCAGCGCTTCAATGACGTCTCACGCTGAATGGCATCGGCGATATCGAAATACTCCTCGTACCAGACCAGACGCTGCACACCGTAGCGGCTGGTGAAGCTGGAGCCTTGGCCAGTCTTGTGCTCCGGCATCCGGCGAGCAAGGTCGTTGGTGACACCGATATAGATCGTGCCGCCTTTCTGGCTTGCGGTCATGTAGACATAGCCGGTCATGGAGCGATCTTAGCTGGCGCAGCCATTAGCGGCTATTCTGGACCATTGGCATTCTACGACCGATGTCACGGCATGGATTCTAGGGTCTGCGCGCGTCGCTTCGCTCCTTGCTCCGCCCTAGAATGACGAAGGGATGGGTCGCGGGCCTTGAGGGGCAGCGCGAACGTGACGCCTAAAACAGTGCCTTCAGCTCATCCAGCTTGTCGTTGACCAACCAGCCGTAATAATTTTCTTCGGGCAGCTTTTCCGGCTCGCCGGCGGCGCGGCGCTTTTCGTTCTCGGCCTTCAGCGCATAAGCGCGCTCTTCGGGGTTGCCGACATTGTAGAGCGTGGCGGTGAGGCCCGGATTTTTCGAGATGTCGAAGCCGGCGATGCCGCGGTAGGCGTCGATGGACTTCCTGATGGTCGCGGCGACGTAAGGCAGCGTCAGGTCCGGGTCCATGATGGTCTTGTAGACCGCGTTGGGATCGCCGACGTCGAGCCTGGGCAGGCCCGAGACCTTGTGCACGAGGTCGCTCATCTGCAGCGCGGTCAGCGGGTTCAGCTGGCCGAGGCCGAAGGTCTGGCCGGCATAATAGGGCTGGAAGAAGGTGGCGCCGAAACGGTCGTTGGGGAAGTCCTCGCCGCCGACGCTCTTGCCGCGGAAGGCGCGGTTCCACACCTGCTCGCGGCATTCCCAAAGGTCGTAGCTGTCGTCCATGCCGGCGCATTTCTCGAATTCCGGCCGCTGGATGAAATCCGAGACGTCCTCGCCGTGATAGGCGAAGGAGAGCTTGCTCGACAAATAGGAGATCGCCTTGACGTAGTAGGTCTGCAGGCGGTCGTAAGCGTCGACATTGTAGGTATGCTCGCCGACGATAGCGCCG
This sequence comes from Mesorhizobium sp. B2-7-2, assembly GCF_006440775.1. GTDB lineage: Bacteria > Pseudomonadota > Alphaproteobacteria > Rhizobiales > Rhizobiaceae > Mesorhizobium. The sequence continues at coordinate 112,149 of NZ_VFTZ01000002.1, read as the reverse complement.
ACGATATGCATGGGATCGATGCCGTAGGCCGCTGCCGCCTTCCTGATCTTGCCGCGCAGCTCGGCATCGTTCTGCAAGAGCGCGTAGACCTTGCGGTACTTGGCCTGGAAGGTGGTGTTGGTGGCCTGGGTGCGCCGGCTGGAGGCGCCTGGAATATCCGGCTGCGCGCTGTTGCGGTTGCCTGGGGGCACGATGGTCGCGGCATCGGCGGTTGCCACCGCCGCCGCCAGGGCCATGCCGAGAAAAAGCAGGATAAGTTTCTTCATACGCCGCCGCCTTCGAATGCGCGGCAAACTAGGTAAAGCGCATGGCAGAGTCGAGAGAAGGCTTCGAGCTGTCAGCGAAAATGGTGGCCAGATGCTTCCATTTGGCCACACTTTGGATTGGAAGGGCGTTTTCAGGCGGGCCGGAAGCCGGGGCACCGGAGGGCCGTTTCGGGTCGGCTACGAGAGCCGGCCCGAACTAGTGGCACAACACAGGGATTTGACCGGTCGGCTCTGTTGCATTGGCAGGTGGCACGCGTTGGAGATTGGCCGAAACGCCCATCGCGATCGTCATTCCAGGGCGGAGCAGGAGCGAAGCTCCGTCGCGAAGACCCTGGAATCCATGCCGTTACCTTCGCCAAGGCGTGCAACGGAGCAGAATTCTGCACCGTGGCGACGCTTCCAAGTCGCGGCATTGATTCCAGGGTCTGCGCCGCGTCGCTTCGCTCCTTGCTCCGCCATAGAATGACGACGTTGGGGCGGCTTCAACCAATCCCCGGCGTTTGCGCTGATGTTCACTCCCTGTGTCGGGGAACTAGGAACTCAGAGGATGAACCGCGACAGGTCGGTGTTTCTAGACAGGTCGCCGACATGCTTCTCGACATAGGCGGCGTCGATGGTGACGGCCGTGCCGTGGCGGTCGGGTGCGTCGTAGGAAATCTCGTCCAGCACGCGCTCCATCACCGTCTGCAGGCGCCGGGCGCCGATGTTCTCGACGCTGGCGTTGAGGTCGACGGCGATGCCGGCGAGCGAATCGATGGCGTCGTCGGTGAAGGTCAGCTCGACGCCTTCGGTCTTCATCAGCGCGATATACTGCTTGATGAGGCTAGCCTCGGTCTCGGTGAGGATGCGGATGAAATCCGCCTTCTCCAGCGCGCGCAGCTCGACACGGATCGGCAGGCGGCCCTGCAGCTCGGGCAGCAGGTCGGACGGCTTGGAGACATGGAAGGCGCCCGAAGCGATGAACAATATATGGTCGGTCTTGATCGGCCCATATTTGGTCGCGACCGTGGTGCCTTCGACCAGCGGCAGCAGGTCGCGCTGCACGCCTTCACGCGACGGACCGCCCGAAATGTCGCTCCTGGCCGCGATCTTGTCGATCTCGTCGAGGAAGACGATGCCGTCATTCTCGGCCGATTCCAGCGCCCTGCGCACCACCTCGTCCTGATCGAGCAGCTTGTCGGACTCGTCGTTGACCAGCAGCGCATAGGAATCGCGCACCGTGGTCTTGCGGGTCTTGGTCCTGCGGCCGCCCATCGCCTTCGACAGCATGTCGTTGATGTTGAGCACGCCGACATTGGCGCCCGGCATGCCGGGAATCTCGAAGCCGGGCATGCCGCCGGTGCCGGTGTCGGCCACCTCGATCTCGATCTCCTTGTCGTCGAGCTCGCCGTCGCGCAGCTTCTTGCGGAAGGAGTCGCGGGTCGCCGGGCTCGCCGTCTTGCCGACGAGGGCTTCCAGCACGCGTTCCTCGGCGTTGATCTGGGCGCGCGCGGCGACGTCCTCGCGCATCTTCTCGCGCGCCAGGCCGATGGCGACCTCGACGAGGTCGCGCACGATCTGCTCGACATCGCGTCCGACATAGCCGACCTCGGTGAACTTGGTCGCCTCGACCTTGACGAAGGGCGCGCCGGCGAGCCGCGCCAGACGCCGCGAGATCTCGGTCTTGCCGACGCCGGTCGGGCCGATCATCAGGATGTTCTTCGGCATCACCTCTTCGCGCATCTGGCCTTCCAGTTGCTGGCGGCGCCAGCGGTTGCGCAAGGCAATGGCCACGGCGCGCTTGGCGTCCTTCTGGCCGATGATGAAGCGGTCGAGTTCCGAAACGATTTCGCGGGGAGAGAAGGTGCTCATTTACTCAAATTCCACTTTGCCACTGTTTGATGGACTCGAACGGATGCAGCAGCATGATCACGTTGAGCGTCAGATTGTCCCGGATGATGTAGCCCGTGCCGAGCTCGAAGATGAGCGCCAGGGCCACGATCACCCATATAGGTAGCTTTCGCGCCATCACAAATCCCAGCGCCATGAACAGCGTGTCGGACACCGAGTTGATGATCGAGTCGCCGTAATAGTTGAGCGAGATGGTGCCGGCGCGATAGCGGTCAATGATGAAGGGGCTGTTTTCGAGGATCTCCCAGCCGCCTTCGATGAGTACGACGAAGGCGAGCCTTAAGCCCACCGGCGAGCGCGGGAACAGCGCCCAGGCCAGCGCATAGAACAGGAAGCCGTGGATGATGTGCGAGAAGGTGTACCAGTCGGCGATGTGCTGAGAATTCTCCGAACTGTTGACCACGCCGTGCCAGAGCTTGACGTAGCCGCAGGTGCAGATCGGCGGGTGGCCCATGGCGTACAAGGCGCCTGCCTGGAAGATGATCAAAGCCAGCACGAGCAGCAGCCCCATGCGCCAGCTGTCTTCATAGGCCGAAAGCGTCTTGTCCCCTCCGGATGCGGTCATTCAATCAGTCCCCCAGATGTTCATCGTCGTCGGCCGCATCGACGGCCATCAGCACGACATCCCCATATTGCGAATGCCTGCGCCCGATCGCCCTGAAGCCGGCCTTCTCATAGGCGCGGATGGCGCGGCCATTGTCGGGATGCGGATCGATGATGACGCGCGGCGCGCCTTCCTCCAAAAGCTCCTCGACGAACTGGCGCACGATGGCCGAGCCATGGCCGACCCCGACCAGTTCCGGCGGGCCGATCGTGAGATCGATACCCACCGTGCCGAAGGGCTGGTCGGCATAGGGATGGTCGTCCTCCATATGCGGATCATAGCTCTGCAGATAGGCGATCGGCCTGCCGTCGAGCTCGACGACCAGCGGTTCCACCGAAACCGAATCGATATGCTCGCGGATCTCGGCGATCTCCTTGTCCGGAGCGTCCCACCATTGGGCGACATGCGGCTCGCGCAGCCAACCGGCGATCATCGGCAGGTCCTTTTCCGTGACCGGCCGAAAATCATATGTATCTGCTGGTTCGACCATGATCTTGTCCGAAAACCGGCGGCCACCTTTCGCTTTCGCGGTCCTTCGGTTCGGGGTCATGGTCGTTCAGGCGGCATCAAGCGTTTCGACGACGAAATTGTTGTTGGTGTAGACGCAGATGTCGGACGCGATCTGCATGGCCTTGCGGGCGATCTGCTCGGCATCCTTGTCGGTGTCGATCAGCGCACGGGCCGCGGCCAGCGCGTAATTGCCGCCCGAGCCGATGGCCATGACGCCATGTTCGGGCTCCAGCACGTCGCCATTGCCGGTCAGCGCCAGCGAGACCGACTTGTCGGCGACCAGCATCATGGCTTCCAGCCGACGTAGATAGCGGTCGGTGCGCCAGTCCTTGGCGAGTTCGACGCAGGCGCGCGTCAGCTGGTCCGGATATTGTTCGAGCTTGGCTTCGAGCCGCTCGAGCAGGGTGAAGGCGTCGGCGGTAGCGCCGGCGAAGCCGGCAATGACGCTGCCGTCCTTGCCGATCCGGCGGACCTTTCGGGCGTTGCCCTTCATGATCGTCTGGCCGAGGCTGACCTGGCCGTCGCCGGCGATCACGACCTTGTTGCCCTTGCGCACGCTGATGATGGTCGTGGCGTGCATGGTGAGTTCATTCGACATTTGAGCTCCGATGCGCGCTATCCCTTGAAAAGGCGATTGGCGCGGTACGAGTGAGTTTGATCGGTCATATGTATGCATAGGGCCAACGATTGCAAACCACCTCAGGCCCAGCCGATAGCGGCTGGAATGGCAACTGGCAATCGCCGGATCATGCTGATAGAAGGCTTTCGTTTTCAAGCCCTGGCGCCTCCAAGCAGGGCAACAAGGACAAAGCGATGACGCGTTCGGCCGAAGTCAGCCGCAAGACCAAGGAAACCGAGATTTCGGTCTCCGTCGACGTCGACGGCAAGGGAGAATCCGACATTTCGACCGGCGTCGGCTTCTTCGACCATATGCTCGACCAGCTGTCGCGGCATTCGCTGATCGACATGACGGTCAAGGCCAAGGGCGACCTGCATATCGACGATCACCACACGGTCGAGGACACCGGCATTGCGATCGGCCAGGCGCTGAGCGAGGCGCTGGGCGAACGGCGCGGCATCATGCGCTATGCCTCGATCGACATTGCCATGGACGAGACGCTGACCAGGGCGGCGATCGACGTGTCCGGCCGACCCTTCCTGGTCTGGAATGTGGGCTTTTCGTCGCCGAAGATCGGCACGTTCGACACCGAGCTGGTGCGGGAATTCTTCCAGGCGCTGGCGCAGAATGCCGGCATCACGCTGCATGTGACCAACCATTACGGCGCCAACAACCATCACATCGCCGAAACCTGCTTCAAGGCGGTGGCGCGGGCGTTGCGCGCAGCGCTTGAGCCCGATCCGCGCCAGCCCGACGCGGTTCCCTCCACCAAGGGGTCCCTGAAAGGATAGCCCTATGGCGATCTATGTCGTGATGGCGCCGCCGGCCGGCAACAAAGCCGAGGACGCAATTTTCGTGCGCGACAGCTTCACCTGGCTGGGTTTCCTGGTCGCGCCGCTCTGGCTTGCCTGGCACCGGATGTGGATCGAGGCGACCCTGACCTTCATCGTCATGGCGATCCTGTCGGGGGCTGGCGAAAGGCTCGGGCTCAAAGGAGCCGGATCGCTGCTGTCGCTGCTGGTCTCGCTCTATGTCGGCTTTGAAGGCCAGGGCCTGCGCATCGCCTCGCTGCGGCGGCGCGGCTGGCGCGAATGGGGCGTGATCGAGGCCGGCAATCTCGCCGATGCCGAGATGCGCCATGCGCTGGAAACCGGCGCGGAGAGCGAGGAGCAGTCAGCCCTGCCGCGCATCGTGCCGGACGCATCGCAGGCACGTCCGCCGCAGACAGGCATGGCGCTCGGCCTGACCCATACACCTGGAAGGCCCTGACATGCGGGTGGCAATCATCGATTACGGCTCGGGCAATCTGCGCTCGGCCACCAAGGCCTTCGAGCGCGCCGCGCATGAGGCGGGCCTTGCCGCGACGATCGAGCTGACGGCCGACGCCGAGCGCGTGCGTTCCGCCGACCGCATCGTGCTGCCGGGCGTCGGCGCCTATGCCGACTGCGCCGCCGGCCTGCATGCGGTGTCGGGCATGTGGGAGGCGGTGGAAGAGGTCGCGATCGTCAAGGGGCGGCCGTTTCTCGGTATCTGCGTCGGCATGCAGCTGATGTCGGAGCGCGGGCTGGAGAAGACCGTCACCAAAGGCTTTGGCTGGATCGCTGGCGACGTCAAGGAGATCACGCCGTCCGATCCGGCGCTGAAAATCCCGCAGATCGGCTGGAACACGATCGAACTCCAACGCAAGCACCCGCTGTTTTCCGGTATCGAGACCGGCCCGAAGGGGCTGCACGCCTATTTCGTCCATTCCTATCATCTGGACGCGAAGAACCCGGTCGAGATCGTGGCGACGACTGGTTATGGCGGCGCGGTGACGGCGGCCGTCGCCCGCGACAACCTCGCCGGCACGCAGTTCCATCCCGAGAAGAGCCAGGCGCTCGGCCTGGCCTTGATCACGAATTTCCTGAAGTGGAGGCCCTGACAATGAGCAAGAAGGGCTATTGGATGGCGATGATCGATGTCCGCGATCCGGACGTCTACAGGCGATATATCGAAGCGAACGCTGTCGCCTTCGCGAAATACGGCGCAAAGTTCCCGGTCCGCGCGGGACGCTACGAGAGCCCGGAAGGAGCGACCGGCAACCGTCACGTGCTGGTCGAGTTCGAGTCCTACGACAAGGCGATCGAATGCTATCATTCACCTGAATATCAGCATGCCTCGAAGTTCCGGCTCGCCTCTTCGACCGGCCATTTCGTCATTGTCGAGGGCGCCTGACCGATGATCCTGTTTCCGGCAATAGATCTGAAGGACGGCCAATGCGTGCGCCTGAAGCACGGCGACATGGCCACGGCCACCATTTATAACGACGATCCAGCGGCGCAGGCGAAAGCCTTCGAGGAGCAGGGCTTCGAGTGGCTGCATGTCGTCGACCTCAACGGCGCCTTCAAGGGCCAGAGCGTCAATTCGGCGGCGGTCGGCGCCATTCTGAAGGCGACGAAGAACCCGGTGCAGCTCGGCGGCGGCATCCGCACCTTGCCGCAGATCGAGGATTGGCTGGATCGCGGCCTGACGCGCGTTATCCTCGGCACCGTGGCGGTGCGCGAACCCGACCTGGTCAAGGAGGCCTGCAAGGCTTTTCCCGGGAAAATAGCGGTCGGCATCGATGCCAAGGGCGGCAAGGTCGCGGTCGAAGGCTGGGCCGAGGCCTCCGAGCTCGGCGTCATCGAGCTGGCGAAGAAATTCGAGGGCGCGGGCGTGGCCGCCATCATCTACACCGACATCGACCGCGACGGTGTGCTGACCGGCATCAACTGGGATTCGACCATCGACCTCGCCGAGGCCGTGTCCATTCCGGTGATCGCCTCCGGCGGCCTCGCCTCGATCGCCGACATCGTGCGCATGACCATGCCCGACGCGCAAAAACTCGAAGGCGCGATCTCCGGCCGCGCCCTATATGACGGCCGTATTGACCCGGCCGAGGCGCTGGCGATCCTGCGCGGCGAGCGGGCGGAGGCAAGAGCGTGAACATTTCGATCATCCTGGCGTCCTATGACAGCGGCCATTTCCACGGCGGCTGCGGCCAGGGCCCGGACGCGCTGATTTCGGGCGGGCTGGCCGAGGCGCTGAAGCTCGCCGGCCACGATGTCGAGGTGAGCGACATCGGCAAGGTGGTCGAGGACGAAGCCGAGCGCGAGATCGGTACCGGATTTGCCGTCTGCAACGCCGTTTCAGGCGAAGTCCGCATGGCGCTGGACAGGAAGCGGTTTCCGATCGTGCTGGCCGGCAACTGCCTGACCGCCGCCGGCGCCGTGGCCGGTGCCGGTGCCGACGCCATCATCTGGGCCGACCAGCATGGCGACCTCAACACGCCGGAAACCACCACAACGGGCTTTCTCGACGGCATGGCGCTGGCCACCGTGCTGGGCCTGTGCTGGCGATCGATAGCGGCGCAGATCCCGGGCTTCAAGCCGGTCGATCCGTCGCGCTGCGTTCTGGTCAATGCGCGCGACCTCGACAGCGCGGAAGAGGAACTGCTGGAAAAGCTGCCGATCATCCGGACCGAATGCCCGGACTGGAAGAGCGCCGCGCAAAGACTGAAGGCCGACGGCGCACGCCAGGTTCACATGCATGTCGACCTCGACGTGCATGACCCCGAGAAGCTGCAGGCCAATCGCTACACCACGCCCGGCGGTCCGGCGCCCGAGCAGCTGCGCACCGCCATGTGCGGTCTCGCCGGGCCGCTCGCCATCGCCGGGCTCACCATTTCCGCCTACGACCCGGCCTTCGATCCCAAGGGCGACGTGCCGCCGCTGGTCGGCGCGCTGGTGGTCGACCTGCTCTCGACGCTGGAGCGCAAGTGATGCTCAAGGCCCGCGTCATCCCCTGCCTCGACGTAAAAAACGGCCGCGTGGTCAAGGGCGTCAATTTCGTCGACCTCGTCGATGCCGGCGACCCGGTCGAGGCCGCCAAGGCTTATGACGCCGCTGGCGCCGACGAGCTCTGCTTCCTCGACATCACCGCATCGTCCGACAATCGCGAGACGATCTTCGACGTGGTTGCCCGAACGGCCGAGCAGTGCTTCATGCCGCTCACCGTCGGCGGTGGCGTGCGCCAGGTGGCCGACATCCGCAAGCTGCTCCTAGCCGGCGCCGACAAGGTGTCGATCAACACGGCGGCGGTGAAGAACCCGGATTTCGTCGCGGAAGCCGCCGATAAATTCGGCAATCAGTGCATCGTCGTGGCGATCGACGCCAAGAAGGTATCGGCGCAAGGCGACACCGGCCGCTGGGAGATCTTCACCCATGGCGGACGCGAGAAGACCGGCATCGACGCGGTCGAATTCGCGCAGCGCATGGTCGAGCGCGGCGCCGGCGAGATCCTTTTGACCTCGATGGACCGCGACGGCACCAAGGCCGGCTACGACATCGCGCTCACCCGGGCGATTGCCGACGCGGTGCGTGTGCCGGTGATCGCTTCCGGCGGCGTCGGAACGCTCGATCACCTGGTCGAGGGTATCCGCGACGGCCATGCGGGCGCGGTGCTCGCCGCCTCGATCTTCCATTTCGGCACCTACACCATCGCCGAAGCCAAGACGCATATGGCCAAAGCCGGCCTGCCGATGCGGCTGGACTCGGCCGCCCATCGGACTTAAACCGCTGCTATGGCTCAATTTTCACTCGCCGAGCTGGAAACGATCATCCATCAGCGCGCCCATTCCGGCGACGCCGACTCATGGACGGCGAAGCTGTTCGCCAAAGGCATCGACAAGGCGGCGCAGAAGCTCGGCGAGGAAGCCGTCGAGACGGTGATTGCCGCCGTCAAGGGAGACAAGAAAGCCGTCGTTTCGGAAAGCGCGGATCTTATATATCATTGGCTGGTCGTCCTTGGCATCGCGGGCATTCGGCTTGACGAGGTGCTGAAGGAGCTTGAGGGCCGAACCGGCCGCTCGGGTACCGCCGAAAAGGCATCCCGGCCCCAGGGCTGATCGAAAGAGAGAGCATGATGTCACCCGGCTTCGCACTTTTCGGCGGCACGCTCTAGGAGGGCAGGAAACCTGATGGACCAGCTGGCTCCGACCGAGAAGTATTCCCCTTATCGATTCTTCTCCGCCGAGCAATGGTCGCAATTCCGCGCCGACACGCCGCTGACGTTGACCGGGGACGAGATCGACCGGCTGCGCTCGCTCAACGACCCGGTCGACCTCGAAGAGGTCAAGCGCATCTACCTCTCGCTGTCCCGGCTGCTTTCGGCCCATGTCGAGGCAAGTCAGTTGCTGTTCCGGCAGCGCCAGGCCTTTTTCAACGCGCAGGACGTCGTCAAGACACCCTTCATCATCGGCATTGCCGGCTCGGTCGCGGTCGGCAAGTCGACCACGGCGCGCGTGCTGAAGGAACTTCTGGCGCGCTGGCCGTCGAGCCCGAAGGTCGACCTCATCACCACCGACGGCTTCCTGTTGCCCAACGAGATCCTGCGCCGCGAAAACCTCATGGAGCGCAAGGGGTTCCCCGAGAGCTACGACGTCGGCGCGCTGCTCAGATTCCTGTCCGGCATCAAGTCGGCGCAAAGCAGCGTCAGCGCGCCGGTCTATTCGCACCTGACCTACGACGTGATTCCCGGCGAGTTCGTCACCATCGACCGGCCGGACATACTGATCTTCGAAGGCATCAACGTCCTGCAGCCGGGCAAGCTGCCGAAGGACGGCAAGATCGTGCCGTTCCTGTCCGACTTCTTCGATTTCGCCATCTATATCGATGCCGACGAGAAGCTGATCCATCAATGGTACATCCAGCGTTTCATGCGGCTGCGCGAAACCGCCTTCCGCAACCCGGACTCCTTCTTCCACCGCTATTCGCAGCTCTCCGAGGATGCCGCGCGGGCCATCGCCGAGGGGCTGTGGGCCAACATCAACCTGAAGAACCTGCGCGAGAACATCCTGCCGACCAGGGCGCGGGCCGACCTCATCCTGCGCAAGGGCACCAACCACCTGGTCGAGGAAGTGGCGTTAAGGAAATTGTGACCCCTTAACGGCGCCTTAGGCAATCCCGACTAGCGTCGCCAGCCAAACTCCAGCGGGTGTCGGGAGGGAACCGGTGATCGATGCGGGCAATGCCGCGGGACGCGAGGTCCCGGTCTATTCACTGGTCATTCCGGACTTCAATGAAGAGGCCTTGCCGCCCCTGCTCGTGGCGTTGTGCAAGCCTGTCCTCGTGGGAGGCGTTCCCATCAACGCCAACGGCCCCCTCTGCCCCGAAGGACGGAGCCGATGACCGCCGTCCTCGACAGCCCGACGGCAGACGCGCCGATCAGCGACGCGCGCAACACGCGGACATGGACCGTGGTTTTTTGCCTTCTGGTGCTGGCGGCCGCCGTTCCCTGGCAGATGCGATGGGGCGTCATATCCGACACGAGCTGGGTGATCACCGTGTGCGAACGGATGCTTGCCGGATCACGGCTCTATGTCGATATTTTCGAAGTCAATCCGCCTTTCACGCTTTGGATGTTCATGCCGGCCGTGGCGCTCGCGCATAAGATCGGCATCTCGCCTGAAATCGCGGTTCATGCCTACAGCTATGCGATCTGCCTGGCGGGATTGGGCCTTGCCGCATGGATCGCCAGGCGGGCGGGTTTTGTCGAGAACCGCACCCTGTTTTCACTGCTGCCTCTTTTTCTGGCGCTGCTGGTCATCTTCCCCGGCAATGCCTTCAGCGAGCGGGAGCATCTCGGGATCGCGCTGTTTTTGCCGTTGCTCATGCTGACGGCCTGGCGCGCGGCGCCAATCGACGATCGAATGCCCAGCCTGCCGGTGGCCCTCCTTGCCGGATTGAGCGGCAGCATCCTGGTGCTGGTGAAGCCCTATTATGCCCTGGTCGTGCTCGTTCCGGCGCTCTACGCGGCCTGGAACCGCCGGTCGATCCGAACGCTTTTCGCCGTCGAGTACTGGACGATCGGCCTGATTTGCGTCGCCTATATCGTCGCCGTGCAGTATTTCCATCCGGAATTCCTAAGCGTCATCTACCCGGTGCTGGCCGACACCTACATGCGGATCCAGAATATGGAGGCGTTGCTGACGACCTATGGGCCGATCTACCTGATCGCGCTGCTGGCGCTGCGCTTTCTTCGCCCAGGATTGCCGTTGTCGCCGCTGATCATCGTGTTCACGCTTGCTTCGCTGGCTGCAACCGTGCCGCTGATCTACCAGGCCAAGGGCTGGGCCTATCACGCGTTTCCGGCCTTCAGCCTGATTCTGGCGGCGCTCCTGTTGAGGATGGCGCAAGCTGGCCCATCGACATACGAGTCGTCGGGCACGGCAACGGACCTGAGGCACAAGACGCTGCTGGCTGCCATCATTGCCGCCGCCGCCATCCCGTTCATGCAGACACAGAAGCTCAGTGCAGAGTTTGTCGCCAAGCTTAAGGCCGCGGCTCCTCAGCCGACCGTCGCGCTAGTCGGCGCCGACATCTCGGGGGGCCATCCGCTTACCCGGATGCTCGGCGGGACATGGATTTCACGCCATTGCAACGACTGGCTGGGTGAACAGGCGCTTTATCTTTCGGGCATCGCAAGCCGGGACGGCGACCAGGAGGCGGCATCCCACTACCGGCAGATCGCCGATCGCTACATCGAGAGCAAGATCGCCGAACTCGAGAACCAGAAGCCTGCCATGATAATCGTCGAGAAAATCGACAGGGACTGGAATGCGGAGCTTGCCCGGTGGCAGGACTACGTCAATTTCCTGCGAGGCTACCGGCAGATTGCCGAGAATGACGAACTTCAAGTGCTGCTGCGCAATGCAGGAACTGCCCAGGCAGAGTGATCCGCAGCCGTCCTTTTCGGGAGAGGTCGCGAGGAAAATTTTGAGCGGTGTCTGCCGGTTAAAGCGCGCTTAACTGCCGGTCCGTTAGAAACTAAGCCACAAACGCTGTACTGCTATTGAGGCTCCCGGCATGGATGCGCCATTGGTTGCTTCAGGCGAGCAGGCCGATCTGCGGCCCCGTCAGGCCGGAACTGCATTTCGTCTTGGCCTGCCGGCCGCCGCAACATTGTTGATCGCGCTCTATGCGATTGTCGTCTCGCGCGTCTTGCCGGGCAATGTCGACGTGTCGTGGCTGCTGACCGTCGGCGACCGCGTGCTGAGCGGCGAACGCCTATATGTCGACGTCGCCGAGGCCAATCCGCCCTTTTCCACCTGGCTCTATCTGCCATTCCTGATTCTTGAGCGGTTGACCGGGCTTTCGGCGGAGCTCTGGGTGGGGCTCGGCATGGTAGTGCTGGCAATCGGTTCGGTCTGGCTTTCAGCTCGAATCCTTGTACGTGCCGACCAAACGCTGACGCGATTCGTCTGGGCAGTTCCGGTTTTGGTGTTTCTTCTGCTTGCGCTGTCGCCGGCGGATTTCGGCCAGCGCGAACAAATCGCAGTCATCTGCCTTTTGCCTTGGCTGGCGCTGCTTGCGGCACGCGACCGGACAGCGGATTTCCGCGCCGGCAGCACGGCCGAGCGGCTTGCCGCAGGGCTTGGCGCCGCGATTTTCGTCATGATCAAACCGCCCTTCAGCGTGCTGGCGCTGGCTTGCCCGGTGCTGATCCTTGCCGCGCAGCGACGCTCGGCGCGGCCTCTGCTGACGACCGAGAATGTCTTCGGCGCTGTTTTGACCGTCGCCTATCTGGTCGTGCTTGTGATTTTCATGCAGCCCTTCTTCAGCGATGTCCTGCCTTTGCTGCGTGAGGTCTATTTGCCGATGCGCTTGCCGGTCGTCGACGTGTTGATGCTCTTGCCGGTGAAGATTTTCGTGGCCATGGCTGCGGCAACGTTGGCTATGGCCTACCCTGACCGGCCCCATCGCGATGCGAAGATTCTGCTGCTGGCAGGTGTTGGCTATGTCCCTGGGTTTGTCGTCTTGGGCAAAGGCTGGACCTATCAGGCGATGCCGTTCCTGACGCTCGGCATGTTGGCGTTTGTGCTCCAGTTCATCCGGTTGCGGCCACAGCGCGACCTGCCTGCGATGGCAAAGGCGGGTGTAGGGCTGGGTCTGCTTTTGTTCGTAACGACCGTCGCGCCACGGCAAGGCCTGGCATTCGTCGAACCGCGTGGCGATCTCGACGCGGCGACGGCCGCCATCAACCGGATCGCCGATCACCCGACCTTTATATCGATCGGCTCGGGGCTGCAGATCGGCAATCCGCTCGTCCGAATGACCGGCGCTCGCATGGTTGGGCGCCACCCGTCCGGCTGGATGGTCAATGATGCCCTAGTCCTAATCGAGTCCGGGCCGGATGCCGCGACCCGGCTTCGGCTCGAAGCCTTGCGGGCGGAATACACGCAGGCGATCGCCAGTGAGTTGACCACGAAACGGCCCGATATCGTTGCCGATGACGGAACCGCAGGACCGGACGTACCTATAAAGCTCCATCTGACGCAGCCGCACGCAACGGCGCCGTTGCGTGACAGCCCCTTGATCGCAAAGGCTTTGCGGGACTATCGTCTGCTCTATCAGAACGCCTCGGTAACCCTGTTCATCCGCAGCGATATCGCCGAAAACAATTAGGGCGGCACTGGTTAATCGAGATCAATTGGCGCTTGTCGGCGTCGCGCTTTTCCTGCCGCTGATGTCATAGATGGCGTGGTGCGCGCGGGGCGAGGTACGGGTGCTGCATCGCAACGCCGGAATTAGTCAGGCACGAGGACCCGCGACCGCCTCAAATCATATGGCCGCCATTCTTCATATTTCCTGCGGCGAACGGAGGGCTGCGGCGAAGCCGCCGAGCCTATCGCTGCGCACGGATCCTGGAATTGCTTCAGGCTAGGGACGGTTCTCCCGAGAGTTGAGTCTTCCGGCCTCTCGTCCGGATCGAATGCAGCATCCACGCGGCAAGAAAAAGCGGGATCAGGACAGCGACGCAATATCCGCCCCAAGTGAAAAAATGCGCGACGAAAGGCCCGAGCCAGCAAATCGCCAGGATCAGCCGAGGCGGCCTGGAAACCATCGCGGCGAGCATCGCCACCGCTACGGCCACACTGATCGTGTCGTAGGTGTAGCCATAGGGCGTGGCCAGGATTGCGAGGACAGCGGTAAGCACCACGCGTTCCTGATGGGAGACCACGCGGCCCGGCCGCCAGAGCCAGATCGCCGCGGCGATGGAAGCGATGGTTGCGACCGCCTGCACGCCATAGGCGGAGGTCACCCCGGCGCCGAAAGCTCTCGCCGTGAAGAACACCGTTATTGCGTTGTACTGATAGGGCTGCGGATAAGGCGCCTCCATGATCGCCGTCATCAAGGGGCGGGTTTCGGTCAGGAATAGGCGCCAGACATCGAAGCCAAAGAACAGGCCGGTGGCGAGGGCGATCACGACGCTGGTGCCGATGGCCGCGAGAATGGCGCGCCAGTTGCCGCTGGCTAGCAGGCAGAAGGGCACGAGAATGCCGAGATGCGGTTTGATCGTCAGCAGGCCGAACAGGATTCCGGCCAGCAGCGGACGCCTGGGCGCCACGGCAAGGCCTCCGATCAACAGCGCGGTGGTCAGCGCGCCGTTCTGGCCGAACACCGAGTTCCAGATGACGGCGGGGCTCAAGACAATCGCCAGTTCCAGGGCCGCTCCGAGCTTCAGCGGCCGGATCGCCAGCCACAGGCACAGCACGGTCCCGAACGTCCAGATCAGATAGGCGGGCAGAATCGGCAAGGTGGCAAGCGGAACGCCGAGCAGGAGGATGTTCGGCGGATAGCTCCATTCCTGATTTGGAAGGTCGGGTGAGAACATCGCGCGCAGCGCCGCGCGGTAGGCCTCCACGTCGAAGAGAACGGCAACGTGGCCCTCGATGGCCATGCGCGAGCCTGCCCAGAGGTTGGTGAAGTCCCAGTAGGGGAGCCTGTGCGACAGCGTGGAAAAGCCTCTGCTGTCCAAGGTCCACAGAAAGCTCAGGTAGAACCAAGTCATCCATGCGGCGATGATCGACACGACCGTGACGATGGCCACGTCCAAAAGGCTTCTGGTTCTGATCCAATCAGGTTGCATCGCGATCTCGGTTTCGCAACCGCGGTTGTAGCCCGGGTATGCTTAAGATCGCGTTGCCCCGACGCCAGGCATGCTCAGCCTGGCACCGTCACCCGCCGCAACGTCAGATTGATGCGGCCGCCATTCTTCAGCAGCGCCGATGTCGCCGGATAGATGCGGTCGACGCCGTGGAAGGCGAGGCGTCCTTCGCCGCCAAGCACGACGACGTCGCCGCTCTTCAGCCTGAACGACTTGGTGCCGCCTTCGCGCCTGTCCTGGCCGACCCGGAACAGGCAGTCGTCGCCCAGCGAAACCGATACCACGGGCGCGGCGAAATCCTGTTCGTCGCGGTCCTGATGCAGGCCCATTTTGGCATCCGCCGAATAGAAGTTGACCAGGCATGCCTCGGGCGGATGCGGATAGGCCGAGACCTCGCGCCATAATTCCAGCAGGGTTTCCGGGATCGGCGGCCAGGGCTCGCCGGTCACCGGATGCGTCGGCTGATAGCGATAGCCGCGCTCCTTGTCGGTCACCCAGCCAAGCGCGCCGCAATTGGTCATGCGCACGCTCATCTCCTTGCCGGTGCGCGGCATGGCCGGCACGTAAAGGGGTGCGGCCTGCACGACGCGCCTGATCTCCTCGACCAGCGCTTCCTGAGCAGGGCGCGCGAGGTAGCCCGGCATATGGCGGACGCCTTTGGGCAGAACGAGCATGGATCGATCCGGTTACCGATGCGGCTGACTGGCCGAGCATGCCACCGGCAAAAGAAAACGGCGACCCGAAAGCCGCCGTTTCCAGATTCCCGTGATATGGCCGGTCAAGCCTGGTCGATATCCGGTATGCGCAGCACCTGGCCGGGATAGATCTTGTCGGGATGCGCCAGCATCGGCTTGTTGGCCTCGAAGATGATGTTGTTCTTCGCGCCCTTCCCCTTGCCGTAGGATTTCTCGGCGATCTTCCAGAGGTTGTCTCCCTTCTGGACGGTATAGAGCGTCGGTTCCTTGGCCGGCGCCGCCGTGCCGGCCTCGGGCGCGACCTTCAGCTCGTCGGCTTGCACCTTGGAAACGCCCAGCGTGTTGCCGACGGCGATCACCGCCTTTTCGAAGACCGACTGATCGTTGACCGTACCCTTCAACACCGCAGTGTCGCCCTGGACGGTCACCTGGACGCCGTCCGTGCCCAGCTTGTGCGAGTCGAGTTCCTTCTTCGTTGTTGCAGCAATCGGAGCCTGCCATCTGCAACCCTGAATTGGAAGCAGCTAATCCAACCGTGCTTAGAGCGCTTCACCGTTTCACGGAAACGGCGAACCGCTCTGTCTCTTGTTTTGACGCAATTCCGGACGGAAAACCGCTCTCACTTTTCGTGGAATTGCTCTAATCGTTCTCGACTCGGCCGCGCAGCTTCTTCACCGTCGACCGGCCTGCCTTGCTCTTCAGGCGGCGCTCGACGGCGCCTTTGGACGGCCTGGTCTTCTTGCGCGGCGGCGGCGGCGGCTCGGCCGCCTTAGCGATCAGCGCGGTTAGCCGCGCCCGCGCGTCGGCGCGGTTCTGCTCCTGGGTGCGGAAGCGGCCTGCCTCGATGACGATGACGCCGTCCTTGGTGGCGCGCTGGCCGGCCAGCTTGATGGCGCGCTCGCGCACGCGCTCGGACAGGCCGGATGCGTTCGCCGCGTCGAAGCGCAGCTGCACGGCGGTCGCCACCTTGTTGACGTTCTGGCCGCCCGGACCGGACGAGCGGATGAAGTCCTCATGCAGGTCGCCAGGACGGATGACCGCTTCGCCGGAGATGATGATATCGTCGTCGCTCGCCATGCACGCACTCATGACGCGACGGCGGCAAAAAGAAAAGGCCCGGCGCGAGCCAGGCCCTGGAGGAAGACATTGGCAGTGACTGCTATTCAGCCGCTTCCTGCATCCGCGGCGCCGCGCCGAGGATGGTCGCGTCGACATGGCGTTCGAACTTCTCGAAATTGACGGCGAACATGTTGACCAGCTTCGCGGCCTGGCGGTCGTAACCGGCCTTGTCCGCCCAGGTCGAGCGCGGGTCGAGAATGGCGCCGTCGACACCGGGGACCGCCACCGGCACCTCGAAGCCGAAATTGGCGTCGGTGCGGAACTCGGCCGACTTCAACGAACCGTCGAGCGCTGCGCCCAGCAAGGCGCGCGTCACCTTGATCGGCATGCGGCGCCCGGTGCCGTAGGCGCCGCCGGTCCAGCCGGTGTTGACCAGCCAGCAGTCGACGCCGTGGCCGGCGATCAGCTCGCGCAGCAGATTGCCGTATTCGGACGGATGGCGCGGCATGAACGGGGCGCCGAAGCAGGTCGAGAACGTCGCCTCCGGCTCGGTGACGCCTTTTTCCGTGCCGGCAACCTTGGCGGTATAGCCCGACAGGAAATGGTACATCGCCTGCGCCGGCGTCAGCCTGGCGATCGGCGGCATGACGCCGAAGGCGTCCGCGGTCAGCATGATGATGTTCTTCGGATGCCCGGCGCGGCCGGTCTTCGAGGCATTGGGGATGAAATCCAGCGGATAGGCGCAGCGCGTGTTCTCGGTCAGGCTGCCATCGTTGAAATCCGGAACGCGGCCGGCGTCGAGCACCACGTTCTCCAGCACCGTGCCGAAGCGCTGCGTGGTGGCGAAGATCTCCGGTTCGGCCTCCGCCGACAGCCTGATCGTCTTGGCGTAGCAGCCGCCCTCGAAATTGAAGATGCCGTGCGGGCCCCAGCCATGCTCGTCGTCGCCGATCAGCGTGCGCGACGGGTCGGCCGACAGCGTCGTCTTGCCGGTGCCGGACAGGCCGAAGAAGACGGCCGCGTCGCCGTCCGCACCTTCATTGGCGGAACAGTGCATCGGCATCACGCCCTTTGACGGCAGCAGATAGTTCAGCATGGTGAAAACCGACTTCTTCATCTCGCCGGCATAGGAGGTGCCGCCGATCAGAACGATCTTGCGGGTGAGGTCGACCGCGATCACCGTTTCGGTGCGGGTGCCGTGACGCGCCGGATCGGCGCGGAAGGAGGGCAGGTCGATGATCGTAAGCTGTGGCACGAAATGCTCGATCTCCGCGGCTTCGGGACGGATCAAAAGATTGCGGATGAACAGCGAGTGCCAGGCGAATTCGGTGACGACCCGGGTCGGCAGCTTCAGATTGGCGTCGGCGCCGCCGACGAGGTCCTGCACGTAGAGGTCCTTGCCGGTTGCATGTGCCTCGAAATCCGCCAGCAGCGCTTCGAACTCACCCGGCGAGATCGCCTTGTTGTTGTCCCACCAGACCTGGCCGCCGGTCGCCTCGTCGCGCACGACGAATTTATCCTTCGGCGAACGCCCGGTGTGCTGGCCGGTCTCGGCGACCAGCGCGCCCTGCGCGGTCAACCTCGCCTCGCCGCGCCGGATCGCTTCCTCGTAGAGTTCGGCCGCGCCAAAATTATAGCGCACGATGCCCATTGTCTTCAGGCCGATCGCGTCGATGGCGCAGTCGGGGTTGCGTTTGCCGGCTTCCGACATCAAATTTCCTCTCTGGATTTGGCCGCATCTGACGGGTTACTTCCCGGAGCCCGCGCTGGGGCCGTCAGGTTCAGAACCAGAAAAGCCGAATGATATCAAATCATTAATCGATTTAAAAAATTTGAAAGTTGTTTAAATCGTTTATATATGCAAAAAACCGTAGAGGTTGCCCAAAGGATTGGCAGGCTCGGTTCGTCCAATCCCACTGTGGGTGCGATGGCGTGTGACGGCAGGCCGCCCGTGACTTCGGACAAGGCCCGTGCCACATTTTGTACCCAATTTGTCCTGCAAAAGCCCCTTCTCGACGACAGAAGGGACAGCTCATGAGGGAGCCGCTTGAAATGGCAACAATCGCGCTTGTCGACGACGACCGCAACATTTTGACCTCGGTGTCGATCGCGCTCGAATCCGAGGGCTATCGGGTCGAAACCTACACCGATGGCGCGTCGGCGCTGGAAGGCCTGGCGGCGCGACCGCCGAACCTCGCCATCCTCGACATCAAGATGCCGCGCATGGACGGCATGGAGCTGTTGCGCCGCATGCGCCAGAAATCGGACCTCCCGGTCATCTTCCTGACGTCGAAGGACGACGAGATCGACGAATTGTTCGGCCTCAAGATGGGCGCCGACGACTTCATCCGCAAACCGTTCTCGCAGCGCCTGCTTGTCGAGCGCGTGCGCGCCGTGCTGCGCCGCACCAGCGCCCGCGAGGCGGCGGCCAAGGCGCCCAGCCAGCAGGCCCGCTCGCTCGAACGCGGCCAGTTGGTGATGGACCAGGAGCGGCACACCTGCACCTGGAAGGGCGAGCCGGTGACGCTGACGGTGACCGAATTCCTCATCCTGCATTCGCTGGCGCAGCGCCCGGGTGTGGTAAAAAGCCGTGATGCGCTGATGGATTCAGCCTATGATGAACAGGTCTATGTCGACGACCGCACCATCGACAGCCACATCAAGCGGCTGCGCAAGAAGTTCAAGGCCGTCGACGACGACTTCGAGATGATCGAAACCCTTTACGGAGTCGGGTACCGGTTCCGCGAGGCATGAGATAGGCAGTAGGCAGTAGGGAATAGTCAGTAGTCAGTTTTGAATGATGCGAGCGGCCACTCATGCATAGCCGCGGTCAGCCAACATTATTCCTACTGCCTACTCACTACTCACTACTCACTAACCAAGCAGGGCCTGCTATTCGATGGCAGTGGAAGTAGAGCGAGGCAGACGGGCGGGCGCGGCAAGGCGTCCGCCGCGGATCGTGCCCGCCTTCGTTTCGAAAATCACGGTGCCGATGCGCCGGTTTCTCGGCCATCACATCTTCTCCAGCCTGACGCGGCGCATCCTGTTCCTCAACCTGGCCGGCCTCGCCGTGCTGGTCACCGGCATCCTTTACCTCAACACCTTTCGCGACGGGCTGATCGACGCGCGCGTCGAAAGCCTGATGACGCAGGGCGAGATCATCGCCGGCGCGATCGCGGCTTCGGCGACCGTCGAGACCGATTCGATCAGCATCGACCCGGAAAAGCTGCTGGAGCTGCAGGCGGGCGAAAGCCTGGGGCCTGGGTCGGACCAGCTCGACAACCTCGATTTCCCGATCAATCCCGAGCGCGTCGCGCCGGTGCTGCGACGCTTGATCTCGCCGACGCGCACCCGCGCCCGCATCTATGACCGCGACGCCAACCTGCTGCTCGATTCGCGGCATCTTTATTCGCGCGGCCAGATCCTGCGCTACGACCTGCCGCCCGTCGACGACGAACAGCCGGGCGTCGTGGAGCGAGTGGAGAAGTTCATCTTCGACTTCTTCCGCAACAAGGACCTGCCGGTCTACCACGAGCAGCCCGGCGGCAACGGCGCGGCCTTTCCCGAAGTGGTCAAGGCGCTGACCGGCAGCCCTTCGACCATCGTGCGGGTGAGCGAGCAGGGCGAACAGATCGTCTCCGTCGCGGTGCCGATCCAGCGCTTCCGCGCCGTGCTCGGCGTCTTGATGTTGTCCACCGAAGGCGGCGACATCGACAAGATCGTCGCGGCCGAGCGCAAGGCGATTCTGCGCGTGTTCGGGGTGGCGGCGCTCGTCACCGCGATCCTGTCGATGCTGCTCGCCTCCACCATCGCCAATCCGCTGCGCCGGCTTTCCGCCGCCGCCGTCAGGGTGCGGCGCGGCGTCAAGAGCCGCGAGGAAATCCCCGACTTTTCCGATCGTCAGGACGAGATCGGCAATTTGTCCATTGCCGTGCGCGATATGACGAATGCGCTTTACGCGAGAATCGAAGCGATCGAAAGTTTTGCCGCCGACGTGTCGCATGAGTTGAAGAACCCGCTGACGTCGCTGCGCAGCGCCGTGGAAACGCTGCCTTTGGCGAAAAACGATGCTTCTCGCGCGCGCCTGATGGAGATCATCCAGCACGATGTGAGGCGGCTCGACCGCTTGATCACCGATATCTCGGATGCGTCCCGCCTCGATGCGGAGCTGGCGCGCGACGATGCGGCGACCGTCGACCTGAAGAAGTTCATCACCGACCTCATCGCCGTCTCGCGCGAGACGACGCGCAACAAGAAGGCCGTCGAGATCGACCTCAAGGTCGCCAAGCTGCCGGCCGGCGCCAAAGGCTATTTCGTTGTCGGCCATGACCTCAGGATCGGCCAGGTCATCACCAACCTGATCGAGAACGCGCGTTCCTTCGTGCCGGACGAGCATGGCCACATAGCGATCTCTTTGGCGCGCGCGGGCAAGTTCAATATCATCACCGTCGACGACAACGGCCCGGGTATCCGCGCCGAAAAGATCGATCGCATCTTCGAGCGCTTCTATACCGACCGGCCGGCCGGCGAGGCGTTCGGCCAGAACTCCGGCCTCGGGCTGTCGATCAGCCGCCAGATCGTCGAGGCACATGGCGGCACGCTGACGGCCGAGAACATCCCCGGCACCAAGCCCGGCGAGATCAAGGGCGCGCGTTTCGTGGTGACGCTGCCGGCGGAAGGCTGATCGCCGAACCGACATGCCAGGCGCCGCCGCAAAGCCCCGCAACATCCATGGGACGGCCATACTGGTCGGCGAGCGCGGCGTGCTGATCACCGGGCCGTCGGGCGCCGGCAAGACGACGCTGGCGCTGGCGCTTGTCGATCATTGCCGCGCGCAGGGCCTTTTTGCCCGGCTGGTCGGCGACGACCAGTTGCTTGCGGCCGCGCATGGCGGCCGGCTGGTGTGCCGCACGCCGGCGAGCATCGCCGGCCTCGCCGAGGTGCACGGCATCGGACCGCGGCCGCTGGCTTTCGAACCGGCCGCCGTGATCGACCTTGTGGCGCGGCTTGTCGAACCGGCCGACATGACGCGTCTGCAGGACGAGACCACGGAGACGATCGGCGGATGCCGGCTGCCCCGCGTCGACATCGCCCAGCGAAATGTCACCGCCGCGCTGCCCATGCTGATGGCGCGGCTGTCGATCCAGCCTTTTTCATGATCCGCTCCGGTTTTTTTGCTGCGATGCGTCAAAATGGCCCGGGCCGCCGCAATTTTGGGCTTGTCAACCGGCCGTGCGTCGACAAGATAGCGCTCCCGCCGCCTGGAATGGCTGGCGAACATAAGATACGCCTGTGAAGCGGCGATGACGGGAGCCACCAGAGAATGATCGGACTCGTGCTCGTGACGCACGGTCAACTCGCTACCGAGTTCCGACATGCCGTAGAGCATGTCGTCGGGCCGCAAGACAGTTTTGAAACCGTGGCGATCGGCGCCGACGACGACATGGAGCAGCGCCGGGCCGACATCGTCGACGCGGTCGCGCGCGTCGACACCGGCGCAGGCGTCATCGTGCTCACCGACATGTTCGGCGGCACGCCTTCCAACCTCGCCATCTCGGTGATGGAATCCGGCCGCACCGAGGTCATCGCCGGCATGAACCTACCGATGCTGATCAAGCTCTCCTCGATCCGCAAGGGCGACAACATGGCAGCCGCGCTCGACGAAGCGCAAGCGGCCGGCCGTAAATACATCAACGTCGCCAGCCAGCTCCTGAGCAGCAAATGAACGCATCGGCGCCGCGGACGGATGAGGTGGTGCGGGAGTTCCCGATCATCAATCAGCGCGGCCTGCATGCGCGTGCTTCGGCCAAGTTCGTCCAGGTCGCCAGCGGCTTCGACGCCACCATCCATGTCGAGAAGGACGGCGTGAAGGTCGGCGGCACCTCGATCATGGGCCTGATGATGCTGGCGGCGAGCCCAGGCTATTCGATCCGCGTCATCGCCAGCGGCCCGGAAGCCGTGCCGGCCATGGATGCGTTGGAGCAGCTGATCGCCTCGCGTTTCGGCGAGGAAATCTAGTCACGCTTTTTGTTGGATGCATGTCGTCTTCCCAAAACCGTTCCGCGCTTTTGGACGACACGCAAGACATGCGCGCATAAAGATTTCTTTATGTCCCATTGTCGTGCGGCGACCGATCTGGTAGTCAAGCCGGCAACCGCGCCCTCCCATGCGCCTCCCGGCGTCGGCGCGCCTTGAGAAAAAATCACACCGGAGCACTGCCATGACGGGTAGCAAGGACTATGTGGTCGCCGACATCTCGCTTGCCGGCTGGGGCCGCAAGGAGATCGAGATCGCCGAAACCGAAATGCCGGGCCTGATGGCCTGCCGCGAGGAGTTCGGCGCCAAGAAGCCGCTGAAAGGCGCGCGCATCACCGGCTCGCTGCACATGACCATCCAGACGGCGGTGCTGATCGAGACGCTGAAGGCGCTGGGCGCCGACGTCCGCTGGGCCTCCTGCAACATCTTCTCGACCCAGGACCACGCGGCCGCGGCCATCGCCGAGGCCGGCATTCCGGTCTTCGCCATCAAGGGCGAGTCGCTGGAAGACTATTGGGACTACACCGACCGCATCTTCCAGTGGACCGATGGCGGTACCTCCAACATGATCCTGGACGATGGCGGCGACGCCACCATGTACATCCTGCTCGGCGCGCGCGCCGAGGCCGGCGAGGACGTGCTGTCCAATCCCGGCAGCGAGGAGGAAGAGATCCTGTTCGCCCAGATCAAGAAGCGCCTGAAGGCTTCGCCCGGCTTCTTCACCAAGCAGCGGGAAGCGATCCGCGGCGTCACCGAGGAGACCACCACCGGTGTCAACCGCCTCTATCAGCTGCAGAAGAAGGGCCTGCTGCCTTTCCCGGCGATCAACGTCAACGATTCCGTCACCAAGTCGAAATTCGACAACAAATATGGCTGCAAGGAATCGCTGGTCGACGGCATCCGCCGCGGCACCGATACCATGATGGCGGGCAAGGTCGCGGTGGTCTGCGGCTATGGGGATGTCGGCAAGGGCTCGTCGGCCTCGCTGCGCGGCGCCGGCGCCCGCGTCAAGGTCACCGAGGTCGACCCGATCTGCGCGCTGCAGGCGGCGATGGACGGCTATGAGGTGGTGACGCTGGAAGACGCTGCGCCCACCGCCGACATCGTCATCACCACCACCGGCAACAAGGACGTCGTCACGCTCGACCATATGCGGTCGATGAAGGACATGGTGATCGTCGGCAATATCGGCCACTTCGACAACGAGATCCAAGTGGCGTCGCTGCGCAATCTGAAATGGACCAACGTCAAGCCGCAGGTGGATTTGATCACCTTCCCGGACGGCAAGCGGATGATCCTCCTTTCCGAGGGCCGCCTGCTCAATCTCGGCAACGCCACCGGCCATCCGAGCTTTGTCATGTCGGCCTCGTTCACGAACCAGGTGCTGGCGCAGATCGAGCTCTTCAGCAAGCACGGCCAATACGAGAACCAGGTCTATGTGCTGCCCAAGCACCTCGACGAGAAGGTGGCGCGGCTGCATCTCGACAAGCTCGGCGCCAAGCTGACCGAGCTGTCCGGCGAACAGGCCGCCTATATCGGCGTGACGCCGCAGGGCCCGTACAAGCCCGAACACTACCGCTATTAACCAAAGCGAAATTATCTACCATATATTGAAGCCGGGTGGTTGACTTTCCATCCGGCTTTATTTTTTTGCGCCAATGATTCTTCACGCCGATTCCAGCAAGCGTTATTGTTGTGATTCGCGGTCCGGGGACATGTTGGGCCGGGGACGCATCAGGGCGGTCTTGCATTCAAGCGGCGAAGAGGACCAAGACATGCCGGGGGATTACCCGCCACGCGCGGGAAAGGCCGTTTCCGGCGGCCATGAGGATTCGAACGATGCCGGCCCCGGCGTGAGCCGCGGCGGTTTTCGTGCCGGCTCGCGGCTGGCCTTGCTGCTTGCGACCTCGACGCTTGCCGGCCCGCTGCTCGCCTTTGCCGCCCACGCCGAGACGGGCATTCCGGCAAAGGCCGCGGCGCCGGTCAGCACGCTCGAGGTCATGCAGCTCGCCATGTTCGTGGGCGTCATGGGCGCGGCACTGGTTTCGGCCATCTTCCTTATCCGCGAGCGCGCCCGCACCGCCTCGCAGAACCTGCAGCTCAGGGCCCGCATCGCGGACGTCAACGCTGCGCTGCAGCGTTCCGAGGCGCTGCTCAATCTGCGCGATCAGCGCCTGATCGTGTGGACGACGGACAACAAGAAACCCGAACTCATCGGCAGCCTGCCGCTGGAAAGCGGCGCGCCTGACGACAGGTCCGCCTTCCTCGCCTACGGCCGTTGGCTGATGCCGCGCTCGGCGGCGGCGTTGGAGCACGCGGTTGCCGCCTTGCGCGAGCAGGCGAAGACCTTCGATCTGGTCATCGAAACGCAGGCCGGCGTGCCGCTGGAGGTCCATGGCCGCAAGAGCGCGGCGCATGTGCTGGTGCGCTTCGTCTCGCTGTCGGAGACGCTGCGCAACCAGGCCAGGCTGAAGATCGAGAACCAGCGGCTCAGCGCCGACTACGACACCATGATAGGCCTGCTCGACGCGTTGAAGATGCCGGCATGGCTGCGTGGCGCGGACGGGCGATTGCAATGGGTCAACCGCGCCTATGCCGAGGCCGTGGAAGCAGGAAGCGCCGCCGCGGCCGTGCGCGACGCGACGGAATTCCTTGGCGGCCAGGCGCGCGATCAGATCGCCGAGCAGCACAAGTCGCGCCCGGTCTTCGAACAGACGCTTTCCACCGTGATCGAAGGCGATCGCCGCATGTTCGCGGTCACCGACTTCGCCGGCGCCGACGGTTCGGCGGGGCTCGCCTGCGACACCAGCGCTGCCGAGACGATCCGCGCCGAATATGAGCGGACCGTGCGCAGCCATGCCGACACGCTCGACCAGTTGAACACCGCCGTGGCGATCTTCGACACCGAGGAAAAGCTGCGCTTCTTCAACCAGGCCTTCCAGAAGCTCTGGGGCCTCGACTCGGGCTTCCTGCTCAGCGCTCCCTCCAACACGCTGCTGCTCGACAGGCTGCGCAGCGAAGGCAGGATCGCCGAGCAGCCGGAATGGCGGCGCTGGAAGGAAAACCTGCTCAGCGCCTATCGCGCCGTCGAATCGCAGGAACACTGGTGGCACCTGCCGGACGGCAAGACGATCCGCGTCGTGGCGAACCCGCAGCCGAAGGGCGGCGTCACCTGGGTGTTCGAGAACCTGACCGAGAAGATGGACCTCGAAAGCCGCTACCAGACCGCTGTGCGAGTGCAGGGCGAGACGCTGGATAATCTCGCCGAAGGCGTGGTGGTGTTCGGTCCGGACGGGCGGCTGAGGCTGTCCAATCCGGCTTTCGTCGCGCTGTGGGGGCTGACGGTGGAAGCGGTCAAGCCGAACGTCCATGTTTCGGCGATCCGCGACCTGTGCGACCAGCGTGCGGCGAACAGCCCCTGGGGCGGCTTCGTCGCCGCGGTCACCGGCTTCGACGACGAGCGCCGCGACCGCCGCGGCCAGATCGAGCTCGTCGACGGGACGGTGCTGAGCTACGCGGTGATCCACCTGCCCAACGGCCAGGTGATGATCACCTTCGTCGACGTCACCGACACCGTCAATGTCGAGCGGGCGCTGAAGGACAGGAACGAGGCGCTGGAGAAATCCGACCAGCTGAAGAACGAATTCGTGCAGCACGTTTCCTATGAGCTGCGCTCGCCGCTGACCAACATCATCGGCTTCACCGAGCTTCTGTCGCTGCCCGCGACCGGACCGCTGACGCCGAAGCAGCGCGAATATGTCGAGCATGTCGGCTCGTCGTCGTCGGTGCTGCTCACCATCGTCAACGATATCCTTGACCTGGCGACCGTCGATGCCGGCATCATGCAGCTCGACATCTCCGAAATGAACATCGACCGGACGATCGCCGCGGCCGCCGAGCTGGTCGCCGACCGGCTGGACGAGCACCGGATCAAGCTCGAGATCGATGCGGCGGAGGCGCCGGCGAGCTTCCATGGCGACGAGACCCGCATCCGCCAGATCCTCTACAACCTGCTCAGCAACGCGGCCAATTACGCGCCGGAGGCGAGCACGATCCGGCTTACCTGCCGCCGGCTGGCCGACGGCGTCGAGTTCTCGGTGCATGACGATGGCCCAGGCATGCCGCCGGACGTGCTGGAATCGGTCTTCCGCCGCTTCGAGCCGCGCGCCAATGGCGGGCGGCGGCGCGGCGCCGGGCTGGGGCTCTCGATCGTCAAGAGCTTCGTCGAACTGCATGGCGGAACCGTGCGCATCGAGACCGGCCAGGACAGGGGCACCACGGTGATCTGCACCTTCCCGGACAGGCCATCTGGAATCCCCGATACGCCGGCGGGCATCCGCGACGCGGCCGAGTAGCGCGACCCATATGGCAGGAACGGTGCTGGAGCGTTTTCTCGCCGACGAGGCGGCAACGGCAAGGCTTGGCGAGGACCTCGCCATGGCCTTGCGCGCGGGCGACGCGATCGCGCTGAAAGGCGATCTCGGCGCCGGCAAGTCGACGTTGGCCCGTGCGCTGATCCGGGCGCTTGCCGACGACGCCAATCTCGAAGTGCCGAGCCCGACCTTCACCCTGGTGCAGAGCTACGAGACGCGCGTTCCGGTGCATCATTTCGATCTCTATCGGCTGTCCGCTCCGGACGAGCTCGACGAGCTCGGCCTCGATGACGCGCTAAGCCAAGGCGCGGCGCTCATCGAATGGCCGGAACGGGCCGCAGACCGCTTGCCGGAAACGGCGCTGTGGGTCGATCTTGCCGAGCAGGGCGAAGGCCGCGTGGCGCGGCTTTCCGGGCAGGGACCAATCTATGACCGCGCCGCGCGATCGCTGGCGATGCGCGATTTCCTGGCCTCGGCCGGATGGGGCGACGCCAATCGCCGCCATTTCGTCGGCGACGCCTCCGCCCGCTCCTACGAGATCGTCGCGCTGCCCGGCCAAGCGCCGCGCGTGCTGATGAACTCGCCGCGGCTCGTGCTCGGGCCGCCGGTTCGCGACGGCAAGCCCTATGCGATGATCGCCCACACGGCGCAATCCGTCACCGCCTTCGTCGCCATCGACCGGGCGTTGCTTGGGGCCGGCGTCAGCGTGCCGGCGATTCATGCCCAGGATCTCGACCAGGGTTTTCTGCTCATCGAGCATCTCGGCTCGGAAGGTTTCCTCGGTCGCGACGGCCAGCCCATCGCCAAACGCTACGAGGCGGCGGCCGAATTGCTGGCCATGATGCATGGCAAGACTTGGCCTACGCGCTTGGAAGCGGCGCCCGGCGTGTTTCACGACGTGCCGCCTTTCGACCGGGAAGCCATGTTGATCGAGGCCGACCTTTTGGTCGACTGGTATGTGCCATGGATCACAGGCGAACCGGCAAACGACGCGTTGCGGGCAGGCTACCACGAGGTATGGAACGCGCTCCTCGATCGCCTGGCAGGCAGCGAATACACGCTGATGCTGCGCGACTTCCATTCGCCCAACATCATCTGGCGGGCCGAGCGCGTCGGCCTCGACCGGCTGGGCATCGTCGACGTGCAGGACGCGCTGATCGGGCCTGCCGCCTATGACGTCGCTTCCTTGGCGATGGATGCGCGCGTCACCGTCTCGCCCGAGATCGAGCGGCGGACGGTCGCGGCTTATGTCGCGGCGCGGCGCTCCGCCGGCGCTTTCGACGAGGCCGGCTTCGCCGAGGCCTATGCGATCATGGCCGCGCAGCGCAATTCGAAGATCCTCGGCATCTTCGTGCGGCTCGAAAAACGCGACGGCAAGCCTTACTATCTGAAACACCTGCCGCGCATCCGCGATTATCTGAGGCGGGCGCTGGCGCATCCGGCGCTTGCCGGCCTGAAGGATTTCTACATGGCCCACGGCCTGCTCGAGGAACGGGTCCCATGAAGCCGACGACCGCGATGGTGCTGGCTGCCGGGCTTGGCAAGCGCATGCGGCCGATCACCGACACGATGCCCAAGCCGCTGGTGAAGATCGCCGGCAAGACCCTGCTCGACTGGGGGCTGGACAGCCTGAAAGCCGCCGGCGTCGCCAAGGCCGTCGTCAATGTGCACTATCTGCCCGAGCAGATCGTCGCGCATGTCGCCCATAGGCGCGCACCGAAGATCGTCATCTCCGACGAGCGCGAGGCGCTGCTGGAATCGGCTGGCGGCATCGTCAAGGCGCTGCCGCTTCTGGGTGGCGAGCCCTTCTACATCATCAATGCCGACACCTTCTGGATCGACAGCGGTCAGCCCAGCCTCGAGCGTCTTGCCCTTGCATGGGACGCCGCGAGAATGGATATTCTGCTGATGCTTACCGATCTCGACTCAGCGACCGGGCATTGCGTCGGCACCGATTTCCTTGTTGCCCCTGGTGGAGCTCTACGGCGCTCGAAGGGCGATCCGGCGGGCCTGATCTATGCCGGCGCCGCCATCATCCACCCGCGCATCTTCAAGGATGCGCCCATGGGCTCGCATTCGCTCAATGTCTATTTCGACAAGGCGATCGCCACAGGGCGCCTGTTCGGCATGAAGATGAACGGACGCTGGATCACCGTCGGCACTCCGGACGCCATTCCGGCGGCCGAGGCAGCCGTGGCCGGCGCCCTAGCGAAGGCGGTATGAGCGGCACGCGCCGCGTCTTTTCCATTCCGCCCGGAGCGCCGTTCCTGCCGACGCTGGCGGGGGCGTTGCTCGACGGGCGCCTGATCCCCGGCTTCCGCTTCGACGGCGACCCGCTGGCGCTCGCCGACGTCACCATCTATGTGCCGACGCGCCGCGCGGCGCGGGCGCTGCGCGGCGCCTTCGTCGACGTTGTAGGAAAACGCTCCGCCATCCTGCCGACGGTGCGGCCGCTCGGCGAGTTCGACGAGGACGAGGCCGCCTTCGACGCGGAAGCGGCGCCGGCAATGGACCTCGCGCCGCCGATCGCCGCGCAGGAGCGGCTGCTGTTGCTGGCACCGCTGGTGCGCGCCTGGAAGGAAAGCCTGCCGGCGCACATAAGAGAGCGGTTCAACGAGGAATTCGTCGTGCCGACCTCGGCCGCCGACGCCATCTGGCTGGCGCGCGACCTTGCCCGGCTGATGGACGAGATCGAGACCGAAGGCACGGATTGGGCGAAGCTCGCGACGCTGGTCACCGGCAACCTTGCCGGATGGTGGCAGGTGACGCTGGATTTCCTCGGCATCGTCACCGACAACTGGCCGGAACTGCTCAAGGAGCGGGACCGCTCCAATCCAGCCGCGCATCGCAGCGCGCTGATCCGGCTGGAGGCGGCGCGGCTGAAGCGCACTCCGCCGGCCGGACCGGTGATTGCCGCCGGTTCCACCGGCTCCATCCCCGCCACGGCGGAACTGCTTGGCGTGATCGCCGGCCTGCCCAACGGCGCCGTCGTGCTGCCCGGGCTCGACCGCGACCTGGACGACGCATCCTTCGCGGCGATCACGGCGCCCGGCGCGCGCCCGGCAACGCTCGGCCACCCGCAATACGGCCTCGCCAAGCTGATCGGCGGCATCGGCATTCCGCGCCGGGACGTCGAGGACATCGTCGCCGCGCCACCGCCGCTTGCGTTGCGCGCCACCCTGGTCGGCGAGGCGCTGCGGCCGGCCGAAACCACCGAATACTGGACCGAGACACGGCCGCGCTTCACGGCACTCGACGTCGAACAGGCGCTTGGCGGCGTGACGCTGGTGGAAGCGGCGAACGAACGCGACGAGGCAGCGGCAATCGCAATCGCGCTGAAGCGCGCCGTGGAGGCTCCGGGCAAGCGCGCGGCGCTCGTCACCGGCGACCGCGCGCTGGCGCGGCGGGTTTCGGCCGAGCTTCTGCGTTTCGGCGTCGTCGCCGACGATTCCGGCGGCGCGCCTTTAGTCAACACACCGGCCGCCAGCCTGCTCAGGCTCGCGCTGAGCGCCGCCTTCCGGCCGGGCGATCCCGTCGGCCTGCTTGCCTTGCTCAAGCATCCGCTGCTCGGGCTCGGCCTCGAACGCCAGACCGTGCGCAAGGCGGCCGAGCTTATCGAGCTGGTGGCGCTGCACGGCGGCACCGGCCGGCCAGACGTCGCGTCGCTCGGCGCGCTTTTCGAGACGCGGCTGGCGGAGCTGAGCGGCGACACAAGGCAGCCTTTCTGGTTTTCGCGCCTGACCGTGCGCGGCATCGAGCAGGCGCGCGGAATGCTTAGCCGTCTTACCAATTCGCTCTTGCCGCTCACCGCGATCCGCGACGAGAAAGACGCCGACATCGCGACGCTGACACGCGCGAGCGTTGTCGCGCTGGAGGATCTGGGCCGCGCCGCCGACGGCGGCCTGGCGGAGCTCTACGCCGGCGATGCGGGCGAGAAACTTGCCGAGCTGCTGCGTGGGTTAGTGGCCGCGTCCTCGCCCTTCACTTTCGCCGCTTCGGAGTGGCCCGACGTAATGGAGGCGCTGATCGCGCCGGAGACGGTGAAGCCGGCGCAAGGCACCGATCGCAACATCGCCATCTGGGGCGCGCTGGAAGCCCGGCTGCAGAATGTCGACACGCTGGTCATCGGCGGGCTGAACGAGGGCGTGTGGCCGCGCAAACCCGAGAGCGACCGATTCATGTCGCGGCTGATGAAGACCGGCATCGATCTCGAGCCGCCGGAGCGGCGCATCGGCCTTGCCGCGCATGATTTCCAAATGGCGATGGGCGCCGGCGAAGTGGTGCTGACGCGCTCGGCCCGCTCCGGCGACGCGCCGGCGGTGCCGTCGCGCTGGCTGCAGCGCATCCTGACCTTCCTCGGCAAGGAGCCGGCGGCGGTACTGCGCGGCCGCGGCGACGCGCTGCTTGCTTGGGCGCGCGCGCTCGATGCCGGCGAGAAGAAGGATTTTGCCTCGCGCCCGCAGCCGAAGCCGCCGCTCAGCCTGCGCCCGCAGCATTTCTCGGTCACCGAGATCGAGACGCTGCGCCGCGACCCCTATGCGGTCTATGCACGGCGCATCCTCGGCCTGATGCCGCTGGAGCCTTTGATCCGCGATCCGGGCGCCGCCGAACGCGGCACGCTGTTCCACGAAATTCTGCATTTGTTCTCGCGTCGGGTCGAGGATCCGAGGGCTCCGAACGCGCTGGTCAGCCTCATCGACGCTGGCCGTGCCTGCTTTGCCGAGGCAGAGCTTCCGCCTGATATCGAGGCCATCTGGTGGCCGCGTTTCGAGAAGCTCGCCGAAAACATCATCGAATGGGAGCATGGCCGCGCCGATGCTGTTGCCAGGCGCTACGCCGAGGAGCGCGCCGAAAAGACCGTGGTCGGCCGCACCGGGGTGACGCTGTCCGGCTATGCCGACCGCGTCGACCTGCTTGCCGGCGGCATGGCCGACATCCTCGACTACAAGACCGGCTCCTCGCCCTCGAAAGCGCAGGCGCACACGCTGCTGTCGCCGCAGCTTGCGTTGGAGGGCGCGTTGCTCAGGCGCGGCGCCTTCAAGGAGCTCGGCATCCGCGAGCCCTCGCAGCTCGCCTTCGTGCGGCTGAAGCCGAATGGCGAGGTGTTCGAGGAATCGATCCTCGAATACAACCGCAAGCCGCGCACCGCCAACGACCTATCCGAGGAGGCCTGGGCGCGGCTGGAACGGCTGCTCTTCCACTATGCCGACCCGACCAGCGGCTATCTGTCACGCGCCCTGCCCTTCCGCGAGGGCGAGGCGGACGGCGACTACGATCATCTGGCGCGGGTGCTGGAATGGTCGGCCGGCGGCGCCAGCGAGGACGAGGCGGAAGGATGAAATATCCGATCCCCTCCGATACCGCCGCCAGCCAGGCGCGCGCCTCCGATCCCGCCTACTCCGCCTGGGTGTCGGCCAATGCCGGTTCGGGCAAGACGCATGTCTTGGCGCAGCGCGTCATCCGGCTCCTGCTCAACGGCACCGATCCGTCGAAGATCCTCTGCCTCACCTATACGCGGGCGGCGGCCGCCAACATGTCGAACCGCGTGTTCTCGACTCTGTCGGAATGGACGGCGCTGCCCGATACGGAACTGGCGATCAGGATCGCGGCGCTGGACGGCCGCGGCGCCGACCGCGACATGATGCGGCGCGCACGCCGGCTGTTTGCCGAGGCGCTCGAGACGCCGGGCGGGCTGAAGATCCAGACCATCCACGCCTTTTGCGAATCCGTGCTGCACCAGTTCCCGCTCGAAGCCAACATCCCGGCGCATTTCGAGATGCTCGATCCGCAGATGGAGGCCTCGCTGTTCGCGGACGCCCGCCGCGACATGATCTCGGGCGCAGGCGCCGGCGTCGAAGGGCTGGCGGAAGCCTTTGCCACCGTGCTGGAACGCGGCGGCGAGTTCGGGCTCGATACGCTGCTTGCCGAGATCGTCGGCAAGCGCGACGAATTGCGCGGTTTCATCGCCAAGTTCGGCAAGGATCGGGACTTCCGGCCGCTGTTCGCAGAATTCGGCTTCAGGCCTGAACAGACGGCCGAGGACATCGCTGCTTCGCTGTGGCCGCTGCCTGGCTTTTCGCCTGGCCAGTTCGCCGAATTTGCCCGCGCCGCCGAGGCAGCCGACGCCAAGCAGGTGTTGAACAATGTGCTGCCCTATGCGCAGAGCGCCTTTGCCGAGGCCGATCCGATCCGGCGGCTGCGCCTGCTCGCCAAAGCATTCCTGCGAGCGGACGGCGACCCCTACGATCCGCCCAAAATCTTCAGGAAGGCGCTGGTCGACCGCCTGCCCGACCTGCCGGACCGCTATTTGGTGGTGGCGAAGGCAATCCTCGACGCAACCGATCGGCTGGCGCTGTTCCGCATGCTGGAAGGGACAGCGGCAGCGCTCACCGTCGCTGGCTGGCTGATCGCGCGCTATGAGCAGTTGAAGCGCGGGCGGGGTTTCCTCGACTTCAACGATCTCATCACCCGCACGGTGAGCCTGCTGTCGCGGCCCGATGCCGGCCCCTGGGTGCAGTTCAAGCTCGACCAGGGCATCGACCACATCCTGCTCGACGAGGCACAGGACACCAGCCCGGACCAGTGGGAAGTGGTGAAGAAGCTGACGGAAGAGTTCTTTGCCGGGCTTGGCCAGCGCGAGGCGGTGCGCCGAACTGTCTTTGCGGTCGGCGACGAGAAGCAGTCGATCTATTCCTTCCAGGGCGCGGCGCCGGATTCCTTTGCCGAAAGCCGGCTATTGTTTGCCAGCCGCGTGCGCGACGCCGAGGCCGACTTCGCCAATCTCAAGCTCACCTGGTCGTTCCGGTCGAGCGACGACGTGCTGGCCGCGGTCGACCGCGTCTTCGCTGAACCGGGCGTCAGGCGCGGCATCAGCCACGATCCAGACCCTTTGACCCACAAGGCGATCCGCAATGACGCGCCGGGCTATGTCGAGGTGTGGCCCTCGGTCGGCGCCGAGATGGTCGAGGAGCCGGACGATTGGACGCTGCCGGTCAACCATGCCAGCGCGCCCGCGGTGCGGGTGGCCGAGCATGTCGCCACGACCATCCAGACCTGGCTGCGCAGCGGCGAGGTCATCGAAGGCAAGGGCAGGAAGCTGACCGCCGGCGACATCCTGGTCCTCGTGCGCAAGCGCGATCGTTTCGTCCATGCGCTGTCGCGCAGCCTCAAGAACCGGCAGATCCCGGTCGCCGGCGCCGACCGGCTGAGCCTGCCCGGCCATATCGCCGTGCAGGACCTGATCGCACTTGGGCATTTCCTGATCCAGCCGGAGGACGATCTTTCCCTGGCCGCCGTGCTGCGCAGCCCGATCTTCGAGGTTTCGGAGGAAAGCTTGCTGGCGCTGGCCGGCGGGAGGCCGAAGGGCCAGTCGCTGATCGCCTCGCTCAGGCAACATGCGGCCGAGGATGTGGCACTCGCCGCCGTCGTTAGCCGGCTCGACGGCTGGGCAACCGAAGTGGCCTTCAAGCCGGTGTTCGAATTCTATGCCGCGGCGCTGGCGCGCGACGGGTTGCGCCGCAAGATGACGGCGCGGCTGGGACCCGAAGCCGGCGACATCCTCGACGAGTTCCTGAGCTTTTGCCTGGCCGAGGAACGCACCGGCCTGCCGGGGCTGGAATCCTTCCTGTCGACGCTGGAAAATGCCGGTCCCGAGATCAAGCGCGAGATGGACCAGACGCGTGACGAGGTCCGCGTTATGACCGTGCACGCCGCCAAGGGTCTGGAGGCGCCGGTGGTTTTCCTGGTCGATGGCGGCTCGGCGCCGTTCAGCGACCAGCATCTGCCGCGGCTGATGCCCTTCGAGAGCTCGGGAACGCAGTGGAGGGGCAAAGGCTATCTGTGGCGCTCGGCCAGCGATGTCGCCAATGGCGTCTCGAAGGCGGCTTCGGTCCGGGCGCGCGAATTGGCAGACGACGAATACCGGCGGCTGCTCTATGTCGGCATGACCCGTGCCGAGGACCGGCTGGTCGTCTGCGGCTATCACGGCAAGCGGCAACCCAACCCCGGCACGTGGCATTCGATCGTCAGCCGCGCGTTGCTCGGCGCGCCCGAGAGTTCCGAGCGCCGGCATCCGGCGACCGCCGAGGTGGCGGTACATCGCTTCCACATGACCAGGCTGCCGCCGGTGGCATTGACCGGCATCGACGAGGCAGGGCCGTTCGAGCACACAGCGCCGCTGCCTGAAGACCTGTTCCGGCCGCTGCCGCCCTATGAGGAGCTGCCGCGGCCGCTTTCGCCTTCCGGCGCCTCGGCGCTGATCGACGAGGCGAAGGAAGCCGTCCCCGACACTCGCTCGCCGGTGCTCGACGCCGCCGCCGAACCCGGCTTTGCCATCATACGCGGTCTTGCCCTGCACAAATTGCTGCAGATGCTGCCCGGCATCGCGGAGGAGGAAAGGCAAGGCGCGGCCGAGCGTTACCTGGCGCGCGCTGGCGCCGGCTGGCCGGACGGCGAGCGCGACAAGGCGCTGGATGCGGTGCTCGCCATCCTGTCCGACAACCGCTTCGGCGCGCTGTTCTCGCCATCCTCGCGAGCTGAGGTGGCCGTCATGGGCAGCCTCGAGGTGAAGGGCAAGCTGCGCTCGATCTCCGGCAAGATCGACCGGCTGGCGGTCACGCCCGAAAAGGTGTCGATCGTCGACTACAAGACCAACCGACCGGCTCCCGGGAACCTGGCCGAGGTGCCGCCTGCCTATGTGCTGCAGCTTGCGCTCTACCGCGCGCTGCTTCAGCCGCTCTATCCGGGCCGCGAGGTGACTGCCGCGCTGCTGTTCACTGAGGCGCCGCGCCTGATCGAGCTGCCCGCCCCCGCCATGGATGACGCCCTTGCCCGACTCACGGCAGCGTGACACAAGAACTGCTTGAAGATCGCCGCCACTACCACCACATTTGGTGCAACCCGAGTTTTCGAAAGGATTTCAGCATGGCCACCGTCAAGGTCGACAAGGGCAATTTCCAGGCCGATGTGCTCAACGCCAAGGAGCCGGTCGTGGTGGATTTCTGGGCGGAATGGTGCGGCCCGTGCAAGATGATCGCGCCGGCGCTGGAAGACATCGCCAACGAGCTTGGCGCGAAGATCAAGGTCGCAAAGCTCAACATCGACGAGAACCCGGAGCTTGCCGCGCAGTACGGCGTGCGCTCGATCCCGACGCTGATGATCTTCAAGGGCGGCGAAGTCGCCGACATGAAGGTGGGCGCCGCGCCGAAGACCGCGCTGTCGCACTGGATCAACGGCAGCCTCGCCTGAGCCAATCTGAAGTTTTCAAGATCCAAGCCCGGCCATCGCGCCGGGCTTTTCTTTGGCGTCATGGCTCGTTGCGCTCTGGCTCTCGCCTGCGGGCACTCCGTGTTCTCTGTTCGCAGGAAAGGGAGAGCTCCATGACCGGAACCGCCAAGGCCACAGTTCACGTCGACAATGAGCGCGTCATCGTCACCGAATATCGCTTCGCGCCGGGCGCCAATACCGGCTGGCATCGCCATGGCCACGACTATGTCGTCGTGCCGCTGATGGACGGCAAGGTGAAGCTGGTGACCAAGGACGGCGAATCCTTCGCCGAGATGAAGCAAGGCGCGCCCTATTTCCGCCGGGAGGGCGTCGAGCACGACGTCATCAACGCCAATGACGGCGAATACGCCTTCATTGAGATCGAGCTGAAATAGGCCGGCCGTGATTGCCGGCTTGCACGTTTCCTTTCCGGCCTCGTGCGGGATGTCGTGACTGTAGCGCATCTCCTCGCCTTTGCCGGTTTTGCGGCCGTGGCCGCTTATGTCCAGACCCTGACAGGCTTCGCTTTCGGCCTGGTGATGATGGGCGCGATTGCGCTTGTCGGCTTGCTGCCGCTGCCCGACGCAGCCGCGATGGTCGGCATGCTGACCCTGGTCAACGCCACGCAGATGCTGATCCAGGGCGGCTGGCGCGAGATTGCGCGCCGGGAGCTGCGGCTTATCCTGGTCGCAAGCCTGCCTTCGCTGCTCCTGGGGTATGCTCTGTTGGAATGGCTGGCGGATACGCGGGCCGACCTGCTGAAAATCGGACTCGGCCTGGTCATCATGATGTCCAGCCTGCAACTGGCCATCAGGCCTGCCGGCTTGGCAAAACGGTCACCGGACGCGAGTTTCGTCGGCTTCGGTGTCGTTTCGGGCCTGATGAGTGGGCTGTTTGCGACCGGCGGCCCGCCGCTCGTCTATCATCTCTTTCGCCAGCCAATGCCGCATGTACAAATCCGCGAAACGCTGGTCACCGCTTTCGGCGCCGCGCAGGTGGTGCGGCTTATCCTGGTGGCGGCAAGCGGCAACCTGCCGGCCATGTCGCCTGTCGCGCTCGTCCTCGCCATACCGGCTGTAATGCTGATGACCTATTCGGCGCGCCGCTGGCCACCGTCATTGTCGCAAGGGACAATGCGAAAGATCGTCTTTGTCCTGCTCTTCCTGTCAGGGCTCTCGCTGGCGCTGCCCGCCGCTCTGCATCTTGCCGTTTAGGGCGCTCCAGGAAAGGCGGATGGTGGCTAGCAATCAATTGCCATTTTGATTGCGTGCTTCGGCGGGCCTATGTTTGGTCAAAACGGAGTTTCTCATATGGCCGAACCACGGCTCTCAGTCCGTAGCGCGAAAGCACGAGATCTTGCTCACCGACTTGCTCGTCGGGAAAATCGCTCCATAGCCGATGTGGTCGAACGCGCGCTTGAATCCTATGAAATCCGGGAAGCGGGACGCGAACCGGTGTCCAGTTTCTACGCTCGCCTGGCGACTGAGAGCGGCGCAGACATCGATCTGGACAAAATCATCCGAGAAGACCGCGAGTTGGCGCCGCCGGCAGAATTTGGACTGATCAACCAGCTATAGCGCACCGCGTTGAATCGGATGCAGGTGACGCCTCTAAGTCTTTGTTGATGCGTGTCGTTCTCCCAAAGCGCTGCTCACTTTGGTCGACATGCATTAGTCACCAGTCGGCGACATGGTCGCCGCCGGTGAATTGCGCGCTTTTGGCGGTGTATTCGAACAGCTCGATCTTCACGCCGTTGGGGTCGGCGAGCCAGGCCTAGTATGTGTCGTCGCAGGCGAGCTTTTTCGGCGTGACCGCGACGCCCTTCGACCGGATATGAAGGATCGCCGCATCGATATCTTCCACCTCGAGGCAGAAGTGGTTGATCTGGTTCGCCTCGCTGTAGCTGGATTCACGTTTCTCGAACACCTCGACATGGCTGCGGCCGCCGCAGTCGAGATAGAAGCCGAAGATCTTGCCGTCGCGCAGGAAATTGAACCGCGTGTCCATGCCGAGCACGTCACGATAGAAGCGACGCGTCGCCTCCAGGTCGTGCGCGAAGATGCAGACATGAGCGAGCTGCTTCACCTTGATCATGGCCGGTTCCTTTCGGCCCCCGCCGAAATCCGCGATGCTGTCCCGGTTTCGGCTCAGGTCGGCGGCGTGCCGTTCTGGGCCAGCACGGCGCCGGCGAAATAGAGAGAGCCGCCGATCAGGATGCGCGGCGCCGGGCCATCCCAAGAGTCGCGCAACAGCATCAGCGCGTTGGCGACGGAGCTGACCGGCTCGGCCGACAGGCCGGCCTCTTCGGCACGCAATGCCAGCTCGTCGTTGGGAACGCCGGCGTCGCTGCTGGTCACCGGCACGGTGTAGACATGGCGGGCAAGCCCCTTGAAGGCACTGAAATAGCCGGTCTGGTCCTTGGTGTTGATCATGCCGGAGATCAGGACCAGCGGCCTCGGGTTCTTTTCCTCCTGCTCGGCCAGCGCCTCGGCGACGACGATGCCGGCGCCGGGGTTGTGGCCGCCGTCCAGCCAGATCTCGGCGCCCTTCGGCGCCAGTTCGACCAGCTTGCCCTGGGTCAGCTTCTGCATGCGTGCCGGCCAGGCGACATGGGTCATCGCCCGCTCGGCGGCGCGGTGGCCGATCTCGAAGCCGGCCGCCTTGACGGCGGCGATCGCCGCCGCGGCGTTGGCGTATTGATGGCGCCCCGGCAGGCGCGGCGAGGGCAGGTCCATCAGCCCGTCCCCGTCCTGATAGACCATGCGGCCGTTTTCCTCGAAGGCGAGGAAATCCTGGCCATAAACCACGGTCGGGCAATCCAGCCGCTCGGCCGACTCGATCAGCACCTGAAGCGCGGTGTCGCTTTCCTGGGCGCCGATCACCACCGGGCAGCCGCGCTTCATGATGCCGGCCTTCTCGGCGGCGATCAGCTCGACCCGGTCGCCGAGATAGGCTTCGTGGTCCATCGATATCGGCATGATCACCGAAACCGCCGGCCGCTTGATGATATTGGTGGCGTCGAAGCGGCCGCCGAGGCCGACCTCGATAATCGCCGCCTCCGCCGGATGCTCCGAAAACAGGATGAAAGTGACGGCGGTGAGGATCTCGAAGACAGTGATCTTCTGGCCGCCGTTGGCCTCGGCGACACGCGCGATGGCCTCGGCGAAAATATCGTCCTCGACGAGCTTGCCGCCGCCTTCGGCCGCCAGCCGGTAGCGCTCATGCCAGTTCACCAGATGCGGCGAGGTGTGGACGTGGACAAGGTGGCCGGCGGACTCAAGCAGCGCGCGCGCGAAGGCGGCGCAGGAGCCCTTGCCGTTGGTGCCGGCAATGTGGATGACCGGCGGCAGCCGATCCTGCGGATTGCCGAGACGCTCGAGAAGCCCCGTGACGCGATCCAGCGAAAGGTCGAAGCCTTTCGGATGCAGCGTCATCAGATGTTCGATTTCGCGTTCGGCGGAAAGCGTTGTCATGATTGGAATCCTAGAGCGGTTCATCATCTCATGGAATGCAGAACCGCTCTCTCTTTTTTGTTGGCGCAATTCCGAACGGAAAACCGTTTCACATTTCCTGGAATTGCTTTGGCGGGCGGTTCCCGAAACCGGGAATCGGTTCGAACGAGCCGTGCGCAAATCAGAGGCTACAGCACGCAACAGGCGGCGCAACTCGCGGTTCGCGGCGAGCGATGTCGCGCCAAGCCGATATACCGCTTCAGGCCGACATCGCGTCAGGCTTGCGGCCGCGCCTCGGCATTGACCACCGCCGGCGGCAGGATCTCCGGCTCCAGCGGCTTCTCGGCCTCCGGCATCTTGAGCAGCATCTTCAAGAGACGGGAAATGGTCCTGCGCATCTCGAGGCGCGACACGACCATGTCGACCATGCCGTGCTCCATCAGATACTCCGCGCGCTGGAAACCGTCGGGCAGTTTTTCGCGGATGGTCTGCTCGATGACGCGGGGTCCGGCAAAGCCGATCAGCGCCCCAGGCTCGGCGATGTGAACGTCGCCCAGCATGGCGTAGGAGGCGGTGACGCCGCCGGTGGTCGGGTTGGTCAGCACCACGATATAGGGCAGGCCGGCTTCCTTCAGCCGGTCGACGCCGATCGTAGTGCGCGGCAATTGCATCAGCGACAGGATGCCTTCCTGCATGCGCGCGCCGCCGGAAGCAGCGAACAGGATCAGCGGCCGCTTGCGCTGCAGCGCGACCTCGAAAGCATGCACGATGGCTTCGCCGGCGGCCATGCCGAGCGAGCCGCCCATGAAGGCGAAGTCCTGCACCGTGACGATGACCGGCAGCCCGTCGATGGTGCCGGCCCCGTTGAGGATCGCATCCTCGAGGCTGGTCTTGGCCTTGGCTTCCTTCAGGCGGTCGGTGTAGCGCTTCTCGTCGCGGAACTTCAGCGGGTCCTGGACGACCTTCGGGTTTTCCAGCACCTCGTATTTGCCGTCGTCGAAGAAATATTTCAGCCGCTCCTTGGCTGAGATCTTCATGTGGTGGCCGGAAGCCGGGATGACGAACTGGTTGGATTCGAGATCCTTGTGGAAGACCATCTCGCCGGTCTCGGGATCCTTGATCCAGAGGTTTTCCGGCATGTCGGTGCGCCGGCCGAGCATCGAATTGATCTTCGGGCGGACGTAATTGGTGATCCAGTTCATGACTTCGGCTCCTGTCCTGGAAAGGACTTCAAGCAATTCCAGGGATAGTCTGTGGCGGTTTTCCGGCCGGAATTGCTCAAGAACAAATAGTCGGGCTATTCGGCCGCAGCAAGGCGGGCCGAACGGACGCCCTGGGCAAGACCGCTGACCAATGTGGCGACGGCTTCGGCGGGATCGGCTGTTTTCTCGCCCTTGGGCCCGAGCACATTGGCGACCGCATTGACAATCGCGGTGCCGACGACGACGCCGTCGGCATTGGCGCCGATCACACGCGCCTGCTCGGCGGTCTTGACGCCGAAGCCGACGCAGACCGGCAGGTCGGTGTGGCCCTTAATGCGGTTGACAGCCGCGGCTACCTTGCCCGTGTCGGCCAACGCCGAGCCGGTGATGCCGGTCATCGAGACGTAGTAGACGAAGCCGGAGGTGTTTTCCAAAACCTTGGGCAGGCGCTTGTCGTCGGTGGTCGGCGTCGCCAGGCGGATGAAGTTGACGCCGGCCTTCAGCGCCGGAACGCAGAGCTCCTCATCCATCTCCGGCGGCAGGTCGACGACGATCAGTCCGTCGATGCCGCTCGCCTTGGCGTCCGTGAGGAAGCGGTCGACGCCGTAGATATAGATCGGATTGTAATAGCCCATCAGCACGATCGGCGTCTCATTGTCGCCGGCGCGGAAGTCGGCCGCCAGCTTCAACGTCTTGACCAGGGTCTGGCCGCCCTTCAGCGCGCGCAGACCGGCGGCCTGGATCGCCGGGCCGTCGGCCATCGGGTCGGAGAAGGGCATTCCCATCTCGATAATGTCGGCGCCGGCGATCGGCAGCGCCTTCATGATCGATAGCGAGGTGTCGTAGTCCGGGTCGCCGCCCATGAAATAGGTGACCAAAGCCGGGCGGCCTTCGGCCTTGAGCTTGGCCATACGCCGGTCGATGCGGGTGGTCATTGTCAGATCTCCATGCCCAGCATGTTGGCCACAGTGTGCACGTCCTTGTCGCCGCGGCCGGACAGATTGACGATGACGATCTGGTCCTTGTCCATTGTGGGCACGATCTTCATCGCATGCGCGATGGCATGCGCCGATTCCAGCGCCGGGATGATGCCTTCGACCCGAGTGGTGAGCTGGAAGGCTTCCAGCGCCTCGTCGTCCAGGATCGGCTCATACTGGACGCGACCGGAATCACGCAGCCAGGAATGCTCGGGACCGACGCCCGGATAGTCGAGGCCGGCCGAGATCGAATGGCCGTCGAGAATCTGGCCGTCCGAGTTCTGCAACAGATAGGTGCGGTTGCCGTGCAGCACGCCGGGCTTGCCGGCATTCATCGAGGCGCAATGCTCGACGCCGTCGAGGCCGCGCCCGCCAGCCTCGATGCCGGTGATGCGGACATCCTTGTCGTCGAGGAAGGGATGGAAGAGGCCGATGGCGTTGGAGCCGCCGCCGACGGCGGCGACGATCACGTCCGGCAGCCGGCCTTCCTGCTCCAGAATCTGGGAGCGGGCTTCCGTGCCGATCACCGACTGGAAGTCGCGCACCAGCTCCGGATAGGGATGCGGGCCGGCGGCGGTGCCGATCAGGTAATAGGTGTCCTCGACATTGGTGACCCAGTCGCGCAAGGCCTCGTTCATGGCGTCCTTCAGCGTGCCGTGGCCGGCCGTGACCGGCCGCACCTCGGCGCCGAGCAGCTTCATGCGGAAGACGTTGGGGCTCTGGCGGGCGACGTCGGTGGCGCCCATGTAGACGACGCAAGGGTAACCGAAGCGCGCCGCGACGGTGGCCGAGGCGACGCCATGCTGGCCGGCGCCGGTCTCGGCGATGATGCGCTTCTTGCCCATGCGCTTGGCGAGCAGGATCTGGCCGAGGCAATTGTTGATCTTATGCGAGCCGGTGTGGTTCAGGTCCTCGCGCTTGAAATAAACCTTTGCGCCGCCCCCAAGGCCCTTGGCCGAGGAAACCTCACGAAGATGCTTTGTGAGGCCCTCGGCGAAATAAAGCTTCGACGGCCGCCCGGCATAGTGGGTCGACAGGTTCTGCAGCTCGGCCTTGAACTCCGGATCGGTCTTGGCCTTGTTCCACTGCTCTTCGAGATCGAGGATCAGCGGCATCAGCGTCTCGGCGACGAAACGGCCGCCGAAAATGCCGAACATGCCCTGCTCGTCGGGTCCGGTGCGGAAGGAATTGGGCATTGCCGGCTTGTTCATCGCCGATCTCCTGATGTGAATTGCATTCAGGCGGCGCGGTCGTCGCGCGCGGCCCTGGCGGCCCGGAAAAACTGCTCGATCAGCGCCGGATCCTTGACGCCCGGAGCGCTTTCCACGCCGGACGAAACGTCTATTCCGGGCGGATTGGCCTGTCTCAGGGCATCGCCGATATTGGCGGCGTTGAGCCCTCCGGAAAGCATGTATTCGAGCCCGGCGTCAAGGCCGGCAAGGATGCGCCAGTCGAAGGCGACGCCGTTGCCGCCAGGCAGTTGCGAGCCCTTCGGCGGCTTGGAATCCAGGAGGAAGCGATCGGCGATGCCGATAAAGGGTTTTATGCGATCGATATCCGCCGCCTCGCTGATGGGCAGCGCCTTCATCACCGGCAGGCCGTAACGCGCCTTGATCTCGGTAACGCGCTCAGGCGTTTCCGAACCATGCAATTGCAGCATATCGGGCTGCATTTTCGCGACGATCTCGTCGAGAAAGGCATCATCGGCGTCGACGCTGACGGCTGCCGCCAGGGCCTTGCCGCGTGCCGCTTGGCGCAAACGGCCGGCCTCGGCGGGCTCGACATAGCGCGGGCTCTTGGCGAAG
Source organism: Mesorhizobium sp. B2-7-2 (assembly GCF_006440775.1). Classification (GTDB taxonomy): domain Bacteria; phylum Pseudomonadota; class Alphaproteobacteria; order Rhizobiales; family Rhizobiaceae; genus Mesorhizobium. The sequence goes on along the minus strand of NZ_VFTZ01000002.1, from coordinate 68,432 downwards.
AAAATAAAGCCGACATGGCTGGCGCCGCCGGCAAGCGCGGCGGCCATCGCGGCGTCGGTCTTCAATCCGCAGATCTTGATGTCGAGCGTCATGGCGCGGGCTTGGCACGAAACGGCTAAAGAGTCGAGAAAAAGCATGCTGTTGCCGGTTCTGCGGAAAACACTACGTTCATATAGAAACCACAGGCGGGAGCAGGATAATCATGGCCGACCGGACCGTCGCCGAACTCAAGCAGAAGATCGCGCAGGCGCGCGAGGTGATCGTGCATCTTATGGACAAAGCCGCCTTCAACGGCGCCGAGGCGCACCGCGCGCTGGAATATTTCGGAAGCGATGCCTTCGACCGGGATTTTCTGCCGTGGCCGCATACCGAGGAAGGGCTGCGGCCGGAAGAGCTGAACGCGGCGAATGATGATTGAGGGCTTTCGCCGGCGAGGAAACCGCGCGGTCGTCATCCTAGGGCGGAGCGACGCGAAGCGGCGCGCAGACCCTAGGATCCATTCCGTTACGCCGGCCGAATAGTGCCGCGGTCGAGAATAAAATGCCTTTCCGAGACGCCTACCTCAATGCAAAGCGACTTTTGGACCGTTGCGGCGCTCACGCGTCACGGCATGGATTCTAGGGTCTGCGCGCGTCGCTTCGCTCCTTGCTCCGCCCTAGAATGACGACGCTGAGATGACTCGGCTAATCTCCAGCGTTGCTCGGCTAGCGGCGGCGCCCCGCTCGCTAGCCACCCTACTCAAACACAATCGCCTGCAGCGCCCCGCCGTTGCGCTTCAGCCAATCCTTGCAGCGGTCGGTATCCGGGCAGAGTTTTTCGCACAGCTTCCAGAATTTCGGGCCGTGGTTCATCTCCTTGAGATGCGCCACCTCATGCGCCACAAGGTAGTTAATCACCGCCGGCGGCGCCATCATGATGCGCCACGAGAAGGAGAGATTGCCCTCCGAGGTGCATGACCCCCAGCGGCTGGAGGTATCCTTATACCTTATCGCTTTGGCACGCTTGCCGATCGTCTCGGTGTGCTTGATCACCAGCCTCTCGATTTCCTTCTTGGCCTCGCGCTTGAGGTAATCGCCGATGCGGCGCGGCAAATGGATGCGCTCGCCATGGACGATCAAGAGCGGGCCGCGATCGTCGCGCGCGACGGTGACGGTGCCGCGCCTCGAGGGCTCGTGCACGATGCGGTGCGGCACGCCGCGGATCGGGATCCGGATGCCGGGGCGAACCTGCGGCCTCGTCGGCACCTTGGCCAGCCGCTGCTCCAGCCAGTCCTGGTGGCGGTCGAGGAATTTCTCGACCTCGCCGCGGCGCAGGCCGGGCGGCACCGTGACGCGCAGGCCCTGGCCGCCGGAATCGATGCGCAGCGTGAGCCGCCGGGCCCTGGCGCTCTCAACGATCTTGAGCGGCAGCGTGCGGCCGGCGACGCAATGCTCGCGCTCGACGACAGGCGTGGGCTTTGGCTTGGTCAGATTGCGAAGGAAGCCGAGGGTCATGGCTGGACGATACGCGATTCGAAAAAAACGGCCAGTGGAGGGAAGCTACATAGGGAACAAAAAAGAAACGGCGCCGCTAAACGCGACGCCGCATATCATACCGAGACGTGTCGCCGGATCTCAGTCGTCGAGCAGGTTGGTACCTTTACCACCCTCCGGACCCGCCTTCTCGTTCGAGCCGGTCGAGGTTGGCGCGGTCGACTTGTTGCGGTTGGCCATGAAGCGGTCGAACTCTTCCTGGTCCTTGGCTCGGCGCAGTTCGCGGGCGTACTCGTCGAACTCGGAGAGCATCTCGTCGAGCTTGCGGCGCTCCTCGGCGAGGCGCTCCAGCTCCTTCTCGCGCCAATCGTCGAAGGCGACGTTGCCGGTGCGGGCCGAGCCGTGGCCCCAGCGGGCCGCCTTCTCGGAGCGACGACGGCAACCGGCGAAGATGCCGTCTGTGGTGCGGTTGACGTCGCGCTTGAAGCCTTCCAACCGATCGCCCCAGATGATGTAGGCGAGCATGGCCAAGCCGAGCGGCCAGAACACCATGAAGCCGATGACCATCAGCGCGATGGTGGCCGGCGTCCAGGCCGGACGGATCAATGCACTTGTGTTCATTTTCTCCCAATCCTTCCATTGGAGACAGCCAAACCGGCTGCGTGGAATCGAAATGGGAAGGCGAAATCGGCGATTCAAGGCAAACCCCGCCAAAACCGGCGAAGCATCTGAAATGATTATCGCTTTTTGAGCTTCTCGAGGAAAAGCACCGCCATTCCGGCGACGAGCCCCCAAAATGCGGCGCCGACGCCGAAGAGCGTGAGCCCCGAAGCCGTCGCGGCGAAGGTGACGGTGGCCGGCATGCGTTCGGCCTCGTCCTTCAGCGCGATCGACAGCGCGTTGGCCAAGGGCGCCGTCAAGGCGAGCCCCGCGACCAGCACGATCAGGCTTTGCGGCAGGACGGCGAAGATCGCCACCAGCGAGGCGCCGAAGATCGCGAAGATGAGATAGGCGAGCGCGTAGAACGGCCCGGTCTTCCAACGTTCGGCCGGGTCGGGATGGACATCGGGGCCGGTGCAGATAGCGGCCGAGATCGCCGCGAGATTGGTGGTCGCGGCGCCGAACGGCGCCGAGAGCAGCGAAAATAGACCGGTGACGCCGATCAGCGGACCGGGCTCCGGATGGTAGCCCGCGGCGCGCAGCACCGCGAGACCGGAAAGGTTCTGCGAGGCCATGGTGACGAGATAGAGCGGCAGGGCAAGGCCGATGATCGCCGATGCGGTGAATTGCGGCGCAATTAATGTCAATGTCGACAGTTCCGGCGCCGGCAGGTTGCCGACGCGGCCGGTGAGGAAAGCGGCGAGGCCGCCGCCGATCAGCACCACCAGCACCGATAGAGCCGGATTGAACAGGCGGATGATGAAGAAGGCGGCGATCAGCGGCAGGATCAGCCAAGGGTCGGCGGGAATAGCTTTCACCGCATTGACGGCGAAGCTGACAAGGATGCCGGCCAGCATGCCGGACGCGACCGAGGCCGGGATTTTCGCGATCAGCCTGGTCAACGGCTTGAACAGGCCGGTGGCGACCAGAAGGACGCCGGTGACCATGAAGGCGCCGACGGCCTGCGGCATCGTAAACCCGCTGGAGGCCGCGATCAGCGCCAGGCCGGGCGTCGACCAGGCGGTGATGACCGGCATCTTGGTGCGCCAGGAGAGCCACAGACATTCAACGACCATGGCCAGGCAGATCGCGGTCACGCCGCTCGCAGTCTCGATCTGCGTGGCGCCGACCGCCTTGGCGGCGGCGATGACCAGGGCCAGCGTGCCGCCGAAGCCGACGATCGCCGCGACGAAGGCGGATATCGGGATGGAGATGCGCATTATCCGGCCGCCCGCTTGACCATGTCGCCTACGGCCCGCTTGAGCATGTCGAGATCCTCGGGGCGGGACAGGCGATGGTCGCCGTCCGGGATCAGCGACAGCGTCACATCGTCGGCCGGCAGCATGGATGCGAGCTTCAAGGCATGGCCGGACGGCACGTCCGGGTCGGCCAGGCCCTGCAGGATGTGCACCGGGCAATGGGTGTCGATCGGCCCGGTCATCACCCGGTTGGCGCGGCCGTCCTCGATCAACGCGCGCGTGTAGATATAGGGCTCGTCCGAATAGTCGGACGGCTCGGCGAAGAAGCCTTTTTCCTTCAGATCCTGCCGCTGCGCGTCGGTCAGCACCGGCTCGATCAGCTCGACGGTGAAATCAGGCGCCGGGGCGAGCAGCACCAGGCCGGCAATCCTCGTGTCGCCCGCCTTGCGCAATTCCTGCGCCATGCGCAAGGCGATCCACGCCCCCATCGAGGAGCCGACCAATACCTGCTTGCCCTTGCTGAACCGGCGAAAGACGGCGAGGCTCTCGGCCAACCACTTCGAGATCGTACCGTCGGCGAATTCGCCGCCCGACTCGCCATGGCCGGAATAGTCGTGGCGCAGACAGGCGCGGCCTTCGCTCGCGGCCCAGGCGGCAAGCGTCTGCGCCTTCGTGCCCTGCATGTCGGACTTGTAGCCGCCGAGCCAGACCACGCCGGGCGTCGCGCCCGGCATCTGCCTGACGGCGATGCCCGACCCGTCCACATCGATGAAAACCGGAGCGCTGGCGGCCATGAGCTTGTCCTTCCCGCCGGTCTTTTGGCACAGGCGGTGGTTCAACGAAAAGTGCTCGCGGCGTTTCTTTGCTTGGTGCAGACAATTACCAGGCAGCAGGTGATTTTGCGGCGCGGCTATGCTATTGACTCACGCCCCGCGCTCCCCACATAGGCGCGTCCACCTACTTTTGTCTAAAGAACCCAGAACGAAACGGCCGAGGAGACCACGACCATTCGCAGACCTTTCAAAGCAGCGGCACCCACCAAGGACGGGCCGCGCTCCAACCGAGACATCCGGGTGCCCCGGGTCCAGCTTATCGACGCCGACGGCCAGAACCGAGGCGATGTTTCCATCAACGACGCGTTGCTGCTGGCCGAAGAGGCCGGGCTCGATCTCGTCGAGATATCGCCCAACGCGGTGCCGCCCGTCGTCAAGATCCTCGATCTCGGCAAGCTGAAATACGCCAACCAGAAGAAGGCGGCCGAAGCGCGCAAGAACCAGAAGGTCATCGAGATCAAGGAGATCAAGATGCGCCCGAACATCGACAGCCATGACTACGAGACCAAGATGAAGGCCGTGCGGCGCTTCTTCGAGGAAGGCGACAAGGTCAAGCTGACGCTGCGCTTCCGCGGCCGCGAGATGGCGCATATGGAGCTCGGCATGCAGCTTCTGAACAAGGTGCGCGAGGAAGTTGCGACGATCGCCAAGGTCGAGGCGGAGCCGAAGCTCGAAGGCCGTCAGATGATGATGGTTCTGGCGCCGCGCTAAATCCCGCCAAAATTAGGGTGCAAGGCGTCCCGACGATCGGCGGGGCGCCTGTTTTCTATCCGATCGCTCTCAAACTCGACGATCGGGTAGCCGATCGCGAGCAAATCGACGATCGGGTTTGGTCATGACCGATGAAGCGAAGTCCGAGCCCGCGGGGCAAACAGAAAGCCTTGGCGGCTATCAGCACATGCGCCGGATCGTGCTGGCGGTACTGATCGTAGTGCTGTTCTGCGCATTGCTGTTCGGCCAATCGAGCTTCCCACCCGAGACCTTGATGCATGAGTCGATCGAGATGTTCGGCGTGCTCTTGATCTTGCTCGGCATTGTCGGGCGGCTGTGGTCGACGCTCTATATCGGCGGGCGCAAATCGGCCGAGGTGGTCACCGGCGGCCCCTATTCGATCACCCGCAACCCGCTCTATCTGTTCTCGACCTTGGCTGCCGCCGGCGTCGGCGCGCAGATCGGCTCGTTCAGCGGCATAATCCTGTTTTCGCTTCTGTGCGCCGGCGCCTTCCACATCGTCATCCTGCGCGAGGAGCGTTACCTGAAGGAACTGCTCGGCGCGCCCTACCAGGGCTATCTGGCCAAGGTGCCGCGCTTCTTCCCGAACCTTGCGCTCTACCAGGAAGGCGATACCGGCAGCTTCAGGCCGCGCCTGCTCTTGAACACGCTGCTCGACGGCCTGGTGTTCCTGGTGGCGCTGCCCGCCTTTGAGTTGATCGATGGCATGCAGCAGTCGGGGATGCTGCCGGTGTGGTTCACGCTGCCTTAGGGTGGCCGATATTCAGGTGAGGCCGGCCTGCGAACAGCGCTTCCTACGCTTCCGGTGCTCACGTACTTGAACGTACGCTCCGCTCCGGTTCTCGGAATTCGCCGTTCTCGGCTCGGCCTGACCTGAATCTCGGCCACCCTACCGGCGGATCGGCAAACGGAACGGCGCGTTAGTTGAGGTGTTGCACGCCGGCCATCTTTGATCTATAGGACCGCCGTTCCAAGAAAACCGCCCGGCAGGGCATGCCGTGGCGGTTTCATTTGCTTTTCGGGCTTTGGTCGGCCCGAAGCGAGACAAGAAGCGCGATGGTGCGCCACCAATACGGAGTAGCAAAATGCCCAAGATGAAGACCAAATCGGCCGCCAAGAAGCGGTTCAAGATTACTGCCACCGGCAAGGTGCTGTCGGCTGCCGCCGGCAAGCGCCACGGCATGATCAAGCGTTCCAACAAGTTCATTCGCGATGCCCGCGGCACGATGGTTCTGGCTGAACCGGACGGCAAGAAGGTCATCAAGAATTTTCTGCCGAACGGCCTCTGAGCATTTCGGTCTGGACAGCGTTTAAGGAGATCATGACATGGCACGCGTAAAGAGAGGCGTTACCGCCCACGCCAAGCACAAGAAGGTCTTGAAGGCCGCCAAGGGCTTCTACGGCCGCCGCAAGAACACCATTCGCATCGCCAAGCAGGCGCTGGAGAAGTCGCTGCAATACGCCTACCGCGACCGCAAGAACCGCAAGCGCTCGTTCCGCGCGCTGTGGATCCAGCGCATCAACGCCGCGACCCACGAGCATGGCCTGACCTATGGCCGTTTCATCGACGGCCTCAACAAGGCCGGCATCGAAATCGATCGCAAGGTCCTTTCGGACATGGCCATCCACGAGCCGCAGGCTTTTGCCGCGCTGGTCGCCAAGGCCAAGGTCGCGCTCGAATATCTGAAGAACACCACGCCGAATGCTTTTGAGAGCGCTGTCGCCTAAGCCAGCGCTTCCCAAGCATACGCAATTCTGATTTGGGGAACCCGCGCTGGCACGGCTGGCGCGGGTTTTTCTTATGTCTGATGTAACCAAAAATGGCGACGACGAAACCGAAATGGTGGCAGTCGCCCGACCGAGAGAGCTTCGCCGTGAACGCCACTGCTGGAAATCTTGAAGCCCTGGAAGGCTCGTTGCTCGCCGAAATCGCGGCGGCGGCGGACGAGGCCGCGATCGAGGCGGTGCGCGTCTCTGCGCTGGGCAAGAAAGGTTCGGTCTCCGAAATGCTGAAGACGCTGGGCGCGATGAGCGCCGAGGAGCGCCAGGTGAAGGGGCCGGCGATCAACGGCCTGAAGAACCGCGTCACCGAAGCGCTCACCCAGCGCAAGGCGGAACTGAAGGATGTGGCGATCGCGGCCCGGCTCGCGGCTGAGAAGGTCGATGTCACGCTTCCCGTTCGCCAGTCGCCGGCCGAGCGCGGCCGCATCCATCCGATCAGCCAGGTGGTCGACGAGATCGCGGCGATCTTCGGCGACCTCGGCTTCGCCATCGCCGAAGGCCCGGATATCGAGACCGACTATTACAATTTCACGGCGCTGAATTTTCCTGAGGGACATCCGGCGCGCGAGATGCACGACACCTTCTTCTTCCAGCCGGACGAGAAGGGTGAGCGCAAGCTGTTGCGCACGCACACCTCGCCCGTGCAGATCCGCACCATGGAGAAGCAGAAGCCGCCGATCCGCATCGTCATCCCCGGCAAGACCTACCGGCAGGATTCGGACGCTACGCACTCGCCGATGTTCCATCAGGTCGAGGGGCTGGTGGTCGACAAATCAGCCAATGTCGCCAACATGAAGTGGGTGCTGGAGGAGTTCTGCAAGGCCTTCTTCGAAGTGCCGTCGGTCAAGATGCGCTTTCGTCCGTCCTTCTTCCCGTTCACCGAGCCCAGTCTCGAGGTCGACATCCAGTGCGACCGCTCGCGTCCGGGTGAAGTGCGCTTCGGCGAAGGCTCGGACTGGATGGAGATACTGGGCTGCGGCATGGTGCATCCCAACGTGCTGCGCGCCGGCGGGCTCGATCCCGACGAATATCAGGGCTTTGCCTGGGGCATGGGCATCGACCGCATCGCCATGCTGAAATACGGCATGCCGGACCTGCGCGCCTTCTTCGACGCCGACGTGCGCTGGCTGTCGCATTACGGCTTCCGGCCGCTCGACCTGCCGACGCTGTTCGGGGGGCTGTCGACATGACCGCACTCCACACCGGGGGCTGTCGCTGCGGCGCGGTGCGGTTCGAGGCCTCGGCCGAGCCGCACCACATCAGCTATTGCCATTGCGGCGATTGCCGGCGCGCCAGCGGCGCGCCGGTGTCTGCCTTTGTCGGCTTCATGGCCGATCAGGTCGCGCTCAACGGCAAATCGCTGAAAAGCTATCGCAACGGCCCGGTGGAGCGCACGTTCTGCGGCATCTGCGGCTCGCCGATCGCCTATCTCGATCAGCGGCTCGACAACCAGATCTATTTCATGCTCGGCGCCATGGACATGCCGGCCTATTTCAGGCCGACCGTGCATGCGCATGTGCGCGAGCAACTGCCCTTCCTGCACATGCCCGACGCGCTGCCGCGCGAGCTGAAGACCAGCGTGCCCAGACCTGATGGGCAAGGACCGAACGGAACAGAAGCATGAAATTCACCCTCTCCTGGCTCAAGGACCATCTCGAGACCGACGCCTCGCTTGCCGAGATCGTCGAGCGGCTGACGGCGATCGGCCTTGAAGTCGAGCATGTCGACGACAAGGCCGGCCTTAAACCCTTCGTCATCGCCAAGGTGCTGACCGCCGTGCAGCATCCCGATGCGGACCGGCTGCGCGTGCTGACCGTCGACACCGGCGACGGCAAGCCGCCTGTTCAAGTCGTATGTGGCGCGCCCAATGCCCGCGCGGGCCTGATCGGCGCTTTCGCGGCGCCGGGCACCTATGTTCCCGGCATCGACGTGACGCTCTCGGTGGGCAAGATCCGCGGCGTCGAAAGCCACGGCATGATGTGCTCGGAGCGCGAGCTGGAAATCTCAGACGAGCATAACGGGATCATCGATTTGCCTGAGGATGCGCCGGTCGGCACCAGCTTCGCCGCCTACGCGCATCTCGACGATCCGGTCATCGAGATCAATCTGACGCCGAACCGCCCGGATGCGACCAGCGTCTACGGCATCGCGCGCGACCTCGCGGCGAGCGGGCTTGGCCGGCTCACCGGCGGCGGGATCATGCCGCATGCCGGCGAAGGCCTGTGCCCGGTCAAGGTCACGATCGAGGCGCCCGAGCTCTGCCCCGGCTTCGCGCTGACGCTGGTGAAGGGCGTCAAGAACGGCCCGTCGCCGAAATGGCTGCAGCAGCGGCTGATCGCCATCGGGCTCAGGCCGATCAGCGCGCTGGTCGACATCACCAACTATGTCACCTTCGACCGCGGGCGGCCTCTGCATGTCTTCGATGCCGCCAAGGTCGCCGGCAACCTCGTGGTGCGGCGCGCCAAGGACGGCGAGAAGGTGCTGGCGCTGGACGGCCGCGAATACACGCTGACGCCGGAAATGTGCGTGATCGCCGACGACAATGGCGTGGAATCGATCGCCGGCATCATGGGCGGCGAGCATTCGGGCTGCGACGAGAACACCACCGACGTGCTGGTCGAATCGGCGCTCTGGGATCCGATCGCCACGGCCCGCACCGGCCGCGCGCTCGGCATCATCACCGACGCGCGCTACCGCTTCGAGCGCGGCGTCGATCCCGAGTTCATGGTGCCGGGCGTCGAGCTGGCAATCAAGCTGGTGCTCGATTTCTGCGGCGGCACGCCTTCTGAAATCGAGGTTGCCGGCTATGCCGGCCACAAGCCGAAGATCGTCTCCTTCCCGCTGTCGGAAGTGAAACGGCTGACCGGCATCGAGGTGCCGAGAGAGGAAGCCCTTGGCATCCTGACCCGGCTCGGCTTCGAGCCGAAAGGACTGAGCGACGTCGTCAAGGTGGAGGTGCCGTCCTGGCGGCCGGATGTCGACGGCAAGGCCGACCTGGTCGAGGAGGTGATGCGCATCCATGGCGTCGACAACATCTTGGCCCAGCCGCTTACCTCGCATGACGCGGTCAACGGCAAGATCCTGACCACGCTGCAGGTGCGTACCCGCGCCGCCAAGCGCGCGCTCGCCGTGCGCGGCATGATGGAGGCCGTCACTTGGTCGTTCATCCCCGCAAGACACGCCGAGCTGTTCGGCGGCGGCCAGACGGCGCTCAAGCTCGCCAACCCGATCGCCGCAGACATGTCCGACATGCGGCCGTCGCTGCTGCCGGGGCTGATCGCGGCCGCGCAGCGCAATGCCGACCGCGGCATCGGCGATGTGGCGCTGTTCGAAGTCTCGGGCACCTATGAGGGCGATGGCGCCGACCAGCAGCGGCGCGTCGCCGCCGGCGTGCGGCGCGGCACGGCCAAGCTCGACGGCTCGGGCCGCAGCTGGTCCGGCAATGCCGGGCCGGTCGGGGTGTTCGACGCCAAGGCGGACGCGATCGCCGCGCTCGAAGCCTGCGGCGCGCCGGTCGACCGGCTGCAGATCGAGCCCGGCGGCCCAGCCTGGTATCATCCCGGGCGCTCGGGCACGATCAAGCTCGGCCCCAAGACGGTGCTCGGCACGTTCGGCGAGTTCCATCCGAGGACGCTGGACGGCGTGGACGCGTCAGGTCCGATCTGCGGCTTCGAGGTTTTCGTCGACGCCGTGCCGGAGCCGAAGGCCAAGCCGACGCGCACCAAGCCGAAGCTCGAGCTCTCGCCCTTCCAGGCGGTGAAGCGCGACTTCGCCTTCGTCGTCGACAAGACGGTCGAGGCCGGCACGCTGGTACGGGCGGCTTTGGCCGCCGACAAGAAGCTGGTCACCGGCGTTTCGGTGTTCGACGTGTTCGAAGGCGCTTCGCTGGGGGCGGCCAAGAAGTCGATTGCCATCGAGGTCTCGATCCAGCCGGTCGAAAAGACGCTGACCGACGAGGATTTCGAGGCGCTCGCAAAACGCATCGTCGAGAACGTCAACAAGCAGACCGGCGGCGTGCTGAGGGCGTAAGGCATTGCGCAGCGATGGCGAATCGCTCTCCAAAGGGCGATGCACTATCTCCGCTATTCCGGCCTTCCCTTCGAGGAACAGCGCGCTGCCTTCCTGGCCATCATCGCGGCCGATCCGCTGCTGGATGAGACGCTGGCGCGTGTGCGCCAACTCGCGCTACCGGATTGGCTGGTGGTTTCCGGCGCGCTCTACAACAGCGTCTGGAACCATCTGACCGGCAAGCCGCCGGGCTACGGCATCAAAGATGTCGACCTGTTCTACTTCGACGACGCCGACTTGTCCTACGAGGCCGAGGATGCCGTGATCCGCCGGGCAGCAGAGCATTTCGCTGGGTTGGCGCTGCCGGTCGAGGTGCGCAATCAGGCGCGGGTGCATCTATGGTATCCGGCAAAGTTCGGGCAGGAGTGCCCGCGCTATGCCAGCGCGAGCCAGTCGGTGAGCTATTTTGCGTCGAAGACGCATGCGGTGGGGGTGCGGTACGGCGCCGACGGAGCCTTGGAGCTGGTGGCACCGTTCGGGCTCGACGATCTTTTTTCGTTTCGCATCACGCCGAACCGGGGGCCGGATAATCAGCGGACGCACGAAGCGAAGGGGAGAAGGGCGCAGGAGTATTGGCCGGAGATTAGTGTGGTGGCTTGGTAGGGGTGCAGGGATAAGATACGGCGGCGCGAGGCCCCCCTCTCTGGCCTGCCGGCCATCTCCCCCTCAAGGGGGGAGATCGATGTCGCGTCCGCTTTCGCTAATAATCGAGGCAGGAAGGGCGCAGGCGCCCAAGCTGCCAATCTCCCCCCTTGAGGGGGAGATGTCCGGCAGGACAGAGAGGGGGCCTCGCGCCGACCCTTCAAGGGGGCGCCGAAGCGCCCCTTTCAACTATCACCCATTCACCAGCGCCAGCAGTTCCTCCGTGTAGCGCTTGCCGACCACCTTGTCGGGCGACAGCGCGTCACCGATCGCCGCGACCTCGGCCGCGCTCAGCTCGATATTCGCCGCCGCCGTGTTCTGCTCAAGGTGGCGTATCTTCCTTGCGCCGGGGATCGGGACGATGAAATCGCCCTGGTGCAGCACCCAGGCGAGCGCCAGCTGCGCCGCTGTCACGCCCTTCTGCGCCGCCATCTTCTCCAGCACTGCGATGACGGCGTTGTTGGCTTCCATCGCCTCGGCCTTGAAGCGCGGCAAGGTGAGGCGCCAGTCGCCGGCGCCGAGTGCGTCCGGCTTGGCGATCGCGCCGGTGAGCAGGCCGCGGCCGAGCGGGCTGTAGGGGACGAAGCCGATGCCGAGCTCGCGGCAGGCGTCGAACACCTCATCCTCGGGATCGCGGCTCCACAGCGAATATTCGCTCTGCACCGCGGCGATCGGGTGCACGGCATGCGCCCGGCGCAGCGTCGTGCCGCTCACCTCCGACAGGCCCAGCGCCCGGACCTTGCCTTCGCGCACCAGGTCCGCCATGGCGCCGACCGTATCCTCGATCGGCACGTTGGGGTCGACGCGGTGCTGGTAATAGAGGTCGATCACGTCTGTATCGAGCCGCTTGAGCGAGGCTTCGGCCACCGCCTTGACGTGCTCGGGGCGGCTGTCGACGCCGATCATGCGGTCGGTGCCCTCGCCGTGCTCGGAAATCTTGAAGCCGAATTTGGTGGCGATCGTTACCTTGTCGCGCACCGGCTTCAGCGCCTTGCCGAGCAGGATCTCGTTCTCGTATGGACCATAGACTTCGGCCGTATCGAAGAAGGTCACGCCGATCTCGACGGCGCGGCGCAGCGTGGCGATCGCTTCCGCCTCCGGCTGGCCGCCATAGCCGAAGCTCATGCCCATGCAGCCGAGGCCGACGGGGAAGACTTCGAGTTCAGTTCCAAGTTTGCGGGTTTTCATGGCGCATCTCCTTGTTGCGATGGGGGAGAGATAGCGCCTCGCAATGCGTTCGATAATTCTTTCTCTTTTGTACGGGTTGCTCTATAAAATAGAACGATGAATCGGACGAACCTCTCGCAACTCGCCGTGCTGGCCGCGGTTGCCCAATGTGCCAGCTTCCGCGGCGCCGCCCGCGAACTCGGCATCGCGCCTTCCGCGGTCAGCCATGCGGTGTCGAGCCTGGAAGCACGGCTCGGCGTGCGGCTGCTGGCGCGCAGCACGCGCAGCGTCGCGCCGACCGAGGAAGGCGCGCAGCTTCTGGAACGGCTGCGCCCGGCCCTGTCCGAGATCGACCTCGCGCTGGAAACGGCGGTCGAGGCGCGCGACCGGCCGGCCGGCAATCTCAGGCTCAGCGTGCCGCGCACCGCTGCGCATCTGGTGTTGACGCCGCGGCTCGGCGCCTTCGCCGCCGCCTATCCCGACATCGTGCTGGAGATCGTCATCGAGGATCGCTTCACCGATGTGGTCGAAGGCGGCTTCGACGCAGGCGTCAGGCTCGGCGAAAGCCTGCAGCGCGACATGATCGCGGTGCGCATCGGGCCCGACATCCGCGGCGCGGCGGTCGCCGCGCCGTCCTATTTCGCTTCCATGCCGAAGCCCGGTCATCCGCGCGATCTCGCAGGCCATCGTTGCATCCGCTTCCGTTTCTCCAGCGGCATCCTCTACCGCTGGGAGTTCGAGAAGAACGGCGAGGAAATCGAGATCGCGGTGGAAGGACCGCTGATCCTCGACGAGGACCATCTTATCGCCCAAGCGGCAGTCGACGGCGCCGGGCTTGCCTTCGTCTTCGAGGATTATGTCAAGGCGCCGCTCGCCGAGGGCAGGTTGATCCGCGTGCTGGAGGACTGGTGCCCGTCCTTCGACGGCTTCTTCGTCTATTATCCGAGCCGCCGGCAGATGCGGCCGGCGCTCAGGGCGTTCGTGGATTTCTTCAAGGTGAGCGGGTAGCCACCCTCAAGTGGGCGGGCGGCAGCGCCAGTCCCATTCCGGCCGCTACGGTAGCGCAAACAACCGTCCGCCGGCCGGCACGACGTCATCGATGCCGGCAAGCCGCAGGCAGTGCCAGGCCATGGCGTGGTTGGAGGAGGTGACGGGAATGCCGATGCGCCGCTCCAGCTCGGCGACCGCTTCGGCGACGCGCAGGCTGGTGCAGGAGATGAAGATCGCTTCCACGCCCGGCACGGCGGCCATGCGCTCGGCCGCCGCCTCGATCGAGGCCAGCGAGATGCGGGCCGCCTCGCGGTCGTCGCGCCGGTCGAAAGTGGCGACGGCTGATATGTCGAGGCCGCGGCCGGTGAAGTAGCGGACCAGGCCCTGGTTGATCTCCGGCGCATAGGGCGTGAGCAGGCCGATGCCCCTGGCGCCGAGCGCCTTGAAGGCGGCCAAAGCGCCGGTGACCGGGGTGGTGCAGGCGACGCCCGGCCGCGCCTTGCGGATCTCGGCGAAGACGGCGTCCTCGCCGAGCGTCATGGTGGCCGAGGTGCAGCCGAAGCCGACGACATCGAGCGGGATGCTGGGCAGGATGAGGTCGACGGTGGGCGCGATGCGCGGGCCGATGGCGCGCAAAGTATCGGGCGTGATGTCGTTGTCGTTGAAGAGGCGGGCCTCGTAGAAGGCGACGCCCGGAATGCGGATCAGGGCGCGGAACTCATGCTCCAGCGTCTGGTCGGTGGCGAGGATCGCGAGCCCGATCGCCGCGCGCGAGGCGAGGCCGCCGTCGATCTCCGACGGAAGGACGCCCAAATCGATCGGCCCTGGCGATTGAGGGCGGGTAGCGGCCGCGCTGACAGACATGGCATTCCCTTTCCTGGTCGATCCCCTCCGGGATCATGCTCTCAGTTCAAAATTCCGTCCATCGAGATCGCCGGCTTGCGGCCGGCGATCAGGTCGGCAGTGATGCGGGCCGAACCATGCGACATGGTCCAGCCGATATGGCCGTGCCCGGTGTTGAGGTAGAGGTTGCTGAGGCGGCGCCGGCCGAATTCGGGCAGATTGTTGGGCGTCATCGGCCGCAGGCCCGCCCACATCTCGGCGCGGTCGTAATCGGCGCCTTCGGGATAGAGCTCCTCGGTCACCCCTTTCATGAAGGCGAAATCGGCCGGTTTGTGGCTGGTGTCGTAGCCGGCGAACTCGGCCGTAGCGGTGACGCGCAGCCGATCGCCGAAGCGCGACACGGCGACCAGATTGTGCTCGTCGATCGCGGCGATGGTGGGCGGCGCCGGACGGTTGCCGATCGGAATGGTCAGCGAATAGCCCTTGATCGGATAGATCGGCAGGCTGATGCCGACGGTGCTCGCGATCAGCGGGCTGTAGGAGCCGAGCGCCAGCACATAGGCATCGCCCTTGATGCTTCCCTTGTCGGTCAGCACCCGGGAGACATCGTCGCCGGACGTCTCGATGCCGGTGATGGTCGTGCCGGTGCGGATCTCGCCACCGCGCTCGGCCACCTTCGCGGCCAACGCCCGGGTGAATTTCGCCGGATCGCCGGTCTCGTCGGTCGGGCAATGGATGCCGCCGGCGATTTTTTCCTTGGCGGAAGCCAACGACGGATCGAGGGCGACGATGGCGTCGCAGTCGAGCACCTTGATCAGCTGGCCGTCGGATTCGAGCAGCTTCATATGCTCGACGCCTTTGTCGAGCGCCTGCTGGCTGCGATAGAAATAAAGGATGCCGCGATCATTGCGGTCGTAGTCGATCGCCTCGTCGGCGACGACCTCGTGCAGGACCGATTGCGAATAGACCGCCAGCCGATGCTTGAGTAGCGTGTTGCGCCTGGCCTTCCCGGCCGTGCATTCCATCAGGAACAGCCACGACCAGCTGTAGAGCCGCGGATCGGCCGAAAGCCTGAAGCGCAGCGCCTGGTCTTTCAGCACCAGCGATTTCAAGAGGATCATCGGCGCCTTGGGCGACGACCAGACAAAAGAATGCCCCGGCGCGATCATGCCGGCATTGCCCCAGCTGGTCTCCGCAGCGACCTGTTGCTGGCGCTCGAGGATGACGACCTGGTGCCCGTCCTTCTGCAGCTGATAGGCCGTGGTGACGCCGACCACGCCGCCACCCAACACGACCACGCGCATGGCGCCTCCGGAGATCGCAGTTGGGGGCAGTTTAGAGCGTGGATGGCGGCGTGCAATGGCACACATACCGAGAGGTCAGCGGGACAGCGCGTCTCTCGCGGGCAGGACGATCGCAAATGGCGCTTCGTCATTCTAGGGCGGAGCAAGGAGCGAAGCGACGCGCGCAGACCCTAGAATCCATGCCGTGACATTGGCCATAGAATGCAACGGTCCAGAATAGCGGGTGGTAATGGCGCCAGCTAAGATCCCCACATGACAGGCTACGTCTACATGACCGCAAGCCAGAAAGGCGGCACGATCTATATCGGTGTCACCAACGACCTTGCTCGCCGGATGCCGGAGCACAAGACTGGCCAAGGCTCCAGCTTCACCAGCCGCTACGGTGTGCAGCGTCTGGTCTGGTACGAGGAATACTTCGACATCGCCGATGCCATCCAGCGTGAGACGTCATTGAAACGTTGGCCACGCCGGTGGAAGATCGAGCTGATCGAGAAGACCAATCCGGAATGGTTCGAGCTGTTTCGCGGGATCGGCTGGTGAACCGTTCTAAACCGTGGCGGCTCTCAACCGTCACGGCATGGATTCTAGGGTCTGCGCGCGTCGCTTCGCTCCTTGCTCCGCCCTAGAATGACGAAGGACAAGGCTGGCAGGCCAGAGGGGGCGCGAAGGATTACCACGATGACGTGGTATCTGCGAGTTCTCAGGTCTGCAACGCCTGCTCGAGATCCGCGATCAGATCATCGCCGTCCTCGATCCCACACGACAGCCGCACCAGCGAATCGGTGATGCCTATCGCCCCACGCTTTTCCGCCGGGATCGATCCGTGCGTCATCAGCGCCGGGTGCTCGATCAGGCTTTCGACGCCGCCCAGGCTTTCGGCCAAAGTGAAGAGCTGGGTGCGTTCGAGGAAGCGTTTTGTTCCCGCCAGGTCGCGGTCGAGGTCGACCGAGATCATGCCGCCGAAGGCGTGCATCTGCTGGACGGCGATGGAATGCTGCGGGTGGCTGGCGAGGCCGGGATAGATGACCCGGCGGACATCTTTTCGCGTTTCCAGCCATTGCGCTATTTTCAGGCCGTTGGACGAGTGACGCTCCATCCTGAGCGCCAGGGTTTTTATACCGCGCAGCGCCAGAAAACTGTCGAACGGGCCGGAAATGGCGCCGATGGCGTTCTGCAGGAATTTCAGCTGGGCGGCGAGGTCCTTGTTATCGCCGACGACCGCCACGCCGCCGACCATGTCGGAATGGCCATTGAGATATTTCGTCGTCGAGTGCACGACGATGTCGATGCCGAGCTCCAGCGGGCGCTGGATATAGGGGCTGCAGAAGGTGTTGTCGGCGACGGTGAGCAGCCCCTTGCACCTAGCAAGCGCGGCGATCGCTTCGAGGTCGACGATGCGCAGCAGCGGGTTGGTCGGCGTCTCGACCCAGAGCAGCTTCGTGTCCGGGCGGATCGCCGCCTCGATCGCGGCGAGGTCGGTGAAGTCGGCAAAACTCACCTCAAGGCCGGCGGAGCGCTTGCGCACCCGCTCCATCAAGCGGAACGAACCGCCATAGATGTCGTCGGTGGCGACGATATGGGCGCCGGCATCGAGGAGCTCGAGCACCGTGCCGATCGCCGCCAGGCCGGAGGCAAAGGCGAAGGCGGCCGAGCCGCTTTCGAGGTCGGCCACGGCACGCTCGAAGGCGAAGCGCGTCGGGTTCTGGCTGCGGGCGTATTCAAAACCCTTGTGCACGCCGGGCGACTGCTGGCCGTAGGTGGAGGTGGCGTAGATCGGCACCATCACGGCGCCGGTCAGCGGATCGTGGCTCTGGCCGCCATGGATGGCGCGGGTGGAAAAGGCCAGGCGGTTCTTGCCGTTCGAAGTCATGTTGCGCGGCGCCTCAGATGGTTGATCAGGTCTATACGAGTTATCAGGCCGATGAACTCTTCGCCATCGAAGACGATGGCGACCTCGTTGCGGTCGAAGACAGGCAGCAGCGCGTCGAGCGTCTGATTGGCCTGCAGCGTGTGCAGGTTGGAGGTCATGGCCGTGCGCACCGGCGCGTTGAAACGGTCCCAGCGGCCGTCATAGGGTCCATCGACCTTGGCTAAAATATCGCTCTCGTCGACGATGCCGACCAGCCTGCCTTCGTCCAGCACCGGCAGCTGCGAAACGTCGGAGCGGCGCATGCGGCCATAGGCGTTGAGCAGGGTTTCCTCCGGGCCAACGGTCACAATGTCGCCGGTGCGCGGCGAGCGCATGACCAGGTCGCGCAAATCGCCATGCTGTTCCTGGTCGGCAAGGCCCTGCTCGGCCAGCCAGATATCGTCGAAGACTTTCGACAGATACTTGTTGCCGCTGTCGCAGACCAAGGTGACGACGCGTTTTGGCGACGTCTGCTCGCGACAGTAGCGAAGCGCTGCCGACAGCAGCGTGCCGGAGGACGAGCCAGCCAGGATGCCTTCCCTGGACAACAGATCGCGCACCGCCAGCATGCTCTGCTTGTCGGGAATCGAATAGGCCTTTTTCACCAGCGACAGATCGGCATTGGGCGGCACGAAATCCTCGCCGATGCCTTCGACCGTCCAGCTGCCGGCCTCCTCCATCTTGCCGGTCTTGATCAGCGGCGCCAGCACCGAGCCGACCGGGTCGGCGAGCACCATCTCGGTCTTGGGCGAGTGTTTCGCAAAAAAGCGGCCGAGGCCGGTGAGCGTGCCGCCGGAGCCGACGCCGACCACTACCGCGTCGACATCGCCATCGAGCTGCGCAAAGATTTCCGGGCCGGTGGTGGTCTCATGCGCCAGCGGGTTGGCCGGGTTGGCAAACTGGTTGGCATAGAAAGCGCCGGGCAGCTCGGCGGCGATCTTCTCGGCCATGTCCTGGTAGTATTCGGGATGGCCCTTGCCGACATCGGAGCGGGTCATGCGCACCTCGGCGCCCAAAGCGCGCAGATGCTGGATCTTCTCGCGCGACATCTTGTCGGGCACGACGAGGACGATGCGGTAGCCTTTCGGGATGCCGACCTGGGCGAGGCCGAGGCCGGTGTTGCCGGCGGTCGCCTCGACGATGGTGCCACCGCGCTTCAGGCGTCCCTCCTTCTCCGCCGCCGCGATCATCGAGAGCGCGATGCGGTCCTTGATCGAGCCGCCAGGATTCTGGCTTTCGAGCTTGATGAACAGGCGGCATTTGCCGGTGTCGAATTTGGTCAGCTCGACGACCGGCGTCTGGCCGATCAGGTCGAGCACCGAAGCGTAAGGCGGACGCAATCTCGACAGGTTGATGTGCGCGCCCTTCGGCGCCGCTTTTGTCTGCTCGCTCATCTTGAGTGCTCCATCGAAGCAGTTCGAGGCGGATGTCGGCAATCCCGCGCGTGGGCCGCGGGAATCCATTCCGGTTTCGCGGATCGCGCGCCCTGTCTTGTCCAGCCCTTTTCATCAGGAAAGAAGATAGATCGTGCCAATCCAGCGGCGAGTGGAGGAATGGAATTTCACGGCCGCGTAGTGTGTCCCTTCAAGCGGGAGTCTACGCAATCGCCGCCTGGCCCTCGATCTCGATCAGGAAGTCCGGATTGCCGAGGCCGACAACACGCAGCGCCTTGATGATGGGCGGCGGAGCACGGTTGGCCCAGAACGCCATCCAGGCGCCAAAGCCCGGAGCGATATCCTGGTCGCCAACGATATAGACCGACAGGCTGACGAGATTCTCCAGCGTCGCTCCGCCAGCTTGCAGAACCTTGGCCAGATTGGCCAGCGCCTGCGTCGTCTGCGCAGCGAGGTCGCCCTTGCCGACGATGTTGCCTTCGGCATCGACGCCGTTCTGCCCTCCGACCAGCACGATGCGCGCGGAAGCAGGCAGCGACACGCCTTGCGAATAGGCGGGGTTGCTGTGCATGCCTTGCGGGTTCAACCTTTCGATGGTCATTCTCGTTCCTCCATGCCGGCAATGACCGGCCGCATTTTGCCTCAATAAAGCGACACGGAGGCCCAGCTTGAGGGCTTGTTCAACGCACCATGTCGTTCGTTGCCGATGCCTTTTCCATCATGCTAGCCGAACGAAGCGCGGGACGAACAGCGCGTGCCAAGGAGCGGCCGATGAAGATTCTTGCCTATGACAATTTCAAGCCCGGCGTCACGCTTGACGATCTCAGGCCCTATCTGCGCGACGAGGTCTCGAATGTATGGCGGCTGTGGAAGCAAGGCATCGTGCGCGAGAACTATGCACGCGCCGATGTCGGCGGCGTCATCATCGTTTTCGAGCTCGACAGCGTCGAGCAGGCCATGCGCTATACCGATGATTTCCCGCTCTCCAAAGCCGGGCTGCTGGAATGGCATTTCATCGCTTTCGACGCGCCGCTGCCGCTGGAATTCCTGTTCGACCCAACAGTCGATATCGCCAAACCCTGGGATCGGACGGCGGCATGATCCGCTCTGGCGAAGGCATCGAGATTCCGCAGCGCCTGGCCGAATGGTGCGATCCGCGCCGCATGGCGCTGATCGTCTACGACATGCAGGTCGGCATCTGCCGCCAGGTCGAAGGCGCCGCGGCGATCGTCGAACGCACCGGCACGGCATTGGAAGCGGCGCGCTCGGCCGGCATGCGGGTGGCATTCACGCGTCATTTGTCGCTGCCGAAAAAATGGATGGGCGCCACGCAGCTGCGCACCGCCATGGCCTGGCAGCGGCGCGATAGCCCCGACGCGGTCCAGCCATGGTTCCTGCGCGATGCCGAAGCGACGCGGATCGTGCCGGAACTCGCCCCGCGCGCGGACGAGGCGGTGTTCGACAAGCTGACCATGTCGGCCTTCGATTCCACCTCGCTCGGCTTTGCGCTGCGTGACTGCGGCGTTCGCGCGGTGGCGCTCGCCGGCATCGCCATGGAGATCGGCATCGAGCCGACCGCGCGCCAGGCGACCGACAACGGTTTCGTCGCCGTCGTGATCGAGGACGCCTGCGGCTTCGGCAACAGCGAAGCGCGCGACCGCTCGATGGCGACGCTGCGCTTTCTTGGCGAAGCCGTCGTCACCGATGTCGCGGGCTTCTGCGGCGCGCTTGCCGATGCCGCTTGATCTCAGGCCAGAGGCCTTGTTTCTACGCAATTGCGGACGGAAGGCTACGGCGAAGTCGCCGAGCCTAACCGCTACGCATTTTCCTGGAATTGCGCTAGGCCGCTGCTTCGATGTCGGTGCGGAAGCGCACGCCCTCGGCGCGGCCATGCAGGATGCCCCAGTCGTAGAGTGCCTGCAGCGCCGCTGCGAGGTCGCGGCCGCGCTCGGTCAGCGCGTAGCGCGCCTTGCCATCCGGCGAGGTTTCGAGCGTGACGAAGCCGATCTCGACAAGATCGGCCAGGCGCTGCGTCAGCATCTTGTCGGAAAGCGAAGGAATCAGCCGGCGCAGTTCGGAATAGCGCAGCGGTCCTTGCTTGATCCGCGCGATGATCACCGTCTTCCATTTGCCGCCGAGCGCGTCGAGCGCGAACTCGACCGGGCAGCCATAGAGTCTACCGCGTTGTGTCATGCGCCGATCCTAGGCAAGGGCCGCGCGCGGCAAAAGCGGAATTTACCCCGCCATATGGCCAGATTGCCGAGCCCGGCTTTGTCGGCGACGACTTCATAAAAGGGAGAGCAAAATGAGTGTTCGGGACCCCAATCCGGTCAATGCACGAAAGCCGAAGCGGGTGGCGATCGTGATCGCAAATCCGGCCGTCTCCACCACAACGGGGTGGCCGGTCGGCTTCTGGTGGAGCGAGCTCACCCATCCCTGGTTCGCCTTCACCGAGCGCGGCTACGAGGTCGAGATCTTTTCGCCCGACGGCGGCAAGTGCGAAGCCGATGCGCTGAGCGACCCGCGCGATCCGTCGGGCTATTCGGAGACCGATCTCATCTCGCTCGGTTTCATTTCGAACCCGAAGCTCCAGGCGCTGGTCGACGACACACGGCCGGTGGCCGAGATCGATGTCGCTCGCTTCGACGCCATCGTCGTCGCCGGCGGCCAGTCGCCGATGTTCACCTATGAACGCGCGACCGGTCTCCAGCAAACCTTCGTCGCTTTCCACGAGGCCGGCAAGGTGGCCGCCGCGCTCTGCCACGGCACCGCCATCCTGCGCTATGCCAGGCGCGCCGACGGATCGCTGCTTGCCGCAGGCAAGACGGTGACCGGCTTTGCCAATCTCGAGGAGGATTTCGCCGACAACGCCACCTGGGCAATGGGGGCGCTCGAACGCGGCAAGCATTTGATGCCGTGGCGGATCGAGGACGAGCTCAAGGCGATCGGCGCCAATTATATCCAGGCCGGGTTGTGGCGCGGCTTTGCCGTGCGCGACGGCAACCTGATCACCGGGCAGCAGAATTTTTCCGGCGCCGAAACCGCCCGCGTCGTCATCGAGGCGCTTGGCGGCTAGAGCCTTATCCGAGCAGTTGCTTGCCCAGCTTCGCGCATTGCACGCGGATGTCGGGAATGGCGTCGATCTCGAAGAAGGTGCCGCGCGTCAACGGTCCGATGGCGAGCAGCTTCGACGACACCGTGCCGTCGGCCGCGATCAGCTCGCATTTCGCGGTGACATCGAGGCCGAGGCGCAGCGGATCGGGACGCGCCAGGCCGCGCTCGACCAGCGACCGCACGACACCGTTCGACGTCCGCGAAATGTCGCGGACAATGCCCATGCAATCATAGAGGCGGACGACGTCCAGGGTCTCGACGTCCTGCGTGCCGCGCGGCTGGATCTTCACGATAAAGCCGCCGTTCGGTTCTATGTCTACCACCCTACCGGCGACGAGACGGATGCGGCCTGAGGCGACCGCCTCGGTGACGCGCGCATAGACTTCCGGCGCCATGCGGTGGCGGTGGATGTCCCACCAGGCCTTGGTGTGCTCGACGAAGCGGCGTTTGGCCGAGGACGGCCAATTCTGCCAGATCGTCTGGTTGAAGGGTCTGAGACCATCGACGACGTCGCGCCAGTCGCCGCCGGCTTTCTGGGTCTCGCGGATCAGGTTGCGGAACCAGCCGACGAAATAGGAAAGCTGGGTGCCGAGCGGAATATCGGCGATATCGAGCTTGATCGGATTGCCCTTGCGGTGCGGCGACGGCAGCAGGCCGCGCCGCGACACCGCGACGATCGAACCGCGATGGCCGCGCTGCTCCAGCGACAGGAAAGCGTCGACCATGCTCAGGCCGGTGCCGAGCAGCAGCACCTGGGCTTCAGGATCGAGCGCGGTGTCGGCCTCCGTCCCCATCCGGACGGCATGACCCTGGAAGGCGCCGGGCTGCTCGTCGTGACCGGTGGCCAGGACGGCAAGATGCGCGACGACGCTGGTGCCGTTGGCGAGTGCGACTTCGACGCCCGACGAGGTCGGCGCGGTCGACAGGCTCTCCTCGCGGATCAACCGCAGACGACCGGTGTCCCGCTCACGTTCCTCCAAGCCCTCGAGCACATCCTGCAGATAGCGGGCATAGAGGCTGCGCGGCGCATAGAACGGTCCCTGGTCCGGTCTGGCGAGGCCGCGTTCCAGCACCCAGCGCGCGAAATGGGTCGGGTCGTCGGCATAGGCGCTCATGCCGGAGGCGTTGACGTTGAGCACATGCGCCGAAAGCAGCGTCGAGTAAGCCATGCCCTGGCCGAAATGCGGCCGCTTCTCGATCAGCGTGACGCGCAGGTCCGGATTGGGCGACTTCAACAGATGCGCGGCCAGCACGACGCCGCTTGCGCCGCCGCCGACAATGATGATGGAGTTGCCGCGTCCAACCATGACCGCTAGCCGAAACGTGACGGAGCGATCAGCGCGGGGCGAACGCCGCGGGCGGCCTCAGCCGCAAGCCACGAACGATCGCCAGAACGGTCTTCAGAGGGTCGCGCATCGTTCTCTCACCTCCCAATGTTGATAAGATTACTATACTAACCGTGCCAAGCACGAAACCCGGGTTCCAATTCGGCCATCTTATGAAGCATGGATTTGCTCAGATGGGATGACAGGCGGATTTCTTGTTCGATCGGCACCCGGCGCCTTGCACTCCTTCGTCATCCAGGGCGGAGCGACGCGAAGCAGAGCGTAGACCTCAGAATGACGACAGAAGAGACGCTCAGCCAACGCGCAAGGGTGCTGCTTGCCGGCGAACGCGACCGCCTGCCGCCGCGCGACGGGAGCTTCTACTGGGCCTAGCAGCACTGGTCGCAATGGTCGGGTCGCAGACTCTTTCGCCAGCCGTCTCCGCCCCGACCGGCAAGGTCATGTGCGCGAGCGGGTCGCCCAGCGGAGGCCGACCACGCCGACCAGCATGGTGACGAGGCCGATATAGAGCCATTGCGTCTGCCCGGTCATGAAACTGCCCTTGATGAGACCGAGGCCTTGCAGCGACCACAGCGCACCCAGCCCTAGCACAATCAGCGCCAGCACAAACCTGATCAATCGCATCGGCTGGACCCTCTCCGGAAGTCGATCCTGAACGGCAATGGGGACACAATAAAAGACGTTGAGGAACCGAAGCAGTTCCGTCCCTCAGTACTTCAAATCTTGTGGGCCGATCTTGCCCAGAATGTCCCGTATGCCGGCCCGATATTCATTGAGAATACGCCTTAACGGGGCTGTGAATATCATGACAAACTGTTTCGCGGCGACTCCAAACGTGTGCTGCCGCCATGGAACTGCCAGATCAATGCCGCATTTCCCGCCTCATTCGGCACATATCGGCGGGGCGTATCTCTAACGGAGCCATCCCCAAAGCATGAAGAAAACCAACCAGACTGCGCTTGTCGCGGTAACGATCGCGGCTGGCCTGATGGCCGGCGCCTCATCCGCCTCCTCCGCCGCCGCGCAGTGCGGCCGCGCTTCCTGGTATGCGCTGCATTCCAGAACCGCCTCAGGGGAACGCATGAACCCCGCGGCACTGACTGCAGCCCATCGCTCCTTGCCCTTCGGCACCAAGCTTCGGGTCACCAACAAGAACAACGGCCGCAGCGTCGTCGTGCGCATCAACGATCGCGGTCCGTTCGTGAAGGGACGCATGCTCGATCTCTCCCGCGGCGCCGCCGGCCAGCTGGGCTTCATCGGTTCGGGCCATACCGCCGTCTGCATGGCGCGCGTCTGAGCCGCTCTTCGTCATTCCAGGGCGGAGCAGGAGCGAAGTTCCGTCGCGAAGACCCTGGAATCCATGCCGTTACCTTCGCCAAGGCGTGCAACGGAGCAAAATTCCGCACCGTGGCGGCGCTTCCAAGTCACGGCATGGATTCCATGGTCTGCGCCGCGTCGCTTCGCTCTTGCTCCGCCATAGAATGACGAGATTTGGACGGTTTCGACCAATCCCCGGCATGAGGGGCCGGACACATATCCTTCACATTTCGGCAGCGCACATTGAGCCGGCTCGCCCGCTTAAAGGCCGGTTTTCAACAGGTTGAACGAAAGATGCATTCGTCAGACAAAATGACGTATTGCATCGCAACAATATCTTGTTAACCTCGCCAGGAGACATTCAAGGCTCGGCGCAGTTCGTCGTCCTTTTGGTCGTCGGACGGCAGCGGGGTTCGCGATGTTCTACCAGCTCTACGAAATGAACCATGCGGCGTTGCAGCCGGCCCGCTTCTATGCCGACGCGGTGCGGCTCTTCTACTCCAACCCGCTCAATCCGGTTTCCCACACCCCCTTCGGCCGCTCGGTCGCGGCGACCGCGGAGCTCTTCGAGCGGACCACCCGTCGCTATGGCAAACCGCAGTTCGGCCTGGACAAGGCCGTGGTCGACTGGAAAAGCGTCGGCGTCACCGAAAAGACGGTCTGGTCGAAGCCGTTCTGCGACCTGATCCGTTTCGAGCGCGCGCTGCCCGCCGGCCGCAAGCCCGACCCGAAGCTTTTGATCGTGGCGCCGATGTCGGGCCATTACGCGACGCTGCTGCGCGGCACGGTCGAGGCGATGCTGCCCCACGCCGACGTGCACATCACCGACTGGGTCGATGCCCGCATGGTGCCGGCAGCGCAAGGCAGCTTCGATCTCGACGACTATGTCGACTACATCATCGAGATGTTCCACGCGCTCGGCCCCGACACGCATGTGATGGCGGTATGCCAGCCCTCCGTGCCGGTGCTGGCGGCGGTGGCGCTGATGGAAAAGCGCGGCGATCCCTTCGTGCCCTCCACCATGACGCTGATGGGCGGACCGGTCGATACGCGCCGCAACCCGACCGCGGTCAATCTTCTGGCCAAGGAAAAGGGCATCGACTGGTTCCGCGACAATGTCGTCATGCCGGCGCCGTGGCCGGTGCCGGGCTTCGGCCGCCCGGTCTATCCCGGCTTCCTGCAGCTCTCGGGCTTCATGAGCATGAACCTCGACCGCCACATCATCGCGCACAAGGACTTCTTCATGCACCTTGTGAAGCATGACGGCGACAGCGCCGAAAAGCACCGCGACTTCTATGACGAGTATCTGGCGGTGATGGACCTGACGGCGGAATTCTACCTGCAGACGGTCGACACCGTGTTCGTGCGCCACGCTCTGCCGAAGGGCGAGATGACGCATCGCGGCGAGCCGGTCGATCCGAAGGCGATCCGCAACGTCGCGCTGCTGACCATCGAGGGCGAGAACGACGACATTTCCGGCCTCGGCCAGACCCAGGCCGCGCATGATTTGTGCGTCAACATCCCGGCCGACAGGCATGCGCATTACGTGCAACCGGCCGTCGGCCATTACGGCGTCTTCAACGGCTCGCGCTTCCGCTCCGAGATCGTGCCGCGCATCGTCGACTTCATTTCCAGCTATGGCCGCCAGCACCGGGTGGCGGCGAAGCCGAGACTGGTCCGCTCCGCCAAAAGCTGAACTCCGGAGCCCATCATCAGCCTTGCCGCCACCTGGCGGCCAGCGTGTTGCAACCGCGCTTCTGTTGCGAAAGTGCCGCTACGGGATCGCGCAGGTAACCATCCCGCCAAACTGACCGTCGTCTCCAATTGACACGGACTGTAAATCGCCTTTAACGTTTCGTTAATAAAGAACAGGGCGGGGACAATGACTTCCTCAGCGATGACGCGGATTCTGCGCTTGTGTGCAGCCGCAGGATTGGCGATCTCTGCGCATTGGGCGGTGCCGGCCTGGGCGGCGGGCGCGATGGCCACGGGCGGCCTGACGTCGCAGCCGATCGGCCACTATGATTTCTGCAAATCGCGTCCGAGCGAATGCAACATCCGCCCGGTCAATCTCGGGCCGGCCATGATGACGGACGGCCTATGGCGCAGACTGGTCAGCGTCAGCGCCAAGGTCAATGCCGCCGTCAAGCCGCTGAGCGACCTCGATCACTACGGCAAGGACGAAGTCTGGGCCTATCCGGACGACGGCTATGGCGACTGCGAGGACTACGTGCTGGAAAAGCGCCGCCAGCTCTACCGCCTGGGCATGTCGCTGGCCGACCTTTTGATCACCGTCGTGCGCAAGCCGGACGGCGAAGGCCATTCGGTGCTGACGGTGCGCACCGACAAGGGCGACTATGTGCTCGACAACCTGACCGACAAGGTCAAAGCCTGGGACGCGACCGGCTACCGCTTCCTCAAGCGACAGGCGATCGACAACACCGGGCGCTGGGTCTCGATCCGCGACGGCCAGCCTGTGCTTGTGGGCTCGGTGCAGTAGGCAGAGCTGAGGGCTTCGCTCTCTCGAAGACATTATTGCGCATCTCTCCATGAACCTTTTCCGTCCGGCCGGCGACACACAGCCGTGAACGACAAACCCAACCATGGAGAATTTCAATGACTGCTTTCCTGCGAAACACCTTGCTTGCCGCCATCGCGGTGTCGGCCCTGACCGGATCGGCCCTGGCGGACGAGACCACCAAAAGCTGCGCCAAGACCAATCTCAACGAGCTGTGGAGCGGCCGCTGCTGCGGCGTCAACTCTTCGGCTTGTCTGGGTGGTGGTAACGGTGGCCGCGATCACAACAACAATGGCGGACGCGGTAGCACGAACGGCGCCGGCGTCGGCAAGCAGTGATTTCAGGAATAAGGGCTGTCCGCGGCCTAGCACACGGAAGCCGTGGCCCTCGCTGAACGTCACCGCGGCGCAGAACGATCTCTGTTCTGCGCCGCCTTGCCCTTCGCGCGAAACCGCGGAATGGATCCTCGGGCCTGCGCGTCCGCTTCGCTCCCGCTCCGCCCGTGGATGACGAAGTTCGGGCGGCGTCGGCTAGCCGCACCCGTTTCATCCGGGCAAACTATCCCCTCAGCGCAGCTCGGACCAATGCCGTGATCTTCCTCAGCTCCGCCTCATCGAGCCGCTCGATGCTCTCGGCCAAAAGGTTGGCCAGCTCGGTGGCCGCCGGCGACAGGCCGGATGTGTCGATCCTGACCCTCGGATGCGAGCTTTCGGCGAGGCGGGCAAGATCCTCGGCGTCGTCCCAGATGATGTTGAAATAGCCGATGATCTTCTGGATCAGTGTCCAGGTCGGCGCGCCGCGGCGGCCGTGCTCGAGCGCCGAAAGATAGGCGGCGCTGACGCCGATGGCCTTGGCCATCGCCTTCTGGCTGACGCCGCGCTCGGCGCGCAGCGTCCTGAGCTTCTCGCCGAACGGGGTCATGTCGGCTGGCTCATCGCCGAATCCTCATGACCGTATCCGCCGCAGCCGCACATAGAGCGCGCCCGAGCCGCCATGGTTGCGGGCAGCATGATCGTGGCTGGACACCAGATGCCGGAAGGCCGGCGTTGACAGCCAGGCCGGCACGGCGCGGCGCAATATGCCGTCGCCGCCCGAGGACGAACCCTTGCCGGTGATGATTAGCACGTAACGGATGCCGCCGGCATGCGCGCGGTTGAGGAAGGTGAGCAGCAGCGAATAGGCCTCGCCCTGCGTCATGCCGTGCAGGTCGACGCGGCCTTCGATCGGCAGCCGGCCTTTCTTCAGCTTGTGCAACGTCTGGTCGTCGAGCGAATGCGCCACATGCGGCGCCTTCGGCTTGGCGGCCACGGCCGCTACGCCATTGGCGGCGGGCCGGGGCGTCTCGGGCTTGGGCTCGACGATGTCGGGGATCTCGACGGCGGTTTTGCCCTTCAGCGGCCGCGCCGAGCGCGCCACCAGGTTCCACAGGATACGGTCGTCGTCGCTGAGATGATCGTCGCGGCGGCTCACGGGGTCGCTCCGTCCAGAAGCGCACGCGGCACCAGCGCATAGAAATCGGCCGCGTTGCGGACCACGCCGGCGACCTCGCCGGCGGCGTCGCCTGAGCCGGCGAAGAGATCGCCGCGCACCGGACCGGTGATGGCCGAGCCGGTGTCCTGCGCGATCATCAGCCGCTGGAACGGTTTTTCGTCGAAGGCGGTGAGCGTCGGCGCATCGATATAGAAGGGCGTGCCGAATGTGTGAAGCAGCCGGTCGACCGCGACCGAGCGACCCGGCGTCAGCGGCACCTTGGCGGCGGCGATCGGGCCGAGCGCGGCATCATCGACCGCGGCTTCGCGGAAGAAGATATAGGAGCGGTTCCGCCACAGGATCTCGTCGACCCGATCGGGATGCGCCTTGAACCAGGCGCGGATCGACTGCATCGTTACCTTTTCCAGCGGGATCTCGCCGAGATCGCTCAAGATCTTGCCTGGGCCGGTGAAGCGCTGGCCGGACTTTGCGGCATAGGTGACGCGGGCGAGCCTGCCGTCGGTCATCTTCAGACGTGCCGCGCCCTGCACGTGGATGAAAAACGCATCGACCTTCTCGGCGAGCCAGGCGATTTCGAGATTTCGGCCGGCGAGCGCGCCGCGCTCGATTTCGCCACGATCGAAATATTCAACCGGAACACCATCGGTCCGGCGGGCGAACGCCAGATAGGAATCCATGCCGGCCGGACGGTTGCCGTCGTCGATGTCGATGAGGTCGGCGGGGCGCGACAGCAGCGGCACGGTGAACCGCCCGGTCCTGACCGGCGAGGCTTCGACCTCGGGTTCGTAGAAGCCGGTGACGAGACCCGAGCCGTTTTCGGGCTGCACCAGCATCGGCACGAAATGCCGTTCGAAGAAGGATCGCGCCTCGGACGTGCTCGGCGCCGAAACGGCACGCGCCTCGGCATAGGCATCGGCAAAAGCATTGAAATCGACGCCGAGCGATCCGGTGCGGTAAGATTTTATCGGCGCGTGGCAGGCCGAGCGGCGAAATGCGGCGAAGGCCGCAGCATGGTCATCTTCGCCCCAGCCCGGAAGGTCGCTGAAGGATTTTATGCCGAATGCGGAAGAGAGCGGCACGACTGGGGCCCCGCCGCTTGATCTCAATCTTCTTCTTCGGTGGCGACAAGCTTCCAATTCGGGTCGCGCGAGCGGGTGTCGCGGGCGAAGGTCCAGACATCCTTGACCTCGGCCACCGTTTCAGGGTCGCCGTCGATGACGGCGCCGGCCTTGTCGCGGGTCGCCGAGATGAGCTCGGAGACGACGCGCAGCGTGATATGCGCTTCCGAGCCCTTCATTTCGGCGGCGACGATGTCGGCCTTGTCGATGCCGACGAAGGAGGACTGGATCTTCTCCGATTTGGCCTCGCGGTCGCCGATCGCGGCGACGAAACCGTCATAGACTTCGCGCGACAAAAGGTTCTTCAGCGTCTTACGGTCGCCGTCGGCATAGGCCATGACGATCATCTCATAGGCCATCTTGGCGCCGTCGACGAAGCCCTTCGGCTCGAAGGACGCATCATTGTCCTTGATGGAGCGCAGGCCCTTGTTGAGATCGGTGTCGGGCTTGGCGAAGGCGTCGATATCGGCATAGATCTCGGGCGCGGTTTCGCCCGGCGCGCGCTTACGCGGCAGCGACACCACATTTTCAGGCTTTTGCGCCGCATCGGCCTCGCGCGTGCGGCTCGCCGAATAAGGATCGAAGGGCGGGCGCTCATTTCCGGTGCGACGTCCAAGCACGTTGCGCAGCTGGAAAAAGATCACAACCGCCGCAATCAGAAAGAAAATCGTGCCGAAGTCGAAGAAACCCATATTTTCCGCCAACTCGATCCCTGTCCGTGCCGGACCGGCGTAACCCCTGGGGACCGCGGTCGCATAGCGTTCAACACCCAAAGCATATAGAACGGCAGGCGCAATCATTCAAATCAAAGGCAGCCATACCTATCTAAAGGCGCCAAGGCCAGCGGCGATTGTCCGCCAGCGCCGCAAAAGAAGAAAGCGATCGGTCAAGACTTGCGCATTTCGTTCATCCCGCTGTTCCTGCTCCTGCTGCCGCTGCTGGAGATCGCCGGCTTCGTCGTCGTCGGCCGCGAGATCGGGGCTTTGGCGACGGTCGGGCTGGTCATCCTTTCCAGCGTCGCGGGCAGCCTGCTGCTGAGGCTTCAGGGTTTTGGCGTCATGGCGCGGGTGCGCACGGAGATGGATGCCGGGCGCGACCCCAGCCGGCAGCTCGCGCATGGGGCGATGATCGTGCTGGCGGCGATCCTTTTGATCATCCCGGGCTTCATCACCGATTTCTTCGCCATTCTACTCCTGTTGCCGCCGGTGCGCGACTTCGCCTGGCGCCTGCTCAAGAACCGCATCGTCATGGCGACCAGCTTCAGCCGCGGCTTTTCGGCGCGCCGCCGCGATCACGTCATCGACCTCGACGACAGCGACTATTCTCGCGACGATTATCCGGACCGGCCGGACCACAATTCGCCCTGGCGGCGGCTGAAGAACGATTAGTCCCGGACGGGGATTTTGCCCGGTCGGCTCTGGCAGGCGGCATGCCTTGGAGATTGGCCGAAACGCCCCATCGCGATCGTCATTCCAGGGCGGAGCAGGAGCGAAGCTCCGTCGCGAAGACCCTGGAATCCATGCCGTTACCTTCGCGAAGGCGTGCAACGGAGCAGAATTCTGCACCGTGGCGGCGCTTCGAAGTCACGGAATGGATTCCATGGTCTGCGCGCGTCGCTTCGCTCCTTGCTCCGCCATAGAATGACGAGGTTGGGGCGGCTTCAACCTGTCGTTTGCGCTGATTTCACGGAAATGAACGGAAAATCTTGCACCAAGACAAACCGCAACCTTTCAAAATCCCTGTGACGGGGAACCAGTCCCGGACCTATCGCCCGACAGAGGCGGCAAAACTTGTTTTGTCCGGCCGAGCATGGTAGCGAACCCGCGATTTCAATCCGGTCAGCAATGCTGCCCAGGCAAAAGGACTTAAAGGCTCATGGCCAGCAACGATGACGCCGCGACCGGCGCCGCCAACGGCAACGGCACCCAAAGCCAGCCCTCGCTCAATGTGCTTGCGCAATATGTGAAGGACCTGTCCTTCGAAAGCCCCGGCGCGCCGAATTCGCTGCGCGGCCGCGACAAGGCTCCGGGCATCGCAATCAATGTCAACGTCAACGCCAACCCGCTCTCGGACAAGCAGTTCGACGTCAATTTGACGCTGAACGCCAAGGCCTCCTTCGACCAGGAAGTGCTGTTCAATGTCGAGCTGGTCTATGGCGGCGTCTTCGCCATCAGCGGCTTCCCGCAGGAGCACATGCTGCCGCTGCTGTTCATCGAATGTCCGCGGCTTCTGTTCCCCTTCGCCCGCCAGATCGTCGCCGACGCCACCCGCAATGGCGGCTTCCCGCCGCTGATGCTCGATCCGATCGATTTCGCGCAGATGTTCCAGCAGCGCATCGCCGAGGACCAGGCTGCGGCTGACAAGGTCCAGGTGAGCTGAGGCGAACAGCGCTACACCCTATCGAAAGCCCGGCTTCGCGCCGGGCTTTTTTTCGCTGCTTGCTCCGCCCTGGAATGACGCCGGGAACATGGCCACGGCCAATCTCGAAGGTTGACGGCTGCTCGCTGAGCCTGATCAACAAAAAACCCCGGACAAAACGATGCCGGGGTTTTTTTCGTCTTAGCAGTTCAGGAGCCGTCTATTCAGCCGGCGATGGTTTCTTGCGGAAAATCGATGTCAGATTGTCCCACAATTCGATCTTGGCGCCCTGGCGCTTCATGATCACGCCCTGCTGCAGGATCGACAGCGTGTTGTTCCAGGCCCAATAGATGACGAGGCCGGCCGGGAAGCTGCCCATCATGAAGGTGAAGATCACCGGCATCCAGGTGAAGATCGCCGCCTGCGTCGGGTCCGGCGGTGCCGGGTTCATGCGCATCTGCAGGAACATGGTGATGCCCATGACCACCGCCCAGGCGCCCATATGCGGCAGGAAGGCGGGCGCCGCGAAGGGCAGCAGGCCGAACAGGTTGAAGATCGACGTCGGATCGGGCGCCGCGAGGTCGTGGATCCAGCCGAAGAACGGCGCGTGCCGCATCTCGATGGTGATGTAGAGCACCTTGTAGAGCGAGAAGAAGACCGGGATCTGCAGCGCCACCGGCCAGCAGCCGGCCAGCGGATTGATCTTCTCGGTCTTGTAGAGCTCCATCATCGCCTGCTGCTGCTTCATCTTGTCGTCCGCGTATTTCTCGCGGATCTCGACCATCTTCGGCTGCACCTTCTTCATATTCGCCATCGAGGCATAGGACTTGTTGGCCAGGGGGAAGAAGATGGCCTTGACGACGACGGTGGTGGCGAGGATCGCCAAGCCGAAATTGCCGAAGAATTTGTAGAGCGTGTCGATGAGCCAGAACATCGGCTTGGTGATGAAATAGAACCAGCCCCAGTCGATCAAAAGGTCGAACTGGCGGATCTGCCGGTCCTTCGCATAGGCGTTGATGGTCGAGACTTCCTTGGCGCCGGCGAAGATTTCGGATTCGACCGTCGTCGACTGGCCGGGCGCGACGCTGATCGCGTCGGACAGGTAGTCGGACTGGTAGCTGTGGCTGTGCGGCCCGTCCTTGAACTCGAAATAGGAGAATTTCGGCTGGAAGGGCTGCTT
Organism: Mesorhizobium sp. B2-7-2; assembly: GCF_006440775.1. Taxonomy (GTDB): domain Bacteria; phylum Pseudomonadota; class Alphaproteobacteria; order Rhizobiales; family Rhizobiaceae; genus Mesorhizobium. The sequence goes on along the minus strand of NZ_VFTZ01000002.1, from coordinate 34,995 downwards.
CTCCGTCGGGATGAGCGTCACGGCCCAGTATTTGTCGGTGATGCCGAGCCAGCCATTGGTCGACTTGCTGGGCGTGTATTCCTTGTCCTTCTCGATCTTGGCGTATTTGTATTCCTGCAGCCCCTCGCTGCCGGTCACGCCGATCAGGCCCTCATGCAGCACATAGGTGCTGGCGACGGCCGGCTTGTCGAAACGGGTGACGCGCCCGTAATTGTAGAGCGAGACGGCGGCCGTTCCCGAATTCTGCACCGTGTCGGAAACGGTGAACATGTATTCGTTGTCGATCGAGATGGTGCGCTTGAACGTCAGGCCCTTGTCGTTGGTGAAGGTCAGCGTCACCGGCGTCGAGGGCGTCAGCGTCGGATTGCCGTCGACGCTCCACACCGTATCCGCGCCGGGCACAGTGCCGGTGGTGTCGTTGCCGACGAAGCCGATCTCGGCGAAATAGCCATTGGGCAGCGACGACGGGTTGAGCAGCTCGATCTCGGGCGAGTTCTTGTCGACCGTCTCGGTGTAGTGCTTGAGCCTCAGGTCGTCGAGGCGCGCGCCGGTCAGGTTGATCGAACCCTCGAGGCTGGGCGTGTCGATCTTGACGCGCTTGGTGGCGGCAATCGCCTGGTCGCGGCTGGCCGCGGTCACGCTATCGCTGCCGGGCGCGCTGGGGATGGCGCCGGCGGTCGGGGCCGGCGTTCCGGCCGCGCTTGGATTGGTGCCCTGCGCTTCCTTCTTTTGCGCCTCGGCGCGCTGTTGCTCGACGCGGGCCTGCTCGCGCTGCTGTTCCATGCGCGGGTTCATGTAGAACACCTGCCAGAGCGTCAGGATCAGCACCGACAGCGCGATGGTGATGAAGAAATTGCGGTTGTTTTCCATCGAAGCCTTTGGCCTATCGTGTTCCGCGCAGCCGGCGGGAGAGCTCGGCCTTCAACTGGCCGAACGGAATGGCAAGCACGTCTTCACGCCCGACGATGACATAGTCATTGCCGGGCGCCATGTCATCGGCGGCATGAACGCGCACGGCTTCCCTCAGCCGCCGCCGGACGCGGTTGCGCACCACGGCATTGCCGACCTTCTTGGTGACGGTGTAGCCGACGCGCGGCGCAAGGTCATCGCCGCGGTCGAGAACTTCAACGAGAAAAAGCCGTCCGCGGCGTTTCTCGCCGCCGCGCACAGCAAGGAATTCCGCGCGTTTCAGAAGCCGCCCGGGAGTTTTCCCCTGTGGCTTGCCGGGTGCGGGCAACGATCTCGTCTTTCGTTCAGGCGCTGAGCCGCTTGCGGCCGCGATTGCGGCGGGCGGCAACGACGCCACGGCCACCCTTGGTGGCCATGCGGGCACGGAAACCATGCCGGCGCTTACGCACGAGCTTGGACGGTTGGTAGGTACGCTTCATTTGTTTTAATACCGCGGGGTGCGGCCCTTCTTGATTCTGTCACTGTGTAACAGGAGCTTTGCCGGGCCGGCCTAGGCGCGATCGAAACCGCGCCGGGACGAATGGCCCGAGCGTGAGCGGGCTTATAGAAAGAAGGTCTTTGGAAGTCAATCCGCCCCGCCGCGAGGCATTTTTCGCCGAGCCGACGATGAAATTGGCAAAAAAGCCGCAAATCGCATAATCTTGGCCGATCAAGCCTTTGTGAACGCGCGTCAATGACGAGTGAAACTCTGCCCATGAACGAGAAGGCACAGCCGGCGGCGGCGAATTCGTCGCGCCGGGTGCCGTTGTCGCGCGGTCTGTCGACCAAGCTGCTTTTACTCACCATCGCCTTCGTGCTTCTGGCTGAAATCCTGATCTTCCTGCCCTGGATCGCCAGCTACCGGGTCAACTGGCTGAAGGAGCGCCTGAGCACGGCCGCCGCCGTGTCGATCGTGCTGTTGCAGGGCGAGCCCAACTCGCTGTCGCACAACGCCCAGAACGATGTGCTGATGGCGATCGGCGCCAAGGCGATCGCCGTGCGCGACGGCGGCGTCTCGCGGCTTCTGGTGGTCGCCGACATGCCGCCACAGGTCGACGCGCACATCGACATCGCCAATGTCGGCCTGATCAACGGCATGACCGGCGCGCTCGACACGCTGTTCTTCGGCGGCAAGCGCATGCTGCGCGTCTTCGGGCCGGTCGGCGACAGCGACAAGGAATTCGAGCTGATCATGCCGGACTACCGTTTACGCGACGCTATGCTCCGATACTCGCGCAACGTCGCCGTCGTCTCGCTGCTCATCTCGCTGTTCACCGCCATGCTGGTCTATGCCGCGATCGACCTGATCATGATCGGGCCGATCCGCACCATGACGCGTTCGATCCTGGCCTTCTCCGAGGCGCCCGACGATCCCGGCCGCGTCATCCGCCCCGCCGACCGCGCCGACGAGATAGGGGTCGCCGAACGCGAGCTGTCGCAGATGCAGGACCGGCTGCAGAAGATGCTGTCGGAGCAGAAGCATCTCGCGGACCTCGGCCTGGCCGTCTCCAAGATAAACCACGACATGCGCAACATCCTGGCGTCCGCGCAACTGATGTCGGATCGCCTGCGCCAGGTGAAGGACCCAACCGTGCAGGCCTTCGCGCCGAAACTTCTGCGCGCCCTCGACCGCGCCGTCTCCTATTCCGAAGGTGTGCTTCACTACGGCCGCACGCAGGAGCCGGCGCCGTCGCGCCGCCGCGTGCGGCTGCGCCAGCTGGTCGACGATGTGCACGGCCTGCTCGACATCGAGGACGGCATCGAGTTCATCAACGCCATCGAGCACGCCTTCGAGGTCGATGCCGATTCCGACCAACTGTTCCGGGTGCTCACCAATCTCTGCCGCAACTCCGTTCAGGCGATGGCCGCCGACACCGAAAGCGCGGTGGTGCGCCGGCTGGCGGTCGCGGCCGAGCGCCAGGGCAGCGTCAGCCGCATCACCGTCACCGACACCGGCCCCGGCCTGCCGCCCAAGGCGCGCGAGAACCTGTTCGCCGCCTTCCGCGGCTCGGCGCGCAGCGGCGGCACCGGGCTTGGCCTGGCGATCGCGCACGAGCTGATCCGCGCGCATGGCGGCACGGTTGAATTGGTCGAATCGATCGGCGGCCGCACCGTCTTCGCCGTCACCATTCCCGACCAGCCGGTGCGGCTCGACCAGGCCCGCAACGGTTTGCGCCGCCCGGCTTGAGCCCACCACCGCCTGCGGAGCCGCTTGTCGGTAGCGCGCCTCGATCAAAGCCGGCAAAACCACCTGCGACAAAACTTTTGCCGGATCGGCTTGCTTTTCGCAAATTCAGTCGTTAGGGAACACTCCACATCGCGGCCGGCCTTCTCGACCGGATCGCGGGGCCTGTGTCATGCACGGCCTGTTGCGCGCCCGTAGCTCAGCTGGATAGAGCACCAGACTACGAATCTGGGGGTCAGGAGTTCGAATCTCTTCGGGCGCGCCATTCCTATCAAGTTTCATCTCCCGCTTCCCGGATGTGTTGCCGAACGACCGGCTCTTGATCGCAGCTGGATGAATTTCCCGATTTATCCGCAGCTTGGCCATAGATTGTCTTAGACGGGCAACGCTCGATCACTGCCTGGGTGCGCCAGCGCCATACCTCTCGGCATGACAAGCCACAAATCTATCCTTTCCCATCCGGCGGCACGGACGATCCATCGCTGGCCAGGTTCTCGACATTGAGGTGACAGTTGACGATCTTCAACGAGCCACGGCGTTGCGCGGCCATTCCTTCTCGGGCCTATCCCAGTAGAGCTCGACGCCGTTATCGTCCGGATCGCGGAGATAGATCGCTTCCGCACCACCGTGATCGCTGGCGCCGATGAGTTGCACGCCCGCGGCGCGAAGGCGGCGGAGCGCGGCTCGCGTCGGATAGACGAAGGCAATGTGATGGGGGCCGGGTCGATCCTTCGGGCGGTGGCGAACCGCCCCGGCTTTCCCAAGTGTTGATCGCGAGGTGATGGTGATAGCCGCCGGCCGCGAGGAGGGCGGCAGATCGCGAGGTGCGCGACACAGGCGGAAAGCGGAAATACAACCACACCGCACGGGCGATGACGTCAGGCAGGCAACGGTGCGAAGGCAGAGCGGATCACGATGAAGACCTTCACGCCGCATGCTCAGATATTCTGTCAGCAGCCAGTCAATTTTGCGATTCCCCGGGAACATCTACGCGTCTGCCCCGTTTGCTTCGACCAATGTTGCCCCCAAACAGGAGTGACAGTCATGGCTTATCGGGAACACATCCACACGCCTATGACACCACGCGACATGCGTTGGGGCCTTCGGCAGGGCGCAATCGCAGGCGTGGTCGCAGGTATCGTGTTTGCTGCCTTCGAAATGATCGTCACCGCGATGATGATGGGGGCAGGGGCGTTCTTCATGCCTTTGCGCATGATCGGCGCTATCGCGCTGGGACCGGGCGCGCTCGATCCCGGCTATTCGCTCGTGACGGCAAGTGTCGCCGGCGTCATTGTCCATATGGTGCTCGCGATCATCTACGGGATGATCTTCGGTGAAATTGCAGCAATGTTGCGAGGGCCGGTCGCCATTATCGGCGCAGCCAGCCTCTTCGGCCTCGCCCTCTGGCTGATCAACTTCTATGTGATAGCGCCGACCTTGTTCCCGTGGTTCCTGCAATCGAGCCCGCTGGTGCAGTTCATCGCACATACTTTCTTTTTCGGTTCAGTGCTCGGCTATTATCTTTGGAAGTCGCACCAGAGAAGCGGGTTGGAAGAACCTGCGGTTTAGCGGGTCGCCTTGGGCTGGATTAGGCCCCGGGCGGGTCTCTTGAGCAACGGCATATATCTCGGCCGCCGGCGCGAAATAACGGCAGTCCCAGTCATTTCGGTGCTGGGCGCTGACTTTCCGGTATTTTCCGATCCGGTGAACGCGCCGCGTCTCCCGAGTGAATATGCTGGTTAGCTGCTCCATCCGCTGGGGCATCAAAAGCTGGAAGTCGCCGATGTTGACCAGTCCCGCTCACGGACGTGACACGATCAGGCACTCGCCTGCAGGAGCGGGCTCAAGCTTGCGCCCGGCGTATCACGGCTTTCGATGGAGATGATGGACAGCCATCTCCGGCGCGCCGTGCTGATCGTGGCGCTCCTCAATCTTGCGTATTTCGGAGTCGAGTTCGCAGTTGCGCTGTCGATCGGTTCCGTCTCCCTGTTCGCCGACAGCATCGACTTCCTTGAGGACACGTCGGTCAACCTCCTGATCTTCCTCGGCACGGCCTGGAGCCTCAGGTCCCGCGCGCGCCTTGGCATGGGTCTGGCCATCGTGCTGATGATACCTGCGCTGACGACGCTGTGGGCGATCTGGCTCAAATTCTCGCATCCCGTTCCGCCCGAGCCCGTGCCCCTCTCGCTTGCCGGCTCGGGCGCTCTTATCGTCAATCTGGCATGCGCGTTCATTCTTGTCCGTTTCCGCCATCACAAGGGGAGTCTCACCAAGGCGGCGTTCCTTTCCGCCCGCAACGACGCGGTCGCCAATGTTGCTATCATCATCACTGGGTTTGTTACGGCGTGGACGGGCTCCGTCTGGCCCGACGCGATCGTCGGGCTCGCGATCGGCGTCATGAACGCGGATGCCGCCCGCGAGGTCTGGGAGGCTGCGCGCGAGGAACACGCGGCCGAGGCCTAGCGATGACTGAGCAGGTTCTGCAACTCGCATCAGGGCGACGCGTGGGAGTTTTCGAGACAGGGAAGCCCAACGGTTCAGCCGTGTTCTACATGCATGGGTTTCCCTCGAGTCGCCTGGAAGTGAAGCTGATCGAGGATCAGGCCGCCGAAGCAGGCGTGCGGCTCATCGCGCTCGACCGGCCCGGTATCGGCAAGTCCTCGCCTGTGCACCGCTTCGGGATCATGCAATGGCCGGCAACAGTCGACGAGGTTGCCGATATGATGGCGATCCGGCGCTATTCGGTTCTTGGGTTTTCCGCCGGCGCGGCATTTGCACTCGCTTGCGCCGCAGCGACACCCGACCAGGTGGTGCGCTGTGTGCTGATCTCGCCGGTGGCGCCGGCGACCGTTCTTGCAACTGCCAATACCGGCATCACGCGGCTCGCATGGCAGATCCTTCAGATTACGCCTGATGCTCTCTTGTGCCCGCTTCTTTCGTTCAGCCTGCGTGGCATCGCTCATGCGCGTCCTGCTCAACTGGCGGACATGCTCGCCCACAATGCCGAGCGACTCGGCGTCGGCGACCGCGCTGCGCTGCAGGATGAGGCGGTGCGCCGGGCCTTTGCCGCTGCCGTCGCCGAAGGCTACGTTCAGGGGCCACGCGCCAACCAGGACCAGGCCATCGCCCTGGCGCATCCGTGGGGCTTTGACCTGGACCAAATCGACCTTCCCGTCCGCATTTATCACGGCGCGCACGACCAGATTATGCCTGCCGAGGCCGCGCGGGCTCTTGCCGCGGGCCTACGTCACGGAACATTGTTCATGCAGCCCGAAGGACACATATCCACGCTCGTCCGGTGTGCTGCGCCTGCGTTGAAGAGCCTGGGAGCCGAGCTTCGATAACCGCTCCTGGCGGCGCAAAGCGGACCTTCGTTGCGCCGCGCCAGCCTCTCGGCACGACAAGCCGCAGACTTATCTTTCCCCCTCCGGCGGCACGGACGATCCCTCGCTGGCCAGATTCTCGACATCGAGGGGACTGTTGACGATCTTCAACGAGCCATCGGCGTTGCGCGGCCATTCCTTCTCGGGCCTATCCCAGTAGAGCTCGACGCCGTTATCGTCCGGATCGCGGAGATAGATCGCCTCCGTGCCACCGTGGTCGCTGGCGCCGATGAGTTGCACGCCCGCGGCGCGAAGGCGGCGGAACGCGCGGCCGAGCGCGGCTCGCGTCGGATAGACGAAGGCAATGTGATGGAGGCCGGTCGATCCTTCGGGCGGCGGCGAACCGCCCCGGCTTTCCCAAGTGTTGATCGCGAGGTGATGGTGATAGCCGCCGGCCGCGAGGAACGCGGCCTCGTCTTCAAGCAGCCCTTGCAGGCCAAAGCCAAGCACACCGCAATAGAAAGCGAGCGATCGCTCAAGATCGGCGACCTTCAGATGAACATGCCCGACGCGGACGCGCGGGTCGATCGGTTCGCTGTCGGCATTGATCGGCCCTCTCATTGTTCAGCTCCCTGGCGCTGTCTTCCGATATCGAAAGCAGATTGCGGAAACTGTTTCGCCACAAGACGGCACAATCTGGAATCATCATGCATGATTCTGCATAATAGTTGGCATGCGCGTCGACGAGATCAGCGTCTTTGTCCAGGTGCTGGAGGCAGGCAGTTTTGCCGCGGCTGCCCGCAGGCTGCGCATGCCCGCCAGCACCGTGAGCGCCAAGGTGGCGGCGCTGGAACAGCGCCTCGGTACCGGCCTGATCCAGCGGACGACCCGTAAGCTCCGCGTCACGCCTGCGGGCCAGGCCTATTTCGAACGGTGCCGCGCCGGGCTTCGTGAGATCGAGGCAGCCGAGGCCGCGATCATGTCGGGGGCAAGAAGCCTGAACGGCCTGCTTCGGCTCACGGCGGCCGTCGACATCGCGCAAAGCCTGCTGCCGCCCATCATCGGCGCGTTTCGCGAAACGTTCCCGATGGTGAAAATCGAGCTGATCGTGACGGACCGGATCGTCGACATGATCGCGGAAGGCGTCGACCTCGCCATCCGCGTCGGCCCGCTGCGCGATTCGAGTCTGGTGACCAGGTCTTCCGTCACGGGGCCGTCGGGATTGTTCGCAAGCCAGCACTATCTCGACCGGCGCGGTGTCCCCGTTCATGTCGACGATCTCAAGCACCACGACCTGATTGGATTCGGCAAGCCTTGGGCCCACCCGCTGCCGCTGCTGATGGGCAGCCGGAAGATCGGCGTTGATCTATCGGGCGAGCTGACCTGCGATGACCTGTTGACGGTCAGAACCTTTGTCGCCATGGGGCTCGGCATCGGGTTCCTGCCGGCTTTTTTCGCGGACCAGCAACGGCTGGTGCGCGTGTTGCCGGCCCTGCATTCGCCCCTGACCGGACTCTATTTCGCCTACCCCGCCCAGAAGTTTGTTCCGGCGCGTGTCAAAAAGTTCATCACCTTCGCGGCAGCCAGCGTGAAGCGCCTGCACCTGCATCCGTGATCTTGGCGTTGCGCTGTATTGAGTAGCCAGGCCATTTTGTGTGCGGTGGGAAGCACGGGAGCCAATGTCATAGCCCTGCGACGAGCAGCAGCGCCCATCTTCACCTTCCGGTGCGCCCAATCAATTGTTCTGCACCGGGGGCGCAGCGTGGAAGTCCACGTGTCGGCCGAGCCTCGCTTGACAGCCAGGCCCGCCGGGGAGGTCGGAGTACCCGGCAGATATGCATCTCAAAAACCAATTGCAAAATAAAATCGGTCGGCCTAACCTGAACCGATTGCACAACGCAAGCAGATCGCGCGAATGCATATCAGGAACAGGCAATGGCCAAGCTCGTGTTCGGAATGAACCAGTCGCTGGACGGCTACGTCGATCACACGGCCTTCGGGCCGAGCCCCGCGCTCTTCCGCCATTTCATCGAGGAGGCCGAGCGTCAGGCGGGCAGCATCTACGGTCGCCGCATGTATGAGATCATGCGCTACTGGGACGACGAGCATCCTGAATGGGATGCCGAGCGACTTGCCTATGCGGCGGCGTGGCGGAACCAGCCGAAATGGGTCGTCTCGCGCTCGTTGAAGTCTGTCGGGCCCAAGGCCAGTCTTGTCGAGGGTGATCTTGAAGGCGCTATCCGCAAGCTGAAAGCCGAGCGCGACGGCGAGATCGAAGTCGCCGGCCCGGATTTGGCGCGAAGCCTCACCGAACTGGGCTTGATCGATGAATATCGGATCTACCTGCACCCCGTGGTGCTTGCTCACGGCAAGCCCTATTTCGCCGGGCCCCGGCCGCCGCTGCGCCTGATCGCTCATGATCGGATCGGCGAGGATGTGATCAGGTTGACCTACGTTCCTACCTGATCTCGCGACGTCCTCTGGTGCTGCACCAGACTGCTTATCCGAGGCTCGCAGTTCAGTTCGAATCTTCGGGCGCCATTCGTGTTCAACGTCCACTCTGAATGGTCGGGGCAGGGCTCGGCGCGCCTATTCCGCATAAGCCAGCGCCAGGATTCTGGGCGAGATGGTGAAGCGCACGGTCAACCGATTGCCGGATGAAGTGACCGCCTCGCCCGAGGTGAGATCGACGGCGATGTCCTCAAAGCCCAGCACCCGGCCGTCGAGCGGAAACGAGGCCTTGTAGACCGCTTCCTTGATCGCGAACAGAATGCGGCTGCCCAGGCGGGAATCAAGATCGCCCAGGCAGTCTTGCGGCGTTGCCACCATGTCTCGGAGGTCGTGCGGCAAAGGCAGGGCAGGCTCGATGTCGACGCCCACGCTTCTCATCGCGTCGGATCGCGCGGCGACCGCCACGGCAAGCTCGTCGTCATGCGCGATTGAACCGACGATACCTCCAGGCCAGATCGGGTTTCCCAATTGGCCCCGCAAGACGGCGAGATCCGCACATCTCAGCCGCCGCAGCAATTCGTGCGCGACCCGACGGCCCGCTCCAGTGGCGGCACGCGCCCTTTGTTCGCGCGTGGCGATGGAAGCGCCTTCCGCCGGCAGTAGGTATTGTTCGTCGCCGGCACGAACGAGACGGCAGCCGGTGACGAGGCCGGGCGGCGCGAGGCCGGCCAGCGCCTGCTCGACGGCGCTCTCGATGTCCGGTCGCGCGTCGTCCGGCCGTGTGATCACTTGCTGCTCAATTCGAGCACGGCAATCATCTCGCCATCCTCGTCCAGTCCCGTCTCGACGAAACCGAAGCCGGCATAGAGCCGGCGCGCCGCCTCGTTGTCCGGTTCGTAGCAGATCGAGACGCGGCGTATGTGGCCGAGCTGCGCGATCTCCTCCAGTGCCCCGGCAACCGCGGCACTGCCGAGGCCCTTGCCCTGTTCGCGGCGGTCGATCATGAAACGATAGATGATCGCCTCGTCATCGTCCTCCGGAGCGCTGTACATCAGGAATCCGACGACGCGCCCGGCCGCGACTACAGCGCGTGCGAGAGCCTCGTCATCCTCCCCGGCCTCTTGCAGCGAGTCTGCATTCGAGGCGACGAGGCCCTGCTGCTCGGGCGTCAGCTCGAGCGCCAGGATCGCCGCCCGGTTGTCCTCGCCGACGGGCCGCAGGACGACCGGGCGGTCGCCAGTCCGCGCTTGGGCGGAACGTTTCACTGTTTCTGCCCGATCTTGATTGCGCGCGCGTCGATCGGCGTCACCACGCCATAGAGCTTCGCCGGGTTGCCGCGCCACACGGTGTTGGGCTCCAGCACTTCGCCCTTCATGACGAAGCAATCGAGGTCCGCCACAGATCCCTCGCCCATTGCAACCGCGTAGTGGATGAAGGCGGCGGGGGCGAGCGTGCAGCCATTGCCGATGCGGATGTAGTCGGACTTAAACGCGCCTTCCTCCAGCGAATGCGCCTGGATGACGCAGCCCTCGTTGAGCGTCGCGTCGTCGCCGATCTCCACCAGCGACCGCTCGGTGATGATGCTTCCCCCATCATAGACGCGCCGCCCGACCTTCACGCCCACCAGACGCAGGATCAGCGGCCTGAACGGGGTGCCGGTGAATAGGCCCATGATCGGCGAGTCGGACAGTTTCCAATGGCGTTCGTGCCGCCAGAAGACCGGGTCGTAGATCGTGGCCATCCTGGGCTTCAGTCGGCGGAAACCGAGGCTGACACGTTCCAGGAAGACGTAGAACGGAATGCCGATCGCCGTGGTCAGCACCACCGCCACGAACAGCGCCGTCTGCTCCCAATCGTTATAGTAGTTGAGCGCCCTGTCCCAGATGGCGAGCGTCAGGAACAGGATCAGCCACTGCGCAGCCAAGAACAGCAATGCGGTGACCAGATTGTGGAGGTTCTTCAGCGGCAGCCGGCGGTGGCGCTCCTTGTCGGAGATCAATCCGAGAAGCTCCTTGTCGCGGTTGACCATGCGCGGGATTTCGAAGGGCGGCGACCCAAGCAACCCGACATTCTCGCGCACGGGACCATCGACCGGTACATGCACCTTGGTTCCGAGCAGGCAATTGTCGCCGGTGCGGGAATCCGGCGAATAGATAATGTTGTTGCCGAAGAAGTTGCGCTCGCCGATCCGCGTGTGCTCGAGGCGGAAGGAATTGGCGGACTTCTGCATGTTGACCATGAACAGGCCGTCGGACACCATCGTTTCCGAACCGATCTCGCTGAGCTGCGGGTTTTCATGCCGCTGGTTGGTGCCGAAATTCGACCCGGTCTGGTTCACCTTGTTCAGCCGCCAGCCGATGGCGCGCAGATAGTAGACGATGGCCGAGCTGTCGCCGAACAGCACGTTCAGCAGTCGCACGTTGCTGACCAGCTCCAGCATCGATTGCAGCCAGTAGTGGAAGCCGTAGAGCGAATAGTCTCGGCCGGGCTTCAGCATGAGGTTGAACAGCCGCGGCACGATGGCCGCCAGCAGCACGCCGCCGATGATGAAGCCCGCCAGCGTCACCGTGGTGCCGATCGCCACGATGCCGATGGTCTCCTGATAGTCGTCGCCGACATTCTCCCAGTAGGTGTGGAACAGAAGCGGGAACGGCGTGACGATGGCGAAGAGGATGAAGAGCTGGATCGCCTCGTAGATGATCCGGCGCGCGTGCGACAGCGGCACGTTGGGAACCGTGCAATAGTCCGCCTCGGTCGGAATCGCCGGCGATCCGTGCCAGCGCTCGCCGGCAGGGATCGCCTGTCCGCGATGCAGCGACGAAGCGTGGCCCAGCTGGGCGCCGTCGCCGATGCGGGTGTCGATGTCCAACGTTGAGCCGACGCCGACGAAAGCGTTGTGGCCGATGTCGAGCGGACCGGTGTGGATGTAGCCCGCCTGGGCGCGGAAGCCCAGGATCATGGTATCCTTGCGCAGGATCGAGTTGTCGCCGATGCTGATCAGGTCGGTGCAGACCGGAACGGAGCGGCACTCGATGACGGTGCGGTTGCCGAGCCGGGCACCGAGCAGGCGCAAATAGAGGCTATATAGCGGGCTGCCGCGGAACAGCACCACCGGCGCGCTGCGGACCAGTGTCTTGACGACCCAGAAGCGATAATAACGCCAGCCCCAGATCGGGAACGTCTCGGCCTTCCAGCGGCCGACCAGCAGCCATTTGGCGATGATGGCAAAACCGCTCAGCCCGAAGAAGACGCTGGCGGACAAAAGAACGCAGCGCAGATAGAGCTGCACCGGGTCGTCCAGCGCGTCATAGACCCAGTTGAGCCCGTCATTGATCGCCCAGAGCGAGCCATAGCTGTAGAGCGCGTAGAACATGAGCTGCCCAAATCCCGTGCTCCAATAGGCAAAGCTGGAAGCCCGATGCGTCAGCATCGGCTCGCTCGCCGCAACCGCGGCCATATGCGGCGCACGCAGGTGCTCGGCGAGCTTGGCGACCGTGGGATGCAGGTAGACGTCGCGCATCGAGGTCGTCGACCAGGCCTTGCGGGAGCGGATGCGCGCGCAGAACCTCGCCATTAACAGCGAGTTCGCGCCGAGGTCGTCGAAGAAGTGGTCTTCGATGGAGATGTCCTCGAATTTCAGCACATCCTGCAGCGTGTCGACCAGGAACCTCTCGTCCTCGTTGCGCGGGTCGATCATCGCATGGCCGGCCGCGACGCGCGCGCTGGTCGGCTTTGGCAGCTTCCTCAGATCGACCTTGTTGGAGACGGTCATCGGGATCGCGGGCAGCTGCTCCAGATAGGCCGGAACCATGTAGTCGGGCAGCCGCTGCTTGAGTTCGCGCACGAGCATGGTGCGATCCACACTGTCGCCTCCGCTCCTGGGGGCGTAATAGGCGACCAGTTCCGTGCGCTCGGGCTCGATCTCCCACGTCGTGACCGCCGCCTGCGCGATGCCCGGCTGTTCCAGCAGCACGGCCTCGATCTCGCCCAGCTCGATGCGGTAGCCGCGGATTTTCACCTGCGTGTCGATGCGGCCGTGATATTCGATCTCGCCCTTGTCGTTGATGCGGCCGAGGTCGCCCGTCCGGTAGATGCGGCCGCCGGGATTGTTCGGCAGACCGATGAAATCCTTGATGAATCGCTGTTCGGTGAGTTCCGGCCGGTTGAGATAGCCTACTGCCACGCCCATGCCGCCGATGCAGACCTCGCCCAGCCGGTCGCCGGTCAGCACGTTCGGCTTTTCGGGGTCGAGAATGGCTATCGAATAGGTGGGCAGCGGCCTGCCGATGGTCACCGGTTCGTCCGGCGTCAGCAAGCCCATGGTGGCGGTGACCGTCGCCTCGGTCGGGCCATAGGTGTTCAGGATCTGGCGGCCGGGCTTCGCCCAGCGCATCACCAGCTTTTGCGAGCAGGCTTCGCCGCCGACCAGGATCGTGCGCAGGCTGGGCGCGTCGCTCTCGATCGACGACAAAAGCGTCGGACTGGAGGCCATGCAGGTGATGTGATGCTCGCGCAGGAAGCTGGCCAGCTCCTCGCCCACGAGGGGTTGCTGGCCCGGCGCCGGCACGACCGTGGCGCCGGCGGCAAAGGGCACCCAGATCTCCTCCGAGGAGAAGTCGAAGGCGATGGTCATGCCCTGGTACACGCGGTCGCCCGGCTGGTAACCGTAGGATGCCGCTGCGACGCGGATGAAGTTGCAGAAGCTCTGATGCGTGATGACCACGCCTTTCGGCTTGCCCGTGGTGCCGGAGGTGTAGAGAATGTAGCAGGTCTGGTCCTGGCTGCCCTCCGGCAGGGGCGCCGTTTCCGGCTTGAGGGCGATTTCGGATTCCGCCGAGTCGATCGAGATATGCGGAACCGGCAGGCGCGCCACGCGCGCGGCATAACCGGAGACGCTGATCACCATCGTGACATTGGCGTCCTCGATAATCATCACCATGCGATCTTCGGGGAAGGCGGTGGCTAAAGGGACGAAGGCCGCCCCGGCCTTCATCACGGCAAGGATAGCGATATAGGTCTCGGCCGAGCGGTCCAGCAAAAGGCCCACCCTGTCGCCTGGCCTCACGCCGCGCTCGATCAGCAGATGCGCGAACTGGTTGGCCCGGCTGTTCAGCTCGCGGTACGACCAGGGCCGGCCGCCGGAAATCACCGCCGGTGCTGCGTCGAAGCGGCTCGCCAGATCGCCGAAGAAGCGGTCGAGCCTCTCATGCGGCTCGCCCTTATGGATGAAATCGGGGCCGATCAGGATCTGGTCGCGCGGTGGCGGTTCCGTCACTGTTTTGGCTTTGGGCGCGTTTTTCTTGGCGGGCTTGCTTGCTTCATTCAGAGACATTGGAGGACCCACGAGCTCGTGACGGCTCGCACTATGCCGTGATTGGCGAAAAGACAATTGGCTGACGATGATGGGCCAGTTGATTTGCCTTTGCGGCGGATTTGAGATGCGCCGCACTTTGATGCCGCCGCTTGGAGGCGTGCCGCCTTTTTCAAGGCGCCGCTGCCGTGACAAGCCCGAACGTTCTCGCTAGCCGATGATTGGCGCCGCGCCTGCCGAACTGAGCGATGTCAGCGCGCATGGCTCCAGGCCGTTGCATAAAGATCGCGTAGTGCTGACGGGTCGCCTCGTCGAATTCTGCCGGCGTCCCCGCGAATCCGTTCCAGAATCTGTCGAGGTCAACGCGTTCGCCGCCAAGCACGGGGATCGCCTGACAGACGTGAGCTCTCGTTCCGCCACTCGAAGTCATGGTTCTTGGCGTGAGAGATTGTGATGATCTCCGTAAAAATGGCCCTCCCCTGGCCTGCTATTGTTACGCCTGTGTTGCCGATCTTGGCGGAGACAGCAGCACAACTCCTGTTCTCAGGCTGGGGCCGGCGCGTATCTTGCCGGCCTGAGCCTGATGCTTTGTCTCGGCATTAAAATCGACTACTTACTCGCGCGATGCGGTTCAGCGAACCGTGTCCTCTTCTCGGGTTGAAGTCTTGGTGAACACTAGGAAATCTTTAAAGACTCCCTGATAGCTATATGCTCTATAGAATCGTTACGGACCTGGACCTCGGCATGTGCCGCCACATCTGCAGTCCAGCCAGGTCTTGGAGGATTGCATGCGGCGCGCCCCGTTACCGATGCATTTCAAGGTCGTGCTGAACATTTCAGCATTCGTCGCGTTGCTTGCAATCCTAGGTACGGTCACCATCTGGCGTCTGGTCCATCATTGGAAGGACTGCCCATGAACGATCCGGCCGGAGCAGAAAGGCGGCGATGGGCCAGGCGGAGCATCAGTCTCGCGGTCCGGATGGTCTTCCCGACACACGGGCTAAAGGAGGTGACGGAAGCGACTTTCGATTTGCGCGATATTTCCGAGGGCGGGGCGTCCCTCTTTGTGGGCAGTATCGCGACGCCGGATTTTTTTTACCTTCAGTTGGGACAAGATGCGGCGGAACTAATCGGTTGTTACACCGTGAATCGTACGGCGGACACTGTCAGCTGTCGCTTCAATCGGCTTCTCGACGCGCGGGAAATCGAGCGCTTGATCGAGGAAAGCCGTATGGTTCGTGAAACGCTTGATACACTGTTCGATTCGCAGGCGTCGGACGAGCTCGATTCGCTGTTTGAGAAGGCCGGCGAACTCTTCTCGTGAGATCGGCACCTGTCCGATCCAAACGCGGATGGGCAAGCTTGCGCACAATGCGTAACGCGGCCGCGCTGCCTGCTTCTCAGCTCTTGGCGAGGCCCGCCCTTCCGTTGGCGCCGTCGAGCAAGGCGATCAATCCCTTGAGGATCTCGATTGGCGGCGGCGGGCAGCCTGGAATGTGCAGGTCGACCGGCACCACGTCCGACACGCCGCCGACGACCGCGTAGCTGCCGGCAAAACAGCCGCCGTCCTTGGCGCAGCCGCCGAGCGCCACCACCCATTTCGGGCTAGGCATTGCGTCGAAGGTCCGCTTCAGCGCCTCGCGCATGTTCTTGGTGACCGGCCCGGTGACCATCAGCACGTCGGCATGGCGCGGCGAGGCGACGAAGCGGAAGCCGAAGCGCTCGATGTCGTAGAAGGCGTTGTTGAGCGCATGCATCTCGAGCTCGCAGCCATTGCAGGAACCGGCGTCGACCGCGCGGATCGACAGGCTCCTGCCGAGCCGCCTGCGGGCCGTGCCGTCGAGAGCGCGCGCCAGCTCGTCGACCGCCGCGTCGCTGACTTGCGGCGGTCGCTCGGTCAGGGGCGGACGGATCAGGCTTTCGAAGAGCAGCTTGCGCATGGTTCTAGAGGTCGTGGCCGGAATAGGAGCAGTTGAACGATTTGTTGCAGATCGGGAAGTCGGCGACGATGTTGCCCTCGACCGCCGCTTCGAGCAGCGGCCACTGGAACCATGACGGGTCGCGCAGGTGGCAGCGCTCGACCCAGCCGCCCTCGCCGATGCGCAGCCAGGCAAGGATGTCGCCGCGGAAACCCTCGACCAGCGCCATGCCCTCGCGCGGTCCAAGCGCGGCATTGTCGGCCGTGTCGATGTCGACTCGGATCGGACCGCCGGGAAGTCGCCCGAGAATTTGCTCGACCAGCGATAGACTCTGCTCGACTTCGCGCACGCGGATCCAGACGCGCGCGTTGACGTCGCCCTCCTGCAGCACCGGCACATCGAAGGCGAGCTGGTCGTAAGGCGCATAGCCTGGGCTGCGTCGCGCATCGAAATCGCGGCCCGACGCGCGTCCGACATAGCCGCCGGCGGCATATTGGCGGGCGAGCTCGACCGTGAGCCGGCCGGTCGCCACCGTGCGGTCCTGCAGCGAGGCGGTGTTGTCGTAGAGCTCGACCAGATGCGGGAAGCGCTGCCTGATCTCCGCGACCAGGGACCGGATGGCGCTCGCCCCCGCCTCGCTCAGATCGCTTGCCGTGCCGCCGGGCACGATGCGGTCGCGCATCAGGCGATGGCCGAAGGCGGCGTCGGCGGCGCGCAGCACGCGTTCGCGCAGCACGCCGCAATGGGCGTGCATGATCGCGAAGGCGGCGTCGTTGCAGATGGCGCCGATGTCGCCGAGGTGATTGGCGAGGCGCTCCAGCTCGGCCATCAGCGCGCGCAGCCATATCGCGCGCGGCGGCGGCGTGATGCCGAGCGCGGCTTCGACGGCGCGGGCGAAGGCCAGCGAGTAGGCCACCGTGCTGTCGCCCGAGGTCCGGCCCGCCAGCCCGGCCGCGCGATCCACAGATGCGCCGGCCATCAGGCCTTCGATGCCCTTGTGCGCATAGCCCAGCCGCTCTTCCAGCCGCACCACCGTTTCGCCGCCGGCCGTGAAGCGGAAATGCCCCGGCTCGATGATGCCGGCATGCACCGGCCCGACCGCGATCTGGTGCAGGCTCTCGCCTTCCGCCGCGAGGAACCGATAGGAGGCGGAGGCCGCCGGCGCGCCGGGCTGCGCCGCCAGCGGATGCGAGACGCCCCATTGGCCGTGGTCGAGCCAGCGACGGGTGTCGGGCAGGCCTTGCGGCGCCAGCCCGAACAGGTCAGCGGCGGCGCGTTCCAGCCGCAAGGCGGGCGGATGATATTGGCCGACCGACGGGCAGCGGCCGCCGCGGCAATCCAGGCTGATGACGCCGATGTCGAGCGCCTCGTCGAGAAGCGCCATGTGCACCTTGTCCGGCTCTCCCCACAGGCCGAGCAGGCTCCAGCGGCCATTGGCGAGTTGCTCGACGGCGAGGTTCCAGACTTTCGGGGCCACCACGGCGCGCGGCCAGGGGACGTGATGCTCGATCCGGCGATCGGCCTCGATGAGGTCGGCGAGCGCGGGCATGTTCTTCCTCGCCATGCGCATCACCCCAATATCCCGGCGACGTGCTGGAACCATGCGACCAGCGGCCCCGGCAGATAGATGCCGGCAGCGAACACCAGGGCGAGGTGCGAGTACATCGGCACGTAGGACGCCTCGACCGGCGCCATGCCGCCGCGCGGCTCGCCGAAGGCAAGCCCCGTCAGCCGCAGCAGCAGCGCCCCGAAGGCGATCAGCAGCCCCAGCACCAGCGGGATAGCCAGCCACGGATGCCTGGCGAAGGTCGAGCTGACGACCAGGAACTCGCTCATGAAGATGCCGAGCGGCGGCAGGCCGGCTATCGCTACGACGCCGATGACGAGCGCCCAGCCAAGCCCCGGATGGCTTTCGGTCAAGCCCCTGATCTCGGAGATACGCTGCGTGCCCTTGACCTGCGCGATATGGCCGACGGCGAAGAAGATCGCCGACTTGGTCAGGCTGTGCATGACCATGTGCAGCAGGCCGGCGAAGTTGGCGAGCGGGCCGCCCATGCCGAAGGCGAAGACGATGATGCCCATATGCTCGATCGAGGAATAAGCGAACAGGCGTTTGATGTCGCGGCGGCGGTAGAGCATGAAGGCCGCGAAGATCAGCGAGGTCAGCCCCATCGTGACCATCAGCGGTCCGGGGCCGATCGCCTGCGGGCTCGCCGCGAGCAGGAGCTTGAAGCGCAGCACGGCATAGAGCGCGACGTTGAGCAGCAGGCCCGACAGCACCGCCGAGATCGGCGTCGGGCCCTCGGCATGCGCGTCGGGCAGCCAGGCGTGCAAGGGGGCAAGGCCGACCTTGGTGCCATAGCCGAGCAGCAGGAAGATGAAGGCTACACTGAGCAGCGCGGGATCGAAATGCGCCGCCTTCTCGATCAGCACCGACCAGACCATGGCGTTGGTGCCCTCGCCGACGACCGGCTGGGCGGCCATGTAGACGAGGATGGTGCCGAACAGGGCAAGCGCGATGCCGACGCTGCCGAGGATGAAATATTTCCACGCCGCTTCCAGCGCCTCATGCGTGCGATAGATGCCGACCATCAGCACGGTGGTCAGCGTGGCGAGCTCCACCGCGACCCACATCAGGCCGATGTTGTTCGACACGAAGGCGAGGTTCATGCCGAACATCATGATCTGGTACATCGCGTGGTAGAACCTGAGGTTCGGCGCGGTCAGCCGGCCGGTCTCCAGCTCATGCGCGATATAGGAGGCGCTGAACACGCTGGTGGTGAAGCCGACGAATGTGTTGAGCACGATGAAGACGATGTTGAGATCGTCGACGATGAGATATTGCCCCGGCGCCGGCCGGTCGGTGACGAACAGCGACAGCGCGGCGAGCAAGGTGAGCAGGCTCGCTATCATGTTGACGATCGCCGTCATGCGGTAGTTCGGAAATGCCGCCAGAATGGCCGCGGCGCCCGCCGGAATGAAAAGGATCGCGGCCACGGCGTCGAAGGAAAACCCGCTCACCGGCGTTCTCCCCGGTAGTCGTCGAGCGCGCCGACATCGACCGTATCGAACCGCTCCCGGATGCGGAACAGGAAGACGCCGATGACGATGAAGGCGATGAGGATCGAGAAGGCGACGCTGATCTCGACCACCAGCGGCATGCCCTTGGCGCCGGTGGCGGCGAGCACCAGGCCGTTCTCCAGCGACATGAAGCCGACGACCTGGCTGACGGCGTTGCGCCTCGTCACCATCACCAGCAGCCCCAGCAGGATGATCGACAGCGCGAAGGCGAGATCCTCGCGGGCGAGCGGGTCGGCCTCGGGCGTCACCCTCAGCATCAGCACCATGGAAAGCGTCACCAGCCCGATGCCGGCGAGCATGGTCGGGCCGATGCCGACGGCGGTCTCGATGTCGCGATGGATGCCGAGCCGCTGGATGATGCGGTGCAGCCCGACGGGAATGACAATCGCCTTGAAGACCAGCGCGATCGCCGCGGTGATGTAGAGGTGGTGCGCGTCCTGGATATAGGCCTGCCATGCCACCGACAGCGCGAGCACGACCGCGTGCAGGGCAAAGACGTTGATCAGCGCGAACAGCCGGTCCTGGTAGAGCATCATGAAGGAGATCAGCACCAGGCTGCCGGCGAGCAGATGGGCGATGTCGAAGGTGATCCCGCTCATCACAGGCTCCGCGAGACGAACAGCAGGAGCGTGCCGAGCAGCGCCAGCATCAGTGCTGCGCCCAGGAAATCCGGCACGCGGAAGACGCGCATCTTGGCGACGGCCGTCTCGAACACGGCAAGCAGGAGGGCCAGCACCGCGAGCTTGCCGAGATAGGCGGCGGCGCCGATGGCCAGCGATTGCGGCCCCGCCCCGGCGTTCGCCAGTCCCCAGGGCAGGAAGACGCAGGCGATCAGCGACATGTAGAGCAGCAGCTTGATGAAGCTGGCGAGCTCGATCATCGCCAGATGGCGGCCGGAATATTCCAGGATCATCGCCTCATGCACCATGGTGAGCTCCAGATGCGTGGCGGGATTGTCGACCGGCATGCGCGCATTCTCGGCGATCGCCACCATCACCAGCGCGATCAGCGACATGCCGAGCGACACCCGCAGTCCGACCTCAGGCGAACCCATGAAGGCGGCGACCGTCGAAAGCTGCGTCGCGCCGGCCACCAGCGCCAGGCTGAACACGATGAGCAGCATCGCCGGTTCGGCGAGCGAGGCGATCATCACCTCGCGACTGGCGCCGATGCCGCCGAAGCTGGTGCCGACATCCATTCCGGCCAGCGCCTGGAAGAAGCGCGCGCTGCCGAGCAGCGCCACGATGGCGATGAGATCGGCGGCCCAGCTGAACTCAAGACCGGAGGCGAAGGTCGGAACCAGCGCCGCCGCGACCCAGGTGGCGGCGAAGATCAGATAGGGCGTCACGCGAAACAGCCAGGACGCGTTGTCGGCCAGCACGACCTCCTTGCGCATCAGCCTGACGAGATCGCGATAGGGTTGGACCACCGGGGGTCCCTGCCGCCGCACAAGCCTCGCCTTCACCTTGCGCACGAAGCCGATCAGCAGCGGCGCCAGCAACAGCACCGAAAACATCTGCACGCCCTGCACGGCCAGCTCGAGCATCAAGGCCATAGCGCGAGCACCAGGAGCAGGATGACGAGGTAGAGGAAGACCAGCGTCAGGTAGCGGCGGATGGTCAGGAACTGCAGGTGGTTCAGCCGCTCGGTGGCGAAATCGATCGCGCCGGCGATCGGCTGGTAGAATATCTCCCAAGCCACGTCATGCATATCCACCCTGAGGCGCGCCGGATCGAGGGAGCCCGGCGCCGGCATCTCCACCGTCTCGCGGGCGCGGAACGCGAAGCTGCCGAAGACGCGGCGAATGGGCTGCGCGAAGCTGACGGCGGTGTATTGCGCCGCCGGCACCGCATCCGCGAAACCGCACCCCCATGCAATGCCCCGGCGCAGCGCATGCGAGGCGAAGCGGTGAATGAAGAAGGCCGCGAGCGACGCCGAAATGGCGATGAAGCCGAACACCAGCAGGCCATTATAGGAGCTGCGGCTCTCGGCGATCGGCACGATCGACAGCCAAAGCTCAGCCACCTGCACCGGCATGCGGTCGCCGATAAGCGAAAGCGTCACCGATGACAGGCCGTCGATGACGAGGCCTGGCAGGATGCCTGCGAGCAGGCAGAAGGCGGCAAGCACGGCCATCGCCGCCAGTGACCAGCGGTCGACCTCATGCGCCCGTTCCACCGCCGCCGACCGCGCCCGGCCAAGGAAGGTGATGCCGAATGCCTTGACGAAGCAGGCCGCGGCCAAAGCCGCCGAAAGCGCCAGCAGGCCGCCGACCGCGGGCACGATGACCTTCAGACCCCATTGCGGCAGCTCGGGGCTGCGCAATATGGCCTGGAAGACCAGCCATTCGGAGGCGAAGCCGTTGAAAGGCGGCAGCGCCGAGATCGAGATGCAGCCGATGAGGAAGACGAAGCTGGTGACCGGCAGGCGATGGATGAGGCCGCCGAGCTTTTCCATGTCGCGTTCGCCGGTCGACGTCAGCACCGCGCCGGCGCCGAAGAACAGCAGGCTCTTGAAGAAGGAATGGTTGAGCACATGGAAAAGCGCCGCCGTGAGGGCCAGCGCCGCCGCCGACGGCATGGCGTTCGCCTTGAAGGCGAGCGCGAGCCCGAGGCTGGCGAAGATGACGCCGATATTTTCGATGGTCGAATAGGCGAGCAGCCGCTTCAGGTCGTTTTCCATCAGCGCGTGGAGGATGCCCAGCACCGCCGTCGCGCCGCCGATGAGAAGCACGGCAATGCCCGACCACCATGCCGGTTCGCCAAGCAGGTCGAACACCACGCGGATGAAGCCATAGATGGCGACTTTGGTCATGATACCGCTCATCAGCGCCGAGACGTGGCTGGGTGCTGCCGGATGGGCAAGCGGCAGCCAGGCATGCAGCGGCACGAGGCCGGCCTTGGAGCCGGCGCCGAGCAGCATGAGACCCAGCACCGCGCCTGCCGCGAGCGGGCCTGGGTGCGCAGCCCGCATCGCGTCGAACGCATAGGTCCCCGCCGGTCCTGCCAGTAGGCCGAAGGCAAGCAGCAGCGCCATCGTGCCGAAGCTCGCCATCACCAGGTAGATGGTGCCGGCGCGCCGGTTGGCCTCGTCGCGGTGATGCGCCATGACCAGCGCCCAGGAGGCGAGCGACATGAATTCCCAGGACAACAGAAAGCTGAAGGCGTCGTCGGCCAGCACGACGAGGTTCATGCCGGCCAGGAACGCCGGATAGAACGGCAGCACGCGATGCGGCGCGGATTCGTGCCGGCCGTAGCCAAGAGCATAAAGGCTGGTGACGGCGCCGCCCAGATTGACAACGACGAGGAAGAACGCCGACAGGCTGTCGAGGCGGAACCGGGCGCCCGTCCACGGCAGGCCGAGCGGCAAAGCGATGGCGGGCGCCTCGCCGGGGTTGCTGGCGAGATGGCCGGCGACGATCGCTAGCACGGCAGCTGAAATGACAAACGCGGCGCCATAGACCAGCCGCGTCGCGGCAGTGTGCCGGCCGGCGGCTGCGCCCAGTATAGCTGTTGTCAGAAGCGCGGCAGGGCCGCACAGCAGAAGCGCGACCGTCGAATTCACGGCCGGCTCCCGCTTCGTTCGGCCCCGTCGCCATGGGCTTCGGATGCCTTGGCCGGATCGAACCCGGCCTTCAGCCGCACGCCGCGTCCGCCGCCCTGGCTGACCGCGCCTTCCCCAATCAGCTCGATGCCGGCGATCTCGAGCGCCGCGATCAGCTTCATCAGCGAATCGACATTGCCCCGGATGATCGAGCCGCTCGCTTCCATGCGCTGGATCGTCGGCACCGACAGTCCGGACAATTCGGCAAGCCGGCGCTGATCGATGCCGAGCAGCGACCGAGCGGCGCGCAATTGCGGTGCGGTTATCACCGATGACTCTCTCGTTCAGTTCTCAGATATGAGGTGTCGGTGCTGTAGCCTACATTAAAATGTTCCATCGTCAAGGATTGATGTTTGAAACATCTATGTTGACGGTAGCTGGCCTGCCACAGCGCGGGATGAGGTCGGCCACAGTCCGGGCGGCGCGGCGAAGGTCGGGATTTCCGGCGGGCGAAGCTCCGGCACGGTGATGAGAACGGCGAACACGCGGTTCGAGAACGCGTACAGCCGCTCGAGCCGGAGGGAAACTCGGTCCGGTCGTGGGAACAGAAAAGCAGTGTTAGCGCGGTGTCGGCGTCATGCCCGCTCGCCTGGGGCGAACAGGATGTCAGCCTCGGCGACACAATAAGGGACGTGCCGGAAATCGCGGATGCGCACGACCTCATCGCCGCGCCAATCGATCAGCATGAAGCCGCGCACCGCATCGTGCGCCTGCGGGTTGCCGATCAGGATCGCCGGCTGGCCGTCGACGAAGCCGAGCGACAGGGCCCAGTCGCCGAGGCGGTCGTAATTGCCGAAATAGGTCGAGGCTTCCTTCTTGCCGTTGAGGCGGGCGCGATTGAGGACGTCGACCTGGATGTCCTCGGCGATCAGCGTCCTGACCCCGTCGAAGTCGCGTTCATTGAACAGGTCGATGTAGCGGCGCAGCCGGCGCTCTTCTTCGGGATCGAGCCTCGGCACCGCCACGTCGTCCGGTGCCGAGGCCAGCGCCTTCAGCTCCGCCCGGCCGCGATGCAGTGCCGCCTTCGTGGCGGCTACAGTCGCGCCCGTCACCTCGCAAGTCTCATGCAAGCTGAGGCCGAGCACATCGACCAGGATCACGGCGCTGCGCTGCGCCAGCGTGAGCCGCATGAAGCTGCGCAGGCTTGCCGCCGCCGCCAGTCTCGCCCCGGCGTCGGCGGAGAGATCTTCTATTTCGGTCATGTCGGCCTCGGTCATGCGCGAGCGCTCCCGTTGGCGGCGGCGCAGATGATCCTGCGCCGCATTATGGGCGATGCGGAACAGCCACTGCTCGGGACGCTCGACCGTGGCGCCGCCATCGTGAGCAGCAAGCGCTTTCACCACCGCCTCCTGCATGATGTCCTCGCCCTCGATTGCCGAGCCGGCCATGCGGGCGGCATAGCGGTGCAATTTGGGCCGCAGGCCGACAAGCATGGCCTCAAGCGCAGCGCGGTCGAATTTCGCTGTGATCATCGTCCTCGTTCTCTCAGTCGGCGGCTCGCCGGGCGATACCGTGCCCCGGTCAGGCCGGCACGGTCTCGTCGGCGTTCGCCAGCATATGATAGTTGCCGACGATCTTCGCCGGCGACCGGACCAGCGGTGTCGAGCGCCGCTCGGCGTGATCGGCGCCGAAGGCCTTGAAAGCGTCGAGTCCGGTCAGCGCCGAACTGTCTTCTTCATAACCGACGATGTGGACGAATTCGCCGTTGTCGAGCTCAAGCACGAGATAGCGCACGAATTGCGGCTTCGTTTCATCCAGCGCCTCGAACACCTTTGCCACCAGCGCCCGGTTCTCGGCGATGCTGGCGTCCTTCACGCCGTAGCGGATGAGATTGTAGGTCATGGTCGTCTCCTTCGGTTGGTCAAAGGGAGACGTTTCGGATGGGTGAAAAGGATTCGCAGGTCGCGAAAAATCTTTTTTGAAAACGCGGGCAAAATACGCGTTCGCCGCGATCCTTCGCGCCTCCTCTGTCCTGCCGGCATCTCAATTATGGCATAGCTTCTTCTCAGGCGACCGCCTTCGCCGCCGCCCGCCCGGCACTACGCCCCGAAAAAATGCAGCCGCCGAGGAATGTGCCTTCCAGCGCCGCATAGCCATGCACGCCGCCGCCGCCGAAGCCGGCGACCTCGCCCACCGCATAAAGCCCTGGCACCGGTTGCCCATCGGCGTCCAGCACGCGGCTGTCGAGATCGGTCTCCAGCCCGCCCAGCGTCTTGCGGGTCAGGATGTTGAGGCGCACCGCGATCAGCGGGCCGTTCGTCGGATCCAGCATCTTGTGCGGCTTGGCCGTGCGGATCAGCTTGTCGCCGAGATAGGCGCGGGCGCCGCGCAGCGCGGTGACCTGAGCGTCCTTGGAGAACGGATTGTCGAGCTGCATGTCGCGGGCGCGAATCTCGCGCTCGACCTGGGCGACGTCCAGCAGCGGCTCGCCGCCGGCCAGCGCGTTCATGCGCGCCACCAGTTTCGCAAGATCGGCCTCGACGATGAAATCCTCGCCCTTTTCCATGAACGCCTTCACCGGGCCGGGAATGCCTGAGGTCGCGCGGCCCAGCACCTGCCGCCAGCTTTTGCCGGTGAGGTCGGGGTTCTGCTCGGAGCCCGACAGCGCGAACTCCTTCTGGATGATCTTCTTGGTCAGGATGAACCAGGAATAGTCGAAACCGGTGCTCATGATGTGGCTGAGCGTGCCCAGCGTGTCGAAGCCCGGATAGAGCGGCGCCGGCAGCCTTCTGCCGCGCGCATCGAGCCAGATCGAGGAGGGGCCGGGCAGGATGCGGATCGCGTGCTCGGTCCAGATCGGCGCCCAGTTCCTGATGCCCTCGACATAGTGCCACATGCGGTCGCGATTGATGATCGACCCGCCGGCCGCTTCGGTGATCGCCAGCATGCGGCCGTCGACATGGTCCGGCACGCCGGTGATCATCCGCTTCGGCGGCGCGCCCAGCCGCTGCGGCCAGTTCTGGCGCACCAGCTCGTGGTTGCCGCCGATGCCGCCGGAGGCGACGATCACCGCTTGCGCGTGAAGCTCGAAATCGCCGGCCATGTCACGAGAACTCTTGCGGCCGCGCTCCACCGTGCTTTGCTGCAAGATGTCGCCACGTACGCCGCTGACCGTATCGCCGCCGCGGACAATCTCGGTGACCCGGTGACGGAACCTGAACTCGACCAGCCCGCGCTTCTGCGCCTCGCGCACGCGCAACACGAAAGGCTCGAGCACGCCGGGCCCGGTGCCCCAGGTGATGTGGAAGCGCGGCACCGAATTGCCGTGGCCGACGGCATTGCCGCCGCCGCGCTCGGCCCAGCCGACGATGGGGAAGAATTTCATGCCCCGCTCGATCAGCCATGAGCGCTTCTCGCCGGCGGCGAAGCCGACATAGGCCTCCGCCCATTTGCGCGGCCAGAAATCCTCCGGCCTGTCGAAGGCGGCCGTGCCCATCCAGTCCTCGAGCGCGAGGTCGTGGGAATCGCGGATGCGCATGCGCCGCTGCTCCGGCGAATCGACCAGGAACAACCCGCCGAACGACCAGAAGGCCTGGCCGCCCAGCGACTGTTCCGGCTCCTGGTCGACGATGATGATTTTCTTGCCGGCCTCTGCCAACTCCGTCGCGGCGACGAGGCCGGCCAGCCCCGCGCCGACAATGATCACGTCCGCGTCAGCCATTTTTCCTCCCAGAACTAGCCGGCAACTTATTGCAAAGCCTCAGACGGGCTCCCAGCCGTCTTTGTCACCGGCGCGGAAGATGGCGTCGATGACTTTCTGGTTGAGCACCGATTCCTCCAGCGTGAAGACGCGGTCCTTGCCGCCTTGCGCGGCACGCACGAAGGCCTCGCATTCCAGCCGGTATTGCTGCGTGCCCGGGAAGCGGAATACCTGCGCCTCGCTGTGGTTCTGGTTGTGCAGCTCGATGCGGTGGTGGTCGTAGAGACCGGCATTGAACGGGGCGAAAACCTCGATGAAACCCTTCTCGCCGTGGAACACCATCACCTGCCGCGCCGCCATCTGCGTCGACAGGTAGAAGGACAGCTCGAAATCGCCGAAATCGGCTCGGATCGAGGAATAGATGTCGGTGCCGAAAGTCTTGTCGCGCTCGATCGTCGCCTGCACCCGCAGCGGCTCCTTGCCGGTCGAAAAGCGCGTCGACACGGTCGGATAGACGCCTATGTCAGGCAGCGCGCCGCCGCCGAGATCGAGCTGGTTGCGCATGTTGTTGGGGTCGACATTGTAATAGGAAAACGCGCCCTGCACATGGCGCAGCCGGCCGATGGCGCCGCTTGCGATCAGGTCGCGCACCTTGATCCATTGCGGGTGATAGACGACCATGAAGGCCTCGCAGACCAGCACCTTCTTCTCATCGCGCAGCTTGCTCAGCGGCGGAATGTCCTTGGCGTCGAGCGCCAGCGGCTTCTCGACCAGCACATGTTTTCCGGCCTCGATTGCTTTTGCCGTCCATTCGACATGCTGGGAGGTGGGCAGCGGGATGTAGACGCCGTCAACCTCCTTGGAGGCGAGCAGTTCCTCATAGGAGCCGAAGGCATGACGGGCGCCGAAACGCTCGCCCAGCGCCTTGGCTTTCGACAGGTCGCGGCTGGCGATCGCCGACAGGACGCCGTTCTCCGAATCCACGATTGCCGGCAAAAGCTGCTCGCGACCGATCTTCGCCGTCGACAGAACACCCCATCGGAACATCACGCTTCTCCGTGTCGGTTTACAGGCGACGAGGTTTGCCTGAAATCGGCGGAAAAGCCAATGCGTGAGGCAGCGCGCCGTTCCTCGCCCCACGCAGTGGGCTACGGCATGCACACATTTCCAAGCGGCTGGTCTTTGGCGATAGCCTGCTTGTCAGCTTGGCGCATGCATTGTCTTATGTAGCGCTGGTCGACCCCCACTCCGTCTCGGCTTCGCCGAGCCACCTCTCCCCGATCGACGGGGTAGAGGAAAGGCGCCAAGCTTTTTGCCGTCAATGCCAGTCCAGCAACGCTCCCCTCCTTTCCCTCCGGAGGGGGGAAAGGTGGCGCTGCGAAGCAGCGACGGATTGGGGGAACCACCTGGCAATCAACGCCTTGGCCTGATCGGTCACGCCAGTCTCAGAAGATGTGTGCATAGCTTAGACAAAGTGGGGAGAGCTGACCGCGCAGCGGACGAGAGGGGGCAGCGCTGCCCTTTGCGATGCAGCAGATCGTCGTCCGTTAACCGAATCGGAAGGAGATGTTTAACGCTTCGTCTCTATGTCCGGCCCGGGGAGGCACAACAGAGCGAGCATGATGAACGACAGCCCTGAAAAGCGAAACGAATGGCGCGCCATCTTTTACGTGCAGGCGCGCGTCGCCATCCTGTTTGTGCCGGTTGTGCTCAGCCTTCTCCTCATCGGCATCTTGGCCGGCAATGAGCGCAAATCCGTTCCCGATGCCGTCGATCCGACCGTGACGAGCTCGGTGAAATAGCCGTTCGGCTGATCGACGGCTTTCACCCGGTAAACGCTTTCGCTCAACAAAGGCATGATCATGCGTGTTCCGCGGGATCGTGCGCGCGTTCAAAGTCGACGCTGGACCAATGCCGTCGAATCGTTAAGCTGTGCCCGATGACCGCTGACTGGCTCCGTACGGACTATCGCACGCTGTTTCGACTGGGCCGCGACGGACGGATTGCCGGCGAGAACGATCCAGAATGTTCACCGGGGCCGCTGCTCTGGCTGGCGGGCTGCGCCTCCGGCAACATCTTCGGATTGCACGCCGATCTGCCCGACGACCTGGCGGGCGAGCTAGAGGGGCTCCTCGCCACCGAGCCGCCGTTCATGCATCCTGCAACACCAAGACATTTTGAACTCTACCTAGCGCTCCTCGGCGGCGGTGACCATGCGCGGCACAATTTTGGTTTGATCTACGACCTGCCGCACGACCATCCCTATGCCAACGGGGTGCAGCTTGTCGGCAGCGACTCCGATGATGGCCAGGCTATAATCCGCTCCTGGAAGGCGGAAGGCGTGCCGGAAGCCCTGTTCGAACTCGGCTTCCGCGAGGTGGCGGACTTTTGGGCGCCATGGTGTGCGGCTCTCGTCGGCGGGGATGTCGCTTCCATCGCCTTTGCGGCCCGGCTGGCGGACGCGGGCGCCGAACTCGGCCTGGCGACGGTCAAAGCCTTCAGGGGGCGAGGCCTTGCCGCCTGCGCGACAGCTGGATGGTCCCGGTTGCCAGCACTCCGTTCTCGCACCTTGTTCTACAGCACGGACCGAGACAATGTCGCATCGCAGCGCGTCGCTGCCCGCCTCGATCTCAGGCTTCGGGCGGCCAGCTTGCGGATCAGCGAAGGCAACCAGGCATAGCGAATCGCTCGCAAAAAAGATCGAGCGTTTAAAGTGAAGGGGCCGGCCGGCTTGCCCGCACTCTCAAACAAACTTCGGGATCGGGCCGTTCTGCGGCGTCGTGTCTTCGCCGAGATCGATGAACACCTCGTCGACAAAGCACCAGCCCCAGCCTTCCGGCGGGTCGTAGCCCTCGATGATCGGATGCTGCGTGGCATGGCACAGCACGATCGGCAGGTGGTGCGGGTTGACATGAAAGCGCTCGATCAGCGTCTTCGCGCAAGCGTCGGTTTCGGAATCGAGAGCGAGATGGGGAAGCCCGCTGCGGCGCAGAAAACCCTGAAGCCGCAGCACGTCGCCATTGCCGGCTCGGGCTTGACACGAGAATCCTGCCGAGACGCGGGTCATATAGTGCAACGGAGCAGAATTCTGTGACCGCTGCAACGCCTCGACGTCACGGCATGGATTCCAGGGTCTGCGCGCGTCGCTTCGCTCCTTGCTCCGCCCTGGAATGACGAAGTTCGGAAGCTTACGGCTAATCGCGAACGTTGAGACTTGCACCCCGTTGGCAGTCGGGATCAAATGGCGACCCCTTCGCTCTCGGAGCTCCGGGATGGCCTGCCATCCGAAGCTCGAAGAGCGAAGGATGGTGCCCAGAAGAGGACTCGAACCTCCACTCCTTGCGGAACACGGACCTGAACCGTGCGCGTCTACCAATTCCGCCATCTGGGCTGGTGGGCGCTCATGTAAGCGGGCAAACGGTATGTGTCAACGCGCTTTTTTCGTCAGCGTTGGCGCTGCCTCTCATTGCCGTTCTTGCAACGCTGGCGATTGGCGAAACCGGCGGCGGGAGCTTCCCTCTCCCCGTCACTATACGGGGAGAGGATGCCGGCAGGCAGGTGAGGGGCGGCGCTGGCGCTGGTCGGGTGGGGTTCCGGTTCTCGCTTTGAGCCCGGACGAGTTAATCGCCGAAGCCGGCGCTGCCCCTCATTGCCCTGCCGGGCATTTCTCCCCGTATAGTGACGGGGAGAAAGGGCTGGCCGAGGCGCCGGCGCCCTTCTTGCAACTCCTCAGCCCTCCAGCACGTCCTTCTTTGCCACGGTTGAATCGGCATTGAGCTTGTAGATGACCGGCACGCCGGTGCCGAGCTCGAGCTTGACGATCTCCTCGCCCGACTTGCCGTCCAGCGCCATGATCAGCGCGCGCAGCGAATTGCCGTGCGCGGCGACCAGCACGGTCTCGCCGCGCAGCACATGTGGCTGCACCTCGTGCAGGTAATAGGGCCATACGCGCGCGCCGGTATCCTTCAGGCTTTCGCCGCCGGGCGGCGCGATGTCGTAGGAGCGGCGCCAGATATGCACCTGCTCCTCGCCCCATTTCTTGCGCGCGTCATCCTTGTTGAGGCCGGAGAGGTCGCCATAGTCGCGCTCGTTGAGCGCCTGGTCGCGGATCGTCTTCAGGTCGCTCTGGCCGACGATGTCGAGGATGTGCTGGCAGGTCACCTGCGCTCGCTTCAAGGCAGACGTGTAGGCGATGTCGAATTTCAGGCCGCGCGCCTTGAGCTTCTCGCCGGCGGCAAGCGCCTCGGCGGTGCCCTGCTCGGTCAGCCCGACGTCGCGCCAACCGGTGAACAGGTTCTTCAGGTTCCATTCGCTCTGGCCGTGGCGCACGAGCACGAGAGTTCCCGACATGTTTGCTCCTATGGAATGTTTGGATAGGGATCAGCTCAGGCCGAGCACGTCCCGCATGGAATAAAGCCCCGGCTTCTTCGCGCGGGCCCAAAGCGCGGCCTTCACCGCGCCGCGGGCGAAGATCGCCCGGTCCTCGGCATGGTGGGACAGCGTGATGCGCTCGCCGGTGCCGGCAAGGATCACGCTGTGGTCGCCGACGACGGAGCCGCCGCGCAGCGTGGCGAAGCCGATGGAGCCGGCCTTGCGCACGCCGGTATGGCCGTCGCGCACCCGCACGCTGTTGCCGGCAAGATCGATGCCGCGCCCTTTGGCAGCAGCCCCGCCGAGCAGCAGCGCCGTGCCGGACGGCGCGTCGACCTTGTGCCGGTGATGCATTTCCAGGATCTCGATGTCGAAATCGTCGGCGTCGAGCGCCTTCGCAGCCTGCTCGACCAGCACCGCCAGAAGATTGACGCCGAGGCTCATATTGCCGGATTTGACGATGGTGGCATGGCGCGCGGCGGCGGCGATTTTCGCATCGTCGTCGGCCGAGCAGCCGGTGGTGCCGATGATATGGACGATGCGCGCCTGCGCGGCATAGCCGGCGAATTCGACGCTTGCCGCGGGTGCCGTGAAATCGAGCACGCCGTCGGCCTTGGCGAAGGCCGGCAGCGGATCGTCGACGATCGGCACGTTGATGATGCCGATGCCGGCGAGCTCGCCGGCATCCTTGCCGAGATGGGCCGAGTCCGGCCGCTCGACCGCCGCGGCGACGCGCGTGCCGGGCATTGTGTGGATGGCGCGGATCAGCGTCTGGCCCATGCGGCCGGCGGCGCCCACCACCACCAGGCCCATATCGCCGGCTTCACTCATGCGCTTCTCCTGACGGTCTTCTTGGCGCGGCTGCGCGATGCGGGAGTTTGGGCCGAAGTCTGGCTTGCCTTGACGTCGTCGACAAGCCCCAGCCCCTTCTTGCCCTGTATCCGGTGGAAGCGGGCATAGATGCTGTGCGGGTCGGCCATCAGCGTCGCATGCGTGCCTTCCTCGGCCAGCCGTCCCTCCTCCAGCACGATGATACGGTCGGCATTGACCACGGTCGACAGCCGGTGTGCGATCACGATGGTGGTGCGGCCTTCCATGACATGGGTCAGCGCTTCCTGCACACGCGCTTCCGCCTCGTTGTCGAGCGCCGAGGTCGCTTCGTCGAGCAAAAGGATGGGCGCCTGGCGCACGATGGCGCGGGCGATCGAGACGCGCTGGCGCTGGCCGCCCGACAGCGTCGCGCCGTTCTCGCCGACCGGCGTGTCGTAGCCTTGCGGCTGCTGGCGGATGAAATCGTCGGCGGCAGCCTGTTTCGCCGCCTGCTCGATCTCGGAGTCGGTGGCGGAGAGCCGGCCGTAGCGGATGTTGTCGCGGATCGTGCCTTCGAACAGATAAGGCGCCTGCGAGACATAGGCGATCGATTGGCGCAGCGACCGCTTCGTCACCTTCGAGATGTCCTGGCCGTCGACTTCGATCGAGCCCTGGTCGACGTCGTAGAAGCGCTGCAGCAGCGCCACCAGCGTCGACTTGCCTGCGCCCGAGGCGCCGACGATCGCCGTCACCTTGCCGGCGGCGGCGGTGAAGCTCAGGTCCCGCAGCACCGGCATGTCGGCGCTGTAGCCGAACGTCACATTGTCGAAGCGCACCTCACCGGTGGTGATCCTGGCCTCGACCGCGTCGGGCGCGTCGCCCTGCTTCGGCTCGAGGTCGAGCAGCTCGTAGATCATGCGCGCATTGACCAGCGCGCGTTCCATCGTGACCTGCATGCGCGCCAGGCGCCGCGCCGGATCGTAGGCAAGAATCAGCGCGGTGATGAAGGAAAACACCGCGCCGGGCGGCTGGCCCAGCACCAGCGCCCGGTAGCCGGAATAAGCGATGACGGCGGTAACCGCGAGGCCGGCCAGCATGTCCGAAATCGGCGACAGCCGTTCGGAGACGCGGGCGATCTTGTTGCTGCGTTGCTCGGCGGTGTCGGCCATGATGCCGATGCGGCGCGCCAGCTCGTCCTCCATGGTGAAGGCCTTGACGATGGCGATGCCTTGCGTGGCCTCCTGCACGGATCCGCTCAGCCGCGAGTTGATCAGCACGGATTCGCGGTTGATCTTGCGCACCCGGCGCGTGATGTAGACGACCGCCCAGATCAGCGGCGGCCCGATCAGCAGCGAGCTGAGCGACAGCACCGGATCCTGGTAGACCATCAGGCCGACGAGGCCGACCAGGGTCACCGCGTCGCGGGTGATGGAAATCAACGTCAGCGACAAGAGATCACGGATGCCGCCGACATTCTCGTCCATCTGCGCCGCCAGGCGGCCGGAACGCGTGTCGTTGAAGAAATCGACGCCGAGCTTCATCAGATGGTCGAAGATGCGCTTCTGGTAGCGGGCCACCAGATTGTTGCCGATCGTGGCCAGGGCTATCGCCTGGCCGTAGCCGGCGAAGCCGCGCACCAGAAAGGCGCCCATGAAGCCGGCGCAGATCCACACGATCGCGTCGCCGCGCCGTTCGTAGAAGATCTCGTTGACCATCGGGGCCATGACCCAGGCCGAGAAGGCGGTCGCGCCCGAAACCAGCAGCGAGC
The DNA here is from genome assembly GCF_006440775.1 of Mesorhizobium sp. B2-7-2. GTDB lineage: Bacteria > Pseudomonadota > Alphaproteobacteria > Rhizobiales > Rhizobiaceae > Mesorhizobium. Next base: position 1,585 of record NZ_VFTZ01000002.1, on the reverse strand, counting down.
AGACGATGACGACCGCATAGGACCAGCGATGGTCATAGCCGTTTTCGGCGACGATACGGCGCAGCACCGCCGTGACCTCGGCGGGCCGGCTTTTTGCCTTGTTTGGATTTTGAAGTGTCAAATCGGAAGCGCTTCGTGGGTTCTCGTAAACGTCAGGACGCCTTTTTCGCACCCTCTTAGCGCCCCGGCTACGGCTTGCCTATGGCGAAACTTCGTCGCGCCGTCCCGAGCGCCGGCGCGATCACGCCCGCCAGTGCCGCCCCGCCGTCCGCACGCCGAACAGCGAAGGCGTCCTGGCATAGGCGGCAAGCCCGAGCAGCGCCGCCAGCGGATGGGTTATGACGTAGACCGGCATTTCGCGCATCAGCGCGCGGTGCGGCGCCTTGTCCTCGAAGGCGGCGCGGAAATTGCCCGCTTTGAGCGCCGGCACGATTTTTTGCGCGATGCCGCCGGTCAGGAACACGCCGCCGCGGCCCATGAACACCAGCGCCAGGTCGCCCGCGGTGCGGCCAAGGCAGGTGACGAACAGCGCCAGCGCCTCTTCGGCCACCGGATCGGACTTCGAAAGCGCCGCCGCGGTGACCTCGGCCGGCGAGGTCAAGGGAGTCGGCTTGCCGTCCGTCCTGGCCACGGCGCGGTAGACGTTGACGAGCCCACGTCCGCACAGGATCTGCTCGCCGGATATGCGGCCCTCGAGCTTGTCGATATGCGGGAATACTTCGAAGTCGCGCGGCGTGCGCGGGCCGATATCCATATGCCCGCCCTCGCCCGGCACCGGTATCCAATGGTCGAGCGCATAAATCAGCCCGGCGACGCCGAGACCCGTTCCGGGACCGAGCACGACCCGGCTCGCATTGGGTTCCGGGGTGCCGCCGCCGATCTTTTCCATGTGCTCTTCGCCGAGCGCCACCACGGCCAGCGCCTGCGCCTCGAAATCGTTGAGCACGACCACCTCGCCCAAGCCCAGATTGGCAAGCATCTGCCGGGGCCTCACGACCCAGGGGCAGTTGGTGAGCGGGATCTCGTCGCCATCGACCGGCCCGGCGACCGCCAGCACCGCCGAGTTCGGCTGGACGGACGAGCGGTCGAGCACCGCCGCCTGGATCGCCTCGTCGATGGTCTTGAAATTCGCCGTCTGGACGATCTGCGGCTCGGTGGCCTCCGAATTGGCGTCGAGCACGATCGAGAAGCGCGCATTGGTGCCGCCAATGTCGCCGATCAGGACCGGAAACCGCAGTCCCTTCTCGTCTTCGCCTGCCATGCTCTTGATCGTCCTCGCTGCGGCGCCGCTGCGCCGTTTCAATCGATTGACTAGCGCATGACCCCGCAAAGGGGAAGCCCGCTTGCGCCTTAGCGCAATTCCAGGAAAAGTGTGAGCGGTTAGGCTCGGCGCCCGCGCCGTAGCTTTCCGTCCGGAATTGCGTCAAAGCGAAGAGATAGGGCGTTTCGCCGCTTCGTGAAACGGTGGAACGCGTTAGTTCTCCGACACAGGGATTTTGAAAGGTTGCCGTTTGTCTTGGTGCAAGATTTTCCGTTCATTTCCGTGAAACCAGCACAAACCGCCGGGGATTGGTTGAAGCCGCCC
>NZ_VFTZ01000019.1 GCF_006440775.1 Mesorhizobium sp. B2-7-2 | reverse complement strand
GGATGGGCGACAAGGCGCTCGCCGGCCGTTTCTCCTACATGACCGTCGACATGCGCACCGTCTCGCAGCGCCTTTCGCCGGCGCTCGGCCATTTCTTCAACCACCAGACCCACCATCGCGGCCAGGCGCATATGGTGCTCACGGTGCTCGGCCGGCCCTCGGTGTCGCTCGACCTGGCGCTGTTCCAGCGCTCCGAGGAAGGTCGCGCCTACGCCTGAGCGCTGCATGGTCCAGGCTTTCCGCGGGCCGATCGTCGATCAAACTCAACCATCAAGGAAGACGCGCATATCAGCGAATTTTTCCTTGAAAAAAATGGAACCCTGATCGAGCCCGTTCGTATTCCCTTCATTCCCTCTCGCACAGGCATGCGCACGGACCCGGCAGTCCGGAGATGCAGTGCGAAAAAAAGTGGCAACGAAGGAGAATGCCATGAATGGTATCGTAGAAAAAATCGCCGGCACATTGGTCGGCGGCATCGCCATTCTCGCCGTGCCGGCGAATGCCGCCGGTCTCGATATCGGCTTTGGTATTGGCAACACCGGCGTCGCGGCGGGTAGCCCTGGCGGCGCGAGCACCGGCACGGGCTCCTCGATGGGCGGCTCAACCGGTTTCGGCACGGGCTTTGGCAGCAGCATCGGCGGCGTCGGCGTGGGCGGCACCGGCGGCTTCGACGCCGGCACTACTGGCTCGATCGGCGGCGTCGCGGGCACGACCACCGGCATCGGCACCTCGTTCGGTGCGACCGGCGTTGCCGGCGGCACCGGCACGGTGGGCGGCGGCTTGAACGCCGGCACTAGCGGCTCGATTGGCGGTGCCATGGGCACGACCACCGGCACCCCGTTCGGTGCAACGGGCGGCATCGGTGGCACTGGCACGGTGGGCGGCGCCGGCGGCTTGAGCGCCGGCACCAGCGGCTCGATTGGCGATGCCACGAATACAACCACCGGCACCTCGTTCGGTGCGACGGGCGGCATCGGCGGCACCGGCACGGTGGGCGGCGCCGGCGGCTTGAATGCCGGCACCAGCGGCTCGACTGGTGGTGCTGCGGGTACAACTACCGGCACCTCGTTCGGTGCGACCGGTGGCGTCGTTGGTACCGGCTCTGTGGGTGGCGGCGTTGGCGGCTTGAATGCCGGCACCAGCGGCTCGATTGGTGGTGCCACAGGCACAATCATCACCAATACTGGTACTTCGTTTGGTGCGACGGGCGGCGCCGGCGGCACCGGCACGGTGGGCGGCTCCGGCGGCTTCAACGCCGGCATCGGCGGCTCGGCCGCCGGCTCCACCATGGGTACCGGCAATACGTCGGCCGGTGGCACCGGTGGCACCGTGGGTGGTTTGGGCAGCTCGACCGCCCGTTAAAGGAAAAGACAGAGCCCGCCGTGAGGCGGGCCTGCCGGTTGCTTCGCGTCGTCGGTGCGGGCGCCGGGCTTGCATTGAAAGCCGATATCGTTCTCCCGCTCGACAACCGACCGGTTGCAGCCGGGCAATACTATGCGGCCATCGCTTTGCCCCACGAGGAGCGCCACGCCCATTTTTGCTGACGAGAACTTCCGGCCAGTCGGGAAGCCCGCCGCATCCGTGGTGGGCTTTATGATTGCCTGGAGATCGAGCCGGACCGCATGCCGTTCCACGTTCGACGCTGAGCGAGAAAATTAACCAAACTTCGGGGACGAGGCTTATATTAGCGGTTCGTTTGCCTTCCTCGCGGCATGATGGCCTGACATAACGGGAGCAGAGGCATGCGCATCGATTTGTCCCCGACAAGCTGGGGCAGGGTCGTGGTGGTCACCGCCGCCGGCACCGCCTTTTTCATTGCCGCCGCGTTCTTCGTCGATTCCTTCAATTTCCCCTCGCTGTCGCCACAGGCGCTGCTTTGGGCGCAACTCACGGACCTTTTCCTGCCGCTGATCCTTGGCGGCTCGTTCCTTTTCTTTCTGATGTGGAAGATGCGCCAGCTGGCCATCACGCAGAAGGAACTCGGCGTCATTGCCGCGACCGACAGCCTGACGGCGGTCTTCAATCGCGGTGCCTTCTCGATGCTGGTCGAGGCCTATCTCGAGCGGGCGCGCGGCCAAACGGTCGCCGACGCCGGCGCCTTTCTGATTGTCGATGCCGATCACTTCAAGTCGATCAACGACCGCCTCGGTCACGATTGCGGCGACCAGGCGCTGAGGTTGATCGCCGCGACGATCAAGGGGCAACTGCACGGCGCCGACATTGTCGGACGCATCGGCGGCGAGGAATTCGCGGTCTTCCTGCCCGGCGCCGACGCCGCACGCTCCTTTCTGGTCGCCGAATCCATCAGGCGCCGCATCCGCGAGGCCGAGTTTGCGCCCGGCGGGCGGCCCTGGCCGCTTTCCGTGAGCATCGGCGGCACCGCCTTCAGCGGCCCGACCACTTACCATGACATGTTCCAGGTCGCCGACCGCCATCTCTACAAGGCCAAGTCCAATGGCCGCGACCAGGTGAGCTTCGAGATTCCGCGCGGCGGGCCGGCGAGCGATGCCGCCGGCACGGTCCACTGAATCCGAGGTCAACGGTGGCTGCGGTTGAGCAGCGGCCTGTGCTGGCGGATCAACTGGCGCTCGACATCGAGATAGGGCCTGATCAGGCCCGCCGCGGACGGGATCGGCTCCGGCTGATGCACCACCGCCATCAGCATGCCGTGTTCGGCGAGCAGGTTCAGCCACTTCAGCGCTTCCCATTTGGGCGTCGCGCCGCCGCGGCCCGTGAGGCTGCGATTGATGTAGCCGGGATAGGAAAGCAGGCGCTTGCCCGCCGAGGCGCCGCCGGTGCCGATCCTGACCGCCTTGCCGTCGGCGGTGACCCAGGCATAGACGGCTTCGCCGAGTTCGCAGGCCTTCGGATCGGTTATCGTCACTCGGATCGACGACTTGTCCCGGCCAAGCCGCATTTCGGCCGCCGGCTTGAAACGCTCGCGATCGAGAAACATCCGCCCTCCCGATGCATGTCGCCCGGAAGTGTGCAACGGTTCCGGGACAACGACATGCATCAAAACAAAGACTTAAAGCGCGTCCGCAACTGGCATGGTGAACGGCAACCGTCCGTGTGGTGTTTCACGCAGCCGTCGGAAAGTTTTCACGCGATTTCGCAGCGCCGCGTATGCCAGCAACGGTCCGTTCATTCTTTGGCGGCTAGTGTCGGAGACTGGCCTCAGCCGATCCGCGAGCGACCGTGTTGGATCTCATCGACTACAAGGCGGTGCTGGTCATCGCCCTCATCTTCATTCCGCTCGAGCAGCTCCTGCCGCTGCATGCCGAGCAATCGGCCGCGCGCCGGCATTGGCTGAACGACGTCTTCTATCTGCTCTTCAACGGCATCGTCATCAAGTTCGGCCTGTTGCTGGTGATCGGCGCTGCGATGCTGGTGGTCCCGCGTGTCGTTCCCGAGGCACTTTCGGCCGCCGTCCAGTCGCAGCCTTTATGGCTGCAGACGATCGAGGCCCTGCTCATTGCCGATATAGGCTTCTACATTGCCCATCGCGCCTTTCACGCGGTGCCGTTTCTGTGGCGTTTTCACGCCATCCATCACTCGATCGAGGAGATGGACTGGCTGGCCGGCCACCGCGTGCACCCGGTGGACCAGATCCTGACCAAGTCGGCTTCGTTCCTGCCGCTCTTCGCCCTGGGTTTTTCCGGCGAAGCAGTTCTCATCTACGTGCTGATCTATCATTGGCAGTCGGTGTTCATTCACTCCAACACCCGCATCAAGTTCGGGCCGCTGAGATGGCTCATTGCCTCGCCGCAGTTTCATCACTGGCATCATGCCAACGAACGCCAGGCCTATGACAAGAACTTCGCCGGACAGTTGCCCGTCCTCGATCTGATCGGCGGCACCTTGTTCATGCCGCAGCATATGCCGGAAAAATACGGCACCGATGAGCCGGTGCCGCAGCTCTATCACCAGCAGCTCGTCTATCCCTTCGTCGCGGCGGCCGAGCCGGTCGCGCCGATCGCAGAAGCCTCGCCGGCGGCCGCCAAGCCGGAATGACGGCACGGAAAAACCCGCCACCGAGGGCGGGCTTTCCGGGAGGGCGGTCTTCTGTCGTAAAATTCAGGCGGCGAAGCCGCCATAGCCGCGCGCCACCGGCTTGACCGAGACGACCGGCTGCTCCGAAGGCCACAAGATGCCTGCCGTCACCGCGAAGGTGATCAGCGCATCGCGCGCGGCCTCGACCGGGATTTCTCCACTCCGCGCGGCCTCGCAGGCCTTCACCGCGGCGCCATAGCTGAGGCGGCGGCGCGACGGCGGGAACTCGGTCAGGAAGTCATGCATCTCGAACAGCGAGGCGATCATGCGCTTGTGGCCGGCGCCGACGCTGAGGGCGACCGGAGTGAAGAACGTCCTGTCGTGCATTTGGACCTCGTCAATTGGCTGCGGAGGCGGCGAGCCTCCCTGGCTGGGGAAGGACGCCACACAACGCGGCTTGCGGCGGGAGGTTCCACGCATGCCGCTGTTTTCTCAAGGATGGCGTGCCCCCGCTGAACGCGGAGGCAAATCGGACCCTTCGCCTTGCAGTCGGCTGGAACGGCCAGGCGGCCTATCTCCACATGCCGCGCATGCGGGCGCCGAGATCGACCTTGACGCCCGGCCGCTGGCGCGGGTCGTCCTTGAGCGCGGCGCTCGCCCAGGACGACTGCTCGAAGGCCGAAAGCATCGAGGCCGGGATGAAGCGCGTGCGCGAGGCATAGACGTGGCGGTCGCCGCGCGCCGCCTGGTTGTGCGGATAAAAGCGCTGCGGCACGACGAGATGCAGGCTGTCCTTGGCCCGGGTCATCGCCACATAGAGCAGGCGCCGCTCCTCCTCGATGTCCTCCTTGGTGCCGACGCCGAGATCGGCCGGGATGCAGCCGTCGACGGTGTTGAGCACGAAGACGTTCTTCCATTCCTGGCCCTTGGCCGAATGGATCGTCGACAGGATGAGATAATCCTCGTCGCGATGCGGCGGGCCGGCCTGGTCGCTTGTGGCGTCGGGCGGATCGAGGGTGAGCTCGGTCAGGAAGCGCTCGCGCGACGGATAGGTCGATGCGATCTGCTCAAGCTGGAGGAGGTCGGCCCGGCGCGTGATCGCGTCCTCATGGATGCGCTCCAGATGCGGCTCGTACCACAGCCTGATCCGCTCGAGATCGGCCGGCCATTTGGCGCCGGCGCGTAAGCCGCCATAGATGTCGAGGAAGACCGGCCAGTCCTGGGCGGCGCGCTGCGGCGGCCGGAACCGGGCGAGGCCCAGCGTCTCGTCCAGCGACGTCGCCATGGCGTCGACGATCTGCGAGGCGGCGGACGGGCCGATGCCCGGCATAAGCTGCAGCACGCGAAAACCGGCGACGCGGTCGCGCGGGTTCTCGGCAAAGCGCAGCATCGCCAGCATGTCCTTGACATGCGCGGCATCGAGGAATTTCAGCCCGCCGAACTTGACGAAGGGGATGTTGCGGCGCGTCAGCTCAACCTCCAGCGGTCCGCTATGGCTCGATGTGCGGAACAGCACCGCCTGCGCCTTCAGCGCCGTGCCGGCCTCGCGCTCGGCCAGAATCGCCTGGCACACATAGTTGGCCTGCTCGGCCTCGTCGCGCACGCTGACCAGTTGCGGCTTGTGCGACGACCGGCGCTCGGTCCACAGGTTCTTGGTGAAGCGCTCGCTGGCCTCGCCGATCACCGTGTTGGCGGCGGCCAGGATCGTCTCGGTCGAGCGGTAGTTGCGCTCCAGCATGATGACCGCGGCTGCTTGCGCGAACTGCTTTGGGAAATCGAGGATGTTGCGCACTTCCGCCGCGCGGAAGGAATAGATCGACTGCGCGTCGTCGCCCACCACGGTCAGCCCGGCGCCGTCCGGCTTCAGCGCCAGAAGGATCGAGGCCTGCAGCCGGTTGGTGTCCTGGTATTCGTCGACCAGCACATGATCGAAGCGGCCGCCGAGATGCGCCGCGATCTCCGGCTCGGCCGCCATCTGCGCCCAGTAGAGCAGCAGGTCGTCGTAATCGAGAACGTTCTGCGTCTGCTTGGCCTCCACGTAGGCCGCGAACAGCTCCTTCAGCTGGTCCGCCCATGCCGCGCACCATGGGAAGGCGGAGCCCAGCACCTCACCGAGCGGCACCTGCGCATTCACCGCCCGGGAATAGATCTGCAGGCAGGTGCCTTTGGTGGGAAAGCGGCTTTCGGTCTTGGAGAATCCCAGCTCGTGCCGCGCAAGGTTCATCAGGTCGGCGGAATCCTCGCGGTCATGGATGGTGAAGGCCGGGTCGAGGCCGATCTGCTCGGCATAGTCGCGCAGCAGTCGCGCGCCGATGCCATGAAACGTGCCGGCCCAGGCCAGCGCGTCGGCGATGATTGCCGCGTCGCGCCCCAGCACCTCGCCGGCAATGCGCTCGACGCGCTTGGCCATCTCGGCCGCCGCGCGGCGCGAGAAGGTCATCAACAGAATGCGGCGCGGATCGGCGCCCTTGACGATGAGATGGGCGACGCGATGCGCCAGGGTGTTGGTCTTGCCGGAGCCGGCGCCGGCGATCACCAGCAGCGGCGCAGCCACCTTGCCGTCGCCATGCATCACCGCCAGCCGCTGCTCGTCGTTCAGCCGGCCAAGATAGGCGGGCGCCTCGAAGGACGAATCACGAGCGGCGATGTTCATCGCCCATCAAGCATCGTTTCTGCTTTGTTCGCAATAACTTCCTCGGCCCGCGCGAGGGGGGAAGAGGTGGCCGCGAAGCGGCCGGACAGGGCTGCGAGGCATCCACGCTTCACCGGAAGGGCTATTCCCATCCGAAAGAGCCGCTACCGCTTCGGCTCGACCCCCATCGCCGCCGACTGGCGCCGCAAATTGCGCCTCTCGTCGCCCGGCATATCCAGCGGCGCGACGTCTCCAGGCACCTCGTCGATGATCCTCACGGCAACGCGATACGCGGTGTAGGCAAAAAGGCCGGCAAGCAGAAGGCGGACCATAATCAGTTTCCTCGTTGCGTTCGATTGGCTCGGGATTCCAACCGGACTCGGATCGGTTGGTTCCGCCGGTCAACGCAACCAAACCGCCACCGCCCCGTTTGCCCCTCAAAGGAGCGAACGAGAGGAGGTCGTCATGACGAAGCTTCCTGTGCTGCTGGCTCTTGCGGCAGGGCTCGTGCTCGCCGCCTGCGACAACAGCGTGCCGCCCACCAAGGCGCCGGGCGATGAAGTCAACCAGAACCCTAAGGTCGACAAGAACCCTGTGCCGAAATCGACCACCGGCGGCGATCAGCCGGGCACCCCGCCGAAGCAATAGCGCCAGGGCCGGCCGTCGGGCCGAAACGAAGAAGGCCGGCGCTGCTTGGGAGGAAGCTGGGTAGCGCCGGCCAAGCGGGAAAATCAGGCCCGCGCACAACACAAGATAGCTGAGTCTCCGCTTCGCGTCATGGTGCGATCACGCTAGCCGGCTATGCAGCGCCGAAGAAATCACCGGAAAATCCTGAAATTCTGCCGAGGTCCGCCTTCGCGGGCATTTGGACGTCGCGTTTTGGCGACGGAGCTTCGCTCCTGCTCCGCCCTGGAATGACGATCGCGATGGGCGTTTCGGCCAATCTCCAACGCATGCCACCTGCCAACGCAAACAGAGCCGACCCGGTCAAGATCCCTGTGCAGTGCCATTAGGAAGACTTGCGTCTCGGCGTCGTAACCTTCACGCCATCGCCACGCGCCGCACTGGCACGCTCTCGATCTCGACGTCCAGCTGGCGCTGCGTCAGCGCCGCTTCGGCCATGATCCACTGCTTGAACAACTGCACCTTGCGCGCGCCCAGCGCCTTGATCGGGCTGACGAGATACCAGCCCGCCGTGTTGGGGTGGTGGACCGCGAAGGGGGCCACCAGCCGTTCGGCGTGGATGTCGCTTGCCATATAGGCGCGGTTGGCGACGGCAAAGCCCATGCCGGCATTGGCCGCCTCGTAGGACATCATGCAGCTGTCGAAATAAACGCTCCTGGTTTCGCCAAGCACGAAGCTCGCGCCGGCAAAGCCCAGCCACGACTGCCAGTTTTGCGTGCAGGTTTCGGAGTGCAGCAGTGTGAAGTAGCGCAGGTCTTCCGGCGTCACCTTCGACAGCGGCTTGTCGCCCAGCACTTCGTGGAAGAGCGTGCGGCTGCAGACCGGCGTCAGGTCTTCCTTGAACAGCAGCTCCGAGGCGAGGCCGGGGAAATTGCCGTCGCCATATCGGATTTCGAGATCGTATTCCGAGGTCGAGAATTCATGCGTGGCGTAGGAGGTCGCCACCCGCATCTCGATGTCGGGATATTGCCGCTGGAAGGCCGTCAGCCTGGGAAACAGCCAGCGCGCGGCAAAGGTCGGCAGCACGCAGATCCGCAGCACATGCGCCTGCGACTGGCCGGTAGCCTCCATGCTGGCCGACACGATCCGCTCCAGCGCCTCGCGCACGCGCGCTACATAGGTCTCGCCCTCCGGCGTCAGCGACACGGCATTGCCGCCGCGCTCGAAGATCTTGAAGCGAAGCTGATCCTCCAGGCTCTTGACGCGCTGGCTGACGGCGGAAGCGGTGATGAACTGCTCTTCGCCGGCGCGCGTGAAATTCCTGTGCCTCGCGGCGCTCTCCACGATTTTCAGCGAATTGAGATTGACCTGACTGAGCAGTCGCACGGGGTTTCGACCTTAAGCTGCGCTTACGCTACCATCAGCATTCCTAAATTTACAGGGGTAAACGTTTAAATGACTGCTAACCAAGTGTTGCCCCCATCTTGGAGAAAGTAGAATGAACGCCCATACAATTCCCGAACTGCGCTGCGCAATGAGCCGCGAGGCGATCATTGGTCATGAGACCTCCTGGAAAGTGTCGGGCTTCGGCGTCGCCCAGTATCGTCACGGTTACGACCCCGCTCTGCTAGCCGCCATCGAGGAAGCCGCCCTGAAGCTGAAGGCCAGCCATGCCGTGCACAAGCACCTCGACCTCACCTTCATCACTGGTGCCGACCGCTATATTCCGGAGATCAAGGAGCTCTTGCACGACAAGCTGCGCCTGGAAAGACTGTCCGACATGATGGGAACCAGGCTCGAGCCCTATCCGCTGTCGATCGTCGGCTCGACCGTCACCTTCATGAACCCAAGGGATGGCGCGGTCGAATGGCATTGCGACGGTGTTCCGGTGACGGAGCTCATTCCGCTGTCGATCAGCGATCCTCTCATCGGCGGTCATCTGGAAATCTACTGCGACGATTCCGAGACCGGCCGCTCGATTCTCGAATCCGGCCGCGAGCTGCCGCGCAACAAGATCATGCGCATCGACCACAAGATGAACTACGCCACGCTCGGCCAGTTCCTCGGCGTGCTCCACCGCACCGCGCCGATCCAGCTCGGCGAGCGCGTCACGCTGGTGCTCAACCAGCGCTCGGCCGCCAAACCCTATGTCGACGACAACCGCATGTTCTACCTCGCCGCCGACAACGACCATGACCGTGCCTGGGTGAACGAGCTGGCCGAGGATGTCTGGACCAACCAACTGCCCGCCTACCGCCGCCATGCCGAGGAACATCCCGTGCCGCAGCCCGAGGCGGTTTCCGGCGGGGCGAGGGAGTCTTGGTAATGACCGACGATCCGGTCGAGTGTCAGCCGCCTTCAGTGTCGCTGAGCCTCGGGCCGGTCGGGCCGGAAAGCCAAAGCCGTTCCGGCGCCCTCGGCGCGGCGCTTGCCTTCGCCCTCGGCGCCGTGGCGCTGTGGGCGACCAACGCCCTGGTCGGCAAGACTTTGCTTGCCGTCTATCCGGTGTCGCAGGTGCAGTTCCTGCAATTTTGCGGCGCGGCGATGGTTTTCGCGCTGATCCGGCTGACGAGCCCTTCTCCTTCCCCCCTTGTGGGGGAAGGTGGATCGGCGCGCAGCGCCGAGACGGATGAGGGGTGTTCCAGCGAAGTGAGACGTCGGCGTTCCCTGGAACACCCCTCATCCGACCTCGCTACGCGAGGCCACCTTCTCCCACAAGGGGAGAAGGGAAATGCCGCGCTCGCCTATCTCGTTGGCTTCGTCGGCCTGGTTGGCACCATGGTCCTGCAATATATCGGCTTCGCCTCGGCGCCGGTCATCGAGGCGAACCTTGTCGCCTATACTTGGCCGCTGATGACCGCCGCGGCGGTCATCCTGCTTGGCAGGCCGCGCCGTCCGCTGTTGCTCGGGCTGGCGGCGGCGCTTGGTTTCGTCGGCGTGGCGCTGGTGATCTCCGGGGGGCGCGCGCATTTTTGGTCCAACAGGGCATGGTTCGAAGGCGGCAGCCTCGTCGGCTATCTCGCCGCTTTCGGCTCCGCGCTCTGCATGGCCTTCTACTCGCTCGCTGTCGGCCGTCTCGCGGTGTCGCCCGAGCGGCTGCTCCTGCCTTCGGCGCTGATCGGTGTCGCGCTCACCTTTGCCTGGAGCCTGCATGATGGCGTCGTGCGCCCGAGTGGCGCGCATCTTCTGCTCGGCCTCTATCTCGGCGCCGGCCCGATGGGGCTCGGCTATTATTTCTGGTCGCGCGCGGCAAAGCTCGACCATGGCGGCAGGATAGCGGTCGTCGCCTATCTGACGCCGATCGCTTCCACGTTTCTGCTGACGCTCTCGGGCGAAAGCCTGTCGATGACGGCGGTTGCCGGCGCCGTCCTCGTCATTGGCAGCTGCCTTGCTGTCGGCATCGAAGGTACGGAGAGCAGGCACAATGTCCAAAATGGCCGTTGACGAGGACGAACGCCGCGCCAGGCAGGAGGCGCACTGGCTGGTCAGGGAGTTTGGCGCGGAGGCGCCGCTCTATGCGGCCATGAAGGCCGAAAAGGCCATCGAGCAGAAGGACTTTGGCCGCTGCGCGCGCTGGAAGCGCGTGCTGGAGATCCTCGCGGAGAGGCCGCCTGCCGAGCTCAGGCGTGGTGTCGCCGCCGGATGAGCGATTTGCCATGGAGTGGCCGAATCGCGCATCGTCGAGCATCCGGCGGGCGGGTTGCCGTTGCCGTACTGGAACTTGGCCTGAACTTCGATTTTTCAGCAACTCCTACCGTAGGTTGAAGTGCTATAGCCCTTTTTACGCATCCAGGCGGGCAGCCGGTGCTATAAAGCGTTCGCTATAGCTATTAGAATTCCTAACTTGCGCGTTTCCAGTCCATGTAGAAACATCGCCCGGTATTGAGTCTGGTAGCTTTACTGACTCTGGACGGTCCGTTGGGGGACAGGTCCAATTCGATACACCGACGAAAGTCTTAAAAAAAGAGCTGGCGATTTGAGGGCCAGCAGAAGGTGAAAAAATTGTCCAACATCGACGACAAGACTGCAATCGAACTGACCGCCGACATTGTCTCGGCCTATGTCGGCAACAATCCGCTCCCTGCCTCCGGCCTGCCCGATCTGATCGCCAGCGTCAGCGCGTCGGTGCGCAGGCTCGCCACCGGCAGCGTTGTCAAGGAGGCGGTGGCGCAGACGCCCGCGGTCAACCCGAAGCGCTCGGTTTTCCCCGACCACATCGTGTGCCTGGAGGACGGAAAGAAGTTCAAGTCGTTGAAGCGTCACCTCGCGACCGATCATAACCTGACGCCGGACGAATACCGTGCGAAATGGGGCCTGCCCGCCGACTATCCGATGGTGGCGCCGAGCTACTCGGCCACCCGCTCGGCGTTGGCCAAATCCTCCGGCCTCGGCCGCAAGCCGGCCGGCGGCGACGCGGCCAGGAGCAAGGGCAAGCGTAAGGCCAAGGCCTGAGGCATGTTGCCCGCAACAGATGATGTCGCGCCATGGCTATGGCGCGACCATCTGGCCGACCTTGACGCGTTGCGCCGCGAGATCGCCGCGCAGTGCTCAGTGGATGCGGCTGATGGCGTCAAGGCGCGGCGCATCCTGTTTTCGCTGGGCAGGCCGTCCGGCGACCTGCTTGCGGCGCTGGACGCGCTCGACCGGTTCGAGCGCGCCATCGTCGAATGCGACGCTCCGCCGGCAATCGAGGCGCACAGGCTGGAATGTCTCGCCGTCCTTGAGCAATTCCAGGAAAAGTGTGAGCAGTTAGGCTCGGCGACTTCGCCGTAGCCTTTCCGCCCGGAATTGCGTCAAAACAAGGAGATAGAGCGATTTACCGTTTCCTTGAAACGGTAAAACGCTCTGGACCGCCTTACGGCAGGCGCTCAGCCGCGGACCTGAGGCGGATCCGCCGGCCGGACCCGCTTGGGGTCCTGCTCGTTGGCCAGGCTTTCCGCCTCGACCGCCGTCATCTCAAGAAGATAGACGAGCATGTTGTAGCGCGTGCGCGAGAGCATTTTCGCCAGCTTGCGCGTGATTTCCGCGACATATCGCAACGTGCGTGGATCGTTGATCGCCGCGCCCATCGTGAGCTCCTAATGCCAGAGCCAAGTTTTCTTGGACCAAGTTATCGTTGGCGCCAACTCACGACTCACGGCGCATCGGCAAGGTCGCAGGTTTGCGATAAAAACTGAAATCAATTTTTGATAAGCATCATGCTTGGGTCAGAAGATTTTGCTGCCTTTTTTGGTGGTATCGTCTCTTGCTGCATCAATATTGAGCACGAGGCAAACTTGCGGTTGTCTTCTTGCGACGGGTTGATCTTTCTCCGGGAATGTTGATCGCCATGGCAGGCAGGAGCGACGTCGGGTGCGGCTTAGTTCTTGTAGGCGGAACAAAAGTCGGGCGGGTTGTCATTGCCGATCATGGCGCAGCCGCGCTTGATCTCGTCGATCATCATGCCGCACGCGTTCTGCCCGTTGCAGGGCGGATTGGTCGCCGGCGACACCTGGACGCATTGCGAGACATACTGGTCCGACTTCGCCTTTCCCGCGGATTGCACGCATGGCCGCGTGTCGTTCCGGCTTGCCTGTCCAGGGGTGGGTTTCGCAGGCGCGGTGCCAGCCGTCGCAGGCGCGGCGCCGCTTTGCGGCACGCAGGAGAGGTCGCCTTCGGGACATTGCAACTGGTGCTGCAACTGCGCCAGCCGCGCCTTGGTCAAGTCCTGCTTGCAGGTCTCGACGAGGGTCGCATAAACCGAGCCACCGGCATAGGGCTGGGTGCGGAAGGCGCATTCCTTGTCGCGGAATGCGATCCAGGCGCGCTGCGCCTCGCGCAGGCGCTTCAGGTCGGCGGGAGCCAGACGTCCCGCCAGCCCCTTATAGACTGCATTGAGCCCCGCGTCCGCCGAAGCGGCATTCGCGGCCGTGCAGGTCGCAAGGTCGGCCTGCGTCTTCGCTGCCGCGCAGTCGATGGTTGCCGCACCGGCCGCGGGGGTGGTGGGAAGCATGGTCAGCCCGGCGACGATTGCGAAAATCGCGAGCGCCAGCGAGGCCGAAAGGAGCGAGGTCTTGGCTGACATCTGATCTGTCCTCTGCTTGAACCGAACCCCGCCGCTCGCGCCAGCATAGGTTGAGACAACAGCGGCGATCAACGCCAAACCTGTGACGTGGCAAGCAAAGTGTGACCGGTGATTGGCGAAAGCGGAGGAACGAACAATCTTTCCTTGAGGGGGAGACAGCCCGGCAGGGTAGAGGCGGCGTGTCCGCCAGCCTCTTCGTCAATCATAGGCGAAGCCTAGGATGCTTGTCCGGAATCGATTTGTATCAACAGGTGTTCCGGCTCCCGCGCCTCCAGCCGGTTCGCAATCTTGGCCGCTTGGGGAGAGGTTGGTTGGCCCTGCGGCCCGCTCGCGGGCTCAGCGGCGAGAGCAATGTGAGCGGTCTCGTCTTCGAACAGAACCACCTGCGTCGCCAGCGCGGTCGTCGTGGCGACCTGGAAGAAGATGAAGGCCAGGGCGAGATAGCGGATCACGGGCGTCCAAACGCTTCGGCCGGCAACTGGTTCCAGTCCTTCGAGTTTTTTGCTGAACGGCCAAAGACAGCGAGCGGCGGATCTCATCCGGGCCCTGGCTCTTGCGAAGCGCCGATCTCCCGTGCAAAAGCCCGCCATGCTTATCATCAACGACCTTACGCTGCGCATGGCGGGGCGGCTGCTTCTCGATCATGCTTCATTGACCTTGCCGGCCGGCACCAAGGCCGGCCTTGTCGGCCGCAATGGCACCGGCAAGACCACGCTGTTCAAGGCGATCACCGGCGATTTCCCTTCGGAGACCGGTTCGATCAGCCTGCCGAAAAGCACCCGCATCGGCCAGGTGGCGCAGGAAGCGCCCGGCACCGAGGAGCCGCTGATCGACATCGTGCTCAAGGCCGATATTGAGCGCACGGCGCTGCTTGAAGAGGAAAAGACGGCGACCGACGCGCACCGCATTGCCGACATCCACATGCGGCTGGCCGACATCGACGCCCACTCGGCCGAGTCCCGCGCGGCCACCATCCTTGCCGGCCTCGGCTTCGACGACGCGGCGCAGCGCCGCCCGGCTTCCTCCTTCTCGGGCGGCTGGCGCATGCGCGTGGCTTTGGCCGCGGTGCTGTTTTCCGAGCCTGACCTTCTGCTGCTCGACGAGCCGACCAATTATCTCGACCTCGAAGGCACGCTTTGGCTGGAGAATTACGTCTCGAAATATCCGCACACGGTTCTGCTGATCTCCCACGACCGTGACCTGCTCAATCGCGCCGTCAACTCCATCGTCCACCTCGATCAGAAGAAGCTGACCTTCTGGCGCGGCGGCTACGACCAGTTCGAGCGCCAGTACACCGAGCAAAAGGAACAGCAGGAAAAGGGCCGCATCAAGCAGGAAGCTGCCCGCAAGCATATGGAATCCTTCGTCGAGCGTTTTCGCGCCAAGGCCTCCAAGGCCAGGCAGGCGCAGTCGCGCATCAAGGCGCTGGAAAAGATGAAGCCGATCGCTGCGATCGTGAACGACACGGTGCGGCCATTCTCGTTTCCGGAGCCGGTCAAGACGGTGGCATCGCCGATCGTTGCGCTCAACAACGTCAGTGTCGGTTATACGCCCGGTGAGCCGATCCTGAAGAAGATGACCTTACGCATCGATGCCGATGACCGCATCGCGCTGCTCGGCGCCAACGGCAACGGCAAGTCGACCTTCGCCAAGCTTCTGTCCGGCCGGCTGAAGCAGGAGGCCGGCACGATGACGGTGGCGCCTGGGCTGAAGGTGGCGATCTTTGCCCAACACCAGCTCGACGATCTCAGGCCTGAGGAAAACGCCTACGAACATGTTCGCAGGCTGATGCCGGAGGCGCCGGAATCGAAGGTGCGCGGCCGTGTCGCCCAGTTTGGGCTTACCACCGAGAAGATGAACACCGCCGCCAAGGATCTGTCCGGCGGCGAGAAGGCGCGGCTGTTGATGGGGTTGTCGGCCTTCGAGGGGCCGAACCTGTTCATCCTCGACGAGCCCACCAATCACCTCGACATCGACAGCCGTGAATCGCTGATCCATGCGCTGAACGACTTTCCGGGCGCCGTGATCCTGATCTCGCACGATCGGCACCTGCTCGAGGCGACGGCCGACCGGCTTTGGCTGGTCAAGGACGGCGCGGTCAATCCCTATGACGGCGACCTGGAGGATTATAAGACGCTGGTCACCGGCGTTTCCGCCAACCGCCGTGAGCAGAAGGAGGCGGACAAGGCGTCCAAGGCCGATCGCCGCCGCGAGGCGGCCCAGCGCCGTGCGGCACTGGAGCCTTTAGCCAACGAAATCCGCGCCACCGAGGCGCTGATGGACCGCATCCGCAAGCGCATCGACCTGATCGAGGACGAGCTTGCCAATCCGGCGGTCTACGAAAAAGACCCCTCGACCGCGACGCAGCTGGCCAAGGAGCGCTCGCAACTGGCGCAGACGCTGGCGCAAAACGAGGACAAGTGGCTGACGATGTCGGCGGAATACGAGGAAGGGATCGCGGAGTAGCGCGATTCCACCTTCTCCCCTTGTGGGAGAAGGTGGCCGCGAAGCGGCCGGATGGGGGGTGCTCCAGGGAAAGCCGACGCCTCACTCCGCTGGAACACCCCTCATCCGTCTCGGCGCTACGCCGATCCCCCTTCTCCCGCAAGGGGAGAAGGGGGAGCTCATCTGGCCCTACACCTCGTCCCTAAAACCCGCTACACACCTCGCATGAACCAGCACGCCAAGCTCCGGATCGGCCATTCGGCCTGTCCGCATGATTGCCCCTCCACCTGCGCCCTCGAAGTCGAGCTGCTCGATGACAACCGCATCGGCCGCGTCCACGGCGCCAAGGCGAACAGCTATACGGCGGGTGTCGTCTGCGCCAAGGTCGCGCGCTATGCCGACCGCGTCCACCATCCCGATCGGCTGCTGAAACCGCTGGTGCGCGCCGGCGCCAAGGGCGAGGCCGCCTGGAAAGAAGCGAGCTGGGAAGCAGCCCTCGACCTCGTGGCGGAAAAATTCATCGCAGCCGAGGCGAAATACGGCTCGGAAACCGTCTGGCCCTATTTCTATGCCGGCACGATGGGGCTGGTGCAGCGCGACGGCATCCAGCGGCTGCGCCACGCCAAGAAATACTCCGGCTTTTTCGGCTCGATCTGCACCAATCTCGCCTGGACTGGCTGGATGATGGGGGCGGGCGCGCTGCGCGGGCCCGATCCGCGCGAGATGGCGAAGGCCGACTGCGTGGTGATCTGGGGCACCAACGCCGTGGTCACCCAAGTCAACGTGATGACCCATGCGACCAGGGCGCGCAAGGAGCGTGGGGCCAAGATCGTCGTCATCGACATCTACGACAACGCCACCATGAAGCAGGCCGATCTCGGCCTGGTGCTGAAGCCCGGCACCGACGGCGCGCTCGCCTGCGCGGTCATGCATGTGCTGTTCCGCGACGGGCTGGCCGACCGCGCCTATCTCGGGAAATACACTGACGATCCGCGAGGGTTGGAAGAGCATCTGCGGACGCGCACGCCCGAATGGGCGGCCGCCATTACCGGGCTATCCGTCGCCGAGATCGAGGCATTCGCCCGGCTCGTCGGCACAACCAAGAAGACCTATTTCCGCCTTGGCTACGGCTTCGCACGCCAGCGCAACGGCGCCGTCAACATGCATGCCGTCTCCTGCATCGCCGCCGTTACCGGCGCCTGGCAGTATGAGGGCGGCGGCGCCTTCCACTCCAACTCCGGCATCTTCCAGCTGAACCAGGACGTGCTGGAAGGCACCGCGATGCGCGATCCGAAGGTGCGCTATCTCGATCATTCGCGCATCGGCCCGGTGCTGACCGGTGCCGCCGACGCGCTCTATGGCGGCCCGCCGGTGACGGCGATGCTGATCCAGAACACCAATCCGGCCAATGTCGCGCCGGAGCAGCGGCTGGTGAGAAAGGGTTTTCTGCGCGAGGATCTGTTCACCTGCGTGCATGAGCAGTTCATGACCGACACGGCTAAGCTCGCCGACGTCGTGCTGCCGGCGACGATGTTCCTGGAGCATGACGACATCTACAAAGGTGGCGGCAATCAGCACATCACGCTCGGCCCCAAGCTGATCGAGCCGCCGGAAGGGCCGCGAACCAACCACTATGTCAATGAGGAGCTCGCCAAGCGGCTCGGCGTCGGCGACCGTCCGGGCTTCGGCCTGACCGAGCGCGAGCATATCGACATCATCCTCGGCAAGCGCGGGCTCGGCAGCTTCGACAGCCTGAAGGCTGAGAAATGGGTCGACCTGCAGCCCGGCTTCGACGACGCGCATTTCATCAACGGCTTCGGCCATGCCGACAAGAAATTCCACTTCCGGCCCAACTGGACAGGGCAGTCGGCGCCCAACCGGCCGCCGAAAAGCATGGGTCTGTTCGGCCCGGTGGGACGGCTGCCGGAATTCCCTGACCATGTCGAGCTGATCGAGGTCGCGGACGAGGAGCATCCGTTCCGGCTGGCGACCTCGCCGGCGCGCAATTTTTTGAACTCGACTTTTGCCGAGACGCCGGTGTCGAAGGCCAGGGAGGGCCGGCCCGAATTATTGCTCCATCCCGAAGACGCCGCGGCGCTCGGCATCGAGAATGGCGGCCGCGTCGAAGTCGGCAACCGGCGCGGCGACGTGGTGCTGCACGCAAAATTCTTCGACGGCGTGAAGCGCGGCGTGGTGATCGCCGAAGGCATCTGGCCGAACAGTGCGCATGAGCGCGGCGAAGGCATCAACGTGCTGACCGGCGCCGATGCTCCGGCGCCCTATGGCGGCGCCGCCGTCCACGACAACAAGGTGTGGCTGCGGAAAGCTGAAGAGTTCGGCGATAGATCAGGATGGCGTTTCGTTGAATTGCCATCCTGATCTAACTCCTTGTGGAGCATGATCTTCTCCGAAAACTGGTTCCCACTTTTCGGGTCATGCTCTAGCTTCCCATCTGGCCCAAGCGCCTCTCGTCGCGCCTGCCAGCTCCGGCGTCTATAGAGGCCCTTTGTCTCGGCAACGAGGGAGGATGTCATGGCCAAGGTCTCGCTTCTGGGCGTTCCGCACGACGAGAATTCGTCCTATCTGCGCGGGCCGGCCGAGGCGCCGTCGCTGATCCGGCGCGAGCTTCACAGCGATGCCTACACGTCATGGTCGGAAACAGGCTTCGATCTGACGGACCGCTTCGTCGATCATGGCGATATCGATTTCAGGCAAGGCGGCGATGCGTGGGAGCGGATCGAGAACGAGGTCGACCGCGCGCTCGACGCCGGTCACCCGTTGATCTCGCTCGGCGGCGATCATGCGATCTCCTGGCCCATACTGCGTGGCGTTCGCCGCCGCCATCAGAGCCTGACGATCGTTCATATCGACGCGCATCCGGACATCTATCATGCCTATGACGACAATCCGCGTTCGCACACCTCGCCCTTTGCCCGCATCATGGAGGAGAAGCTGGCCGACCGGCTGATCCAGATCGGCCTGCGCACCGTCAACGATCACCATCGCGACCAGTTCAAGCGCTTCGGCGTCGAGGTGGTGGAGATGCGGCAGTTCAAGGAAGGTTTGCAGCTCGACCTCAAGACACCTGTCTACATCTCGATGGACATCGACGCTCTCGATCCGGCCTTCGCTCCCGGCATTTCCCACCGTGAGCCGGGCGGCTTCACCACCCGTCAGGTGATCGGCCTGATCCAGGCAATAGACCAAAGAATAGTCGCCGCCGACGTCGTCGAATACAATCCGCGCCAGGATGTTTCCAATGTGACGGCACTGGTCGCCGCCAAGCTGGTCAAGGAGATCGCCGGCATGATGCTGAAGACCAGCGCTGCGGTTTGAATCAATTTGCCAAGGCGGCGTGCTAGAGGATTGTTCCGACTCAGTTTTCGACAGGATCGCCATGCCGCAGCCGCTCAGGATAGCCATCGCCGGCGCGCTCGGTCGCATGGGCCGGCAGATGGCGCAAACCGTCGCGGCCGATCCGCGGCTGCAGCTCGTCGCGCGCTTCCATCGGCCGGGCAGCATGGGCGAGGGGCTGGTCGAACGCGACGAGGCGCTGGCGCTTGCCGATGTGGTCGTCGACTTCACCACGCCCACAGCTTCCGCCGAACTGGCCAAGGCCTGCGCGGCGCGAGGCGGTCCGGCGCTGGTCATTGGCTCGACCGGTTTCAGCGCCTCGGAACTGGCGGCGATTGCCGACGCCGCGAAGAAGGTCGCCATCGTCCGCTCAGGCAGCTATTCGCTCGGGCTCAACATGCTGACCGGCCTCACCGAGCAGGCGGCGCGGGCGCTTGCCGCCGACGACTGCGACATCGAAATTTTTGAAGCGCATCATCGCATGAAGGTCGATGCGCCGTCCGGGACGGCGCTGATGCTCGGCGGGGCGGCCGCGCGAGGACGTGGCGTCGTGTTGGACGATGTGGCGAGACGCGCCCGCGATGGCCTGGTTGGCCCGCGCCCAATGGGCGACATCGACTTTGCCGTGCTGCGCGGCGGCAGCATCGTCGGCGAGCACAGCGTCAGCTTCCTGAGCGACGGCGAGACGCTCACGCTTTCGCATGCCGCCGGCGACCGCTTGATGTTCGCGCGCGGCGCCATCGCGGCTGCGCTCTGGGTCGCCGGACGGCCGCCCGGCGAATACGTCATGCGCGATGTGCTGGGCTTCACTGCCTCGTGACCGGAAACCCCGCCGGACTCCATTCCATGGCTGCTAATACGGCTGAAAGCCAGCTGAAAGCTTGGCCATGCCATGACAGTTTTGTGGCGGTCGCCACATGAACGGCCTGGGAGCGGCCGGCAGGAGGAATGCGGCGCGGCGCGCCGCCCAGTGGAGGAAGACTAGTGACCCGTTTCATCTCTAAACGCGCCCTGCGTTCAGTGGCGCTGACGCTTGCCATGGTTGGCGCTGGCGCATCGACGGCATCGGCAGCCGATAAGATCACCATCATCGTCGGCGGCATGGAAAAGCAGATCTATCTGCCGGCCGTGCTCACCCAGCAACTCGGCTACTTCAAGGATGAGGGGCTGGACGTGGAGTTGGTGAACTCCCGCGCGGGCGTCGAGGCCGAGAATGAGTTGCTGGCCGGCGCCGTGCAAGGCGTCGTCGGCTTCTACGATCACACCGTCGACCTGCAGTCGAAGGGCAAATACATCCAGTCGATCGTGCAGTTCAGCCAGGCGCCGGGCGAGGTCGAACTGGTCTCGGCCAAGCATCCCGAGATCAAGTCGCCGGCCGATTTCAAGGGCGCGACGCTGGGCGTCACCGGCCTCGGCTCTTCGACTGATTTCCTGACCCAGTATCTCGCGGTTCGCAGCGGCCTGAAGCCGGGCGACTACACGCTGCTTCCCGTCGGCGCCGGCAATACTTTCATCGCCGCCGTCAAGCAGGACCAGATCCAGGCCGGCATGACCACCGAGCCGACCATCGCTAAGCTGCTCCAGACCGGCGAGGCGAAGGTCCTGGTCGACATGCGCACGCCCGAAAAGACCAAGGAAGCGCTGGGCGGCGACTATCCCGCGGCCTCCTTCTACGTCCAGTCTAGCTGGCTCGACGGCCACAAGGACGAGGCGCAGAAGCTCGCCAACGCTTTCGTCAAAACGATGAAGTTCATCGCCGGCCATTCGGCCGAGGAGATCGCAGACAAGATGCCGAAGGACTATTACGCCGGCAGCAAGGACCTTTACGTGCAGGGCCTTGCCGGCGGCAAGGCGATGTTCACGCCGGATGGTCGCATGCCGGCCGATGGACCGCAGACCGTGCTGAAGGTTCTGTCGACCTTCTCGAAGAGCCTGCAGGGCAAGCAGATCGACCTGTCGAAGACCTATACCACCGAGTTCGTCGACGCGGCGAAGTAAGCGCCGGCAGGCAAGGGCGGACGGACCCCGTCCGCCCTTGAAAAGCAAGAGCTTGCGTCGGCCGCCTGAATCAATTCGGCGGCCGTGTTTCCGGATGCCGGCGAGCAGGCCCGCGGGCCCGGATCGCGCCATCCCCGCACCACCACAACAGGAGTGTGCCATGCAATCGCAGACCATCGCGGCGGAGAAACTGTCTCCCGCCGCGCCGCCGGCCGACGCCGCGATAGCCATCGACGATGTGACGCTGCGCTTCGTCACGCCTGACGGCCACATGATGACGGCGATCCGCGATTTCACCATGACGGTGGCGCGCGGCGAGTTCGCCTGTGTCGTCGGACCGACCGGCTGCGGCAAGTCGACGACGCTCAACCTCGTCACCGGCCTGTTGCGTCCGACCACCGGCAATGTCCGTGTCATGGGCAATCCGGTCACCGACATCAGCCGCGACATCGGCTTCGTCTTCCAGGCCGACGCGCTGTTTCCGTGGCGCAGCGTCATCGACAATGTCGCCGCCGGTCCGCTCTTCCGCGGCACGCCGAAGAAAGAAGCCTATGAGAAGGCGCGCGACTGGATCGGCCGGGTCGGCCTTTCGCGGTTCGAGAAGCACTATCCGCACCAGCTTTCGGGCGGCATGCGCAAGCGTGCGGCGCTTGCCCAGACCTTCATCAACCAGCCCAAGATCCTGCTGATGGACGAGCCCTTCAGCGCGCTCGACATGCAGACCCGCACGGCAATGCAGGACGAATTGCTGGACCTCTGGTCTGGGCTGAAATCATCCGTCGTCTTCGTCACGCACGATCTGGAGGAAGCGGTGGCGCTGGCCGACAAGGTCTATGTGCTCACCGCCGGTCCGGGCACGGTGAAGAGCGTCTACCGCATCGACCTGCCGCGCCCGCGCGTCATGTCCGACATTCGCTACGACCCGAAATTCATCGAGATTGCCAAGGTGATCTGGAACGATCTGCGTGAGGAAGTGCAGCTCGGCCAAAGCCGTGGCTTGCAAGCGAGCCATTGAAAGGAGACTTGCCATGACCGCCATCTCTCCAACCGATCACGCCGCAGCCCGCGCCACCTCGATCGTCGCCGCGGAAGCGCAGGCGAGGGCACGGCTGCGCAAGCGCCATGCTCTGGTCATCGGCCTGCGCCTCGCGATCCTCGTCGTCTTCCTCGGCCTTTGGGAACTCTGCGCCGACTACAACATCATCGACCCGTTCTTCTTCTCCAGCCCGTCGGGCATCTGGGAACAGATCTGGTCCTGGATCACCGAGGGCACCTCGCAGGGACCGCTCTGGCTGCAGATCTATGTGACGCTGGAGGAAACCTTCCTCGGCTTCGCCATCGGCGCGGTCGGCGGCATCGTGGCGGGCATCATCCTTGGCCGCAACAAGCTGCTGGCCGATGTGTTCTCGATCTACATCAAGAT
The DNA here is from genome assembly GCF_006440775.1 of Mesorhizobium sp. B2-7-2. Taxonomy (GTDB): domain Bacteria; phylum Pseudomonadota; class Alphaproteobacteria; order Rhizobiales; family Rhizobiaceae; genus Mesorhizobium. The sequence goes on along the minus strand of NZ_VFTZ01000019.1, from coordinate 87,004 downwards.
CGCGAACTCCGTGCCGCGCGTGGTGCTCGGCTCGGTGTTCATCATCGCGCTCGGGTTGGGCATGGCTTCCAAAGTGGCGCTGGCCGTTGTCATGGTGTTCTTCGTCGTCTTCGCCAACGCCTTCCAGGGCGTGCGCGAGGCCGACAGGGCGATGATTGCCAACGCCCAGATCCTCGGCGCCTCGCCGTTCCAGATCACCCGCTCGGTCATCATCCCTTCGGCGATGAGCTGGATCCTCGCCAGCCTGCATGTCTCGTTCGGTTTCGCGCTGGTCGGCGCGGTCGTCGGCGAGTTTCTCGGCGCCAAGCAGGGCATGGGCCTTTTGATCTCCACCGCGCAGGGCGCCTTCAACGCCAATGGCGTCTTCGCCGCCATGATCATCCTGGCGGTGATGGCGCTGGTGGTGGAGTTCATCATCACCCGCTTCGAAAACTATGTGGTAAAGTGGCGCCCGGCGCCGTTCAACGAACAGGGGGCGTGAGCGATCACCGCACATCATGTGTCGACGCTTGGTGTGCGGCTTTCCCCCAAGGTGTGTGACAAAGTCATGCGCTGGTGCTATATTAAGGGCCATTGAGGAGACGGTCATGCGAAACTCCCAGCCCCTGACGATCACTCTGCCGCTCGAGATGGCGCAGATGGTGAAAGACAAGGTTGCCTCGGGCGAATACGCCACCGAGAGCGAGGTCATCCGTGATGGCCTGCGTACGTTGGCTGCCCGTGACGCGGCGATTGAACGCTGGCTGCGCGAGGAAGTCGTGCCGACGATGCAGGATGCACGCGCCCACCCTGAGAGGCTGTTGACGGCCGAACAGCTGCGCCGCAATCTCTCCGAGCACATCAACGCGATCGTCGCCAAGCCGCGCTCCGGTGCATGAAATATCAGGTCAGGTTCCATGCTGCCGCCGAGCGAGACATTGCCGAGTTGCTGAGCGAGCTCGCGCCAAAGGCTGGCGTGGCAACCGCTTTGCGTTTTGTAGGGCGCATTGTCGACTATTGCCTCGACTTTGAGACTTTTCCGGAGCGGGGCACGCGCCATGACGAAATCGCACCTGGTTTACGCACCGTAGGATGGCGCCGACGCGCGACGATCGCGTTCGAAATCGTGGATGACAAAGTGGTCATCCTCCGGATTTTTTATGCGGGTCGTACGCTCGAATTGCCGGACGAAGAGTCCGAACTTTGACGTAAGCCTTTAAGCCAGGGGCAGCCGGACCTCGACTTTGAGCCCGCCCGCGGCGGCGTCGCCCAGCGTGACGCTGCCGCCGGCATTCTCGACCACCTCGCGCACGATCGCCAGGCCGAGCCCGCTGCCTTCCTCTGCCGAGCCGGTGAGGCGGTAGAAGCGTTCGAAGACGTGCTCCCGCTCCTCGGCCGGAATGCCGGGGCCGGTATCGGCCACCGTCAGCACGCCCTCGCGATCGACCATCGCCAGCCTGACAGTCACCGCGCCGCCAGCCGGCGTGTAGCGCAGCGCGTTGTCGACCAGGTTGACGATCATCTCGCGCAGCATCGTGCCGTCGCCGATCACCGCCACCGGTCCGTTCTCCTCGAGGCCGAGGTCGATGTCGCGCTTGATCGCAGCCGGCGCCTGCGCTTCCAGCACATGGCGGGCGGCTTCGGTGAGGTCGATGCGATCGGCACGCGGCCGCCGGCTGCCGGGTTCGGCGCGCGAGAGTGTGAGCAATTGTTCAGCGAGCCGCGCCAGCCTGCCGGAACTCGCTTGCAACGCGACCAGCGCCTCCTGGCGCCGGTCGGACGCGGTTTCGCGCAAGGCATAGCTTGCCTGCGTCGACAACAGCGCCAGCGGCGTGCGCAACTGGTGCGCGGCATTGGCGATGAAGCGTCGCTGCGCCGCCATTTGCGCCCGCACGCGCTCCATATAGGCGTTGAGCGCCTCGATCAGCGGCCGGATCTCGCTCTGCGCGCCCGGGACCTCGACCGGATCGAGATCGCTGCGGCTTCGCGAGCGCACGGCGTCGCGCAGCCGGATCAGCGGCGCCAGGCCGCGGCGCAGGCCAAGCAGCACGAACACGCCGGCAATGGCCACCAAGGCAAGCTGCTGGGCGAAGGCGCTGAGCCACAGGCGCTTGACCATGGCGTCATGTCCGGCGAGCGTGACGCCGACCGTGACCTTGATCGGCGAATCGGTGCCGGCGCCGATCACGGCATGGCTGAGCGTTGCCAGGCGCAGCCGGTGATCGCGGTAGGCGGCCTCGACGCTGCCGCGCTCCGGCGCCTCGGGCAGGTCCGGATAGCCGCTCAGCAGCCGCCCGCCGGCGGTCTCGACGCGATAATAGACGCTGTCGCGGTCGCCGGTGTCGAACATCTCGATCGCCGCCGGCGGCACGGTGGCGTCGAGCGCGCCGTCGGCCATCGCCACCTGCTCGGCGATGGCGCGTGCCGAGCCGACCAGCATGCGGTCGGTGACGAGGTCCGCCGTCGCCAGTGCATTGCGCTGGCTGGTCCACAGATTGATGGCGGCGAGCCCAGCCAGCGGCAGCACCACCCAGGCCAGCAACTGCAGGCGAAGGCTGCCGAACCGGAGCCTGTCGATTTTCATGGCGCCGGATCGTCGTGGCGCAACAGGTAGCCCAGGCCGCGCAAGGTGGCGATCTGGACGCGCGATCCCTCGAGCTTCTTGCGCAGCCTGTGCACATAGATCTCGATGGCGCTGGGGTCGGCGTCGGTGTCGAAGTCGTAGATCGCAGTCGAGAGCGCCGCCTTGCTCACCGTGCGACCGGCCTTGACGACGAGCTGCTCCAACACCGCGTGCTCACGCGGCGTCAGCGACAGCGTCGCGCCGGCAAGCGAGAACAGCCTGGTGTTGGTGTCAAAAGTGAGATCGCCGCAGGCAACGACCGGCGCGGTGCGGTCGTTGGCGCGGCGCAGCTGCACGCGGATGCGCGCTTCCAGCTCCTCGATCTGAAATGGTTTCGCCAGATAGTCGTCGGCGCCTTCGTTGAGGCCCTTGACCCGGCCGTCAAGGCTGGCATTGGCGGTAAGCACGATAACCGGCACCGGGTTGCCGCGTGCCCGCAGCCTTTTCAGCACCTCCATACCGCCCATGCCGGGCAGGGCAAGGTCGAGGATGATCAAAGCGTGATCCCCGGCGGCTAAAGCATGCTCGACATCCTCGCCGTCATGCACGACGTCGACGACATAGCTCGCCTGGCGCAGCGTCTTGCTCAGCCAATCGGCCAGTTCGCGATTGTCCTCGACAAGCAGCAGCCGCATCGTTGTCGCTGTTCCTCCCAACGGCGTCGACCTTCGCCAAGGGGCGACGGGCGGCGTCCAAATTGGTTCCCGAGGCAACCGATAGTATCGATCCGCCCGCAAGGCAAACGTGGTTTCTCGACGGCCGCCACCCCGGTCGTGGTGTCTGCTCAGCCACCTGTTCGGTCGCGCAAGTGATAAAACCGAACCGTTCGGTTCAATTAATGTTGACGGTTCGTATAGCCAGGATGAACACCGGCACCTGCTATCCAGGTGCCGCATCGCGCGACGATCCCCGTAACCGATTGATATCAAATGACAAGAATGTGGCCGCCGCGTCGTTCACTCGATTTCAAGATCGAACCGAACGGTTCGGTTCACAACTTTTCGTGATTGGAAATGGCAACAGGGCCGACCCATTTCGGGGTGGTCCGAGCGACGCGAATTTCCATTACGGCACGCCACTAGACGGACACGACTTTTGAAATCTGGAGTATCTGAAATGAACAAGATTGCTTTTGCCGCCGCTGCTTTCCTCATTGCCACGGGCAGCGCTTTCGCCGGCAGCGACCATTACGGTTCCGACAACGTCAACCAGCCGGCCGTAACGGCCCCCGCGGGCAACGTCGACAACACGGTCACCGGTTCGATCCGCAAGCTCGACAAGTTCGAGCAGCGCGAGTTCCACATCACACCTGATCAGAACCAGCCGCAGTCGGGCCAAGGCATCTGGGGCCGCTAACCGCCGCCCCTCCTAACCCGCTCCAACCAACAAACTTCAAATCTGGAGTAACTCAAATGACCAAGATCGCTCTCACCGCCGCCGCCCTGCTTGTCGCCACTGGCGCCGCTTTCGCTGGGTCCGACCACTACAACCGCAACGAAGCCAGCCAGTCGGCCGCTTCGGTCGACACCTCGATCACCGCTTCCACGAACAACTCGGACGCGGACGCACAGAAGCCGGTCGTCACGGGCGCTGACCACAACTTGTTCGGCAACCGCTAATCGGTTCGCTTGGCGAACCTTCGAACCAACAACCTTGAATCTGGAGTAACCCAAATGACCAAGATCGCTCTTACCGCTGCAGCCCTGCTTGTCGCCACTGGCGCCGCTTTCGCCGGGTCCGATCACTACAACCCCAACGAAGCCAACCGGCCGTCCGCCTCGGTCGACACCTCGCTCACCGCTTCGATCAAGAAGTCGGACGCGAATGTCCAAAAGCCCGAGGCCCAGGCTCCGGCCCAGGATCTGTTCGGCAATCGCTGAACGGCCTGGTCTTCCCAGACTTCAAAGCGGCGGGCTTGTCCCGCCGCTCTGTTTTTCTGCAGCCGGCTACCGCCGGTTTGAATCGCATCACAAGTATTTGTCATCACAACCATTTGTAATCGTTTGTCTTTTTCTGAGCGAAGTCCGATCCGATACTGCCATGGCCGCTGAAAAGCGAACGCGCCGGGAATAAACCCAGGCCGCCGCGGGTCTTTTCGGCAGCGGGGCCATCCTCCCAAGGCCATCGCCCGACGAAACCAAACGGACAAGGAAAACCGAAATGACCAGGATCGCTCTCACCACTGTCGCAATGCTTCTCGCGATGGGCTCCGCATTCGCCGGCAGCGACCACTACGGCGCCGATGGCGTCAATCAGGCAGCCGCCGTTGGCTCCGACACCAGCGTCACGGCTTCGATCCCGAAGCACAACACAGTCAAGCCGGCCCCGAAGGTCGATACCGAGATGAAGACTGGCGTGACCGGCGCTGCGGATTGGCCGGGTCCGCCATCGGACAACTGGGGCAATTGAGCTCGTCTTTGAAAATATTGAAGGCGGCGGGCTTGCCCGCCGCCTTGCTTAAGGGCCGCCAGGCTTCGGGCTACGTCAAATCCTTCGGCCGAACAAAATGCGTCAGTCGGGCACCACGGAAGTCGAGATCTGCCCAATCCTCGTCCAGCGTGAACCGGGCAAGAGCTGCCGTCGGAAACTTCGCTTCGATCTTCTTGAAAACGCTCTCATCCGATCCGGGGCCGGCCAGCCGCAACACAAAGTGCTGCAGGCCGGGATTGTGGCCGATCACTATCAGGCTCGCTGCCTTGGCCTGCCGCACGCGCGCCAGGATCGCACCGGCAGCCGCCTCGTAGAGTTCGTCGGCGAATTGCGCCGGCACGTTCTTCGGCAGTTCGGCCGCGACCAGCCGCCAGGTGTCGCGCGTGCGCAGCGCCGGCGAGACCAGCGCCAGATCCGGCAACCAACCGCGTCGCGCAAGCTCTCGCCCCATCAACGGAGCCGTCTTCAAGCCGCGCGGGCCTAGCGGCCGGTCGAAATCCTCAAGCTTGGGATCGTCCCGGCTCGACTTGGCGTGGCGGAGGATAAGAAGTTGTCTCAGGGGCATCGATCAGGACCAGGGAATCTCGACGTTGAAATCCTGCCCATGCCTACCACCGTATCTCGCTCCCGTCTCGGTATCGAAAGCAGCCGTCAGCACGCCACAAAGACGAAGAGGCCCACGTGCCGCTCATCCTTGTCCCATTTGACGGCAATGTCGGCCTCGGTGATCCAGACTCCGGATCGAACGTAGATCGCGCTGATAATTGAGCCATCAGGTTCATACAGGTAGAAATAGGCCGTGTCGCTTTGCGGTCCGTCCTTTCTTCGTACTCGAAGACGCCTGCAAGATCGCCTTTGGTGCGGACCGCGCTGTCGAAAACGTCCAAAGCCCAGTTCCTAGAGCAGCGTTGAGATATCCCGCGCGCCATGCACGACACGCACGACATCGATCCGTTCCGCTGCGAGCCTGTTGAGAATGAGATAGTTGCCGATGGTTAGCGCACGCGTGTCGGCCCCGATATCGGATCTTCGCGGTCCGGATTCGGGGAAGGCAGCGAGCTGTAGAATGCGTTCTGCGATTGCATCGAGAAAATGATCGGCGGCGCGCGGGCTATCCTTGGCAATGGAAAGCCAGATATCGGTCAAGTCATTTTCAACCGCCGGGCTGCGGACGATCGGCAGACCTGCCATGGATTACTTCTTGGCGGCATCGATAAGACGATCCCGAGCCTTCCGCTTGATATCGTCTATATCGAAAGGAACGAATGGACCGCTTTCCAGCCCCTCGGTCCAGGCTTTGCGCAGTCGCTCCACCTCGGCTTCCCGGAGAGGTTGCCGCAAGCGCCACTCACGCAGCGCCTCGCGGATCACCTCGCTCGCCGAGCCGTACCGCCCGCTCTCGACGGCATCTTTGACCATCTCAAGCAATTCTGGTGAAAGCGCCACGCTGACTTTTTCGACCGCTGCCATGGAAACTATCTCCTCATAGGATGGTAGTAATTATTGCTACCATCCACAAGGTTATGGCGTGATCCGCGCCAGCTGCTCGAGGTCGGTCTCCTCGCGCAGCGGATCGGGCGCCATCACCACCGAGGTAGCGTTGTCGGCGTCGTCGGCGAAATGGGCAAGCACGGTGTGGCCCTTTTCCATGCGCGCCTTGCCTTCGGCAACCAGACCCAGCGCCAGCGGGTAGAGCCGGTGCTCCACCTTGAGCACCCGCGCGGCAAGCGTGTCCTCATTGTCGCCGACCATCACCGGCACGGCGGCCTGCGCGATGATCGGGCCGTCATCCATCTCGGGCGTGACGAAATGCACCGAGCAGCCATGGATGCGAACACCGGCGCGGATGGCTCGCGCATGCGTGTCCAGACCCTTGAAGGCCGGCAACAGGGCAGGGTGGATGTTGACCATGCGCCCCTGCCATTTCTCGACCAGACCGCGGCCGAGGATCCGCATATAGCCGGCCAAGGCTACGATGTCGGCGCCGAAGCCGACAAGCGCGGCGTCGAGCGCGGCGTCATAGGCATCCTTGCTCGGATGGTCGGCGCGCTGGATGACCTTGGTGGCGATGCCGCGCGACTGGGCGATGCCGAGGCCGGCCGCGTTCGCGCGGTCGGAAATGACGCCGACGATTTCCGCCGGATAGGTTGGATCGCTGGCCGCCGCGATCAGCGCCGTCATGTTGGACCCGCGTCCCGAGATCAGGACGACCGTGCGTTTCCTGCTCATAGGCCGATCGACCCCCGATAGATGACGCCGGCGTCGCGGCGCGGGACGATGCGGCCAATCGGCGTCACCGTCTCGCCGGCTTCCTGCAGCACCGCCGCGACCTGCGCCGCCTGGCCTGAAGCGACGGCGAGGATCATGCCGATGCCGCAATTGAAGGTGCGCATCATTTCTTCCGGCGCGACGCCGCCGGTCCTGGCCAGCCACGAGAATACCGGCGGCACGTCAATCGCCTCGAGGTCGAGCTCGGCGGAAAAATCCTTGGGCAAAACGCGCGGAATGTTTTCGGGAAAACCGCCGCCGGTGATGTGGGCCAGCGCCTTGATGCCATGCGTGTTGCGGATCGCTTTCAGGATCGACTTCACATAGATGCGCGTCGGCTCGAGCAGCGCCTCGGCGAGGCTGAGCTCCTCGTTGAATGGCGCCGGATCGCTCCAGCCGAGGCCGCTCGCGGCGACGATCCGGCGTACCAGCGAAAAGCCGTTGGAGTGCAGGCCGGACGAGGCAAGGCCGAGCAGCACGTCGCCTTCGACGATGTCGTCGGTCGGCAGCAGCTGGCCGCGCTCGGCAGCGCCCACGGCGAAGCCCGCAAGGTCGTAGTCCTTGTCGTGATACATGCCGGGCATCTCGGCCGTCTCGCCGCCGATCAGCGCGCAGCCGGCCTGCCGGCACCCTTGCGCGATGCCGCCGACGATTGAAGCGCCCTGGTCTGGGTCGAGCTTGCCGGTCGCGAAATAGTCGAGGAAGAACAGCGGCTCCGCGCCCTGCACGACGATATCGTTGACGCACATGGCGACGAGATCGATGCCGATCGTGTCGTGCTTGCCGGCATCGATGGCGATCTTGAGCTTGGTGCCGACGCCGTCATTGGCGGCGACCAGCACCGGATCGGTGAAGCCGGCGGCCTTCAGGTCGAACAGTCCGCCGAAGCCGCCGATCTCGCCATCGGCGCCCGGCCGGCGCGTGGCGCGCACCAGCGGCTTGATCTTCTCGACCATCAAATTGCCGGCATCGATGTCGACGCCAGCCTCGGCGTAGGTGAGCCCGTTTTTGCGCTTGGCCTTGTCGCCCTTGCTCATCGTCGGCTCGTCCTTGTTTCCATTGCCGGCTCTTCGCATGAATGGTTTCGGGGAGCAAGGCGCGAGCGCCAATCTCCCCCCTTGAGGGGGAGATGTCCGGCAGGACAGAGGGGGGCGCTGTCCCGCTGGCATATCAGGGAAATCTCTATTCAACTTTCAGATTGCCTGCTGACTGCTGTCCTCGCCAAAACCCCAATGTCGGCATTCCTTTGCCCCCTCTGGCCTGCCGGTCATCTTCCCACACGGCGAGATCAGCAGGTCCTCCCTTGCGCCCACCCGCTATCTCACTCATCTTTTTCTCTACAAGAACACGATAGGACATCACGTGACCCTTCCCAACATGATCACGATCATGCGGCTGCTGCTCGTGCCTGCGGTGGTGCTCGCCATGCTGCAGGCGCGTTGGGACTGGGCCTTCGCCGGATTCCTCGTTGCCGGCATCTCCGACGGCGTCGATGGCTTCATCGCGCGTCGCTGGAACCAGTCGTCCAGCCTCGGCGCCTATCTCGATCCGATCGCCGACAAGCTTCTGCTTGTCTCGGTCTTCGTCGTCATGGGTTTTGCCGGCGAACTGCCGCTGTGGCTGGTGGTGACCATGGTCTCGCGCGACGGGCTCATCGTCTGCGCCGTGCTCTTGTCCAGCGTGATGAGCCATCCGGTCGAGGTGAAGCCGCTCTTCGTGTCGAAGGCCAACACCGCCGCGCAGATCGTGCTGGCGGCGCTTGTGCTGGGCGAACTTGCCTTTTCCGTGCACCTGGACCCGTTGCGGACCGCGCTCATATTGCTGACCGGGGTCTTGACCGTGGCTTCGGCCGCGGCCTATCTCGTGGCCTGGCTAAGGCATATGAGCGGCTATGGCGAAGGCTCCCGGACGAGCAACTCCCAGACCGGCGACATCAAGCCGGGCATCGGCAAGCCGGGCGGCTCCAACACGGGCGCCTGACGGTGAAGCCGCGGCGATCGCGGCCGACGACAGCTCGGGCGGGCTTCGCCGCCAGGTCTTCTTCTGGCTGGCAACGGCGGTCCTGCTGGCGCTGTTCCTCTACATCTTCTCGGGCATCCTCCTGCCTTTCGTCGCCGGCATGGTGCTCGCCTATTTCCTCGACCCGGTCGCCGACCGGCTGCAGCGGCTCGGCCTCTCGCGCCTGATGGCGACCGTGGTGATCCTGATTGCGTTCATCGTCGTGGTGGTGCTGGCCTTGGTCATCCTGGTGCCGGTGCTGGCCACCCAGATGGCCGATTTCGCCCGCAAGCTGCCGGAATATCTCACCCGCCTGCAATCGCTGATCACCAGCTTCGACCCGAAATGGCTGGAGCAGCGTTTCGGCGTCAACGCCGCCGGTCTGCGCGACGGGCTGAATTCGCTGCTCACCTCCGGCTTCAGCCTGCTCACCACCGTCTTCACCTCTATCTGGAGCTCCGGCGTAGCGCTGGTCTCGGTGGTGAGCCTGTTCGTCGTCACCCCGGTCGTCGCCTTCTACATGCTGCTCGACTGGGACCGCATGGTGGCCGAGGTCGACGGCTGGGTGCCGCGCGATCATGTCGAGACGGTGCGCGCGCTTGCCCGCGACATCAACACCGCCACCGCCGGCTTCGTGCGCGGGCAGGGCACGCTCTGCCTGGTGCTCGGCGCTATGTATGCCACGGGCCTGACGCTGACCGGCTTGAACTTCGCCATCCTCATCGGCTTCTTCGCCGGGCTGATCTCCTTCATCCCCTATGTCGGCTCCTTGACCGGGCTGGTGCTCGCCGTCGGCGTCGCCTTCGTCCAGTTCTGGCCGGACTGGACCATGGTGGTCGCCGTGGCCTGCGTGTTCTTCGTCGGCCAGTTCATCGAGGGCAACATCCTGCAGCCGCGGCTGGTTGGAAAGAGCGTCGGCCTGCACCCGGTATGGCTGATGTTCGCGCTGTTTGCCTTCGGCGCGCTGTTCGGCTTCGTCGGCCTTTTGATTGCCGTGCCGGCCTCGGCGGCGATTGCCGTGCTGGTACGCTTCGCCATCGCCCGCTATCTTGAATCGCCGCTTTACAAGGGCAACGGCACTCAGCCCGCGCTGCCCTTGCCGGCCGACCGCGGCGGCGGCCATCGCTCGACACGGGGCTGAAATGGCTGCTCAGCCAGCCGACCCGCCGCGCCAGCTGCCGCTCGATCTCGGCCACGGCACCGGCTATTCGCGCGACGAGCTCGTCGTCTCGGGCACCAATGCGCAAGCGGCATCGCTGATCGACCGCTGGCCGGACTGGCCGTCGCCGGTGGTCGTGCTGGCCGGGCCGCCCGGCTCGGGCAAGACGCACCTCGCCCGCATCTGGCAGGATCGGACGCATGCTGCCGCCATCGATCCCGGCCGGATCGGCGAGCACATTGCCGGGCTCGGCAGCCGGCCGGCGCTCATCGACGACATCGACAAGGCGGCGGTCGACGAGGAGGGCCTGTTCCACCTGATCAACGCCGTGCGCGGCGCGGGCTCGACGCTGCTTTTGACGGCGCGGCGTTTCCCCTCCGCCTGGCGCGTCGCGCTGCCCGACCTCATCTCGCGGCTGAAGGCGGCGGCGACGGTCGAGATCCACGAGCCGGACGACCTTTTGCTCGCCGGCGTCATCACCAAGCTCTTCGCCGACCGCCAGGTCGAGGTCGAGCCGCATGTGGTGCAATATCTGGTGCGCCGCATCGAGCGCTCCCTCGCCACCGCCATGCGCATCGTCGAACGCCTCGACCGCGCAGCCCTCGAACGCAAGACGCCGATCACCCGCGCCTTGGCCGCCGAGACCGTGAGCGCCATGGACGAAGGGCAGGGCGAGTTCGATATTTGAGGCTGAACTGCCTGCGCATGACAATCAGGGTCCACTATGCTATGTGATAGCAATGAGATCGGATTGATATCAATGACAGCGGTTACGATCAGAAATCTTCCGGAAGAGACACATCGCGCCCTGCGCGTGCGCGCGGCCATCAATGGCCGCAGCACGGAGGCGGAAATCCGTGCCATTCTGGAAGACGCGGTTCGGCCGGAGGGTCGCGTCAGGGTGGGCACGCTAATGTCCGCCATTGCTCGCCGGGCGGGCGTGACGGACGAGGACGTTGAAGCGCTTGAACAAGCCCGTGAGAAAAGCCCGGCTGAGCCGCTGAAATTCGAATGATCCTCCTGGACACCAACGTCGTTTCGGAGGTGATGAGACCGCAACCTAACGCCGCGGTCCTGGCCTGGATGGACGAGCAGGTCGCCGAGACATTCTATCTGTCCAGCATCACGCTGGCGGAAGTGCTGTTCGGCATCGAAGCCATGCCGGCCGGCCGGCGGAAAAATGCGCTGGCCGAAACCTTTGCCGGGATTTGTGCAATCTTCGATCAGCGCATCCTGGCCTTCGACGCCGAGGCGGCATGCCGCTACGCCGGTCTTGCTGTAAGGGCGAGAGCCGCCGGAAAGGGATTTACCGTGCCTGACGGGTACATGGCAGCTATCGCCGCCGCGAAAGGCTTTCAGGTTGCGTCGCGTGATGCCGCGCCGTTTTATGCGGCCGGCGTGTCCGTGATCAACCCGTGGGAGCCGGCTGAGTAGCCGTCCCGTTTCGGAACAATCTTTCAGGCATCCATCTTGCAGCGCAGCCTTCGCCGGTTGATCCCGGTCCCGGTCGCGTACCAGATCGGGTTGTAGGCTCGCCGGGCTCGAGGTGTTGGGGTTCTCGCCCGGCGGGTTTACCGCTCTCCGAGCTGCGGCATTGTAATGGACCATCAAATGGTCTATTTAATGGACCAAATCAGGTCCATTATGGGTTGTCATGCAGATATCCGTGACAGACGCCAAGGGGCAGCTGAGCGAACTGGTGAGGCGGGCCGAGGCTGGAGATGAGATTATCCTGACCCGCCACGGTCACGCGGCCGTGCGTCTCGTCCCGCTACGGTCCGTGCCGGACCGGACGCACCGCCGGAGCCTGCTGCAGGCCGTCCGGGCCTCCGGCGCCGCGAAAGCCAGTGCCGGCCCGCCTGCGGCGCGCAGCCAGGATTTCCTTTATGGCGATGACGGCCTGCCGGAATGATCGCGGTCGATACCTCGGCCTTGATCGCCATCGTCCTCGACGAGCCAGCGGCGGACGCCTGTATCGCTGCGCTCGAAACGGAAGACGAACTTCTGATATCGGCAGGAACCGTAGCCGAGCTCCTGATTGTTGCCGCTCGACGCGGCGTGGCTGAGGAAGTGCAATCCCTGCTCGACGCGCTCGGCTTCGAGATTACGCCGGTCACCGAAGGCGCGGCTCGGCGTGTTGCCGAGGCTTACGCGCGATGGGGCAAAGACATCCACGCCGCGGCGCTCAACTTCGGCGACTGCTTTGCTTATGAAGTGGCGAAGGACCGGGCCTGCCGGCTGCTCTATGTCGGCGACGATTTCTCCAAGACCGACATCGAAGGCGCGATTTGAGCGATCCTGTAAGGAGGGGGATTGATGCGCGGCATTGCGCTTTCGGCAGTAGGCTTGCTCATTGCAACCGGGGCTTCGGCCCAAACGGTTGATGCCGATCGGTGCGTTCAGCTCCTGCAGGACATGGAGCTTTACCGAGCAGGGCAAGGCGACCAAGCGTCCGAAACTCTGAGCGGCACCAAGCTGGGCCTGCGTCTTTGCGTGCTCGCCGGCTTCGTTCCCAAGGGCATCGTTGAGACCTTTGTCGGCCCCGGTCCAAGTGCCAACTGATCTTGCGCGCGCCGCTCCGGTCGCCGGTTTTGGCGCCAACTGAAGTTGCGCGGTCGATTTTCGGCCGCCGCTCGCTCCGGTCTCGCCGCTTGTCGCTCAATCCCTTGCGTTCTGCGGCTTTGCGCGGCTGATCCCGGCCTTTCCCACCTTTTCCCGCCCATCGCCGGCTAATGCCATCCGATCTTGCGCGTTACAGATCCGGAAGTGGCCGCCCTGGGTTGTCCTGGGGAAGAGGCAATGGTCGGAGTGGCGTGATTCGAACACGCGACCCCCTGATCCCAAATCAGGTGCGCTACCAGGCTGCGCTACACTCCGACGTCCCGCGGCGTATAGGGGGCGCACGCCCGGAAGGCAACATAAAAACCGAGGTCGGAACTGGCGATGCCGCTCAGCGTTGCTGGCCGGCGATCTTCCTGGCGATCGCAGCGCCCTGGATCCTTGCATTGGCAAAGCAGCCGCGAATGCTCGGCCGCATGCCGGTGAACCAGAGTCCGGGCAGCTTCGGGTCGTTCGCGGCCCCGTTGAACAACGGCACGCCCTTGGCATCGAGCACGCCGAGCCGGCCCAGCATCGTCTCCAGCCCCGTGCGGTAGCCGGTGGCGGCAATGACGATGTCGGGCGCGATCGTCTGGCCATTGTCCAGCACGACGCCGTCGCGCCTGAATTCGCGCAGTTGCGGCACCACGATGATGCGCCCGGCCTTGATGGCCTCGACCGCGCCGTCGTCGGAGGCGATCGCCGTATAGTCGGAACCGAGCCGGCTGGCGCCGCCCGCCGGGGCAGCGGGCAGGCCGTATTTCGTCAGATCCCCGAACACCAGGCGCTGCGTAGCCGCCATGGCAGCGTCCGCGAGCCTTGTCGGCAGGCTCGCCATCACCGGCGACAAGCGGTGCACGGCGATCTTGCCGATACGCTTGGGCAGCAGCGAAGGCCCGTTGCGCGCCGAAAGCCACATCTGGCCCGTCTCGACGCGGGAAAGGTGGTTGAGGGCATCGAAGCCGGAATTGCCGGCGCCGACCACCAGCACCGTCTTGCCGGCATAGTCGCTCGCCTTGCCGAAATCGGCCGAGTGGATGATCGATCCTGAAAAATCTGCCATGCCCTTCCAGGCAGGAATGAAGGGTTGCCTGTCGCGCCCGCTGGCGATCACCACGCAGCGCGCCGCCCTCAAGCCCGCGCTTGTCCGCAACAGCCAGTGGTCGTCACGAAATTCGATCTCGTCGACCTTGACGCCGAAGGCGATCGGCAGCCGGTGCGTTTCGGCGAAATCGTTGAGGTGGCTGATGACCGCGCTGCGGTGCGGGAAGGCCGGCGTTCCCGCCGGAAAGGAAACGCCCGGCAGCGAGGAGAGGTCGCGATGCGTGTTGAGGTGCAGGTTGTCGTGGCGGCGATGCCAGGGCTCGGCCAGCCGTTGCTCGCGTTCCAGGACCTGCGTCGCCACACCGGCCTTGGCCAGCGCATAAGCGGCGGCAAGCCCGGCGGCGCCCGCGCCGATGACAATCGCGCCTTCCAGTATCGCAGGCTCGCCGACCCCCGACGGCAAGACTTTCGCTTCCGCGTCCATTGGTGTCTTTATCGTCGCCGTCATGCCTTCAACTGGCACGACCATGTATCTGACATATGCCGCTCACGCGCCAAATGAAATAGGCGGATGTCGCGAGACCTCCGGCATTATGTCGCGGATTTTTACAAGCGCCGGCTAATGAGCCGGGTCGGCGTGGCGATGCACCAGCTTGAACGCGCCATCCTCCAGTCGGAACACTTCCGTCACCCGCAAGGTCATCTCGGTCGCCTCGCCGTTCTTGCCGATGCGCGCCTTGGCATGCTGCAAGCCGCTCCAGAAGGCCAGATCGCCGCTTGCCGAAGCCTGGAGCACCTCAAGGTCGGTGTTGCCGCCCTTGTGGAAGCTTGCAGCGTCGCGTTCGTAGCGGCCGGCGACCGCTTCGGCGCCTTCGAGATGGTCGCCTCGCGGCGAGAAGAACGTCGCCGGTCCGGCGTGGGTGACGATCGCCTTCAGCGAGGTGGCATCGCCATTGACATAGTCCTCGGCGATCTTCTCGCGCTGCTTCATGAAGGCATCGAAGGACGAGCCGCCGGGATGCACCCTCCTGATCCAGCTTTCCAGGCCGGCCATGAAATTCTCGAGGAAGGCGGCGGTGTCGGCATTGGTGACGGCGCCCTTATCGTCGAGCAGCTCCGCGACATTGCCGATATAGGCCTCCGGCTGCTGCATCACGGGCATGTCGAGGAAGACGAAGGTCTGCCGAAGCGCCTGATTGGAACCGAAGGCGCCGATCTTGCTCGGGCTGACGCTGACGACCCCGGCTGGCAGGCCCTTGAACACGCTCTTGCCCGGCGGACGAGAGCCGACATCGAGCGCGTTTTTCAGGCAGCCCGGGATCGAGCGGTTGTATTCCGGGGTGACGAACAGCACCGCGTCGCATTCGCGTATCGCCGCGCGGAAAGCCGCCCACGCCGCAGGCGGGCTGTCGCCATCCAGATCCTCGTTGTAAAGCGGCAGGTCGCCGATCTCGATGAAGCGGCAGCGCACCGAATCCGGCGCGCGGGCGGCGAGCGCCTTGGCGATCTTGCGGCTGAAGGACTGGGCGCGCAGGCTGCCGACAAGCACAGCGAGCTGCAGGACGGCGTGTTCGGTTGCATTGGTCATGGCGAAACGTCCGGTTCTGATGGGCTCACAGGGTTGGGCCGGCCCGGGCCGGTCGGCCGACCTTTCGATAATGTCGCCAGCGCAGCGAGGTTCCCTACGCAGTGGCGGGGGCCTGGCCGCTTGCGGCCTTGCCGCCGCGGCCATTGCGCAGTAATGACGGATTGGCGCGAGATTTCAGGCCTCCTGCGGGAGGCTCTGATGTCGCGCCGAACAAGGTGCCCGGTCTTCGGGCGGCAAAGAGGTGGTCATGTCCGCGCGAATTTTCAGTCCAGCCAAAACCGCGATGCAGTCCGGCAAGGCCAAGACAGGACATTGGGTGCTGGAATTCGACCCCGCCCAGCGCAAGAAGATCGACCCGCTGATGGGCTACACCACCTCGGGCGACATGCTGAGCCAGGTGAAGCTCACCTTCGAGACGAAGGAAGAGGCTGTGGCTTATGCCGAGAAGGAAAAGATCGCCTATCGCGTGGAAGAGCCGAAGGAAACCAAGCGCCGGCAGATTTCCTATTCGGACAATTTCCGCTATGACCGCACGACGCCCTGGACCCATTGACTCCCGGTCTTGCGTCGCCTGGCGTAACCCGCCTCAGCCGGCCCGGCCGGCCGACGGTCCCGTAGCTCAGCTGGATAGAGCACCGGCCTTCTAAGCCGATGGTCGCAGGTTCGAATCCTGCCGGGATCGCCATTTTTGGCAATCTTGTCGACCGCAAATGTACGTTTTTTGCTTACGCCAACTTGATTTATGTACGCTATCTGCTTACATTAGGCATGATCAAGTCATTCAAAGGCAAAGCGCTGGCAGATCTGTTCTCCACCGGGAAAACCGGAAAGATCGATGCCAAGATGCACAAGCGCATCCTTGTCCGGCTTGACCGCCTTGAGGCCTCTGAGCGGCCAAAAGATATGGACCTGCCAGGGTTTGATTTTCATGCGTTAAAGGGCTTCGATCCGACCCGTTATACGGTCCATGTGAACGGTCCGTGGTGCATCACATTTGAATTCGATGGCGAAGACGCCGCCCGCGTCGACTTCGAACAGTATCATTGAGGCGGACAGACTGGGGAAGTTGGATTTATGAGCGAGCACAAGCCGAAGCGTCCCGCCGAGCGTTGCCCGTCCCACCCGGGAGCGCTGCTTGAGGACATCATCCCGGCGACTGGAAAGACTAAGGTGGAGATCGCCAGGCTGCTCGGGATTTCGCGACAGCAGCTCTACGATATCACTCGCGAAAGGAAGCCGGTTTCGCCGGCCGTCGCGGCTCGGCTCGGAAAGATGTTCGGCGACGGCGCGGCGATCTGGCTTCGCATGCAGGCGGCTCATGATGCTTGGCATGCCGAACGGGACGTGGATGTCAGCGCTATCCCAACGCTGCACGCAGCGTAACAACGGTCTGCCGGCGGTCCGCCGCTCAGCTGGCTTGAGCACCGGCCGTCTAAACCGACGGTCGCAGGTTCGAATCTGGTCGGCGCTTAAAAGTCTTCCGCTACCCTGCCGCTCGCGCCGCCAAGATATGTATTCCAGACGTAGTCGCGGATGAGTTTTCGATGGTCGGCTGTTCTGCGGTGATAACTGGGTCGGTCAGGGTAGGATACGCCGGCAACGTGGAAGAACGCTTCCTCGATGATCTCATGGTGCCCGACCGCCCCCGCCATCGTCATCGGGTTTTCCCGCGCGATGGCTACCGCAACGTCACTTGTCCTGTCCAAATGCGAGTAAAGGACGTTCCAGTTTGCGCCGCCGGTATCAAGCCCCTTGTTCAAGCGGGGTTCGAAGTTCAGCTTTCGACCGCTCGTGGCGGAGAAGCGATAGAAGCAGAAGCCTGCCCATAAATTCCAGTGTCGATCGGTCGGCTTCGGCTCGTGGATATGATTTCGACCTGGAAGGAACAGCTTGCCGTAGACAACCTTGCCTTTCATCTTGGCCGGGATGTCAAAAGGCACTACCGGGAAACAGTCATGATCAATGAAGCCGAATAACTCAGGCTCCAGGTGCCGTATGATGTTATGATAAGCCCAGTTTATCGCGGTTCCGTGCGATCTGGACAGATGTTTTTCCACCCGCATCGGCAGCGCCAAGTAAGGTACGCCTCTTACCTCACAGATGCTTTCTATTGCCTGTCTCGATGCCGGATCGGTCGAATTGTCGACAACGGCCAGGGTCATTCCCGGCGGGTGCATTTCCCATGCCTTGGCCAGCGCATCTATGACCCAGGGCGTATTGAACGCCACCGTAAAACAGACACGCGATGCACCAGTGGCTTTCAGGCGGTCTGCAAAAATGCGTCCGGCCGCTTTGCCCCGATGCTCGAAAGCCTTGTACACTAAGCCATTTCTGACTTCCTTCGCCGCGATGATTGCCGGCGCTCTGGTTATGATATCAACAATCTTCAGACCCATTTGGCCTGCATAACGTGACGTGAGGAGAAAGGGAAGTTCGCCCCCGATCCCTTGGCCCCTGGTATGGAAAGAGATCGAAGGCGCCGAGTCGGAGCGCTGAAATCAATGGCAGAACTGCTCGATCCGGCGAAACATTCCCCCCTGCCGTCAGTTCTCATAGCCAGTTTAGAGTGACCACCTGTCTCGCTGGCGCCATAGGTCCATGGGAGTTCGCCATAGGCGATACCAGCCGGCTCTTCTTATTTGCTCGGCAATTGGAGCGTCGCTGTACATCTTGAAGAACTGCAGCACGCGCGGGCTGGCGAAAGCCTTTTTGCCGCGTGTGTTGTAGTCGCTGACCGGGAGGCGGTGTCGGCTCAGAGTCAAGCCATTTCGAGAGAGCGCGACCCCGATGCAAAACTGCTCCGGTGCGTCCGTATTGGTCAATTCGCGTACGGCCAACATCGCGGAATAGGCCTCGGTCAATGCACCGGCATTGGCTCGATGAATGCCGAGGATTCCGCTTTGCCACATCGGTTCGCGGCCTGTCAGGGTGTAGTCTCCGATTTTGACGCCTTTGCCTGTGAGAACCGGGTAAAGCCGATGCTCGCCCTCACACTTACGCATGAAAGAACGTGTCGGAGAAATCTGTCGGAACCCTCTGGATGGATCGACATAAGCATAATGGTCCGAGTCCATGAAGATCAGGCGGTCCGCTCGCTTCAGGATCTCGATCAGGAAAGCAGCCTTGATGCCGAAATGATAGCGCCAGCCGAAAGACATCAACTCTTTCTGGTCGGCGGTTATAGCGATCGTCTCAACGGGGTATGGGCGAAAGAGTTCGGGCCTGTCGGTTGCGACGATTATCCTGGCGCCTGGGCAATTGTGCAGAAGCTTAAGCGCGCTGAGCAGCGCGCCGAAGTGATAAACCTCGTTATCGCCATAGGCGATATAGCCAAAAACGTCGTTCATTCGATCTATGGGAGATGTGTCTGAGACGCTCCCCTCTACCAACAGAGGCAACCTCAATCCACTCGAAATTTCCCCAATGTCGTTGCGCGGATAACAGGTTTTCGGTGGATCGCTCCCTTGCGCCGACCGAAGTTCCCGGTTGATGGTTCGGCCGGTCCGAGACTATGTCGCAGAAGTATTGGGGAGGGATCTGGATGTCGGCGCTTTCCAAATGGCTAAGGGACATGCGCTCCGGATTGCCGGAGCATGTGACCGTTGGCCGCCATACCTACGGCGTGACATGGCGAAAAGTCTTGGCCCCCTTGAAGGATGCTCCGTTGCAAGTCGGCGCCTTCTGCTCGGTTGCCGGTCGTGTGGTTTTCATCTGCTCTGGCCAGCATCCGACCGAGAGCGCAACCTCATTTCCAATCTACAGCCGGTTGCTGAATCAGCCGGAGCCAACCGCAAAAGGCGGCAAGCCGGCCGGCATCACCGTTGGCAATGACGTCTGGATCGGCAATGGTGCAATGATCCTGCCGGGCGTGGAGGTCGGCGATGGCGCGGTCGTCGGCGCCGGTGCCGTCGTGACCAAACATGTGCCGCCTTATGCCGTCGTCGGCGGGTCTCCAGCCCGACTGATCAGATATCGGTTCCCCGAGGAGACCATAGCGAAGCTGCTGGCAATCCAGTGGTGGCGCTGGGACGACGATAAGATCAAGCGCGAGGCGGCCTCGCTCACCGGCCCGATTGAGACTTTCGTCGAGAAGCATTTTGTGGCAGGCACCGCAACGAGATGACGGCTAGCGGTTAGCGGAAAATGAAGTCGTGTTTCTTCCTGGCGACCGATGGCAACTACTTTCCGTATGCCTGTCTGGCGGCGCGCCGGATAATTGATGTCTCCACGCCCATCGACGGCTTTCTGCTCTACACCGGCGCAAGCGAAACGGACTTTGAGGTCGCCCGTCATCTGCTTAAGGGCAAGGTCGAACTGGTCGATGTCACGGATTTCATGACCAATTTCGGCTTTCGCTTTGGAACACACAGCATTGCCGCTTACGTTCGGCTTTTCGCCGACCAGTTTCCGGTTTTCGAGCCGTATGATCGCATCGCATACGCGGATTGCGATGTTCTCTTCAACAGAGATATCAATGACTTGGCCGGGCAGCGGCTGCACGCGCCGCTGCTCGCCGCGCATGACGACTACATGTATTTCAGGCCTTCATACCGGCAAAAGCTCAAGCTGGCGCCCGGAGCGCCGTATTTCAATTCCGGTGTCGTCGTCTTCGACATGAACGCCGTCCGGGAGAACGCCCTGCTGGAGCAGACGCGAAAGACCGCCATTCATGGCCAGATGAACGATCAAAATGCCCTGAACGTCGTCTTCGAGGGCAAATGGCAGACAATGCACCCCAACTGGAATCTGCAATCGCTTGGAGCGAGAAAATTTCGCTTCTCGCAGGCTTGGGCCAGGCATTTCGCGGGCGGCAAGCCGTGGGGCAATCAGGTCGGCGTCGAACTCGAAGCTCTCAGGATATGGCGCGACCTGGCAAAGGACACGCCCTGGCGCAAGCCGTTCGAGCAGCGCATACCCTTCGAACGCGGCGTGATGAAGCGCATCATCCGGCGCTTCGACGCTGTTGCCGGTCTTTTCGGCAAGGACGTGCAGCGCCGCCGGGCCAGATATGACGGCACGAAGATGCATCGGCTCTACGCCCGGCAGGCGGATGAAGGAGCGATGGCGGTCCAGTTTCCCGAAGTGCTTGGCGATTTCGCCTGATCAGGCGCGCAAGCCTGGTTTGCGCCCGCCGCTATGGAACCGACCGTTTACCGGCGCTCGCGTTGCGGCTCCGACTCGCCAAAATGG
Organism: Mesorhizobium sp. B2-7-2; assembly: GCF_006440775.1. Lineage (GTDB taxonomy): Bacteria > Pseudomonadota > Alphaproteobacteria > Rhizobiales > Rhizobiaceae > Mesorhizobium. The sequence goes on along the minus strand of NZ_VFTZ01000019.1, from coordinate 66,127 downwards.
AACGGCCTGAACCCGTCAGGCAGCCCCGAAGCCCGCGGCCGGCGTTTCTCACGTGTCTCACGGGATGCGTGGTGTCCTGCAGTATGCGTCGGTCGTCGCTTCGCCCTCATTGAAACAAAGCCCGCCGCGGCAATGGGAAACCGCGACGGGCTTGGCGGCGCCCTGGTAGGGCGCCAATGGAAAATCGAGGGCTACGCCAGCAGGCCGGCGACCTTGGCCGCCTTGCGCAGTGTCTTGCGGGCTTCCACCGGGCTGCGCAGGCCATCGAGCGCATCGCGGCAGACACGGCTTGCCGAGCGCCAGGCGCCGCCGCGCGCCGGCCCCGGCCAGCGCTGGTCGAGGCATTCCATCGCCTCGAAACAGCTTGATACCTTGCGCTGGCCGTTTGGCTGGAAATCGATCACGACTGGTTCGGAAAACCAGACATCGTTCATCACTTCCTCCGTTCTTGTGATTGTCTTTAGAGCAAGCAATCGGCGCCGGATGGGCGCCCGATGCAGGTCCGCGGGGCGATGCGGAACCCGCGCGTTAACCAACCACCGCGCATTAGGTTCCGAAGAATCTTAAGGTAGCGACAGGCCGCGTTCGGACCGGCTCATGGGCACCGGCTGGCGCGCGATCCGGGCCGCTAATCGCGCGACCAAAGAGCCTTGAAACGCTCTATTCCACCAGCACATGCGCCTCGCGCGCGGCGACGATAAAGGCCTCCCTGGCGTTGTCCGCCGCGATGTCGCCGCGGATCGCCCGGCGGCAGGCGCGCAGCGCCGCGCCATGCAGCGCGCTGCCGGCATCGCGCCATTGGCCGGTCAGCAGTTCGACGGCTTGCTCCGCGTTGGATATATGCCGGATAGAGCCGGAAACGCCGACGGCGACTTCGACCGGCCTGGAAAACCATCCCTGGATCATCGCGAAAGCTCTCCCGAAATATGTCGGAACACGAAATTTTGCCGCGTGGTTCCGATCCGGAACGTCAACTTAACGTGAAGCCGTCTCACGAAGGTGGCGCACGCTGCTCATCTGCCAAGCGGCCGCCGCGAAAGCTCCATCAATTCCGCCTCGTCGGTGATGCCCGCCATGTAATTGGCGATGATGCGCGAAGCGCGCGCTTCCTTCTGTTCGGCGGTCTCGCCCTCGATATTGCCGTTCGCGTAGACACGGCCAAGCATGGCCGTCTCGTCGGGGGTGAATGTGTTGCGCACAGCGGTCATGGCTTCCTCCTATAGCCCGGCCCCTCTCTGCCCCGGCTAACATATTAGCATGCTTCAAGATCGGGAGTGAGTCGCCGGTACATCGCCGCAGGCCTCGTTGGTAAGCCGCCTCGGCCGGCCTGCTTTCTCGGCTGCGGCTGACCGCTGTTTTTGCCCGCCTCGTTATATTCTTGCCGAATGAGCGCTGCGCTGATACGCATTAGCAGCACGGAATTTTTCCGAGTCTGCATTGACTTGCGTCGAGAAAAGCGCCGTGCGTTCTGTCCGAGACCAGCAACCCCGACGTGGTGGCAACCGGGTTACGAAGGGGTTCTGGTCGAAAAGAAGCAGGGCAGGTCCCGTCCAAATCGGGGCAGGCCCGTCAACGCTCTGGAACTCCGAAGCCATTGCCCCCATGGCCTTCGGAAGAGCATGAACCATGGGGAAATCGATGGTCACCAAGAAACTTACCGCCAACGCAGAAAGCGCGGCAGCCTTTCTTGCGGTGATGGGCAACGAGAAGCGTCTGCTCATCATGAACTACCTCGCTGAGGGCGAACTCTCGGTCGGCGTGCTCGCCGACAAGGTCGAACTCAGCCAGTCGGCGCTGTCGCAACACCTGGCCAAACTGCGCAGGTTTGGCCTTGTCGAAACCCGCCGCGATCGTCAGATGGTCTATTATTCCTGCAAGTCTTCGGCAGCGCGCGAGCTCCTGGCGCTGCTCGATGGCCTGCTGACCATGGACAAGCCGCTTGCCGGACCGGCAAGGCAGGCGTTTGTCGAGAGAATGCGACGGCCGCAAGCCGCCTGAACAGACTGGCACGCACGGACGAGGCCGGGGGGCCTTCGTCCGGCGCGGCGCTTCCATGGCGCAGACTGCGTGCAAGCGGCCGCGTCGTGACCCGCCCACGTTTCCTTGAACCGCTCCTGCCATACCGCTCGCCGGGCGGTTCATCACGTTTGTTTGAGAGGCGACGCTTGGAAGCCCGATTTTCGCTGCAAGCCCCTGATAGTAAATGATTTTGAGTATGAGCGGGGGCCTGGATCAGCCGAAGATTACAGATTTGTAAGTCGCCTGGTCGGGCGCTGTTGGCTAAATTTCGAGTCGATCCACACCCCCGGATCATGATGGCGCCGAGCTTCCACTTCGGCTCCGTAGGAGGCTCGCCGCTCCGGCGGGCCTCTTGCACTTCGGGATGACGACGTGGCTTGCCGCCCGCCGAAGCATCGCTCTAGCGTGCGCCGCGCTGCCTTGTGACGACGCTGCGCACGGCGAGCACCAGCACGGTGATGATGATCAGGATCACCGAGAGCGCGGCGATCGCCGGGTCGATGTTATCACGCAGGCCCATCCACATTAGGCGCGGCAGGGTGATGGCGTTGACCGAGGTGATGAACAGCGTCACGCCGATCTCCTCCCAGGAGAGCACGAAAGACAGCAGCGCCGCGGTGACAATGCCGAACTTGATGTTGGGCATGATGACGCGCGTCGCGCGCTCCCACACGCTGGCGCCGAGCCCGCGCGCGGCAAGGTCGATGCGCCGGTCGAGCTGGCTGAGCGACACCAGGATGAGCACCGTGGCGAAAGGCACGGTCATCACCGAATGCGCCATGGCGACGCCCAGCCAGGTATCATACCCGAAGAAGGAGGTGATGCCGGAAACCGAGGTGAGCAGGAAATAGAGCGTCACCGCCGAGACCACCGGCGGCACCACCATCGGCAACAGCACGAAGCCGACAAGAGCGGCGGTGAAGCGCGGCTGGAACATCCACACACCGAGGCTGAAGGTGAGCGCCAGTGCCGTCGAGAGAACGCTGCTGACGATGCCGATCCTGAGCGACAGCAGGATCGAGTCCAACCAGCGCGGATCCTCGATCAGCGAACGGTAGTGGCGCAGCGATAATTCACCCGTCGGCATGGTCAGCATCCGGCTCGGCGTCAGCGACACCGGGATGACGGCAAGCAGCGGCATCAGCAGGAAGAGCGCCACCAGCACGGCGAGGAGCAGCGAGACGGGGCCGGGGCGGTAGGTCGGCATCGTGCTACACCAATTGCTTCGGTTTGACGTAGCGGAACAGCAGCGCCATCAGCGCGCCGACGAACACCACCAGCACGACGCTGATCGCCGCGCCCAGCCCCCAGTCCGGGCTCTGGAAGATGCGCAGATAAATCAGCTCCGCGATCATCACGCTGCGGCCGCCGCCGAGGATTGCCGGCGTGACGAAGAAGCCCAGCGAGAAGACGAAGGTGATCAGCGCCGAGCCGATGATGCCGGAGCGCGTCATCGGCACGAACACCGTCCAGAAGGTGCGCATGCGGCTGGAGCCCAGGCCGCGCGCCGCAAGCAGCACGCGCTCGTCCAGGCTGCGCATGGCGGATGCCAGCGGGAACACCGCGAAGGGGATGAGGAAATGCGACATGCCGACGATGACGCCGAACTCGTTGCGCACCAAGGTCAGCGGCTCCGAGATGAAGCCGATCGATTGCAGCCAGGTGTTGATCAGGCCGCGATTGGAGAGCAACGCCACCCAGCCGAAGGCGCGCGTCAGCACCGAGATCCAGAACGGCACCAGGATGCAGAACTCGGCAAGCACGCGCTGCGCCGGACTGCCGCGCACCCACACCACGGTGATGGCATAGGCTGCGGTCACCGAGACCACGGTGACGATCGCCGCGATGCGCAGCGTGCGGATGAACACCGACTGCACAAGGTCGTCGGTGAGCAAGGCGTGGTACTGGCCGAGGCCTGGCGTTGGGAGGGTAAAACTCCACTTCACCACGCCGAGGAAGGGCCAGGCGTAGGCAAGGATCAGAAACAGGAGCAGCGGCGCCATCAACAGCGCCGCGCCCATCCTGTCGGAGAGGGGGCCTCTCATCGGTCAGAAAGTCTCGGCAGAGCATTTTGCAGCCAAGTGAAATCACTTGGCGTCGCACAAATGCGACCAACAAAAAGACAGAGCGGGATGCCCCAATCCATCAAAATGCATCCCGCTCTCAGGCCGAGATGATCTTGGTGTATTCGTCGAGCGCGGCGCCGTAATTCTTGGCGTACCAATCCATGTCGAGCGGGATCTGCTTCTTCATATTGTCCGGATCGACCGGGTTGATGCGCTTCTTGTCGGCCGGGATCAGCGCATCGGCCGCCGGATTGGCCGGGCCCTGTCCGAGCTTGTCGAACATCACCAGCTCCTTCTGCGGATCCTGGGTGCTGGCGATGAACTTCATCGCCGCGTCCTTGCCGCCGGGATTGTTCTTCAGCACCGCCAGTGCCCCGGGCGAGATCAGGCCCTGGTCCCAGATGAACTTGATCTGGCCGCCGGAGTCCTGCTCGATCAGCGAGGCGCGGGTCGACCACACGATCGCCATCGATGCCTCGCCGTTGAGCAGCACGCTCTGGCTTTCGGCGCCGCCGCCCCAATAGGAGACGACGTTTTCCTTGAAGGCGGCGATTTTGTCATGCGCGCGCTTCAGATCGAGCGGATAGAGCGAGGCGGGTGCCACACCGTCTGCCAGCAGCGCCACTTCCCAGCTCGACACGCCCCATTTGTAGAGCGAGCGCTTGCCCGGGAATTTCTTGACGTCGAAGAAATCGGCCATGCCGGTCGGCACGTTGGAGCCGAATTTCTGCGAGTCGTAGGCGATCACATAGGAGAAGAAATAGGTCGAGGCGGCATATTCCCAGCCGAAGCCCGGCCGCATCTTGCTCTTGTCGACGACCTTGTAGTCGATCGGCTCGAGCATGCCCTGGCCGCCGAGCGTGATGGCCGAGAACGGATCGACGTCGACCAGGTCCCAGGTCGGCGCGCCGCTCTTGTACTGCGCGGCGATAGCACCTTCGGTCGGGCCGGAACCGTCCATCTTGACAGGGATGCCGGTGTCCTTGGTGAAGGGCTGGCCATAAGCGGCGTCGTAAGCCGTGATGGCGTCGCCGCCCCAGTTCACCAGCACCAGCCCTTTGGTCTCGGCTTGAGCGCGGGTCGAGCGCAAAAGCATCGGCGTGCCGGCGAGCACGAGGCCCGCAAGCTGTGCGAACTGGCGGCGCGAGATCTCGCCGCGCCTGGTCCGCTCGGCGAGGGCTTCGATCGTTTGTTTCTTGGTTTCGTTCGTCATGTCAGTTCCCCTTGTTGTCGTTGATTTTGAACCGGAAGCCGGGCGGCGAATTAAGGCCGCGGCGGCGCTCTCTATTGTCCTCCGTCCGGAAGGAGGAAACCCTTCTCCGCCGGCCAGGTCAGCCAGACGGAATTGCCCTTGCTCAGCGCAGCGGCCGCGACCTCGTTCGGCACCGAGACGGTGACCTTGGCGCCCTGGCGCGTGGTGAGGTCAAGCTTGGTCGCGGCACCGAGATAAGTCGAGGCGACGGCCGTCGCAGCAATGCCGTTTTGGTTGGCGAACGCTTCCGGCGCGATCGACATGTCCTCGGGGCGGATGGCGAGGATCGCGTCGCCTTTGATCGCCTCGGCCTTGCATCGCATGTTGACCGCGCGGTCCTCGCAGAGCCCGGTCGCGCCATTGTCGGCGGGACGCACGCCCTTCACCGGCAGCATGTTGATCTCGCCCAGGAACTCGGCGACGAACCGGTTGGTTGGCCGGTTATAGACCTCGTCAGGCCTGCCGACCTGCAACAGCTTGCCGTGGTTGAAGATGGCGACGCGCGACGACAGTGCCAGCGCCTCGCTCTGGTCGTGCGTAACGAAGACGAAGGTGGTGCCGGTCTCCTGGTGCAGCCGCTTCATCTCGGCCTGCATCTGGCCGCGCAGGCTCTTGTCCAGCGCCGAGAACGGTTCGTCGAGCAACAGCACGCCCGGCTCGAACACCAGCGCGCGGGCCAGCGCCACACGCTGCTGCTGGCCGCCGGAAAGCTGCGCCGGCAGCTTCTTCTCGTGGCCATTGAGACCGACGCGTTCTATCATCTCGCCGACACGGTTTTTGATCTCGGAAGTGGATTTCTTGCGCACCTTGAGCGGGAAGGCGATGTTCTGCTCCACGCTCATATGCGGGAATAGTGCGTAGCCCTGGAACACCATGCCGGCGGCGCGCTGCTCGGCCGGCCGATTGGTGATGTCTACGCCGTCGCTGAAAAGCTTGCCTTCGCTCGGCTGCACGAAGCCGGCCAGGATCATCAGGAAGGTGGTCTTGCCGGAGCCGGAAGGCCCAAGCAGCGTCAGGAACTCGCCGCGGCCGATATCGAGCGTCAGATTATCCAGCGCCCGGAACGAGCCGAAGCTCTTGCCTATCCCGTTCGCCTTGATCTCTGCGGCCCGGCCGGGTTGCTGCATTCTGCCTCTTTCCTCACGGTCGATCAAATCGTAGGCACGGCTGCGGCTCACCGCAACCGAATAGTTTTCGCCCGATCGGCAAATTTGATTCACGGGTGGCGAGGGTTGGTGGGCGGCCGGAGCGTTTATGAGCGTTCGACGTGCTCACGAACGTTCGCGATTAGCCAAAGCGTGCGTGCCGTCGTCATTCCAGGGCGGAGCAAGGAGCGAAGCGACGCGCGCAGACCCTGGAATCCATACCGTTACCTACGAGCGTTGCAACGGTCCAGAATTCTCACCCGCCGCACCCTTGGGCCAACGCCACGGCATGGATCCTCGGGTCAAGCCCGAGGATGACGACCGGAGAGGGCGGTGGCTCTCAATCCGCCTAAAGCCTGCTCTCCGACAGCTTCGCCCGCAGCCAGTCGCTGAAGGCGTTGAGCACCGGATGTCCGGCCTTGGCATGCTCGAAGACCAGGAAATAGGCGCGCGGCGAGGGCACGGTTGCTTCGAACGGCTTGACCAGCCGGCCCTCGCTCAGCGCCCGGCGTCCGGTCAGTTCGTCGCCGAGCGCAATTCCCTGGCCGGCGATCGCAGCCGAAAAGACGAGATTCATGTCGGAAAAGAAGATGCCGCCCTCGGTGTCGGGATTTTCCACCTTAGACAGCGCCAGCCAGCGCGCCCAGTCCTCGGTGTCGCTGAGATGGAGCAGGTTGGCTCGCAGCACGTCGGCTGGTTTGGAAAATCCGCCGACCTTGTTGAGCAGCGTCGGGCTGCAGAGCGGCGTGAAGGAGACCTCGCACAGCAGTTCCACCGCCCGGTTCGGCCAATTGCCGACGCCGAAGGCGATGAAGGCGTCGGCCTCCGCATTGCTGACATCGTCGAGCCGCCGTGGCGTCAGCACGGAGAGCGCGACGTCCGGATACATCTGCTGGAACTCGCCGATATGGGTGCACAGGAACATTGAGGCGAAGCCCGGCGGACAGGAGATGGCGAAGGAGCCGCCGACGCCGGCGCCGCCGCCCTGCGTCACCGCATCGCCGAGCACTGTCAGCGCCTTTCTGACGTCGGCCGCGTAGCGCTGGCCGCGCGGCGTCAGCGCCACGCCCTTGCCGATGCGCTGCAGGAGATCGAAGCCGAGGTCACGCTCGAGCAGCCGCAGCTGATGCGAGACGGCGCTGCGGGTGAGGTGGAGTTCGTCGGCGGCGCGCCAGACGCTGCCGTGACGGGCGAAGCTGTCGAGGGCGCGCAGCGCCTGCGTGGAAGGTATTCGCAAGAGGCCTCAGGTGAACCGAATTTGCACGAGCCGGGAAAACATATCACTTTTTGATGCGCCGCTTCACTGCTTTCTTTAAGGCATGGAGGAACCGGTGACGACTTCAGCGCAGGAGACGGCGCTTGCCTGCATCGACGGCATCCAGCCGTTACTGTCGGCCTGGACGCGCACCATCTTCGATTTCGGCGAGACCGCCTGGCGCGAGTACCAGTCGGCGGCCTGGTATGTGGATCGGCTCAAGCGCGAAGGCTTCTCGGTCGAGGAAGGCTCGGGCGGCATGCCCACGGCCTTCTGCGCCCATTGGACCAACGGCGACGGCCCCGTGATCGGCATGTATGGCGAATACGACGCCGTGCCCGGCAATTGCCAGGACGCCGCTTCGGTGAAACGGCCGCGTGAAGGCCTCGGCGTCGAGGCGGGTGGCCATACCGATCCGCATTCAGGCCTTGGCATAGGCGGCCTCGGCGGACTTTTGGCCACCAAGGCGGCGATGCTGGAGCACGGCATCAAAGGCACGCTGCGCTTCACCGGCGAGCCGGCCGAGAAGGTGCGGGGCTCCAAGCCTATCCATGCTGCCAAGGGTTATTATGACGGCCTTGCCGGCATGATCTCCTTCCATCCCTTCTACATGCTGCCGCTTTGCAACACGGCGCGCTGGGACACGCATTGCGGCGCCGCCTATGCGATGATCTACCGCTTCATCTGCGACGAACCGGAGAACTGGGTTCGCGCCAGCGACGCAGCACCCATCCCGCAGGCGCATTCGGCGGTCAGGGCGCCCGGCGCCAACGACGCGCTGATGATGATGTACATGACCTCCAAGGCGCTGCGCGATTCCATGCTCACGCATCAAGGCGGCTGGTCGATCAGCGAGGCGATCCTGACCGCGGGGCAGGCGACCGCCGACAACCTCCCGGCCGGCCTTGCCGAAATCCAGTACATGATCCGCGTGCCGACCATTGCCATGGCCGAGCAGGTGACCGCCGTTCTCGACCGCAATGCCGAAGCCGCGGCGACGATGAGCGGCTGCCGCCATGAGCGCCACTGGGTGTCGAAGTCGCGTCCGGGGCTGGCCAATCACGCCATGGCCGGCATCACCTATCAGGCGCTGTCCACCGTCGGCGCGCCGCGCTGGAACGAAGAGGCGAGGGCGATCGCCCGCGAGGTCCAGGTCAATGCCGGCGGCGAGGCGACCGAGAACCCGTTCATCGACGAGCTGGAGCGGCTGATTTCGCCGCAAGAGGCCGAAGCAATCCTGCGCCGCGACCTGCCGCCATCGCAGGTGAATTCCACTTCCGACGATTACACCGATATGAGCTGGCACGCGCCGACATCGCGCTTCTACGTTGCACGCCCAGCGCTGCGCGCGGTCACGGGCCATACTTATCCGTCCTGGGCGATGAACGCGCTGGGCGGCATTCCGGCGACCATCGACCCTATGGTAACCTGCGCCGCGAAGACGGTCGCGCTGACGGCGCTGCGCCTGCTCGAGGACAAGGCCGCGCGCGACGCCGCCATGGACGAGTTCGTCAGGCGGACCGGCGGCGGCGTCGGCGGCTCAAACTGGATCGCGCCGCTCTGCGACTACGAACCGCCGATCAACTTCCGCTGGCCGGAATATGTCACCACGCCGCGTGGGCGCGACTGGTGGATCCCGGCCGCCTCCACCGCATGAACGACCAACGACAATCCATCCCGAGGAGAACACCATGACCGTCCATGACCGCATCGTCGCCGAGCCGTTCTCGCTGCAGCGCCGCAACCCCAATGGCGGCACCAAGCCGCTGACCGCCTGGGGCTTCGCCAACGAAACCGATGTGCTGACCGACGTGCTGCTCGGCTCGCCGAACTTCCTGCGCCACCTGTCGACCAGCTCGCTGTCGCGAAAGCATCTGCGTGAAGCGCCCTGCAACGTCCAGATCGCGCAGGCGCAGCACAAGGACCTTGTCGCGGCCTACGAGCATTTCGGCGTCAACATCCACTGGCACGAGCCGACACCGGAGCTGCCGATGCAGGTCTATTCGCGCGATTCCAGCGTCATGACGCCCTATGGCGCCTTCATAACCGCCATGGCCAATTGGTGGCGGCGCGGCGAAAACTACGCCGCCATCCGCACCTATGAAAAGCTCGGCATTCCGATCTACGACATGGTGACCGCCGGCACTTTCGAGGGCGGCGATTTCAACGTCATCGAGGAGGGCGTGGTGCTGATCGGCTGCGGCGGCGCCCGCACGCAGGAAGAAGGCGCGCGTCAGGTGCAGGCCTGGTTCGACAAGGAAGGCTGGGAGACGCGGCTCGCCTTCATCGACGAATATTACGTCCACATCGACCTGATGGTGGTGCCGGTCGCCGAGAAGCTCACCGCCGTCTGCCTCGCCTGCACCGAGCCCGGCATCGTCGACTGGCTGAAGGGCAAGGGCCACGAGATCATCGACGTGCCCTTCCAGGACACGATGGCGCTGGGTTGCAACTTCATGTCGCTCGGCAAGGATAGGGTTATCGCACCGACGTCGAGCAAGACGCTGATCGAAAAGCTGAAGGCACAGGGCTTCGAGGTCGCGGCCGTCGACATGAGCGAGATCTCCAAGACCGGCGGCGGCATCCACTGCATGGCGCAGGCGCTGAAGCGCGTGCCGGCATAACGGACTCTCGAAGTTCGGCAATCGCCACGAAGAATGTCTATCCCTTTGGCCGATAGGCCAGAGGGATATGACCGCGCGCGGCCTGTCAGGAGATTTCGACGCTCCGGTTCCGACCAATCCGATCCTGGGCTAGGCTCTGGCCAGCCGAAACAGGATTGCCGCAACGATGATCGTCCAGGCCTGCATCAACGGCGCCCGAGCCGCCGACTTCCACCCCGCATTGCCGCTCGATCCCGACGCGATGGCGCGCGACGCCGCAGCCTCGATCGCGGCGGGTGCGGCCGAGCTGCATGTGCACGCGCGCGGCGCCGACGGAAGAGAGAGCCTTGCGCCGGAGGCGATGGACAGCACGGTCGCAGCAATCCGCCGCGCCTGTCCAGGCACGCTGATCGGCGTCTCCACCGGCGCCTGGATCGAGAACGACGATTTGCGCACGCTGGTTGCCATCTCCGGCTGGCGCGAGCTGCCCGATTATGCCTCGGTCAATCTCAGCGAGACGCCGGCGCCCGTCGTCATGGAAAGCCTGCGCCAGCGCGGCATCGGCATCGAAGCTGGGCTCGCTTCCATTGCCGACGCCGAGCGCCTGGTCGGCCTCGATCATGGCGGCCGGGTGCTGCGCGTGCTGGTCGAGATTTCCGAGCAGGCGCTGGATGAAGCTTTTGCCGTGGCGGACGGCATCGAGACGGTGTTGGAACGCGCCGGCATTCGTCGCTCCATCCTGCTGCATGGCGAGAACGCCACAGTCTGGCCATTTGTCGAGCGCGCGGCGGCAAGGAAGTTGTCGACGCGGGTAGGCCTGGAGGATGGCAAGGAATTGCCGGACGGCAGTGTCGCGGATGGCAATGCGGCGCTGGTTGCGGCGGCTGTCGGGATTTATCGGTCTCGATAAAACATGGCTAGGCTGGCGAGACAGCGCCCCCCTCTGTCCTGCCGGACATCTCCCCCACAAGGGGGGAGATTGGCAGCTTCGCGGCTGCGCTTCTTTAGACGCCAACAATAGGCGAAAGCCGGTGCGACATCGATCTCCCCCCATGTGGGGGGAGATGGCCGGCAGGCCAGAGGGGGGCGCCGTAGAACGCCACGCTTCCCTGCGTCGAGCGAGGCCTCACTGCGTGTCCGCGTGCGCCCTCAACTCGGCGCGCTTCTCGTCCGACACCACGGCAAGATCCAGCACCTTCTGCAAGCCGGCCGCGTGGCGGAACGTCGGCTCGGTCTGCACGCCGCCCTTCACTGCCTCGACAAAGCGCTGGTAGTTGGTCGGCACCGTGCCGGCGTCGAGCTCTTCCCATTTGGCGTTCTCGACATTTTCGCCGACGCAAGCCTTCAGCATCGAGCCGTCGAGATTGTGCACCACCTCGATGCCGCCCTTGTCGCCATGGATGCGCAGGCGCAACTCGTTGATGTGGCCGGTGGCCCAGCGGCTGGCATGCACCACGCCGAAGGCGCCGTTGGCGAAGTCGAGCGTCATGGCAAAACTGTCGTTGGCGTCGAGCTCGTACTCGCCGATGCGGTTGCCCGGCGCCTTGTCGAAGGTGCGCAGCCTGCAGAAGACATGGTCGATATCGAGCGCCGCGCCATAGCTGGCGAAATCGAGGATGTGGATGCCGACATCGCCGAGCACGCCGTTCGAGCCGTGGCCGCGCGACAGCCGCCACAGCCATTTCGGGTCGGTGCGCCAGTCGCCCCAGAATTTCGACACCAGCCAGCTCTGCAGGTAGGACGCCTCGACATGGCGCACCGTGCCGATCTCGCCGGCCTGCACCATCCGGCGCGCCTTCTGCAGCGCGGCGACATTGCGATAAGTGAGGTTGACCATGTTGACGATGCCGGCGGCTTCCGCGGCATCGGCCATTTCGCTGGCCTTGCCGAAATTTTCCGCCAGCGGCTTCTCGCACAGAACCGGTTTGCCAGCTGCGACCAGCGCCATGGTGGTCGGATGATGGATGCGGTCCGGCGTGACATTGGCGACCGCGTCGAAATCGCCCCAGTCGAGAGCCGCCTCCAGCGAGGTGAAGCGCCTCGGGATCTTGTAGGCGTCGGCATATTCGCCGACGCGGGCCGCATCGACATCGGCCGCGCCGACGATCTCGACGCCCTCGATCGCGCCGAAGCGGCGGGCATGTTCCTGCGCCATCCAGCCGGTACCAAGTATCAAAAGCCGCATTTTCTGTCCCTTTGAGCGATTTGGTTCGATTCAATAACGGGGCAAATGTGACCCGGGCGCTGTTTGCGCGCAATCCCAAACGAAGCGGAGAGGCGCTTTTTTAGCGGAAGCCGGCCTCGCCCCGCGCATGCAGCTTGGGCCCGCGCTCCTCGATCGGCTCCAGCGCCTTCTCGACCGGCACGTTCGGCGCATCGAGGATGGCGGGCTTCGATCCCTGCGGGTTGTGCGCCCACTTCACCGCATTGCGCAGCACCTTCTGCACGGTGGCGTCGTGATAGGTCGGATAGGTTTCGTGTCCGGGGCGGAAGTAGAAGACATTGCCGGCGCCGCGCCGGTAGGTCAGGCCCGAGCGGAACACCTCGCCGCCTTGGAACCAGGAGATGAAGACGGTTTCCAACGGCTCGGGCACGGCGAACTGCTCGCCATACATCTCCTCGTTCTCGAGCTCGAAGAACTCGCCGATGCCGTCGGCGATCGGGTGGCTGGGGCTCGTTACCCAGAGCCGCTCGCGCTCGCCGGCCTCGCGCCATTTCAGCGTGCAGGGCGTGCCCATCAGCCGCCTGAAGATCTTCGAGAAATGGCCGGAATGCAGCACGATCAGCCCCATGCCTTCGAAGACCCTGCGCGCTACGCGCTCGACCACCTCGTCGGCCACCGCGCCATGGTCCTTGTGACCCCACCAGACCAGCACGTCGGTTTCCGCCAGGCGAGCTTCCGGCAGGCCGTGCTCCGGCTGCTCCAGCGTCGCGGTCGAGGCTGATATGCCTGCGTCGGTGTTCAGCGCCGTGGCGATGGTCGCGTGCATGCCTTCCGGATAGATGGAGGCCACCACCTCATTGGTCCGCTCATGGATGTTCTCGCCCCAGACGACAGCGCGAATTGTCATGAATTGCCTCGTGAGTGATTGGGAGCCGCCCCGACGTTCATACATAAAGGCTTTGGACTGTATTGGAAGGTGCTTTGCGGTGGCGAATTTTTGACTTCGTCATTCTAGGGCGGAGCAAGGAGCGAAGCGACGCGCGCAGACCCTCTTAGAATCCATGCCGCGACCCTTGCCGAGGTGTAAGAGCGTTGCAGAACAAAGGATCAGCCTGAACCGCCGTGATGCTCATAGGTAACGGCATGGATTCTAGGGTCTTCACTCCGCTGCGCGTCGCTCCGCCCTAGAATGACGAACTTACGAAGCCGATTGGCAAGCTTCCTTTCCCGTGCGCAATATTAGCCATGGGCGAAGTGCTTGTAGGAGCAGCGATCTTTGCTTGTCTGGCCGGGGCCTCGCTGGTCAGCCTGATGCTGCACGAGCGCTTCCCTGCTCACCACCTTCAGGACGACACCAGCGCGGTGGTGCGGCTTGCCGCGAACCTGTTCGTGGTGATGTCGTCGCTTATGCTCGGCCTGATGATCAATTCAGCCAAGAACACCTTCGAGGCTATCAACGGCAACGTCCACACCTTCGCCACCGATCTCATCCTGCTTGATCGAACGCTGCGGCATTACGGACCGGAAGCGGACAGCGCCCGGCAATCGCTGACCGCATACGTCCAGCGCGTCGTCGACACCTCTGCCGCCGACAGCGACACGACTGTCGTCCCGAACAGGCTGGCGGAACTGCTGCTCAACCAGGTCGGCGACATCCTGGCGGGATTGACGCCGGCGGATGCCAAGCAGACCTCCGCACAACAGGCCGCGACACAGCAACTGCAGAAGCTGATCGAGCAGCGCTGGATACTGGCCGAACAGTCCGAGGGCGCCATACCCGCATCGCTGATCGTTCTGCTCGTCGCCTGGCTGACGCTGATCTTCGCCAGCTTCGGCTTCCGGGCGCCGCGCAACGGCACCGTCGTCTTCACCTGCTTCGTTTCCGGGGCGCTGGTCGCCGCGGCGGTCTATCTGATCGTCGACATGGACAGCCCGTTCTCAGGCCCGATCCAGGTCTCGCCGGCGCCCCTACAAAGGGCGCTGGCTGAACTGACGACGCAATGAGTTCACCGGCTGGACCGGCCCAGCAATTCAATCAGCAACCTTGCCGCCGCCCCGGCGCCGTCGGTGCGGATCATGCCGGCGATAGCGCTCGCGCGGGCGCCGGTCTCGGGTGCCAGCGCAGTCTCCAACGCCCTCGACAATGACTGCGCCGTCGGCACCGGACCGTCATGCGCGGCGCCGATGCCGAGCTCGGCCACCCGTCGTGCCCAATAGGGCTGGTCGCCGATCTGCGGCACGATCACCTGCGGCGCTCCCGCCTGTGCGGCGGCGGCGGTCGTGCCGGCGCCGCCGTGATGGATGACGGCGGCGACGCGGCCGAACAGCGCCTGCTGGTTGATCTCGCCGACGGCAAAACAGTCGTCGCGATCGTCGATGAGGCCCAACTCTGCCCAGCCATGCGCGAGCACCGTACGGAGGCCCTTGGTGCGGATCGCTTCGATGGTGGCGGCCCCGGCATCCCTGGCGACCGCGATCGAACCGAAGCCGACATAGACCGGCCGCGGGCCGGCATCGAGGAAGGCTTTGAGCCGTCGGGGAGGGGCCGCTCGTCCGGCAGGATGAAGGCGCCGGTCTGCACAGTGTCGATCAGGTCCGAGCCCGGCCATGGTCCCAGCGTCGGGTCGCAGGCGAGCAGCACCCTATCGCCGTAGACATAGTCCCGAACATTTTGCACCGGAGACAACCCCAGCGACGCGCGATGGCCGTTGATCGCCTCGCCGAAGAGGGCGTTCTTGGTCTGGATGTCCATCTCCCACAGGAGCCGGTTGTCCGTCACGCCGGCCGGCAGCGGATGGCTCGGATATTCATGCGGCCGGTTGTGCGGCGACGGCAGCCAGATGGGGCAGAATGTGCCCAACATGTAGCGCATGCCCCGCTGCTCCGCGACCAGCCGCGCGGCGGCGCAGGATGGAAAGAGGCCGAACGCCACCACGGCGTTGCAGCCTTCGGCGGCCGCGCTCAGCGCCTCATATTGCCTGGCGACGATCTCGGCCGCCTGGCCGGAAATGAGTCTGGCCCGGTCCTCGGGCGACGCCGATCGCGACCGGTGGATCATTTCCTTCGCCCATTCGCGCACCGGCGCGAAGGCCGGGGCCAGCGGCACGCCGGCGCGGGCCAGAAGGGCGCCAAACTCCTCGTCGCCAGGCGCGCTCACCCTGGCCTCGACGCCATGCGCCTGCAACGCCGCGCCCAGCGCCGCCAAAGGCTCGACGTCGCCGCGCGAGCCGTAAGTCGATAGCAAGATACGCATTCCATGCTCCGTTGTCGTTTTTCGGAGCAGCGTTGATACGCCATGGCCGGGGGCTTGCCGCAAGCCCGGGCTGCGCCATATCTACCTTCTGGGAAGGGTCGTTGTTCGTCCTCGGTTGAGGTCGCGGTCCCGTCGCTATCGAAGCGAATGCCAAGCATCCGCGCGCGTCGGCGCGAAGCCCTTCGGATCGGCAAGTGGGGATCGGCAAGTGCCGGCGACAAGCTCGCCGGCCGGATAGGGCTTAACCCTGGCGGCCTTCCTGGGCGACCCGGGTGGGGGAGCTTGTCAGGCGCGGGACGACGACGAGACGCTTGATCTTGCCGTTTTTGTAGGCGGCAAGGAAGCGGTGATAGTCCTTGAAGACGACGCAGCCATTGGATTCCGCACGGCCGCCGCGCAGCATATAGGTGTGCGCAAGCAGGCCGTTGCGGCCGTATTTGTTGTTGCCGCTGGTCGGCGTGAGCCTGATTGCCTCGACCCCGTGAAAGCGCGACTCGCGCATCGACAGATTGTAGGTGTCGGGCGGCGTCGGGCCGACATTCTTGCGGTTGACGAAGCGCGGCTGGTCGACCATCGAGCCCAGTCCTGAATGCGCTTCCAGTTTCGAGCCGTCGGGCATGTAAACGGTCCTCGCCGAAATATCGTAGATGGCAACGCCATTACCCGTCGAGGGCCCGTTGAAAAGGTTGCGGAACGCGCTGCCGAGTCCGCCGCGCTCCGGCGTGTCGGGCTTGGCATAGGCGAGCATCTCGGACGCCTGCGCCTTGCGCTTGCCTGGCTTGGAGTCGGTCACGAGCGGTTTCGAGCCTGTCACGCCCGGCAGGGCCTGGTCGCCGTTCCTCGGCGAGACCGCCGTCGGCGCGCTTTGCGCAGTATCTGCGGCGGCCGGCTGCGGCTTGGCCCTGGCGACTGGCGGCTTCGGGGTTTCGGGCTTCTGCACCCTGGCGGCATTTTCTTCGGGCGCTTCGGTAGCGCGTTCGAGCGTGGCGCGCGGGCGAAGGCCGGGCACGGCAATGGTGTCGGGCAGATCGTCTTGCGGCGGCAGCGAGGCGACCTGGTAGGCGCCATCCTTGCCGTTGTCCGGTTTGGCGGCGACATCGGGCGCGTCGGCGTTTTCGAGCGCGACGGCGGTCGGAAGGTCGGCCGTGTCCTGCGGCGCTATGTTGGCGAGCGCCAGCGCCAAGTCGGAAGCGCCGGCGATTTCGGCCGGCCGCGAACCGAAGCGGGCTTCCGCCGGGGCTCCCGGCAGCGCGCCGCCAAAGCGGCTCGCCGAAGGCAGGCTGGCCAGCAGGAACGGCGCCTTCTCGGCGCGGGCAAAGGCATCGGCAAGCTTTTGCGGCGAAAGCGCGGCGCGCTTCACCACGCCGTCGAAGGGGTCGACGGCCCCGGCGGCCGAAGCCACCACCACGTTTTCGTGCGCGATGCTATCGGGCGCCCGCAGCTTGAGGCGCGCCGTCTTACCAGCGTGGCCTTCTTTCTTCAATTTTTCAGGAGTTTGGCCGTCATGCCTGAAGCTTGTCGCGAGGCTGAAGCAGCCGGAGTCGCAGCCGCCGGTGAGCGAGCCTGCCTTGTAGCCGTCATGGGCGGCAAGGTGCGGCGCCCAGGCGTTGGCGATCTGCCGGCGCTGGTCGCCAAGCGCGATGTTGCGCGGCGAAAGCAGACCTTGCGGCAATCCGTTGGAAGCGGCGGTCAGCGAGGTGCTCACCGAATGGAGCCCCGCCAAGGTGGCGGCGGACCACAGCACGAGGGCGGCGCCGACAGCAGGCACCACGACCCAACGATGACCAGACTTTTTCGAAGTTACCCCCCCTTGAGGAGCGTCACCCCGGTTCTTCAAACGCAAAAACGCCATACGACCACTCTCAATCGGCATGCCGGTTTGCGGACCTGGCACCCGTCACGATCACAGTTCGCTGGTGCCCCCTGCACCTTCACGCGTCTGTTGCCGATTGATTCAAAAGATGGACAAAGTTGGTTAACCAATCCCTCCACCAATCGCCGATTTGGCGATGGTCCATACGAAAAAAGAGCCCTCCACGGTCTATGCCACGGTAAAAATGCTCTTCCTCACCCGCTTTGCTGCCCGTTTTTCCGGCCTCTGTCAAGAAAACGTGAAGGCTGGAACCGCAGCATCTCCAGCCGGCTAGAGGCCGATTGGGGTCAAAATGCGACGGTCTGAAGAATTGCGGAGCAAGCCGGTCGCAAAACCTTTGGCCGACCGACGGGTCCGGTCTTCATCAACGAACGTCGATGACGACCATCAGACCGCCGCCGCCCTTCTCCTCGGCATTGTTATTCGTGGTGTGATGCGGGATGTGGCAGTGAATCAGCCACTTGCCCGGACGCCTCGCTGTCCAGACGACGTCATATCGCTGGCCCGGTCCGACATTGACGGTATCGGCAAGAAAACGTGCGGCGGCGGGGATCGTCTCGCCGTCGCGGGCGACCACTTCGAACGGGCCGCCATGGATGTGCATCGGGTGTATGAAGCCGTTGTTGGTGCCGATGAAGCGGACCTTTAGCGTCTCGCCGACCTTCATATGGATCGTATCGGTCGACGGATAGGCCTTGCCGTTGATGGTGAAGAAGTTTGGCATGCCGCCATCCATCGGCATCGATGGATAGGTCAGGCCTTCCCGGACCAGCCATTCCTGCAGCTCGATGACATAGTCGTGGTCAGCGGCGACTTCGTCGGCGGGATTGGCGGGATCGATGATCAGCGCGCCATAGAGGCCGAGTGCCTGGGTGCGGTCGGGCTTGGCGTGCGGATGATAGAAGTAAGTGCCGTGCTGGGTGGCGGTAAACTCGTAGGAATAGGTCTGCCCGGGCTCGATCGGCGCCTGGGTGATCTCGGCCGGCCCGTCCATCTGATTGGGCAGGATCAGGCCATGCCAGTGCACCGTTGTTTCCTCCGGCAAGGCGTTGGTGACGTTGATGCGCACCCGGTCGCCCTGACGGATATGGATGCGCGGGCCTGGAATCTGACCGTTATAGGCATAGGCGTCGACCGTCACGTCCGGCAGGATGTGCCAGCGGATCACCGACGGCCTCAGCTCGAACACCTTCACGCCGTTTTCCATGCGGAACGGCAGGTCTTGGTCGCCCTTCGCAGCCAGACCGTAAGACGCGCTCACCAGCCGAGGATCGGCTGCCGCCATGTCGCGCATGGCATCGGCCGGCGTGTCACGGTCCATGATCATGCCCTGCGGCATGATCACTCCGCCGACGTCGCGGGCCGAGAGCCTGAGGTTCAGCCAGTTCGCAGGCGCCGCCATGCCGATCGCCAGGGCGAGCGCAGACACCGTACCGAGTGCCGCGATTTGCGGTGTGGTCGCATCCGAGCGCATGTGAGGGCCGGCGGCGCGCTGTTCGCCCGCCGGTTCGTGGCCCTGTCGGGCATGGCCGTGCCCGCTCGCTTCGGCCGGTTGCGGGCGCTCGGTCATCAGCCCGTGCTTGAGACCACGCGCGACCAGCCAGACATTGGCGGGATAGGCCAGCGTGAAGCCGGCGATGACGCCCAGCGACATCACGCCCCAGAACAGAAGTTCGGTGGGCTCCATGGCGCGCATGTCGCGGCCCATCATCAGGAAGCTCATGACCGGCGCCATGCCGGCCATCATGAAGTTCATGGAAATGAACTCGGGCAGGAAGCTCTTCTTCACATTCTCCCAATAGCTGCCGCCCATCATCGATTTCATGAACAGCGATTGGAAGATGAACAGCCCGAAGGCAAAGCCGGCGAGATATTCGACGATGAGGTCGAGCCACATCGGCAGGCCGAGGGTGGCGGTGACGACCGCAGCAAGGATGATCCCGGTGGCGTCGCCGGCGACACAGTGGATGGTCGAGCCGACGCCCTGCTTCCAAAGGGGCTTTGTGAAGGCCTCATGCTCGCCGGGGCGCGGTTCCTTGTCGGCCAGCACATAAAGCAGCAGGCCGAGCGGGCCCATATAGAGCGTTACCAGGATGAAGCCCCATTTCATCACCACCGGCTCGGGATTGTTGCGGTATTGGTCGAAGCCGACATAGAGCGTCGAAGCGGCCGCGAGCACGAACCAGGCAACGAGGAAATAATCGATCGGTTGGATGAGCATGACGCGGCCTCTGCTCGATGAAACGGCTGGTTGCATCCCCCGCGGATGAACGCGGTCGGGGCCACTACGATCCATCTTGCGGAATTTGCGGCTCCAGCCTTCGATCGAGCTTGACCTTCCAGCAACTGGAACCCTTAGCGTCGCCGCGAAGCCTGGCGGGCCTCCCAATCGAGATCGAGGAGCGGAAAATCTGCTCGGCAAGCGCCGGGGCGTCGCCGATCCGGCAAAAATGCCGGCGGAGCATCTCCTGCACCTCATTCTGCAGGACTGCACGAACTGCCATTCGAAGTTCCGGCGGAAGTCGAATGAGGCCGGACGCGATCAGGGCGTGATATGGTGGCGCACCGTCTTCCACTCCTGCCAGATCAGCCACATGACGACCGTATCGAAGATCGTCAGCACGAGCAGGCCAGGCGAATGCGTATAGGAGTATCGATAGATCTGATAGGCCATGAAGGCGCCGAGCGCCACCAGCGAGGCCGGGTAGGACCACAGCTTGCCGCGCAGCAGGCCGACGACCAGAAAAAGCTTAATCAGCCCGTGGCTGAGCAGGTAGAAGGCGTAGAATTCCTTGCTCGCGACAGAGAATTCGGCGGCCGTCCGCGACAGGTGACTGGCAATGAAGTCGTTGGGATCCTCGATCAGTTCCTCCTGGGTTAACATGTTGACCCAGGAAGCGATGGTTTCGGTGGTGACGAGGTAAAGCAGCACGCCGCCGACGCACTCGATCAAGGCGTGGGCACCTTTTAGCCATACGCTCACCTCAAAGAGCTGGTGAATGCGATGTTCGTCGGCAGGTTTCAACGATCGACCCCACGTCAGGCCAGGGAAATCAGACAAGAATGGACGCTTCTCTCACGCACTGGATCAACTCCGCCGCCGGCATCAGCCCGCTTCTTGATAGGGTAATGATCACCATCTCACAAATCGGCGTGCCGCTGATGGTGATTGCGGTGGCCCTGCAATGGTGGTCGAGGACCGACCGCACCCATGTGCGCCATGCCTGCTTGTCCGCCGGCCTTTCCTTTCTGCTGGGGCTCGCGATCAACCAGGCGATCCTGTTGTTCATCCACCGGATCAGGCCTTACGACGCTGGCGTCACGCATCTTCTGATCGCGCCCAGCGCCGACTGGTCGTTCCCGTCCGACCACGCGACCGCCAGCATGGCCGTCGTCGCAGCCTTCGCCTTGCAGACGCTGCCGCGCCGCACGCTGGTGCTGTTCGTGCTTGCGTTCGTCATCTGCTGGTCCAGGATCTTCATCGGAACGCATTATGTCAGCGATGTGATCGGCGGCGCCGCCACCGCCGCCATCGCTGCGCTGGCGGTCCGGCTGGCCTATAAGGAGAATTCGCGGCTCGACGCCTTCGCCACAAGGCTCCTCTGAACGCGCCGCCAAGGCGCCCGACTGCGGAACGGGATGATGGGACGGCGCGTCACAAAAGTGACGCCTGGCGTCGCAACCGCGCGAACTCCTCCTCCGGGATTGCCAGGCGCTCGCCCCAGCTTGGTCGGGCCTTGGTGCTCGTTCACTTGCTGCCTTGCTGTACTGCGCCCGGCACGATCAGCGCCCCCTGGTCCGGCCCCGAACATTTGAAGCCGATAAAAAACAGGGCGACGATGAGAACGCAGATTGCCAGCACCGTGACGAGGGTCCTTCCAGGGTTTTCGGCTGGCGGTCTGTCTTCCATGGCAATTAGCCTTGGGATTTAAACTCGGCGACAACGCCAGGGTTCCCACGCCTCACCGGCGTCAAGGCCGACGCTTCGCCACGAAATTCTTGGAGAGGCGGCTCCGAGCCCGCGGCGCGCATCACAAAAATGACGCGCTCGCACCCTATATGCCAGGCTGGATGCGCTAAAGCAGGGTTCATCATTATGGATGCCAGCGAATTGCAGGCCATAGGCGATACGCTGATGCGCGTCGTCACCCCCGATATGAAACCGAAAGACCTGCTCAAGGCGGTGCGAAAACTGCACCCGGACGCCAAGAAGAGGGATATTGCCCGCGCGGCCTTCCACGCCATTATCGCGAACGCCGACCAGGATCCCGGCAAGTCGCGCAACCTTCAGGCCTTCGCGCTTGCCGAGCGTACCCAGCAATCGGAATAAATTGCCGCGAATTGTAGTGCTCGGCTTGCCGGAAACTTAATAAGCGATCTCTAATTTAATGGTTCAGCCGGCAGCTGGAGCAATTCCAGGAAAAGTGTGTCACGGTTTTCCGTCCGGAATTGCGAGCACCGGAAGCGCAGGGAACCGCCGTTTGCAGGCCGGCATCACCTGAATATCAACGCACCCTGGCCCCACCGGTAATGAGCCCATGACCAAGAACCTCGGCAATGCCAAACCCAGCGCTCCGGCCAAGCAGATGAACCCCTCGCTGTTCGGCAAGGCCGCGCCGGCATTGTTTCCGCTGGTCGTCGCGGCGCTTGGCTATCTCGTCGGCCGGCATTTCTTCGGCTTTTGACGCGGCCGGCGTTCGGCACGCTGTTTCCAGTCGGTCCAAGTGCAATTGTCGTCTCGACCATCCTCCTTGCAGCTTTGGTCCTAGGGCCTAGGTCGTTCTTGTCCTTGGCTGGGCCCAAGCGCATGCTGGTGGCAGCCGGCGGCCTCGCAAACTCCGGTCAGGCCCGGCCGCCGAACCCAGTATCACCCCCCAAAGGCTGCCGGGCCGCCGCCATGCGGCGAATTCTTCCGCGCTCGCGCACGCCAACTGCGGCGCGGTGTAATCTGCGGTACCGCTCGGACGCTTTCGAATTCCGATGCTTCATCGTCTCGCAGACCGAACGCCATATCGAAGTCGAATTCGGCTGCACCTAGGCGTAATGGCATGCCTTCGCCGCCATGCTCGTTTTTATTCGCGAAACTTCGCAAATATATCGAATAACGGCGGGTGCTCTTGCACTAAAGACCAATAAGCCACGCTTTTCGGCAATTCCAGACGCGCTACATTGTATTGTGCGTCGGAGATAGGCAGTTCTTCGAATGAAGAGCAGGAGCTGTATATGGTAACAAGCGAGCCAGACAGTGTCCGCGTAAAAACCGTCAATGGCCAATGGATCGTGCGCGTCGTCGACGGCGGCAGGCTGACGCAGCAAGTATTCGACATTCACGCGCAGGCCGAGACCTTCGCCGAGGAGGAGCGGTTGCGACTGGGGCTGCCGGGCGAGCCGCCGGCCGAAGAGCCGGTCGGGCCGCTCCCACACGGGCGGGCTCGCTGACGGCGAGGGGTAGCCGGACCACGCCAATCGCCGAGGTCGGAACAGACCTATCCCTGGTGCTCGGCTCTGAGCTTCTCTTTTATCCGTTCAAGCGCCGGCTGACCGCCGGCCGCCAGATCGTTGGCGACCCGGGCCAGCGTATCGTCGGCCTTGCGGTATTTGCTGCCCCAGGCGCCGAGCGTTGCCAGTACCGGCAAAAGGTCGATGCCGGCCTCGGTCAGCCGGTAGATCGCCTTCAGCCCGTGGCTCGGGTCGTCGCTGCGGGTGAGAATGCCTTCGTCGACCAGCGTCTGCAGCCGCTCGGCCAGCGTGCGCGACGAGATGCCTTCGTCGGATTGCAGGAATTCGCGAAAATGCCTTTTCCCGGCGAAAGCCAGGTCGCGAATGATGAGCAGCGTCCAGCGGTCGCCGAGCAGTTCGAGCGAGAGACTGATCGGGCAGCCGGATCGTTCCTTGATCGACATCAGTATGGTTCCATTTTTAAATCACTTTACTATTGACATCGCTCTTGCTTTGCGTCAAATGGTTCCAGAAGTAAATCATTTTGACGAGAGGAGGTCGATATGAACCGGCAAGTCAAGCGTACGATGGTGGTCGTCGGCGCAACCAGCGAAGTGGGCGCCGAGGTCTCGGCCAGACTGACCGAGGCAGGGCATGAGGTACGCGGCATCGCCCGTAGCCTCGGCGTCGCACTCGACGATCAGGCGGCGCTCGACGCCGCCTTCTCGGGTGCCGACAGCGCTTACGTGATGATCCCCTTCGATGTCACCGCGCCCGATCTGCATCGTTTTGAGGACGAGGTCGGCGCACGGCTGGCATC
This sequence comes from Mesorhizobium sp. B2-7-2, assembly GCF_006440775.1. Classification (GTDB taxonomy): domain Bacteria; phylum Pseudomonadota; class Alphaproteobacteria; order Rhizobiales; family Rhizobiaceae; genus Mesorhizobium. The sequence goes on along the minus strand of NZ_VFTZ01000019.1, from coordinate 42,238 downwards.
CTCCATCGCCCAGGCGGGCCTGCGCCGGATCGTGCTGCTCAGCGGCCTCAATGCCCATCTCAGAATGGGTACCTCGCTTGGCGCTGCGCTGATGGAGGAGCGGCTCGCCGCGCTGGGTCTGGACGAACTCGTCTATCTGCGCGCCTCCTTCTTCATGGAGAATTTCGTCAAGGGCATGGGCTTCGTCGAGCAGGCGGCGTCCGGCGTCTTCGCCTCGCCCTTCCGCGGCGACCTGCCGATGCCGCTGATTGCCGCCAAGGACGTTGGCGAACGCGCCGCCGCTCTATTGAGCGCCGAACATTTCCCTGCCCGGCGCGTTGTCGAATTGCACGGCGGCGGCTCCTACACGCTCGAACGGGCCACCACGATCCTGGGCAGGGCGATCGGCAAGGATGTCGCCTACCATGAAGCGCCGTTCGCCGATGCGCGGGCCGGTATGGTCGCCAATGGCATATCGGCGAGTTTTGCCGATGCGCTGGGCGAGACGGCGGCAAGCTTCAACAGAGGCGAGCGCTGGGCGCTGGAAGCACCCTCAGCCGAAAATGCCACCCCGACCGGCTTCGAAGCCTGGGCGCAGGCTTTCGCCCGTTCGCCCGCCGCAGGCAGCAATTCCTGACAAGGGAGACCGGACATGAGAAAGCTCATCCTGCAGATGCAGATGTCGGTCGACGGTTTTGTCGGCGCCGACGAGGACCGTCGCTGGCAGCTTTGGGAATGGGGCGACGACAGCGCCTGGGACGAGGAGCTCAAGCGGGACTTCAACGCCATTTTCGAGACCATCGACACCATCCTGTTGAGCCGCAAGATGGCTGAGGAGGGCTATCTGACCCATTGGGGCAATGCGGCGAGGAAATATCCGAAGGACCGCTTCTTTGCCTTCGCCCAGCGCATCATCGAGGCCGAAAAGGTGGTGGCGAGCGATAAGCTCGGGGCCTCGCGCTGGGAACGAACGCGCATCGTGAGCGGCGACCTGCCGCGTGAGGTCAACGCGCTGAAGCAAGGCGAGGACGGCGACATCGCCGTGTTCGGCGGCGCCGGCTTCGCCTCGGCGCTGATCGCCGCCGGCCTTGTCGACGAGTTCCAGCTCTTCATCAATCCGGCCGTTCTGGGCAGTGGCCGCCGCATCTTCGACAAGGGCGGTTTTAGCAGGCTGAAGCTCCTCGGCTCGAAGCCCTATGCCTGCGGCATGGTCGTGAGTCGCTACGCGCCGGCGCAATGAGAGGCAGCAACCAAGGGCGCGCCGCCTTGAATCAATCCGGCAGTGCGCCTTCTTAACTGTCTGCCTGGGTTTGCCTTTCCCGGATCGGCAGGCAACCGTCTCCGCTGACCAGCCGCAGGTGTACGGCCGGTCGGCTGGACCGCGGCCAGGCGGCGTGGTCGTTGCCCACGGCGGCGAACCAGCGGGCCTCACGCGATGTCAGGCCGATAAGCACCCGGCCGGCATATTCGGCCGGCGCGCCGTTGCCCGCATCGAACACCGCCCAGCTGCTCCCTGGCGGCTCCTGCACCGCGACGAACCTCATAGGAGACTCCATCTGTCAAGAGACGGGCAATATAGCAGGCGCGACTTGGCGTTCCTATGACGTGGCTCACATTGGCACACATTTACGGTGGATAGCAGTCCGCTCCAACTGGAAGCGGGTCACTTGCTTCTGACGATTTGCCTTGGCGGCTTGTCCTGCTGCCCGGCCTGGTCGGCGTCGGTCAGCGTGCCGAGGAAGGCGACGATGTCGTCGATCTCGGCGTCGGTCAGCGCCGGCTTGTCGCCGGGCTTTTTGCCTTTGAAGGGCGGGTCTGTGTTGAGGTTTCCCCAGTAAGCCTTTGGCAGATCGTCGAATTTGTCGACCGTGCCGTCCGTATTCTTCGGATACCAGCGCCCGGGATCCGTATCGCGGCTGGCATAGAAGGCGACCGCGTCGCGCAGCGTGTGAAAATAGCCGTTGTGGAAGAAGCTTTTCCGCAAGGCAACGTTGCGCAGCGTCGGCGTCTTGAACAGGCCGCAATATTCGGCGCGGTCCTTGAGATCGGTGCGCAGCGGACCGCACAAGCCAAGGTCGACATAATTGGGATCGGCGTTGGCCCCAATCGCCGGGTTGCGCGGGACGGCGATCGCGATCAGGCCGTAATCGGTGAATTGCGGCGGCTCGCCGTCATTGGCCGGTTCGCTCAAATGGCAGCTCGCGCAATTGCCCTTTGCAGCGTCCTCGAACAGCATGCGGCCGCGTAGTTCCTGCGCGGAAAGCTGCGCCTTGCCGGCGAGGAAGGCGTCGTAGCGGCTGGAATAGGGATAAAAATCGGCGCTGCTCTGCTCGAAGGTGCCGAGCGCTTCCACAGCGGCGTCGAAGGCGTCTTGCGGATGGTCGAAGACATCGGCGCCAAAGGCCGCCTTGAAGGCGCCGGCATAGGGAGCCTTGCGCAGGCTGGCGGCCACCTGGGCCGCGTCCTTGTTGCCCATCTCGAAGGACGACAGCAGCGGGATGCTTGCCTGGTCCTTGCCGTGGTCGGCGCGGCCGTCCCAGGTCAGGCCGCCGGTCGGGCCGTTGTCGACGCTTTCGTCGCCTTCGTCCTCGGAGTCGTAGAAATGCTCGGTGAAGGCGGGCGCCGCCTGCAGGTAGCGCAGCGACGGCACGGCGCGAACGCCGGGCTGGTCAAGATTGGCTCCGCCCATTTCAACCGGCGCCGCCGAGGCCGGCCCGAAAGCATGGTTGGGATCGTGGCAGGATGAGCAGGCCTGCTTGCCCGAGGCTGAGAGCGAAGGGTCGAAGAACATTTGCCTGCCGAGCGCCGTCAGCGCCTCGGCGCGGGCGAAGGCTTCCTGGCGCGTCATCGGGCCGGGATGGACACCGGATGGCTCCTCGGTATTGGCGGGCGCGGTGGAGGCGACGATCGTGGCCGCTGCAATGGCGATTGCGTGATTTTTCCGACGTCCCATCGTCTTCGGCGATATCCCTGATTTCTTCGCCCGGTTTCTTTGGCGGCGTAAGGATCGAGTGCAACGGATTGATGACCGGTCTTCCCGCTCACGAAACCGTGTTCGGCCGGGGCGGAACTGTCACAAAGGTGACAAGGCGTCGAAGTAGCTGGGCATTGATGCAGTTGCGTTCCTGCATTGCCGTCCTCCAGCCATCCCCAAGCCACGAGGCATTTCCCAATGATCCGGTCCTTTCTCTCCCTTTGCCTCGCCTCCACGGCGCTGGCATCGCTCTCTGCCGCTGCCCAAGCGGCGCCTCCCGGTTACGACAAGATCGACACCGTCGTCGTCATCTACGCCGAGAACCGCAGCTTCGATAACCTTTATGGCGGCTTCCCCGGCGCCAACGGCCTGGCCAACGTTTCGCCCGACCAGGCGCGCCAGCTCGATCGCGACGGCAAGCCGCTTTCCGAACTGCCGCCGGCCTGGGGCGGACTGACCGGCAAGGGCGTCACGCCGGTGGTAACGGAGGCGCAGAGCGCGCATCTGCCCAACGCGACATTCGCCATCGACGATCCTAAAGGCTTCAACGAGAATACCGGCGTCATCACCCATGATCTGTGGCATCGTTTCTATCAGGAGCAGATGCAGATCGACGGCGGCCGGAACGACAAGTTCGTCGCCTGGGCCGATTCCGGCGCTCTGGTGATGGGCCATTATGACGGCTCGATCCTGCCGATGTGGGCGATCGCCAAAAAATACGTGCTCGCCGACAATTTCTTCCAGGGCGCCTTCGGCGGCTCCTTCCTCAACCACTTCATGCTGGCCTGCGCCTGCGTGCCTTACTATCCGAATGCCGACACCAGCCCGGTGAAGGCCCAGATCGCCGTCGTCGAGCCGGATGGCGTGACGCTGAAGCCGGCCGACAACTCGCCGCCCTCGGCGCTGGGCGGCGTGCCGAAATTCGCCAATGACGGCGCCATCACGCCCGACTTCTACGCCGTCAACACCATGCAGCCGCCTTACCAGCCGAGCGCCAACAAGCCGGCCGAAGGCGGCGACAAGGCGCTGGCCGATCCGGCACAGCCGACCACGCTGCCGCCGCAGCACGAGATCACCATCGGCGATCTGCTGTCGCTCAAGGGCATTTCCTGGGCGTGGTATTCGGGCGCCTGGCAGGCGGCGCTCGACGGCAAGAACGCGACGCCCGTGCCGAACTTCCAGTTCCACCACCAGCCCTTCAACTATTTCGCGGCCTATGCGCCGGGCACGGCCGCGCGGGCCGAGCACATCAAGGACGGCGGCCTCGGCGGCACCGAGTTCATCAAGGCGATCGACGACGGCAAGCTGCCGGCGGTCTCTTTCTACAAGCCGCAGGGCAACCTCAACGAACATGCCGGCTATGCCGACGTGACCTCCGGCGACCAGCACCTGGCCGACCTCGTCGCGCATCTGGAGAAGAGCCCGCAATGGGCGCATATGCTGGTGGTCGTCACCTATGACGAGAATGGCGGCTTCTGGGATCATGTCGCGCCGCCCAAGGCCGATCGCTGGGGCCCGGGCAACCGCATCCCGGCTTTCATCATCTCGCCCTATGCGAAGATGGGGATGGTCGATCACACGCAGTACGACACAACCTCGATCCTGCGTTTCATCACCGCCCGCTACGACCTGCCTGTGCTGCCTGGCATCGTCGCCCGCGACAAGGCGCTGCGCAACCACGACCAGCCGCCGATGGGCGATCTGACGGCAGCGCTCGATCTGACGAAGTAATCGTCGAAGCCCTTCTTGCAAAAGGCCCGCTCCGGCGGGCCTTTTTTTGTTGGGGCATCGCAAGGGTACTTGCCACGATCGGTCCCCCTGCCACACAAGGTGTTATGTCCGACAATTATCTGCACATGGTTCCTGACGATCCATACTGGCGTCCCGATAGGACGGCGGCGGAAAAGGCTGCCAACTAGGTTCGCGGACTGTTCCCCCAAGCCGAGCATGTCGGAATCGAATACAAGGAAGCAGTGACCTTCTTCGATGCAGGCGCGAATACGGAAAGCGTCTACTGCGCCTTCGGCGGGAGCGAACTGGAGGATTGGTGGGGCAATGCCATGGATCAGGCAGCCGTTTCGGATTTTAGCGACCTCGCTATCGTGACGCCTTGTTGTAGCAAATCCACGTCGCTCAACGACCTCCGCTATGTATGGCCTGCCGCGTTCGGTATGTGCTCGCTTACAGTCGTCAATCCTGGCGCGACCACCCTCTGCGCCGAGGAACGGCGAAGGATTGAGCAGGCGATTGGATCGCCGCTCAAGGTAATCTGGCAACATCTCTGAGCCAGCTGAGCGCCAAGGCAGATCAACCGAGCTGCTGAGCAGAACGAAGGAAGCACGATGGCGGACCTCAAGATCAGAACCCGCAACGTCGGCGCGCTCGCCGTCCTGCCGCCGGGCGGCCTGCCGACGGTCACGACCCCGACCGGCGGCACGGTCGATGTGGTCACGCAGGTCAGCGCGCCCGGCTTCAGCCCGCTCGACCTGCTCCATGCTTCTTTAGCCGCCTGCATGGTGCTCAGTGCCCGCATCGCCGCCACCCGCCTCGGCGTCGCCGACCGGCTCGGCGAGGTGAGGGCGGATGTCGGCGGGGAGAAGGCGAAGGACGAGCCCTCGCGGGTCGAGACATTCATCGTCAAACTGGAGATCGCCGGCGACCTTGATGACGCGATGAAAGCGCGGATCATGGCGGACGCCGAGGACATCTGCACCGTCTCCAACACGCTGCGCGGCGCGCCGGCGCTTCGTTCCACGCTGGGGTGAGCGCAATGGCGCATCTTTCGCCGATCGACTACGCGACCGCCTCGGGCGACATCCGCGCCGAGCACGACCGAGAGCTCGCGCTGCGCGGCCGCATGACCAACATGAAACGCATCCTGCTTCGCTCGCCGGCCGCCCACCGCATCTACGCCGAATGGTTCACGCTGCGCGACCTTCTCAAGCCCACGCTCGACGACCGCGCCATCTGGCTGTTGTCGAAAGCGATAGCCGAAACGATGCGTGCCGAGATTCCCGTGACCTTCTTTCGCCGCGCACTAATCGAGAACGGGCTCGACCCCGAAGCGACCGAACCGACCGCCGACGAGACGCTGCTGATTTCCTTCGGCATCGCGGTCGCCGCCGATGCCAATGTTGTCCCGGAAGAAACCTGGGCCGCGCTCAAGGCGCGCTACGACGAGACGCTGCTCGTCAACCTCACCGCCTTCGCCGGCATCATGGTGGCGACCTGCGTGTTCACCAATGCGGTGAAGGTGGATTTCGATCCGGAGCTGGAGATGTATCGCAGACCTTCTCCCTCTCCTCTTGTGGGAGAAGGTGGATCGGCGCGTTAGCGCCGAGACGGATGAGGGGTGTTCCAGCTTGGCGATAAGGTTGAAATCGCCGCCGCCTCATTCCTTCCAGCACCCCTCATCCGACCTCGCTTCGCGAGGCCACCTTCTTCCACAAGGGGAGAAGGGAAAGCCGGCACCCACCTCCGCAGGAATCGGGTGGCCGATGCACATCCTTCGCTCCACTTTGACGGCAAGCAAGGAGGCACACCCATGACCATCCATTCCCTCAACACCAGGCGCGCCGGCCGCTCCGCCGAATCCCGCGTCGCAGCACAAGATTGGCGCGCGCTGGTCTCTGACCTGAACGCCCATGGCTGCGCGGTCATGCCCGGCCTGCTGTCGGCGGAAGAATGCGCCGACATCGCCGCGCTCTACCCGCATGAAGAGCATTTCCGGAGCCACGTCGTGATGGCGCGCCACGGCTTCGGCAAGGGGGAATATCGGTATTTCAAATATCCGCTGCCGAACCTGATCGAGGGCCTGCGCACCACGCTCTATCCGCGACTCGCCACCGTTGCCAACGACTGGAACGAGAAGATGGGTGTTGCCCAGCGCTATCCGGCCGAGCACGCCGCCTTCCTGAAACGCTGCCACGATGAGGGCCAGGTGAAGCCGACGCCGCTTCTGCTGCAATACGGCCCCGGCGACTTCAACTGCCTGCACCAGGACCTCTATGGCGCGCTCGCCTTTCCGCTGCAGGTGGCGGTCCTTTTGTCCGAGCCCGGCGAGGATTTCACCGGCGGCGAGTTCGTGCTCGCCGAACAGCGCCCGCGCATGCAAAGCCGCGCCGAAGTGGTGCCATTGAGGCGCGGTGACGCGGTGGTCTTCGCGGTTCACAACCGGCCGATTCAGGGCACGAAAGGCCACTATCGCGTCAACATGCGCCATGGTGTCAGCCGGTTGCGATCGGGGCGGAGACACACGGTCGGCATCATCTTCCACGACGCGAAGTGAGCAGGCAGTAGGCAGTAGGCAGTAGGTTACGTCGAGGCCGAGAAGCGAAGAGGGGTTCCTTTATCCCTTGCATTCGCTTATTGGCCCTACTCCCTACTCCCTACTCCCTACTCCCTACTCCCTACTCCCTACTCCCTACGAGCCCATGATCCGTCTCGAAAATATCGGCAAGCAGAACGGCCGACAGATCGTCTTCATCGAAGCCTCGGCCGCCTTGCAGAAAGGCGAGAAGATCGGGCTTGTCGGTCCGAACGGCGCCGGCAAGACGACCTTGTTCCGAATGATCATTGGTGAGGAGCAGCCCGACGAGGGCCAGGTCTCGGTCGATCGCGGCGTCACCATTGGCTATTTCAGCCAGGATGTCGGCGATATGAGCGGCTTGAGCGCCGTCGCCGAGGTCATGGAGGGCGCCGGACCGGTCAGCGCGGTCGCCGCCGAGATGCGCGAGCTCGAGCACGCGATGGGCGATCCAGAGCGCGCCGACGAGATGGATCAGATCATCGAGCGCTACGGCGAGTTGCAGCACCGCTTCGAGGAGCTCGACGGCTATGCGCTCGACGGCCGGGCGCGCGAGGTGCTGGACGGCCTCGGCTTCAGCCAGGAGATGATGGACGGCGACGTTTCAAAACTTTCCGGCGGCTGGAAGATGCGCGTCGCGCTTGCCCGCATCCTGTTGATGCGGCCCGACGTCATGCTGCTCGACGAGCCGTCGAACCATCTCGATCTCGAAAGCCTGATCTGGCTGGAGAAATTCCTCAAGGATTACGACGGCGCGCTGCTGATGACCTCGCACGACCGCGAGTTCATGAACCGCATCGTCACCAAGATCATCGAGATCGACGCCGGCGCGCTGACCTCCTATTCCGGCAACTACGAATTCTACCAGGAGCAGCGCGCGCTGGCCGACAAGCAGCTGCAGGCGCAGTTCGAGCGCCAGCAGGCGATGCTGGCCAAGGAGATTGCCTTCATCGAGCGCTTCAAGGCGCGCGCTTCCCATGCGGCCCAGGTGCAGAGCCGGGTGAAGAAGCTCGACAAGATCGACCGCGTCGAACCGCCGAAGCGCCGCCAGACGGTGACTTTCGAATTCCAGCCGGCGCCGCGCTGCGGCGAGGACGTGGCGACGCTGAAAGGCATCCACAAGGCCTATGGCAGCCGCAATATCTATTCGGGCCTCGATTTTCAGATCCGCCGCCGCGAGCGCTGGTGCGTGATGGGCGTCAACGGCGCCGGAAAGTCGACGCTTCTGAAGCTGGTCGCCGGCGCCTCCGAGCCGGACGGGGGCTCCGTCGCGCGCGGCCCGAGCGTCAAGATGGGCTATTTCGCCCAGCACGCCATGGAACTGCTCGATGGCGAGCGCACCGTCTTCCAGACGCTGGAGGACTCGTTTCCGCAGGCAGGCCAGGCGCCGCTGCGCGCTTTGGCCGGCTGCTTCGGTTTTTCCGGCGACGAGATCGAGAAGAAATGCCGCGTGCTCTCGGGCGGCGAGAAGGCGCGGCTGGTGATGGCGCTGATGCTGTTCGATCCGCCCAACCTGCTGGTGCTCGACGAGCCGACCAACCATCTCGACATAACCACCAAGCAGATGCTGATCGAGGCGCTGTCGCAATATGAAGGCACGATGCTCTTCGTCTCGCACGACCGCCATTTCCTGGCGGCGCTGTCGAACCGCGTGCTGGAGCTGACGCCCGACGGCATCCACACTTATGGCGGCGGCTACACCGAATATGTCGCCCGCACCGGCCAGGAAGCGCCGGGGCTGAGAGGGTAGGGCGAGACCCTACGCAATTGGCGGCGGCGCATTCCCCCTGTCGGGCGAGCGCCGGCGCTTACCCCCTCGCTAGCTCGCGATCGATCAGCCGCGCAAGCCGCGCCGAGAACGCCTTGGCGTCGGCCGGCTTGTCGCCGTCGAGCACGCGTGCCTCGTCGTAAAGCAGATGCGCGGCGTCTTCCTTGAACGCCTTCTCGTCGTCGCCGAGCTTTGCCAGCGCCGCCACGCGCTCGTGGCGCGGGTTGATCTCGAGGATCGGCTTGGCCGCCTTGTCGAGCCGGCCGGCGGCGTTGAGCAGGCGCTCGAACTGGCGATCCGGGCCATGCTCGGGCGCGACGAGACAGACGGCGCTTTCCGTCAGCCGGTCGGAGGCTTTCACATCCGACACCTCCTCGCCGAGCGTCGTCTTCACGAAAGCCAGGAAGGCGGCGATATCCGACGACGTCTCCGCGTCGGGCTTCGCCGCATCTTCGGGCAGCGCGATATCGGCGAGCTCTGCCGCGCCCTGCGTCACCGACTTGAACGGCTTGCCGTCGAATTCCGGCGCCATCGTCACCCAGAAGCTGTCGACGGGATCGGTGAGGAGCAGCACCTCGATGCCGCGTGCGCGAAAACCTTCGAGCTGCGGCGAGGCTTCGAGACGGGCGCGATCGTCACCGGCCATGAAGAAGATCGCTTTCTGACCTTCCTTCATCGCTGCGACATAGTCGGCAAGGCTGCGCCAGCCTTCGCCTGAGGTCGTCGAACGGAAGCGGGCAAGCTTCAGCAGCTGCTCGCGTCGCTCGTAATCCTCATAGAGCCCTTCCTTCAGCACGATGCCGAAATTTTCCCAGATTTTGGCGTAGGCTTCGGCATCGTTTTCGGCCGTCTTGGCGAGGTCGCCGAGAACGCGGTTGGTCACGCCCTTGCGGATCGCTGCGAGCAACGGGCTCTCCTGGATCATCTCGCGCGAGACATTGAGCGGCAGGTCGGCGGAATCGACCAGGCCGCGCACGAAGCGCAGGTAGCGCGGCAGCAGATCGGCTTCGTCGGTGATGAAGACGCGCCGCACATAGAGCTTCATGCGCCCCTTGCGGTCCTGGTCAAACAGGTCGAACGGCCGCGATCCCGGCACGAAGGCGAGCACGCTGTATTCCTGCCGGCCCTCGGCGCGGAAATGGATCGTGGAAGCCGGCTCGTCATACTGGCCGGCGATGCTGCGGTAGAAGTCGGTATATTCCTCCGGCTTGATCTCGCTCTTTTGCCGCACCCAAAGCGCCGTGCCGTCGGCGATGTCGCGCGGTTCGGCGCCGGGTTTCTCGACGAACGTGATCGGCACCGGCACATGGCCCGACTGCGACTTCGCCAGCCCCTCGAGCCGGTAAGGCGTGGTGTAGGAAGAGGCGTCTTCCATCAGATGCAGCACGACGCGCGTGCCGCGCTTGGGTGCTGCCTCGAGCGGCGCCGGCGCGATCTCGTAGGTGCCCTTGCCGTCGGACGACCAGCGGAAAGCCTCATTGCTGCCGGCCTGGCGGCTGATGACGTCGACACGGTCTGCGACCATGAAGGCCGAATAAAACCCGACGCCGAACTGGCCGATGAGCTGCGTGTCTTCCGCCGCCTTGCCGGCTTCGACGCGCTCCATGAAGGCGCGGGTGCCGGAGCGCGCGATCGTGCCCAGCGCCTCCGCCATCTCGTCGCGGCTCATGCCGATGCCGTTGTCCTCGACCGAAAGCTCCTTGTTGTCCGGATTGGCGGTAATCGTGATGCGCGGCTTGGCATCGTCACCCAGCAACTCGGGCCGGCTCACCGCCTCGAAGCGCAGCCTCTCGCAGGCATCCGCCGCATTGGAGATCAGCTCGCGCAGGAAAACGTCTCGGTCCGAATAGACCGAGTGCACCATCATATGCAGCAGCCGCGAGACGTCCGCCTCGAATGTCCTGGTTTCCGTGGTCTTGGTGTCAGTCGTCATTCAGAATTCCTGCGCTCGTTGCGTCGTCCGCCGCGCCAGCACGCGCCGGTTTTCAAATCTTCAGCCATTGTCGCTTGTGGATGCGCTCCCTGCCAGCGCCGCAGGCGCCAGCGAAACCATGTCCGGCGCCAGGATATCGTGGCGGCGGGCGAAAGCAACAAGGGTTGCCCGCACTGTTTCCGCGTCGATTTCGCCGGCAATGCCGGCTTTGCAGGAATTGAGCGCGATCGCATGCGCGCTGCTCCTGCTCGCGGCCGGCCAATCCTACAGCAGGGCATAGGCTTCCATCACGGTTTCGAGCCGGACCGGCAAACCCATTCCGACAAGAATGGTAACAGGGTCTTCAAAGCGGCCGTGGTTCATGGTCAGAACCCTCATTCAGGTGCATGCTCATGGCGCCCGGACGAAGGCCAGTCGTCCCGGCCAGCACATGTCGGCGCGGGTAGGGCGGTTGCAGGACGACGCCGCGCGGCCGCGGCTGGCCTATGCCGTTGAACGCCTGCACAACCACCGGGCCTGCCGGCGCGTGCATCGCTGAATTCTGCCGGTTAAGGCGCGGCGGGGGCAGCACCTTGTGTGCCTTGGCGAGGGCCTCGATCCAGGCGGCGACCGCCAGTGGCACCGGCGCGCGCCCCTCGAGCCAGCGCGTCACGTCGTTTCTGGGCCAGCCGAGCTCCTCGGCGACGTCGGCAGCTTCCCATCGCAAGATTTTCAGGCATTCGCGCAATCGTCCTGCAATCATGGCAATCCTCGTCCGTTCGCAGTCACAAGGGCCCCGCCCTGGAGGCGGGGGCCGATCTTCGCTAGCCGCCCGCGGATGTTTCGGTGGCCGACACGTGCTGTGCGGCAAGGAACATCAGCGTTGAGGCGACGGTCCGCCGGTTCCATCCGGCCGATTCGGCGGTGTCGAGCAAGCCTGCCAGCAGCGGCTTCAATGCGCTTCGACATTCGGCTTCATAAGCGAGGAATTCGCTTGCCGGATGCGTCGGCGCCGGAACCGAGCCATTGCCGCTCATCATATCCATAAGGGCCTCCATCGTGCGTTTCGAAACGCCCGCTCCCGTTGCCAGAAGCGGGCTCCCGTCGGCGTCTCAGAAGTCCATGCCGGCGCCGGCCGGCATGGCCGGAGCGGCCTCCTTCTTCGGCTTCTCGGCCACCATGGCCTCGGTGGTGACGAGCAGTCCGGCAACCGAGGCCGCATCCTGTAGCGCGGTGCGCACGACCTTGGCGGGATCGATGACGCCTTGTTTGTAGAGGTCGCCATATTCGCCGGTCTGGGCGTTCCAGCCATAGGCGAATTCGGTCTTCTCGCGCAGCTTGCCGACGATGATCGAACCTTCCGACCCGCTGTTCTCGGCGATCTGGCGCACTGGAGCCTCGATCGCGCGCCGCACGATGTCGACGCCGTATCTCTGGTCCGGGTTGTCAACGGCGACCGCGTCGAGCGCCTTGGCCACCCTGAGCAGGGCAACGCCGCCGCCGGGCAGGATACCTTCCTCTACCGCGGCGCGCGTGGCGTGCAGCGCGTCGTCGACGCGGTCCTTCTTCTCCTTGACCTCGACTTCGGTCGCGCCGCCGACGCGGATCACGGCAACGCCGCCGGCGAGCTTGGCCAGCCGCTCCTGCAGCTTCTCGCGATCATAGTCGGAGGTGGTCTCCTCGATCTGCGCCTTGATTTGCGTGATGCGGCCCTGGATCTCCTCCTTCTTGCCGGCGCCATCGACGATGGTGGTGTTCTCCTTCTCGATCGCGACCTTCTTGGCGCGGCCGAGCATCTCCAGCGTGACGTTCTCCAGCTTGATGCCGAGATCCTCGCTGATGGCCGTGCCGCCGGTCAGGATGGCGATGTCCTCCAGCATGGCCTTGCGGCGGTCACCGAAGCCCGGAGCCTTGACGGCGGCGACCTTAAGCCCGCCGCGCAGCTTGTTGACCACCAGCGTGGCCAGAGCCTCGCCCTCGACATCCTCGGCGATGATCAGCAGCGGCTTGCCGGACTGCACCACGGCCTCCAGCACCGGCAGCAGGGCCTGAAGATTGCCGAGCTTCTTCTCGTGGATCAGCACATAGGGCTCTTCGAGCTCGACGCGCATCTTGTCCTGGTTGGTGATGAAATAGGGCGAGAGATAGCCGCGGTCGAACTGCATGCCTTCCACGACTTCCAATTCGGTCTCGGCCGTCTTGGCCTCTTCGACCGTGATGACGCCTTCGTTGCCGACTTTTTCCATGGCCTCGGCCAGGAAGCGGCCGATCTCGGCATCGCCATTGGCCGAGATCGTGCCGACCTGTGCGATCTCGTCGTTGCTGGTGATCTTGCGGGCGTTGACCTTGAGTTCGGCGACGACGGCATCCACCGCCTTGTCGATACCGCGCTTGAGATCCATCGGGTTCATGCCTGACGCAACGGCCTTGGCCCCTTCGCGAACGATCGCCTGGGCAAGCACGGTGGCCGTGGTGGTGCCGTCGCCGGCGAGGTCGCTGGTCTTCGAAGCGACTTCGCGAACCATCTGGGCGCCCATGTTCTCGAACTTGTCCTCAAGCTCGATCTCCTTGGCGACGGTGACGCCGTCCTTGGTGATGCGCGGCGCGCCGAACGACTTGTCGATGACGACGTTGCGGCCCTTCGGACCGAGCGTCACCTTCACCGCGTCGGCGAGGATATTGACGCCCCGCAGCATGCGCTCGCGGGCGTCGGAATGGAATTTGACTTCCTTGGCAGCCATTGGATCACTCCTTGTTTAGGCAGCTTTCATTGACTGGGTTGCGGTTCGATCGAAGCCCCGGTCAGGCGGCCTTCTTCAGCGTCTCGGCCTGCTCGATCACACCCATCACGTCGCTCTCCTTCATGATGAGCAGGTCCTCGCCGTTGAGCTTGATCTCGGTGCCGGACCACTTGCCGAACAGGATGCGGTCGCCGACCTTCACGTCGAGGGGCGCGAGCTTGCCGCTATCGTCGCGGGCGCCTGGCCCGACCGCGATGACTTCGCCTTCCTGCGGCTTTTCCTTGGCCGTGTCGGGGATGATGATGCCGCCGGCCGTCTTCTCTTCGGCCTCGATGCGGCGCACGAGCACGCGGTCATGCAATGGACGGAACGTCATATCGTTCTCCTTCAGGACAAACAGATTGCGAACGGTTCCTCCGCTCCGGACCGGCAGGACCGGAGCGGGGCTCGCGCGACCCTTTCGGCATCGCGCGCATGTCGAGCTAATTTTGCCTTCTTCTACTTTCAAGGGGGTACCGCAAATTTTTTGGCACTCTCGACCGTTGAGTGCTAGCGCGCTGAAAACATGCGGTAAATTGGACCGCTGCGATAACGGAGAGGCTTGAATTCGCGATTGAGTTGAACAAGATTATCGGCGCCCGGCAGCGCCGGGACCGCTGAGAAATTGGAACCCGAAGCAAGGAGTTTTTGGAGACGGAGGACAGAAATGGACCGACAGACGCTTTCGCCGATCATTCCTTCCCTAGCTCCCGAACTATCAGACCTTTCGCTCGACTGGCTGCTGTCGCCGGCCAGCCATTTTCAGCACCCGCGGGATGTGCTGGAGGACGGCTCGCTCGACATATGGGAAAAGCGGGCGATCCTTTCGTCCTGGGCGTCCGATGCTTGCGCCGTGGAATCGATGCCGGCGCTGCGCCAGCCGCCGGGCACCGAGCGGCCGGTCTCCTTCGACGACATCATGGATGCGCTGCGCCGGCTTGATGCGCTGGCCCCGCCGCCCAGCGGCCCTGCCGATAACGACCACCGGCAGGTGGTCGACCGGCTGAGCGCGTGAAGGCCCGAAGGCGATGGCGGTCAGCAGGGAATTCCGCTTGCAGATGAATGGCTATGGCTTGACCACTGCCGAGATCCATTATCATCTGCCCGACCATCCCAGCCTGCTCCAGCTCTACGTCTGGCAGGACTATGATCTTGCCCCGGATTTCCCGGCGCTGAGGGGCTTTCTGGGCTTTTGGGAGCGCGAGCTGGCTGGCGCCTTGCATTCCGTCCGTGTCGCCCACCATCGGCTCATCAGGGCATCGGAATGGCGGGCCGTCGACGGGATCATCGCGATCCATTGAAGATCAGCTCCCCGAGGCGGTCGTGGTTGTGCGGCCGCCTCCAACTCATGATTTGCCTGGCCTGCATGCAGACGAAGGGGCTGACTTTCACGACCGTGAAGGCGGCTTCGGAGCGGGACCTTGACGTGCCCGTGTTGAATTCCCAGATCGATTACGCCGGTGCTTGAGAGAGACCGGCAAGGTCAAGGGGCACCGCTTCCTTGGCGCCCCTCGTATCTATGTTGCTCAGTGGAGGATGTAGCTATGAGAACCACGTTTGACTTCAGTCCCCTGTTCCGGTCGAGCATCGGCTTCGATCGAATGTTGAACGCGCTCGAGACGGCGAGCCGGATCGAGACCGTCGATAATTGGCCACCCTACGACATCGCCAAGACCGCGGAAGACGACTACCGCATCAGTATGGCGGTGGCTGGGTTCTCGCAGGACGAACTGGCCATTACCCAGGAGCAGAACATGCTCATGGTCTCTGGCCAGAAAGCCGGCGAGGACAAGGGCGAGTACCTGCATCGTGGCATCGCCGGCCGTGCATTCCAGCGCCGCTTCGAGCTTGCCGACCACGTCAAGGTCGTTGGCGCCAGCTTGGTCAATGGGCTGCTGACGATCGATCTGAAGCGCGAAATCCCGGAAGAGATGAAACCGCGGCGGATCGAGATCGCAGCCGACAAGGCAACGCTCAAAGGCACGACAAAGAAGATCGAAGCCGAGAAGCACGCCGCCTGAGGGCTTCTTGTGAGCGCATCCGCGCTATGCGCCGGGCACTGCCCGGCGCGTAGGAGCTTTTCGAGCCGATGAACAGAAAGGAGCAAACCATGAGTGTGACGGTGAGCGCGATCCGTTCCTGTCGCTGCATCGCGAGGTGAACCGCCTGTTTGACGACGTTTTCCGCGGCTTCGACAGCCGGTTGCCGTCTTTTGGCGGGGTCTCCTCCCTCGGCGCCGGTTGGCCGAGCGTCGAGATCTCCAACGGCGAGAAGGAGATCAAGGTGATGGCCGAGGTGCCGGGCCTCGAACAGAAAGACATCGAGGTCCTGCTCGACGACGGCGTGCTGACGCTGAGAGGCGAGAAGCGCTCCGAGACGGAGGACAAGGATAGGCAGTTCTCCGAGCGCTATTACGGCCGCTTCGAGCGCCGCATCCCGGTCGGCTACGAGGTCAAGGAAGACGAGGCGGATGCCCGCTTCAAGAATGGCGTGCTGACCGTCACCTTGCCGAAGAGCGAGAAGGCGCAGTCGCAGGTCAAGCGCATCGACATCAAGAGTTGATGCATCGACGCGGGAGGTCGGCCGATCCGCCTCCCGCGTCGACTCCCATAGAGGCACGGCAACCCGATGCTCGCGCAAGCAACTCCACTCGATCGATCATGGGCGGCCGAGGAAGAGAAAATTTATACGGCGGGAGCTTCTTTTTTCCGTCCAGAAGTCTTCGCATCGCTCATGTGAATGATGACAAGCAGCTCGCTGTCTTTCCCTTCTGCTGCGCATGCTTTCAACACCTACCCAGAGAGAAAACTAACATATGTTAGGAACCGAAGAAGGGACCACCTAGGGCGGATCCGCATAAGGTTGGGACCGGCGATAACCTTAATTATGGTTTCCTTTGCATAGGCTTCCCGAACGGAAGGTAACGCGATAGATTAGCAATTCGTTAAGTACGCCCGGGGGCGAGCGTAAAAGATGTGTCGTCGAGCGTAAGGGATGTGCCGTGATGAATTTCAAGTCTCTGATCAAGCGGGCCGAGGACGTCGATAAGGAATTTCAGGAACTCCAATCGGATCTGGCGGAGGCGTTCGAGGACGTTCTCAAAGATGACGAACAGCCGCCGTCGGAAGACGATGCCGTCGCCGGCCGGGAACTGGTGGCAAGCGACGAGAATCCGCCGGCCGAAGAGCCGTCCGACGCAACGGCATCGCGGCTGACGCCGCATACCCAGACGCGGCTGGCCGCCCTGGAGGCCGTCACCGGGCTTTTCCGGGACGGGCAGGGTCATCTGCAGGAGATCGAGGCAAAGCTGGCGGAGATCGCCACTGCGCATCACATGACGCGCGAAGTCCTCAACGTCTTCCATCGCGACGTGTTGCGCTCCAACGAGCTGGAGCTGGCAAACCTCGCTCTCACCGCCGAACACAAAACGTTGTCGGAACAATTGCTTGACGCCGCCCGCCGGCAGCGCGAACGCGACGGCGCGGCCGAAGCGTGGCAGCAGCGCGAGGCGAACCTCGTCCAGGACCGGGAACAGCTGCGCTCGGCCCTTGCGGCGGTGCGCCTGGAGCTGGTGGAGATGGGCAATGAGACCGCCAGGCGCGAGACGGAGTTCGGCGAGATCGTCAAAGCCCTGACGGCCAAGACCGTCGAAGTCGACAGGCGCGGCGCCGAGAACAAGCTGCTGCGCGAAAAGCAGGTCGGCCTTTCTGTCGATCTGGAGCAGGCGCAAAAGCGCGAGGCGGAGGCCCGGCACAAGTTCGACGAGTTCGCGGCAACCCACGCCAGCGAAACCGCCCATATCGCCGAGCTGATGGCTCAAATCGGCAACCACGAAAAGGAAGAAACCCGGCTGCAGAAAGCCCTCGAGGCAGCGCAGGCCAGGCTTGCCGAAACAACCGAGGCGGCGCGGATCGCCGAGAGCGACAGCACCGCCGAATTGGCACGCAGCCAGGCGGAAATGCGCGGTTTGCGTGCCGAGATCCAGGACCTGCAGTCGCGTCTGGACAAGGTCTCGACCGACAATGGCGAAGCCACGGCCGAGATCACCAGGCTAAAGGCGCAGCTGAACGACGCCGTCACCGAACGCCAGATTGCCGAGAAAAGGCTCGCCGTTCTCAAGGACGAGAGCGAAGCCGACAAGAAGAACCTGTCCGAGGTCAGCACCAATTTCTCACGGCTTTCGCTGCAGCAGGCGTCGGAGCAGATCCAGCTCGATATCCAGAAGCAGGAATGCGAGGATTTGCACGCCGAAGTCGAAGCGCTCAACGCCCGCATCCGGGAATTGCTGCCTTACGAGCGCCTGCATCGGGTGACCGACGCAAGGTCGCGCAAGGATGCCGCGCCTCAAACCAACGGGATCATCGCGGAAGCGGCGCGCCCCGTCGCACGGCGCGTTTCTCGGCGCAACATGCGGGCGAACGGAGGCTGAGGATTTCGAGCGGCTCGGCTTCGACAGCGCCGGCCCGCTCTATCTCCGTGTTTTGAAGCCGTTCCACTTCGAGAGCCGCTGCGCTTTCCTGGAATTGCCCTGGCGGACTATTTCCCAGCCATGTCGTCGGCAAGGTCCTGCGCCTGCTTGAGCAGCGCCGGGAAGGACGGGTCGCCGGGCAGGCGCTGGGCCATGCAGGCGCGGTAGTCGGCATCACCCTTTTCCCAGGCGGCGTTGGCGGGATCGGACGCCTGCGGATCGTCCTGGTCCGAGCCCTGATCGGCCTGCTGGGCTTTCTGCGCGGCGGCGTCGGCGGCTGCCCAGATTGAATCGCAAGCCGCGATCTTCGGCACGGCGGGCGAGGCGGGTGCCTCGGCGATCAGCACGCGGTCGCCTTTCACGACTGCCACGACGAGGTGCTGATCATAGATCGGTCCCACATCCTGGGTCCAGCCACCGAGCCGCGCGACCACCGCATCGGCGCCGTCGGGCTTTTTCAGCGAAAAGTCGAGCGTGCCCGAGAATGCCGCGTCGCTGCCGATGGCCTGGGTGTAGAAACTGTCGAGCTTCAACGCCGCGCCGATGTCGGCGGGCAGCTTGAAATCCGCTTCCGCCTCGCTCGATTTGGACTTGAGCCAGCGCTCGGTCAACCCGCGCGTCGAGGCGACAATGCTTGGGCCGTCGTCGCTCTGCGCATATCGCAGCCCGTCCAGCATGCCGTAGCCGATATCGGAGGCGTTGAGGCTTTGAACATTGAAGGTGCCGGTCGCCGGGAAATCCTTGACGGAAAGCGGCCCGAGAATGGCGGCGAGGCGCTGCTGGAGGTCGGCCAGCGCCTTGTCGTTCTGGGCATCGATGGTTTCGATCGCCGTATTGGCGCTTTCCTGCGCGGTGATATCGGCGATCGCCTTGTCGCGCGCGGCGATATAATCGTCTTCCGGCGAGGCGGCATATGCCGCGCTGCCCGCCAGCGCAATGAGAAGCGTCAAGACCAACCGCATGCTGCAACCCCAATTAGCGATCAAAGCCCTTGGGAGCCATCGCCCGACTTGGCGGCTTTTGCGTGGCGGAAATCATGGAGAGCCAAATCTTTATTCCGCCTTGAGCTTCTCCACCTCGGCCTTCCTCAGCAGGAACCGCTGGATCTTGCCGCTCGGTGTCTTCGGCAGTTCGCTGACGAACTCGACCTCGCGCGGATAGGAGTGCGCCGAAAGCCGCTGCTTCACATGCTGGGCGAGTTCCTCGGCCAGCGCCTCGCTGCCCTTGAAGGCGGGCGCCAGCACCACGAACGCCTTGACGATCTCGGTGCGCTGCGGATCGGGCACGCCGACGACCGCCGCCTCGTTGACCGCCGGATGCTCGATCAGCGCGCTTTCGACATCGAACGGTCCGATGCGGTAGCCGGACGAGGTGATGACGTCGTCGGCCCGGCCGATGAAGGAGACCGAGCCGTCCGGCTCGTATTCCACCGTGTCGCCGGTGCGGTAGTAGCCGCCGGCGATCGCCGGCGTATCCGCCTGGTGGTAGCCGTCGAACCAGCGCAGCGGCGATCTGGCGATATCGACCGCCAGCACGCCAGGCTGGTTGGGGCCGAGCTCGTTGCCTGCCTCGTCCAGCACCACCATGCGGTAGCCGGGCATGGCAAAGCCGGCCGAGCCGGCGCGGACCGTATGCGCCAGACCATGATAATTGTTGACCATCATGCCGTTCTCGGTCTGGCCGTAATGATCGTGGATCGGCGCTGCAAGATGCGCGTCGAACCAGCGGATCACCTCCGGATTGAGCGGCTCGCCGGCGCTGCTCACCACGCGCAGCCTGCCCTTGACGCGGGCGGCCGCCTCGGGCCCTTCCGCCATCAGCAGGCGATAGGCTGTCGGCGAGCCGGCCAGGCTGGTGACGCCCAGACGCTCGATGAGGTCGTAGGTCGATTTGGCGTTGAAGGCGCCTTCGTAGAAGGTGGTGGCGATGCCGAGCTGCAAAGGCCCGGTGATGGCGTAGTAGAGCCCATAGGCCCAGCCGGGATCGGCGATGTTCCAGAAGATGTCGTCGGGCCGAAGCCCGATCGCGTCACGCATATAGGCGCCGAAGGCCAGCAGTGCGCTGAGCGGCACCGGCACGCCCTTTGGGTGCCCGGTCGTGCCGGAGGTCGACATCATCATGAACAGGTCGGTGCCCTTGCGCATGACCGGTTGGCAGTCGGGGGAGGCAGCCGCGAGCGCCGCGCGGAAATCGACGTCGCCGGCGGGCAGCGTGTCGCCGGGCCCAAGAATGGTGGCGATGCGCGGATGGTTTTCCACCTCGTCGAGCTTGGCGCGGTTTGCGGGGTTGGTCACCACCAGCTTCGCCTTGCTGTAGCTCAGGCGATGCTCGATAGCCTTCGGCCCGAAAGCGGTGAACAGCGGCTGGTAGACCGCGCCGACCCGCCATGTGCCGAGGATCAGCGCCACCAGTTCAGGGATGCGCGGCAGCATGCCGGCGACGACGTCGCCGGGACCGACGCCGAGACTTTTGAGCAAGGTGGCGACGCGGCCCGCCATGTCGGCCAGATCGTCGAAGGAGTATTCGCGCAATTCACCGGCAGCCGAGATCGCGCGCAGCGCCAGCCGGTTGTCGCCGGTATAGCGGCCGCAGCATTCGACATAGGCGTTGATGCCGGTCGCCGGATCGCCATGAAGGCGCGCGATCTCGTCCTCGATGCGGAATTGCGCAACGGCATCCTCATAGCGCGGCAGCGCCTGCGTCTTGGTCATGACAACCCTCCCTCGCCGGCAGACCATCTCCCCATGATCGCCGTTGGCACGAGATTGCCTGAAAAGACGGCGCTGGTCGATTGCCGCGAAAGTCGAGAGTGAGTCAGGCGACGACGGTTGCGCGAAG
Organism: Mesorhizobium sp. B2-7-2; assembly: GCF_006440775.1. GTDB lineage: Bacteria > Pseudomonadota > Alphaproteobacteria > Rhizobiales > Rhizobiaceae > Mesorhizobium. The sequence continues at coordinate 21,213 of NZ_VFTZ01000019.1, read as the reverse complement.
GAACGCAAGCTTCGCCGCTCAACGCCTTTCCAGCCATTCGAGCGGTGAGGGTGCTCCAAATTCCCAACGCGGTATGCGGTTGACCGCATCGACCATCCGGCCGATAGGGACGGCGAACCAGAGAACCGCAATGACCACCGATCTCAAACAACCGGCCGCCCCCGACGCCGCCTGGCAAGCCGAAGTCCGCGCCGGCGTGCGCCATGTCCGCGACCTCGCTTCCCTGCCGCTTTCGGCCGCCGAGCGCGCCGTCATGCAAGAAGCCGCGGCGGCGCACAAGGTGCGCGTGCCCAAACCCTATCTCGACCTGATCGACTGGAGCGACCCCAACGATCCGATCCGCGCCCAGGTGATCCCGTCGCCGGGCGAGCTCGTCGCCACCGAAGGCGAGCTCGACGACCCGATCGGCGATCATGCCTTCGGCCCGGTGCCGCGCCTGACGCACCGCCATGCCGACCGCGTGCTTTTGTTCCCGACCTATCAATGCGCGGTCTATTGCCGCTTCTGCTTCCGTAAGGAATCGCTGACCTCGATCGGCCGCGGCTACACCAGCGAAGCGCTGGAGCCGGCGCTGGCCTACATAGCCGGGCACCCGGAAATCCGCGAGGTGATCCTGACCGGTGGCGATCCGCTGTCGCTGCCGGACAAGGCGCTGGCCGATATCCGCGCCCGGCTGGAGGCGATCCCCCATCTCAGGCTGTTGCGCGTCCACACCCGCGTGCCGGTGGTGCTGCCGTCGCGCGTCACGCCCGGTATGATCGAGGCGCTGCAGGGCCGGCTGATGGTGACGGTGGTCACGCACTTCAACCATCCGCGCGAGCTCACCGCCGCAGCCGAGGCGGCCTGCCGCACGATGCGCCTGGCGGGTTTCGTGCTGCTCAACCAGAGCGTTCTCCTCAAAGGCGTCAACGACACGGTCGAGGTGCTGGAGGAGCTCTGCCTCGAGCTGATGTACCGTCTCGGCGTAAAACCCTATTACCTGCATCACGGCGACCTCGCGCGCGGCATGGCGCACCGCCGCACGACGATTGCCCAAGGCCAGGCGCTGGTCGCGGAGTTGCGCCGGCGGCTCTCCGGCATCTGTAACCCGACCTACGTCATCGACCTGCCGGACGGCGGCGGCAAGGTGCCGCTGGCAGCGAGCCATATCGAAGGGCGGGACGGCCAGACTTGGCGCATTCGCGGCCAGGACGGGAAGGCGAGGAGCTACAGCGAGGTGGTGGCGGACTGCTGAGCGCCCGCAGGTCGCTCAAGCGCGGCCCGGCCGTCTCGTTGGGGACAATCAGCCGGTTGCCGGGCCTGACCGACGGGAGTTTGTGGCCGCCGGCTGCGACAAACATCGGTCCGAGGCGTTGGGACTGCCATGTGAACGACCTGCGTTTATTCCTCTGTTTGCACGATGCGGCGTCTTGCCAAAGGGGCGACACTGTCATCGATCCGTTTGGATCATCGTAAAGTCCTTAGCTGCCTAGTCCCCAGCTGGGTTCACCTAGCGATCCTCTCGAAGCCCCGCGTGCTCCTCCCCGGAGCACGCGGGGCCGTTCGTTTGTTACCACCGGGTCGCAACATCGCCCTCTTCCTGTGGGAACCGGATTCCACGCTCCGCATTCTATCAGCGGGGACTAAAGGAGCGCGGCATGAAGGCTTTATTGGGTATCGTCGGCGGCTTCGTGCTGACCCTTGCCGTGTTCGCCAGCGGGCTCGCCTTCGCCACCTGGCTACTCGCTGCCAAGCCGGTGCGCCAGCTGACGCCTGCGATCGGCGTTTCCGAGCTCTGGACCAAGGACGCTCAGCCGGTCGATCCGCAAAAGCAGAATCTTCAGCGCATTCCTGCCCAGCAGGCTGCCGTCGCGCCCGCCCCAGGGGGCGAGCCGGCCAAGACCGACAGCGCAGTGCAGACGGCGACGCTCGCGGCTCCAACAGCACCCGCGCAGCCGCAGCAGTTGCAGCCCACGACCGCTCAGCCGAACCAGCCCGCAGCCGAGCCTGACGCGATCCAGCCTTCCCAACCGGCTCCGGCCGATGAGCAGGCCCAGCAGCAATTGCCCGTGGCCCATCTGCAATGGTGCTCGGCACGCTATCGCAGCTACCGTCCGGCGGAAAACAGCTACCGCTCCTACAGCGGCGAGCTGCGCCCCTGCATCTCACCCTATTACGATCCGATGGGCGACCCCACCGCCTCGACCGGCTCAAACGATCGGCAAGGCCGGGATGGCCAAGCCGTCGGGAACGATCGGCAAACCGCCGCGGCCGATGATCAGACGAGCGACGACCAGGCCGAGATGGAAGGCTACGCCCCGTCGGGCGACGGCTACGCCACCACCTATGGCGGCCCGCCGGAAGAGATCTCGCCCGAGGCTGGGGCCGTGCGGGCACAGGGCCGGCAGATCTCGGCCGCCCACGTCGACGATTGCTTCAGCCGCTACCGCTCCTACGATCCGCAGGACAACACCTACCAGCCCTTCGACGGCGGCCCGCGCCGCCAGTGCGAGTAGGTGAAGCGCCGCGTTGCCGCGAAGCAGCGCGCGACTGTCGGCTTCTGCTTGAATTCGGCAGGTTGGCCGCTAAAGACGTCGAAAACGGTCCAGCTGTTCGGCTTATCCATCGTCAGTGCGTAGCGGTTTGTCATGCTTGCATTCCTCCCGGTCGCCGCTAACTGCCGGGAAGCCCAAAAATGCTTCGGTAAAATAATCGGAAGATTTCAGGAACTAGGTCAGCGCCCGCAAATCGATTTACCGCTGTTTCAGGCCCGGACCTGAGATTTCTATTTACCCGGGAAAAAAATATCAGGCGCGTAAGTCTTGCTTTGAGCGCAATTGAGGCGCATACAAAAAGTGTTGATTTGGTTGAGTTTGGCTTTCGCCCCGTCGGAGCCGCGCCAATCCTTTCCGAATTTTCGATAGCGAAGCGTTGCGCCGGTCCGGCGCGGCAGCTTGCTCGTTTGAACCCTGGAACGACGCAGGGCGCTGACCACGGATGTACTGGCAGCACCGCAAATCGTTCCAGCGGTTCGACTGAAATAACGCGGAAGTCCATCCTAGCATGTTTTCACGGGAAAGCTGCAATCGTGGCCATTCGCATTGCGTCCACCGTCGTCGTCTGCTTCGGCTCTCCTTGGTGCTGTCGCGCTTCAGGCGCGCCGCGACCGCAGGGTATCTTACCGATCTCGACGAGGAGGCCTGGAGGGGCCTTTCCCGCGACGCGGCCTCTTTCATTCACCTGCCGGCGATCCTCCGCACAATGGTTCGCACGGTAAAAAGCATCAACCGGCCTCTCTCGAGGCGGCGCTCGAAGACGACCGGAGACAATCATGACAAGCCTTATGCAGCGCAACACACGGCCGATACGGCACGGCGCCCCGCCGCGCTTGTTCGACATCGGACAGGCGGTCCGTCTGAAGGGAGATTTCCGGACGTTGACCGCGGAGGTCTACCACGTCACCGGCACGCTGCCGCCAAAAGAAAACTCGCCGCAATACCGCATCCGCAGCGACACCGAACCGCATGAGCGCGTGGTGACCGAGGACAGGCTGGAATCGGCCGGAACCCCGGCCTCGGACCCTGGCCTGATGCTGATCGAAAGGACGTTCGGACATGGCCAAGAGACGGCAGCGCTCCAATCGCGAGATGAGGACGCGGAAGCAGGGAAGAATTCCGACCAGGCCTGAGAGCCTGTTCAATCAAGGCGCCGGCCTCAGCGCGAAGGGCTCGATGCCATTGCGCTGGTTTCGATGAAGGTCGTGATCGAATTCTATCGCACGCGCGTCAGCGATGACGCGCATGCCGTCATCGGCCGCGAGACGGTGCTGGCAACGGGTCTCGAGGATGCAATCGAGATTGCGCGGCTTCTGGCGAGGACGCTGAACATGCCGCAGTGGCCGGATGCGGTCACGATCTCCGAAGCTGACGGCGCGGCGCTTTATTCGGAGATTATCGCCGCGCAGGAAGGCGAGGAAAGACAGGTATGAACAGGTCCATGGCCAACGGCGAGACCGAGGCGGGCCACAAGGCCGTATCCGGCTGTTCGCCAAACACCAGAAGCTGGTCGGGCCACGCCTTCAGGGATCGTCAATACGGCCGCCGCGTCGAAGTGGATCATTCTTGGACCGTCTACCATGTCTTCACTGGAATTCCGGCGCATGTCGACGGCGCACCGATGGTCGGGCTGACACGTGCGCATGCGACGACGAGCATGCTGGATCTCAACCGTCGCAACGTCGAGGCTCGAAAGGAATGGAATAGCACCCGGCCGGCAGCAGCTGAATACGCTGAAACACGGGTGGGCCACCCATGACGCTCGCCTTTCCAAATCCCAGCCGGAGTTTCGATCAAACGCGCCGCGCCGTCTGCTTCATTGGCCATGACGGTATGTTCCAGGTCCGCTTCTTCGTCGAGGTCGAGGTCCTTGGGACATTTGGCGATGCTGGGAGCAAGGAAACGGCCGAGATGGCATACCTTTCGGCATTCGACGCCTTGCGCAGCTCCATCCAGGATGCCGCCAGCAAAGCATATGCGCGCGAGCGCCGAAACTCCTACACGCTCACGGCTTCCGGCTTCCGATAGGCAGGAAGCCAATGTCGTAGGGAAAGCGCGCAGCCGCGAATAGCCTTAGCCCTGGCTGCTACAAGAAAGGATAATGCCGATGCGTTCCATGAAAACCCCCGAGACGCCGTCCGCCGTGATCAAGCCGATCGTCAGGTCCTCAACCATCATATCCGCGCGGCTGACGGTCAGGAAGGACGAGGCAGCAAGGCGCAAGCTCGCCGACACTGACGGCACCTTGCGGCGGGCACGTCAGATCGCAGAACGCAATCGCCTCATTTGACATGATGGCCACCTGACAAGTGCCTCTTATTTTGGGCCTTGTGTCTCGCGAACTGTCTTTCCCGCTCCTGGGCATGTCCAATCCCAAGGCGCAAATTGCCTAAACCGGAAGAAACACCATGGCGATGAAACCCAACTACCGATACGAGCGCAGCAAACGCGATCAGGCGAAGGCGGCAAAGAAAGAGGCGAAGCTCGCGGCCAAGGTGGCGAAAGAGAAAGTGGTGGATCCGGAAGACGAGCGGGAGGGGAGCGCTGACAACCGATGATGTCGCGTTAGGCAGGCCGGCCTTGGAACCGCAATGACACAACGAGAGTCCGATCACTTCGAAATCGATGTGGAGTGCCCGCGGTGCCATCACCAGGCGAAAACGCGTGTGGGCTGGATACGCACTCACACCCAGATGGAGTGTGAAAATTGCGGCGAGATCATCGACATCGAAAGCAAGAATTTCAGACCGCGCGAGCAGCCTTAAGGCGTCACAAGAATGGCCGCCTCGCGGGCGGCCGCTATGAACGCCTTGCGCGCGAATGAAGCCGGTCGGCGCCCGCTATTTACATCCGTGCAGGCCTGAATGGCTGCACGGTGCTTGTCGCTTCGCTTGCCGCGCCATCTTCGAAGCAGGAAATCCAGGCAGGCGGCGGCATCGCCGATTGCCTCCCGTCCGCCGGCCGGATCAACGATGATCGTCACCGACTGGTCGAATTTTTCATTTGCCATCACTGCGCTTAGGCCGGGGCGCGCAACATAGCAAGCACTGTTTGTTGTGGGCGAACGGGTGGGCGAACGGGAAGTGGCTTGAATGGGCGATGTCTAGGCAGCCGGCGGGAAACCAGCCGCAAGCAAAAGCTCCGTTCGCATGCAAGACCAAGGAGAGGCTCCTGGACAGCCCGACCTATTCAGCAAGAGATCAAGCCGGACTGTCCTCGCCGCACCAGCGAGATCGTATCGTGCGCCTTTGTTTCCTGTCTGGCCAGCGAAACCGCAGCAAATGAGAGCCGTTGAGCTGCCGACCGCGACTTGTGCAGAGGTTCGATCGCCAATCGGCAAGTCGCTTCTCTCTAGCTGCTGCTCGCCCAGATCGAGCAGCCGACTTTCTGTCCCGTCGCCGCATCCCGCACGGTCTTCGCGAACACCCGCCTCAGACCAGCCCTGTTGGATGCGACGTCCTTGCTTGCGAGGTAGGTCGGGTCGCCGACTTCCCAGTGGTAGCGCGTGTTGGCAGGCGCCTGCTTCCAGGTGAATTTCGAGCGGTAGGCCACCTGGCCTGGCGCGGTGTTGTCGAACCGGCAGTCGATGGTCGCCGGCATCATTCCCTTGGCGCTCATCGCGCTGACCACCTTGTCCGCATCGGACGTTGTAAGCCATTCGTCGCGGCTGACCGCTGGTCCGCTCGGCGAATGCGTCATGCATCCTCCAAGCAGCATCAGCGCCGCCATTGTCGCGGTTGTCGCGCCTGCTCGCTTGCTGTCTTGCCGATTGAAGCCCATGCTCATCCCCCTTGGCTTGGAAAGAGTAGAAAGTCTCGGTCCGGAGGATGCCCGCTGCTCATATCTGCGTATATTAGCCGCTTCACACGCCCGACTCGTCCGCGCATGGCGCTGCCAGCATTCGCGACCGCCCACGCGGAGCCTGTGACCGCCCCGCCACAAAACTTAGCCGCGCCATATCCTTAACGGTCGCCACCCGCGAAATTAACCTTTTGTTAACCATTAGCCCGGCACCCTTTAATCATTGAGTAAGGATTCGCTCGGACGTGACCTTCGCCGCCCCTTTGCACAACAAATCGATCCGCTTTCGCGCCCGTTCCTTCGTCGCTTTCACGTTGACGCCGGAAGCGCCGATCGCCGACTGGCTGGAGGGGTTGGATCACTGGATCGCCAATTCGCCCGGCTATTTCAACGGGCGCCCGGTGGTGCTGGATTTGAACACCTTGCAACCGGGGCCGGAGGAGATCGCAGCACTTGTCGGCGTGCTCGGCTCGCGCGGCATCCGCGTCTATGCCATCGAGCTCGAAGGCGCCGAGCTCGGGTCCGAATTGCCGCCGCTCTTGGCCGGCGCCAAGGAGGCGACCGCCGAGGGCCTGCTTGGCCGGGCCGCGCGCAAGGCGCGGGCGGAAGAGCTGGAAATGGCCGCCGCCGGGGAGCGGGCCGAGGTGACCCGGGAAACGATCCAGGCGGCGGCGCCTGCCGAGGTTCTGCAGGCGACCGGCGATGAGCCGGTGGATCCCGAACTGGCAAGGCTGGAAGCGGTCAGGATCGAGCCGGCCCAGGCCGAACCGGAAAAGCCAGGGCAGGGCGCCGTGCCGGCGCCTGCCTCCGGCACGCTGATGATCAAGGCGCCGATCCGCTCCGGGCAGTCGGTCTTCCATCCGCATGGCGACGTGATCGTGCTGGGCTCGGTCGCGTCCGGCTCGGAAATCGTCGCCGGCGGCTCGATCCATGTCTATGGCACGCTGCGCGGCCGGGCGATCGCCGGCTCGGAAGGCAATATTTCGGCGCGCATTTTCTGCCGCAAGAACGAGGCCGAGCTGCTTGCCGTCGACGGCTGGTACACCACGGCCGAGGAGATGGAAGGGGTGTCGCGCGGCAAGGCCGTGCAGGCCTTCCTCGACAATGATGCGTTGTGCGTGGTGCCGCTCGGCTGAGTTCTTGGCCGCAAGCTTCGGACCGGTTTCGCGTGCGAAGGTTATCGGTGCATGTCGCCCCAAAGTGCAGCGGTTTTGGGAGAACGGCATGCACCAAAAGCGAAAGATCCCGCCGTGCCTGGCACGGCCAGAGAATAAAAACCGCCAATGGAGGCTGGATATATGGGCAAGGTAGTCGTGGTCACATCGGGCAAGGGGGGCGTCGGCAAGACAACCTCGACGGCCGCGCTCGGCGCCGCCGTGGCCAGGACAGGCAAGAAGGTGGCGCTGGTCGATTTCGACGTCGGCCTGAGAAACCTCGACCTCATCATGGGTGCCGAGCGCCGCGTGGTGTTCGACCTCGTCAACGTCATCCAGGGCACGGCGAAGCTTTCGCAGGCGCTGATCCGCGACAAGCGGCTGGAGACGCTCTATCTGCTGCCCGCCTCGCAGACGCGCGACAAGGACGCGCTGACCGAAGAGGGCGTGGCGGAAGTCATCGCCCGGCTGCGATCGGTGTTCGACTATGTCTTCTGCGACAGCCCTGCCGGCATCGAGCGCGGCGCCCAGCTCGCCATGCGCTTCGCCGACGAGGCGGTCATCGTCACCAATCCGGAAGTCTCGTCGGTGCGCGACTCCGACCGTATCATCGGCCTGCTCGACGCCCGCACCATGAAGGCCGAGCAAGGCGAGCTGGTGCAAAAACACGTGCTGGTCACGCGCTATGACGCGGCGCGCGCCGCGCGCGGCGAGATGCTGTCGATCGACGACGTGCTGGAGATACTCTCGACGCCGCTGCTCGGCATCATCCCGGAAAGCCAGGATGTGCTGCGGGCCTCCAATCTCGGCTCGCCCGTCACGCTCTCGGAGCCGCTCAATGGTGCCGCAAAGGCTTACCTCGAAGCGGCAAGACGCCTGGAAGGCGAGGACCTGCCGGTGGTCGTCCCCTTCGAACGCAAGGGCTTCCTCGACCGGCTTCTCGGAAGGAGGGCCGCATGAGCATCCTCGATCTCTTCAAGCGGCGCACCAGCGCGCCGGTGGCGCGCGAGCGGCTGCAGCTGCTGCTCGCCTATGAGCGCCAGAGCCGCGGCCAGCCGGATCTCGTCTCCATCCTGCGCGAGGAGATCATGGCGGTCATCGCCAAGCATGTGCAGATCGATCAGGACTACCTCCAGGTCTCGATGGACCGCGGCGCGACCATGTCGACGCTGGAGATCGACATCCAGATCCCCAACAAGAGCGCCGCGCCGCTCGCCATGGCGGGATAACGCCGGCGCATTTTCTCTCCCTCGCCAAAGGCGGGGGAGAGGTGGCCGCGCTGCGGCCGGAGTGGAGGCCTGCGCCAACGCTTCGTCATCCTCGGCTTGACCCCAGGATCCACGCCGTTGCCTTCGACTTGGAGCGCGGCGGTACAGAACTCCATACGCGTTGCAAGGCTTTAGCGCTATGGCATGACCCTCGGCCTGCTCGCTTCGCTCCTTGCTCCGCACCAGGATGACCAAAGCGATAAACCTCACTCTCTTGTCCCACCATCCGCCCCGCACTGCCTCACGACAGCGCGGTGCCCGCGCCCTATCTCCATTCCCGAACCAGGGATGGAGCCAGGATTGACCTCGACGCAGACCGCGAAGCCGGAAACCCACGTCGGCGCAATGCCCGTCCTGGGGCTGCTCGGCGCCATCCTGTCGGTTCAGGTCGGCGCCGCCTTTGCCAAGGGGCTGTTCCCGGTGCTGGGCTCGGAAGGCACGACCATGCTGAGGCTCGCCATCGGCGCGCTGATGCTGGCGGCGGTGCTGAGGCCCTGGAAGGTGCTGCCCTCGCGGAAAACCCTGCCTTGGCTCGCCGCCTATGGCATCACGGTCTGTGCCATGAACATGCTGTTCTACGCGGCGCTCCAGCGCATTCCGCTCGGCATCTGCGTGGCGCTCGAATTCACCGGGCCGCTGTTCGTCGCCATGCTCGGCTCCCGGCGCCTGCTCGACCTCGTCTGGGTGGCGCTGGCGATAACCGGCATCGTGCTGCTCTCGCCCTTTGCCGATGCCAGAAGCGGGCTCGATCCGCTGGGGGTGGTGCTGGCGCTCGCAGCGGGCGCCTGCTGGGGGCTCTACATCATCTTCGCGCAGAAGGCCGGCGCCGAGCTCGGCGTGCGCACCTCCGCCTACGGCATGGCGATCGCCGCCATGCTGGCGCTGCCTTTCGGCTTCAGCGCCGCTCAACCCTATCTCACCGACCCGCACATCATGGCGGGCGCGGCCGTGGTCGGCCTGTTCTCCAGCGCGCTGCCCTTCTATCTGGAAATGCTGGTGCTGGCGCGCATGCCGGCCAAGGTCTACGGCATGCTGGTTTGCCTGGAGCCGGCGGGCGGCGCGCTGACCGGCTTCCTGTTTCTGCATGAGAAGCTCAACCTTTTGCAATGCGCGGGCGTCGCCGCTGTCATTGCCGCCGCCTTCGGCACGGCGGTCGCGGCGCGGCGGCCGGTGCCTTTGCCGGCCTGAATCCATCTTTCGGACCGGGGCAATCTCGGAAAATGCGCGAAACGGCAGGCTCGGCGCCTCGCCGCCGTAATCCATCCTGAGCTGCTTCGAAGCAAGGACGTGCGATGGTTTGCCGTTTCCGTGAAACGGTGAACCGCTTCGGCACCCGCAGCTCGTTAAGGGATTGGTTGGCTTCGCAAAAACACCCCCGTGGCGGGCAACATCCGACCGCATCCGGTGGTTGAAATACGACTTAAGTCCTATAACAAAATTACAATAGGTCCGAGTGGACAAGACAAGGGTCGTGGGCCACTTCCTTATGCGCTGCTGATTGGGGATGCTTATGCTGCGACATTGCCGGTGGGTAGTTTGGCCGACGGGCTGAAGGGCTGGCATGGGGAGAACCGAATGCGCGCATCGCGCGGGGGCTGCAGGCTAGTCTTGCCAGCGCTGGCTGCGTTGGCGCTTGTCGTCGCGCCTGTCAGTCTCTCCGTCGATGGTCTCGTCGTGGCCAAGGCCTATGCCGACAAAGGCGGCGGTGGTCATGGCGGCGGCGGTGGTGGAAACGGAAGCGGCGGCGGCAACAGCGGGAACGGTGGCGGAAATAGCGGCGGCAACGGTGGCGGCAATAGCGGCGGCAACAACGGAAACAGCAATAGCGGCGGCAACAACGGCAAGAGCAATAACGGCACGAGCAGCAGCGCCGGCGCGGCAAGCACCGCGGATGTCGATAGCCATGTGAACGCCGTTACTGGCGACAAGGTCGAGGCCACCAGCAGCAGCATCCAGGTCACGCACCGCAATGGAATGAAGGAGACGATCGAGAACGGCCGGTTCAGGATGGAAGACAAGTACGGACGCACCATCGTCGACCGCAGGGCCACCATGGCCGATCTCAATCGCCTGAAGAATTTGTGAGACAGAGTTTGTGGGAGTGAGGTTTTATCCGGATTAGATCTTAAGGGACCGAAGGTCAGCGCTGCAAAATCAGGTTGCCACCTTTTGCTTCGTCTCTGCGGTCCTGATCGTCTTGCGATAGAACTTGGCTACTCACCTTGCCCCCGCCTTCGTGCGGGGGTAATTTTTTGCGCCGGCAAAGCCTGTCCGCTGCGACATTGGTCAGCCATGGCGCCTGAAAATGGTCCGACGGGTGGGGGCAAGGGTCGTGGGCCGCTTTCGTCGCCCCGCCGGATATGAATTCTTGCCCAGGTCAAGACACCGGTTCCGCCTCGTCTGTGCCGTGAGCGGAGCTTCAGCCATGCGGAAGTGGGACCGGAACGAAGAGAAGATATGCGAAACCGCCCCTTCAGCAGGCTCGCCTGGCTCGCGCTGCGTGTGTTTAGCGCGCTGGCGCTGACGTTTGCGCCCTGGCACATCACCTTTGACGGCGCGCCGAGGATTGCCGCAGCCACCGCCGCCGGCAACGGCAACGGCGGTAACGGGGGGAACGGCGGTGGTGGAAGCGGCAACGGCGGCAATTCGGGATCGGCCGGCGGCTCGAATTCCGGCAATAGTGGCAACAACGGCAACAGCAATGGCCAGGGCGACAACGGCAACAGCAATGCCGGCGGGAGCAACCCCAATGCCGGGCCGGGCAACAACAGCGGCAAGGGCAACACCAATCCCGGCGGCAAGAATAGCTACACCAACGCCGCGACCGGCGACACGCTTTCGATCGACGGCGATAAGGTCACCGTCATTCATCGCAACGGTATGAAGGAGCAGGTCCGGAACGGCCGTTTCGAGATGACGGATGCGCAAGGCCGCACCATCATCGAACGGCAAGCGACGGAGGAGGACCTGTCGCGCCTGCTGAACTTGTGAGGGTTGAGAATTGAAGAACTGGGGAATTGAAGAACTGAGGAACTGGGGAAATGAGGAACTGAAGAACTGACGAATTGAAGAATTGAAGAATTGAAGAATTGAAGAATTGAAGAATTAAAGAAGAGAGGGCTCTTCAGTTCCCCAGTTCCCCAGTTCCCCAGTTCCCCAGTTCCTTAGTGCCTTTCCCTCGCCTCATGCATCAGCAGCGCCGCCTCGGTGCGGTTGCGCACGTTGAGCTTGGCGAGCACCCTGGTCATGTGATGCTTGACCGTCTTCTCCTGCAGCGACAGCCGGGCGGCCACCTCCTTGTTGCTCAATCCTTCGGCGACCAGTTTCAAAATCTCGGCCTCGCGGCCGGTGAGCTGACTGAGCGGATCAGGCTTGCTGCCGGTGGGCTGCAAAAGGTCGGAGAGCAGCCTGGCCGAAAGGCTCGGCGATACATAGCTCTGGCCGTTGGCGACATCGCGCAGGATCTCGGCCAGCGCCTTGGAGCCGACGCCTTTCAGCACATAGCCGCGCGCGCCGGCCTTCAGCGCCTGGGCGACGTCGGCATTGGTCTCCGACACCGTGAGCATGACGATCTTCTGTTCGGGCATCGCTGAAAGGATGCCGGCGAGCGCGTTGAGGCCGCCGCCTGGCATGCTGATGTCGAGCAGGAGAATATCGGGCGTGCTGGCGCGCGCCAGCCTTTCGGCGTCCTCGGCGCTGGCGCCTTCGCCGACAAGCTCGAAGCCGCCTATTTCGCCGAGGCTGCGCGCCACGCCCTCGCGAAACAGGGGGTGGTCGTCCACTATTGCGATGCGGATGGATGTGCTCACGGTTGCTCCTCGACAGACAAGGCAATCACCAGTCTTGTTCCTTCCGGGCCGGACAGCGTCTCGAACTGCCCGCCTATGCTTTCGATGCGTTCCCTGAGGCCCGCAAGCCCAAGGCCCTCGCTCCGGGCCGGGTCGAAGCCGGGACCGCTATCCATCACCTCGACCAAAAGCTTGCCGCCTTTCGTCGTGGCTCTGACCTGCTGGCCCTTGCCCTTGCCATGCCGGAAGGCGTTGTTCAGGCCTTCCTGCACGAAGCGATAGACGCTGATCTTTTCCGAGGTGCCGAGTTCCGGCAAGCGCTCAGGCAGGGTTAGCAACACTTTGGTGCTGGTGCGCCGCTCATGCTCGGCTACCGCAAGCCGCAAAATGTCAGCGATGGCCTGCGCCTCGATCTGCGGCAGCACCAGCCCGTTGCAGATGCCGCGTATCTCGCGCATCGCTTCGCCGAGCGTCTTGTGTATGCCGGCGATCTCGGCTTCGCGCAGCGTGCTCGACGTGGCCGGGTCGACCAGCGCCGGGCTGTCCATCCTCAGCGCGGCAAGCGCCACCAGTTGCGCCGGTCCGTCATGCAGGTCGGCGCCGATGCGCCTCAGATACCGCTCGTTGATCGCGGTGGCGCGGCGCGAGGCGCGTTGAACGCGCTGGCGCAGCGACGAGTTCTGCGCCAGGGCCGTCTGCAATTCGGAAACTTTCGCCTCGAGCGCCGCCTGCTGCGTGACGATGGTGCGGCTGCCGCGGAAAACGATGCCGGAGAGCAGGGCGAGCGCCGCGGCGGTGGCGGCCGCCACCACCAGCCATGTCCACAGCAGGGCCGAGTGGAGCGATTCCTCGAAATCGCCGGACAATTCGTAGAATTCGCTGACAGCCACGACCTCGCCGGACCACGGCTCGCGCACCGGGTTGTAGATTTCGAGCAGCGGAACGCCCATCGACCGCTCCTTGTCGTCTTCCTCGTCCTCGAGCCTGTTGTATTTGACCATGACATTGCCGGCGAAAGCGGCGGTGAGGTTGGCGTTGGGCCTGACCTGCTTGCCGATCAGGCTGGCATCCTTGGAGTAGAGGATCGTTCCGTCGCGCCGCCACAGCTTGAACGAGACCAGCCTTTTCCCGAGTGCGCCCTGGCCCAGCGTCTCGTCCAGCGCCCGCTTGACGGTGTCGTCGAGCTCCTGGCTCTTGCGCATATCGGGCAGCAAGGGTGCGATCACGCTGTCGACATAGAGCGCGGTGGTGGCGGCGGAATTGTGCAGAACCCCGTCACGGATCTGCGATGTCACCCACAGCCCGACCACGAGCATCACCGCCAGAAGGCCGATGCCGCCCGCGATCACGAACTGCCAGGCCAGAGAGAGCCCGCTCCAGACTCGTGCAGGTCGTGTTAAATACCTCCCAACCATCGGCACCATTCACCCACCCGTCCGCGACAGTATAGGTGAGGGGAGGCAATTGCGACACCGACCTTGGTCCGTGCCCGTGGGGAAGGTTAATGGCAGAGCAGGTTTGGGCGCACGCCGACGGGCGAGCTTTGATTCGCAAGCGAGGAGGCTGCTTGCTCTCCTGGGCGGCAAAGCCAGCGCCATTCCTGTTGACGGAGAAGACGCAGGCCGGCTGTCATCTGAAATTACAGGTTCTTTTGCAATGCCGACACAACCACCAATCAAGCCCCGGCTCCAGACCAACGGCATATGCCCCGCGGGATATAGCGCCACATCGCTGATGCCTTGGCTTGGCCAGGTCTCTTCATCGATCGTTGTGGATGTAGACATATAGCGGCGACCTCTCGGGCGGCCCAGCTTGCAACCCCGCCCATATCGGCGGCCGGGGCCGCTCTTTCCCGACATGAACCGCGGACGTCGCGGCAAAAATTTGCCCCCAAAAGAAGTCAGGATCAAGCTGTTGATGGGTCGAACAACCGCCGCATATACAATGGGCTTCATCACGCTGTTGGCAACGCAGTATGGACGTCGGCAAAAAAAAGCAAAAAAGAAACCAGCGGCTGTCGATTTTTGAGCTCGAGGCACTGCGGGAAGCTTTCAGGCAGTCCGTTCGCGAGAATGACGTCGCGGAAGCGGAATGGGCGCAACACGCCGAGCTTTTCGTCAAAAGAGCGCTTCAAGGAGACGGCCGTCTTACACGAGTTTAAGCGTTCGGGCGCCTGGAGCAATTCGAGGGAAGTCTGCGCGTTTTTCAGCCTTGGAGTTGCGGCATCGCGGCTTCCAACCGGTCGGACCATTGCGCCGGCGCATCGGACTTCAGCAACAATTGTGGGCGCGGCGGGAAACGGACACTCTGTCCCTGCGCCGGCTCCCCCCAAGGAAACCCAAGGTCGGCGCTTCAGCCCGGCTTGCCTGTCAAAGAGCCGTACTCTTTTACCGCCAAGGCAAGCCGGGCTACCCCAACCGCCGATCCGGCACTTTCCGCTCGTTTGTCGCACCAGTTGCAGCGTTGCCCGGTGCCGGCAGCCCTGGCCCCACGGGTCATTGCAATGCGCAGAGGGTCATCCGCTTTCGTGAAACGAAAAGCGGAGTCGGCGCGTTTTCCGCCGCGATGTCGAGGACTCCTCACCATCGCAAGGCCGTAAAGCCTTTTCAGGCTTCCGAAGCGGAGCGTCTGGCGCGTGCGCAAATGAATGCCAGGCTGAAGGATCTTCACACCCACGCTTCATGGCTCGTGCTCGATCCGCAGGCTCACTTCCAGGAGGTGATCGACTGTTCAGCATTGCTCGGCGACCTGCCGATTCGAAAGGTCGCTCGCGACGGTTAGGAATTCCGTGCCTTTCAGGCTTCAGGCGGGCTGTAGCCGGGCGGCGTCCTGTCGCGATATCTCGATCAGTCGCGCGATCGCCAATGGCGCCATCAGCGCAAGGAATACCGTGACATCGAGGAGGATCGACCGCGCCAGATCGAACCCGCTGTGGTCGTAGCAAACTGCGAATTGCATCACGCCTGACCCTTTTGACCCTGCACACTGCGCATGTCGTTTCGCGCGTGCCAAAAGCATGACCCTGATTTACAACAAATACAAGATGTCGCTAATCTAAAGATGGGCCGCGACAGGCCAATGCAATCGACGCCGTCTGGTCGGGGCCCGAAGCATTCAGGCCGGCTCTGGCCAGAACAGCCAAGTGAGCGCCAGCGCCGCCAGCACCCAGAGCGCGATCATGAAGGCGAGCCCGGCCTTGCTCACCGGCTTCTCGCGTCGCACCGCCTCTTCGCGGAATTCGTGCATCAGATCGGCCGGAACCAGCTTGACCGCGAGCATTATGCCGACAGGCACGATCACCAAGTCGTCCAGATAGCCGATGATGGGGATGAAGTCCGGAATAAGATCGACTGGGCTCAACGCATAGGCAGCGACGGCGCCCGCGGTGGCTTTCGCGTACCAGGGCACACGCGGATCGCGTGCCGCAATCCAGAGCGCCACCACATCGCGCTTGATCCCTCGCGCCCATTGCTTTGCCGAGTCGAAAGCCGACATGCGCCTATTCTATACAGCTGTGCGGGTCTTGAGGCCATTAAGCGATCGCCGACCCAGCCTCTCAGGCGCAATCCTTCAGTTCGACAACCTCGACGCCGAGGCGGAAGGCCTGGCCATCGGCATAGGAGCGCGCATATTGCTCGGCTTCGAATGGAAAGATCAGCGTCGTGCCGTAGGCGGTGACGCGCACCGTCCACTTCTGGCCCCTGACGAGTTCAACGCCGTGAAGCTTCGCCGTAACCATCGCACCCTCCTCAGATCCGGCACTTCAGCGACATCCGCATAGCGTCGCGAAAGTCATTTGAACACAAATAATCCGACTCAATCGTGTCGTTACGGTGTCGCTTCCAACATTGGGTCGTTTCCGTCCGTGAAATGGTTCACCGACAGGAGCGCTTTTTGCCGGCGGGCCACGATCGGGCGGCATGGCCTGCTCGGAACCGCGAAGGCCCCAGGCGGGTTAAAGTCCCGGTTCACAAGGAGACCGCCATGATCCGCAAGCTGAAATCCGGTGAATACCGGCTCTATTCGCGCAAGATTGATCCCAGAACCGGCAAGCGCCGCAATCTGGGCACCTTCAAGTCCCGCGAAGCGGCGGAAAAGCACGAGCGCGAAGTGCAGTATTTCAAGCGCCACTAAGCAATCCACCGTTTCGCGGGGAGGAGGATCGCGCCTCAGCCGCCGGTTTCACCCATGCGGCGTCGGCGGGGTGCGCGGGCGAGGGTGGCCGGGCACATTCGAGCCGATATGGTCGAGGTCGCAACGTCTCGTCACCATTTCGACCGAGTTGGTGTCGACGGTCACGCGCCCCAGCACCTGCACGGTCGTGCGTCCGAGATCCTCGTCGACATGCACGACGTCGCCCTCCAGTCTGAGCTTGTCGCCTGCCTTGGCATTGGGCTCGGCCATCGAATAATTATGGCCGTCGCCGTCGAGCTTCAGTATCACGCGGTCCTTGATGCGCTCGATCACGGTGGCGATGATAGCCACCCGGTCGCCTATCTCCACTGCGGGCCGTGTCATTGCGGCCTCCTTTCAGCCCCGCGCGGTCTCAGGCCACTGGAGCCGGCTGGCGCCACGGTGGGTGGCGGCAACCGCTAAAATAAACGGCAAACCAAGCATTTGGTTGCCGCGGGGCTGCCGGTCGCTGCAGCCGATCGATCACATGAAGCCGGGATTTCGCGGCAGATACTGCCCCGCAGGCAAGAACCGGCTGCGCCGGCGGGGGCAACATTGGCGAGGTCGCCGAGCGCGTCAGCTACGGCTCGGCCAGCACCTTCAGCGCCTTCAGCCGCCATGCCGGCCGGCCGCCCGGACGCTATGCCAGTGCGGAGGCGCATCAGGCAATTCCGGGGAAAGTGCCCAGTTGCCACGCTCGGCCGGGTGGCGAGTCCAGCCGCTGCAGGAGGCTAGCCTCGAGAGTTCGAGGCATACTGTCTGTTGGCAATATCCTACCCTGGGGGATAGGATATTGCCATGACGATACACAGCTCCCATCCCGATATCATCGCCCGGCTCAAGCGAGCGCATGGCCATCTCGCCGCCGTGCTCACCATGTTCGAGCAGGGTCGGTCCTGCCTTGACCTCGCGCAACAGCTCCACGCCGTCGAAAGCGCGGTCGGCAATGCCAAGCGCGAGCTGATCCACGACCATATGGAGCATTGCCTTGTCGAAGGCGGCGAACCGACCAGGGACACGCTCAAAGAGCTGAAGCAGCTCACCAAATATCTGTGAGGCGGCGATGTGGGAAAAAGCGCTCGACTGGTTCGGCTTCGGCGTGCACGGGCATGACCATGGCGGCCACGGCCACGACGATCATGGGCCGCATGGCCATACTCATGGCGTGATCGACGCGACCATCGCCACCACAGACCGCGGCATTTGGGCGGTCAAGTGGTCGTTCGTGATTCTCGCGGTCACGGCCGCGCTCCAGATTGTCGTCGTGATGCTTTCGGGTAGCGTAGCCCTGCTTGCCGACACCATCCACAACGTCGCCGACGCGACCACCGCTATCCCGCTTTGGATCGCTTTTGTACTCGTGCGCCGCAAACCGACAAGGGCCTTCACCTACGGCCTCGGCCGGGTCGAAGATCTCGCCGGCATCATCATCGTGCTCATCATCCTGGCCAGCGCGCTGGTGGCCGGATACGAGGCGATCAATCGCCTGTTCAATCCGCAGCCGGTGCGTTTCCTTGGCTGGTTGGCCGTCGCCGGCGTCATCGGTTTCCTCGGCAATGAAGCGGTGGCGGTTTTTCGCATCCGCGTCGGTCGCCAGATCAACAGCGCCGCGCTGGTTGCCGACGGCTATCACGCCCGCACCGACGGCCTCACCAGCCTTGCCGTGGTCGCAGGCGCGGCCGGCGTCTGGCTCGGCCTTCCGCTCGCCGATCCGATCATCGGCCTGCTCATCACCGTCGCCATCTTCGCTATCGTCTGGCAATCGGCGCGCTCGGTGCTGACCCGCATGCTGGACGGCGTCGAGCCCGGCCTGGTCGGCGAGATTCATCACGCCGCCGACCATGTCGCCGGGATCGAAAGGGTGGCCGACGTCAAGGCCCGCTGGCTTGGCCACAAATTGCATGTCGATGTCGAGATCGCGGTCAATGACGGCCTGCTGCTTGCCGCCGCGAACAACATCGCCGCATCGCTCAAGGCCGAGCTCTTCGCGCACATCCCGGCACTCGACGTTGCCACGGTGCGCTTTGCCGAGCCGGAGACGGAAGCTGGCCACCATCATGCGCCGGATCCGTTCCTTGTCGACCGCAAGCTAGCCAGCGGGCTGCTCGAAATCGTCGGCACGCCGCAGGGCGAGCGCATGCGGCTGCGCCTGTCGCGTCACGCCGAGGGCCTGCGGGCGAACGTCGCTATTGAAAGGATGGACGGTGCGGTCGAAAGCCTGCCGCTGTCTCCGGTCGGCGGCGACCATCATTATTTGCAGAGCCTGGTCGCACCTGCCGAACCGCACGAATTCAGCGCCAGGCTGCAACTGGCGGCCGGTCCCGACACCGAGGATTTGCCCTTCGCCATGGCCGAACCGGAAGGCCACCATCACGAGCGCGCGCATGGCTGATACAGGCAAGCGCTTCGGGAGCGAACATGGCTGGCTGGTGCACAGTTCCGGAGTCCAGCTCGCCGAGATTGCTGGGCGGAAGGGCGGTAGCGCGCCAGATGTCTGAGCGGATATCGGGATAACAAGATCGGTCGAAGGCGATGGCAGGCATTGCCCGACATGAGAGCGACGGCTGCCCGTCGCTTTCTCGGATGTCGTTCCGACGTCGGGATTGCGATACAGATGGTCTATTGCATGGCTGCGGGGTTCATCCACAGGAACTCCCAGACATTGCCGTCCGGATCTTCAATGTGGCGGTTGAACATGAAACCGAGATCCTGCGCCGGGTTGGGATCAGCGCGGCCGCCCGCCGCAACGCCTTTCTCGATTGCCCCATTGACCGCGTCCTTGCTATCGACGGTCAGCGCGATCAGCATCTGGCTCTCGCGCTTGGCGTCGCCGATCGGTCGGGCTGTGAACTGGCTGTAGTGTTGGTGCGTCAGCAACATGACTCCTATCGATTCGGAGAACATGATCGAACTGGCCTGGTCGTTCGAGAACTGTGGGTTGAGCGTGCCGCCGATCGCGAGATAAAACTTGGTCGCTGCCTGCAGGTCGCGTACCGGCAGATTGAGGAAAAGCATTTGCGTCATCAGTTTGAACCTTCGTTGCCGGGTACTAGCCAGTCTAGTACTGCAACGGATGGCTATCACGACGGAACCGTACCGTCTAGTACCGGTCGAGAGGCGTTATGAAAATTGACGGTGAGACCAGATCGGCTCGCAAGGATCGCGAAATCATTGAGGCGGCGACGGCGGCGTTCATCGCCAACGGCTATGATGGGACCAGCATGGAGGAGATCGCCACCAGAGCGTGCGCTTCCAAGCAGACCGTCTACAAGCATTTCACGGACAAGGAGACGCTTTTCAGCAAAGTCGTGGAGTCCACCGCGTCCCAGACCAACGACGTTGTCGAGTCCGTGACGATGCTGCTTTCCGAAGCGAAATTCCTGGAGGGCGGCCTGCAGCAGCTTGCCCGGCGATTGGTCACCACGCTGATGAACGACGAGTTGCTGAGGCTCCGGCGTCTGATTATTGCCAATGCCGATCGCATGCCGCAGCTTGGCCGCAGCTGGTACGACAAAGGCTTTGAGCGCATGCTTTCCTCGGTAGCGGCTTGTTTTCAAAAGCTCACAGGGCGAGGCCTGTTGCAGACCGACGATCCCCGTTTGGCGGCCAGCCATTTCTTTGGAATGCTGCTTTGGATTCCGATGAACGAAGCCATGTTCACCGGACGCAATCCGCGCTCGAAAGCCGACCTTGAGCGGCACGCCGATGCCTCGGTCGAAGCGTTCCTTGCCGCCTATGGGATGAGTTCGAAGTAATCGCGCTGCCAGACGCGATCTGCGGGAGCAAAACGAGCCGCGTTACGTCGCCTGGTATCCTGAGGACATCAGCCGGCCGAAGCCGGTTAGCGCACGCGGGCGAGCGGCGCGCCGACAATCGACCATGCGGCGGCACCGAGCGCCGCCACCATGGCGAGGATCACCGCAAGGCTCGGCAAGTGGAAGAAGATGTCGCGCCATCTGGGCTCGACGACCGCGCCGGTGCTGAAGGCCTCGCCGCTATACTGGCACAGGATCCACGACGCGCCGCTGCGCACCATCTCGGCATCGATGTCCGAGATCAGCGCCTTCGCACCCCGTTCAGCTGAAGGCATCGTGGCCATATAGGTGAGCAGCGCCTTGGCGGCGGCGAGATAGGCGTGGCTGCATTCGTTGAACGGGCTTTCCTCGCCGCCGAGGCTGCCCGGCATCAAGCCCCAGAGGCAATAGGTGAATTGCAGATTGCCGTGATTGTAGAGCCGGCGGAAGGTCGGGTCGGTCGCGGTCTGGCGCTGGGCGAGGTCGAGGATCTCGCCGCGATAGCGCGCGATGACGGCCATCTGGCCGTGGGTCAGGCCGGGGATCTGGATGCCGGGAGGAGGCGGGGCCGAGGATCCGCTATGCGCTTGCGCGGATGTGGCGGCCACAAATGCGAGCAGCGCCGCAACCGAGCAATTCCAGGAAAAGTGTGCGGCGGTTTTCCGTCCGGAATTGCGAGAAAACAAAAGACCAAAGTGGCT
>NZ_VFTZ01000018.1 GCF_006440775.1 Mesorhizobium sp. B2-7-2 | reverse complement strand
ACTGGGGAACTGGGGAACTGGGGAACTGGGGAACTGGGGAACTGGGGAACTGGAGAATTGAGGAATTGAGGAATTGAGGAATTGAAGAATTGAAGAAGAAGGGCGGGGCCAAGCGTCGGCGCCTTTTCCCCAGTTCCTCAATTCTTCAATTCTTCAGTTCCTCTTCTGGCCGGTATCGACTCACCCGACCCGCGCCCGGGCTTCGAGATAACGGCTGATCGCGGCGTTGAGCTCGCCGCCGAGGATGAAGATCGCCGAGATGATGTAGAGGAAGACGACCGCGATCATGATCGAGGCGAGCCCGGCATAGGTCGTCACATAGGACGAGAAATGGTCGAGATAGGTGGCAAAGATCGTCGACCCGACCAGCCAGGCGACCAGCGTGAAGACGATGCCCGGTATGATCGAGACGAAGCGGCGCTTGCCGGCCGGCAGCCAGATATGCACCGAGAACAGCCCGATGACGATGACTGTCGAGGCGATCACGTAACGCCAGATGGTGATCGTTCCCATATAGGGCTTGATCCATTCCAGATGCGCTTCCGCCAGCCGCGCCAGCAGCGGCGCGAACACCAGAAGCACGCTGATGGCGAGGAAGCAGGCGGTGGCGATCAGGACGAAGATGATGCTCTGCACCCTGCGGTGGACGATGCCGCGCGTCTCGGTGACGCGATAGGCGCGGTTGAGCGAGGTGCGCAGCGCCTCGATGCCGTTCGAGGCAAAATAAGCCGCCAGCAGCACGCCATAGGTCAGAAGGTCGGTGCGACGTACGGTGAGCACGTTCAGCACCTCATGCGCGATCGGCTTGGCGATCTGCTCCGGCCATGTGTCGAAGACCAGATGCACGGCCGTGTCGGCGAAGGCGCGCGCGCCGAGGAAGCTGGCCAGCGTGGTGGCGAAGATCAGGAACGGAAACAGCGCCATCAGCGAGGTGATCGCCAGATGGCTGGCCATCGCCCAGCCGTCATCGGTATTGAAATGGCCAATCGCATCGTAGAGCACGCGCTTGAGGGCAACGATATTCCGCAGCAAGGACCCGCGCTCCGCTCGATTGTGTCGACGCCGCGAATATGGGAAGTGATTGCGGTAAATGGCAACCCCAGGTCTCACAACGCGCCCCGCGGCAGAAGAGTTGCGCACCGTCATCGTCACCGGCGCCTCCTCCGGTATCGGCGCCTACTGCGCGCGGGCGTTGAAGGCGGAAGGCTGGCGGGTCTTCGCCACGGCGCGCAGGCCGGCCGACATTGCGGCCCTCGAGGCCGACGGCCTGGAGGCCTTCTATCTCGACTATCGCGAGCCCGAATCCATCGCCGCCTTGGTCGATGCGGTGCTGGAGCGGACCGGCGGCACGCTTGGCGCGCTCTTCAACAACGGCGCCTACGCCCAGCCCGGCGCCGTCGAGGACCTGCCGGTCGCAGCACTTCGCGAGCAGTTCGAGGCCAATTTCTTCGGCTGGCACGATCTCACCCGGCGGGTCGTGCCGGTCATGCGCCGCCAGGGGCACGGCCGGCTCGTCCACTGCTCCTCGATCCTCGGACTGGCGCCGGTCCGCTTCCGCGGCGCTTATTCGGCCTCCAAGCACGCCATCGAAGGCCTGATGCTGTGCATGCGCCAGGAGCTCGAAGGCAGCGGCATCCATCTTTCCCTCATCGAACCGGGACCGGTGAGGTCGAAGATCGCCAGCAATGGCCTGCCCTGGTTCGTGAAGAATATCGACGTCGAGAATTCCGTCCACCGCGCCGATTATCAGGCGCAGCTCGCAAGGCTTCAGGCCGGCGGCAGCGTGTCGAAGCTGAAGCCGGGACCGGAGATCGTGCACAGGGCGTTGCGCCACGCGCTTCTGTCACAGCGCCCGCGCCCGCACTATGTGGTAACGGTACCGGCCAGGATCGGCGCGGCGCTGAAACGCATCCTGCCGGCCTCCCTGCTCTACCGCGTGCTCGCCAGGCGCGCCTGACCGAACCTGAACCGGAGCCAGCCAGATGCTCATCATCTTCAAGATTCTCGCCATCGTCGCGATGGCCGCCGTGGTGATCGTGCTGGTCCGCGGCCTGATCAACATGATGCGCGGCGGCTCCGGCTTCACCTCGAACAAGCTGATGCAGGCGCGCATCATGCTGCAGGCCGTGGCCTTGGCGCTGCTGTTACTGGTTGTCTATTTCACGCGCAAATAGAGGATCTCAGAGGGGACGGCGTGGTCAAGCTCAACAAGATCTACACCCGCACCGGCGACGACGGTACCACCGGGCTCGGCACCGGCGAGCGGCGGCTGAAATCCGACCTGCGCGTCGACGCCTATGGCACCGTCGACGAGGCCAATGCCTGCATCGGCATGGCCCGCGTCCACACCGGCGCCGAGCATCCGGCGATCGACGCCATGCTGTCGCGTATCCAGAACGACCTGTTCGACCTGGGCGCCGACCTCGCCGTGCCGGACGACGGCAGGCCGCTGGAACACGAGCCGCTGCGCATCGTCGCCGCCCAGACCGATCGCGTCGAGCAGGATATCGACGCGCTCAACAAGGAACTGCAGCCGCTGAAATCCTTCGTGCTGAACGGCGGCACGGCGGCCGCGGCCGCCCTCCATCTTGCCCGCACCGTGGCGCGCCGCGCCGAGCGCCTGATGGTGGCGCTGGCGCAGGATCCGGCCGAGCATGTCAACCCCGAGGCGCTCAAATACATCAACCGCGTCTCGGATTTCCTGTTCGTCGCCGCCCGCGCGGTCAATGACAATGGAAAGGCCGACGTGCTATGGGTTCCCGGCAAGAACCGCTGAATCCGGAGGCGGGAGGGTCCGATGTTCATCCCGCTTTACGACACCAACAGGCTGCGCCACATCCGGCTGCAATATGTGACGATCGGCCTGATCGTGGCGAACGTGCTGGTCTACCTGGCGACCACGCTCGGCGGTGAAAACTTCACCAATGCCGCGGTTCTCGGTCTCGGCTTCATCCCGTCGGTGGTTCACGACAAGGTCGAGCTCTCGCCCGAATTCGTCGTCATCCCCGAGAGCCTGAGCTATCTCACCTATTCCTTCCTGCATGCCGACATCTTCCATCTCGGCGGCAACATGCTGTTCCTCTGGGTGTTCGGCGACAATGTCGAGGATGCGCTCGGCCATATCCGCTATCTGATCTTCTACCTCGCCTGCGCCGTCGCCGGCGCCTTCTTCCAGGGGTTGGTGGCCTGGGATTCGCAGGTGCCGTTGATCGGCGCCTCGGGCGCCATCGCCGGCGTCGTCGCCGCTTATCTGATCCTCTACCCCCGGGTGAAGGTCTGGGTGCTGGCCTTTGCCCGCATTCCGCTGCGCATCCCGGCCTTCATTCCGCTGATCCTGTGGATCCTGTTCCAGGTCGTGATGTTTGCCGCGGGCGGCGAGGACCAGATCTCCTGGGCCTGCCATATCGGCGGCATCATCGCCGGATCGATCCTGGTGCTGGTGCTGCGCAGCCGCGGCGTGCCGCTGCTGGCCGGCGCCGACGGCGAGCCGGACCCGACGCCCAACATCCAGCAGCCGCCCGTTCCTGTCGAGCCGGCCGCGAGCGATCCGGCGCAGCCGGCGGCGCAATGGGGCCGTGGAGCAGCGGCGCCCCGGGACTGAACCGATTTGGGTGCGTCGTGGGATATTGACGCGCCGATTTGTCGCCACTACGGAAACGGCACAGTTGGGCGGATATTCCGTCCGTGATGTCGGCTTTCGACAACTCTGACAGGGCGCACGCTGCTATAGCGCCCCGACTATCTCAGGAGAGGTGACAGGAAAATGAAGATCCTTGTGCCCGTGAAGCGGGTTGTGGACGCCAACGTCAAGGTCCGGGTGAAGGCCGACGGACTGGGCGTCGAGCTTGCCAACGTCAAGATGGCGATGAACCCGTTCGACGAGATCGCGGTCGAGGAAGCCATCCGCATCAAGGAAGCCGGCAAGGCGGAAGAAATCATCGTCGTCTCGATCGGCCCGCAGCAGGCGCAGGAGACGCTGCGCACCGCGCTCGCCATGGGTGCCGACCGCGCCATTCTGGTCAAGACCGACGAGCAGACCGAGCCGCTGGGCGTCGCCAAGGTGCTGAAGGGCGTGGTCGAGGCGGAGGCGCCCGGCCTCGTCATCCTCGGCAAGCAGGCGATCGACGACGATTCGAACCAGACCGGCCAGATGCTGGCGGCACTGCTTGGTTGGTCGCAGGGCACCTTCGCGTCCAAGATCGTGCTCGAAGGCGATCAGGCCAAGGTGACGCGCGAGGTCGACGGCGGCCTGCAGACGGTGGAATTGAAGATGCCGGCGATCGTCACCGCCGACCTTCGCCTCAACCAGCCGCGCTATGCCTCGTTGCCCAACATCATGAAGGCCAAGAAGAAGCCGCTCGACGAGAAGAGCCCGGCCGACTACGGCGCCGACGTCAAGCCGCGCCTCAAGGTGATCAAGACCGAGGAGCCAGGCGGCCGCAAGGCGGGCGTCAAGGTCAAGAGCGTGGCCGAGCTGGTCGAGAAGCTGAAGAACGAAGCCGGCGTGCTTTAAAGCGATCGGAAAAGGACAAAGAAAATGGCAATTCTCCTCATCGCAGAACACGACAACGCAAGTCTTTCCGACCAGACCGCCAAGGCGCTGTCGGCCGCCCTCCAGATCGGCTCCGATGTCGACGTGCTGGTGGCCGGCAAGGGCGCCAAGGCAGCTGCCGATGCCGCTGCCAAGTTGAAAGGCGTGCGCAAGGTGCTGCTCGCCGAGGCCGACGAGCTTGCCGAGCGTCTCGCGGAACCGACGGCGGCGCTGGTCGTCTCGCTCGCCGGCTCCTATGACGCGATCGTCGCGCCCGCGACCTCGTCGGGCAAGAACATCGCGCCGCGCGTGGCGGCACTCCTCGACGTCGCCCAGGTGTCCGAGATCATCGAAGTTGTCTCGCCGGATACCTTCAAGCGGCCGATCTATGCCGGCAACGCCATCCAGACCGTGCAGGCGACCGACGCCAAGAAGGTCATCACGGTGCGCACCGCGTCCTTCGCGGCGGCGCCCGAAGGCGGCTCGGCCTCGGTCGAGACGGTCGGCGCCGCCGCCAATCCGGGCCTCTCCTCCTTCATCGAGAACAAGCTTTCCGAGAACGATCGTCCGGAGCTGACTTCGGCCAAGATCATCATCTCGGGCGGCCGCGCGCTCGGCTCGTCGGAGAAGTTCCAGGAAGTCATCCTGCCGGTCGCCGACAAGCTCGGCGCCGCGGTCGGCGCCTCGCGCGCCGCGGTCGACGCCGGCTACGCGCCGAACGACTGGCAGGTCGGCCAGACCGGCAAGGTGGTCGCGCCCGACCTCTACATCGCCGTCGGCATTTCCGGCGCCATCCAGCACCTGGCCGGCATGAAGGATTCCAAGGTGATCGTCGCCATCAACAAGGACGAGGAAGCCCCGATCTTCCAGGTCGCCGATTACGGCCTGGTCGGCGATCTCTTCGTCATCCTGCCGGAGCTGCAAAAGGCGCTTTGACGCCAGCGGTTCTGGCATATTAAAATCGGAAGGGTGGGGTAGACGAAGTCGCCCCGCCCTTTTAGTTTGCACTGCACAAAAAGCGGGCCATCAAGGCCTGAAGCCAATCCGGCGGTTTTGCGTCCGGATTGCAGGAAATGAACAACAGGAGCGTTTCCGCGCTTCAAGAAGCGGAAGATGCTCCGGACGGGATCGGGGTCATGAGCAAGATCGAGACGATCGGCATTGTCGGCGCGGGTCAGATGGGTGGCGGTATCGCCCATGTCTCGGCGCTGGGCGGCTACAAGGTCCTGATCCACGACGTGTCGCCCGACCGTATCGAGAAGGGCATCGCCACCATCAGCGGCAACATGGCGCGCCAGGTCGGTTCCGGCAAGCTCGAGGAGAAGGCGCGCAACGAAGCAATGGCGCGTATTTCCGCCGCCCCGACCATGGCCGATCTAGCGGCCGCCGATCTGGTGATCGAAGCGGCGACCGAGGACGAGACGGTCAAGCGCAAGATCTACGCGCAGCTTTGCCCGCAGCTCAACCCGGAAGCGATCCTGGCGACAAACACCTCGTCGATCTCGATCACCCGGCTTGCCGCGCAGACCGACCGGCCGGAACGCTTCATCGGCATTCATTTCATGAACCCGGTGCCGGTGATGAAGCTGGTCGAGCTGGTGCGCGGTATCGCCACGGAGGACCAGACCTTCGAGGCTGCCAAGAGCTATGTGAAGCACCTCGACAAGACGATCACCGTTTCCGAGGATTTCCCGGCCTTCATCGTCAACCGCATCCTTTTGCCGATGATCAACGAGGCGATCTACACGCTCTATGAGGGCGTCGGCACGGTCGACGCCATCGATACCGCCATGCGGCTCGGCGCCAACCACCCGATGGGACCGCTGCAGCTTGCCGACTTCATCGGCCTCGACACCTGCCTGTCGATCATGCAGGTGCTGCATGAGGGCCTGTCGGATTCGAAATACCGCCCCTGCCCGCTGCTGGTGAAATATGTCGAGGCCGGCTGGCTCGGCCGCAAGACCGGCCGCGGCTTCTACGACTATCGCGGCGACCATCCGGTGCCGACGCGCTGATCTTCCCCGGCTGAACCCTTTCGAAACGGCTCAGGACGCCGCGGCGAGCGGCGGAGGTGGCACGCCGACTTTCGAAATTTCGTCTTCGTCGGGCGCGGCGGAAACGCAGCCGCGCCCGGCCGCCTTGGCGGCATAGCAGGCGGCGTCGGCGCGGGCGATGATCTCGTCCACTTCGCCGCAACCGGCGCGGATCGGCGCAAGCCCGATGCTGGCGCCGATCGAATGCGGGCGCCCGTCCCAGCTGAAGTCGAGGTTGCCGATGGCGTCGATGATCGAGCGCGCCGCAATCGGCCCGTGCGCCGCGGCGCCCGATTTGAGGACGACGGCGAACTCGTCGCCGCCAAGCCGCGCAACGATGTCTTCCGGGCCAAGCACATTGCGCAGGGCGTCGGCCACGCGCTTGAGCAGCGCATCGCCCGCGGCATGGCCGCCGGTGTCGTTGACCGCCTTGAAGTGATCGAGATCGACGAACATGAACTGATGCTCGCCGCCATTGAGGCGGCATTGGTCGACCAGGTCCTCCATGATGCGGATGAAGCTCGAGCGATTGGCGAGCCCGGTCAGCGCGTCGTGGGCGGCGGCGTAGGCCAGCTGGCGCTGCAGGGCGCGCGCGTCGCTGAAATCCTGGAAGACGATGACGAGGCCGCAGAACTCGTGGCGGTCGTTCATGATCGGCGACACCACCTGGCGGATGCTGCAGCGCGTGTCGTCGCGCCGGACAAGGACAGCGCGCGTGTTCTGGTCGCAGTGCGGCCGCTCGCTCGTGGAAGGGCGCGAGAGCGCGATTTTCTGTCCGCTTTCCTCGTCGACCGCCCAGTAGACATGGCCGAGCTGCTTGCCCAGGGCCTCGCCGACTTCGACGCCGGTGAGTTTTTCCGCGACCGGGTTCATGAAGGTGATGCGGTTGGCGGCATCGGTGCAGATCACCGCGTCGCCGATCGACTGCAGCGTCACCCTGAGACGCTCTTTCTCGTCGGCCAGCATAGCCGCCGAAACCATCAGCCGCGCCTCGGCCTCCTTGCGTTCCGTGATATCGGTCAGGCTGCCGATTGCCCGGATCAGCCGGCCCCCGCCGTCGCGCTCGATCGCCTTGCCGCGGTCGAGAATCCAGACCCAGCGGCCGTCCTTGTGGCGCATCCGGAACTCGGCCTCGAAAAAGGGCGTCTCGCCGGCAAGATGCGCGCGATCCGCCTCGGCAACGCGTTCCTGGTCGTCGGGATGGATCATGGTCAGCCAGCGATCGGGGTCGCCGTCGAGCTCGCCATCGGCATAGCCCAGCATCTTCACCCAGGTTTCGGAATAGGTGGTGCCGCCCCTGCGCATGTCGAGGCTCCAGATACCCTGTCCGGCACTGGTGAGCGCGAAATTCCACCGGTCCTCCGCCTCGGCGATGCGCGCTTCGGCCTGCTTGCGCGCATCGATGTCCTCGATCTGCGACACCAGATAGAGCGGACGACCTGTCTCCTCTTCACGGATGACCGAGCCGGCGAGCTGCGCCCAGACCGGGGTGCCGTCCTTGCGCAGATACCGCTTCTCGAAATGGAAGGAGTGGATCTTGCCTTCCTTCAGGCTCGTCATCGTCTCGCGGCCGATCTGCAGGTCGTCGGGATGCGTGATCTGGAAGAAAGTCAGCGCCTCGATCTCCGCGCGGGTGTATCCGAGCATGTCGGCGAAGGCGGGGTTGGCCTGAACGACGCGGCCATCGAGGCCGACAATGGCGACGCCGATCGCCGAATCCTCCATGGCCCGGCGGAAGCGTTGCTCGCTCTCGGCAATCTGCCGGCGGTCGTCGATGATCTTGCGGATGAACAGCGCCGAGACAAACAGCGTGACGGCCGTGACGGCGACGGATATCTGCAGGCAGATCTTCAGCGCGTCCGTGCCGAGTTCCAGCGCCGGCAACAGGACCGATGCCGTCAAGGCAACGAGTCCGGCTGCCATCAAGACGGGCACGGCGCGCTTGCCGGCCCGCAGACCTTTCCAACTCAACCACGCCACAATGCGATCCCACCCAATGCGCGACTGCGCGTTGCCACAACCCTGGCGGATCGATTTTAAGGAATGGTTGCACGAGCGGCAGCGGCCGCTCCGATAACCGGCAAACAATTGCCGGTATGATTAAGGTACTGTTTCAAAACTGTACCGAAGGATCGGTGTGTAATCCTACCAGCGGACGAAAAACCGCCCGCCAAGCGCGCCGAGCGCGGTGAGGAAGGCGATCGCGACCGTATACCAGGTGGCGACGAAGAGCGGCGAATCGTCGAAGCAATGCGCGGCGTAGAAGGTAGCCGCGAGCCCGCCCGCGAGCAGGCCCGCCACCGCGCCCGCCAACACCGGCCGCGTCGGCGCGCCATAGCGCAGCATGCCGAGGAAGATCGCCAGCGGGCCGATGCCGATCAGCGGGATGAAGCTCATGCAGATCATCATGTTCGAGCCGATAAGCCGCTTGCCCCAATCGGCCTCGGGCACGACGAAAAGCTCGAGAACCACCGCCAGCACCACCAGAAGCGGCGCGGCAATCATCCGGGCCATTGCGCGCCTGGTCGAGGCGCCCGGCATCGACAGCGCGCGGATCAGCGCGAAGGCGCTCACCGCGAGCGTCAGCGTGAACACGAATTTGGACATGAAGCGCATCGTGTGCATAGCGGGCATGATGTCGGGACGCGGCCCGATGGTCGCGAAGAAGACCGCCGCCGCGATCACCATGGCCACGCCGACCGCCAGCCACCAGGCTTTGCCCATCGGCATCGCCTCGTCGCGGGCATCGGCGTCGAGCGCCTTGATGAGATCCTCTGTCCTCATGTCGCTGTTCGTCCAAATCTTTTGGCGATCGCGGCCAGGCCGCGATGCAGCGAAACGCGCACCGCCGTCTCGCTGATGCCGAGCTTGGCCGCCGTCTCGCCGATCGACTGCCCGTCGACCGAGATCAAGGAGACCACGGAGCGTTGCGACGGCGGCAGGCCGTCTAGCGCCCGGTTGATGTCGCGCTCGCTCACCGTTTCCGTCTCCGGCTCGGCGAAGGTTTCCGCGATCTCGTCGATCTCGACCTCGATGCGCCGTCCGCGGCGGCGGAACGCGTCGATCAGCTTGAAACGGGCGATCGCATAGACCCAGGGCAGCACCGGCGCATCCGGCCGCCAGGTGTGGCGTTTGACATGAATGGCCAGCAAGGTTTCCTGCACGACATCCTCGGGATCGACCCCGCCTTGAACGATCTTGCGCCGGACAAAGCCGCGAACGAGGGCGGCGATCCCGTGCAGAAAGTCGGCATAAGCCCTTTCGTCTCCCGCGATCGCGGCCCTGAGCAGCCGGGAAAGCTCGGCCTCATCCTTGCCGGTCACAAGAGTTCACCCCCAATGTTCGCGTCTCGGCCCTGGTTTGTTACGTGGCCGGCGAAATAATGT
The DNA here is from genome assembly GCF_006440775.1 of Mesorhizobium sp. B2-7-2. GTDB lineage: Bacteria > Pseudomonadota > Alphaproteobacteria > Rhizobiales > Rhizobiaceae > Mesorhizobium. Next base: position 102,216 of record NZ_VFTZ01000018.1, on the reverse strand, counting down.
CCAAGCCAAACTGCCGCAAAATCACGAAAGTTTGCGGAACGGCGACCGATTGAAGCAGGGTCACAATGTTGACTATTACAATCATGTATTGATAGGTGCAGCCGTGCCCAAAACCCCTGTCTCGAATTGAGGACGATGCCCATGAAAATTGCCCTATCCACGCTCGCCGGCGCCGCGCTGGCGCTCGGCCTGACCGCAGGCTCCGCCATGGCCAAGGATCAAGGCATCGTCGTCTACAATGCCCAGCATGAGAGCCTCGCCAAGGAATGGGCAGCGGGCTTCACCAAGGAAACCGGCATCAAGGTTACGCTGCGCAACGGCGGCGACAGCGACTTCTCCAACCAGATCGTCGCCGAGGGAGCGGCCTCGCCGGCCGACGTGTTCCTGACCGAGAATTCGCCGGCAATGGCGCTGGTCGAGGCCGCCGGCCTGTTCGCGCCGGTCGACGCCGATACGCTGGCGCAGGTGCCGCAGGAATACCAGCCGTCGACTGGCAAGTGGGTCGGCGTTGCCGCCCGCAGCACCGTCTTTGCCTATAACAAGGCCAAGCTGAAGGAAGACCAGTTGCCGAAGTCGCTGCTCGATCTTGCCGATCCGAGCTGGAAGGGCCGCTGGGCCGCTTCGCCGTCCGGCGCCGACTTCCAGGCCATTGTCAGCGCCCTGCTTGAGCTCAAGGGCGAGGCCGCTACCGCCGACTGGCTGAAGGCGATGAAGGAGAATTTCACCGCCTACAAGGGCAACTCAACGGTGATGAAGGCGGTCAATGCCGGCGAGATCGACGGCGGCGTGATCTACCACTATTACTATTTTGGCGATCAGGCCAAGACCGGCGAGAACAGCGGGAATGTCGGCCTGCACTATTTCAAGAACCAGGACCCGGGCGCCTTCGTTTCGGTGTCGGGCGGCGGCGTGCTGGCTTCCAGCAAGCATCCGAAGGAAGCCCAGGCATTCCTGAAGTGGGTGACCGGCAAGGGCGGCCAGGATGTGCTGAAGACCGGAACGTCCTATGAATATGCGATCGGCAAGGATGCCCAATCCAACCCTAAGCTGGTGCCGCTGACCGACCTGCAGGCGCCGAAAGTCGATCCGGCGATGCTGAATTCCAAGAAGGTCATCGACCTGATGACGCAAGCCGGCTTGCTTTAGTTCGCGTTCGTCCTAAAAGGGCAAACGACCGTGCTCCCGCGGGAATTTGCCTTCCGCGGGAGCGTTTTTGTTTGGAGATCGCTTCGTCGATGATAATCGACTGCGCTTCGACCCGCCTGAGTGTCACATCGCACCGCTTCCGCCGGCAGGCGGAGGCGACCCAGCGGCCTGCCTGATGCAATCGGCGCTCGACATGACGCCGGCAAGACTGGCGGCGGCGGGAATGAAGAAACGCCGGTCCGCGTCGTGGATCACGCTCGCTGCAGCCCTTATCTCTCTCACCGCGCTGCTGCCGCTCGCCTTCATCGTCTGGGCCGCGATCCAGACCGGCAGGGGCACCGTGGTGGCGCTGATCTTCCGCCCGCGCGTCGGCGAATTGCTGGTCAACACCATGCTCCTCGTGGTCGTCACGGTGCCGATCGCCATCGTGCTGTCGGTGGCGCTCGCCTGGCTGACCGAGCGCAGCGACCTGCCCGGCAATCGCTGGTGGTCGTGGCTTTCGGTCGCGCCACTCGCCATCCCCGCTTTCGTGCACTCCTATGCCTGGATCAGCTTCGTTCCGGGCCTGCACGGGCTGTGGGCCGGCGTGCTGGTCTCCGTCATCGCTTATTTCCCATTCCTTTACCTGCCGATCGCCGCCGCGCTGCGCCGCCTCGATCCGGCGCTGGAGGATGCGGCCGCAGCGCTCGGTCTTGACCCGTGGCGGGTCTTCGCGCGTGTCGTCCTGCCGCAGCTCAGGCTCGCCATCTGCGGCGGCTCGCTGCTGGTCGGCCTGCATTTGCTTGCTGAATACGGCCTCTATGTCTTCATCCGTTTCGACACCTTCACCACCGCGATCGTCGACCAATTCCAGTCGACCTTCAACGGTCCGGCAGCCAACATGCTGGCCGCCGTGCTGGTGGTCTGCTGCCTTTTCCTGCTCGCCCTCGAGGTGACGATCCGCGGCGAGGAGCGCTATGCCCGCGTCGGTTCCGGCGCCGCGCGCAAGCAGCAGCGTGCTCGCCTCGGCCGCGCCGCCTTGCCCTGCCTGCTTTTGCCGGCCGGCGTCGCGTTGCTGTCGCTCGGCGTGCCCTTCGTCACGATCAGCCGCTGGCTGCTCGCCGGCGGCACGGAAGTCTGGCGTTGGGACGAGATCGGCCTGGCGCTCGGCCAGACGCTGTTCCTCGCCATCGCCGGCGCGGTGCTCGCAACGGTCGCCGCCATGCCCATGGCCTGGATCTCGATCCGCGCGCCGGGGCCGCTGCAGCGCCTGCTCGAGAGCTGCAACTATATCGTCGGCGCGTTGCCGGGCGTGGTCATCGCGCTGGCACTGGTGACCATCACCGTGCGCGTCGCGCTGCCGCTCTACCAGACGCTGTTCACCATCCTGTTCGGTTACGCGCTGATGTTCCTGCCGCGCGCGCTGATAAGCCTGCGTGCCTCGATCGCGCAGGCGCCGGTGGAGCTGGAGCGCGCCGCCTCCAGCCTCGGCCGTCCGCCGGTCAAGGCGCTGTGGTCGACGACCATCCGCCTTTCGGCGCCGGGCGCCGCGGCCGGCATGGCGATGGTGGCGCTCGGCATCACCAACGAGCTCACCGCCACCCAGATGCTGGCGCCCAACGGCACCCGCACGCTGGCGATGGCATTTTGGTCCTACAGCGGCGAGATCGACTACGCCTCCGCCGCCCCTTACGCGCTGATCATGGTGGCGATGTCGTTGCCGATGACCTGGTGGCTCTACATCCAATCGAAGCGGATGGCCGGACGATGAGCTTTCTCGAACTCAGCGGCGTCGCGAAGAGCTACGGCCCGGTGACGGCGCTCGCCGGCGTCGACCTGAAAGTCGAAAGCGGCAGCCGCACCGCGATCGTCGGGCCGTCCGGCTGCGGCAAGACCACCTTGCTCAGGCTGATCGCCGGCTTCGAGGCGCCGGATCGCGGCCGCATCGCGCTCGACGGCAAGGTGCTCGCCAATGGCGGCGCGGCCGTGCCGGCGCATCGCCGCGGCATCGGCGTGGTGGCCCAGGACGGTGCCCTGTTCCCGCATCTCACCATCGCCGACAATATCGGCTTCGGCATCCCGCGGAATGCCGACAAGCGAACCGAGCATATTGTCGAGCTCGCCTACATCGTCGGGCTGGACAAGGCGATCCTGAAGCGCCGGCCGCACGAGCTTTCCGGTGGCCAGCAGCAGCGCGTGGCGCTTGCCCGCGCCATGGCGATGAAGCCCAGGCTGATGCTGCTCGACGAACCGTTTTCGGCGCTAGACACCGGGCTTCGCGCTTCGATGCGCAAGGCGGTGGCCGAGCTTCTGGAAGAGGCGGGCATCACCACCATCCTGGTCACGCACGACCAGGCCGAGGCGCTGTCCTTCGCCAGCCAGGTGGCGGTTATGCGCGAAGGGCTGTTCTCGCAGGTCGGCACGCCGCGCGAGCTCTATTTCCAACCCAGGGACAGGATGGTCGCCGAGTTCCTCGGCGACGCCATCATCGTGCCGGCCAGGATCGCGGATGGCTTCGCCGTATCGCGGCTCGGCCGCGTCGCCGTCGACACGAAGGGACGGCGCGATGTCGCCCGCATCATGCTGCGGCCTGAGCAGATCCTGCTCAAACGGACCTCGCGCGAAGGCATGTCGGGCACACCCGACATGCTGTTCGGCGAAGTGACGGACTGCGAGTTCGCGGGCTCGGTCTGCACCGTCGCGGTGCGGCTGCTCAACAGCCCGGACCCGCCCGATGCTGCCGCCATCGGCAACACGCCGCTGATCCTGCGCAGGACAGGCATGGACGCGCCGGAGATCGGCGAGATCGTGCGCTTGACCGTCACCGGCAAGGCGCATGTCTTTGCTTGATCTCCACCTTGAGAATAATGCAATTCTGCATTATTCTTGAGCTAGGAGGCCATTATGACGACACTGACGGTTACTGCGCGGGGTCAGGTCACGTTCCGGAAGGACGTGCTCAAGCATCTCGGCATCCAGCCCGGCGACAAGATCAGGCTTGATCTTCTACCCGGCGGGCGGGCGGAGCTGAAAGCCGACCAGGGCAAGGGCTCCTGGCAAGAGCTGAGCGGGATGCTCAAGGCCAAGACGAACGGCGCACGGCTTTCGATCGATGAGATCAACGATGCGATCGCCGACGCCGGCGCTTCGAGCGGGATGCGCGGAATCGAGCGCAAGTGAAGATCGGCCTCGACACCAACGTGCTGTTGCGCCTTGTCGTCGGGGACGACGAAGCGCAGCAACGGACCGCAGCCGAGACCCTGGAAGCAGCCGAGCTGGTCGCGATCAGCGTTCAAGCGCTCTGTGAATTTGTTTGGGTGCTGGACAGAAGTTACCGGGTCGCGCGGCCCGACATATCCGCCTCGATCCGCCGCACCCTCGATATGCGCAACGTCGTAGCCAACCGACCAACGATCGAAGCGGGCCTGGCCGTGCTCGACGCCGGTGGCGATTTCGCGGATGGCGTGATCGCGTTCGACGGCCAGTGGCTCGGCGGCGAAACTTTCGTGTCCTTCGACAAGAGAGCGGCAAAGCTCGTCGAAGGGTTGGGAACGCCCACGCTGTTGCTCGGGTGATTTCTACCGCACGCGCTGCCCGGTCGCCGGCGACCAAAGCGGCCATTGCTCCAGGAAATCAACGCTGTGGATGACCACGCGCTGCCCATCGATCAGGATGATCGAATAGGCGGGCGGCGCCTGCTCGACCACTTCGTCGCCGACCAGGTCGAGCATGAAGCGGGCATGCAGGCCGCGCTGCACCGAAAACGGAATGCCGGCGACGGTGCCGGCGATGTCGCGATGGACATGGCCGAAGAAGATGTAGCGGACATTGCCATGGCGGGTCAGCACGTCGATGAGCCGCTGCGGCTGTTCGAGGCCGAGCGGGTCGAGCAGCGTGAGCCCGAGCTCAACCGGTGGATGATGCAGGAAAATATAGGCGGCCTTGCCCGCCGCCTCGCCAAGCCGTGCGTCGAGCCATGCAAGCCGGTTGTCGCACAACTCGCCGGTGACGCGGCCTTCCGCCAGGCTGTCGACAAAAACGAGGCGCCCTTCCGGCGTGTCGAGCACCGACTGCACGAAACCGTTGCCGTCCGTCCCGTTATCCGGAAAGGCGGCGATCAGATTGGCGCGCCGGTCATGGTTTCCAGGCAGCAGCTGGTAAGGCACAGTGAGCCGGCTCAGCGCCGATTTCAAATCGGCATAGCTCTCGGCCTCGCCGTCGTCGGCCAGATCGCCGGTGAAGATGCAGAGCGCCGCATCGCCATGCCGCGCATTGATATGATCTATGCATCGATCGAGCCGCTCATTCAGATCCGCGCCGTAGCGCATCTGGCGCCGACGATCGAGATGGATGTCGGTGACCTGGATGATCTTCATTCCGTGAACCCTCAGATAATTTGCAAAGTCAGCCTTGCAAGGCCCGCCTTACAGCACCGGTTCCGGCACCGAAGCCTTGAAAACGTCGAGCCTGGCGCCCGTCTCCGAGGAGAAGAAGTGCAGGTCCGCTTCGGCGAACTGCAGGCCGACCGTGCTGCCCGGTTCGGGGTGGACGGTCTCGGACGTCACGATGGAGAACGGCGCGCCGTCGAGATCGACATAGACGACGCGGCCGGCGCCCAATTCCTCGACGAGGTCGACGGTCGCCGCGAGCGCTCCGGGCGTGCCCGGCGCCACCATGCGCACCGCCTCCGGCCGGACGCCGACAGCGACTTTCGCGCCGACCGGCAGGCCCGTGCGCGACACGTTGAGCTTGCGGCTGCCGCCGAGCAATGACAGCCCGTCGAGCGTGACGGTGCCTTCGAGCATGTTCATCGCCGGCGCGCCGACGAAGGTGGCCACGAAGCGGCTCGCCGGCCGGCTGTAGACTTCCGCCGGTGTGCCCACCTGCTCGACGCGGCCGCCATTCATCACCACCAGCCGGTCGGCCAGCGTCATCGCCTCGACCTGGTCGTGCGTGACGAAGACGGAAGTGGCGCTGAGGCGCCGGTGCAGCTTGCGGATTTCGGAGCGCATCTGCACCCGCAGCTTGGCGTCGAGGTTTGAGAGCGGCTCGTCGAAGAGGAACACCTTCGGCTCGCGGATCATGGCGCGGCCCATGGCGACGCGCTGGCGCTGGCCGCCGGAGAGCGCCATCGGCTTGCGGTCGAGCAGGTGCTCCAGCTCCAGGACGCGCGCCACCGCCTGGACGCGCTGGGCGCGTTCGGCCGACGGAACGCCGGCCACCTTCAGCGAATAGCCGATGTTCTGGGCCACGCTCATATGCGGGTAGAGCGCGTAGTTCTGGAACACCATGGCGCAGCCGCGCTCGCGCGGCTCGAGCTTGTTGACCACCGTGCCGTCGATCGCGATCGTGCCATCGGAAATCTCTTCCAGCCCGGCGATCATTCTGAGCAGCGTGGACTTGCCGCAACCGGAGGGTCCGAGGATGACGACGAATTCGCCCGACGCGAAGTCGAGGTCGACGCCATGCACGACCTGCGTCTTGGCGTAGTTCTTCTTGACGCCGCGAATGGTGATGGAGGCCATTTTCCGTCTCCTTATTTTTCGGTGGCGATCAGGCCGCGCACGAACCAGCGCTGCATCAGCACCACGACGATCAGCGGCGGCAGCATGACGATCAGAGTGCCGGCCATGGCGATATGCCATTCCGGCGCGCCGCCGACATTGGGTATCAGCTGCTTCAGCTCTGTCACCGCCATCGCATGCGACTGGTCGGTGGTGATAAGCAACGGCCACAGATACTGGTTCCAGGCCCACAGGAACATGATGGTGCCGAGCGCCGCCATGTTGTTGCGCGACAGCGGCAGCAGGATATCGACGAAGAAGCGCAGCGCGCCGGCTCCGTCCATGCGCGCCGCCTCGGTCAATTCGTCCGGCACGGTCAGGAAGAACTGGCGGTAGAGGAAGGTGCCGGTGGCGGTGGCGACCAGCGGCAGGATCAGGCCGCTATAGGAATTGAGCAATCCCAGGCTGAGCGAAACCTGCACGCCCGAGACCCTCTCGATGAGCCAGGAAAGGCCGGTCAGGTCCATGATCGCCTGATAGGGCTCGAGCACGTTGGCGACCACCGCGTAGGTCGGCACGATGCGCACCTCGAGCGGCAGCATCAGTGTGATGAAGATCAGCCAGAACATCAGCATGCGGCCGGGATAGCGGAAGTAGACGATCGAGAAGGCGGTCAGCGCCGAGATGATGACTTTGCCGGCGGCGACGCCGAACGCCATGATGAAGGAGTTGAGCAGCTTCGGGCCGAGATCGGCGGTGGTCCAGGCCGTCTTGATGTTGACCCAGAAGTCGCTGCCCGGCAGCAGCGACATCGGCACGTCGTTGACGTCCTTCAGATTGTGCGAGGCGGCGATCGCTACGATCACGAACGGCGCCACGCAGAATACGAAGCCGACGAACAGGATCAGATGCGTGAAGAAATTGAGGATCGGGGTGCGCTCGACCATGGCCCGCCTCAACGATAATGCACGCGCCGCTCGATGAAGCGGAACTGGACGATGGTGAGCGCGATGATGAGCAGCATCAGTATGATGCTCTGCGCGGCGGCGCCTGAATAATCCAAACCTTTGAAGCCGTCGGAATAGATCTTGTAGACCATCAGATTGGTGGCGTTGGCCGGTCCGCCTGCGGTCATGATGTCGACGATGCCGAAGGAATCCTGGAAGCTCTCGGTGATGTTGATGACCAGCAGGAAGAAGATGGTCGGCGTGATCAGCGGGAACTGGATATCCCAGAAGCGCCTGATGACGCCGGAGCCATCCATCGCCGCCGCCTCGATCAGCGAGCGCGGAATTGCCTGGAAGGCGGCGAGGAAGAAAATGAAATTGTAGCCGACATACTTCCACGAGAAGGCGATGATGATGGAGGCCATGGCGTCGGTGCCGTCAAGGCCAGGGTCCCAGAAGCCGGGCCAGACCTGGTTGACTACGGCCATGAAGCCGGCTTCCGGTGCCAGGATGAAGCGAAACGCCAGCGCCAGCGCCGGTGCCGCGATGCCGTAGGGCCAGATCAGCACCACGCGATAAAGCCATGAGCCGGCAAGTTGGCGGTCGGTCAAGGCGGCGAGAACCAGCGCGATTGTCATCGCAAGTCCCGTGCTGATGCCGGCGAAGATCATGCTGGCGGTGATCGAGTCCCAGTAGCTGGCGTTGGACAGGATCGAGCGGAAATTGTCGAGCCCGACCCAGATATTGCCGCCGCCCCAGGGCTGCTGCAGCGTCAGCGACCAGTACACGGCCTGCCCGGCTGGCCAGTAGAAGAAGGTGAAGATCAGAATAAGCTGCGGCACCGCGAACAGGATGCCGATCGTCCATTTGCTGAAAGTGACGCGTTTTTCCATCGATCCGCCGATGTCGTTGAACCGCCAACCCGCTCGCGCGGCACAAGACTAAGGCATGTCTCCCGAAAGTGGGAACCGGTTTCGCGACAAAGACGTGCCCAACTCAAAAACCCCTATGAAATGGCCGCCCGTCGATGCTCGGCGGGCGGCCGTTCCAATATCCGGGATCAGGGCAGGGTCTTACCCGGATAGGTCTGCTGGAAGCGCTCGAGGATCGCGTCGCCATTCTTGACCAGCGCGTCGAGGCCTTCCTGCACGCTGACCTTGTTGGCGAAGATCGCCTGCATCTGCGTGCCGAATTCGGCGCGGATCTGGGTGAAGTTGCCGAGGCGGATGCCGCGGGTGATCTCGGTCGGCTCCGACGCGGTCAGGCTGGCGATCGCCACTTCGCGGCCCTTATAGGGCGCCTTGTCGTAAAAGCCGTCGGACTTCATGAAATCGAAGCCCGACTTCGTCACCGGAATGTAGCCGGTGTTGGTCGACCAGAACAAAGCGGTCTTGGGGTCGTGGATGAAGTTGAGGAACGCGGCCGCGCCCTTGTATTCCGCGTCCGACTTGCCCGACAGCACCCACAGCGAAGCGCCGCCGACCAGCGAGTTCTTGCGCTCGGTGCCGGCATAGACCGGCAGCTCGGCCACGTCCCATTTCATGCCTTCCTTCTGGGTGCGGCCGACCGTGCCGTGATCGCCGACCGAGGTCAGGATGAGCTGGCAGGTGCCGGTGGCGAAGGCCTGAACCATGTCCTGGCCGAGGTCCTTGGACTTGATCTTGACCAGGCCGGCGTCATACCACTTCTTGAGATCGGTGACGTATTGGACGAACTTGGTCTTGTTGACTTCGAGACGAGCGTCGAGACCGTCATAGCCATTGTTCTTGGTCGCGATCGGCTGGTTGTGCAGCGCTGAGAACTGCTCCATCAGCTGCCAGCTTTCGTTGGCCGAGATGTTGATCGCCATCGGGCAATCATAGCCGGCGTCCTTCAGCGCCTTGAGGTCGGCGGCGACGTCTTCCCAGGTCTTCGGCGCCTCGGTCTTGCCGATCTTGGCGAAGGCGTCCTTGTTCCAGTACATCAGCGCCGTCGACGAGTTGAACGGGAACGACAGCATCTCGCCCTTCGACGTCGCGTAGTAGCGGGCGATGCCCGGGAAATAGTCGCTGTAATCGATCTTGTAGCCGTTCTCTTCCATCAGCTTGTCGGCGGGCTTGTAGGCGCCCGACAGCATCATGGTGGCGGTGCCGACGTCATAGACCTGGACGACGGTGGGCTGCTTGCCGGCGCGGAAAGCGGCGATCGTGTTCTGCAGCGTGGCGTCGTAATTGCCCTGGCTGGTGCAGACGACCTGGTAGTCCTTCTGGGAATCGTTGAAGTTCTTGCACAGCGTGTCGACGACGCGGGCGAGGTCGCCCGAAAGACCGAACCAGAAGTCGAATTTGACCGGCTCGGCAAAGGCAGGAATCGCAAGCGCGGTGCTGAGCGCGCCGGCGGCAAGGGCGGCAAAGCCCCGCTTGATGATCGTCATGGTTTTTCCCTCTTGAGTGGCAGTGTGACAAGGTTTTTGCGCAAGTCCTTGCCCGCTCTCATAGAGAAGGTATGTGACAGTTCTGTTGTGGGCCCGAAGCCCTGTGGACAGCCAGTCTCTCCTCCCCCGGCAGCGGTTGCGCCGGCATGAAAACGTCACATCGGCGCTCTAGGAAGCTAGGGCGCTGCGAAGCGTCGAAAAGACCTCCGTGATTAACCGGCTAACTGGATGAGAAGAGACATGCTGGTCCCGCAGCTCACGCACGTGCCCGTCGCCGCCCGCAACGCGATGCGGGACGGACCGCGCGACAGCGCTACTCATCTGCGCCACGCGGCCGCCGTTCGCGCCCTCGGCGAGATCGAGATCGGCGGCCGGGCGTCACGCGAGAGCACCGGCGAGAGCCTGACCGTCATGGCCTGGAACGTCGAGCGGCTGCGCCATGTCGATGCCATCGCCGCAACGATCGCCGGCCGGGCGCCACACGTCGTGCTGCTTTCGGAAGTTGACAAGGGCATGGCGCGCTCCGGCAACGGCCATCTTTTGAGCCGGCTTGCCGATCGTCTAGGCCATTCCTACGCCTATGGCGTCGAATTCCTCGAACTCGGCGCCGGCAATGAGACCGAGCAGGCGGCAAATGGCGGCGCCGAGAACATCGAGGGCTTCCACGGCAACGCCATAACCAGTGCCGTTCCGCTGCTGCGGCCCTTTCTCATTCGCCTGGACGCCGCTGGCGCCTGGTTCCTGCCGGAGCACGGCCAACCGCGCATCGGCGGCCGCATGGCGCTCGGCGGCCAGGTGATGGTCGGCGACCATCGGGTCACCGTCGTCTCGGTGCATCTCGAGAACCGTACGACCCCTGCCGGCCGCGCCGACCAGACGCGGCATCTGCTCGACGCCATCGACAGATATGACGCGGAAGCGCCGGTGCTGATCGGCGGCGATTTCAACACGCTGACCGCCACCTATGAAGAGCGTCACGCCGATCCGGCCGCATGGCAGGCGCACATCGACGCCGAACCGGACCGGCTGATGTGCCCCGACCGCCACGAGCCCCTCTTCGCCATCATGGCCGGGCGTGGCTACGATTGGCGCGACGCCAACACGCTGGACAAGCCGACGCAGCGGCGCCCGGCGGGCGACGCCACGCCCACCGGACATATCGACTGGTTCTTCACCCGCGGCCTCGCGGCAAGCGCATCGGCGACACTGCCGGCGGTGTTGCCGGACGGCAGCCCGAGCGCCGACCACGAGGCGCTGGTGGTTACGGTGCGGGTAAGATAGCGGTCACGATCCGGGTTCGAGCGCCGCTTCCACCAGCCGCTTGGCATCAGGGCTCGACCATTCGGCCGGGCCGTTCATATGCGCGATCAGGCAGCCTTCGCCGTCGATCAGCATGGTCACGGGAAGCCCGAGCGCCAGCCCGCGCGTCTTCGCCTCATTGAACAGGGCGATCGTCGGGTCCCGGTAAAAGCCGAGCGTCTCGACGCCGATCTCCTTGAGGAACTTCTTCGGCTTCGCGTCGTCGCCGGTATCGACATTGACCGCGATCACCTCGAATTCCTTGCTGCCCTTCTCCTTCTGCAGCGCATCGAGCGCCGGCATCTCGGCGCGGCACGGCGCGCACCATGTGGCCCACAGATTGAGCAGCACGGTCTTGCCGGCATGGTCGGCGATTGTCATTGGCTTGCCGTCGGGGCCGTTGAAGGCCAAGCTCTTCAGCGACTGCGGCGGATCGGCCGGCTGCAGCGCCGCGACCTGGCCGACGGCCTTGGCGGCGACCTGCTTGGCCCGTCCGGCCTTGGCCTCGCAGGCGGCATCGTCCTTGCCGGCGGCCGCGACGGCCTTCTCGGGAGCGTTGTTGCCAGAACCGCTCTCGCTGACATATACCGCGACCGCGCCGGCCAGCACGCCCGCCACCAAAGCGGCGAGGATGAGGCGCGTAGCCGGAAAAAAGAATCTCTTGCCGTCTGCCATTTTCAAACTGCTCCGGAGCACGGGTTATAGCGATGAGCGACAAGAAGGCCAGCAACCAGATGTGGGGCGGACGTTTTGCCTCGGGTCCGGCCGCGATCATGGAAGCGATCAACGCGTCGATCGGCTTCGACCGCAAGCTCTATGCGCAGGACATAAGCGGATCGATCGCCCATAGCGAGATGTTGGCTGAAACGGGCATTATTTCGGCCGCCGATCAAGAAAAAATCGCTCACGGGCTGAACACTATTCTGAAAGAGATCGAGGCCGGCACGTTCGAATTCTCGACCAAGCTCGAAGACATCCACATGAATGTCGAGGCCCGCCTTGCCGACCTGATCGGCCCGGCGGCGGGACGCCTGCACACCGCCCGCTCGCGCAACGACCAGGTGGCGGTCGATCTCCGGCTTTGGGTCAAGCAGGAATGCCAGCGTATCGCTCGGGCGCTGAAGGACCTGATCGCCGCGTTCCTGGAACGCGCCGAGGAGCATGCGGCGACCGTCATGCCCGGCTTTACCCATATGCAGGCGGCGCAGCCGGTGACCTTTGGGCATCACCTGATGGCCTATATCGAGATGTTCGGCCGCGACCTCTCGCGCGTCCGCGACGCCATCGAGCGCATGGATGAAAGCCCGCTGGGCGCCGCGGCCCTTGCCGGCACGAGCTTCGGCATCGACCGACACATGACGGCGAAGGCGTTGGGTTTCCGCGAGCCGACGCGCAATTCCCTCGACAGCGTCTCGGACCGCGATTTCGCGCTCGAGTTCCTGAGCCTTGCCGCGATCTGCGCGACGCACCTCTCCAGGCTCGCCGAGGAGATCATTATCTGGTCGACGCCGCAATTCGGCTTCATCCGCCTGTCGGATTCCTTCTCCACCGGCTCCTCGATCATGCCGCAGAAGAAGAACCCGGACGCTGCCGAGCTGGTGCGCGGCAAGACCGGCCGCGTCAACGGCCATCTCGTCGGCCTGCTGACCGTGATGAAGGGCATGCCGCTGACCTACGGCAAGGACATGCAGGAAGACAAGGAAGCGGTCTTCGACGCCGCCGAGACACTCGACCTGATGCTGGCGGCGACCGCCGGCATGGTGCGCGACATGACCGTCAACGCCGCCGCCATGAAGAAGGCGGCAGGCGCCGGTCACGCCACCGCGACCGATCTTGCCGACTGGCTGGTGCGCAATCTGGGCCTCCCCTTCCGCGAAGCCCACCATGTCACCGGCCGCGCCGTGGCGCTGGCCGAGGAGAAGAAGCTCGGGCTGGAAAAGCTCTCGCTGGACGACCTGCGCTCGATCCATTCGGGCATCACCGACGACATCTTCTCGGTGCTTGCCGTGCAGAATTCGGTCAAGAGCCGCACGAGCTTCGGCGGCACCGCGCCGTCGGAAGTGCGAAAGCAGATCCGCTACTGGAAAAAGCGGCTTGCCAAGCCTTAATGCATGTCGCCCACAAGTGTGCAGCGGTTCTGGGACAACGACATGCATTAAAACAAAGATTTAAAGCGCGTCGCGCTTTAAATTGCCGGGATGCAAAGCGCTGAAAACTCGGCTAAAAGCGCAGCACGCAATCAGTTTCGAACGGATGGATCGATGACCCGTAGCAGGATTTTGGTGACGCTGGCGCTGCTGGCTGCGGTTGTCACCGTCACGGCCTGCGGCAGGAAGACCGGCCTCGACACGCCTTATGAGGCGGCGGAACAGGCACGCAAGGATGCCGAACGCGCCAAGCAGCCGGTGCCGCCCGAGCCGGAAAAACCCGTAAAGGACAGGAAATTCATCCTCGATCCCCTGCTCTAGAGCCGGTGAGATCGATCCGGTCTCATCGAGCTTCAACTTTCCGGAACCAACACCCGTGAACCATTTCGACTACCGCAACGGCGTGCTCCATGCCGAGGACGTCGCCATTCCCGACATTGCAGCCGAGGTCGGCACGCCCTTCTATTGCTATTCGACGGCGACGCTGACCCGGCATTTCCGCGTCTTCAAGGAGGCTTTTTCCGGCCTCGACGCGCTGGTTTGCTACGCCATGAAGGCGAATTCCAACCAGGCCGTGCTGAGGACGCTGGCCAGGCAGGGCGCAGGCGCCGACGTGGTCTCCGAAGGCGAATTGCGCCGCGCTTTGGCCGCCGGCATCCCTGCCGGCAAGATCCTGTTTTCCGGCGTAGGCAAGACCGCGCGGGAAATGGACTTTGCCCTCAATGCCGGCATTCTCTGCTTCAACGTCGAATCCGAGCCTGAGCTGGAGCTTTTGTCGGCGCGCGCCGTGGTCCTCGGCAAGGTGGCGCCCGTCTCGCTGCGCATCAATCCGGATGTCGATGCCAGGACGCACAAGAAGATCTCGACCGGCAAGGCCGAGAACAAGTTCGGCATTCCCTGGCAGCGCGCGCGGCAGGTCTATGCCCGCGCGGCTGAACTGCCCGGGATCAAGATAACCGGCATCGACACTCATATCGGCAGCCAGATCACCGAATTGCAGCCTTTCGACGATGCCTTCGCATTGCTGGTCGAGCTGGTCGGCGCGCTGCGCGCCGACGGACATGCGATCGAGCATGTCGATCTCGGCGGCGGCCTCGGCATTCCTTACCGCGTCGACAACAGCCCGCCCCCTTTGCCCGACGCCTATGCCGAGATCGTCAGGAAGCACGTCGCCAGGCTCGGCCTGAAAGTGATGTTCGAGCCCGGCCGCCTGATCGTCGGCAATGCCGGCATCCTGGTGTCCGAGGTCATCTATGTGAAGGAAGGCGACGCCAAGAACTTCCTCGTCGTCGACGCCGCCATGAACGACCTGATCCGGCCGACGCTCTATGACGCCTTCCACGACATCAGACCGGTGGTGCAGCCGCCTGCTTCGGCGCCGCGTATGAAGGTCGACGTCGTCGGGCCGGTCTGCGAGACCGGCGATTTCATCGGCCTCGACCGCGATCTTCCGAGATTGAAGTCGGGCGACCTGATCGCGGTTTCCACCGCCGGCGCCTATGGCGCGGTGCAGGCCGGCACCTATAACACCAGGCTCCTGGTGCCCGAGGTGCTGGTCGACGGCGACCGTTTTCACGTCGTGCGGCCGCGCCAAACCTATGAGGACCTGATTGGATTGGATTCGGTCCCCGACTGGCTGAAGTAACCGAGCGGCGCGCCTTAAGGAGCTGGCCATGCTGGAAAAAAAGACGATCATGCGCGAACGCATCGCCGCCGTGGAGCCGCGCATCCGGCCCTATGTGCGCCACACGCCGGTCATGCGCGTCGACATGGCGGATTTCAACCGGCCCGCCTTTCCGGTCGACCTGAAGCTCGAATGTCTCCAGCATTCCGGCTCGTTCAAGGTGCGCGGCGCCTTCGCCAACCTGCTCGAACGCCAGGTGCCCGAAGCCGGCGTGGTCGCCGCGTCCGGCGGCAATCATGGCGCCGCCGTCGCTTACGCCGCCATGAAGCTCGGGCACAAGGCGACCATCTTCGTGCCCGAAGTCAGCCCGCCGGCGAAGCTCATGCGCATTCGCGGCTACGGCGCCGAGCTGATCGTCGGCGGCGCCCGCTATGCCGAAGCGCTGGCCGCCAGCGAAGACTTCGCGGCCAGGACCGGCGCCCTGCAGATCCACGCCTTCAACCAGGAGGAAACGCTGCTCGGCCAGGGCACGCTCGGTCTGGAGATCGAGGCCGATCTGCGTGGGATCGACACGCTGCTGGTCGCGGTCGGCGGCGGCGGCCTTATCGGCGGCATCGCCGCCTGGTTCGCTGGCCGCATCCGCATCGTCGCCATCGAGCCGGAAGGGGCGCCGACGCTTTACCGCGCCCTGGAGGCCGGCCAGCCGGTCGATGCGCCCGCCGAGGGCATTGCCGCCGATTCGCTGGCGCCGAAGCGCGTCGGCGAAATGATGTTTCCGATCGCCGAAGCCTTCGTCGAGCGCTCGATCCTGGTCGGCGACGACGACATCGTCGCGGCGCAGAAGGCGCTGTGGGACCGCGTGCGAATCATTGCCGAGCCGGGTGGCGCCGCCGCCTTCGCGGCCATGCTTTCCGGACGCTATGTGCCCGGAGACGGCGAGCGCGTGGCCGTCCTCGTCTGCGGCTCGAACACGAATCTCGCCAATTTCTGATCATAACCCGGCCAAACCGCTTCACGTTTTTTGGAACCCGCCTCGCCTTTGCCGTGTTTGCTGGTATCCTTCTGGCGATGACGTCCGGGCTATCGTGCCCGGGCAGGAAGGGCCGATGACCGAACGACCCATTTCCAGCGGCGAACGCAGCCGGACCAGCGATGGACGCGGCTTTGCAGGGCGCTTGGCGCTCAGCCGGTTGGCGACGCGGGCCTCGATGACCTTCGAGCGCGCCTGGCCACTCGTGCTGCCGCTGCTGGTCGTCGCCAGCCTGTTCTTCAGCTTTTCGTGGTTCGGCCTGTTCCCGCGCCTGCCGGACGCGGCGCGCGTCGGCCTTCTGACCCTGTTCGGGCTGGCGGCGGTCGCAGCGCTCTATCCGCTGCGCTTCTTCCGCATGCCCTCGGCAGCCGAGATCGACCGGCGCATCGAGGCGGCGAACGAATTGCTGCACAGCCCGGTGCAGGTGCAGACCGACCGACCGAGCGGCGCCGAGAGCATCTTCTCGCAGGCGCTGTGGCGCGAGCACCAGAAGCGCATGGCCGAGCGGCTTTCGAGCCTCGGCGCCGACCGGCCGCGCACCGGCGTGCCGGACTACGACCGCTGGGGCTTGCGCGCCGTGGCGGGGCTGCTGTTCGTCACGGCGCTTGCCTTCTCCTTCGGACCTTTTGGCGGCAGGATCAGCGACGGTTTTGTCGCGCGCGCCTCGCACGATGCCGTGCCGCCGCGCATCGACGCCTGGGTGACGCCGCCTGCCTATACCGGCAAGGCGCCGGTGTTCCTGACGGCCGATGCCAACCAGGCCGTCCAGACCTTTTCCGTTCCGCAAGGCAGCGACATCTCGCTGCGCGTCACCGGCGGTTCGGGCGAGGAGACGCTGAGCTATGCCGATCAAGGCGGCAATGACCGCGCCATCGAGCCCGCCGCGCCCAAAGGCCCCGCGCCTGCCGCCGGCCAGACCGCACCAAAAGTGCGCCAGTTCTCCGGCAAGCTGAACACCAACGGCACGCTGACGCTGAAATCCGGCGAAGGCGATCTCGGCCACTGGGCCTTTGCCGTCATTCCCGACAAGCCGCCGACGATCCGCTTCGTCGGCGAGCCGAAGCGCGCCGTCAACGGCGCCATCGAGCTCAATTACGAGATCGCCGACGACTATGGTGCAGCCTCCGCCAAGGCTGTTTTCGAGCTGTCGGATCGACCCGCCGCCAACGCGCATCCGCTTTACGGCGCGCCCGACATGCCATTGACGTTGCCGCGCCGCGGCGGCAAGCCGAGCGCGGCCAAGACGACCAAGGACCTGACCGAGCATGTCTGGGCCGGCAGCAACATCAAGCTGACGCTCACTGCCACGGACGACGCCGGCCACACCGCGACCAGCGAAACCAAAACGCTTGTCATGCCCGAGCGGCCCTTCGCCAATCCGCTGGCTAGAGCGGTCATCGAACAGCGCCGGCTGGTGGCGCTCGACACCAATGCCAAGCCGCGCGTTCTCGACCTGATGGATGCGGTCACGCTGCGTCCCGAGGACACGTTCGACAACATGTCGAACTATCTTGCCATCATGAGCGCGAGGAGCCGTCTGAAGCTCTCCGAGAGCGACGATCAGTTGCGCAACGTCGTGTCCTATCTGTGGGAGATCGCGCTCGGCATCGAGGAAGGCAATTTGTCGGCCGCCGAGCGCCGGCTGCGCCAGGCGCAGCAGGCGTTGCAGGACGCCATCAAGAACGGCGCCAGCGATCAGGAGATCGAAAAGGCGATGAAGGAACTGCGCGAGGCGATGAACCAGTTCCTGCAGGAATTCGCCCAGCGCGCGCAGCAGAACCCGAACGCGCCGCAGATGCAGCAGAACGGTCGCGAGCTGCGCCAGAGCGATATCGACCGCATGATGGACCAGATCGAGAATCTGGCCAAATCGGGTGATCGCGACAAAGCCCAGCAGCTTCTCTCCGAACTGCAGGACATGATGAACAACCTGCAGGCCGGCCGCCAGCAGCCGGGCGGCGAGCAGGACAGCGAGCTGCGCCAGCAGATGGACAAGCTCGGCGACATCATGCGCCGCCAGCAGGAAATGATGAACGACACCTTCCGGCTGGACCAGATGCAGCGCGGGCAGCGTGGCGAAGGCGGCGAGCAGCAGCAGCTTGGCGAGGATGGCGAACAGGGCCAGTCCGACGACCAGCAGCAGCGGCCCGGGCCCGGCCAGGACCGCGATCCGCTGGGCCGGCCGAAAATGTCGCCGAAGGATTTGGCCGATGCGCTGAAGCAGCTGCAGGAAGGCCAGGGCCAGTTGCAGAGCGAGCTCGATCAGTTGAAGAAAGGCCTCGAAGGCATGGGCATGGAGCCCAATGAGGGCTTTGGCGAGGCCGGCAAGTCGATGGGCAATGCCGAACAATCGCTTGGCCAGGGCGACGGCGACCAGGCCGTCGGCCATCAGGGCCGCGCGCTGGAAGCGCTGCGCCGCGGCGCCAAGGAAATGATGAAGCAGATGCAGGCCATGCAGGGCGACCAGGGCGGCAGCGAGCAGGGCGGCCGCGAGCAGAATGCCGATCGCGATCCGCTGGGACGTCCGCGCGCCACCAACGGCCCCGATGACGGCACCTCCGTCAAGGTTCCCGACGAGATCGACGTCCAGCGTGCGCGCCAGATCCTCGACGCGATCCGCAAGCGGCTCGGCAACGCGCTCAGCCCCGATATCGAGCGCAGCTATCTCGAACGGCTGCTGGAGCTGAAATAAAGCTCACCCGTTCCGTTGCGCACCGCTAACTTCCCACGAATGTCCGTGAGATGATCGCTGCCAATTTGTCGGCTAGGTGTCGAGGAGCTTTCGATGAGCCGCTGAGCACCAGATGCGTTTCGCCTAGCTGAGGCAGCTTCTCATCGCCCAGCGCCCTGATACGATCGGTCAGGGTGCTTTGCGGCAATACGCCGATCGCGACTCCCGCAGCAATCGCGGCCCGAACCCCTGAGACGCTCTGACTGGTGCAAACGATCTGATAGTCCAGTCCGGATTTCCGAAGGAGGTCGAGACAGCGCTCTCTCCACCAGCAAGCTTTGTCGAACAGCGCCACGGGCAGAGGTCGCCGGGTCTCGACACTGTGGAAAGCGGAGCCGGCCCACACGGCTCGCTCACTATGAACAACGACGTCGCCGTTCGAGACACGCTCAGGCGAGTGCAAGGCGATATCCAATTCGCCGGCAGCGAGCGCATGCGGAAACTCCATGCTCGAACTGCATCGCACGAAAATTCGAGCTGCAGGCTCCTCCTCCGTGAAGGTGGCCAAAATAGACGGTAGAATCGTGTCGCCATATTCCTCGGGTATACCGAGTCGGACTTCCTCCTCGGCTGGCAACCCGCGCAGATCGGCCACCACCTGGTTCAGCATTTCTACGACATCGCGGGCGACGGGTAGTAAGCGCTCGCCGGCAGCAGTCATGGCAACTCCGCGCCCATGCCTTTCAAATACGCGTTGCCCGATGGCACTCTCCAGCTTCTGCACCTGGAGGCTGATAGCGGACTGCGTTCGGAACAGGCGGGCCGCGCCGCCGCTAAGACTCCCTGCCTTGGCCACAGAGAGGAACGTACGCAGCAATTCGCTGTCCAGTTGAGTGCTTTTCCCATCGTCAATGCTCATAGCTGATATTTAAGCTATTCGTTTCACATATGGAAGACAGGCGATCTATAGATGCCACAAAGAGAGTAATGCCGTGATCGTCACGCTCGCGAGGCTTCAAAGAAGGCAACTCATGTGGGCGACCGCCGCTGTGACAGTTGCTGTCGCGCTCACGTGGCCGCAACGGGCATATGGGACGCTCCATTTCGTCCTGCAGAGTTTTATGGACGTCGCGTTGATGATTGCAGCTGGGCTAATCATCTCGGCATGGATCGCAGCCAGTGGAGCGGCGACCATTACAGCGCGATGGTTCAAAGGGCGCCCGGTCGCAACTGTTTTTATCTCATCGGCAATCGGCACCGTGATCCCCGTGTGCGGCGTGACGGTGCTGCCACTCACAACAGGGCTTCTTGCTTCGGGCGTTCCGCTTGCGCCCATTATGGCATTTTGGCTTTCCTCGTCTGTTACCGGACCCACGATGCTCACCGCGACCTGGGCGCTACTCGGCCCTGGATTTGCCATTGGAAAGTTGCTTGCGGCGTTTGCGCTAGGAATCTTTTCTGGCGCGATGACAGCTCTGCTGGCCCGCACGCAGATGGTCCAAAACCCGTTGCGGGCATCGGGCACCAGCCAGGTGGGACTGTGTGGCACATGCATGCCAACGGGCTTATCTTTCAGAATTTGGCGCGACCCGGCGCGTGTGCGTGTATTTGGAGAAAATCTCGTTTCCACGACTAGAACCGTCGTGACTTGTTTGACGTTTGCCTTTTCGGCTGAATTCCTGCTGCGCGATCTTCTGCCGCCCGAGGCCCTCACCGCTTATGTCGGTGCAGACTCTCATTATGCCATCCCCCTTGCCGTGCTGGTCGGCGCACCGATGTATCTCGATGGTCTTGCGGCACTGCCTTTGGTTCAAGGTTTGCTTGCTCTCGGCATGTCACCCGGTGCGGCAATGGCGCTCCTCGTCTCAGGGGGCGCGGTGAGCATTTGGGGCGTCATGGCAGTCGCTTTGGTCCTCAGACCCGCAACGATCGTCCTGTTCGTCGCGCTCGCCGTTTCCGGATCATTGGTCATTGGCTATGTCTTCCAGGCGCTCTGGACGCATTTTTCATGAGCACCGAAAGCCGCAGGAACAGATGACCGCCTGATTGAGCGCACTCCGGCTCTAAAGGCCGGCCGCCACGCCGGTTTGCCTGGTCAGCATGAACGCCTCGCGTATGGCGTTCTCCATGCCGTCGATCGCTTCGCCGGTCGCCAGCGGATTGCGGTGCAGGACGACGTTGGAGGAATCGATGTCGCCGAAACCGTCAGCGGCCGTCAGTTCGCGGCAATCAGGCGGGATGTTGCTGCGCGAGATCGGCGCGATTGCCAGGCCGGACGTGACGGCGAGCGTCAGGCCGCCATTGGTGTCGCTGGTGTACGCGACGCGGTAGTCGAGGCCGCGCTGCTGCAGCGACTTGATGGCGAAGTCGCGGCACCAGCCGTTGCGGCTGTAGAGCGCGATCGGCACCGGCCGTTCCTCGTGCATGTGGTGCAGCGTCGACGTCACCCAGACCGTCGGGTCGTGCATCAACACCTCGCCGCCGGAAGAGCCCTCCCATTCGAACACCACAGCGAGATCGAGCTCGCCGGCCGCGAGCGCCCGCACCTGCGAATCCGAATGCGCGTAGCGCACCGTGACCTCGACGCGCGGATGCCGCTTGGCGAATTCGCCCAGCGCCCGCGACAGGATCGAACGTCCATATTCGGCCGGGATGCCTATGCGCACCAGCCCGCCGAGCGGAGGCGCCACCAGCGAGGCAGCGGTCTCGTCCAGCAGCGAGACGATCCGGCGCGCGTTGGCGATGAGCTCGCCGCCGCGGCGCGTCAGCGCCACGCCGCGCGAGCCGCGCTCGAACAGATTGTCGCCGACCATGTCCTCCAGCTTCTTCATCTGCATGGACACGGCCGATTGCGTGCGCCCGGCTTTCTCCGCCGCGCGGGTGAAATTGCCGGTTTCGGCCACCGCCACGAAGGTGCGCAAGAGGTCGCTGTCGAGGACTGGTCTCATCGAGGTCGCCATAAGCAAAGTTGATTGCTGGCATCATTCCAATTCGTTTGCCAGATGTCAAACGCCGCAGGATAGTCATGACACCCATTGGATATGCGGCCGCGAAATCGGTCGCGGACCAATCGAAGAGTCCTCACTCGTACCCGCTGCCTGAAAATGGTGGCGGGTTCTTTTTCGCTGGATAGATCATGCAGAACCGGACGGTGCTTGGCATTCTGAGTCTCTGTCTCGGCGTGCTGGTCTTTTCGCTGCAGGATCCGCTGGTGAAGGCGGTTTCGGGCGGCTATCCGGTGACAGAGGTGATGGCGATCCGCGCCATCGTCGCGCTGCCGATCCTGATCGTGCTCGTCCAGGCTGATGTCGGCCTGAAGGCGGTGCTGTCGAAGCGCTTCGGCATGCTGACACTGCGCGCCTTCATCCAGTTCTCGTCCTACACGGTCTACTATCTGGCGATCGCCGCCTTGCCGCTGGCCGATGCGGTGGCGCTCTATTTCATGGCGCCGCTGTTCATCATGGCGATGGCCGGTCCCTATCTCGGCGAGCGCGTCTCATGGAAAACCCTGTCGACGGTGCTGATCGGCCTGGTCGGCGTGCTTGTGATGGTGCGGCCCGGCGGCGGCGTGTTCGACTGGGCGGCGCTGCTGTCGCTGGGCTCGGCCTTCCTCTACGGCTTTTCGCAACTGATGGCGCGCCGCATCGGCGACACCGAATCGTCGACGGTGATGGCCTTCTACCAGAACGGCGCCTATCTCAGCGGCGCCGTTGCCGTTGCGGCCGTCTTTCATCTCGCCGGCATCACCCATGCGGCGCATCCGAGCGTCGAATTCCTGGTGCGGCCATGGGTATGGCCGGCAATGCCGGATTTCCTGAAGATGGCCGCCTGCGGCCTCGTCGCTTCGGCCGGCATGATCCTGCTGTCGCAGGCCTACCGGATGGCGCCGGCCAACCGCGTCGCCACCTTCGAATATACCGGCATCCTGTGGTCGCCGCTGTGGGGCTTCCTGTTCTTCGCCGAGGTGCCGCGCGAGACGACCGTGCTCGGCGCCGCGCTGATCATCGGCGCCGGCCTGCTTGCGCTGAGCGGCGGGCGTCGGCGAAGTGCAGCGCCGGCCGCCCCTGTCACGACCGACGCGGTCTCAAGCGAAGCAGCTTAATGCCTTGCCGACGCGGGCGCGGATCTCGGCAAGCGTGAACGGCTTCTGCACGACGTCGAGGATGATGCCGTTGAGCTCCTCGGCGCGCTCGCGCTGGTCGGCATAGCCGGTCATCAGCATGATCCGCATGGTCGGAAACTCTTTTGCAGCCGCCGTCGCCATCTCGATGCCGTCCATCTCCGGCATGCGGATGTCGGACACCACCAGATCGAAACCGCCGCGCGCCTGCCGGATCATGTCCAGCCCCTGCGCGCCGTCGGTGGCGATGGTGACATTATGGCCATCGCGCTCGAGCGCGCGGGCAGCGAGGGTGCGGACGGACTCATCGTCCTCGACGATCAGAAGCTTTGCCATGCTGAGATTGATGCCGCCGAAACGTTGATGTTTTCTGAAAATTCTAACGATCGGCGGCTTTTCGGAACGGTCCCCGCCTCCTCAGGCGTCGCCTTTCACCACCCCGACAAACGGCAGCTCGCGGAACGCATGGGCGACATCCATGCCGTAGCCGACGACGAAATAGTCCGGGCAGTCGAAGCCCACATAGTCGGCGTTAAGCGAGGTCTGGCGGCGCATCCGCTTGTCAAGCAGCACGGCGACGGCGCAGCTCTTGGCGCCGCGCGAAAGCATCAGGTCGCGGGTGTAGGAAAGCGTCTTGCCGGATTCGAGTATGTCGTCGATCAACAGCACGTCGCGGCCGGCGACTTCGTTGTCGATGTCGCGCAGCACCCTGACCTCGCCGCTGGTCGTGCCGGCGCCGTAACTGGAGATGAAGATGAACTCGACTTCCGGCGACAGGCCGACATCATGCATGGCGCGGATGAGATCGGCGGCGAAGACGAATGAGCCCTTGAGGATCGAGATTACCAGCAAGTCGTGGTAATCGCGCCCGGCGATTTCCTTGGCGAGCTCGAGATTGCGGCGCGCGATCGCCGACGCCGAAAACAGGACCTCGATGTCCTTGCCGCGCACGACTGGCATAGCTTCTTCCTTCAAAAAAACGGCAGCGGTGTCGATAGACGGGTTGAGATTCAGGTCAGGCCGAGCCGAAAATGGCGGCTGCCGAGAACCGGAGCGGAGCGTACATTTCAGTACGTGAGCACCGGAAGCGTGGGAAGCCGCTATTTGCAGGCCGGCCTCACCTGAATATCGACCCGTCTAGCCGGCGAAAATGACTGCGACGGTTCTGACGCCGTCTTTAGGCACATCGAAGCGGCTCGAAAAGCCGAATCTTTCGCCCGGGCTCAACGAACGGTTGGATGTCCCCAGCCTGTAGCGGATGATGTTGGAATTGTTGTCGGTAACGCGGATTTCGAGCGGCGGCAGCGTTTCCGACCTCATGCCGTCATTCGCGGCCTCGCCATCCACGAACAGCACCGGCTTCAAGCCCGACGCATCGATGCGTGACGTTACGCCGGAAATGGTGAGCGCACTCGCCGGCGCGGCGGTCGTCCAAAAGGGGCTTTGCCGGACCAGCGCATGACCACCCGACACCCAGAAGGATGCGAGCGCTATGCCGACGCCGGCTATCCAGAACAACGGACCGCCACGCGAGGATCGCGACGGCGCCACCTCCGGTCTGCGCAGCATGCCCATGCCGCCGATCGATGGCGTCGACGGCATCTGCGGCGGCGGTGCCGATTCTGGATAAGCGGCAAAACGCGGCAGCACCACATAGTCGGCATCGACGATGTCGGCCGCATCGAACATGACGCGTTCCGGCGCGGCATTTGTTGCCGTGCCGGTCATGATTTCGCCGGAAACAGGGCGCGCGGTTCTCTCGTCAGCCATTACGGCACCAGTGCAGTCTTCGTTTCTTTTGCGTAAACGCAATTGGTTAACGCTTCCCCACCGGAATGGCTTTGATGCATGCTGGGCGTTGCAAAATTAACCGCCGGTTAACCATGCCGGCCGATGGTCTGTTAAGATAGATTGTGGCGCGTCGCCGCCGAGAGTTTCAGGTCGCCGAACGTGATCCGCTTCGAAAATGTCGGCCTCCGCTATGGCATGGGTCCGGAGATCCTCCGCGATATCTCCCTGCACATTCCGGAGCGCTCCTTCCAGTTCCTGAGCGGCCCTTCGGGCGCCGGCAAGACGACCCTGCTGCGCCTTTTGTTCATGTCGCTGAAGCCGACGCGCGGCCTGATCACCATCTTCGGCAAGGACCGCTCGCGCATTTCGCGCGGCGAACTGCCGCTGCTGCGCCGCCGCATCGGCGTGGTGTTCCAGGATTTCCGCCTGCTCGACCATATGACGACCTACGAGAATGTCGCGCTGCCGCTGCGCGTGCGCGGGCGCGAGGAGGCGACCTACCGCACCGACGTCACCGAGCTGCTGAAATGGGTCGGCCTCGGCGACCGCATGCATGTGCTGCCGCCGGTGCTGTCGGGCGGCGAAAAGCAGCGCGCCGCGATTGCCCGGGCCTTGATCGAGCAACCGGAGATCCTGCTTGCCGACGAGCCGACCGGCAATGTCGACCCGCCGCTGGCGCGCCGGCTGCTCCGGCTGTTCATCGAGCTCAACCGGTTGGGCACCGCCGTGGTGATCGCCACCCACGACCTCGGCCTGATGGAGCAGGTCGATGCGCGCCGCATGATCTTGGCCGGTGGAAGGTTGGACGTTTATGACTGACCTTCCGGCCGATCACCTCCAGCACGAAGCGCTCGAGACGACGACGGTCCGGCGTGTCCAGCGCAAGACGGCGCCGATCGTGCCGGCGCAGAACATCGCTGGACGGGCGCTGGTGCTGGTCATCGCCATCATGACCTTCCTGTCCTGCCTCACCTTCGGCGCCGTGACGCTGGTGCGCGATACCGCCTCCGTCTGGGAAAACCAGATATCGCGCGAGGCGACGATCCAGATCAAGCCGGCCGACGGTTTGGACATGGAGGCGGCCCTTGCGCAGGCCTCGCAGATCGCCAGCGACTTCCCCGGCGTGAAGGGCACCAAGATCATCGACCGCGAGGCGACCGCGCGTCTTCTGGAACCGTGGCTGGGCAGCGGCCTCAACATCGACGAACTGCCGGTGCCGCGCCTCATCATCGTCACCATTGATGAGGCCGGCCCGCCCGACTTTGCCGCCATGCGCGCCGCCATCACGCCGAAAATACCGACCGCCGCGCTCGACGACCACCGCACCTGGGTCGACCGTCTGGTCGCCATGGCGCGCACGACCGTGACGATCGGCATTGCCGTTCTGGTGCTGATGCTGTCGGCGACAGTGCTGACGGTGGTGTTCGCCACGCGCGGCGCCATGGCCGGAAACGGCCACATCATCGAGGTGCTGCACTTCGTCGGTGCCGAGGCGCGCTTCATCGCGCGCGAATTCCGCTGGCATTTCCTGGTCACCGGCATGAAGGGCGCGGCCGCCGGCGGCGCCCTGGCGATCGCCGTCTTCATCGTCTTTTCCTGGTGGTCGTCGCGCAACATGGCGACGCCCCAGGCCGACCAGGCGACCGCTTTGTTCGGCAATTTCGCCATCGGTTCGGCCGGTTATCTCGGCGTCGGCCTGATGGTGCTGGTGATCGGCGCGCTGACCGCGGCCACCTCGCATGCGACCGTCGTCGCTTATCTCAGCGACATCGACGTTCGTCAGCCGGATGCGGGCTGACCCATGAGATCAATCCGGAAACCGGCGCAAAGCGCGTATAATCAAGCAAGACAACGATCACACGCGGGACACTTGCCGTAACGCAATGTGCGCCGTCTCACCTATCAACGGCCGCATTTCGGAGTTAACCATTAGAAGCTTTCAGGATTAACCTGGGGATGATGGAAGCGCGGGATTCGATCGAGACGGCTGGACGGATGCCGGCGATGCGTATGCGCAGCGCTGCCTCCGCCGGGTTTGGTCGTCTGCGGCTCGCCTTGCGCGTCTGCGGTTTCGTGGTTCTCGCCGCGCTGGTGCTTTTTGCCGGCGGCTTCGGCTGGTTTGCCGACAAGGTCAGCCATATGACGACTCCGGCCAATCCGGCCAGGGCCGACGCCATCATCGTGCTCACCGGCGGGCAGTCGCGGCTTGACGCGGCGATGGACCTGTTGGCCTCCGGCAAGGGCGAACGACTGCTGATCAGCGGCGTCCATCCGTCGGCTACCAAGCGCCAGCTGCAGGCGGCGATGGGCGGCGACAAGCAGCTCTTTTCCTGCTGCGTCGATATCGACCGCGCCGCGCTCGACACCATCGGCAATGCCGAAGAAAGCGCCAAATGGGTGGAGAACCACGCCTATGGCAGCATCATCATCGTCACCAATAATTATCACATGCCGCGCAGCTTGCTCGAGATGGGCCGGCTGCTGCATGGCGCGCGCCTGGAGCCCTATCCGGTGGTCAACACCAATCTTGGCAACGGCGGCTGGCTGACCAAGCCGGAGGCCCTGCGTGTGCTGCTTACCGAATACAGCAAATATGTGCTGTCTCTGGCGCGCGGCTTCCTTCCGCTGCGCGCGACGCCCGAAGGCGTCACGCTCGCCGAAGCCACGACGGTGGTCAAGAACTAGACTTCGCCTGGCGCGCCGCCGCGCAGGCGCGCAATCTCCTGCTCCAGGCCGGCGATGCGCCGGTCGCGCTCGGCAAGTGCGGCCGCGACATCCGCCGCCTCGAAGCGTTGTGGGATGTGCTGCGGGCAATTGGCATCCCAGGCGGAGACCGTGAACAGGATCGCCTGCTCCGGCCGCGCCTTGTAGTCCGCGGGCATCAGCTTCGCCGTCAGCTCCGGGTCATTCTCGACGACACGCGCCCTGCCCCAGATCTTGATGCGCTGCCTAAGCATGTAATCGATCAGAAACAGGAAGGCCTGGTCATTGTCCTCGAGATTGCCCTGGGTGATGAACTGCCGATTGCCGGAAAAATCCGCAAAGCCGATCATGTGCTCGTCCAGCACCTTGAGGAAACCGGCCGGCCCACCGCGATGCTGGATGTAGGGCTGGCCTTCGGCGTTGGCCGTCGCCAGGAACACGCTGGTTTGCGCTTCGATGAAGGCGGCTAGATCCGCTGTGATGGTTGCCCGCCAGCCGCCGCGATGCTCGACGCGCGCATAGGAATCGCGCGACCCCTTGCGGGACTGGATGGCCTTGACGGTCGGCGTGAAGGCGACGTCGCTGGTGAATTCGTTCATGCTGGCGCTCCGCGGACAGGATCGCACATCAATTAGGCTCTTCCGAAAACCGGATGTAGAGAGCATGTTTGCAATCTATCTTTCCATATTTCGGAAGAATAATGGACCGCCTCGACGCTATGTCCCTGTTCGTCGCCACGGTGGAGGCCGGCAGCCTTTCCGCTGCAGCCAAGCGCGCCGGCGTGCCGCTGCCGACGGTGAGCCGCAAGCTCTCCGAACTGGAGAAGCACTTGAAGACGCGCCTGCTCAACCGCTCGACGCGGCGGCTGACGCTGACCGATGCCGGCCAGTCCTATCTTGCCGCCTGCCGTCGCATCCTCGACGAGGTGAGCGAGGCCGAGCGCGATGCCGCCGGCGAATATTCGAGCCCGACCGGCGAGCTGGTCATCACGGCGCCGGTCGTGTTCGGCCGCCTGCACGTGCTGCCGGTGATCACCGGCTTTCTCGCCGTCTACCCGCAAGTGGATGTCCGCCTGACCCTGTCGGACCGGATCACCCAACTGGTCGAGGAGCATATCGATCTCGCCCTGCGTATCGGCGAGCTGCCGGATTCCGCCATGGTTGCAATCCGCGTCGGCTCGATCCGCCGTATCGTTTGCGCAAGCCCCGCCTATCTCGCCTTGCATGGCACGCCGGCGACCCCGCAGGACCTTGCCGGCCACGACTGTGTCACCTTCGAAGGTCTTGCCGCCCCTGCGACATGGAGTTTCGGAGCGGGTAAGGCGGAAACCACCGTCGCGGTCCGCTCGCGCCTGCAGGTCAACACCGCCGAGGCGGCGATCGATGCTGCGATTGCCGGCCTAGGCCTGACAAAAGTGCTCTCCTATCAGGCCGATGCCGCCGTGCGCGCCGGCGCGTTGCGGGTGGTGCTGGAGCCGTTCGAGCCGCCGCCCTGGCCGGTGAGCCTTGTCCATGCCGGCCAGGGCCGGCTGCCGGTGAAGCTGCGCGCCTTCCTCGATTTCGCCGCGCCGCGTCTCAAGGAACGGCTGGCTCGGTCACTCTAGCGGCACCATTTGACAATGGCGGCGTTTCCTTTTTGGCGCCGCTTGGTGTAACCAACGCACACTTCCTCACGGGCCCCTTGCATGCTCATCATCCGCTCGCTGGCGTTCAACTTCGTCTTCTATCTCAGCCTGATCGTCCAGATGATCTTCTGGACGCCTTTCTATTTCCTGTCGCCGCGCCACCGCGCCTGGTTCGTGCCGAAATTCTGGTCGCGGACCTCGATGTGGCTCTATGACAAGATCTCCGCGACGAAGAGCGAGATCACCGGTGTCGAGAACCTGCCCGAAGGCTCCTTCATCCTGGCGCCGAAGCATCAGTCCTTCTGGGACGCGATCGCCTTCTTCCCCTATCTCGACGATGCGCTCTACATCCTGAAGCGCGAGCTGACCTGGATCCCCTTTTTCGGCTGGTACATCTTGAAGATGCGTATGATCCCGGTCGATCGCGGCAGCCGCTCGAAAGCGCTGAAAGCGGTCGTCACCGCGACCAGGCAGGAGATGGACCGCAATCCGCGCCAGCTCATCATCTATCCCGAAGGCACCCGCCGCCCGCCGGGCGCCGAGCCGTCCTACAAATACGGTATCGTCGAGCTCTACACGCAGCTCGGCGTTCCCGTCGTGCCGGTCGCCCATGTCGCCGGCCTCTACTGGCCGCGCCGCAAGTTCCTGCGCTATCCGGGCACCATCAAGGCCCGCTTCCTGCCGCCGATCCCGCCGGGCCTCGAGAAGGAGGAATTCATGCAGCGGCTGATCGGCGAGACCGAAGCCGCCTGCGACCAGATGCTCGTCGAGGCCGCGCAGGCGCCGAACCCGCCGCCCATGCCGCCGACGGCGGTAAAGCGGCTGGCGGAACTCGGCGTAACCGCGAAGACCTGATCGGCTACCGCAGCACCGCCAGCAGGGTCGTCAGCACCAGCGTGCCGGCAAACACCAGGTTGATGATCCGCGAGGCCAGCGGATGGCGCAGGACGCGCGCGAACGCCGTTCCGGCAAGCAGCCACACGACGTGGATGGCGACGATCATCGCGGCAAGCACCAGCAGCCTGGTGGAGACGCCGAGCGCATCGGCCTGCGCCGCGGCGCCGGCGAAAACGGCTGCGATCGCCACATAGGCTTTCGGATTGGCGACGGCGAGCATGAAGCCGCCGAGAAAATCGGGCTTCGTCCCGGTGCTCCCGCGCTCCGCCAGCGGCGGCGCTGTCGCTATTCTGAAAGCGAGATAAAGGATGTAGCCTGCCGAGGCGACCGCCAGCACCGGCGCCACTCCCGGCACCGAGGTCAGCATGCCGAAAATCCCGGCCGCCACCGCCAGAAGCACGGCGATCGTGCCAAGCGCCACGCCAGACGTGTAACCCAGGGAAGGGCGCAGACCGAAAGCCGCGCCGACGGCGGTCACGCTGATGGTCGCCGGTCCCGGACTGCCCATGACGACAGTCGCGGCCACGATAAGCGCCAGCACTTGCTGCCAAGGCTGTGCCGCGCCCAGAACACCACCAGCCATGCCGAACCTCCTCCTGCCGCGATGTGGCAGGACTTAGGAGAGATCGTCATGGCCGTCTTGAACGATCGTGCGCAGCGCCCGTATCAGGCGCTGGCCCGGTCCAATGCCGCGATGTCGTCCGCCGAAAGCTTGAGCGACGCGGCGCGGATCAGACTGTCCATCTGGGCCGGCGTGGTGGCGCTGGCGATCGGCGCGGTGACGCCCGGCCGCGCGATGATCCAGGCCAGCGCCACTTCGGCTTGCTTGGCCGAATGGCGCTCGGCCACGGCATCCAGCGCGGAAAGGATGCGCATGCCGCGCTCGTTGAGATATTCGGCGACGTCTTCGCCGCGTGCGCTCTGGCCGAGATCGGCCTTGCCGCGGTACTTGCCGCTCAAAAATCCCTTGGCGAGGCTGAAATAGGTGATGACGCCGACATCCTCTGCCTTGCAGAGGTCGAGCAGCGGTCCGTCGAGCGACGAGCGGTCGTACAAATTGTATTCAGGCTGCAGCACCTCGTAACGTGGCAGGCTGCGCAGGCTGGCGACGTCGAGCGCCGCGCGCAGCTGGCCGGCATCGAGATTGGAGCAGCCGGGATAGCGGATCTTGCCCTTTTCGAGCAGCCGCTGATAGGCGCCGAGCGTTTCCTCGTAAGGCGTGGCCGGATCCGGCCAGTGCGACAGATAGAGGTCGATGACATCGGTTTGCAGCCGCTTCAGTGAAGCGTCGACCGCCTTTTCGATATAGGCAGCGGAGAGGTCGCGCTTGCCCTGGCCCATGTCCGAACCGACCTTGGTGATGACGATGACCTGATCGCGGTTGCCGCGGCTCTTCATCCAATTGCCGATGATCGTTTCCGATTCCCCACCCTTGTTGCCCGGCACCCAGCGCGAATAGGCATCGGCCGTATCGATGGCGTTGAAGCCGGCAGCGACGAACCGGTCGAGCAGGTCGAAGGAGGTCTTCTCGTCGGCGGTCCAGCCGAAGACATTGCCGCCCAGGACCAGCGGCGCGATGGAAAGATCGGTGCGACCGAGACGACGTTTCTGCAAGACTGATCTCCGTGATGCTGGAATGGGCCTGACGCCCAAGGATGCGATGCCGCTAAGCTAGGTCGCGGCCGGGCGAGGTCAAAGGCACGGTTTTGCTTTTTGATCGGACCAGAGCAGCCCCAGCAAAAGTGCGTCGCGGTTTTGCGTCTGGAATTGCGTGAGATAGAGCATTGGAGGCGAAATTATTTCGCCGAAAATGCGCTTCACGAAGACGCGACTCGACGGCCCACCTCCTCCAGCCAGTGATCGCGGATGCCGAGCGCATCGAGGTGCTTGAGCGTGCTCAAGACATAGTCCTCGTTTCGGCCGGATTGGCCGACCGCGCCGCGAACGATCCTTGCCGCATGATCGGCATCGAGCGCGCCGGCATATTGCTCGTGCCGGCGGTCGACGATGTAGGCGACCGCCTCGACCGAGCCGCCGCCATCCAGCCGGACATCGAGAATGCGTTCGAGATAGACGCTGGTGACCAGCTCGCGCTCGCGCAGATAGGAAAGCACCTCGTCGCGCAGATTGCCGGGGACACGGTAAGCGAGGCCGACGCAGGAGCCTCCCCGGTCGAGGCCGAGCACCAGGCCCGGCCGTCCGCGCGTGCCGCGATGCACGAAGGAATAGACGCAAAGCGAGCGGCGATAGCCGTAAAGCCGGGCGCGGCGCGTCTCGACATGGGCAAATCCGGGCCGCCAGATCAGCGACCCATAGCCAAAAACCCAAAAATCGCCCATATCGCCAAGCCTGATCGCATTCGAGTGAACGACACCGCACCGCCAAGGTGCTTCTTCTGGCCCCCGCTGTTTGCGTATTGGTAAATGCCCGCTCGCCGGGTTAACGAGAGCCGCAGCATGACGTCAAGTGACGAGCGATCGCCCAAACTTCGCCGCCGGCTGTTCTGGCTTGCGGCGTTCATCCTCGTGCTGTTCGCCATTTACAGCGGCGGCTGGTTCTATCTCGCCGACAGGCTCAAGACCGAGGCCGATCAGGCGGTGGCGAGACTGGGCAGCAAAGGGATCGCAGCCGGCTGCGCCAACCTCGCCGTCAGTGGCTATCCAATGAGCTTCACGGTCTCCTGCGACAACATCGCCTATGAAGACGACGCCCGGAAGGTCGCCGCCTCCACCGGAAGCTTCAACGCCGTCGCCGGGATCGCCGGACCCTTGTCGCCGGTCGCCGACCTGCGCGGGCCGCTGAGAACGATGGCGCCCGGCATGCCGCCGCTCTGGATCGACTGGGACCGGTTGCAGGCCAATGTCAAAGTGTGGTGGCCGTTGCCAAGGAGCGTTTCCCTGCAGGCTGAAGGCCTGAACGGTCAGACCGATCCGCAGGACGACACGGATCCGATGCAATTGTTCAGCGCCGGCAAGGCGGCCGGCCAATTGCAGCCGGCCGGCCAGGACATCAACTATGTCGGCGGCTTCGGCGACCTGGAGATCAACGCGGATGCCATCGACGGACGCGTGCTGCCGGCGCTTGACGGCAGCGGCGACGTGACGCTGAAGAACGGCGTGGCGCTGATCGCAGTGCCCCCGAAGAGCCTGCGCGGCCAGTCGATCGAGATCGCTAAGCTCGACCTGTCGTCGGGTACGGCGCGTATCACCGTGTCCGGACCGGTCTCCGTCGACGCGGAAGGGCTGGTCAACGGCGACCTGACAATCAAGCTCAAGGACCCGAAAGCGGTGGCATCTATCCTTGCCGGCGCGATTCCCGAGCATAAAAGCGAAATCGAGCAGGGTTTTTCTGCCATTGCCATGTTTGGCAAGGAACCCTCCTTGCCGCTCAAGATCGTCAAGGGCAAGGCCTCGCTGGGCTTCATCCCGCTCGGCAAGATCAAGCCGCTTGAATAGAGCATGGTCCCGAACCGAAGGTCAGCGTAGCAAAAGGTGGGAACCGGTTTTCGGGTGAGACCATGCTGACTGAGACGAGTAACGCAACGATGCCGCCGCCGGTCAGACTGCTCAGCGTCGGCGCCTTCACCCTCGACACGATCCTTCGCGTCGAAACGCTGCCCGCGCATCAAGGCAAGTTCATCGCCAGCGACGGCGTCCAGATCGCTTCCGGCATGGCGACAAGCGCCGCCTGCGCCGCTCGGCGTCTGGGCGCCGAAGTCTCGCTATGGGCGAGCGCGGGCGACGATCCGGTCGGCGACCAGCTTATCGCCGACATTCAGGCCGAAGGTATCGACTGCAGCCTCATCCGTCGCGTCGCCGGCGCGCGATCGGCGCTGGCCGCGATCCTGGTGGATGCGCATGGCGAGCGCGTCATCGTCCCCTTCTACGATAAAAAGGCGCAAGCCGATCCCGAGGCCCTGCCGCTTGCCGACCTCTCCGGCTTTGGCGCCGTGCTGGTGGATGTCCGCTGGCCGGGCGCCGCGGCGCTGGCTTTGGGCGCGGCCAGATCGGTCGGCCGTCCGGCGATCCTGGATGCCGACACCGCGCCGGTCGAGGTGCTGGAGCGGCTCTTGCCCTTGGCCTCGCACATCGTCGCTTCCGAACCGGCTGCGCGCATCGTCTGCGGCCACGCGCTCGACCCCGAAAGCGCCTGCGCCGACCTCGCCTCGCGCACCGACGCCTTTGTCGCGGTGACCGGCGGCGCCGCCGGAACCTGGTGGCATGATCGGGCGACCGGGCGCGTGCGCCATGTCGAGACGCCGAAGGTCAAGGCGATTGATACGCTCGCCGCCGGCGACGTCTTCCACGGCGCCTTCGCCGTCGGCCTCGCCGAAGCCATGCCCGTGGAAGAGGCCCTGCGCTTTGCCAGCGCCGCCGCGGCGCTCAAATGCCTGCGCTTCGGCGGCCGCCTCGGCGCGCCGGATCGGGCCGAGACGCTGGCGATGATGGCGGCGCACTGGCCGCCAGCCCAGGGCTAGAACGCAAGATTATCTCGACTATTTCCGCGAAATCGGCACAAACGCCGGGGATTGGCTAAAGCCCCTCAACCTCGTCATTCCAGGGCGGAGCAGCCGCGAAGCGGCGTCGCGGAGACCCTGGAATCCATTCCGCGACCTGAGCCGTGGATGCAACGGAGCAGAATTCTGCACCGCAGCAGCGCTCGGAAGTCACGGAATGGATCCTCGGGTCTGCGCGCGTCGCTTCGCTCCTTGCTCCGCCCGTGGATGACGATGGCGATGCGCGTTTCGGCCAATCTTCAGCGCCTGCACCTGCCAAGGCTGGCCGAGCGGCAGGTCAAATCCACGCCGGCGAACCAGGGAAAAGCCTAGGTCTTGGCTGGGTGCTCGACCGCCTGGCGACCAAAATCCGGCACATCAATATCCTGGCCGGCCTCGATGATCGAGCGGCGGATGGCGCGGGTGCGGGTGAAGAGGTCGAACAGCTTCTCGCCGTCGCCCCAGCGGATCGCCCGCTGCAGCGAGGCCAGATCCTCCGAGAACCGCGCCAGCATCTCCAGGATCGCATCCTTGTTGTGCAGGCACACGTCGCGCCACATGGTCGGGTCGGAGGCGGCAAGACGGGTGAAGTCGCGGAAACCGGAAGCGGAATATTTGATGACTTCGCTCTTGGTCACCGCTTCCAGATCGTCCGCCGTGCCGACGATGTTGTAGGCGATGATATGCGGCAGATGCGACACGATCGCGAGCGTCATGTCGTGGTGCTGCGGGTCCATCGTGTCGATGTTGGAGCCGCAGCGCCGCCAGAATTCCGAAAGCGTATCGAGCGCGGCGGGATCGGTGCCCGGCAGCGGCGTGAAGATGCACCAGCGATTCTCGAAGAGATCGGCAAAGCCGGCATCGGGTCCGGACTTTTCCGTGCCGGCCAGCGGATGTCCGGGGATGAAGTGCACGCCTTCCGGCACATGCGGCTGCATTTGCGCGATGACGGAGGCTTTGGTCGAGCCGACATCGGTGAGGATGGCGCCCTTCTTCAGCGCTGGCGCGATCTCGGCCGCGACCTCGCCGGACGAGCCGACGGGAACCGAAACGATGACGAGATCGGCGTCACGCACCGCTTGGCTGGCGTCGGTGCTGTAAGAATCGCCAAGGCCAAGCTCCTCGGCGCGTTTGAGCGTCGAAGCGCTGCGCGTCGCTATGGCGATATGGCGCGCCAGGCCCTCGCGGCGGATGACGCGGGCGAGCGACGAGCCGATAAGGCCGATGCCGACCAGCGCTATTTTCTCGAACATCGGTGACGCCATGGTGTTCTAGCTTTTCAGGAAGGTCTTGAGCGCATCGATGACGCCGCGATTGGCTTCCTCGGTGCCGACGCTCATGCGCAGCGCGTTGGGGAAGCCGTAGCCGGTGACGCGGCGCAGGATGTAGCCGCGCGCGCTCAGATAATCGTCCGCCGCCGCCGCTGAATGTTTCTTACCGTCGGGGAAATGGATCAGCACGAAATTGCCGACGCTGGGCGTGACGCGCAGGCCGAGCCCGGTCAGCTCCCCGCTGAGCCAGGCCAGCCATTTCTCGTTATGCGCCACGCTGCGCTCGATATGGGCGCGGTCGCGGATCGCGGCGATGCCGGCCTCGATCGCGGTGGCGTTGACGTTGAAGGGGCCGCGAATGCGGTTGATCGCATCGACGATATGCGCCGGCCCGTACATCCAGCCGACGCGCGCGCCGCCGAGCCCGAGCTTGGAGAAGGTGCGGGTCATCACCACGTTTTCAGAACTGCCTGCGAGCTCGATGCCGGCCTCGTAGTCGTTGCGCCGCACATATTCGGCATAGGCCGCGTCGAGCACCAGGAGCACGTTCTTCGGCAATGCAGCGTGCAGCCGGCGCACTTCCTGGAACGGCACATAGGTGCCCGTCGGATTGTTGGGATTGGCGAGGAACACGATCCGCGTCGCCGGCGTCACCGCGGCCAAAATCGCGTCGATGTCGGCGCGCTCGTCGGTCTCCTTCACCGCTACCGGCTTGGCGCCCGCCGCCTGGATATAGATCTTGTAGACCATGAAGGCGTGCTCGGTGAACACGGCCTCGTCGCCCGGCGCGAGATAGCTCTGCGCCAGCAGCCCCAGGATCTCGTCGGAGCCGTTGGAGCAGATGATGTTGGCCGGATTCAGCCCATGCACCTCGGCGATCGCCTCGCGCAGCCGGCGGGCAGAGCCGTCCGGATAGGCATCGAGCTTCGCCGCCACTTCGCGTGCCGCCTCGATCGCCTTCGGCGAGGGCCCAAGCGGGTTTTCGTTCGCCGACAGCTTGTAGACTTTCGTCACGCCGGCCGGCGCGGTGCTTTTTCCCGGCACATAGGCCTCGATGTCCATGATGCCCGCGCGGGGCGTCGGACGGGGCTGATCCTGCTTCATGTCACAAATCCGTCGAGAAGGCCTTCAAGGCCGCAGCGGAAATACAGGCCACGGGCTGGAATGTCGAGTACCGGCGCCCGGCACCCGCATCCGGTCGCGAGGAGGCCACCCGTTGACGAAGCGCGGCGCTGGTCCTAGAAGGATTGCCAGACTCCCGTGGTGATTTGGCCGGTCGGCTTGCAGCCACGTTAAACAACTCGCTAAAGGGCCGTTTGCAACCTGTAACCGGCTTTGCGACGGCAATGCCGGTTTTTTGTTGTCCGCTGCCGGCCGGACACCGCGTCGGGACGAGACCGATGCGGGACAGGATGAGGACGGACATGGCCGCTCAGCGCGCTGCAAGAACCAACGACGAGGCCGACCATCCGTCGAGCCCAGTGCTGCAGTTCGGCCCCGACAAGCCGCTGAAGCTCGACGCCGGCACCTTTCTTGCGCCTTTCCAGATCGCCTACCAGACCTACGGCACGCTCAACGACGCGCGCTCCAACGCCATCCTCGTCTGCCACGCGCTGACCGGCGACCAGCATGTTGCCAACACCAATCCGGTGACAGGCAAGCCGGGCTGGTGGGAGGTGCTGATCGGTCCCGGCAAGATCATCGACACCAACCGTTTCTTCGTCATCTGCTCCAACGTCGTCGGCGGCTGCCTCGGCTCGACTGGTCCGGCCTCCACCAATCCGACGACCGGCAAGCCTTACGGGCTCGACCTGCCGATCATCACCATCCGCGACATGGTGCGCGCGCAGACGATGCTCATCGATCATTTCGGCATCGAGAAGCTGTTTTGCGTGCTTGGCGGCTCGATGGGCGGCATGCAGGTTCTGGAATGGGCGGCGAGCCATTCGGAGCGCGTGTTCTGCGTCCTGCCTATCGCCACCGGCGCCCGCCATTCCTCGCAGAACATCGCCTTCCATGAAGTCGGCCGACAGGCCGTCATGGCCGATCCGGAGTGGCATGGCGGCAAATATCTCGATTTCGGCAAGCGGCCGGAAAAAGGGCTCGCCGTCGCGCGCATGGCCGCTCACATCACCTACCTTTCGGAAGCCGCGCTCCACCGCAAGTTCGGCCGCAACCTGCAGGACCGCGAGGCGCTCACCTTCGGCTTCGACGCCGATTTCCAGATCGAAAGCTATCTGCGCCATCAGGGCATGACTTTCGTCGACCGCTTCGACGCCAATTCCTACCTCTATCTGACCCGCGCGATGGACTATTTCGACCTTGCCGCCGATCACGGTGGGCGCCTCGCCGACGCCTTCGCCGGCACCAAGACGCGTTTTTGCCTGGTCTCCTTCACCAGCGACTGGCTGTTCCCGACCGAGGAGAGCCGATCGATCGTGCATGCCTTGAACGCGGCGGGCGCTTCCGTCTCCTTCGTCGAGATCGAGACCGATCGCGGCCACGATGCCTTCCTGCTCGACGAGCCGGAACTGTTCGCGGCCATCAACGGCTTCATCGCCTCCGCCGCCCGCGCCAGGGGGCTCAGCCTATGACCCCGACAAGTCGCGGACCTTTTGGACCGGGATCATGCGCCATGCAGGAGGCGAAGCCATGAGCGTCAATCGCGCCCAGCGTGTCGACCTCGAGGTCGTCACCGATCTCATCCCGGCCAATTCGCGTGTCCTCGATGTCGGCTCGGGCGACGGACTGCTTCTGGAGCTCCTGCAGGAGACCAAGCAGGTCGACGGCCGCGGGCTGGAACTGTCTCAGCGCGGCGTCAACGAATGCGTGGCGCGCGGCCTTTCCGTCGTCCAGGGCGATGCCGACAAGGACCTCGAATTCTATCCCGACAAGGGCTTCGATTTCGTCGTGCTCTCACAGACCCTGCAGGCGACCCGCAACCCGAAGCTGGTGCTCGACGAGTTGCTTCGGATCGGCAACCGCGCCATTGTCTCCTTCCCCAATTTCGGCCACTGGCGCGTGCGCTTCTCGCTGCTGGTCAAGGGCAGGATGCCGGTCACCAAGGACCTGCCCTACTCCTGGTACGACACGCCCAACATCCATTTCTGCACCATCCGCGACTTCGTCAACCTGTGCGAGGAACTCGGCGCGACTGTCGAGAAGGCGACCGCGCTCGACGCCAACGGCCAGAAGATCGGCCTGTCGATGCCTTGGTGGTTCTGGAATTTTTTTGGTCAGCAAGCGGTGTTTTTGTTGAGGCGATGACGGAAATGCGTTTCTTTCGTCGGTCGCCGGCAGTGGTGGAAATCCCTCCGAACATTCGTTCTGAAATACGGGCGGGAATTCTCGTTTGCACATCGCCGCGCAGCGGTAGCAATCATCTTGCAGGTTTGATGGCTTCCGCCGGGCTGGGCCATCCGCTGGAATGGTTCGGCGGGCGACGTCTGCTGGAGCTGCCGGATTATCCGCGAGATCCCCGCGCCCAGCTTCTGCGTGCGCTGACACAGGGGCGGTCCTCTACCGGCGTCTACGCAATCAAGCTCTTTGCGAGCCAGTTCGCACAACTTGCCAAGAAGGTGAAGCTGCCAGCCAGCCTTCCGAATTTGAGTTATGTGCGGTTAACACGTGACGATCTGCTCGGCCAGGCGATCTCATGGGCACGTGCGCGTCAAACCCGCGAATTCCGATCCACCGAGATCAGTCATCTGCCGCCACGCTATAACGGCCGGGCAATCGTGGAGTCTCTGGATAAAATTCTGATGGAGAACCTCGCATGGGATGCTTGGTTCGCGAAGAACGGCCTGCTCTGCCTTTCCCTGACCTACGAGCAGATTCAGCGCGATCCGGCAGACAGCCTGACGAAACTCGCGCAGCTGGTGGATGTGGAACCCAACTGGGAAACCGACCTGCGATCGGGTCTCGAAATCCAGCGCGATGCAATCAATAAAGAATGGCGAAAGCGTTTCCTGTCCGAATATGCCGACCCGTCCAGCTTCCGATACCGAATGATAAGATAGCTTAACTGACAAATTCGCAGCGCATAATTGCATCCCGATCGTTTGACAGCATGCCGTCACGGCTATAGCCACTGGTTTGATTAACCGGTGTGCCGCGATGGCTGGACATCCCACCTATTCTATCGTCTTGGAGATGGAGAATGCCAAATCCATCGACTGGGACGAGATTGGCCTTGGCCTGAAGGCCTTGGCGCGCGAGATCGCCCAGGCTTCCGCTACCGGATTTTCGAAGCCGAAGGTCATAATCTCGCATGGCGGCGTCGAAACTGACGCAGTCTCACTGCGAAGCAGCATTGGAGCTGAAGCGCCACAACTGGAGCAGGTTGCCGATCTGGCCTTCGCGTCGTGCCCTGGCGGCAGATATTACGACCTCAAGAACAACGGCATTCCCTCGTGCGAAGGGAGCGTCCTTGTTTTTCTCGATTCCGATACAGTTCCGGAAAGGAACTGGCTCTCAACTCTACTGAAACCCTTCGTCGACCAGCCTGAAACCATCTGTGTGAATGGACACACCTATCTTTCATACGACGACTTCTTCTCGCGAACTTTCGCGTTGATCTGGTTTTTCCCGATGGCTGAGGGAGACGAGAGATTCGCCTCGAAGCGTGCTCTCAACGCCAACAACATCGCCTTCCGGCACGACTGGATATCCAGTCACCCATTTCCAGCCCACAACGGCTTTAAGGTCTCGTGCACGTTGCTGATGCACCAGCTTTGGAGCGAAGGCCACAAGATAGTCAACGTGGACGCACGCGTTCACCACTACTCGCCGCGGGGCTGGGGGTTCTTCTTTTGGCGCGCGCTGGTAACCGGCAGGGACGCCGATCGAAAATTCGTCGAGCTTCATGCACCTGGCAGAGCTCAGCGTATCGTCAAATCCTTCACGCGCTGGGGGACTATGTCTTGGCGCACGATCCGGCGAGTGACAGGCCATGCGCGGCAGACCGGCATGCCGTTCTGGCAAATCCCGTTTGCTGTCATTGTCGGACTGGCGTTCTATACGCTGGCGTTTTTCGGCCATTTCAGCCTGGCGGCCGGCCTTGTTCGCGACGAGGTCGAAATGGTGCCGGACCATATCGGGCACAGCTAACGTCAATCTTTTCCCGCTGGCCAAGCACATCCGTAGCATTGTGCGGATGCTCGACGCCGTCGACGAAGATCACGTCGGACTGCGAGTTCTCGGTGCGCAGCGAAAGGATCGCCTGATAGGCCGGTGAATTGTACCAGTCCCGCACATGCCGCCTGCCGGGGAATTCGATGACGATCAGGTGCCCGGGCCAGCTGTTCTCGACGACCTCGACGTCGCCGCCATGGACGACGAACCGCCCGCCGAACGGCGCCAGGGTGGCGTCTATCTTCTCGAGATATTCGACTATCCAGGGACCCGGGGTGACTTGGCGCATATGGGCAACGGCGTAAGCGGTCATGATCCTGCTCCTTGATGAAACAAAGCCGATCGGTCGGCTTCTTGGAGATCACCATGCGGGAACCAGGTAGTTCGGTCGATTACCTCAGACGTCATCGGGACAAAGCCGCCCGTTGGTTCCTGTTGGCGGAACCGCCGAATTAACAGGAAGCCCAGTTGTGTTGCCATCAGACCGCAATGTTGCGGAAAAACCGCCAATTTCGGCATTTCTGGGCCGGCCTGGCGTGACACAAAGGTGGCTTTTCTGTAGCGTCGGCCGCAAATCAGAGGTGGACACGAAGATAGCCGTCAGACCTATCCGACAAACGCCAGATCCGACCGGTGGTGGCAGCTCGATGCCGAACCAAGAGGTTCCGCTGATCTCAGTGATCACGCCGACCCACAACCGCCGCAGCCAGGTCGTGCGCGCGGTGGAAAGCGTTCTGGCGCAGACACTTACCCGCTTCGAGCACATTGTGGTCGACGACGGTTCGACCGACGGGACGGCCGCCGCGCTCGCCGAAATCCGCGACCCGAGGCTGATTTATGTCGGCGCCAAATGGCGCGGCGCCAATGCCGCGCGCAATGCGGGCATCGAGCGCGCGCGGGCGCCGGTCGTGACGTTCCTCGATTCGGACGACGTCTATCTGCCCGACCGGCTGGAACGAACACTGGCGCGCTTCGACGGGAACCCCTCGCTCGAAGTCCTCATCAGCTCGTTCGTATCGCTGAAGGGCGGCCGCAGCACCAAATGCATCAATCGCGACGCCTTCCTCGACAAAAGCACGCTGCAGCGCGCCCTGGTCTCGCAGACCATCTTCATTGCCGGCTCGGCGATCACCGCAAGACACGAGTCGCTGCTCGCGATCGGCGGCTATGACAGCGACATCACGCGCATGCAGGATCGCGAATTGCTGCTGCGCTTTGCCCAACGCGGCGGCGCCTTGCTGTCCGAGGACATCGACTGGAAGAAGTACAATTCGGAGAATTCGATCTCCGGTCGCCGCGATGGCTATGTCGAGGCCTATGCCAGTCTGATCGACAAGCATCCTTATATCGCCGACCGCTATCCCGACGTTCCGCCTTACATGATAGCGCGCCAGATCATCGCCGATATCCTCAAGGGCAGGTTGCCGCAGGCGTTTTCGGGCTATCATGCCAACCGGTCGTCCAAGTCGCTCGGCTACTCGCCCGCCGAACTCTTGCGCGGCTATGTCGTCGGCCGCCGCTGGCGGCGCGACTGCTACGACGAGTTCCGTGCCAAATACGGCGCCCGGGCGGTCTGAGAAAACCGCAAGACGGCTATCTGTCGAGTTCCGGAAAATAAGGATCGGAAAACCGCTGCCGCAAGCGCTCGCCAAGCAGGCAATCGACCGGCGTCGCATCCTCGACATGGAAGGATCTGGCGTCCGTCAGGCCGCTGACTTCCTGGACCAGCTTGCGGCGGACGGCGGTCGAGAATTCGGACGCCGCGTAGATCGGCAGCACGAACGAACCGGCTCCCCCGGTCACGCAGTCGGCGTAGTAGCGGTCGAGACGGGCGACACTCGGCGACGGACTGATCAGTATGGGTAGGCCGTTGATGACGATACCGCTGGCAACGGCGGCATCGCGGATTACCGTGACGGGCAGCCCGCTATTGTTGGGCCCGTCTCCCGATATGTCGATGACGCGGCGTGGCGCCGAAAAGCCGGTTCTCTCCAGGAGCCCCGCGCCGAAGCCGAGGGCGCCCGAGATCGAGGTGCCGCGGAAGCTGCGGAACGGCCGCGTGGCGATCTTGTCGGCGAAGGCATGGGCGCTGTCCTCCCCGTCGATGATCTGCCAGGCGATGGCCCCGTCCTCGCGCACGACGCCCGCCCATTCGAAATAGGCGAGCGCAATGCGGCCATGTGGACCCGAGCGTACGGCGTTGATGAAGTCGGGGTGGCGCAGCGCGTCGACATAGCCGGCGCGCTGCAGGGCGAGTTCACGCTGGTCCATCGACTGCGAGATGTCGACGGCAAGCACAAGTTCCACGTCCACCGGCGCGCCTTTGCCCGGCATGGGCAATGGCGCCGCCTCGGCGCAGGCAAGGCGCACAAGCAGGCCGAGCATCGCAAGCATGGCAGCCTCG
Source organism: Mesorhizobium sp. B2-7-2 (assembly GCF_006440775.1). Taxonomy (GTDB): domain Bacteria; phylum Pseudomonadota; class Alphaproteobacteria; order Rhizobiales; family Rhizobiaceae; genus Mesorhizobium. The sequence continues at coordinate 59,018 of NZ_VFTZ01000018.1, read as the reverse complement.
AACGACCCGGCGGATTTTCCCGGCGATCGCGGCGAAAATAAAGCTATTTCTTCCCGTGACGGGCAGCGATGGGTGGCGGCTCGATCGCGCCGGCGCGGACACGGACCGGCTTCAAAGCCGGTGCGCCGGTATCCTTCACGATATTCAGCGCGCGCGGGAAGAACTGAGTGTTGTGCTGGCCCCGCCCGATATTGATGATCGCGGTTTCGGGCAGGCGCTTCTGCAGCATGGCCAGCACCCGCCGCAACGTCGGCCCGTCGAACGCATCCAGGGCTTCGTCGATGATAACCCATTTTGGCTTGCGCAAGGCAAGTCTGGCGAAAGCCAGCGCCCGTTGTTCGTCATCGCCGAGCTCGCGTTCCCACCGCCTGGAACGGTCAAGGGTGGTTGCCAGTGGATCGAGGCCGACCTCGCCAAGCACGGCCGCGATCTCGGCATCGCTGGCCGGGGCCTCGCCGTTCGGATGATCGAGCACCTCGCGCAGCGTGCCGGCCGGGAAATAGGGCACGCGCGGCACGAAGATGGGGGTCTCGCCGGCCGGCAGGCCGATCCGCCCGCTCCCCCATGGCCACAGGCCGGCAAGGGCGCGGAAGAACAATGTCTTGCCGGCGCCCGGCTCGCCGGTGATCATGACGCGCTCGCCGGCGTGAATTTCGACATCCGTCTGGGCAAGCTTGGTGCAGCCTTCCGGCGAAGCCACCTGAAGCGTGTCGAAAGTCAGGCTGCCATTGGCGTTTTCGCCGAACTGGATGTGTTTTTCCGTGTCATGCAGCGCGTCGGTTTCGGTGAGCGCGATGCGGAAATCGGCCACGCGCATCAGCGTCGCGCGCCAGTCGGCTATGCTGCCGATGTTGTTGATGAACCAGCGCAGGGACGAATGAACCTGGTTGAAGGCGCCGACCGCCATCATCAACCCGCCGAACGAGATGTCGCCCGAGAAATAGACCGGCGACGCCACCAGGATGGGCGCCACCACCGTTATCCAGCCATAGGTGTCGGTCACCCAGGCGAGATTGATCTGCGCGGCGAAGATGCGCCGCATGGCGCCCAGAACCGTGCCGAGATCGAGCTCGAGCCGGCGCCTTGCGTCGGGCTCGCCATGATAGAGCGCGATCGCATCGACATTCTCGTTGACCCGCACCATGGAGGAGCGCAGCTCCGCCTCGCAGGTGTAGCGCTCGCTGTTGAGGCCGATCAGCGGACGCCCGACCAGCCAGCTCAGCCACGACGCGATGCCGGCATAGAGGAACGCGGCCCAGACCATGTAGCCCGGTATCTCCAGCGAATAGCCGCCGACATGGAACATGAAGCCGGAAGACAGCTCCCACAGCACGCCGATGAAGGAGACCAGCAGGATGAAGGACTGCAGCAGGCCGACGCCAAGATCCGTCGACAGATCCGACAAGTGAGCGGCGTCCTGCTGCATGCGCTGGTCGGGATTGACGCCGATGGCGCCGGCATTGGCCAGCCGGAAGGCCCGCGCCGGGCGCATCCATTGATCGATCAGGTCGAGCGTCAGCGCCTCGCGCAGCCTAAGACGGATCATCTGGTTGAGCCAGGTCTGGCCGATATTGAGCACCAGAAGGCCCCCGGCGATCATCGCAAAGACCAGAAGCTGGTGCAGGAAGGCCGTCATGTCGCGCCGAGCCAGCGCATCGTAGAAAGGCTGGTTCCAGCGATTGAGAAGGACTTGTCCGATCGAGGTTGCGACGATGACTGCGACAATGCCGATGGAGACCCAGGCAAGTTGCCTGCGCACCGGCGAGGACTTCAGCCCCAGCTTGATCGTCGCCACCTGGTCGGCGAGGCTGCTCGCCTCCACCGAGACGGCGGATTTTTGTGGGCCCGGCCTTCTATCGGTCTGGTCGTCCATGAAGGATATTCCTGGTTTCCGCTTCGGTCATGAATACCGCGCCGAGCGAGCATGCCTTAGATCGGGCATGCCTCAGATAGGGTGACGATTGCCGCGCGATGCAAGGCGCGGCGATCACGAACGCGTCACTTGGCCAGGCGCGGCGTCAGCCGCACGCCGGCCAAGCCGCGTTGCGCCCTGCGGCGAGAAGACCGGCACGAAGACGCGGCGAGAGGCGCGCTGCGCGACCGGCACACCTTGGTAGAGCCGCTTCTGCGCCTCGACGACGATGACACCGGAAAAGATCGGCCAGAATCGCCGGCCGGCCTTCTCCAGCACATTGTGGAAGCGCATCATGAAACGCCGCGGCGACGGCGGGAAGAACAGCGCATCGCTCCATGTCGCCGGGGTGAAATTCGCCTCGCGCAGCAGCTCGGTCAACTGGCCGCGCGAGAACGGCCGGCCATTGCCGAAGGGTGTGTGCTCGAACCGCGCCCAGACGCCGCGCCGGTTGGGCACGACGATGACCACTCTGCCCGCCGGCGACAGCACCCGCCAGATCTCGTTCAGCGTCTCGCGCGGGTTTTCGGCATGTTCGAGCGAATGCACCAGCAGCACGCGGTCGATGCAGGAATCGACCAGCGGCAGCTCCTCGTCGAAGACCAGCGCCGTCGCCGTCGGCCCCGACACCGGCCACACCACCGCGCCTTGCGTTGCCGGCATGAAGGCGAAGACGCGCTCGGCATCGGTGCCGAAGCGTTCCAGCCATGGCAGCGCATAGCCGAGGCCGACCAGCCGCTCATTGGGAACGGTCGCCCATACGGACGACAGCGCCATGGTTATCGAATGCTCGGCCAGGCGCCCGAGCGTGGTCGAATAGAAGGAACGCAGGTCGACGATATCCGAATGCATGCGCGCGACGGTAGCCGCGAAGGGGCCCAAGTTCAACAAAGGCGGAAAGTTCAACAAAGGCGCCGAGTGCAACAAACCCGGATGACATCGGCTGCCGGCCGCCCTATGTCTGCGACGACAAAGGGAGACATGCGATGCCGGTCGAAATCGAGCAGTTCATGTGCCGCACCGACAATTTCGGCGTGCTGGTCCACGATCCGAAAAGCGGACAAACGGCAATCATCGACGCGCCGGAAGAAGCGCCGATCCTGGCGGCGATCAAGCGCACCGGGTGGACGCCGACATTGATCCTCACCACGCACCACCATGCCGACCATGTCGAAGCCAATCTGGCGCTGAAGGAACGCTTCAAATTGCGCATCGTCGGCCCGGAAGCCGAGAAGGCGAAGATCCCGGGCATCGACGAGACGGTCAGCCAAGGCTCGGTCGTGCTCCTTGGCGAGGAACGCATCGAGGTCATCGAGACGCCCGGCCATACCGCCGGCCACGTCTCCTACTATCTGCCGGCTTCGAAAGTGGCCTTCACCGCCGACACGCTGTTTGCGCTGGGTTGCGGCCGCCTGTTCGAATGCAAGTCGCCGGTTATGTATGACTCTTTGAAGAAGCTGGCGGCGCTGCCGGCGCAAACCGCCATCTATTGCGGTCACGAATACACCTTGGCCAATGCCCGTTTCGCGGTGACGGTCGACCCGAGCAACCCGGCGCTGAAGCAGCGCGCGGCGAGGATCGAGGCGCTGCGCGCCGACAACAAGCCGACATTGCCGACGACCATCGGCGAGGAATTGTCGACCAACCCGTTCTTGCGCTGGCACGACCCGGCGATCCGTAAGCATCTCGGCATGGAGAAAGCCTCGGACGCCGAGGTGTTTGCCGAGATCCGCAAGCGCAAGGACAATTTTTAGTTCCACCATATGTCGACCAAAAGGCTCGACGTTCGTCGCAGCAAAGACCGCCAATGACCAGCGCCGCCGAGATTATCGCAACGCTAGGCCTCAAGCCGCATCCCGAGGGCGGCTGGTACGCCGAGACCTTTCGCGACGCCGCGGGTGGCCCGCGCGGTCATTCGACCGCGATCTACTTCCTGCTCGAGCAAGGCCAGCTTTCGGCCTGGCATCGGGTGAAGGACGCCGCCGAAGTCTGGCACTTTTACGCCGGCGCGCCGCTGGCGCTGACGACGCATGAGGAAGGCGCAGGCGCCATCATCGAGCAGGTGCTTGGCACGGCCCTTACCGCCGGCGAGCGGCCGCAGATCGTCGTGCCGGCCGGCTGGTGGCAGTCGGCGCGCAGCCTCGGTGAATGGACGCTGGTCGGCTGCACCGTGGCGCCGGGCTTCGATTTCGCCGCTTTCGAGCTGGCCGAGCCGGGCTGGCAGCCGGTCTAGAGCAATTCCAGGAAAAGTGTGGGCGGTTTTCCGTCTGAAATTGGTAAAAAACAAAGAGATAGGGCGTTTCGTCCTTTCCGTGAAACGGTGAAACGCACTAGGCGAGTAGAAATCCCAGCGTGATCGCCAGCTGGGCGGCGTAGTAAAGCACCCAGACTGCATGGCGCATCCAGACGCGATGCGGCGAGATCGCCGCGAGCAGGAAGCGCTCGGCTGCCAGCAGCCCGTCCGAGGCGATGAACAGCACCGCGCCGGCGACCACCCAGGGATAGTCCGTGGTGAGCGCCGAAATGCCCATGGCGAGGATCGCCGCGACATAGACGGCGACCGGCGCGCGCAGCTGGGGGCCGACGCGGCGCCAGAGCGCGGCAAGCATGACGATGCTGAATGCGGCCATGGCCAAGGCGATCGCGCCGCGCCAGGATTCGGCCCTCAACAGGCTGAGCCCGCCGCCTGCCTGCGAAAACAGCGCGACATAGGCGATATGACCGGCGAGAAAGCTTGCCAGCCCGCCGAGAAAGGCCTTTTCGCCGTCGCGCGACAGGAAGGCGTCGCCGACGGCGCTGAGTGCCAGCGCCGCGACCAGCAGCAGTGGACCGCCCTGCATGGCGGCAAGCACGGCCAGCAAAGCCACGGCAAACGTCTTTGCCGCCGTGCGCGTCCATTTCGGCGGCATGTCGAGCGCAAAGGCGTAGATCACGGCCGCGACGAACGAGAACAAAAGCGTCGCGTTGGCATTGGCCTCGATGCCGCCGGAAAACGGCATCATGCGTTGACCTCCTTGGCCACCGGCTTGCGCATCAGCAGCGACTTCGCCGCGAGCGCGGCGCCTCCGGTGATGAGCACGCACGCCGCGAGGATGCGCAGCGACGGCTCGGCGACGCCGGCGGCGATCAGCACCAGCGTCGACAGAAGCGGCGCGGCGTAGCTTGCGGCGCCCAGCACCTGGATGTTGCCGCGCTTGACGCCGATATCCCAGGCATAGAAGGCCGCGCCCACCGGCATCAGGCCGAGCCCGATGACGGCCAGCCATTGTCCGAGGCTGTCCGGCAGAACCGTCTTCTCAAGCAGCAGGTGGCAGGCCAGCGACAGCACCGACGTCGCCGCGCAGAACCAGGTGACGATCGAGGTCGGTACCGACGGAAAACGCCGCGACAAGAGCGAATAGGACGACCACAACAGCGCGCAGACGGCGGCCATCGCGTAGCCAAAGGCGTAGCGCGCGTCGAAGGCCAGCCCGCCGCCCTTGGTGACGATCAGGAAGGTGCCGGCAAGGCCGAGCAGCGCGCCGACGACGTGGTTCCAGGCGAGCCGCTCGCCCGGCATCAGCGCCGAGCCGAGCACGATCAGCAGCGGCCACAGATAGGCGATCAGGCTCGCCTCGACCGCCGGCGCATTGCGCAGCGCCGTGAAGTAGAAGAAGTGGTAGCCGAACAGACCGGCTATGCCGATCACCCAGACCTGCGGCGGGATCTTCCGGCCCCGGTCCGGGGCCGGCATCACCAGCCGCGCCGCAAGGCCGACGCAGGTGCCGATGGCGAAGGTGATGGCCGACAAAAGGAAGGGCGGCACCTGTCCGGAAGCGTTGGTGAGCAGCGCCAGCAGCGCCCACATGGCGACCGCCGAAAACCCGATCAGTGTTGCGCGCCCCATATTGCCCCCGCCGGCGCGCGGTGGCGCCTGTCCTAATTTACCGCTTCGAACCGTCTCGCGCTGATGGTCAGCGGGCCAATCTGGGTCCCGACCGTGGCGCGGATCGGCGCATATATGCCGGATTGGCCGAGCGGTGCAAACGTCACCAGCATGCGGCTCTTGTTCTTCAGGAAATTCAAAGCCTTGCGGCCCTTGCGATAGCCCGCCACCGGCTCGAAGCCCATTTTGCAGGTCACCGTGTCGCCCTTGTAACCCGGCACCGAGATCGAACCCTTGGAGGCATAGGTCAAGGTCAGGTCGGCGCGCATCTCGCCATCATAGAACTTGACCGTGCGTCCGCAGACCTTGTCCAGGCTGTCGGCATGGATGACGGTCGCGGCCATCGGATCGAGCACCGATTTCAGGTCGCTATCGCCCAGCTGCACCCAGCTCTTCGGATCGCGCTTCTTTGGCGCGGGGACGACTTGCGTGGAGGTGACGGCGCCGTTGTTGAAGCGGATGTCGACCATCGAAGCCTTCTTGCCGGACGTATAGTCGGCCCGGAATGCATGCGGCTGCATCTGCTTGCCGGAAATGGTGCCTTTTGAGGAAATCGTGCCTTTCGTGTCGTCGAACAATTTGCCGAGGCCGGCGGCCGAGACGGTCCCATCGATGGCATAGGTGTCGCCTTGGTAGCGGCTGGAGAAAGTCGCCCTGGCGATCGAAAGGCCGAGAAAGGACACCGTATACTCGCCCCTGAAGGACTGCGGCGCGGCGGCGAAGCTCGTTGCCGGTGCGGCGACGGAAAGCAGGGCGGCGAATGCATGAGAAGGACGGAGCATGGCGGCTGGCTGATCCCTGGCGTTCGGCCGGAACGCAGCGGCTCCAGCCTGGCATATCCCTTCGCGATGGGCTTATACTGTGAAATCCGGCCTTTATATGGAGCGTGCCTGACAACGGGGCGCGTGCCGGAGCTTGACGCAGTGGTGAAATGCCACTATGGAACGCCAACTTTTCCAAAGGCCGCCTGACCGAGACCGCGCGCCGCCCGGCGCGGGCAGAATGGTTTGGCAGGCTTAGAACTGAGGTTAGACAAGATGTCCCGCACCTGCGAACTCACTGCCAAGGCAGTCCAGACCGGCAACAATGTGAGCCACGCCAACAACAAGACCAAGCGTCGCTTCCTGCCGAACCTGGTCAATGTGACGCTGATTTCCGAAGCGCTGAACCAGAACGTTCGCCTGCGCATTTCGGCCAACGCGCTGCGTTCGGTCGAGCACCGCGGCGGCCTCGACGCTTTCCTGGCCAAGGCCGACGTCAAGGAATTGTCGCAGCGCGCCCGTCTGCTCAAGAAGCAGATCGCCAAGAAGCTGGCCGAGCAGTCGGCCGCTTAAAGCAGCAGCTTTCAGGCGGGGGACGACCGCCTCGAGCTCGGCCAGGCCGATGCTCGAAACAGGAGCGAGCGTCGGCGTGACACTCGGCTGGTTCCATTACCCAGGATAAAAAAATGTATTTCCCGACGCGATATTTGCCCTTCGTGGCCGCCATGGCGCTTGTCGTCGTGGCGTCGAACATCCTCGTGCAGTTCCCGATGCAGGGCCAAGTCGGCGGCCTGTCGCTGGCGGACCTGCTGACCTGGGGCGCCTTCACCTATCCTTTCTCCTTCCTGGTCACCGACCTCGCCAACCGCCGCTACGGCCCGGCCGTGGCGCGCAAGGTGGTGTTCGTCGGCTTCATGACCGCGGTGACCTGTTCGATCCTGATCCCTCCCTTCCTGTTCCGTCACGGGCTGATCGAGTTCGAAACCGCCGCCGACCGGCTGGTGCGCATCGCAGCCGCCTCGGGAGCTGCCTTCCTCGCCGCGCAATTGCTCGACGTTACCGTCTTCAACCGGCTGCGCCGGCAGAGCTGGTGGCGCGCGCCGATCGTCGGCACGCTGGTCGGCTCCATCTTCGACACCGTCGTTTTCTTCGGCGTCGCCTTCTCCGCCGCCTTCGCCTTTGCCGGTCCCAACGACAGCTTCGCGCTGGAGACCGCGCCGCTGGTGGGCGTGCTGCCGGTCGAGACGATGCGCTGGGTCTCCTGGGCGCTCGGCGACCTTTCGGTGAAGCTGATCATCGCCGTGGTGGCGCTGATCCCCTACCGGCTGCTCGCTGCGCGCTGGAGCCAGCCGGCAGTCGCGTTCTAGGCCATGAACCCGGCAAGCGGAATCAGGCCGTGATCCCCTGGGTTCAGCTTGACTCCGCCCGCACGCCCGATGGCGGCCAGGAGCTGCGCCTGAAGCGGCGCGGCGCTGAATTCTCGATCATGCTCGGCACCAACGAGCTGATGAACAGCCGCCTCAGCGGCTCCGAGGAAGCGCTGGCCAGGCTTTCCTGCCAGCGTATCGCCGGACGCGAGCGGCCAAGCATCCTTATCGGCGGGCTCGGCATGGGCTTCACCTTGCGCGCCGCTCTCGCCGCGCTCGATCGAGACGCTGCCGTCACCGTTGCCGAACTCGTCCCCGCGGTCGTCGCCTGGGCACGCGGCCCCATGGCGGAAATCTTCGGTGGCTGCCTCGACGATCCCCGCGTCACCATTCGCGAGGCCGATGTCGGCCAGGTGATAGGGGCGGAGAAAGCCGCCTGGGACGCGATCCTGCTCGATGTCGACAATGGTCCGGAAGGCATCGTCCACAAGGGCAATGACACGCTCTATGGCGCCGCCGGCCTTGCGGCCGCGCGCGCCGCGTTGAAGCCCGGCGGCGTGCTGGCGATCTGGTCGCAAGGGCCGGACAGCGGCTTCACCCGGCGGCTGAAACAGGCCGGCTTCGCGGTCGAGGAGATCAACATCCGGGCCAACGGCAAGCGCGGCGCCCGCCACGTCATCTGGATCGCAGCCAAGGGGCTGTGATCTGGATCGCAGCCAACCAGGCCTGACCCTTTCAGCTACAGCCGCGGCGGCTTTACGCTTTGTTACGCCCGATCGTGCAGGATCGCGAAAATTCTCCAGGGCATCGCGACCAGCATGACCATGCCAGGCAACGGTTGGAAAAACGACCTTCTGCTTGCGCTGTGCGCTACGCTGGTGGTGCTGACGATCAACGCCGTTTCCGGTTTTCCAACCCTCGGCGACTATGGCGCCGACAATGACAGCATGCTGCGGCTGGTCGAGGTTCGCGACCTGCTCGGCGGGCAGGGCTGGTTCGATCTCCACCAATACAGGATGGGAACCTCGGGCGGCTTCGTCATGCATTGGTCGCGGCTTGTCGATACGCCGCTCGCGCTGATCATCATGGCCTTCGATGCGCTGGGCGCCAGCACGGCCACCGCCGAGCGCGCCGCGCAGATCATCTGGCCGACCCTCCTCTACGGGCTGACCATATTCGTGCTCATGCGCGCCTCGCAGCGCTTCGCCGCTGCGAATGTCGCGATGCCGGCAGTCATCCTGTCGACGGCGGCGCTGTTCTATCTGGTGATCTACAGCCCGGGGGTGATCGATCACCACAACGTCCAGCTGTTGCTGACGGCGGCCAGCCTCTGGCTTCTGATGGAAGTGCCCTCCTGGCGGCCCGCTGCCCTTCTGTCGGGTATTTGCGCTAGCCTGACGCTCGCGGTCGGCATGGAGACCGCTCCCTATGTGGCGGTGCTCGGCATCTGCGCCGCTGTCCTGTTCATCCTCGACGACAAGGAGCGCGTCACGGCGCGAGGCTTCGGCCTCGGATTTGCCGGCATCGCCTCTCTGGTCTTCGTGGCGACCATCCGGCCGGCCGACTGGGGCGTGGCCCAATGCGACGCCTTCTCCTCCTTCCAGTTCGCTGTTGCCGCATTGTCCGGCTTCGGCCTCGTGATCGCCAGTACCTTTGCCGCATCCAGCCGCCGGGCGCGGCTGGTTTCGATGCTGGCGCTGATGGCGGTGGTCGCGGTCGTTGTGATCGTGTTCTTCCCACAATGCCTGGCATCGCCCTATGCAGGCATGGACGAACGTATCCGCATTTATTGGCTGGCCGACGTGGTCGAAGCGCAGCCCTTCTGGAGCGTCGCTATCCACCAGCCGAAGCTGATGGCGGCGCGCTATGTGACCCCCTTCATCGCGATCCTGCTGGTCGGCTTTCAGCTCCGAACCCGTCGCCTGCGCCGCGCCGAGGTGCTCGCCGCCATCCTGCTCGTCGCCGCCTTCGGCGTCAGCCTTTGGCAGGTGCGTGGCTCGACATTCTCCGTCGCCTTCGCCGTGCTGCCGCTCTCGGCCTGGATCGCGAGAATCCGCCTGCGGGCGAACGCCGCGCCCTCGTGGCGCCTTTCCACCGGCATCGTCATGGCGTGGCTGGTCTCGCTCAACGCGACGTGGGCCGGGGTCGCGGTGGCGGCGCAGTCCGTGGTCCAGCAGGCGCCGCAGCGGGTTAATTCCGACCCCGACCATGCCGTGACCTGCGGCAAGCCGGGCGACTTCCACGATCTTGCCGCGATGCCCGCGACGACGGTGCTTGCCTCGTCCAATCTCGGCTCAGGAATATTGACGTTCACCGGCCACCGGGCGCTGGCCGGCCCTTACCACCGCAATGTCGGCGGCAATCTCGCCATGCTCGACGCGTTCATGGGGACGCCGGACGCCGCCCGCGCCGTCATCGAACGCGAGCATGTCGGGCTAGTCGCGATCTGCCGCGGCAACACGGAAGAGATATCGCTGGCTCTGGACGCGCCGAAGGGTTTTGTCGCGGCGTTGCTGCGGGGCGACCTGCCGGAATGGCTCGAACTGGACCAGTCTACCGCCGGAAAGCCGATCGAGATCTACAAGGTCCGTTGAATATCGGCCCGCGGCCATATCAGCATCGTCGACAGCGCCCCTCGCAACACGCCTGCTTTGCGCTGATGCAATTTCACTGCGTGATTTAGAAAACCGCTATCGAAATCAGTCCGTGAATCGTTGCAGTCCAGCCTGTGCTTTGGTTAGCATTTCGCTCGGGCGGCGATATATGTATTCAAGAAATTTGAATTCGGGGTTTTAGCTTGGGGAGAAGACATCCATGTCGGCCATAGAGGGCGCGGCGGCGCCAGCATCAGCCACGCTGCAGCATGTTATCTCCCACATGGTGGACGCCGTGAACCGCGCCGCCTTTGTGGAAAAGCCTTTCTGGCATCTGGAAATGACCGATGTTTTCCCGGCGGACCTTTATCAGCGCATGCGCGCCGCCATGCCGGAGGCGCGCGAATATCGTGCGCTCAAGGGGCGCAACAATGTGAATATCAAGGCCGACGGCACCCCGACGCGCATCAAGATCGACCTCTACCCCGAATACATCCGCCATCTGCCGCAGGAGAAGCGGGCGATTTGGTCCCTGGTTGGCAAGGCATTGCATGCGCCGCAGCTGAAGGACGCATTCATGCGCCGCCTTGCCCCGGGCTTGGAGCGCCGGTTCGGCTCGGACTTCATGAAGGTCGGCATGTATCCGGTGCCGATGCTGACGCGCGACGTGGCGGGCTACAAGATCGGCTTCCACACCGACACGAAATGGAAAGGGATCACGGTCCAGTTCTACCTGCCGGAGGACGACTCGATCAACCATATCGGCACCCGCTTCGCCGAGCGCATGCCGGACGGGCGTTTCGAGAATTCGCACCGGATGTCGTTTTCGCCGAACACCGGCTACGCCTTTGCGGTCGGCACCGACACCTGGCACGCGGTCGACACCGTCGGACCGGAAGTCCGCACCCGCGACAGCATCCTTCACACCTATTTCGTGGACAACACCGCGACGCTCAAGATCCGCAACCGGAGCAAGCGCGCGGCCAATTTCGTGATGAACGAAGTCCGCCACGTCGGCCGGTAATCTCTCGGCGCCCGCCGTCGGCACGGCTGAATCCATGCCGGCCAGCCGTCGTCAATCCTGGTGCAGGATGAATTCCAGGTAGAGGTTGCGCTGCAGGATCGAATGGTTGTCGTCGGATATCAGCGACACCATCAGCGCGCCGTCGTCGCGGGTCCAGACGTCGAGCCCTTCCATATTGTCGATCTGGTAGCCCATATCGGCCTCCATCAGCACCGGCCCGTCGGCGACCGCGCCCTTCTCGACGCTTTCGCCATAGATGCGCCGCAGCCGCATCTTCACCCCGCGCGCGATCGAAAAACTGCGCTCCAGCAGCAGCAGATCGCCGTCCGGCAGGAAGGCGCCGTCGGTTACGTCGAAATCGCCGTCGCGTCTGACGGTGAAGACGCCCTTATGCGGCCCCTCGATGATGGCGGCATAGACGTTGCCAGCTTCATCGAGGCTCCTCTCCGAGACCACGATCAGGCCGCCCGCGTGCTGCCCATAAGCGTTGGCATGGGTGACGGTCTCGAAACCGCGGTTCTGGCGCAGCTCCTCGGCGGGGACCTGATAGTCGAGCTGCCTGACCGGGGCTTTCATATTGTCGGGATCGATCTTGAACTGGGCGACGCGCTGGTCGCGCTCAAAGCCGACGGTGGCGATACCGTCCCTGACCGCGAGTCCTTCCGCGTCGGCCTCCCATTTCCGGTCGATCGGCCGGCCCGAAGCGTCGACCATCTGCTGCAGGCGGAAGTTCGAAACGCCGGACGGACGTCGGTCGGCGTCATGGGTGATCGTGCCGAAGAACCAGAAGCCGGTGTCGGTGACGCCGATGAAATCGCTGCCCGGCTTCAGAAAGCGAAAGGCCGACAGCGCGCCGAAATCGCGCGCCTGCGAAGTCATCTCCAGCCCGCCAACGAATTCAAGCGGGCCGAACCGCGTCTCGTCGCGGCCGATATGGAACTGGCTGATCGGCCGCGCCGAAATCTCGATTGTTTCGACGGGAGTTCCCGGAACGGCAACTGCCGGCGATGCGCAGGCCAGCACGCAGGCGAAAAGCGTCCGCCGCGCACACCGCCCCGAAAGGATCATCCGGCGCGTCGCAATCCGCCGCGCCGCGTGTCGCGCGCGCTTTCCTCGCCGAACAGCGAGGCGAGCTGCTCGGTCATGGCGCCGGCGAGTTCCTCGGCATCGACGATGGTGACGGCGCGGCGATAATAGCGCGTGACGTCGTGGCCGATGCCGATCGCCAGCAGCTCGACCGGCGAGCGCGTCTCGATCAACTCGATGACCGCCCGCAGATGGCGTTCCAGGTAATTGCCCGGATTGACCGACAGCGTGGAATCGTCGACCGGCGCGCCATCCGAGATCATCATCAGGATCTTGCGCTGCTCGGGCCGGCCGATCAGCCGGTTATGCGCCCATAGCAGCGCCTCGCCGTCGATGTTTTCCTTGAGCAGGCCCTCGCGCATCATCAGCCCGAGATTGCGCCGCGCGCGCCGCCACGGATGATCGGCGGATTTATAGATGATGTGGCGCAGGTCGTTGAGCCGGCCGGGGTTAGGCGGCTTGCCATCCTTCAGCCACTTCTCGCGCGCCTGCCCGCCTTTCCACGCCCGCGTGGTGAAGCCGAGGATTTCGACCGAAACCCCGCAGCGCTCCAGTGTGCGCGCCAGAATGTCGGCGCAGGTCGCGGCGACGGTGATCGGCCGGCCGCGCATGGAGCCCGAATTGTCGAGCACCAGCGACACCACCGTGTCGCGGAACTTGGTGTCGCGCTCCTGCTTGAAGGACAGCGGCTGCATCGGGTCGATGACGACGCGCACCAGGCGGGCCGGATCGAGATAGCCTTCCTCCAGGTCAAAATCCCAGGAGCGGTTCTGCTGCGCCATCAGCCGGCGCTGCAGCCGGTTGGCGAGCCGCCCGACGACTCCGGAAAGGTTGGCAAGCTGCTTGTCGAGGAAGGCGCGCAGCCGGTCGAGCTCCTCTTCCTCGCAAAGTTCCTCGGCGCCTACCGTCTCGTCGAAGGCGGTGGTGAAGACCTTGTAGTCGATCTCTTTCGGCAGGTTCAGGAACGGGTTGTCGTTTCGCTTGGCCTCGCCCGGCGTCTCGGCGTCGGCGTCGTCCTCATCGGACAGGTCGTCGGAGGTGGCGTCGGTCGCTTCGGTCTCGGCCGACTCTTCGTCGTCGGCGGAGGCTTCGGCATCTTCCGACTGCGACTGCTCGGAGCCTGAATCCTCCTCGCCGCCTTCCTCGCTCTGTTCCTCGCCCTGCTGCTCGTTCTCTTCGTTTTCCTCCGAGTCGTCGGTTTCCTGGTCCTCGCCGAGTTGCTCGGCCATTTCCATGGAAACCAGCATGTCGCGCACGACGCGGGCAAAGGCCTGCTGGTCCTCGAGCTTGGCCGACAGGCCCTCTAGGTCGCTGCTCGCCTTCTCCTCGATCCAGGGGCGCCAGAGATCGACCAGCCGCTCACCGCTCTTCGGCACGGAACGTCCGGTGAGCTTCTCGCGCACCATCAGCGCAATCGCTTCCTCGAGCGGCGCGTCCGCCTTGTCCCTGACGTCGACGAGGTTCGCCTTGGCGTATTTGTCCTCAAGCATCGAGCCGATATTATCGGCCACGCCCTGCATGGCGCGGCTGCCGATCGCCTCGACGCGCGCCTGCTCGACCGCGTCGAAGATGGAACGCGCTAGCTTGCCTTCCGGCGCCAGCCTGTTGTGGATGCGCTGATCGTGGCAGGCGCGCTTCAGCGCCATGGAATCGCCCAGGCCGCGCGTGATCGCAATGTCATTGCGGGACGCTTTCTTCGGCAGTTCGGGCAGGCGAGCGCGGTTGCCGGCCAAAGCCGGCCGGTCCTTGGCAAAACCGACCTCGAGGTCCTTGTCGCCGGCGACGGCGCGCATGCAGACGGTCACCGCGCGCTTGAAGCTGTCGGCTTCAGACCCGTTCTTCGGCTTGTTGCGCGTGTTGTCGCCTGGACCCGCCATGATACGTCTCTATTTTAGTTCCGGCTGTTGGATTGGTGTCGGCTGGTCAAACTGAGTACGGAGAATTCCGACAATTTCCTTCACCGGAATTGTGAAATAGCCCCCTTTTCCGGAGTCATAAGCCTGTCGCCACTGACGGTATCCATTTTCAAAACCACTTGGGATCGGAGCGACGCCTTCAAGTTCAACGACACTTGCTCTCAGAGCTTCCGCCGAAATGGGCATATGAGAAACGGTTTGCAGTTGTTTTTCGCCGGTCGGTATCGGCGCGTCTGTAACAGAGATCGACACGATGGCCTGTTGATTGCCATCGAAGCTGTCAACCGCACCGACGATTACCCGAGATGAAGCAGGTACCGCTCCGCGGTAAGTCCAAATCTGCCCGGGTTTGAACGGGTTGGTTTGAGCCATAGCTACCTGACAGACAGATAAGCAAAAAATCAGCAAACCCCACTGGAATGTCCGCAGGGCTGGTTGCATGGGCTCCGCCTACCCCAGCACCACGTTCGCGGCGCTCTCCGGCAGATCCTCGCCGAAGGCGCGCTGGTAGAACTCGGCCACCACCGAACGCTCCAGCTCGTCGCACTTGTTGAGGAAGGTCAGCCGGAACGCCATGCCGATGTCGCCGAAGATCTCGGCGTTCTCGGCCCAGGTGATGACGGTGCGCGGGCTCATTACGGTCGACAGGTCGCCGTTGATGAAGGCCGAACGCGTCATGTCGGCGACGCGCACCATCTTGTTGACGATGTCCTTGCCCTTGCTGTCGCGATAGTGCTTGGCCTTGGCCAGCACGATGTTCACTTCATTGTCGTGCGGCAGGTAATTGAGCGTGGTGACGATCGACCAGCGGTCCATCTGCGCCTGGTTGATCTGCTGCGTACCGTGATAGAGGCCCGTGGTGTCGCCGAGGCCGACCGTGTTGGCGGTGGCGAACAGCCGGAATGCAGGGTGCGGGCGGATGACCCGGCTCTGGTCGAGCAGGGTCAGGCGGCCCGACGATTCCAGCACGCGCTGGATGACGAACATCACGTCCGGACGGCCGGCATCATATTCGTCGAAGCAGAGCGCCACATTGTGCTGATAGGCCCAGGGTAGGATGCCGTCGCGGAATTCAGTGATCTGCAGCCCTTCCTTGACGACGATGGCATCCTTGCCGACGAGGTCGATGCGGCTGACATGGCTGTCGAGGTTGACGCGCACGCAGGGCCAGTTGAGCCGCGCCGCGACCTGCTCGATATGCGTCGACTTGCCGGTGCCGTGATAGCCCGACACCATGACGCGGCGGTTGTAGGCAAAGCCGGCGAGGATCGCCAATGTCGTCGCCTTGTCGAACAGATAATCCGGGTCGATGTCCGGTACATGCTCCGTCGCCGCCGAATAGGCGGGAACGACCATCTTGGAATCGAAGCCGAATTTCTCCTTCACCGACACCGTCGTGTCGGGCAGGTTGGCGATGTCGCGATCGACCTTGTTCATCACTATCAACGTCTCCACGGGCGAAACGCCGCGTTTCGCCGGCAATCAATTTTGTCCGGGGGCGGTCTTAGAGCCTTTTCCAACCTTATGAAAGTTGGAAAAACGACTTGGTACCGTGGGGCCGCTCAGCACAATCCTGCTTGCTTGAGCACGCGATAGGCCTGCAGCACATCGCGGAACCGGTCTTCCGAACCTCTGTCGCCGCCATTCGCATCCGGATGGTGACGCTTAACGAGTTCCTTATAGCGCGCCTTGATGTCCTGACCAGTCGCCTTTGTGTCAAGGCCAAGCGTTTCCAGCGCCTTGGCCTCAAGTGGCTTTGCCTTGCGCTCGCGCGGCTCGCGTGCTCCGCCGCTGAACAGATTGAAGGGATCGCGCATGCGGTTGTAGTAGCCGGCCCGTCCCGAACGCTGCTGCGCGAAATCCGGCGCCGAGCGCGTTCCGCCGCCATTGGCGCCCATGCGCCATGTCGGCCTGTGGCCGGTCAGCGCCTCCTTCTGGAAGCGGGCGATCTCAGTGTCCGACACGCCGGAGAAGTAATTGAAGCCCTTGTTGTATTCGCGCACATGGTCGAAGCAGAAGCGAAAATACTCGCCCTCCTTGAGGCGCCCGACCGGCGCGCGATGCGTGCCGGCCTCGTTGCAGCCGTCCCACTGGCAGATCGGCGCGCGCGACTTCAGCTCCGCGTCCTTCTCCGGCCGAATTCGAATTTTCTCGAAATATTTGGGATACGCTTTCATCTCACCCATTTATGGGCTGTTCGCATATGCGAAACAAGAATTGACATTTCGCCGATGATCGCCCTAACCGCTGAATCGCGGCTTAAAAGCGGTCGAAATTCAAGATTTTGCGGCTGTGCCGCAGATGTGGGGAAGGGAAACCCGGATGTCCATACAGTCGACAATCGAAAACAAGCTGAAAGCAGCATTTTCGCCCGAACGGCTAGCGGTCATCAATGAGAGCCACCTTCACGCCGGTCATCATCACGTCGAGTCCGGCCACCACGCGACGTTCGACGGCGCCGGCGAGACGCATTTCCGCGTTCGCATCGTCTCGCCGAGCTTTGCCGGCATGGCTCGCATCGAGCGCCACCGTGCCGTCAACGAATTGCTCGCGGACGAACTGAAGGCCGGCGTGCATGCGCTGGCAATCGAGCCGGCGGCACCCGGCGAGAAGACGCGCTGGTAAGCTCTCAGCCGACGCTCGCCTTGAGGAAGGCCAACACAGCCGCGGTCAAGGCGTCGCCGTCCTGGCCGAGATCGCGATTGATCGACATATGCGTATAGGCGCTGCCGTCGAACAGCGTGACCTTGGCGCCGGTGGCGCGCAGGCGTTCCGCGAAAGCCTTCGACGCCTCGCCTCGCCCGGGAGCGCGCGAATAGGCGATGAAGGTCGGCGGATGTTTCCTGCCGTCGACATGGGTCGACAGCGATAGCGCCGCCCATTGTGTCGGGTCGGGAAAGGCACGCGCATAGGCCCCCACCATGCCGCCATTCCTGGAAAGCGCTGCAAGATCATAGGCCCTGGTATCGTCCAGGATCAGCGCGGCGACACCGGGCAACCCGCCGCGCATGCCGGTCAGCGCGATCAGATGGCACCCGGCCGAATGGCCCATGCCGACGATGCGACTGGGATCGCCACCGTATCGGGCAATGTTGGCGCGCACATAGCCGTAGGCCTTTTCGACGTCGCGGGCCTGGGTAGCGACATCGGCTTCCGGCAGCATGCGGTAATCGATCGAGACGAACGCGAAGCCATTGGCGAGCAGGAAGTCCGGCTTTGAGCCGACCTGGCCGCGTTTGCCGAACCGCCAGGCGCCGCCATGGACAAAGAAGACCACCGGCAGCTTGTTCGCGTCGTCCGGCGCGTAGATATCGAGCTTGGCCGGACCGTAATCGAGGGTTTGCGGTGCCTGCCGGCCCGGACGACTGGCGGCTGACGCACCTGCCGGGAGCAGCGCCCCCAGCGATGCCGCGATGAAGCCGCGTCGATCGATCATCGTCATCTCCGGCCAGGTTACGGCGCAAGCGTGCCGCGCACCTCGATTGGATTAATAATGACAACTTGTGGGTAGCAAACCAAATCAGGACCTTGAAGCTCCGCCGGCAATCACCACGTATTTCTGGGGCGAGCATTTTCGGCCGCGTCGGGTATCCCCCGGGTCAATGCCAGATTGCATGCGCTATCCTTCGTGTGAAGGGAACAAACAGTGCTTTCCGGCAGTTGATGCAGCGATGAGCCGATTGGCAGCCCACCGGCTCCGAGGCAAAGCACCATGCGCGAGAACCAATCAGACGTCTTCGATCTGTTTTCGGAGATTTATTCCAACGCGGCTCAGGAAGAGATCAGCCTGCAGCAATATCTCCTGGCCTGCCGCGAAGACAAAACCATGTATGCGTCGGCGCCCGAGCGCATGGTCGAGGCGATCGGTGAGCCGAACCTCGTCGACACCAGCAAGGACGAGCGGCTCGGCCGCATTTTCTCCAACCGCACCATCAAGGTCTATCCCTCCTTCTCCGACTTCTACGGAATGGAGGATACGATCGAGCGCATCGCCGGATATTTCCGCTATGCCTCGCAGGGCCTCGAGGAGCGCAAGCAGATCCTCTATCTCCTCGGCCCGGTCGGCGGCGGCAAATCCTCGCTGGCCGAACGGCTGAAGAAGTTGATGGAGGAGCGCCCGATCTACACGCTCAAGGTCGGCAACAAGATCAGCCCGGTCTTCGAATCGCCGCTCGGCCTTTTCCATCCCGATCGCATGGGCGATCTGCTGGAGGACAAATACGGCATCGCCCGCCGCCGCCTGAACGGATTGATTTCGCCCTGGGCGGCCAAGCGCCTCGACGAACTGTCTGGCGACATCTCCAAATTCAGCGTGGTCAAGCTGATGCCGTCGCGGCTGCGCCAGATCGCCATCGCCAAGACCGAGCCCGGCGACGAGAACAATCAGGATGTCTCGGCCCTGGTCGGCAAGGTCGACATCAGGCAGTTGGAGCACTTCAGCCAGTCCGACCCGGACGCCTACTCCTACAGCGGCGGCCTCAACCGGACCACGCAAGGGCTGCTCGAATTCGTCGAGATGTTCAAGGCGCCCATCAAGGTCCTGCACCCATTGCTGACGGCAACCCAGGAAGGCAGCTACAACGGCACCGAGAATTTCGGTGCCTTCCCCTATCAGGGCATCGTCGTGGCCCATTCCAACGAATCGGAATGGCAGCAGTTCAAGAACAACAAGAACAACGAAGCCTTCCTCGACCGCATCCTCGTGGTCAAGGTTCCCTATTGCCTTCGTGTTACCGAGGAGAGGCATATTTACGAGAAGCTGCTGCGCGAGAGCGAGCTGGCAAACAGCCCCTGCGCGCCCGAAGTGCTGGACATCCTCAGCCGCTTCACCGTCTCGACCCGCCTTGCCGAGCACGAGAACTCACCGCTCTACACCAAGATGCGCGCCTATGACGGCGAGAACCTCAAGGAGATCGACCCCAAGGCCAAATCGGTCCAGGAGTATCGCGACGCCGCCGGCGTCGACGAGGGCATGACCGGGGTAAGCACGCGCTTTGCCTTCAAGATCCTGTCGCAGACGTTCAACTACGACACCAAGGAGGTGGCGGCCGATCCCGTGCACCTGATGTACATCCTCGAAGAGGCCATCAAGCGCGAGCAATTCCCGAAAGAAACGGAAGCCGCCTTCCTCGAATTCATCAAATCGGAACTCGCGACGCGCTATGCCGAGTTCATCGGCCATGAGATCCAGAAGGCCTATCTGGAATCCTACAGCGAGTATGGTCAGAACCTCTTCGACCGCTACATCGCCTATGCCGACGCCTGGATCGAGGATCAGGACTACAAGGACCCCGACACCGGCCAAATCCTCAACCGCGAGGTGCTGGACAAGGAATTGTCGCAGGTCGAAAAACCGGCCGGCATCGCCAACCCTAAGGACTTCCGCAACGAAGTGGTCAAATTCACCTTGCGTGCCCGGGCGCGCAACCATGGCCGCAATCCCTCCTGGACGAGCTATGAAAAGCTTCGCGAGGTCATCGAGAAGCGCATGTTCGGCCAGGTCGAGGACCTGCTGCCGGTGATCAGCTTCGGCTCCAAGCAGGACAGCGTCACGGAGAAGCGGCACAACGAATTCGTGCAGCGTATGGTGGAACGCGGCTACACCCAGCGGCAGGTTCGCCGGCTGGTCGACTGGTACATGCGCGTGAACAAGGCGGGTTGAGCAAAACCGGGACGGTTCCATGCCGATCTTCATCGACCGCCGCCTGAACCCGAAGGACAAGAGCCTGGGCAATCGCCAGCGCTTCCTCCGACGCGCCCGTGATGATCTCAAGCGCAGCATCCGCGACCACGTCCGGACAGGTCGTATCGCCGACATTGACCGCGAGCATGCCGTGCCGATGCCTCGTAAGGGCACCAGCGAACCCACCTTCGGCGACGACAAGGAAAGCGGCAGGCGCCAGCACATCCTGCCCGGCAACAGGACATTCAGCCCTGGCGATCTTATCTCCAAACCGGGCGGCGGCGGAGGCTACGGATCGGCTCCAGGGACCACGGAATCCGAAGACGACTTCCGCTTTGTGCTGTCACGCGAGGAAGTGCTCGATCTTTTCTTCGAGGACCTCGAACTGCCGGATCTGGTTAAGCTCAATCTCAAGCAGATACTGAGCTTCAAGCCGAGACGGGCAGGCTTCACGGCAAGCGGAGCGCCGACCAACATCAATGTCGGACGCACGATGCGCAACAGCCATGGGCGCCGCATCGCGCTCAGGCGTCCCAAGCAGGCGGAGTTGGACGCAATCGCCCTGCAGATTGCCGAGCTTGAAGCGAAGCCGGCAAGCGCGGCGATGAGCGAACGCATCGCTGCCCTGCGCGAGGAGTTCGACCGGGTCGAGCGCAGGCGCAGGCGAATTGCCTATGTCGATCCGGTCGATATCCGTTTCAACCGCTTCGATCCCCAGCCGGTGCCGAACGCCAGCGCGGTGATGTTCTGTCTGATGGACGTCTCCGGCTCGATGGGAGAGCGCGAGAAGGATCTGGCCAAACGCTTCTTCGTGCTGCTGCATCTGTTTCTGACACGGCGCTACGAACGCACCGAGGTCGTCTTCATCCGCCACACCCACGAAGCCAAGGAGGTGGACGAGCATACGTTCTTCTACCACACCGAAAGCGGAGGCACGGTCGTCTCCACCGCGCTCGAGGAAATGCACCGCATCATCGAGGAACGCTACCCGGTCGCCGAATGGAACATCTACGCCGCCCAGGCCTCCGACGGCGACAATTTCGCCACCGATTCCGAGCGCTGCATAGAACTGCTCGACCGCAAGCTGATGCGGCTTTGCCAGTATTTCGCCTATGTGGAGATCATCGACGAGCGGGAAAGCCACATTTTCGGCTCGACCGAGAACGGCACGTCGCTCTGGCGCGCCTACAATGCCGTCGACGGGAAATGGCCGAATTTCCAGATGAGGCGCATCGCCGCGCCGGCCGACATATATCCGGTCTTCCGCGAGCTCTTCGCCAGGCAACCTGATCTGCGCAAGAGCGCTTGAGGACTGAGGCTCGAAGGGACATAGGCCGATGGTCAGCCAGGCGCACAAATCCGAATTGCTGTTTTCCGGGTCGGACTGGGATTTCAACAAGCTGTCCCGGGTCTATGACGAGATCGAAGCGATCGGCCTCGAAGAGCTTCGCCTCGACATCTACCCGGTGCAGATGGAGATCATCTCTTCCGAGCAGATGCTCGACGCCTATTCGTCGGTGGGCATGCCGCTGATGTACCGGCATTGGTCATTCGGCAAGCACTTCCTCTATAACGAACTGCTCTACCGTAAGGGCGCACGCGGTCTGGCCTATGAACTGGTCATCAACTCCAATCCCTGCATCGTTTACCTCATGGAAGAAAACACCATGGCCCTGCAGGCTTTGGTGACGGCGCATGCCGCGCTGGGACACAATCATTTCTTCAAGAACAATCACCTTTTCCGGCAATGGACGGACGCCGGCGGCATCCTGAGCTATCTGGATTTTGCCAAGAGCTACATAGCCCGATGCGAGGAACGGCATGGCCTGGCGGCCGTGGAGGCTATCCTGGATTCGGCCCACGCGCTGATGGAGCAGGGTGTGTTCCGCTATCATCGGCCGCCGAGACTGTCGTCCGAGCAGCAGCGCGAAGGGCTGCGCGAGCGCCTGGAATACGAGGAGCGTTCGTTCAACGATCTCTGGCGGACACTACCGCCTTCGCAAGAGAGCGACGATACCAAAACAGCCGCTGACGACGACGCTGCCGAGCGGAAGAAATCGCTCAATCTGCCGGAGGAGAACCTGCTCTATTTCCTCGAGAAGAACAGTCTCGTCCTCGAGCCCTGGCAGCGCGAGATCGTCAGGATCGTGCGCGTCATCGCGCAATATTTTTATCCGCAGCGGCAAACCCAGGTGATGAACGAAGGTTGCGCGACCTTCGTGCATTACACGCTCATGAACATGCTGTTCGACCGTGGCCGCATCAACGAAGGCGCCATGCTCGAAATCCTGCGCAACCACTCGAACGTGGTCTTCCAGCCGGCCTATGACGACCCGCGCTTTTCCGGCATCAATCCCTATGCGCTGGGTCTCGACATGATGCAGGACATCCAGCGTATCTCGACCGCGCCGACCGCCGAGGACCGCGACTGGTTTCCCGACATCGCCGGCCACGGCGACTGGCGCGACACCTTGCTCGACGCCTGGGCCAACCACCGCGACGAATCCTTCATCCGGCAGTATCTGAGCCCAAGGCTGATCCGCAAATGGCGGCTCTTCGTGCTGGCCGACGGTGCCGACGAGCCGCACTATGAAGTGGCCTCGATTCACAATGAGCGCGGCTATGGCAAGATAAGGTCGGCGTTGGCGCAAAGCTACGATATCGGCGCCAACCGTCCCGATATCCAGGTGGTTGACGTCGACCTGCTCGGCGACCGGCATCTGCGGCTCCAGCACGTGGTCAAGGATGGCGTCATGCTCGAGGGCCAGAGCCGCGACGCGACGCTGCGCCATATCCGCAACCTATGGGGCTATGATGTCAGCCTGGCGGCAATCGATGCCGGTACCGGCGCGATGCTCAGCGAGCGTTGGACCAAGGAGCTTTGAGCCGGGTCTCTGAGACGGCCGGTTTCTTCGGCGTAGGGATTTTGAAGGGTTGTCGGGCGGCACCGTTCGCTTCGGTGAAATCAGCGCACACGGTTGGGGATTGGCTGAAGCCTTCCAACCTCGTCATTCCAGGGCGGAGCAGCCGCAAAGCGGCGTCGCGGAGACCCTGGAATCCATTCCGTGGCCTTGATCGAAGAACGCAGCGGAGCAGAATTCTGCATCGCAGCAGCGCTCATGCGTCCCGGCATGGATCCTCGGGTCTACGCGCGTCGCTACGCTCCTTGCTCCGCCCGTGGATGACGAGGCCGGACCGTTTCGGCCAACCTCCAAGGCATACCACCTGCCAACGCGACATGGCCGACCAGTCAAGATTTCTGCGTTCGTGAACTAGCCCTCGCTGGCGGGGCACTAGCCCTCGCTGGCGGGACGTATCCGCAATCGGGCGATGCGGTTCTTCTCGCGCTTCATCACCACGAAACGCTTGCCGTGGAAGGTGAAGGCCTGCTTCTCCTCCGGGATCGACTGCGTCTCATGAATGACGAGGCCGGCGATCGTGGTGGCTTCCTCGTCGGGCAGATCCCAGTCGAGCGCGCGGTTCAAATCGCGGATTGGCACCGTGCCGTCGACGACGACCGAGCCGTCGGCCTCTTTCTTGACGCCCTGCATGTCGATGTCGTGCTCGTCGGCGATCTCGCCGACGATCTCCTCGATGATATCCTCCAGCGTCACCAGCCCTTCGACCTCGCCATACTCGTCGACGACGATGGCGAAATGCGCCTTGCGCCGCAGGAAGGCGTTGAGCTGTTCCTGCAAGGTGGTGGTGTCCGGCACGAACCACGGCTTGGCCGCGATCTTCATGACGTCGATCCGCGAAAAATCGTTGCCGACCTCGTTGAGGGCCCTCAGCAGATCCTTCGCGTGCAACACGCCGACGATGTTGTCGAGCGAGCCCTTCCATAGCGGCATGCGGGTGTGCGGGCTCTGCAGGATCTCGCGCACCACCGCCTCCGGCGCATTGTCGGCATTGACCGAGCGCATATTGGTGCGGTGGACCATGACGTCCGAGACTTCGAGCTCATCGAGGTCGAACAGGCCCTCGAGCCGATTGCGCTCCTCACCGGCAGCCGCGCCCTCGCGGCGAGGTTCGTCGCCGTCTTCATCCTTGCCGTTGCGCTCGGACCGCTGCGCCGGCTCGATCGGCCGCAGCGCATAGCCGCAAGCGGCAAGCAATCGGGCGCGGAAGAAAAGCGCCAAAAGCACGATGGCGGCAAGGACGGCGGCGACGATCCAGCCGGCGCCGTTCATCCGGGATGGCTCACCTCGAGCCATCCGGGATGGTTCGATTTGAGGAAGGAGAGCACTTCCGACGACGGCACGTCCTTGGCGATGAAAGCGTGGCCGATGCCGCGCGTCAGGATGAAGGTCAGCGCGCCGCGCGAGACCTTCTTGTCCTGGGTGATGAAGCCGAGCAACGCCTCGGCGTTCGGCAGCTCGCCTGGAATGTCGGCCATCCGCCAGGGCAGGCCTACGGCGCGCAGATGCGCTTCGACGCGCTCCGCGTCGTCCGGGCTCGCCAGGTTGAGACGCGCCGAGAAACGGTGCGCCAGCGCCATGCCGATGGCGACGCCCTCGCCATGGACGAGCCTGCTCCCATCATACTGCGTGGCAGCTTCGAGCGCATGACCGAAAGTGTGGCCGAGATTGAGCAGGGCGCGGTCGCCGGTCTCGAACTCGTCGCGGGCAACGACGTCGGCCTTGGCGCGGCAGGCCTCGGCGATCGCCTCGACCCGCGCCGGACCGCCGGCAAAGACTTGCCCCCAGTTCTGTTCAAGCCAGGCGAAGAAGGCCGGGCGGTCGATCAGCCCGTATTTGGCAAGCTCAGCATAGCCGGCGCGGAACTCGCGGATCGTCAGCGTATCGAGCAACTGGGTGTCGGCAAGCACCAGCCTGGGCTGGTGGAAGACGCCGACGAGGTTCTTGCCGCGCGCGCTGTTGATGCCGGTCTTGCCGCCGACGGAAGAATCGACCTGCGCCAGCAGCGAGGTCGGTATCTGAACGAAATTCATGCCTCGGCGCACGATGCCGGAAGCAAAACCGGCAAGGTCGCCGATGACGCCGCCGCCGAGCGCGATCACCACGTCGCGGCGTTCGAGCCTTGCCGCGAGCACGCCGTCGACCACTTCCTCCAGATGGACGAAACTCTTGGTCTTTTCGCCCGCAGGCAGCGTGATGACAACGGACTGGATGCCGCCTTTGTCCAACCCAGCCTTCAGCGTGTCGAGATGCGCGGCGGCGACATTCTCGTCGGTGACGATGGCCGCGCGGGTACCAGGAAGCCGGCGTGCGATCTCCTCGCCGGAACGCGCCAGCAATCCTGAGCCGATCAGAATATCATAGGCGCGGTCGCCGAGCCCGACCTCGACCTTCACCGGTTCGCTCACGACTGAACCTCGTCAGTTGTGGCGCTTGTAGCGCCCGTTGCGATCGCGTCGATGCCGAGATGGGCGCAAAGCGCCGCGACGACTTCGCCGGCGATGATCTCCTTGCGGTCGTCGCGTGTCGGCACCGTCAGGTCGGCGATGGCATAGACCGGATAGCGCTCGCCCATCAGCTTCTCCAGCACGCCACGCGGATCGGGATTCTTCAAGAGCGGCCGGTTCTGCTTCTTCGAAACGCGCTCCATCAACAGGTCCAGATCGGCCTTCAGCCAGACCGATACGCCATGCGCGGAAATCGCCTCGCGCGTCTGCGCGTTCATGAAGGCGCCGCCGCCGGTCGACAGCACCTGCGGTCCGTTCTCCAGCAGACGCAGGATCACCCGCTGCTCCAGCGCGCGGAATTCCGGCTCGCCATAGCGCTCGAACAACTCCGGCACCGTCATGCGCGAGACGCTTTCGATCTCCTGGTCGCTGTCCATGAAGGGCAGCGACAGCATCGTCGCCACCTTGCGGCCGATCGCGGTCTTGCCGGCGCCCATCAGTCCGACGAAGACGATCGACCGGCTTCCGAGCCGTTCGATCAGCGCGGCGCGGCCTTCGTCTGTCGGATTTGATGGCAGAGCGTTCATCGGGGCCTCTTTGCGCCGTATCGACATCAAAAGCCTGTTTGCGTCAAGCACGGCCGGACAAACGGCCGCGAAGCTTCCCCGGCAAAACCTCCTGTTCAGCGAAATGCTTCGTGCTTGAATTGGCCGGATTGGCGTCCCATAAGGGCACAGGGCTTTGGAAACGCAGAACAACAAGACGGGCGAAAATTGAATGCCGACTTTGTTTCGCTTCGTCGTGACGCTGGCGGTTCTTGCAGGCATTGCCTATGGCGCGATGTTCGCGCTGGCGATGTTCGTGGAGCCGAAAAAGGCCGAAATGAGCATCCGCATTCCGGCTGAAAAGCTCAACCCGAAGAAAAACTGACCCACGAAAAACCGACAAAGAGCTGATCCCGGCCCGATGAACAGCGCCGCCCGCATCGAAGCCTTCCTCGAGATGATGAGCGCCGAGCGAGGCGCGGCCGACAACACGCTTTCGTCCTATCGTCGCGACCTGGAGGATGCTTCCGAAGCGATCAAGGGCGGACTGGCGGGCGCGGGATCGGCCGACATCCGTGCCTATCTCGACGACATCGCCGCACGTGGCTTCGCGCCGACCTCGCAGGCGCGCAAATTGTCGGCCATCCGCCAGTTCTTCAAATTCCTCTATGCCGAAGGGCTGCGCGGCGACGACCCGACCGGCACGCTGGACAGCCCGCGCAAGGGCCGGCCGCTGCCGAAGACGATGAGCGAAGCCGAGACTGGGCGCCTGCTCGACCGGGCTGCGCAGGAAGCCGGAGAATCCGGGCCGGATAGCGACAGGCTGGCCGCGTTGCGCCTGCACGCGCTGGTCGAAGTGCTCTACGCAACGGGCTTGCGCGTGTCGGAACTGGTCGGCCTGCCGGTCACGGTGGCGTTGCGCGACGATCGCTTCTTCATGGTGCGCGGCAAGGGCGACAAGGAACGCATGGTGCCGCTCTCGACCAAGGCGCGCGCCGCCATGCGCGCCTGGCTCGCCGCAAGGGCCGAGCGGCCGGCCTTTGCCGAGAGCCCGTTCCTGTTTCCGGCCTCTTCCGACAGCGGCCATCTCTCCCGGCAGGTTTTCGCCCGCGATCTCAAGGGGTTGGCCGCGCGGACGGGGATAGAAGCGGCAAAAATCTCGCCGCATGTGCTTCGCCATGCTTTTGCCAGCCATCTCCTGCAGAACGGCGCCGATCTCAGAGCCGTTCAGCAACTCCTGGGCCATGCCGACATCTCGACCACGCAGATCTACACCCACGTGCTGGAGGAGCGGCTGGTGCGGCTGGTCAACGATCATCACCCGCTTGCCGACTAGGCCTCATATCGCTATGTGAGGGCGACGTTCCACCGCCCGGAGCCGGCATTTCAGCGGTTCCGCCAGCCATTGCCTTCCGACGGATCGGTCCGCCCAAGCATGTACAACTACCTCGACTTCGAAAAGCCGGTGCAGGATCTGGAGCTCAAGATCCTTGAGCTGAAGAAGCTTGCCGAGAACGGCGAGGCGGTCGATGTCGCCGAAGAGATCAGCAGGCTGGAAAAGCGCTCGCGCGACGCTTTGCGCGATCTCTATAAGGCGCTCACGCCCTGGCAGAAGGTGCAGGTCGCGCGCCATCCAGACCGCCCGCATTGCGTCGACTACATCAAGACGCTGTTCACCGATTTCACGCCTTTGGCCGGCGACCGCAATTACGGCGACGACCAGGCGATCGTCGGCGGCTTCGCGCGTTTTCGCGGCGAGCCGGTGGCGATCATCGGCCAGGAAAAGGGCTCGGACACCGCAAGCCGCATCAAGCACAATTTCGGCTCGGTGCGGCCAGAGGGCTACCGCAAAGCGGTGCGGCTGATGGAATTGGCCGACCGCTTCCAGATCCCGCTTTTGACGCTGGTCGACACGGCCGGCGCCTATCCCGGCGTCGGCGCCGAGGAGCGCGGCCAGGCCGAAGCCATCGCGCGCTCGACCTCGGCCTGCCTGGCGCTGAAAGTGCCGTCGATCTCGGTGGTCATCGGCGAAGGAGGTTCCGGCGGCGCCATCGCGATCGCCACCGCCAATCGCGTCTATATGCTGGAGCATGCCATCTATTCGGTGATTTCGCCCGAAGGCGCCGCCTCGATCCTGTGGCGCGACACCACGCGCTCGAAGGACGCGGCGACCAACATGAAGATCACCGCGCAGGATCTTCTCGAGATGAAGATCATCGACGCCATCATTCCCGAGCCGATGGGCGGCGCCCAGCGCGCGCCGGAAACGGTGATTGCGTCCACCGGCGACCTCATCGCCAGGACGATGAAGGATTTCGCCGGCGCCAACACCGATTTCCGCGAGCAGCGCCGCGAGAAATACCTGGCGATGGGCCGCAGCCTCTGACCTCTCAAATCCCGGCAAGACGTTCAACTGTGGCCGGAATAAGCAATTCCGCCACAAAAATGCCGCCGGATTCGGCTCAATGGAAATCGCCGCGAGGGGTTTGCCAAGGCTTGCGGTAAGGAATTTTCAAGGTTAACGGGCTTACGGTCCACTGGTGTTCAGCCTATGGGCCCGGCCATGCCGAGAGCCGTTGGCCCGAGAGATAGAGACGTAGCCGTATCGATGTTTGCCAAGCTTGCCCGCACCGGAATCCTGATCGCCGCCATCGGCATCGCCGGCTGCAACGATTCGTCGATGAAGGACTTCGCGCCGGAGGCCAACAAGCCGTTGCCCGACAAGATCCTCGCCGACATGAGGGCCAAGGGCATGGTGCGCACCTCCTCGGTGATGGCGCGCATCTTCAAGGAGGAGGGCAAGCTCGAGATCTGGAAGGCCAAGACCAATGGCCGTTACGATCTTGTCGCCACCTACGACATCTGCAAATGGTCGGGAAAGCTCGGCCCCAAATACACCGAGGGCGACCGCCAGGCGCCGGAAGGTTTCTACACGGTCCGTCCCTCGCAGATGAACCCGCGCTCGAGCTACCACCTGTCCTTCAACATCGGCTTCCCCAACGCCTACGACCGCGCCAATGGCCGCACCGGCCAGAACCTGATGGTCCATGGCGCCTGCTCGTCGTCCGGCTGCTATTCGATGACCGATGCCCAGATCGAGCAGATCTATGCCTTCGGCCGCGACGCCTTCCAGGGCGGCCAGACCGAGTTCCAGATCCAGGCCTTTCCGTTCCGCATGACCGCCGCCAACATGGCGCGCTACCGCAACGACCCGAACTACGAGTTCTGGAAGATGCTGAAGGTCGGCTACGACAATTTCGAGATCACCAAGGTGCCGCCGAAGGTCGACGTCTGCGAGAAGCGCTACGTCTTCAACCAGGTCGCGCCCGAAGGCACGACCTTCGACCCGACAGGCCCCTGCCCCGCGATGACCCAGCCGGATTCGCTGAGGACCGCCTATGCCAATTACGAGAAGAGCTACGACGCGGCCTTCAATTCGGCCGTGAATTCGAGCACGCCGCCGCCGAAGCCGACGATTGCCGGCGTCAAGGAAGCCAGCATCGTTTCAGACTGGTCGAAGCGCCGCGCCCGCGGCGAGCGTGTGCCGATCGACCCGCCATCGCTGAATTCCGACGGCTCGGTGACCGAAACTAGCCGCATGGGCCGCATCGATTCCCCGCTCGGCCGCAAGATGGCGGCAGCCGACGCGGAAAAGGAAGCCAAGCGCAAGGCCGAAGAGCAGCGCCTGGCGGCGATCGAGGCGGCCAAGGCCGCCAAGGCACAGGCAAGGGCGCAGGCGCTGGCCGAGAAGGAGGCCGCCAAGCAGGCGGCGCAGCAGCCGGTCGTCACCGCTGGCGTCGAAGCCGCGCCCGCCCAGCCGGCGCAGGAAACGCAGGCCGCCGACGCCGACCAGGGCACCGTGTCGAAGCTGAAGAAGAAGCTTCTCGGCATGTTCGGCGGCTGAGATTTTTATGCATGTCGCCCAAAAGTGGAAGGCGGTTTTGGGATAACGACATGCATGAACAAAAGGCAAAGCCGCCCGCCATCTACGATCTCAAGGGACTGAACTGTCCGTTGCCGGTGCTGAAGGCCCGCAAGCGGCTGGCCGCGATGCGACCTGGCGCCCGGCTGTGGCTCGAAACCACCGATCCGCTGGCAGTGATCGATATCCCGGCCTTCTGCGCCGATGCCGGCCACCAGCTGCTCGAGACGGCGGCCGTCACTGGCGGCCACCGTTTCCTGGTCGAGCGCGGCAACGCGGCTGACCTGCTTGCTTCAGCTTAAAGCCCGGCAATCGACAGCGGATTGGCTTCCAGCGCCGCGCGGTCCGGCGTGTCGATCGACGGCTTGTTGGTGAAGGCCGCGAACAGCCGCTGGATATAGTCCTGAGGCATGTCGAGCGTGATCAGCACCAGCCTGGTTCCGCGCTGGCCGTCGGGCCAGGCCGGCAGTCTCGCCGGCGGATGCAGGATCTTCTGCACGCCATGGATGACCAGCGGCCGCGAGGGATCCTCCGCGAGTTCGATGACACCTTTCATGCGCAGGAGTTTCTCGCCATGCGTCGAGCGCAGGAGGTCGAGGAACATCTCGATCGCCGAGAACGGCACCGGGCCGTCATGGACAAGCGAGTGCGAGCGCACGCGCGTGTCGTGGCGATGCTCATGATGGTGGTGAGGATCATGGTCGCCGTCATGGTGGTGATGGTCGTGATCATGGTCGTGCGCCGCCTCTTCGCCAAGCCAGCGCCGCACGTCGGCGGACTTGGTTTCAGGATCATAGAGGCCGCAATTGAACAGCGCCGCGGCGCCGGCCTCGTCGGCATCGAGCACGACGGCGCCCGGATTGATCTGCTTGAGCCTTGCCCGCAACGCCTCGACTGCGGCCGCGTCCACAAGGTCTGTCTTGGTCAGCACGACGCGGTCGGCCACTGCGGCCTGTTTCACCGCCTCGACATGGGCGTCGAGCGTCGCCTCGCCGTTGGCGGCGTCGACCAGCGTGATGACGCCGTCGAGCCGAAACGCCTGCACCAGCGCCGGATGCGCCATGATCGACTGCAGCACCGGTGCCGGATCGGCCAGGCCCGTCGTCTCGACGACGACGCGGGCCAATTTCGCGATACGGCCGGTCTGCAGCCGGTCGACCAGATCGGCGAGCGTATCGACAAGGTCGCCACGCACCGTGCAGCAGAGGCAGCCGTCGGAAAGCTGGATGATACCGTCGGAAGCCTGCTCCACCAGCAGATGGTCGATCGCCACCTCGCCGAACTCGTTGATGATCACCGCCGTATCGGCAAGCGCCGGATCCTTGAGCAGCCGATTGAGCAGCGTCGTCTTGCCGGCGCCGAGAAAGCCGGTGAGCACCGAAACGGGAATGGGAAAGCTGCTCATTGGTTTGCCTAATTGGCAGCTTTGACGGGCTGGTCGCCCTGCGCTCCGGCAGCGGCGGTCGCCAGCGGCTCGGCGCCGGGCGGCGCCGGCCTGTCCGGCCGCCAGATCGGCAGCGGCACATCGGCATAGTTCTGGTCAGTCTGGTCGACGAACGCCTTGGGCGCGGGTCCCGTGGCGCCGCCGAGGCCGACCGCGATGAGCGTAGGGTGGGTGAGCTTCACCTGGTAAGGCGACTTCGGCTTGTCCTTTGCGGCAACTTCGGGCGCCGCCTCCGATTGCTCCGCCTTCGGCTTTTTCCCGCAGATCTCGTCATGCATGTCGTTGGGTGACAGCGTGTCACCATAGGGCTTGAGAGCGGCCAGCGTGGTCGAACCCGCCGCCGGCATCTCAAAACCCTGGTCGAGCAGCTTTGCCGCCGCTTCGGCGCGGCTGATCGCCGATTTCTCGCCAAGCACCACGGCGACCAGCGTGCGCCCGTTGCGCGTCGCCGAGCCGATCATGTTGAAGCCGGACGGGCAGACGAAGCCGGTCTTCATGCCGTCGGCGCCCGGATAGCGGCCGATCAGGAGATTGTAATTCGGGAGCGCCTTCTTGCCGACGGCAAGGCCTTCGATCGAGAACCACGGGGCATATTGCGGAAAATCATTGCGCAACGCCGTCACCAGCACGGCAAGGTCGCGCGCGGTCGTATACTGTTCCGGCGAATAGAGTCCGTTCGGGTTGACGAAATGCGTGCCCACCATGCCGAGCCGGGCAGCCTCGGCGTTCATGCGCTCGGCGAATGCGGCCTGCGACCCGCCGATATTCTCGCCGACTGCCATGGCTATGTCGTTGGCCGACTTGACCAGCATCATCTTCAGCGCGTTGTCGAGCCGCATCACCGAACCCGGTTTGAAGCCCATCTTGCTCGGCGGCTCGCCGGCCGAGTGCTTCGTCACCTTGATCGGCGAATCGAGCGCCACCTCGCCGGCCTGGATGGCGCGGAAGGCGACATAGGCCGTCATCAGCTTGCTGAGCGAGGCCGGATACCAACGCTTGAACGCGTCCTGGTGCTCCAGCACAGTGCCGCTCTTGAGGTCGAAAAGCACGACCGGATTGGCGCGCGCCGTGCCGGCAAGCCCCGGAAGCGCCAGCGCGCCTGCCAGCAACAGGTTGAGGAAATGCCTTTGCCGCATGATCAAATCCGAAATCGCCTCTTGCCGTGATCGCCGCTGGCTCCGTAAGATTTCGTTACCCATCGCCAGCATAATGCGGGCCGACCCTCGATCCCGAGCCGCATTGTTGCGGTGCTATTTACCCTATGTGACGCCAAAATGGCAAAGTGCCATATATTCACAATTGCTGAGCAGTGGCTCTGAACCGACTGCCGCCAGTCAACCAAGAGATGGACCGACCATGCCGATTCTGAACCGCGCCGCGCAAATGCAGGAAGAAGTTGCCGGCTGGCGACGACATCTGCACCAGACACCAGAGCTGAATTTCGACGTCTTCCAGACAGCCGGCTTCGTCACCGAGAAGCTGACGGCCTTCGGCTGCGACGAGGTGGTGACGGGACTGGGCAAGACCGGCGTCGTCGGCATCATCCACGGCCGCAAGGGCGATGGCCCGACCATCGGGTTGCGCGCCGACATGGACGCGCTGCCGATCGACGAGATCACCGGCAAGCCGTGGGCCTCGACCGTGCGCGGCAAGATGCATGCCTGCGGCCATGACGGCCACACCGCCATGCTCTTGGGCGCCGCCAAATATCTGGCCGAGACGCGCAATTTCGCTGGCACTGTGGCGGTGATCTTCCAGCCGGCAGAGGAAGGCGGCGGCGGCGGCAACGAAATGGTCAAGGACGGCATGATGGAGCGCTTCGACATCGAGAAAGTGTTCGGCATGCACAATATGCCGGGCCTGCCGGTCGGCCAGTTCGCCATCAAGCCCGGCCCGATCATGGCCGCGACCGCCGAATTCACCATCACCGTCAAGGGCCGCGGCGGCCATGCCGCGATGCCGCACGGCACGATCGACCCGATCGTCATCGCCAGCCAGTTGGTCGGCGCGCTGCAAACCATTGCCTCGCGCAGCACCGATCCGGTCGAGTCCGTGGTGGTGTCGGTGACGAAGTTCCACGCCGGCGACGCCTATAACGTCATCCCCGAAAGCGCCGAGATCGCCGGCACCGTGCGCACGCTGAAGAAAGAAGTGGCCAAGAAATCGGAAGAGCGCATTCGCGCACTCTGCGCCGGCCTCGCCTCCGCCTTCGGCGCTACCATCGAGGTCGATTACGACGCCAACTACCCTGTCACCTTCAACCATGCCGAGGAAACCGTGTTTGCGGGCGATATCGCCGCCGACATCGCCGGCGACAGCCACGTCCACCGCGCCATCCAGCCGGTTATGGGCGGCGAGGATTTCTCCTATATGCTGGAAGCCCGCCCCGGCGCCTTCATCTTCATCGGCAATGGCGACTCGGCCGGCCTGCATCACCCGGCCTACGACTTCAACGACGAGGTCATCCCGCACGGCATGAGCTATTGGGTGAAGCTGGCCGAGACCGCGCTCGCCGCCTGAGCGCACGCAGGCGAAGGCGGCGGCGTTCCCATCGCCTTCTCGCCTCTTGGCGAACCGGCCCGAAGCGTTTATGTGTCGGGCCGCGTGGTCCCGTAGCTCAGTAGGATAGAGCGGCAGATTCCTAATCTGTAGGTCACAGGTTCGATTCCTGTCGGGATCACCATGCTTTTCAATGGCTTGGCGAGCAAGTCGCCGCATGGTGGGTGTCAGGTCGATCCTTGTGAGAACGGCCCCGAAAGATGGTGCCTGCGCAAATGTGTGGAGAGGCGGTTCGCGGCCTCGGCGAATGTCTCGCCTCCGGAAGCGATCAGCGCCGGTCTTTCCTGTTCGGGCGCAGCCAGGACGCGTTCCCAGAACGCGGCGACGACGGCGCTCGACTGGGCGAGATCGGCGGCCGCGTTTTGATCGTCGGCCAGCGCCGCCAGATGCTGGGGATTGATGCCGCCGATACCGGGCGGGACCTTCGCTCCCATGTCGACAAAACCCGGAGGCAGCGATCCCTTCAGATTGTAGACTCGGTGCTCGGTGACGGCGGCGTAGATCTGATCGATCGCCTGCTTGGCGCCCGCGACACGGGAGGGATGGTCCGTGTCGGCCGCGGCATGCGGGAGAAGTTCCAGACGCTGGCCATAACGCTCGACCAGCTTCAGATAAGGCAGCATCGGCCCTGAAAGCGCGGCGCCGTCGGTAAAAAGGTCGGCATCGATCGCTGCGTGGGAAACACGACCCGATTCCAGCGCGCGCTCCAGCGCTGCCACATCGACCAGTTCGCCCCGGTCGTAGTTGATCAGCACGGCGCCTGGATTGAGCGCGCAAAGCACCCCGTCTGAGATCAGCCCGGTGTTGGCGTAACGTTGCTGGCCGGCATCGAAGGCACCCAGGCCAAGATGGACCGAAAGCGCGTCCGCGCCGCGCGCCGCGTCCACCATGGTCGCGGCGTAGTCGAAACCCTCCAGCTCGATCCATTTGCGGTGACGGGACCGCGCATGGATGGCGACCCGCATGCCGAAGGCCTGGCCGAGCCTGGCGAATTCCCGGCCGATATTGCCATAGCCGATCACCGCCAGTCTTTTGCCTTCGAGCTTCTCGGTCGGGTAATGCCGCAGGTCTTTTCCGGTATCGAATTGCCCACCGGCGACCAGGGCGTTGAGCCTGTCCACGGGAAGATCCGGCCTGACTTTCAGCAGCGCCTTCATGGCCATTTGCGCGGTGGCGCGGCTGTTGATGCCCGGCGTGTTCATCAACGGCGCTTCGCCGCCTTCGCCGCTGCCCCCACCCCACGATGCCGAGCCCATATTGCCGGTGCCGGCGCCGATGCGCACGCCGCCGAGGCGGAACCTGGTCTCCGCCGGAATGAACGTCGCGGCGGCGATGACGGCGTCGTAGCGGCCGTCGCCCGCCTCGGCCGACAATTCGTCGCGCGTGCTCAATTGAGGTTGGTAGAAGAAATGCAGCTTGCCGGGGCCAGGGGCGCCGGCCTTGGCGATGCCTGTCTGGTGGAACACGCCACCCTTGGCTTCGATATAAGCCTTGATCTCGCTGTGATCGGGATCGCCGTCCCCGCCAAAGCGGAGGCCGACAAAGTCGCAAATCAGAATATTGGCTGAAGTCATGGAGCGCGGTTTCCCCTGCAGCTCCCTCCAGCTACTCCAATCCGTCATCCGATAGACCGACGCGAAGCGGCATATCCGGGTCGCAAGCGAGAGATTCGTCCGGAAATTTGGACCTGCCGCGCTCGACCGCTGGTGGCGTTCAAGTGCCGCCTCGATGATCGCCGGCGTCCACCTTCCGATCGAAGGCGGCTACACCTGCCGTGATGCTCAGCCCGGGCTGCCGGCGGCCGGATTGGCGATGATCGCGGCCCGGAAGCGGGCGACGAAATCGTCGAGCGCAGGGCGTTCGGCATCCGAGATCGCCCAGTAGGAGAAGGCGTCGTCTGTCCAGTGGACCAGCAGGAAACCGCCTGCCGATAGATCGTCCGCCACCGGCACCGATTTGGCCTCGTTCTGCCGGGGTGCGGCCACCAACGTGATCAGATGCTCGTGATGGCGGTAGACCAGAGCCGGCATCGGCCTGTCGCCGATCACCTCGACGCGTCCGCCAAGCAGGGCGTAACCATCCTTGGCCATATCGGGCGCCGCCGGCGAGACGCCGATGCGGCCGTCGAGCCATGGCTTCACCGTGTGGCGGTCGGACGAGACGATGTCGACTGGAGTCGCCGCGAGCAGGCTGCGGCGATGGCCGTTGGCGACGGCCACGGCAAAGCTGTCGGCCCTATTGTCCGCCGTCGCCAGCCACTGCGTCGCGCCGCTGGCCAGAAACGCCGTCAGCACGATCGAGGCCGCCATCTGGCGCCAGTCGAAGGAGTTGAACCAGCGTGCCGCGCGCGGCCGCATCTCGACGACATTGCCTTGCTGCTGTTGCGGCTGTGACTGCGCCTTTACGGCTGTGGATTGGACGGCTTCGTCGGTCCCACTCACC
Organism: Mesorhizobium sp. B2-7-2; assembly: GCF_006440775.1. Lineage (GTDB taxonomy): Bacteria > Pseudomonadota > Alphaproteobacteria > Rhizobiales > Rhizobiaceae > Mesorhizobium. The sequence goes on along the minus strand of NZ_VFTZ01000018.1, from coordinate 22,473 downwards.
TCAGCGATGGCCGCAATGCGGGCCAGAAAGTCGTCGCGGACCGTCTGGCGCGGCACATTGGCGACAGCGCCGCGCAGCGCCACTAGGCGCGCGTGTTCGGCGGCAAGCTCCGGATCGGCGGCCATGCGCCGCTCGACCGCCAGGGCGGCCGCGGCGTCGAGCTCGCCATCGACAAGGGCGTGGATCATCAGCTTCATATCCTGCGGGTCTTGCGGCAATCCATCCTCACGCGGGCGATTTTCATGCGGGCTCATGGCGCCCTCCAAGTTCCGTCATCAAGAGGCCGCGGGCTCTCGCCAGCCGCGACATCACCGTGCCCTGCGGCACGCCGAGCATGGCGGCGATCTCGCGGTAGCTGAGACCGTTGATGTCGCGCAGCACAAGTGTTTCGCGGAAGGCTTGCGGCAGCTTGGCAATCGCCCCTTCCACCGCCGCCGAATTGGCCTTGGCGATCAGCGCCGCCTCCGGGCTGTCGGCGTCAGTGTCGGGCGGCGGCGACACGTCGTCGAGATCGGCGAGGTCGCCGACGGCGACCACGCTGCGCGGGCGGTTGCGCGCCATCCATGTGTAGGAAGCGTTGCGCACGATGGTGAGCAGCCACGCGCGGGGGTTTCCCCCAGCGAACCCTGCAATGCCCGCATGCGCCTTGAGGCAGGCCTCCTGCACCACATCCTCGGCGTCGGCTTGATTGCCCGTGAGCCAGCGGGCAAGCGACAGCGCATCGCTAAGATGCGGCAGCACCACTTCGGCAAAACGCGCTGCCAGCATCTTTTCGCTCAACACCGTTCCGCCGTCGGGCGCTCCCGCCATGGGTTTGCCGCCCTCAGCGGGAGGCGACGATCTGTCCCTGCTCGTGTGGGCGAAGATCGCGACCGCAGGCGATGGCGCCTGCTTCGAGGGAGGAGAAGGCATTGGTGTCACCGGAGTCAAGTGTCTCGGAAGCAAGGCGTGCCTCGGAAGAGGACGGCGCATCGCTGGCTGCAACCGGGGCGCCGTCATGGTCGTGGATCTCGATGGTTGCGATCGGCAGGGATCACGGCCGGCGGCGGGGCGGTATCGCCCGGAGCGGATGCGCCCGGCTCATCCGCTCCAGGGGACGCCGGCGGCTGACGCCTTCGCCCTCTTCAGCCCACGCGTATCTGTCTTGGTGCCGCTTCATGATGATCTCCTGCTGTTGCGCACAAATGGCGCATGCCCTGGAGACCCGCAGACCGGGCGGTTTATTCCCGGCCGGTCGGCTTTTTCGTTCACGCTAACTTGATCGAACGGCGTGCGGGCCTACAGCGCCTGCAGCGCAAGCCCCGCCAGCGCGGATCCCGCCAGCGTCGGCAGCATGCCGAGTTTCAGCCTGAACATGGCGACCATCGCCGCCGCCGACAGAAGCGCGGCGCGCCAGTCGAGCGAGGACAGGACCGGAACCTCCACGCCCCAGCCAACGCTTGCGACCTTGCCGAAGACGACGTGCAGCGCGAACCACAGTGCAAGGTTCATGATGACGCCCACCACCGCCGCGGTGATCGCGCCCAGCGCCGCCGCCAGCGCCTTGTTCTGCCTGAGCTGCTCGATGTAGGGCGCGCCCAAAAAGATCCAGAAGAAGCAGGGGACGAAGGTGGCCCAGAGTGTCAGCGCCGACCCGAGCGATCCGGCAAGCAAGGGATTGATCGCGCCGGCATGGCGATAGGCGGCGGCGAAGCCGACGAATTGCAGCACCAGGATCAGCGGCCCGGGCGTCGTTTCGGCAAGCCCCAGCCCGTCGACCATTTGGCCGGGCGAAAGCCAGCCGAACGAGGTCACCGCCGCCTGCGCCACATAGGCGAGCACCGCATAGGCGCCGCCGAAGGTGACCACGGCCATCAGGCTGAAGAAGCCGCCGATCTGCGCCCACACGCTGCCGGGCCCCGCCAGCAAGGCGATCAGCGCCACCGGTCCGAGCCAGAGCGGCAGCCAGATGGCGATGGTGCGGGCCGCATGCCGTCTGGTCGGCACGGTGTGGCCGAGCTCGCCGCGCTCGAACATCAGGTCGACCGCGCCTTTGTTATCGGCGACCCTGCCCTTGCCATGTGCCGAGCCGGAAAACAGCCGTGGCGCAAATCGATTGCCGATCCAGCCGATGAGGCCTGCCGCAAGCACGATCAGCGGAAACGGCAGCTTCACGACGTAGATGGCGAGAAAGGCCGCCACCGCTATCGCCACCATCGCACGGTTCTTCAGCGCCCGCTTGCCGATGCGGATCACCGCTTCGACGACGACGGCAAGCACCGCCGCCTTGACGCCGAAGAACAGCGCCTCGACGACCGGTGCGTCGTTGTAAAGCATATAGAAGCTGCTCAAGCCCAGCATGACCAGCGCGCCCGGCAGCACGAACAGGCTGCCGGCGACGAGACCGCCTGCCGTCCGGTGCAGCAGCCAGCCGATATAGACGGCAAGCTGCTGGGCCTCGGGCCCAGGCAGGAGCATGCAGTAGTTGAGCGCGTGCAGGAACCGCTCCTCGCCGATCCAGCGGCGCTCCTCGACCAGTTCCTTGTGCATCAGCGCGATCTGCCCGGCCGGCCCGCCGAAGGACAGCAGGCCGATCTTTGCCCACAGCCGCGTCGCCTCGCGAAAACTCGGCACGGTCGGAACATCGACCAGCGGCGCGGCGTCGTTCTTGGCAAGTGCGGTCATTACGCCTTGCCTCCTGCCGGCCAGTTGTGCGTCTCGTCCGCGGCATCGCGGCACCAGCGGAAGAAGGCGTCATAGAGGAGCATGCCGGCTTCGAGCTGCTCGAGGTCGTCGCGGAACATGCGCGACAGGCCGAGCGAGGCGGCGAGGAACCCGGCCGCCTGCGGCACGAGGTCGAGGTGCGCCGTATCGGCGCCGCGCACGATCAGCGCCAGGCGATCGAGCGCTTCGACGCGCAGGCCGAATTCCTCGATCATCGTGTCGAAAGTGCAGCGATCCCCACGATGGCTCCAGAACACGCCTTCGATGTCGAAGGGAACCGCTGCGAAGCGGTCCGCCACAAGAGGCACTTCGGCTGGATCGACGAACAGGAAAACCGCCTCGGGATCGACGAAGCGGCGGATCAGCCAGGGACAAGCGATGCGGTCGACCTTCGGCCGCGAACGCGTGACCCATACCGTACGTCCCTTCTCAGCGCGGGGTGGGATCGCGCCGGCGCTGACCAACGGCGCCCTGGCGGCGACCCAGGCCTCGAAGCCGCCTTCAAGCGATTCCGCCGGAATGCCTTCGTGGCGCAGCCACGCGGCAACGCCTTGCGAGAGTTTCTGCCCCCTCTGGCAGATCACGACGACTTTGCGTCCCGAGAATTCCGACGCCCAGCTTGAGACAGACCTGAAATCGCGCCGGCATGACGCCGGCAACAGGCGCGGATCGGCTTCATAGTCCTCGTCGACGCGCACATCGACCAGGCAAGGCGCATCGGGCAAGCCGACGAGACGGGAAAGCTGCGGAACGGTGATTGCGGTTGTTGACGGCATGGCGTCCACCTCCTGAACAGAGAGAGTTTGGACGCGATCGTTGGGCTGACGCCTCACGGGGTCGTCGCGGGGAACCCCTTGCCGGAATGCTGGAACGGTCCCCCGCGATTGTCAAGAATTCAAATGCCAGGGGCGGAAGCTCCGTCCCTCGCTTTACCTGAAGCGGCGGATGGCCTTACTGCGCCGTCCAGCCGCCATCCATCGGCAGGGTCGTGCCGGTGATCTGCCTGGCGGCGTCCGAGCACAGGAACAAAGTCAGCGCCGCCAGCTCCTCGACGGTGACGAATTCCTTGGTCGGCTGCGCCGCAAGCAGCACGTCGTGCTTGACCTGCTCCTCGGTCATGCCGCGCGCCTTCATCGTGTCGGGAATCTGCTTCTCGACCAACGGCGTCCAGACATAGCCAGGCGCGATCGCATTTGCGGTGATGCCGTCCTGCGCCACTTCCAGCGCCACCGTCTTGGTCAGGCCGGCGATGCCGTGCTTGGCCGAGACATAGGCCGACTTGAACGGCGAGGCGACCAGCGCATGCGCCGAAGCCGTGTTGATGATGCGGCCCCATTTGCGGCTCTTCATGCCGGGCACCGCCGCCTTGATGGCGTAGAAGGCGGCCAGAAGGTTGATGCGGATGATGGCTTCCCACTTGTCGTCGGGAAATTCCTCGATCGGCGCGACATGCTGGATGCCGGCATTGTTGACCAGGATGTCGAGGCTGCCGAACGCCGCCTCGGCCTCGTGGATCATGGCGGTGACTGCGGCGCCGTCCATCATGTTGGCGCCCGAATAGCGGCACTTGACGCCGAAATCCTTTTCGATGCCGGCCCGCTCCTGCTCGATCGCCGCCGCGTCGCCTAGGCCGTTGATGGTGACGTTGGCGCCCTCGGCGGCGAAGGCACGGGCGATTGCAAGGCCGATGCCGCTGGTCGAGCCGGTGACGAGCGCATTCTTCGAAGACAGGGAACCCATGGGAGATCTCGCAAGAGGTGGGAGGGACTTATCAACGCAACGAGTTGGGAGAGCAGATAGTTGGTGCAATGCAGCACGACAATGGCACGGCCATGTGTCGGCTCGATTACAGAGCGGCAGCGCCATTTGCCGGCTCCATGGCGGCGTGTCGCCGGGCTGACACGGCACTGTCATGCTGCCATGCAACATATTTGCCAGCGCATTCGCGCGGGTCATTTCAAAGCTTACTGGGGCACCAGCCATGGAAATCGCCGATGTCGTGAAGCGCGCCTATGCCATGCCGCTCACCAACCCGTCATTCCCGCCCGGCCCTTATCGTTTCTTCGACCGCGAATACATCATCATCACCTACCGCACGACGCGCGAAGCGCTGGAAGCCGTCGTGCCGGCGCCGCTCGAGATAGACGAGCCGCTGGTCAAATACGAATTCATCCGCATGCCGGATTCGACCGGTTTCGGCGACTACACCGAGACCGGCCAGGTCATCCCGGTGCGCTACAAGGGCCAGCACGGCGGCTATGTACATTCCATGTATCTCGACGATGACGCGCCGATCGCCGGCGGCCGCGAGCTCTGGGGTTTCCCGAAAAAGCTCGCCAACCCCAAGATCGTGCATGAAGGCGAGGTGGTGGTCGGCACATTGCACTATGGAAGCGTTCTGTGCGCCACCGGCACCATGGGCTACAAGCACCGCGAAGCCGACCACGACCAGGTGCTCGCCTCGCTCGCCGCGCCCAACTTCCTCATCAAGATCATCCCGCATGTCGACGGCAGCCCGCGCATCTGCGAACTGGTCCGCTACTACCTCACCGACATCACGCTGAAGGAAGCCTGGACGGCGCCCGCCGCGCTCGACCTTCGGCCGCATGTCATGGCCGATGTCGCCAAGTTGCCTGTGCTCGATATCGTCTCGGCCGTTCACTTCACCGCCGATCTGACGCTGGGTCTCGGCGAAGTCGTGCATGATTATCTCGCGGACCGCGGCCGATCGGCTGCCGGCGCGAAGGAACTGGAGAAAGCCGGTGCTTGAGCGTACCCGCAACAAGGCGGCCGCCGCCACCATCCAGGAAATCACTGCGCAATATGACCGCATCGCCCTGGTCTTCCAGGGCGGCGGCGCGCTCGGCGCCTATCAGGCAGGGGTCTATCAGGCGCTTGCCGACGCCGGCTGCGAGCCGACCTGGCTTTCCGGCGTCTCGATCGGCGCCATCAACGCCTCGATCATCGCTGGCAACGAGCCGAGCCGCCGCCTGCAGCGGCTGGAGCAGTTCTGGCAGACGATCTCGGGCCGCAAGATCTGGGCCTATACGCCCGAAGGCGACATCTATCGCGATATCCGCAACCAGACCTCGTCATTGATGACCATGACGATGGGCCAGCCGGGCTTCTTCAAGCCGCGCAGCCCGAACCCCTGGTTCCAGCTGTCGGGAGCCGAAGGCGCCACCAGCTTCTACGATACCGCCGAGCTCAAGGACACGCTGGAGAGCCTGATCGACTTCGACGTGCTGAACGACGGCAAGAAGCGCTTGAGCGTCGGCGCGGTCAATGTCAGGACCGGCAACTTCGTCTATTTCGACACCGACAAGGTGCGCATCGGGCCGGAGCACATCATGGCGAGCGGCGCGCTGCCGCCAGCCTTCCCCTCGATCCGCATCGAAGGCGAGTATTACTGGGACGGCGGCATCGTCTCCAACACGCCGCTGCAATATCTGCTCGACCAGGAGGAGGACCGCTCCTCGCTGGTGTTCCAGGTCGATCTGTTCAGCGCCCGCGGCGTGCTGCCGCGCGGCTTGGCCGACGTCCTGTCGCGCCACAAGGACATCATGTATTCCAGCCGCACGCGCCAGAACACCGACAACTTCCAGCGCATCCATGCGCTCAAGATGAAGCTGCTCGACGCGCTGAAGCGCGTGCCGCCGGACCAGCTCAAGGACGGCGAGAAGGAACTGATAGCCGACTATTCCGACGCCGGCGTCGTCAACATCGTCCACCTGATCTACCAGCACAAAGGCTATGAAGGCCACGCCAAGGACTATGAGTTCTCCGGCACCTCGATGCGCGAGCATTGGGAGATGGGCCTGGAAGACACCGAGCGCACGCTGCGCCACAAGAAGTGGCTGATGCTGCCCGACAATGCCGACGGCGTCACCATCCACGACCTGCATCGCGAAGACCCGACCTGACAAGTTGTACCCGCCCGGGCCGTTTCGGGATCCGGACCGATCGGCATCCTAGAACTTGAGATCGGCGCCGGCTCGCAGCAGCAGCCAATAGAACAAGCCTGTCGCGCCGCCCGCAAGCAGCATCGCCAGCAGGAAGCCGCCATGCGTGTGGGTCAGCGGCAGCCCCTCGGTGTTCATGCCGAAGATGCCGACGATCAGCGTTCCCGGCAGGAGCAGCGCGCTCATCACCGCCAGCGCCTTCAGGCTGCGGTTGGATTCGTCCGCCAACTCGGCCGCAACTTCTTCCTGCAGCAGCCTTGCCCGGTCGTTGACCATGACAACTTCGCGGTCGAGCCTTTTGAGGCGTGCCGACAGCTTGCCCAGTATCTCGTGGGCGCCCGCCGACAGCTCCCAGCCGGCACGGTTCTCGTCCAGAAACAGCGCCACCTGCGCCGAGATCGGACGGTGCAGCGAGACGGTTAGGCGACGCACGTCCTTGATCCGGCGCCGCTCGTCGGCCAGCCGCTCGGTGACCAGATGATCCTCGACCTCGTCCAACTGCTTGGTCGCCCGCGCCAGGCGTTCGCTGGCGCTCCTGCAGAAGGCGAGCACGATCGCGGCGAACAGCTCGAAGGCTGAGGCGGGCTTGAATCCTTCAGAAAGCGTCTTGTTGACGTCCTCGACGGCGGCCAGCGAATGGCGCCGGCCGGTCACCAGCAACCGATCCGTCACGGCGAAATGCAGCCGGCCGATGGTGGTCGACCTCCGTCCGATCTCGCCATGCAGATCGGCGGCGATGCCGTGCACGACACCCTTTTCATGCGCCAGCGCCATGCTGTCCTCATGGCCTTCGAGGATCGCATGCGCCGATTGCGGCAGCGCGCAGGCATGGCTGATCCAGGAATGGGCGCGCTGGTCGATAAGGTCGACATGCAGCCACACCCAGCCATCCGGCTCGGCAAGGACCGCCTCGATATCCTTTGGCGCGATCGGCTCGGCCGGTGCATCGGCCTTGCCGCGATAGGCCCATATCAGGCCGGGCGCATGGTGCCGGCTGTCGTCCCAGGCAAGCAGCGTCAGATGCGATGCGTCATTCATGGCTGCCACTCAATCACATGCTCGAAAGCAAGACGGCGCCGAAACCGGCGCCGTCGATGTTGGCGATCAGGCATGAACCGCCGCTCAGAAAACGTGGCGGAGGATCACGAACAGCACGAAGGCCAGCGCGATCGAGCAGGGCAGCGTGAGCACCCAGGCCAGCAGCAGGTTGCGCACGGTCGACCACTGCAGGCCGGAGCCGTTGGCTGCCATGGTGCCGGCGACGCCGGACGACAGCACATGCGTCGTCGACACCGGCAGGCCGAAACGGTCGGCCATGCCGATGGTGATCATCGCGACCAGCTCGGCGGCGGCGCCCTGACCATAGGTCAGGTGGCTCTTGCCGATCTTCTCGCCGACGGTGACGACGATGCGCTTCCAGCCGACCATGGTGCCGAGGCCGAGCGCCAACGCCACCGCGATCTTCACCCAGAGCGGAATGAACTTCGTCGCGTTGTCGACCGCCTTGTGGTAGTCGGTCACCGCCTTGAGATCGGCGTCCTGCATCGGCAGCAGCTTCTTCTTGTCGATCAGCTTCAGCGCTTCGCCGATCAGGTAGATGTCGTTGCGCGCGTTGCTGACCAGGTCGGTTGGCACGTTGTCAACCGAGGCGTAAGGCTGCAGCCCGGCGGTGGTGTTGTGGATATAGGTCTGCAGCGCGATCGTGGTCTGATCGTTCCAGCTCTTGCTGCGCACGGCCTCCTGCACGGCAGCCTTTGCGGCATTGGCATCAGCGACGGTGACGCCAGGCTTGACGTACTTGCCCAGAGCCTGCTCGACAGACACCGAGGCCGACTTGTAGGCGTCGAGATAGTTGATGTCGGGCGTGCGGTTGAGCGCGTAAGCCGTCGGCACCACGCCGATCAGGATCAGCATGATCAGTCCCATGCCCTTCTGGCCGTCATTGGAGCCGTGCGCGAAGCTGACGCCGGTGCAGGTGAAGATCAGCAGCGCGCGGATCCACCATGGCGGCGGCGCATTGCCCTTCGGTGCTTCGTAGAGCGCCGGATTGCGCACCAGGAGCTTCATGGCATAGAGCAGGATGGCGGCGGCGAAGAAGCCGACGATCGGCGAGACCAGCAAGGTGATGCCGACATTGGTCGCCTGCCCCCAGTCGACGCCGCTGGTGGCGCTTCCGGCCGGGGCCATGAACTGGTTGGCGAGGCCGACGCCGATGATCGAGCCGACCATCGTGTGCGAGCTCGAAGCCGGCAGGCCGAGGAACCAGGTGCCGAGGTTCCACAGGATCGCGGCGACCAGAAGGGCGAACACCATGGCGAAGCCGGATGACGAGCCGACCTGCAGGATGAGCTCGACCGGCAGCAGCGACAGGATGCCGAAGGCCACCGCGCCGCTCGAGGTCAGCACCCCGAGGAAATTGAAGACGCCCGACCACATGACGGCGAATTCGGCCGGCAGCGAGCGCGTGTAGATGACGGTGGCGACCGCGTTGGCGGTGTCGTGAAAGCCGTTGACGAACTCGAAGCCCAGCGCGATCAGAAGCGCGATGCCGAGCAGGATCCAGGGCACCGTCTTGGCGATGGCCAGATCCTGGCTGAGCGCATAGCCGACATAGACGATGCCGACGAGCACCAGCACGCCGAAAGCCGGCAGGAACCATTTGGCACCGCCCGATTGTTCCAGGGGATGATCCGGTCTTGGGATCCCCGCCTCACTCGAAACTACGTCCACCATTGTGTCCCACTCCTTTTGCATTGCAGCAAAGAACCGGGGAGGACGCTATGTCCCTAGGATGAAGCTGGTGTGACGCTCTTAACCGTTTGGTCACCACCAAACCGCTTGGTCACTACCAAGCCGTTTGGTCACTACCAAACCGTTTGGTGACCTATCCGGCTATCTTCAGGAGCGAGGACACCAGAAGCCTGCGCTCGTCTTCGGACAGCACGTCTGAATCAAACAGGTTCATGCTGCGCATCCCCTCAATGGCGAGATAGCAGACCAGCAGCGAGCCGAGGTCGTCCGTCTCTCCTTTCAGCCGTTCGAACAGCTGGCGCTTGAAGGCCTTGATCGGCGTCAGAAAATCGGGATCTTCGGCGATCGCCGAGAACATCCACGACGCCGAGGGTTTCGGCCGCTCGCAGTCGTCGGCCGACAGCTTGATATAGGCTGAGAGGACGCTCTCGTGGCCGGCCTCGGTGGCGCGCGTTTCCAGCGCCTTCTGGAAGTCGCTGAGATAGCTTTCGACCAGGCCCTGCATCAGCTTGGCCTTGGTCGGAAAATTATAGAGCAGGCCGCCTTTCGACACTCCGGCGCGGCTGGCGACCGCCTCGAGCGACAGGCTTCCCGGACCAGCCTCGCGCGCCACATCGGCGGCGGCGGCAAGTATCTTCTCGCGTGAGTTCGCCCTGGGTACTCTCATTGCTTCCCCTACATTAGCCTAGGCGGAATTGACAAGACCGTCCAGCCGGTACAGTAAGGCGCGCCATTTGAAATCGGGACTTATCGTCGATATGTGTCCCGGCATCGATTGTTTTTGCCGGCTGCCGGCTCGAGGGGACTGCCCGTGAAGCGCTTTTTCATCATCGCCGGATTCTTGCTGCTGCTTGCCCTGGTATGCGTCGGCATCGTTGGCTTCAACTTCATGCGCGATGCCGGCATCAAGCAGTATTTCGCCACCATGAAGCCGCCGGCCGCGACGGTCTCGACAGTGACGGTCAAGCCTTCGGTATGGACCCCCGGCATCGAGGCCATCGGCACCGTCAACGCCGTGCGCGGCGTCGATCTCACCCTCGAGACGAGCGGCATCGTCAGGGACATCCTTTTCCACGCCAACCAGAAGGTTGCCGCCGACGCGGTGTTGGTGCAGCTCGACGATGCCGTCGAGAAAGCCGATCTGGTGGCGCAGAAGGCGCAGGCCGCCTCGGACCAGGCGGCGCTGACCCGCGCGATCGAATTGCAGCGGCGCGGCGTCGGCACCGACGCGACGCTTGACGCCGCGCGTGCTGCGGCGGACGCCTCGGCCGCGCAAGTCAACAAGCTGCAGGCGGTGCTCGACCAGAAGCAATTGTCCGCGCCCTTCGGTGGCACGGTCGGTATCCCGAAGATCGACATCGGCCAGTATCTGGCGCCAGGCAACGCGGTGGTGACGATCCAGGACCTGGACACGATGCGGGTCGACTTCACGGTACCCGAACAGCAGCTGCCGCTGCTCAAGATCGGCCAGACCATCAAGCTCGGCACCAATCTCGCCGACATGTCCTTTGCCGGCTCCATTCGCGGCATCGACCCCAAGATCGATCCCGCCAGCCGGCTGGTCTCGATACGCGGCGAGGTCGCCAATCCGGAAGGCAAGCTGACGCCTGGCCAATTCGTCCAGATCCGTGTCGAGCTGCCGCAGGAAAACAATGTCATCTCCGTGCCGCAGACGGCGGTGACGACCAGCCTCTATGGCGATTATGTCTTCGTGGTCGAGCCGGCGAAGCCCGCTGCCGCTGCTGCGCCGGCGAAGCCGGATGAGCAGAAGGCCGGCGCCGACAAGGCGGCCGGCGATGCCGCCAAACCGCAGGCGGACGCCACCAAGCCAGCCGACAACGCCGCAAAGCCGACGGATGCGAAGCCGGCCGACAAAGCGGCCGGCGACGCCGCCAAGCCGGCCGAGGCCGCGCAGCAGGCTGCGCTCACCATCTCGCAGGTCTTCGTCAAGCTCGGCCGCCGCAACAACGGCATGGTCGAGATCGTCGAGGGTCTCAAGGACGGCGACCAGGTCGTCACGGCCGGCCAGAACCGGCTGTTCAACGGCATGTCGGTTGCCGTCGACAACACCATCGACCCTAGCAAATCGGCGAACAAACAGGTTCAGCAATGAGCTTTTCCGACCTTTTCATCCGCCGGCCCGTGTTGTCGACGGTGCTGGCCTGCCTGATCCTGCTGCTCGGTTTCCAGGGCATCTTCGGCCTGTCGATCCGTCAATATCCCAAGGTTGACGAGACGGCGATCACCATTACCACGGCCTATCCCGGCGCCAGCGCCGACCTGATCCAGGGCTTCATATCGGCCCCGATCGCGCGCGCCGTCGCCTCGACCGAAAACATAGACTACGTCACCTCGTCCAGCCGTCCGTCCTCGAGCACGGTCACGGTGCAGATGAAGCTCGGCTCCAATCCGGACGTCGCGCTGGCAGAGGTGCTGTCCAAGGTCCAGGGCGTGCGCGGCACCTTGCCGGACGCCTCCAAGGATCCGGTCATCGTCAAAGGCACCGGCCAGCAGTTCGCGATGATGTACATCTCGATGCAGAACCCGAACATGACGAAGGAGCAGCTCACCGAATATATCGAGCGCGTCATCCGGCCTCGCATCTCGACCGTGGAAGGTGTCGCCGACGTCCAGATCTTCGGTGCCCAGGAATATTCCATGCGCGTCTGGATCGACCCGATCAGGCTTGCCGCCCGCGGCGCCACCGCCGTGGACGTGCTGACCGCGATCAACAACTCGAACTTCCTGTCGGCGCCCGGCAACACCCAGAACGAATATGTGGTCTCCTCGATCACCGTGCATTCGACCCTGCAGACGCCCGAGGCCTTCGCCCAGCTCCCGATACGGTCGACGGATGGCCAGGTGGTACGCCTGCGCGATGTCGCGCATGTCGAGCTCGGCGCGAAAAACACCGACACCAGGGTGAGCTTCAACGGCAAGCCGGGAACTTTCCTGGCCATCTTCCCAACACCTGCGGCCAACCCGCTGACGACCGCGGCCGCGGTCACCCGGCTCGTGCCGCAGATCCAGGATACGCTGCCGAAAGGCATGACGATCGAGGTCGTCTACGACGCGACCGGCCAGATCAGCGCCTCGATCGAGGAAGTGTTCAAGACCATCGGCGAGGCGGTCGCCATCGTTATCGTGGTCATCCTCCTGTTCCTGGGCTCGTTCCGCTCGGTGATGATGCCGATCGTGACGATCCCGCTGTCGCTGATCGGCGTCTGCTTCATCCTGTTTGCGGTCGGTTATTCGATCAACCTTCTGTCGCTGCTGGCCATGGTGCTGGCGATCGGCCTTGTCGTCGACGACGCCATCGTGGTGGTGGAGAACATCCACCGCCACATGGAGGAAGACGGCATGTCGCCGATGCAGGCGGCCTTCAACGGCATGCGCGAGATCGCGACGGCCATCGTGGCGATGACCATCACGCTGGCCGCCGTGTTCGCCCCGCTTGCCTTCACCGGCGGCCTCACCGGCGCGCTGTTCCGCGAATTCGCGGTGACACTGGCCGGCTCCGTGGTGCTGTCGGGCGTCATCGCCATGACCATCACGCCGATGATGTCGGCTCGTCTGCTCAAGCCGGGCCAGCACGGCCGCTTCCAGCGGATCGTCGACGGAACCTTCAGCCGCGTCGAGCGCGTCTACGAACGGGCGGTCACCGCTTCGCTCAGGAACCGCCCGGTGACGCTGATCATCGTCATCGCCCTCGTCGCGCTGACCGGCTTCATGTTCACCAAGACCTCGACCGAGCTGGCGCCGGAAGAAGATCAGGGCTTCCTGCTTTCGATCGTCACCGCGCCGCGCTATGCCACATCGGATTACACCGAGGCCTACGTCAATCAGATGCTTGGCCTGGTGAAGGACATTCCGGAGACCAGGGCGCAATTCTCCGCCGTCGCCTTCGGCGGCGCGACCAACGGCGCCTTCGTCGGCTTCGCCTTCAAGGATTGGGCAGAGCGCAAGCGCAGTTCGAAGGAGCTCCAGGCCGACATTCAGGGCCGCCTCGCCAAGGTCGCCGGTGTCGAAGCCTTCGTCTTCGCACCGCCGACGCTGCCCGGCTCCGGCGGCGGGCTGCCGATTTCCATGGTGGTGCGCTCCACCGGAGCTCCCTCGGAGGTCTTCGAGCAGGCGGAGAAGATCAAGAGCAAGGCGCAGGCCTCCGGCCGCTTCATCGTCGTGCAGAACTCGATGTCTTACGATGCGCCGCAGGTGACCGTCACGATCGACCGCGAGCGCGCGGCAGCATTGAACCTGCCGATCGCCGATATCGGCAATACGCTGACGCTGCTTGTGGGCGGCTCCGAAGTGGCGCAGTTCGACCGCGACTCCAACAGCTACGACATCATCCCGCAGGTGCCGCAGGAATTCCGCGACAATCCCGACAAGCTCGGCGAGTATTTCGTGCGCAGCGTCGACGGCAAGATGGTGCCGCTGTCGGCGGTCGTGAAGATCTCGACCAATGCCTCGCCGGCGGCCATCGAGCAGTTCAACCAGCTGAACTCCTCGACGATCTCGGCCTTGCCTCTGCCCGGCGTGACCACCGGCGACGGCCTGAAGGTGCTGGAGGATCTCGCTAAGGAGACCCTGCCCGACACCTTCTTCGTCGACTATTCCGGCCAGTCGCGGCAGGAGAAGGAACAGGGCAACACGATCCTGATCGCCTTCGCGGCGGCGGTGATCGTCATCTACCTGGTGCTGGCGGCCCAGTTCGAGAGCTTCCGCGATCCGCTGATCATCATGATGGCGGTGCCGCTGTCGATCTTCGGCGCGATCGTACCGCTCAACATCGGCCTGGGGACGCTGAACATCTACACCCAGGTCGGCCTGATCACGCTGATCGGCCTGATCACCAAGCATGGCATTCTGCTGGTGGAATTCGCCAACCAGCAGCGTGAAATCCACGGCATGCGGCGCCGCGACGCCATCATCGCTTCGGCCAAGGTGCGCCTGCGGCCGATCCTGATGACCACGGCGGCCATGGCGCTCGGCGTCGTGCCGCTGATCGTCTCCAGCGGCGCCGGTGCAGCCGCGCGCTATTCGATGGGCCTGGTCATCTTCACCGGTATCCTGGTCGGCACCATGTTCACGCTCTTCGTCGTGCCGATGTTCTACACCTTCATCGCCAGCAAGGACCTGCCGCATCTCGCCGAGAAGCCCGATCCGAATCTGATGCCGGCGCTGCCGAGCTGAGACGGCAACCGAAGCGAAAAAAACAAAAGAGGCCGGAAAATTCCGGCCTCTTTTTTTGGCGGCTGCCTCACAGCTTCGCGATCGTGGAAGGCGGCAACCTGCCTGCTACTCTTACCCAGCCGGTTACTTTGGCCAAGCCTTACTTGACAATGACGATGCTGGTGTTGCCGGGGCCGAACACCTCGACCAACTGATAGAAATCGGCCGCTGCATCGGGATGCAACCGCACGCAGCCATGCGAAGCGGGACGGCCGAGACGGCCGATGGCATAGGTGGCGTGGACGGCGTAGCCGCCGCTGAAGAACACCGAATGCGGCATCGGCGCGTTGTCGTATTTTTTCGAATACCACATCTCATGCAGGCGGGTCGGCTTGAACGAGCCGGTCGGCGTGATGTGCCTTTTGTCGCCGGTCGACACCTTCCAGGTGTAGGTCGGACGGCCATCGACCGTGACTTCCATGATCTGCTGCGACAGCGAAACCTTGGCGACGATCTGGTTGGCGTGGGCGGCGTTGCCGGCGCCGAAGAGCAGCGCCGCGCCAGTGAGCGCGGCGGCGGTGATGTTGATGAGCTTGGCGGAATTGGCGCAGTGCATGACGATCCCTCTGTTTTTTGCCGTTGTGTCCGGCTTCAATTTCGATGGGCTCTTATCGTGCTCGTCCGTTTCAGACCTATTTCGCTTGATGCTCGTTTCTGTTTCGAATTCGTTTCCACAAATTAACAACGGGACCAGTTGAACGATACCGCGGATCTCTTCGAGACGTGGCGGTCAGGCGTCGTACAATCGGCTTAAGCCAAAAACGAAAGTTCATTTCGTCCGCATATGAAAGACTTGGGCTCATTTTCGAAACCGACTTGCAACAAAGTGCGTCTCCGGCGGCATGATTTGGATACAGGCCGGCGTCAGATTTGACGCAACGGGAACAGACATCCGCAAACGAAAGTGGGCAGGAAATCGAAACTCCGCTCCTGGCTTCCCAGGATCAGCGTCGCGGCGATCGTGCTCGGCGGCGCCGGCTCGGTAGCAAGCCGGCGACGACGCTGGCGGCGATGACTTCCGGCGAGGTTTCGACGCTGCACATGGCTCTGTTCATCGCCACGGTCTGGATTTTGTCCAGCCTGCGCGTCCACCGGCTGAAGGCCTTCTGGCGGGTCGGCCTCCGGTTGATGAGGACGCGCGGCCCCTCCGGCTACTTGCTGCCGAGAGGACCGAAGGCCCGCGCCGCAGCGGGGGGCTCCGTCAGCGGCGCGGGCGCTTCGGGAGTTTCCTGAAGCACCGACGATTTCGAGATTAGGGATTTGAAGAGATGAAGACGAAATTTGCCGCCTCGGTGCTTTCCGCGCTGCTTTACGCGCAGGGTTTGCTGGGCTTTGCCGCTCTTGCGACTGTATTGCTAAAGGAGCGCGCCCAGGCCGGGATAACAGTCAGCGCGAACGTTCCAACTGGACCCTCGGTTATCGTCGTGCGCTGAACGCCAGGCGTTGTCGGACCCAGAATGACCACCGCTTTGGGGAATCCGATGCTCAAAAGCCTCGCTGATCAAAGCTTACTCGTTGCGTGGAACCGGCGGATCGAAACGATAGCCGGCGCCCCTGATGGTGGTGATGGTCTCGGTGTCGAGCTTACGGCGCAGCCGCACGATGCGCGAATCGATCGAACGATCGAAAGCGTCGGCATTCTCGGCCGGCGCCGCGGCAATGATGTCGTCGCGCGTCAGCACCTTGCGCGGGCTGGCCAGGAACAGCTTGAGCAGCGCCACCTGGCCCGGGGAAAGCTGCTCCTCCGCGCCCGAGCGATGCATCACCATGGCCGACCGCAGGTCGACGGTGGCGTTTTCCAGCACGATCAGCTCGCCGCCTGCCCTGCCGCGTCTCATCAGCAGGCCGCCGATGCGCGCGGCAAGCTCGCGCACGTTGAGCGGGCTTTCGATGACGTCGGCGGCGCCCAGCTCGAGCGCCAGCACCTTGTCTACGAGGTCGCGCGGCCGGCAGATCAGGATGAAGTCGGGACCGCCCTCGCCACCCCCGCCCTGGCTGCTGTAACGCCTGAGCAGTTCGCGGCCCTCGGCCTGGGTGACGTCGTCGCCGACGACCACGACATCGATGCCGCCGGCCGAAAGCAGCGTCTCCGCCTCCCAGGGCTGGCGCGCCTGGCGCACATCGTGCCCGCGCCGTTCGAGATGGTCGGCGAGATTTTTGGCCACCACCTCGGCGACGGACACAAGCGCAATGACGGATCGTGCGGCCATTTTCTTCACCCCGCCACAGACAACTCGAGATGAGTGCTGGACATCATGTTTATACCCAATCTACTTTCCGCTGAAAGCGGGAGCGAGCGCGTCGTGAAGGCACGCATCATCGTCGTCGAGGACGAACCGGACCTGAGGGAGGCTGTGGCCGAATATCTCGGCGCCAGCGGCTATGACGTCGTCACGGCTGAGAATGCGGCCGCCGCGCGCATGCTGTTCGAGACGCAGTCCTTCCACCTCGCCATCCTCGACATCGCCATGCCTGGCGAGGACGGGCTGTCGCTCGGCCGCTGGCTGCGCTCGAAAACGCAGATCGGCGTCATCTACGCCACGGCCGCCGGCACCGCGCTCGACCGCATCGTCGGGCTGGAGCTCGGCGCCGACGATTATATCGTCAAGCCGTACGAATTGCGCGAGGTGCTGGCGCGGGTGCGCAGTGTGCTGCGCCGCGTGCCGCAGCCGGCCGAGCTGCAGCCGGCGAAGGCCGAAACCAGCAATCGCCGCTTCGTGAATTTCGGCGGCTTTCAGGCCGATTTCGACGGCCGTCTGGTCATCGGCGCCAATGGCGCGGTCATCGAGATGGCCAAAAGCGAGTTCGACGTGCTCGAGGTTTTTCTCACCCGCGCCAACCGGCTTCTGACGCGAGCGGCGATTTCGGAAGCGATCGGCTTCGTCGAGGATCCGGAATCCTCGCGCGCGGTCGACATCCGCATCATGCGGTTGCGAAAGAAGATCGAGGCCGACCCCGCCAATCCGAAATTCCTGCGCACGGTGCGCGGCGAAGGCTATATCTTCTCGCTGCCGAGCGGCGACAGCAATTGAACCAGCCCAATGCATATTGCACAAAAGCGCGCAGCGGTTTTGAAAAAACGACATGCATCGAAAATACAGACTTGAAGCGCCTCGCTCGAATGCGTTTCGACGCGACGCGTTTTAAGCGGGCTCCGAGAGACGGCCGACCATGACTGCCGATGCAGCACGCCCCGATATGCATGGCTCGCGTCCGGGCGGCGCCGCGATGGCGGCTGTCCATGTCGTGCGCCGCCTGCGCGAGGCAGGCGACTGGCAGCGCGAGATGGACGACATACTGGGGACGATGTGCCGCAAGATGGATTGCCAGCGCGGCATTCTCTTCCGCCTGCGTGAATTGCCGGGCGAAGGCTTCGCCCAGTCCGTCGCCGCCTATTGGATCGACCCTGACTTCGGCGGCGAGCTGGCCTCGCCCACGGTGATCATGCAGTCGATCATCAACTCGGACTCGCTGCTGGAGCAGTTGCAGGAGGACGAGCGGCAAGGCAAGATTTTCTCCGGCCACACGCGCGACCTCGACGGCTTCCTGCGAGCCGATTTCGAGAAGCAGAACATCAAGTCGTTCCTGTCCGTCTCCGTGTTCGCGCATGGCCACCTTTGGGGCACGCTGGCCATCAATGACTGCATCGCTGAGCGCGAATGGACGGATGAGGAAGAAGCGACGCTGCACATCATCGCTTTGGCGATCGGCGACGCCATCGAGCGCTCGCCATCGGAGGCGCATGCCAGTGAAGTGATCCGCCGCACCATGCTGCAGGCCTCACTGGACGCCATCATCGTCATCGACGAGACGGGTTCGATCATCGAATTCAATCCGGCCGCCGAGAAGATGTTCGGCTTCCAGCGCAGCGCAATCCTCGGCAAGGACCTGCTCGATACCATCGTTCCGCTATACTACCGCAAAGGCTATGCCTCCGGCGCCGAATACATGGCCGGCCGCGGCGCGCCGATGGTCGGCCAGCGGCTGGAGACCGTCACGCAGAACGCTGCCGGCGAGATTTTCCCGATCGAGCTGACGGCGACCGAGATGCGCGTTGCCGACCGCCGCCTGATCTTCGGCTCGATCCGCGACCTGCGCGAAAAACTGCAGGCCGAGGAAGAGATCAACCGCCAGCGCGAGAAGCTGCACCAGAACGAGAAGATGGCGGCGATGGGCTCGCTGCTTGCCGGCGTCTCGCATGAGCTCAACAACCCGCTGGCGGTGGTTGTGGCGCAGTCGACGCTGCTGCACGAATTCGCCGGCGATCCGCAGACCAAGGTCCGCGCCGAGAAGGTGCGCGCCGCCGCCGAGCGTTGCGGCCGCATCGTCAAGAGCTTCCTGTCGATGGTGCGCCTGCACCCGACCGAGCAGGCCGAGACCGATCTCAACCAGGTGGTGCGCTCGGCGCTCGAAGTCACCGCCTATGGCGCGCGCTCCAGCGGCATCATCATCGACACCGATTTCGCCGGCGGGCCGCTGCTTGCAATGGCCGACGCCGACCACGTCACGCAGGTCGCGGCGAACTTTCTCATCAACAGCCAGCATGCGCTTGCCGGCATCGCCGGCGAGCGGCGCATCAAGGTGCGGACGTTCCGCAACGAGCACGGCAATCCGGGCTTCTCCGTCGAGGACAACGGCCCGGGTATCCCCGCGGCGATCCGCTCGCGCATCTTCGAATCCTATTTCACCACGAAGCCGGTCGGCGTCGGCACCGGCATCGGCCTGTCGATCTCGAAATCGATCGTCGAGCGTCACAAAGGCAACATCTGGTTCGAGGAGGTCGAGCCGCAAGGTGCGCGCTTCGTCGTGCAGTTGCCGGCGATCGCGGGCGGCAGCGCCGCGCCCGGCGAAGGTCCGGCGCGTTCGAGCGGGCTGCGCCATGCACTGGTGATCGACGACGAGCCGGACGTCGCCGGCTCGTTGTCCGACATACTCGAACTGATGGGCGTGAAGTCGCGCGTCGTGGCAAGCTGGACATCGGCGGCTGACGTGTTGAACGGTTATATGCCGCCGGACATCGTCTTTTCCGATCTGCGCATGCCGGGCATCAGCGGCATTGCGATCTACCGCGAACTGCTTTCTCAGCGGCCCGCGCTGGCGCAGCGCTTCGTGCTGGTCACCGGCGATCTGATCGGCGCCAAGGCGGAAATCGAAGCGCTGCCGCAGCAGCAGCGCCCGCACATCCTGGAAAAGCCATTCTCGACGCTCGACGTCCGCGGCATCCTCTCGACCATTGCCGACGAAGCCGCCGCCGACAACAGCGCCCACATCTGAGCAGGTTAGCCTGGGACCACCAGGTAGGCGGAATGTAAACCTAAACTCGCCGTCGCCGGCTTCGTCGAGATTCAGGTCAGGCTGAGTCGAAAATGGTGACTTCCGAGAACCGGAACGGAACGTACTTTAAGTACGTGAGTACCGGAAGCACAGGAAGTCGCCATTTGCAGACCAGCCTCACCTGAATATCGACGGAGCCGAAAAAAGAGGCTCCCAACCGATTTCCACGGCGGGAGCCTGACTGGAGCGCAGGAGGGCGCGCTCAGGGGAGGTCTTAAAAAACGTTCGGCGTGTTGGTGAGCGGCGCGGCGTTGGCGATCATGCGCACAGCGCGCTCCCTGTGCTGGCCGGACTGTTCGGCGATGGCGCGCAGGCACTCAAGGCTCTCGGCGCCCCAGTTCTGACCCTTGCAGGCAAAGTCGATCGTGGATTCCGGCAGACGGGCGGTCTTGAGCGTGGTCTGCGCGCCCTCGACGACATTGGCCGGCGGATTGATCGAGGCGAAAGCCGGCCCTGAGGCAGGCGCGGCCAACATAGCAACAAAGGCGCAGGCGCCGATCAGCATGAACATCGCCATCGGATGGTCGCTGGCACGCTGCCGCAGCGCAAGCTTCGGCCGGCGGTCATTGCGTTCCGGGGCGGCCAGGCGGCGATTGGCATCGGCGGCGCGAACTTTCGCAAACATCGGTTGTTCCCTTCGTTATCTTTCTTTTTGCTATGAAACGAACATAATCGCACCAGGTAACTGCCGGATGGTCGGCGATGATTGCCTGTGTAACAGGATTGAAACAGATGCCGGACGCGCCAGCCTTCCCAATCCGAGGCAACCATTTGAGCAGCCATCGAAATGGTCAGCGCAGATATGCGCCTGCCGCGCCGGCCCGACTGTAAACAGCCTCACACAGCAACGCCTGAATCGAGCGCTCCGCCGCTGTCTATGCACGCCCGTGACCGTCGAAACACGCCTTCTCCGAGACGGGTATCCGCCTTCTGAATTGCCGTTCCGCTTCCTCGGGCGGGGCCGGATTCGCCGCCATGGAATTTTCACATTTCCACAAGCCATTGCATTTCAATGAAAAATATGCTTATATTGAATGAGTATTCAACAAAAAGCAGAGCATATCCATGAACCCGCACCTCCGTGACGTGGCGATCCCCAACGATTGGGACCGGCGGGGTTTGCCGGGGTGGAGCTACCATTCCAACGCCCTTCTCGAGCTCGAGAAGGAATATGTCTTCCGCAACCACTGGCAGATCGCCGGCCATGTTTCCGACGTGCCTAAACCGGGCGACTATCTGACCATGGATGTCGTCGGCGAGCGCGCACTGATCGTGCGCGGCAAGGACGGCGTCGTGCGCGCCTTCAACAACATGTGCCGCCACCGCGGCAGCCGCGTCGTCGCCGACAGCAAGGGCACCTGCAAGAACGCCCTGGTGTGCCCATTCCATGGCTGGGTCTACAATCTCGACGGCACGCTGCGCGGTGCTGCCCGTCCGCGCTCCTTTCCCGAGCTCGACAAGACCGAGTTCGGCCTGATGCCGCTCGACCTCGAAATCTGGATGGGCTTCATTTTCATCCGCTTCCGCAAGGGCGGCCCGCAGCCTTCGGTGGCCGAGCTGCTGAAGCCGATCGAGGCCGAGATGGCGCATTACAATGTCGCCGACATGGTCCCGTCCTGGGGCATCTGGACCCAGAAATCGCCCGTCAACTGGAAGTCGGTGCGCGACGTCGACAATGAAGGCTACCACGTCGCCATGGCGCACCCTGCGTTGCAGGACCTCTATGGCGCGACCTATTTCGACGAGCCCTTTATCAATGGCGTGTCGCGATCCTTCGCCACCTATAATCCGTACGCCGGACGGCGCTGGAGCGTTCGCGAGTACATCAAGCTCGGGCCTGAGGCCACGCATCTGCCGGAACATCTGCGCAAGGCTTGGATCTATTACGGCATCTTCCCCAACAACGCGCTGTCGATCATGCCGGAATCCGTCCAGTTCTATCAGGAGTTCCCGCTGTCGACCGGCGAGACGCTGCTGCGCGGCGCCATCTACCGCTACAAGAACGAGACGCGCCAACAGGCAGCGGCCCGCTACCTCGCTTATCGCATCGACCGCGACACGATGAGCGAGGACGTGCAGCTCTCGGTGTGGTCGAACGAATCCATGCTGTCGGAAGCTTTCGAGGGCTTTTACCTCTCCGACCTCGAATACGGCGTGCGCACCCACCACGACCACCTGCGCAGGCAGATCCCGGTTCTGAACCTGGAGACGGCGCCCGAGGAAAAGGACATTTGGGGATTGAACGACGCGCTGCGGTCGAGGGGGTAGCCCTTTCCTTCTCCCCGTTCCACGGGGAGAAGGTGCCCGAAGGGCGGATGAGGGGCGGCGCCAGCGCCTCGCGATTGGCTTGCCCTCGACCTCAAAAAGGTGTCGTCTGACTGAAATCTTGTAAGCCGGCGCTGCGCAGGCCGGTTAGATCAGGATGAAGTCCCCTCATGTGCGGCCAATCGCCAATGGCGGTGCCGCCCCTCATCCGCCCGTTGGGCACCTT
>NZ_VFTZ01000017.1 GCF_006440775.1 Mesorhizobium sp. B2-7-2 | reverse complement strand
CTTCCTCACTATTCACTAATCACTATTCACTATTCACTATTCACTACTCACTACTCACTACTCACTACTCACTACTCACTACTCACTACTGCCCTACTCCCGTCCCTCACACATGCACGTCGCCAAAGGACAGCTCGCCGTCATCGGCGCGGACCAGGAACGCCGCGGCGAGCAGCGCGAGGTAGCAGCCGGTCACGCCGCACACGACGACGACGCCGGGAATTGGGCCGAGCGTCGCCACCCGGAAGGTGTCGACGAGCGAGGCGCCGAAGCCGATGGGAGAGCCTTCGCGCGACAGGCTCGGCGTGGTGATCTTGAGGATCCAGGCAAGCAGCAGGATCGTGTACATGAAGATGTAGTTGCGGCGCAGCCGCCTGATCAGCGCCGCGCGCTGCGTGATTAGGAAACGCGGCGAGCGCAGGCCTTCGCCGAGGATCGCGAGCCAGTTGGAAGCATAGTCCGGCTGTGGCGAAAAGATCTGCGCGAAATAATAACGCTCGAATTGCCGCACACGGGCGCGGTAGACGTCGAAAAAACGGTAGCGCCGCGCCTCGATCCACAAAAGCAGCGTGATCAGGAGCATGGCGAACAAAAGCACGCCATGATGCGCGCTGGGCGTCGACAGCGATACCGACAGCATCGCCGCCACCACCGTGATCGCCCAGTTGCTGGTGCGGTCGAGCCGGTCGCGCCAGCCCGCCAAGCGCGCGATCTCGGCGCGGTGGAAATGCGACAGCGTCGTGGTGAATTCAGGGGAGCTGAGCTTCAGCGCCAGCGTGTCGGAAGCGCGCGGCGGTGCGGCCTTCTCGGTGGATCTTGCCGGCGCAGCCGCCTCTGTCGACCTTGCCACAGCTGCATCTGTGGATTTTGCGGCATTCGTCTGGGACATTCTGCCGTGCGCCTCCCGCCGCCATGGCCGGCCGTCCTCGCCTCGACATCGACCGGCCACACCCCTGTCGCTTCAACGTGCGGCCGGCCGGAATGTTCCCGCCTTTTCAGGCGGATAAGTCAGGATGCAAGTGGGGGGACACCACCGTTCGCGCGTCGCGGAAAGGGCAGCACATCGGCGATCGGCCTGGCATGCTGGGCTGCCGCCACTGCCTCGATCACAAGGTCGAGCGCCGCAAGCGCCGCGCGGCTCGTTTCATCGTCGCCGCGCAGGTAATGGCAGGCCCGGTCGAGGTGCAGGTGGGCGGCGGCAAAGTCGCTTTTCATTAGCTTCTCCTTATTGCCCGCCACGGCGCGAACATCGCCGAGTCGCTTTACCGGGAAGCAAAAATCCGTGGTGGCATTTGATTAGAATTGTAGGAAACGGCGCCGGAACTGCTGATCTCCCCTCTTGTGGGGGAGATGCCCGGCAGGGCAGAGGGTCGCCGTAGAGCACCAACTTCTGCCTGTCTCTCTTGCTGCATGTCCCATGCCGGACCTGCAGATGTTAACGCTTCTGGCTGTGAAGCCGCGTTCCTTCGCGCCCCCCTCTGTCCTGCCGGACATCTCCCCCACGAGGGGGGAGATTGGCAGCTCCGACACTGTGCAACCGAACCACCGGCCAAACCGTTATGACGCGAAATCGAGGGGAGACAGCTTGTCCAAAATACTCAATCTGCGCCGGTCGGTCGTGTTAGCCGCCGCTGCGCTTCTACTGATGCCCGTCGTCGCCTTCGCCGCCGAAAAGACCGGCATGTCCTCGGAAGGCATTTTCGTCGCCGAACTCATCCTGCTCCTTGTCGTCGGTCGCGGCATCGGCGAGGTGCTGGAAATACTGGGCCAGCCGGCGGTGATGGGACAGCTGATCGGCGGCATCCTGCTTGGGCCTTCGCTGCTCGGCTGGGTCTGGCCGGCGGCCGAGCGGCTGGTCTTTGCCGGTGACGCCTCGCAAAAGTCGATGATCAACGCCATCGCCCAGCTCGGCGTGCTGATGCTGCTCCTGCTCACCGGCATGGAAACGGATCTGCGGCTCGTGCGCCGCGTCGGCCGCGCCTGTTTTTCCATCTCGGCTGCCGGCGTGGCGGTGCCCTTCGCGCTCGGCTTCATCGCCGCCCAGTTCATGCCGGCCACGCTGCTTGCCGCCGGCAGCGAGCGCATCGTTGCCGGGCTGTTCCTCGGCACCGCGCTCTCCATCTCCTCGGTCAAGATAGTCGCCATGGTGGTGCGCGACATGAACTTCATGCGCCGCGACCTTGGCCAGATCATCGTCTCGTCGGCCATCATCGAGGACACGATCGGCTGGGTGATTATCGCCATCACCATCGGCATCGCCACCAAGGGGCGCATCGAGATCGGCGGCCTAGCCTTCATCATTATGGGCGTCGCTGCCTTCATGGCGTTTTCCTTCACGCTCGGGCGCCGCATCGTCTTCGATGCCATCCGCTGGACCAACGACACCTTCCGCTCCGAGTATGCGGTCGTCACCGTCATCCTCGCCATCATGGGCGCCATGGCCTTGATCACCGATCTGATCGGCGTGCACACCGTGCTCGGCGCCTTCGTCGCCGGCATCTTGGTCGGCGAGTCGCCGATCCTGTCGCGCCACATCGAAGGGCAGCTGCGTGGCATCATCACCGCCCTTTTCATGCCGGTGTTTTTCGGCGTCGCCGGACTATCCGCAGACCTCACCGTGCTTCTCGATCCTCAGCTTGCGCTGCTGACGGTAGCGCTGGTCATCATCGCCAGCATCGGCAAGTTCGGCGGCGCCTTCATCGGCGCCGAGGTCGCCGGCATGAGCCGCGCCGAAGGCGTCGCGGTGGGCTGCGGCATGAACGCGCGCGGTTCCACGGAGGTCATCGTCGCCTCGATCGGCCTGTCGATGGGCGTGCTGTCGCACAACCTCTTCACCATGATCGTCACCATGGCGGTCATCACCACCTTGGCCATGCCGCCGACATTGCGCTGGGCCCTGCGCCGCCTGCCGATGGGCGAGGGCGAGCAGAAAAGACTGGAGCGCGAGGACATCGACCAGCGCGGCTTCGTCGCCAATCTGGAGCGGCTGCTGGTGGTGGTCGACGAGGGTATCGTCGGCCGCTTCGCCGCCTATCTCGCAGGCGTCATCGGCGCCGGCAAGCCGACGACGGTGCTGCATTCCAGCGGCGAGATCGATGCCGAGCCGACCGAAGGGTTGCATCTGGAGGAAATCGAGAAGGGCGCCGAGGACAGCCGTGAGGCGGCGAAGCAAGGCGACGAGACGCCGGTGCGCGAAGCCCCGGTCACCCGCCGCCAGCATGAGGAGCTCTCGGCCGAGGCTGTCACCAAGGAGGCGCGCAAGGGCTACGGCATGCTGCTCGTCGGCCTCGGCCGCGCGGTCACTTCCAAGGGGGCCTTCTCGCATCGGCTGAACGAGGTCGCCGGCGCCTTCGACGGGCCGCTCTGCCTGGTGTTGAAGCCGGCCACCGCCGGCCGCCAGATGCCTCGGCTCGGCCCGCGATCGGGCAAGATACTGGTGCCGGTCAACGGCACGGCGGTTGCCCGCCGCGGCGCCGAACTGGCTTTGGCCGTCGCCGCCGTCACCGGCGCGCGCGTCAAGACGCTCTATGTCGCACGGGCCGGCCGCGACGAGCTGCGCGACACCGTCTCGCACCGCCGCAGGGAAGCCGTGCTGAAGGACATCGTCGCGCTTGCCGACCGCTACGGCGTCGAGATCGAGACGGCGATCCGCAGCAGAGCCGCCGCCGCCGACGCCATCACCCGCCAGGCCGGCCGCAACGTGGCGCTGATCGTCATGGGCGTGGCGCGGCGCCAGGGCGAGGAGCTGATCTTCGGCGAGACGACGACGGCCGTCCTGCGGCGCAGCCCATGCCCAGTGGTGCTGATCTCCGACGAGCGGGTGAAACGCGACGAGAGCGACCGCGAGGCGGTGCGCACGGGCACGGGCACGGGCTGAGGCCGCTGGCTCAGGCGCAGAAATCGGCAGACCATGTGAAGCCCCTCACAGGCTGATGCCCGATCGCCGTATATCCCCCGCGTCAAGCTGGCTCGGAGATGCGAGAATGACGCTTGGCGATCTGTCCTTCTATCTGTTCACCTTCTTCAACGGCCTGCGCGTCGTCTCCTACCTGCCGCAGATCCTGCGCGTGGCCCGCGACGAGAACGGCGCCACGGCGATCTCCTACACGACCTGGCTGCTGTGGACCGGCGCCAACGCCACGACAGGGCTCCACGCCGGCATCAATCTCGGCGATCCGATGCTGGCGGCGATCAACTGGCTGAACGCTGTCTGCTGCGCGCTGGTGATCGCCCTGACGGCCTGGAAGCGGCGCCGTGGGTATCCTACCGGCGAAGTTGCCGTGACCCGTCCGATGTCGACTGCCTTGATGATCGACAATATGTGCTGATATCGCTTGGACCGGGAGAAATGCTTCGTCTCGGTGAAGCAGTCTAGATCGGCGTGCCGATGGCGATATCGAACCGCAATGCCGCCGCCGTGCCGACGGCCAGCCCGAGTATAAACGGCACCAGCGATTTCCGACCGCTAAGGTCGATGATCAGTGGTGGCAGTATCAAGATCATACCGGCCATGCCCGCGGCGTGCATGGTGATGGCGAACAGGACCGCGATCGTGAACCACATACCGGCCGCGGCGGGCCAATGGTTGCCAAGCGAGACAAGGAACATGGCGCAAAGCCCTATGAGGGCGCCTGCCGCCAGTTTCGGCACAAGACTGAGCAACCAGGAGAGCGGGCCTGGAACGCCGTTGCGAAAAGACGCCGCGCCGGCGAACGGGTTCAGCATGTTCGGCTGATGCAGCAGCACATTGGCAACGACGTCCCTGGTCGATTCTTGCCGCCATGCGGCATGAAGCAGCGACACCATCCTTCCAATGTGGAGCAGTGACAGGCCGTTCAGC
Source organism: Mesorhizobium sp. B2-7-2 (assembly GCF_006440775.1). Lineage (GTDB taxonomy): Bacteria > Pseudomonadota > Alphaproteobacteria > Rhizobiales > Rhizobiaceae > Mesorhizobium. The sequence goes on along the minus strand of NZ_VFTZ01000017.1, from coordinate 112,379 downwards.
GACATGACAAGCACCACGGCGATCGCCAGCGGTACGTCGACCCCGGCGACCGACACTTTTGCATCCTCCGACGGCGTCGGTTTTGTTGCCAGCGAATGGACGGCAAAGCCGATGCCCATCAAGAGCGGCACCGGCACGGTGAGTGTTGATACGGCGGAGTCGAGATAGGCTTTTGCGTCGGCCGCAACTTCGTCATTGAGAGCTTTTGCAGCTGTCTGCGCCGGGTCCATTTCCGTCATTGCCACCGCAGTCACCCGCTCGAGGCCGGGCTCGAAGAATAAATTGCTATCACGACGGCTACAAGGGTTTCGCCGGCCTATCTGGAGCGCCTGCGCAACACAGGTCGGCAGACCACAGCGGCAGAACTCGAAAAGCGCCATCCCGCGTCGCCGCCCGCCAGTCACTGAACCAGGAACTGCGGCCGCCTTCCGTCGGGCGGCCGCTTCCGATCGCCTTCAAGCCATCTGCAGCTTCTGCCGGCTCGGCTGCGGGGGGAAGGCGATCGCGATCCCGGCTGCGCCCAACCCGATCAGCGCCGAGCCGATGAACAGCCAGTGATAGCTGGCAGTGGCGTCGTAGATCATGCCGCCAGCAAGCGGCCCGAGCGACATGCCGAGGCTGGAGAGCATCGTGGCCGCGCCGAGGATGGTGCCGATGATGCGCAGGCCGAAATATTCGCGCGCCAGCACCGCGTAAAGCGGCATCACGCCGCCATAGGTGGCGCCGAAGATGACGGCCAGAAGGTAGAACTGCTCGAGCTGGCCGACCGTGAGATAAGCGGCAATCACCAGGCCTTGGATAGCAAGCCCGGTGACCAGCACCGGCTTGACACCCAGCCGGTCGCCGAGCACGCCGTAGAGCACGCGCCCGCCAAGGCCGGCCAGCCCCTCGACGCTGTAGATCGACACGGCCGCCATCGGCGCCACACCGCAGGACATGGCATAGCTCACCATGTGGAAGATCGGGCCCGAATGCGCCGCGCAGCAGGCGAAGAAGGTGAGGCCCAGTACGATGAATTGCGGCGAGCGCAGCGCCTGGCCGACGCTCATTCTTGGATCGTCGGTGACGGGCGCCGGCGTGCCGTCGCTGGCTGCGACCGCCGCCGGTGGCTGGCGCACCAGCAAGACGGCGGGCAACAAGAGCACCCAGGCCATCACGCCGATGTCGAACATGGCGGTGCGCCAGTCATAGGCCGTGATCAGCCAGCGGGCGAAGGGCGAAATGGTCATCGGGGCCACGCCCATGCCGGCCGAGACCAGCGAGACGGCGAGGCTGCGATTGGTGTCGAACCAGGCGGTGGTGAGCGCGATCATCGGCGCGAAGAAGGCGCTGGCCGCCAGCCCGACGATGACGCCGTAGCTGAGCTGGAAGACCAGCAGCGAGGTGGCCCGGCTCGCCACCACCAGCGACAGTCCGAGCAACACCGCGCCCGCAAGCACCACGGGCCTGGCGCCGACCCGGTCATAGATCGCGCCCCAGGCGAAGCCGCCCAGACCCATCACCAGGAAATTCAAGGTCATGGCGCTGGAAATTCCGGTGCGCGACCAGTTCGTGTCGAGCGACATCGGCTCCAGAAAGATCGCCAGCGAAAACATGGCGCCGAGCGCCACGCAGGTCATCAGCGCGCCGGCCGCGACGATGACCCAACGATAGGAATGGTTCATGGTTCTGCTCCCATGCCGAAAGGCATCCTGTTTGATGCGGCACGGCTTTTCCAGTCCACCGGGCCGTTTGCGTCCGAAGGACGCCGGGGCGGGAGCCAATCCTACAATCTGGTTGCATTTTTTATCCGGATTTTTTGAGGGGCCGATTTTGTTGTTCCGGGCGCCGTCCCGCGCGTGGCTGAAAGTGTCAGCAGCCGGCGGTACCCGTCATTGACCGCACATCCGTACCATCTAGATTTACCCTCTCAACCAGGAGCATCCCATGGAACTCTATCGCGGCCGGCTCATCGATCACCTTCACCTGGTGGTGCGCGACATCGAGGCCAGCCGGCGCTTCTACAGCAGCCTGTTCGAAGTGCTGGGCATCCCGATCGGCGGCGGCGCTGAGGACCATTTCTGGGCCGACGAGCTGTTCGTCTCGAGCCCCGACAGCCGTTCCGCCCAAGGCGTGCTCACCGGCCGGCACCATCTCGCCTTCCAGGCGGAGGACCGCGCCATGGTCGATGCCTTCTACCAGGCCGGGCTCGCCGCAGGCGGCAAGGACAATGGCGCGCCGGGCGAACGGCGCTACCATCCCGGATACTATGCCTGCTTCCTGATCGATCCGGACGGCAACAACATCGAGGCGGTGTTTCATGGGCCAGCGAAGCGGAGCGAAGATGCGGTGGTGGTGAGTTTCTGATCCTATCGGCGCCAGAACGGTTTAGCGAGCTCCTCCCGCACCTCGTCCATGGTCAGACCGATATCGCCGATCAGATATGGCGTATAGCGCGCCTTGAGCGCCAGCTCCTCGCGGAAGCAGGCTCGTTCGTGCCACACGGCCAAAAGGCCGAACACCCCGGGATGACGCGTCAAGCTTCCTCCGGCCGGCGGGTCGCGGAGGTCGAGCCGCACGGCGCCGTAAAAATCGGAAATCGTGTTCAACATGGGTTTCATCGTCGGCTCCTCGGAAGAACGGCCCTCATCGAGGGCACGCCGGGAGCCTGAACCGCCACGCTCGGTCGATCCATCGGCTGCATGCAGTGTTTTGGGTCCTGCATTTGTAGTATTTTGCGGGGGGCGGGGCGTTGATAATGTCGCCGTCCGCGGGCAGGAATCGAGATGAACCACGACGTTGCGTCCATACCGGCCGCGCTTTCAGCGCGCCAGCCTGTGCCGGCCTTGTCCGAGCGCGAGCGTGCGGTGGCGGAAAGGTTCGCGGCTGGCCTGACCTATCGCGAGATCGGCGAGGCGCTGTTCATCGCGCCATCCACCGTGCGCACCCATCTCGCCGCGATCTACGAAAAGCTCGGCGTCCGCAGCAAGGTCGCGCTTGCCATGCATATCAACGCCGTCACAGCCATGCCGGCCGTGCCCGACACTTCGCCGGTCCTTGCGATATTTCCCGTCGAATGCCTGAACGCCGACGAGCAATGGCGCCGCTTTGCTCGCGGGCTGTCGTCCGACATTACCATCGACCTTGCGCGCTACGCGGATCTGCCGGTCATTGCCTTCCACACCATGAAGGCGCTGGGCAGCAAGCCGGCCGATTTCGCCGCCGACGGCAAGGCCCTGGGCGCTGCCTATCTTCTGTCCGGTCAGTTGCGCGCCGACACCCAGCGAGTGCGGCTTACGATGGAGCTGGCCGATGCGCGAACCGGCGTCAGCCTGTGGAGCGAACGCTTCGACCGGTCCGTCGAGGACATCTTCGCGCTGCAGGACAGCCTGACCGAAAGCGTGATCAACGTGCTTGCCGGCTGTTTCGGAGCGATCGCCACGGTCGGCCGCAATGCAATCCTTCGCAAGCCGCCGGCCAGCCTGCGCGCCTATGACTGCTATCTGCTGGGCGTCGAGCAGCACAACACCTTCAGCCGCAGCGGCAACAGGGAAGCCATCAGGCTGTTTTCACGCGCGCTCGAACTTGACCCGACCCTGGTCAAGGCTTGGACCGAACTTGCCTACGCCTATTCGATCGAGGCATGCAACGGCTTCGGAGACAATCTGAGCGCCTCGATCGCCAAATGGCGCTGGGCGGCCGAGAATGCGCTGCGGCTCGATCCGAGCGACAGCACTGCGCACAACTGCTTCGGCGACCTCATGGGTTGCCTGGGCGATTTGGAGGCAGCTGAAAGGGCGCACCGGCGCGCCTTCGAATGCGGTTCCAACCATGCCGACACGCTGGCGCTGCTTGCCGGCAGCAAGGCGCTGGTCGCCGGCGATCCGGCGGAAGCCATCCCGCTCATCGAGCGCGCCATGCGACTCAACCCGCTTGCCCCGCCCTGGTATTTCGGCATGCAGGGGCGCGTCCTGTTCACGGCCGGCAGGCACCGGGAAGCCATAGCCGCGCTGCGACGGAGCACGCCGGATTCGCCGCACGTGCTGATCTTCCTGATGCTCGCCCATGCGAAACTAGGCGAAGGTCGCGAGGCTGCTGCCATCGCGGACCGTCTGCGCACCGAATTCCCCGGCTTCTCGGTCGAGGGCTTCATCTCTGGCTATCCGGTCAGCAATCCGGGCGCCGCGCGAGCCATCCGCGAAGCGGCAAAGTTGGTGCCGCTCTGTTAGCCCCGGTCACAAGCCCGACGTCAGGTGCCAAGCGCGAAAGCGCTTCTATTCCTTCACCGCGCCCGTCATCGATGAAACATAGTGCTCGACGAAAAAGGAATAGAGCACCACCACCGGCAGCGACCCGATCAGCGCGCCGGCCATGAGCGCGCCCCATTCATAGACGTCGGAGCGAACGAGTTCGGTGAGCACGCCGACCGGCACCGTCTTCTTCTCCGAAGACTGGATGAAGGTCAGCGCATAGATGAACTCATTCCAGGACAAGGTGAAGGCGAAGATGCCGGCCGAGATCAGACCGGGAACCGACAGCGGCAGCACTATCTTGGTGAGGATCTGCCAGCGGCTCGCGCCATCGATGAGCGCGCATTCCTCCAACTCGAAGGGGATCGAGCGGAAGTAGCTCATCAGAAGCCAGGTGCAGAACGGGATGAGGAAGGTCGGATAGGTGAGGATCAGCGCGAACGGCGTGTCGTAAAGACCGAGGTTGAACACCATCACCGACAGCGGAATGAACAGGATAGAGGGCGGCACGAGATAGGCGAGGAAGACGGCGAGGCCAACCTGCCGTGCCCCCGAAAACCTCAGCCGCTCGATCGCATACGCAGCAAGCACGGCAGCCGCCAGCGACAGGAAAGTTGCGGCGGTCGAAATGATGATCGTGTTGAGCAACCAACCTGGATAGGAGGTCTCGAAGAGCAGATAGCGAATGTGCTCCAGCGTCGGATGCACGACCCAGAACGGATTGTAGTTCACATAGTCGGTCATCTCGATATTGGGCTTAACAGCCGTGATCGTCATCCAGTAGAACGGAAACAAGAGGACGATCAGAAACACCAGCAGCGGCAGATAGACCGTCACCACCCGCCGCGGCAGGCTTTGCAGGTAGCCCATGCCGCCTTCGTCGGTCTCCTGGCGCTCGACTTCCTTGATCGCGGCCATGTCAGTCTCCGCCGCCTTGCTGCCATCTGCGCCGTTGCAGTCCGAAATAGCTGAACAGGATCGCGGCCAGCAGGAAGGGAATCATGGCGACCGCGATTGCCGCGCCTTCGCCCAGTTGGCCGCCCGCAATACCGCGCTGGAAGGACAATGTCGCCATCAGGTGCGTGGCGTTCACCGGCCCGCCGCGGGTCAGCACATAGATCAGCTGGAAATCGGTGAAGGTGAACAGGACCGAAAATGTCATGGTGATGGCTATGATCGGCGTCAGCAACGGCAGGGTCACGTAGCGGAACAGCTGCCAGCGGCTGGCGCCGTCGAGCGTGGCGGCCTCGTAGAGCGATTGCGGGATCGTCTGCAGTCCGGCAAGCAGCGTGATGGCGACAAAGGGAATGCCGCGCCACACATTGGCCGCGATGACCGAGGCGCGCGCATTGGTCGGGTCACCGAGAAAATTGATGCGGTGGTCGATCAGGCCCATCTGCTGCAATGCCCAGGACAGGATCGAAAACTGCGAGTCGTAGATCCACCAGAAGGCAATGGCCGAGAGCACCGTCGGCACGACCCAGGGCAGCAACACGACGGCGCGGAAGAACGACTTGAAGGGCAGCTTCTCGTTGAGGATGAGAGCCAGCCAGAGGCCGAGCACGAATTTTAGGATCGAAGCGCTGACCGTGTAGAGCAGCGTGTTGAACACCGAGAGCCAGAAGACGCTGTCGCTCCACAGATATTCGTAGTTCTCGACGCCGATGAAGATGCCGGGCCGGCCGATGCGCGTGTCCGTGAAGCCGAGCCAGACGCCGAGCCCGAGCGGATAGGTGAGAAAGACCAGGAGCAGCGCCGCCGCCGGCAGCATGAAGCCGAAGCCGAGAGCGTTCCTGCTTTCGGCGAGCCTCGAACGGATCGACAGGCGCGTCTGAACGGCAACGGACGGCACGGCCATGGCGCGGGCTCCTCGTTATGCGGGTGGAACTGTGGCTGACCGCGCTTGGCTTGGTAAGCCGCAAAGCGCGGTCATCCTGCTTCAAACTGCGCCAGGATCAGACGCGGTAGTAGCGATTGGCGCGTTTTTCGGCCTCCTCCATCGCTTCCTGCGGCGTCGCCTGGCCCGTCACCGCCTTGGCGAACATGTCCACCAGCACGTAGTCAGCCATTGTCGCGGCGGATGCATAGCCGAGCGGCCCGGCATAGCCGTTGGGGCGCAGCGTCGCCGAGGCTTTCGCGTAGGCTGCATTGTTGGGATCGGCCTTCCAAACCGGGTTGTTGTCGAAGGCTTTCAGCGTTTGGCAGCAATAGCCCGCCGACGAGGTGATCCAGTCGGACATTTGCGGGTCCCCAAACATGAACTGCAGATAGGCTTTGGCGGCATTGGGGTAGGGCGTGTAGTTGAAGATGACGGCCGTGGTCACCTGGAAAAGCTCGACCGATTTCCCGACCGGCCCGATCGGCATGTTGGTCGTGCGGATGTCCTTGGCGATCTCGGCCAGCTTCGGGTCCTTGTCCTTGTTGATCTTTGCTGTGTTGTAGGCTGAGATGCCGTTGGCGATCACGCTCACTTCCCCGGCCAGGAATGCGCGGTTGTTGTTGACGTCGAGCCAGCTTTCGGTGCCGGGGATGAAGGTCTTGTAGAGCTCCTGTGCATACTGGATCGCCTTGAGCGTCTCCGGACTGTTGATCGTCACCTTGCCGGCTTCGTCGACCATCTGGCCGCCGTGGCTCCACAGCAGCCAATGCGCGTAATTGTTGCCGTCGCCGACGCCGTGGCCATGGGTGAAGCCGGCGGGATGGCCTTTCGCCTTCAACGCTTTGCAAAGTTCGAGGAAACTGGCCGTGTCCTTTGGGAATTCGGAGAAGCCTGCCTCCTTGACCCAGCTTTCGCGGTAGACGATGGCGTTGCCGATGGTGGCCAGCGGCAAGCCGATGAACTTGCCCTCGCGCGTCGCATATTGTTTCGGGCCGTCGTACCAGCCGCCATACTTCTTGCCGAGATAATCACCCAGTTCCGTTACATCGAGCAGCTTGTCGGGATACTGGTGCGGGTCGTCGAACCAGACGAACATCAGGTCGGGGCCGGAGCCGACATTGGCGGCGACCGCCGCCTTGGGACGGATGTCTTCCCAGCTTTCCTTGTCGACGCGCACCTCCACGCCTGTCGCCTCGGTGAACCGCTTGGTATTCTTCAGCCACTGGTCCTCGTCGCCCTGCACGAAGGGCGACCAGCGCAGCAGCCTGAGCTTGGCGCCTTCCTCGGGCTTGTAGGTCACGCCTTCCTGGGCGAATGCGCTCGAGCCGACGAAGCGGCTGCCCAGGGCTCCGGCCGCCGCGGCTGCGGTCGTGCGGATTACATCGCGTCTGGTGAACTTCATACTCGTTTCCTCCTATTGCTCTGCCGTTGCCTGGTTTTTTATCGCGCCGTCTCGATTCGCTTGCCGGTCTCGCCGTCGAACAGGTGGATCGGACCGGGGTCGACCGACAGCCGAATGGTTTCTCCCGGCGCGAAGGAATGGCGCTCGCGGAAATTGGCGACGATGTCCTCCCCGCCGACCGTGCGGCCGATGATCTGCACTTCCGATCCGGTCGGCTCGATCACCGCCACCTTGACTGGAATGCCGTCGTCGGCCAGCCGCAGATGCTCGGGTCGTACTCCGAGCACCATGGCTTCGCCGCTGCCGATCGAGAGAGGCTTCCGCAGAGGCACGGAAATGCCGCCCGCGCCCCTGAACGACGGTGGGCCATCATTGGCGAATGCGCCCTTGAGCAGGTTCATGGCGGGCGAGCCGATAAAGCTTGCCACGAACAGGTTGTTCGGCCGGTCGTAGAGCTCGAGCGGCGGTCCGATCTGCTCGACGAGGCCGTCATGCATGACCACGATCTTGTCCGCCATGGTCATGGCCTCGATCTGGTCGTGGGTGACATAGACCGTCGTGGTCTTCAGCCGCTGGTGCAGCTCCTTGATTTCGGCGCGCATCTGCACCCTCAGCTTTGCGTCGAGGTTCGAGAGCGGCTCGTCGAACAGGAACACCTGCGGATTGCGCACGATTGCCCGGCCCATCGCGACCCGCTGGCGCTGGCCGCCCGAAAGCTGGCGCGGATAGCGCGACAAAAGCGGCACCAGCCCGAGGATTTCGGCCGCCCGCTTCACGCCCGAATCGCTGTCAGCCTTCGGGACACCCTTGAGCATGAGCGAGAACGCCATGTTCTCGGCAACCGTCATATGCGGGTAGAGCGCGTAGTTCTGGAAGACCATGGCCACGTCGCGCTCCTTCGGCGCAACGTCGTTCACGATACGGCTGCCGATCGAGATATGGCCGCGCGAGATTTTTTCCAGGCCTGCAATCATCCTGAGAAGCGTCGATTTCCCGCAGCCTGAGGGCCCGACCAGCGTGACGAACTCGCCGTCGTCTATATCGACGCTGACGCCATGCAGGATCTGGGTGGTCCCGAACGATTTGTAGACATCGCCAATCGCGACAGACGCCATCGAACTCCTCCCGATGGTCCCTGCGAAGTCCCGCGGGGAGCCGTTCCAATCAAGGTGTGGCTGAAACGGATGCCGGCAAGCACCCACCACTGGCGTCGGCGACGTTTGCCCCAGCTCCCCCCGGGTCACGCGACTGTGAAACGGTAGCGCTACCACATCCGCCTGTAAAGCGGCGGCGCGCCTTGCTTACTTTTGTCTTTGAAGACAGTTGAGCGAAGGCTGCGCTGAAGCGAAGTGGATCCAGCCAGTCGCCGGAGGGCGGCCGATTGATCTTCAAACGCCGCCGATGGATATTAGGCATCGTTAATGTAATAGATTTCAGCGTGTCCGAGAAAAGCCGAATCATGCCGATTTACATCGCCAACGGGATTGGTCGTTATCCATCCAGGACGCGCGCATTACTTCCGCCATAGCGCAGGGAGCGGGCTGTCGCTGCCGCTCTTGCCTTCGTTCTCAGCCTCCGCCCAGAAACGCCGCGATCAGCTTCAGCATGTTGCCATCCTGCCCGAACTCGATCTTGTCGAAATCGCGGCTGCCCTGGCGCTGCGCCTTCGAGAGCTGGTCGAGATAGGCCGTCAGCTCCGCCCGGACCTTCTTGCAGCTGGGATCGTTCTGAGCGGTGAGGCCAGTGCTGAAGGCGACGATCTTGTCCACCATGTCGACGATGCCGGCGCCATGCACCTTCTCATGCGCGATCAGCCCGGCGGCGAAGGCGTCCCAGCGCGTTTGCAAGGCTGAGCCAAGTTTCCCCGCCGGCTTGGGCAGCGTATAGGTGATGATCAGCTTCGGCCGCGCCGTCCTCAGCACGCAGGCGCCGCCTTGCGGCTGGTAGTCGCGCTGCCAGGTCAGCTTGAAGAAAGTATGCGCGATGACGCGCCGTTCGTTGCCGGCCGAATCCTTGCCGATCACCGGTCCCTTCTCCCCGATCGAGAGGTAGAGCTGTTCCGCGCTTTCGCCTGAGACGGCATAAGTCTCGATTTTCTCGACGGGCTTCCAGTCGGCGAGCGCCGGCGTGGACGAAAGCAGGGCGGCGAGGAGGAGGGCGGGCTTCATGGGGCGAGCCATAGCACCGGGCCTCGTTCCGAAGAAGCCGGCCCACGGATTTTTGGAACCCGCTCCGCTCGTCAGCCGTTCCCCTGGGCAATCATCCCGACCCATGGGGGAGGACAAGATGACCCGCAACGACATCATTTCCGTGCTTGGACCGGTCGACGAGGCCGTCATCGCCGACATCGCGCTCACCGGCGCCAGTCTTGAGGAACTGCGCGAGGCCTTCGCCTGGATCGGCGCCGACGAGGCGCTGGTCAATGAAGGCCGCGCCATGCCCGGCGTCCGTGTGGCGAAACTGATCGAGATCCTCGAACCACCCGAGGATGAGCCCGAGGCGCCGGGCGCGATGGAGTAGGGCGGCTGCCCATAGGTGCTTCTCCCTACTTGCCCCTCGAACCTCTCCTGTCATAGTTTTTGCTGCTTTGGCGGGAGGAAAGCAATTTGGACACCAATGTCGTCATCGTCGGCGCCGGTCCTGCCGGGCTCGCCGTTGCTGCCTGCCTCAAACAGGCGGGGCAGGATTTCATCATCCTTGAAAAGGCCCATGAGGTGGCGCCAGCCTGGCGGCGACATTACCGGCGGCTGCATCTGCACACGGTGAAATCCTTCTCGTCGCTGCCCTTCGTGCCGTTCCCGAAAAGCCACCCGCGCTACGTGCCGCGCGAGAAGGTGGTCGCTTATCTCGATGCCTATGCCGGGCGTTTCGGGCTCAAGCCGCGCTTCGGCGTCACCGTCAAATCGGTCCGCCGCGAAGGCGAGCGTCTGCTGGTCCAGACCGATGCCGGGCTGTTCAACGCGCGCAAAGTTGTGGTGGCCACCGGCAACAATGCCGAGCCGATCACACCAAGCTTCCCGGGCATCGAAGCCTTCACTGGCAAGGTGCTGCATAGCGCCGCCTATACCGAGGCCGCGCCTTACGTCGGCAAGGACGTGCTGGTCGTCGGCATGGGCAATACGGGCGCGGAGATCGCGCTCGACCTGGCTGAAAGCGGCGCCAGGCCCACAATCTCGGTGCGCAAGGGCGTCCACATCGTGCCGCGCCAGCTGTTCGGCGTGCCGATCCAGATGGTGGGCATCGCCAGCCGGCCGATGCCGCAGGCGCTGAACGACTGGATATTCCCAAAGATCCTCGATCTGGCGCTGGGTAGGCTGGAGAGATACGGCATCGTGCGGCCGCGGCAGGGCATCATGCAGGGGATCGAAGCCGGCCGCATTCCGGTGATCGACGTCGGCACGGTGGCGGCGATCAAGGCCGGCCGGATCGGCATCGCACCGGATATCGCAAGCTTCACCCGGGACGGTGTGAAATTCGCCGACGGGGTGGAGAAGAAATTCGACGCGGCTATTTTCGCCACCGGCTACCGCCGGGCCTATGATGGCTTCCTGCCGGCGGAGCTCAGGCCGGACAAGAGTGGCGTAAACGCCCGCGCGACCGAGCTCGGCGTCTATCTCGTCGGCTTCTACAACCCGGTCACCGGCCTGCTGCGCGAGATCGGCATCGAGGCGCAGGCGGTGGCGAAGGATATTGCGAGGCGGTGAGAGGCGACGGCCACCTTCCTGCAACGTTGACGATTGGCGAAAGCCGGCGTGACATCTAATCTCCCCCCTTGAGGGGGAGATGCCCGGCAGGGCAGAGAGGGGGGCCTCGCTCAGACCTTTCTGTGCTGATCTGCGCCCGCCTGAATCGGGTGGCACCTTTCACCGCGGCATGCCAAGCCAGTCCCACCAACGGAGGACCGCCATGCTCACGCTCTACGACTACCTGCCGTCGCAAAATGCCTGGAAGGTTCGCGTCCTGCTCGGCCTGATCGGCATCGCCTACGAAACCTGCATCATCTCGATCTTCGAGGGCGAGAGCCACACCGAGACGTTCCTGACGCTCAACCCGGCAGGCGCAGTTCCGGTGCTCGGGCTGGACAATGGCGAGGCGATCGCCGAGTCGAACGCGATCCTTGCCTATCTCGCCGAGGGCACACCTTACCTTCCGTCGGACCGCTTTGCCCGCGCCAAGGTGATGCAATGGCTGTTCTTCGAGCAGTACCATATCGAGCCGGTCATCGGCTCGCTGCGCTACTGGACGCTGACCGGCCGGCTGGAGCGTAACCAGGCGATGGTTGCCGGCAAGCGCGAGGCGGGCGTGCGCGCGCTCGGCGCGCTGGAGCGCAGCCTGGCCGGCACGCAATTCCTGGTCGGCAATGCGCTCACCATCGCCGACATCGCCGTCTACGCCTACAGCCACCGCGCCGAGGACTGCGGTTTCTCGCTCGCCGACTATCCCGCGGTCGATGCTTGGATGGGACGCGTCAGCGAGGCGATCGGTCCGGACTATCCAGTGTATCCTTACAGCATCGATCCGCATTCGCACGCCTGAGCCGCCGGAACACAGCGGCGGACGGGGCGTTTTCCAAAGGCAGCGTGTCGTGCGTCGCCCAATCGGCGCCCGCCTGTTTCGCGTTGCGTTCCAACCAGAGCCATGGAGGTCCGCAATGGTTCGCACCATCCTCGCCGCAATCCTCGCCACCGGCATCATGAGCCTGCCTGTCATGGCAGCCGAGCAATACTGGGTCGCCAGGGACGCCGTGTCGAAGCAATGCGAGATCGTGCCGAAGAAGCCCGACGGCACGCTTGTCGTCGATCTCGGCAAGAAGAAATACGCCAGCGAGGGTGAGGCGAGGAAGGCGATGGAGGCGATGTCGGACTGCAAGAAAAAGTAAGGCCGTTGCCCAATCCTCCCGAGGGAGATTAGCCAGCTTCTACCGGTCCACCAGAGACATCGTCCGCTCGTTGTAGCGCGGCCCTGACACCTTGTCGGGCGTCAGCGCCATGTCGAGCCCCAGCATCTCGGTGGCGTCGAGCGCGATGTCGGCCGCCGCGACGTTCTCCTCCAGATAGGTCCGGCGCTTGGTGCCGGGGATCGGCACGATGTCGATGCCGAAATCCGGGCCTTTGGCGAGCAGCCAGGCGATCGCGATCTGGCCGGGCTTGACGCCCTTTGCCGCGGCGATGTCGCGCACCGTGGCGGCCGCCGCGACATTCAGGTCGAAATTCTCGCCTTGGTAGCGTGGATCGCCGCGGCGGAAATCGCCTTCGGGGTAGTTTTCCGCGCGCCTGACGTCGCCGGCCAGGAAGCCGCGGCCGAGCGGCGCGAACGGCACCAGGCCGATGCCGAGCTCCTTCAGCGCCGGGATGATCTCGGGCTCGAGGTTGCGTTCCCACAGCGAATACTCGCTCTGCAGCGCCGAAACGGGATGCACGGCATGCGCGCGGCGGATGTTGCCAATGCCCGCCTCCGACAGGCCGAAGAAGCGCACCTTGCCCTGCGCCACCAGTTCGCCGACCGCGCCCGCGACATCCTCCATCGGCACGGCGGGGTCGACGCGGTGCTGATAGAGGAGGTCGATGCGGTCGGTGGCGAGTCGCGAGAGCGAAGCGTCGACCACCTCGCGTATATGCTCGGGCCGGCTGTCGAGCCCGGCCTGCTTGCCGCCGGCGATGCGGAAGCCGAACTTCGTCGCGATCGTCACCTGATCGCGCCGCCCTTTCAGCGCGCGTCCAAGCAACTCCTCATTGACGAAGGGCCCATAGACTTCGGCCGTGTCGAGAAAGGTGCAGCCGAGCTCGATCGCCCGGTGTAGCGTGGCGATAGACTCCGCCTCGTCGGCCGGGCCGTAGGCCTGGCTCATCCCCATGCAGCCGAGGCCGATGGCAGAGACTTCGAGCCCTTGGCTGCCGAGTTTCCGTTTGCCGAGGCTCATGCGTCTTGCTCCGCCGAATTTTCGATCCGGCTAAATTATAGGGCCGGACGTCAATGCGTCCAGCGCTGGCCCTATTGACGGCGTAATCGTCGCCATCCTTGCCGGTGGCGATTCCACTGTGGTGACGGCCAATGCGGCACGACAGGCTTGTCCTGATATTGCTCTGGCGCGAGCTCGTCGCCGGCTTGCGCGCGATGCGACGCCGCGATCTTGCCTGGATTGCGTTCGGCGGCGGCGGACTGGCGGCCTATGCGGTCGCCGATGTCGTGGTTGCCCTGCATGCCGGCGCGGCGAGACTGCGCCACGACCAGCTTCTGTGGACTCTCGGGCTGCCGCTCGCCTTGGCCGTTCTCGGAACGGCCGCCGGCAATGCGGTGGCCGGGCTCTGCCTTCAACGCGCCTTCGCGCCCTTCCTCAAAGCGCTGCCGCTTGCGCCCCGGCGGCGCCGTCGCATGGCGGGCGAGGCAACATTCGCGCTTGCGGTGCCGCTTGGCGCTCTGATTGCGATTTCGGTCGGCTTCGCCTGCGCCGTCATCGGAAAGCCGTGGGCGCCGGTCTGGGGCCTGAGTGCGGCGATCCTGTTTGCCTTGGGCTTCGGCACGGCGGCCCGGTGGCGTCTGCGACGGCCACGTCTTCTTCTCGAAGGGGCGGGAAGCGAGAGGGCGCCGATTGGAAGGCCCTGGATTCGCCGCCTCGACCAGGCGCGTCCGAGCTGGCTTTCCAGTTGGGCCTGGAAGCTGCCGGGCGGCCATATGCGGCCGTCATGGAAGTTGGCGGCTGCCTGCCTGCTGCCGGCAGTCGCCGCCATCCTTGGCGCATGGGCCAGCCTGGCCGGCCGCACGGCGGGGCCGGCGGCGATGGCGGGTCTGGCCGGCGGCATTCTCGTCTTCATGCTCAGCCTGCGCTGCCAGCCGCTCGGCTCGCCGGTGCTGCGCACGGCGCCCATCGGCTTTACCCGCGTGTGGCTGCGCCTGGTGCGGCTGCCGCTGCAATTGTCGCTCGCCTTCTTCCTGCTGCCGGCGGGCGCAGCACTTGCGGCCGAGCCGTCGGCATGGGCCGTGCCGGTGGCGGGCGGGTTCTGGCTGCTGGTGCTGAACGGCATCTATGCGGTGTTCGGCGCCTATTTCCTGAATGCGCCCTTCGTCGCCATGCTGAGTTTCGCCGGCGCGCTCGCCTATGCCGGCTACGAGACGTTCGAATATGGCCGGACCGTGCTGATCGGCCTGGCCGCGCTGGTGTTCTTCCTGTGGCACCGAACCCGACAGAGGTATCGCAATGGATGAAGTTCTCGCCGTCAGCGAACTCAGCGCCGGCTATCGCGGGCGGGCCGTGGTTCAAGGCATCGATCTTTCGCTCCGCCGGGGCGATATTCTCGGCCTGCTCGGCGCCAATGGCTCAGGCAAGTCGACGCTCATCAGGGCGATCACCGGCCAGATCCCGTTGATCGGCGGCAGCGTGGCGATCGACGGCATCGACCTCGCCGCCGCACCGGAACGCGCCAAGGCCGGCTTCGGCCTTGCCATCGAGCCGCATGAATTGCCGACCCCGCTCTCGGGACGACAGTATATCGAGCTCGTCGCGTCGATCCGCGGCTGCGCGCCAAACGACCTGCCAAGCGGCGATCTGCTGGAGCGGCTGGACCTCGGGCGCTGGATCGAGCGTCCGATCGCTGAATATTCGCTTGGCACGCGAGCCAAGGCCGCGATCGTCGCCGCACTCCTCGGCCGGCCGCCGCTTCTGATATTCGACGAGACGCTGAACGGCCTCGACCCGGTCGCGGCCTGGGAGGTGAAGCGCATCATCGCCGCGCTCTGCGCGAGCGGCCGTCACTCCGTCATCGTCTCGACCCATGTGGTGGAGGCGGTGCCGACGCTCTGCAATCGCGCGGTGCTGATGGCTGACGGAAGCCTGGACCGGAGCTGGGATGCGGCCCAGCTGGCCGAAGCGGGCGGGGCGCCCGGCGCTTTCGAGGAAAGCGTCATGCAGGCGCTGCGCGTGCGGGCCGCTGCCTGATCTAGAGCAATTCCAGGAAAAGTGTGAGCGGTTTTCCGCCTGGAATTGCGGCAAAAACAAAGCTCTAAGCCATCGGCAACATGCGGCGCATGATCAGCGAAGCATGGCCGCCGACGCCGTGGGCCGCTTCCCGGCGTTCGACCACTTCGAAGCCGTGCTTGCGGTAGAAGGCGATCGCGCGGTCGTTGCCTTCTATCACCTCCAGCGCGATGCTGGGGATGCCGGCATGCGCGGCAAGCACGGCATGCAGCAGGTCGACCGCGAGGCCGCTGCCGAACGCCTGCGGCTCGATGTGGAGCCGCTGCAGCATCACATCGCCTTTCCCGTCCATCGCCGCCATGGCGTAGCCGGCAATCGAGCCGTCGGCGCGCTCGGCGACGAAGGACATCTTGTCCTCGTCGTCGAGCTCCGCCGCGAGCCTTTCCGGCGCGTGCCTTTCATCGGAGAGCCTGGCCACGGCCTCGTCGCCCATGATCGGCGCATAGGTCCGCCGCCACGATTGCCCGAGCAGCCGCGACACATCGGCAAGGTCATTCCTCGTCATCGCCCGGATGCGGGTCATGGTCGCCATCCTTGTTGGAGTCTGAAGATAGGGCGAAGCGATGGGTACAGCCAATCTCCCCCTTGTGGGGAGATGCCCGGCAGGGCAGAGGGGGGTGCTGTCGCGCCGGCCCGTCCGCGCTTGGGATCTCCGCTTTACGCCGCGCTCTGTGCCGGCAATTCTTCGCGACGGCGGAACCTGCGCCCAATGATCATCAATTGGCGCGCGGTGTTGTTGCGCAGGCGGCGCAGCCGCCATTCGAGCCCCGTCTCGATGGTGATGCGCTTGGCGTAGATGCTGGAGCGCATGCTGGCTTTGTCGGTCGCGACCTTCACCGGATCGTCGTAGAAGGCGCAGATCTTGTTGGCGTCCATGCCGGGCGTCGAGAGCCATTGCGGGATGTAGGTCGAAGCCAGCCGGTCGACGTCGGTCACCACCCGGTTGATGCCGATGCCGGGCGTCGGGCATGTCGTCCAGAACGCGTCGCCGATGGTGACGACGCCGGCGCGGCGGTGCTGCCTTGTCGTCGTCAGGCTGACCTGCCTCACTTCGACGGGGCCGGCGACGGCGAAGTTGCCGCACTGCCTGGCGATCTCCGGCATCAGCTGGCAAAGCATTTTCTGCGGATTTTCGCGGAACGCCCGCGTCCATTCCTCGGCCACGGTGCGATAGACGAACATGTTGCCCCGCATGCGGTCGCCGATCGGGAAGACGCTGAGATAGGCGACACGATCCGCCGGGTTCCTGGCATAGCAGGCGACGGCGGGGTAGGCGCATTGCCGCGGCGCGATCGCGAGGTCGAATCCGATCGATAGCGAATGTGCCTTCGATTCCTCGACGCGCTCGATGCCGATGGCGCGCCGCACCGCCTCGCCGTAGCCGGTGGCCACCACCAGCAGGCGGGCATCGATGACGGAACCGTCGGTCAGCGCCAGGCGCTGCCGGTCCGGCCCGGTCGAAACCTCGGCGACCTTGCCCACCGTCAGCGGTACTTGCCGAGGCAGGGCCTGCCGCATGCCGTTGACCAGCGCGCCGTAGGAGAAGGCAAATTCCCATTTCCGTTCGCGCCGGAAGAACTGGCCGAGGCGGAAGACGTGAATGTCGGTCATCGGTGTGACCAGAGGCCTGATGGCAGGGCCGAGGCCGAGCTTCTCGAACACCTGCATCTGCTTCATGCCGATCTTCTCAGCCCGGAACTCGTCGTGATGCACCAGATGCGGGTCGATCAGCGCCACCTTGCGGCCGGCTTTGCCCAGCACCGCGGCCAGGCTCGTGCCCGCCAGCCCGGCGCCAACGATCGCCACTTCGACTTCGGCCGCGCCAGCCTGGCCGGCCGTTTCGCGCCCTTGTGCGGTGCTCATTCTTCTGCTCCACAGCCTTCGGCGGAATATCGCGAGTAGCCGAAACACTCTCAAGCAACCCGGACGCGAGCAGGGTAGCAATGAAAAATTAGGTTAATCCGGTGACACCGCCCTTACTTGCCGCCGCTCGTTAGCCCGCCGCCGAGCCGGCAGCGGGCCATTGGAGCGACGGGCGTGCTGTCCCGCCGAGCAGGAGACACTGCTCGCCACGATCTAAACCAGCTTTGCCAGGGATCGCGACTTACGGATTGGTAAGATCGCTCACGATCATGTTCCCAGGCTGGCCGGTGCCTTGCCGGTTTGGTCGAAAGCAGTTCCCTCTGGGCCAGGTCCGGCGTCACCCGATTTTCCCGCCTCGCGGAATCGACGGGCAAAGATCATCAAGCGCCGCGCGGTGTTGTTGCGCAGGCGGCGCAGCCGCCATTCAAGCCCCGTCTCGGTGGTTATCCGCTTTGCGTAAATGCTGGCGCGCATGGCCCTGGCGTCGGCGGCGATCTTGGTCGGATCGTCGTAGAAGGCGCAGATCTTGTCGGCCGCCATGCCGGGCGTCTCGAGCCAGGCGGGGATATGCGTCGAGCTGAGGCAATCGACATCGGTCAGCACCCGGTGGATGCCGTCGCCTTGCGCCGGGCAGGTCGTGGCGAACGCATCGCCGATGAAGACGACACCGTCGCGCCGATGGCCCTGCGTCGTTGTCAGGCCGACCTGCCTCACCTCGACCTCGCTGGCGACGGCGAAGTTGCAGCATCGAGCCGCGATCTCCGGCATCAACTCCAGGAGCATCTTTTGCGGGTCCTCGCGGAACGACCGCACCCACGGATCGGCGACGGTCCGGTAGACGAACATGTTCGCGCGCATCCGCTCGCCGATCCGGAAGATGGTAAGAAAGGCAATGCGATCGGCGATCCGCCTTCCGTAGAAGGTGAGGGACGGCAGGCCGAATTCCTGCGGCGTGACCGCGAGATCGAACCCCAACGTCAGCGAATGCGCCTTCGATTCCTCGACGCGCTCGACGCCGATCGCGCGCCGCACCGCCTCGCTATAGCCGGTGGCCACCACCAGCAGCCGGGCATCGATCACGGAGCCGTCGGTGAGCACCAGCCGCTGCCGGTCCGGTCCCGTCGAGACCTCCGCGACCTTGCCGATCGTCAGCGGCACTTGCGGAGGCAGCGCCGCGCGCAGGCCGTTGACCAGCGGCGTGTAGGAAAAGGCGTACTCCCAGCCTCGCTTGCGCTCGAACAGCTGGCCGAAGCGGAAGACATGGACGTCTGTCATCGGGGTGACGAGAGACCTGAAAACCGGGCCGAGGCCGAGTTTCTCGAACAGTCCCATCTGCTCCGCGCGAGTTTTCTCGGCCCGGAATTCGTCATGATGGACACGATGCGGATCGACCAGCGCGATCTTGCAGCCCGCCTTGGCGAGCGACAGCGCCAGCACGGTTCCGGCGAGCCCCGCGCCGACGATCGCCACTTCGACCTCGGCCTGGCTGGCCGGCACGGCGGTTGCTTCGCGGTCCTCTGCGATGCTCATGTCTTTTCTCCACCGCCCTTAGGCATGGAATCCTGCCTCTGCATGCGTTTCCAGCGCGGCGCCATTGCCGAACCATCTATGAATTCCATCCCGCCCGCTTCGTTCAGTGTATGCAGCTTGCGTCCGGCCCAGCCAGCGCCAGGATTGACGATCGTTTCGATGACCTGTTCCATGCCGCCATCGTCGAGCTGCGTGACACGCGCGATGCCGAGCGCGGCGCCATAGCTCCTGCGGCAGTCCTGCACCGGGCGAAGGAGTTGGCCGCCGCGGCTGACCATACGGCCCGCCGGCCGCGCCGAGGCGATGTCGATCATAATCGGGTTCTTCGGGTGCGGCGTCCACGGCCCGCGGAAATCCGGCGCCGACCACAGATGCAGTTGGTCCGAGAAGGCGCCGCCGCCGTCGCGTACGGTGGCGAACATCCACCAGCGCCCGCCATGCTCGACAAGCGTGGCGTCGCTGGCGACGATATCCGACAGGAGCGTCGCTTCCTTGACCCAGCCGCCCGGGAAAGCGGTGGCGCGGTAGAGGTCGACGGTCCGGTTGGCGGAGCTTTCCGGCACCATCCACATCTCGCCGTCGCGCTCGAACACGAAGGGGTAGGAGAGGTGGTAGGGCAGCTCCAGAACCGGCTTCGGAGTGCCGACTGGTCCAGATGCGCCAAACGCCACTGCCGACAGGATCGCCTTGCCGGTGCGATGGATGTAGTCCTCGACGAACAGCGTCACCTGGCCGCGGTAAAGCACGGGGAACGGGTCGGCGTAGAAGCGGCTGCCGTCGTCCGGCAAATCGCGCCAGCCGGATTGCGGATGGGCGCGCAGCTCGTAGAGATCCTTGCCGCCGGTCTCGCGCCAGCCGACCCGCCAATGCGGGGCGTTGTAGCACAGGTGATAGATCTGCTGGATGATGCGGCGTGCCGTCGCCTTGGCCGCACGCACACCGAGCTTCGTGGCTGGCGGCATGGCTGGCGGCGCCGTCTCAGATGGCGGTTCGGGCAGCACCGGAAGCGATGAGCGGGCGGCGCCGTTGACCGCCGCGACGATCAGGCTGGCGCTGCGCGCCAGCATGTCCTGGAAGGAAGCCAGCGCGATGCCGTGATATTCGGTGCCGAGCCGTCCCTCGGCGACTGTCGCGCCGTTCTGTTCCAGGCGGGCCAGCGGCGTGCGGCCGGCAAGGATCAGCGCCAGGAGGGCCTGCTCGCCGCAGACGCTGTCATAGGCGAGCCGCCAGACCCGTCTGCCCTGCGGCTCGACGTCGCCGATGAGATCGATAGTGAGGTCGGCCGGCGCGGACGCTCTCGCATGGCCGGCCAGTGCCGAAAGCGGCACACGCCTGGCCGTCCCATTGGCGGGCAGGCGATGGATCAGCGTCTCAAGCTGGAACAGCGCTTCGGCTGCGCGCGGCACGCCGCCCGCCGCCGGACGGCCGTCGACCGCAAGCTCCACGCCAGGCAGCAGCGACAACCGCTCGGCCAGCGCTACATGAAAAGCGCGCACGCAATCGCCGTCGAGGCGCAGGGTCAGGCGCATCGCCAGCCCCGGCCACATCCGGTGCCGCCGACCCGGCTGGCCAGATCAAATTCCCGCCGCATGCGCACGATGTCTCCAATTTAGGCTGCACTTAGATTCTACTGCGTTGGTGCAAACTTCGTGCCAGAGCGGCCTCAATTTATGAACATAATTAACAGTGTTTTAATCGTTGCCGGGAATAGCTAGACCAACGCCGCATTTCTCGTTGCCGGCCGATGGAGCGTTCTCGGAGCGACCTTTGCAATCACCCCTGCTCATGGTGCCTCAGCAAAACGCTCCGGAGGCGATCGCGCCGGCGCCGGCCTATTACGCGCCTGCGCCCGCGCCCGCTACGGTCGAGCTTGGCGATCTCGGCCGCATCCTGCTGCGCCGCCGCAAGCTGATCTTCGCCACCGTCGCGCTGCTCACCATCGCAACGCTGATCTACGCCTTCCTGACGCCGGCGCTCTATTCCTCGACGGCGCAGATCATCATCGATCCGCAAGACCTCCAGGTCGTCACCAACGACGTCAATCCGAGCCGCATCTCGCCCGATGGCGGCATCACCCAGGTCGAAAGCCAGGTGAGCGTGGCGCAATCGAACGGCGTCCTGCTGCGCGCCATCAAGGCGACCAACCTGACCGAGAACCCAGACTTCAACGGGCAGGGCGGGCTCGGCGGCTGGCTGGGCATGTTCTTCGGCTCGGGCGACGGCGACAGGACAGCCGAAACGCTCGACGCGCTGCGCCGCCGCCTGGCGGTGAAGCGCGACGACAAGGTGCTGGTGCTCAACATCATCATCACGGCCAAGAGCGCCGACCTGGCGGCCGAACTCGCCAACGCCATCGCGCAGGCCTATCTCGATGACCAGGCCGAAGCGCGCTCGAAGGCCGCGGCCGACGCCTCCGACGCGATCAGCGCCCGGCTGGAAGACCAGCGCAAGCGCGTCGAGCAGGCTGCCAACGCGGTCGAGACCTACAAGGCCGAGCACAACATGGTGATGGCGGCCGGCAATTTGGTCAGCGATCAGGAACTGACCGACCTCAACACGCAATTGACAGCCGCCCAGACCCGTACCGCGCAGCTCAAGGCGCAGGTCGACCAGCTGCGCCGGCAGGGCGGCGCGCCTGACGCGACATCGGAAGCGATGCGCTCGCCGGTGATTGCGAGCCTCAGGGCGCAGGAGGCGACGCTGGTCGACCAGATATCGCAATTCGGCACCGAGCTCGGGCCACGCCACCCCTCGATGATCTCCGCGCAGCAGCAGCTCAGCGATCTGCGCAAGCTGATTTCGCGTGAGCTCGGCCGCCTCGTTACCGCCGCCGAGACCGACTACGAGCGCGCTTCGGCCAACCAGAAGGCGCTGGAGGCCAAGGTGGCGTCCCTGAAAGGCAAGTCGCTCGACACCGACCAGGCCTCGGTCAGGCTGCGCGAGCTGCAGCGCGATCTCGACGCCGTACGCACCGTCTATGCCAATTACCTGCAGCGGGCCCAGGAAACGCGCGAGCAGACCAACGTCAACAGCACCAATGCCCGCATCATCTCGCAGGCCATGCCGGCGCTGAAGAAGAGCTGGCCGCCGAAGGGGTTGCTTGTGTTTGGCGCCATCTTCGGCGGGCTGGCGCTGGGCGTCGGCATGGCGCTGATCGCCGAATATCTCTCGCCGACCGTGCTGTCCGCCAACCAGATGCAGTCGGCCATCGAGGCGCCGGTGCTGGGCGTTCTGCCGGGCAGGGGGCGCCGCCGCTCCGGCGCTGCCGCCCAGAAGACCGACGCCGTGGCCGGGCTCGCGCTGCAGCGCATCGCCGCCGCTACCAGGCGCCCGCCGGACTGGCCGCTGGTACCCTCCATCCTGGTGGCGTCGCCGCCCGAGGATAAGGCTGAGCGGTCGAGGGTGGCATGGCAGCTCGCCAACGCGGCGGCGGCCAGGGGGCGCCGCGTGCTGTTCATCGACATCAATGCCGGCAAGGGCCAGAAGGACCCGCAGCCCGGCGTGCTCGACGTGCTGCGCGGCGAATATCCGCTTGACGCGGTCAGCCGCTATGCAACGGGCAGTTCCGTGGCGCTGGTCAGCCGGGGGCGGCCGACCGCGGTGTTCCAGGAAGCGCAGGCGCTCTATTTCGCCCATCGCATGTTGGCCAAGGCCAATCACAGCTTCGAGCTCGTCGTCGTCGACGGCGGCGCGCTTGCCGACGACCTCAACGTCCTGCCGCTGGTCGCCATGGCCGACGAGATCCTGCTCGTCGCCAGGCTGAACGCGACGCCGATGCGCGACGTCGCCGCGACCTCGGAAGCGGTCTCCGTCATGGGGCGGCTGCCGACCGGCGCCATGCTGGTCGACGAGGCGGCCTGACATGGCCTCGATCCTGGCTGGTCCCGCCCGGCCTGTTCCGGCTTCGGGCTATGGCATGGCGGGCCCGCGCACTGTCCCAGTCGACACGCTGACCCGTCTTGGCCTGACTGTAGCGGTGCTGCTTCTGTTTTCCGTCTCTGGCGGCATGCTGTGGCTCGCCGGCTATAATTACGACGGCCTGCAAGGCAGCCCGCTGAGCAAGATCCACCCGTCCACCTATCTCTTCGTGCTCGTCTTCGTCTGGCGTTCCTGCATCTTCGGCAATCCGGTCGGCTATGTGGTCCATGTCACGAACAGGCGGCCGGCCACGATGCTGATGGCGGTAATCTCGACGGTTCTGCTCTTCGTCGTCATCCTCAGGCAGCGCCCCGGCATGGCAGGCATGATCGACACTTTCGTCGCCCCGGCGCTGATCGTGCTGCTGCTCAGCGAAGACGACGAGAAGACGTTTGCCTGGCTGCAGGCGGTCATCCATGTCGTCATGACCGCGAACGCACTGCTGGCGCTGTTCGAGTTCGGCACTAAGCATCTGGTGTTTCCCTACAGGTTCGACGGCGCGGTGTTCGTCAACGATCTGCGCTCGACGGCGCTGCAGGGGCACCCGCTCTCCAATGCCACGGTCACCTCGATCTATGTGCTGTCGCTGCTGTCCGGCTCGCGTTCCCTGTCGACGCCGCTCAGGCTGGCGCTTGTCGGCCTGCAGTTCTGCGCGCTGGTCGCCTTCGGCGGCCGCTCGGGCATGGTGCTGACAATCCTGCTCGGAGGCGTCTATGTGCTCATCCGCGGAGTGGCGCAGCTCAGCACCGGACGTGTCAACCTCTTGGGCGCCGCGCTGGCGATCATGCTCGCCGCGCTGCTGCCGCTGGCCATCGCGCTTGCCGGCTATTATGGCTTCTTCGACGCGCTGCTCGAACGTTTCGTCTCCGACAGCGGCAGCGCCAACGCCCGCGTCGAGATGTTCGATCTCTTCAGGCATCTGGAATTGCGCGACCTGATCGTCGGGCCCGATGTCGACCTGCTCGACAGCATGCGCCGCATCACCGGCCTGGAGCAGGGCATCGAGAACCCGGTGCTGCGCCTGACGCTCTACCAAGGGGCGTTCTTCACGCTTTTGATCTTCTTCGGCTTCGCGCTGTTCATGCACGAGGTCGCGCGCCGCTGCCATTCGGGCATCTGGCTGCCGATGCTGGGTTGGCTCATCCTGCTCAACACCTCCGAAAGCATCGCCTCCAAGACGACGCTGATGACCAAATTCGTGGTTATAGCGCTGGCGCTTTATCGGCCGGTGAGGCCTGTTGCGCGTCAAAGGACGCAGGCGTAGGAACGCCGCGAGACAAGCGCGGGCTTCTCGGCCGCTCTTGCATGAAACCAAACCCTTAGCGCGGTTTGGTGATTCAGCAAATCAAGCGCGCGGCATTCTTAGCCCCAGCGCCTCGACCATCGCCGGGTCGAGCGCGCGCGTGGTGTCGTCCATCATGCCCATGCCGTCGAACAGGTCCCAGAATGCCCAGGCAAAACCGAAGGCCTCGGCGCTCTGCCGGACATCGGAGATGTAGCGGGCACGATCCGGATTGGGCGCGGCTGTGTATCGTGCATCGGTGCGCAACGCGCCGAACTCGCCCATGATAATGCGCTCGCGCGCGATGCCATGGGTTTGCGCCCAGTCGCTCACCTGCTTGAGGTAGCGGTCGATGAAGCGGCGGTCGGGCTGCGCATCGAAATAGACTTTGAGCACCTTTTGGGTCTCTTCGTACGCGGCTTTCTTGGCCTCGTCAGACGTCCCGGAATCTTGCGCCATCCTTGTCCTGACCGAGGCCAGCGTTCTTTCCAGCGTCCCGGCGGAGGCTGGCCACGGCACATTGTTCAGCGCCCGGTAGACCGGCTCGCGCATCCACGGTGCGCCTTGATGGCTGAACAGATAGGGCTCGTAGAAATGGAAGGTGAACAGGATCGGCTCGAAGGCCGCCACCGGCGCCGGATCGAGCGCGGCGAGGCCCCGCACCATCGAGCCGCAGCCGCCGGTGGCGAGCAGCGGCAGGTTACGCGCCGAGCCCCGCGCCGCGCTCAGCAGCGCCGCCTGCACCTTGGGCCACAGCCCGGAGGAGCAGTCCTGCGGCGGCTCGTTGACCGGCTCTAGCGCTATCCTGCCGGGCGCCATGTCCGCCAGCATGCCGGCAACCTCGCCGACGAAGACCTGGTAGCGCGCGAATTCCGGCGCGCCGGTGCTGGAATACATGTGGTCGGGATTCCAGTAATGCGTGGCGCCATTGGCCTGCACGTTGACGATGATAGCAAGATCGGCTGCGAGCGCCGCCTCGACCGCCCCGCTCAGCATTGCCATCAGCTCGGCGCGCTGGCCCGCGTCGGCGGCCAGGAACGGCCCCGGATCGACAGG
Organism: Mesorhizobium sp. B2-7-2; assembly: GCF_006440775.1. Classification (GTDB taxonomy): domain Bacteria; phylum Pseudomonadota; class Alphaproteobacteria; order Rhizobiales; family Rhizobiaceae; genus Mesorhizobium. The sequence continues at coordinate 87,248 of NZ_VFTZ01000017.1, read as the reverse complement.
CAGGCGGATGAAGTCGAGCCCGCTGGCGCGCAGCCGCGCAAGGTCGGCCGGCGTCGGCACCGGCCGCTGCGGCTGGAAAGGCGGCCAGTCATAGTCGGTGCGGGGTGCAGGAAATTCGCGCGTCAGCGCAAACCAGGGCCATGTATTGATGCCGCGCCTGAACGGCCATGCGCCGGCGGCACGCACTGAAGATGAGAGTGGCGGAAGCGCGCTCGCCAGCGGCGCTATTGCCGCGACCAGCGCCGCGCCGAGGAGCCGGCGGCGCGACCAACCGGTCATGCGTGCTTGGCGCGGTCGGCTTTCGCCGGCACGGCGCTGGTGACGCCGAGTTGCCGCAGCGCTTCCCTCTCGTAGGCAATGAGCACATCTTCCCAGCGGAAAGCCTCGCGGGCCCGCGTTCGCGCCGCCTTGCTGCAGCGCGCCACCAGCGCGTCGTCGGCCAACGCCTCGTCGATCCGATGGCTCAGGCTGTCGGCATCGCTGAAGTAAATCGCCGCCTCGCCGGCGACCCAGCGATTGTAGCGGTTGTCATGCGCGATCACCATGTTGCCGGCGGCAAGCGCCTCGACCAGCGAGGGGTTGGTGCCGCCCACGGTGTGGCCGTGCATATAGGCGCGCGCATGATAGCGCAGCGCCTGCACCGTCGCCCGATCGTAGATCGCGCCCGGCATGATCACCGCGGTCCCTGCCGCCGCGCGCACGGCGCGGTGGTAGGGAATGTCGTCGTTGAGCGTGCCGAGCACCACCAGCTTCATGTCGCCGCGATCGCGGCTGCGGAAGGCTTCGATGATCGGCAGGATGTTGTTGTCGGGCTCGATCCGCGCGATCGAGACCAGATATTTGCCTGGCTCGAGCCCGAGCGCGCGAACGGGCAATTCTGGCGCCGAGGTCACCGGGTCCGCGCCATAGGCGATGGTGGCGATGGCGCCGCGCCGTCGCCTTGTCGCCAGATGGTCGGCGATCGCCGGGTGATCGGCGATGAGCCGATGCGAAACCCAGGCGGCGATCCATTCGTTGAGCCAGAACCAGCTGCGCGCCGCCGGCCCCCATTTCGGCCGCCGCCACTCGATCCCGTCCATATTGGTGATGATCTTGCGCCGCATGAGCCTGAGCCAGGTCAGGAACACCGCGCCATTATAGCCGAGCACCAGGCACACGCTCGGCCGCCTGGCGGCGTCGAGCACGCATTGCCAGTCGAATTCCAGTGTCGCGCGCGGACCCTTGGAGGCGACCTCGATGGTGATGAGCTCGATGCCGCGCCAGGTCTCGCTCGTAACCCTTTGCCCGACGCGCCCGACCTCCTTCTGGCAGTAGACGCCGACCTTCCAGCCGCGTCCAACCAGGAAAAGCGCCAGCCGCTCGGCGAAGGTTTCAAAGCCGCCGTGAGAAGCCGGAATGCCGCGCGTCCCCAGGATCAGGATCGAAGGCTTTTCGATCAGGGTGGAAGGTCGTTCCGGTTTCAAAATAAAGGAATCCCCAGGGTCCGGTCATGGTTGTTGTTACGGCAATGACACGCCCAGCAACTTCCGTGCCAGGGTACCCCCAGGGCGAATATTCACATGAAGGTGTAAAATTTCTCTTCAAGCTACCTCGCTTGCTTCATCATCGGTCAACTTTCGCCACGTATCTGTATCGATATGGGGCACGGCTGGGGTTCCTGGGTCGCGGCCGGACATTCGGGACCCGGCACGATCCTTGCTCCCGGGCCTGCAGTGGCCACCGCTGGGTAGAGCGGCGTGCGGATTTGGCATGAAGTTCCTTCCGCGCTTGAAGGGTCCGGTACTGAGCGGACTCGGGGTGCAAGGTGGAAAGATAGCAATGCGCATAGCCTGCATTCATCAGGGCTACGAGCTCTATGGTTCGGACCGCAGCTTCGCGGAGAGCGTGGCAGCGCTGCGCGCCGCGTTTCCGGCCGCCGAGATCGAGGTCGTGCTGCCGCGCGAGGGACCGATTGTCGACATCCTCAAGCCGCATGCCAGCCGCATCGTGTTCGAACCGCTCTGGGTGCTCAGGCGCCAGGCGATGCTCAAGCTCGCCACCGTCGAGATGGCGCGGCTGCCGGCGGCGCTCTGGCGGGCCTGGCGGCGCATGCGGGGCAGCGACCTGACCTATATCAACACCTCGATCATCGCCGATTATGCGCTGGCCGCGCGGCTCCTGCCGCGCAAGGCGCTGCTGCACATCCACGAGATTCCCGAGGGCGTCCTGCGCAAGGTGCTTGTCGCCTTGATGCGCTGGAGCAAGGCGGATCTCATCTTCAACTCGCGCGCAACGCGCGCCACCTTCGGCGATCCGCCGGCCCTCGATGCCGAGGGGCGGCGCACGCATGTCGTCTATAACGGCGTTGCCGGTCCCGCCGCGGCACTGCCGATGACTTATGACGGCAACCGGCCGCTCAAGGTCCTCCTGCTTGGCCGCGTCAACCGTATCAAAGGGCAGGAGGTGCTGCTCGAAGCCGTCGCCTCGCTTCCCGCCGAGTTGCGCGACCGTGTCGAGGTCCGCCTCGTCGGTGGCGCCTTCGAAAGCGCCGAGCGCGAGCAGGCACTGGCCGAGCTGGTTGGGCGCATGGGCCTGACCGGGCACGTCGAGGTGCTGCCTTTCGTTTCCGACCCCACTAACCATTATCGCTGGGCCGACATCGTCGCGGTGCCGTCGCGCCGCCCGGAATCGCTCGGCCGCGTGGCCATCGAGGCGATGGGCTGGGGGCGGCCGCCGCTGGTGTCGGCGATCGGCGGGCTGGTGGAAGTGGTGGCCGACGGCGAGACCGGCTGGCATGCGCCGCCGGGCAATGCCGCCGCCCTTGCCGGCAAGCTCGGCGAGATCATCCTGCGGCCCGATCTGTGGCGCGGCCTCGCCGCCGCCGGTCGTGCGCGCTACGAGGCGCTCTTCAGCGAGCCGATCGCCGCCGCCGCGATCGTGGCGATCGTGGCCGACAAGCTGAAGGCGACGCCGCCGCGGCAGGGGCGGGCGCGTGTCGCCCGCGAGGCGGAGACGAGCCCGTGAAGTTCACCTTCCCGGCCCATCTGGTGCGGCGCCTCATGTTGATGATCGGCGGCGAGGCGATGCAGAGCGGCTTCCATTTCGCCCTGAACATCGCGCTGCTGCATCTTTTGTCGGCCGAAGGTTACGGGCTCTTCGCGCTGGCCATGGTGATGGGCGGCGTCGGCTTGTCCTATATCCGCTCGCTCACCGCCGTTCCCGCCACCGTATGGATGAGCAAAAGCGCCAACTCCGCCGGCGTCGACGCCTACGACGTGACCTTCGGATCGGCGGCGCTGGTGGTGGCGCTGCTGATGGGATTGGGCACCGGGCTGCTGATGCGCCTCCTGGGCGACCCGAGCGGCATCGGCGCCGCCTGCTTCGTCGGGGCCTGGTCGCTGCGTAGCCACATGCGCACCGCCTTCTTCGCGCGCCGCATGCAGCTTGTCGTCTCCATCAGCGACGCCGCGTTCACGATCGCGGGCATAGTGCTCGCAGGAGCGGCGATCTGGCTCTTCGCGGACGCGCTTCAGGTCACCTTCTACGCGCTTGCCGTGGCCAACATGGTCGGCATCGCAGTGCTGGTGAAGCTGGCGCGCCGCAAGCTGCGCATCTCCTTTCGTGCGCCGACCTTGCGGCGCTACGCAAAGCTCTGGCCGCAGCTTCGCTGGTCGGGGTTCAGCGCCACAACCACCAACATCCAGGGGCAATGCCTGGCCCTGCTGGTCGCCGGCATCGCCGGACCCGCGGCCTATGCGCCGCTGGCGGCGGTGCTGGTGCTGTTTGCGCCGCTGCGCATCTCCAGCCTTGCCTTCTCCAACATGACCCAGCCGGAACTCGCAAAGCTGGCGCGCAACAAGGAGTTCGACCGCGTGTGGACGCAGGCCAAGGTCTGGGCGCTCGTCATGGGGCTCGGCAGCCTGGCCTATGGTTGCGACATCCTGTTCATCTTGCCGATGATCAAATCCCAGGCGCTGCAGCATGCCTCGGTCGGATTGATCGGGCTTTTCGCCATCGCCAACTTCGTGCCGATCATGGCCTATGTCATGCCGCGCGTGGTCCTCGAGATCCTTGGCGATTTCCGCATCGTCGCCTTCATCACCATGGCCGGCGCGATTGTCGGGCTGGCGGCGATCGGGATTCTGTTGGCCGTCGCCCCGTCGACATGGTCGCTGGCCGGAGCCGCGGTCTCCGAGACCTTCGTGCTTGTGGCCTCATGGTATTTCGCTGCTCACCGTATGTGGAACTCCAAGCACCCGAACGAGCAGCGCCCCAGCGTGCTCGGCGCCTGGCGCCGTGCGGCCACGCTGGCAGTCCAGAGACGATAGGAGAATGATGTGACAAGCCAGGCAATGCCGATGGCCGCGATGACGACCGGCTTGGCCGGCGATGAGGCTGCAGTGCACGCCGCCGGCGGCGCTTATGTGGCGCGGCTGCACACCAGCCTCGAAGCGGTTAAGCCGCTCTGGCTGCGTCTCGAGACAGAGGGCGTGTGCACCGGCCACCAGCATTTCGCCTGGGCCGAAGGGATTGTCGAAGGGCTTGTGCCGCCAAAAGCCGATCTCGCCATCGTCGAGGTGAGGGACGCCGCCACGGGCGAGCTGAGGATGCTGGTGCCGTTGATGCGGCGCCGCGCATTCCACCATTGGGTGATCGAGTGGCTGAGCTGCGGGGTGTGCGATTATTCCGCGCCGTTGCTCGCCGACGCGACGCCCTGGACCAGGCAATCCGCCGAGGCCGCATGGGCGGCGGTGCTTTCCGTGCTGCCGCCGGCCGACCGCATCCATATCGTCGGTATCCCGAAACAGATCGGCGGCATCGCCAATCCCCTGGCGCTGCTTTCGCCAGCGCGCGATTCCATACATTCCCACTATGGCATCGCCATGGATGGCGACGCCGAAACCGTCGTCAAGCGCATCTGTCGCCCGTCCTTCGTCAAGGCGCTCAACAAGGACCTGCGCCGGCTCGATCGCAATGGCGGCCTGGCCCTGGTCGAGGCCGACACGCCAGCCCTGGTGGATTCCATCTTCGACAAGCTGGTCGAGATGCGGCTCAGCCGTTTTCGCGAGCTCGGCCGCTTCGATCTGTTGGCGCAACCGCCGGTCGTCGATTTCTACCGCAAGGCCGCGCATCGCGGCCTGACCGACGGTTCGGTGCGGATCTTCGGCCTGCGCGCCGGCGACGTGATGGTCGCGGTCCAATATCTGGCGGTCCATCTGGGCACGCTGCACGCGCTGCTGGTCGCGATCGACCAGGGTGCGGTTCCCAATGTCTCGCCGGGACTTTGCATCATGGGCGAGCTGATCAGATGGGGGCGCGGGCAGGGGTTCGACCATTTCGACCTGTCGGTCGGCAACCAGAGCTACAAGGAACATATGGGCGCAGTGAAGTCGGTTCTGTCCGAACTTTGCTACGGCATCACGCCGAAGGGCATGGCGGCGAGCGAGGCCATCAAATACCGTGGCCGGGGCGTGGCTTTCGTGCGCGCCAACCCGCGCCTGTTCAAGGTCGCGCAGGAGGCGATGCAGCGCTGGCGGCGGCTGCGTGCGGGGCGGTGAACGGGCCGCCTTCACCCTGCAAATTGACTCACATCCTGCTCTCCGCCATCCTTATGGGCAGCCGCTGTTGGAGCGGCAGCGTGCTCGAGTGAGGCCATGGCCAGTCCCGTCGCCAGAGAAAAGTCCCGCCGCGCCGCGGTGAAGACCGCGCTTGAGCGCCACAAGGTCTATGTCACCGCGCAGCGCTTTTCCGGCGGCTCCTACAGCGCCCGCGTGCTGGTCGACGGCGAGGCCTACTGGGTCGACGAGTTCCGGCTGAGCCAGTTGCGGCAAGGGCTTTCGCCCGCCGAACTGGAACTGACGCCGGCTGTTGACGATTGAGCGACTAAGCATGACAACGGCAAGGCTGGCGGGACAGCGCCCCCCTCTGTCCTGCCGGACATCTCCCCCACAAGGGGGGAGATCAGCAGCTTCGTCGGCACCGCTTTTCCTGCAGTGTGGGCGATTGGCGAAAACCGGCGCGACATCCAATCTCCCCCCTCGTGGGGGAGATGTCCGGCAGGACAGAGGGGGGCGCGAAGGAACTCGGCCTTCGCCGCATTCCATTCCGCCCTTCGGCGTCTGACCCATGCCCGCCAACCTCAAACCCTACCGCGCCAAGCGCGAATTCTCCCGCACCCCCGAACCGGCAGGCGCCCTGTCCGCCGGTGCCGGCAACCGCTTCGTCGTTCACAAGCACCACGCCACCGCCGACCATTACGATCTGCGCCTGGAAGTCGGCGGCGTGCTGAAGAGCTGGGCGGTGCCGCGCGGGCCCTCGCTCAATCCAGCCGACAAGCGCCTCGCCGTCGAGACCGAGGACCATCCGATCGAATATATCGATTTCGAGGGCGTCATCCCCGAGGGCGAATATGGCGGCGGGCCGATGATCGTCTGGGACACCGGTACGTGGGCGCCGATGGAGGATGTCGAGAAAAGCCTCAGGACCGGCGCGTTCAAGTTCCGGCTGGCAGGGCAAAAACTCAATGGCGGCTGGATGCTGACCCGGCTGAAGCCGAAGCCCGGCGAGGACGAGAACAAGAAGAACTGGCTGCTCTTCAAAGAGCGCGATATCGCTTCCGATACAAAGCTCGACATTCTCGAGGCGCGCCCCGAAAGCGTGAAGACTGGCCGCCGCATCGAGGAACTGGCGGCGCCGCCGAGGAAGCGCGAGCGCCTGCCGCCGAAAATCGGCTCGCTCAAACCGGGCGAGCTGCCCGGCGCAGTTAGGGCCGAGCCACCCGCCCGCGTCGAGCCGCAACTCGCCAGCCAGGTGCCGAAGCCACCGGGCGGCACGAGCGTTGCCTCGGACACGGGCGAGCTCTGGCTGCATGAGATAAAGTTCGACGGCTACCGCACCATGGCGCATGTCGTGGGCGGCGAGGTGCGGTTGATCACCCGCGGCGGAATCGACTGGACGAAACGCTATGGCGATCTGCCGCAGGCCTTTTCGCGGCTGCCGATCGCCCAAGCGATCGTTGACGGCGAGATCATGGTGCTCGACGACAAGGGCATCTCGCGCTTCGCGCTGCTGCAGGACGCGCTGGCCGAGGGCGCCGGCTCCAAATTGCATTTCTACGCCTTCGACCTGCTCCATCTCGACGGCTGGGATCTGCGCAAGGTGCCGCTGCAGAAGCGCAAAGCCCTGCTCGCCGAGCTGCTCGCCGGTCAGCCCGCCAATTCCGCCATCCAGTACAGCGACCATGTCGAGGGCGACGGCCAGGGCCTGTACGATCAGGCTTCGGATCTTGGGCTGGAAGGTGTCGTCTCCAAGCGCGCCGACGCAATCTACCAGAGCGGCCGCACCAAGAACTGGACCAAGGCCAAGGCGCAGAAGACGGACGATTTCGTCATCGCCGGCTATACCGTCTCCGACCAGGCCGAAGGGCTGGCGGCGCTCGGCATGGCTGAGTTCGAAAATGGTGAACTGCACTATCGCGGCAAGGTCGGCACCGGCTTCGACAGCGAGATGGCGCGGGCTCTGCTCGCCCGCCTGGAGCGGCTGACCGCCGGCGCGACCCCGCCCGAAGGTGTGCCGCGCGAGATCATGCGCGAGATGCATTGGGTGAAGCCGCTGCTGTCGGCACGCGTCCGCTATTCGAACCGCACCGCCGATAATGCGATCCGGCACGGCGTCTTCCGCGGGTTGCGCGATATCGGCGGGCTGACCACACCGGTGCCGGTCAAGCGCAAACGGCTGATCGCCGAATCCGACCTCGCCACCATTTGGGTCACCAATCCGGAGCGGCGGCTGTTCGGTAGAACCGGGCCTACAAAACTCGACATCGCCGTCTATTACGCGCTGGTCGGCGATTTCATGCTGCCGCATATCATCGGCCGGCCGGTGTCGCTGGTGCGCTGCCCGACCGGCAAGCCGCAGGACTGCTTCTTCCAGCGCCATGCCTTCACCGGCATGCCGGCTTCGGTTGCCGTGTTCGAGAGCACCAATTCGGAAGGCGAGACAAAAACCTATCTCTCGGTCGAGGACGCCAAGGGCTATCTTGCGCTGGCGCAGTTCGGCGTGGTGGAATTCCACACCTGGGGCACGCACCGGTCAAAGCTCGACAAGCCCGACCAGATCGTCTTCGACCTCGACCCGGGCGAGGGGATTTCCTGGCGCGAGGTGGTCGAAGCCGCGGTCCACATCAAGGGCGGGCTGGAGAGCCTGGGACTGGTCCCATTCGCCAAAACCTCCGGCGGCAAGGGCATCCACATCACCGTGCCGGTGACCCGAAAGCAGAACTGGAAGAAACTGCATCAGGCTTCGAGCGCGATTTCGACTTTGCTGGCGGCAAGCGCGCCCGACACCTTCACCACCACGATGGGCAAGGAAAACCGCAAGAAGCGCATCTTCATCGACTTCCACCGCAACGCGCGCGGTCACACCTCCGCCGCGCCCTATTCTCTGCGCGCCCGCACCAATCTGCCGGCCTCGACGCCGGTGAGCTGGACCGACCTGGAGACCATCGACGCGCCGGAGGATCTGAACTACGCCTCGCTGCCGGGGCTGTTGGAGACATCTGGCGATCCCTGGGCAGAGATCGACGAGGCGGCAAGGGATTTGCCTGTGTTTGACAAGGTAGGATAACGGCGAGCGCCGCGTTCCTTCGCGCCCCCCTCTGCCCTGCCGGGCATCTCCCCCACAAGGGGGGAGATCAGCAACCTCGCCGCTGGCGCTCTCTTTGCGACGTTGGAGATTGGCGAAAGCCGGCGTGACATCTGATCTCCCCCCCTCGTGGGGGAGATGTCCGGCAGGACAGAGGGGGGCGCTGTCCCGCCATCATCTCAATGCCATCTCCATCGACGCTTGCTACAATTTGAACTATTCTCCGCGCCAACCGTCCCAGAAAACACTTCGTCAGGAATTCGGCAGTACAATCAGGGGTCGGTGTAGGATTTCCACGGCGCTGATCGTCCTACGGACGAAGCGCTGCAAAGAGCATGGCCCTAAAAGGCCGGAACCGGTTTTGGACAAGACCATGCTCCAAACATACTGTCAGTGCATGGCCGCGTAGGAGTTCATCATGGCGCCCAGGGCAAGTTGGAAAGGTTATCTCAAGCTCAGCCTCGTCAGCTGTCCGGTCCGGCTTTACCCGGCCACCAGCGCGAGCGAGCGCATTTCGTTCAATCAGCTGCACAAGAAGACCCACAACCGCATCAACATGAAGCCGGTCGATCCCGAGCTCGGCCTTGTCGAGCGCTCGGACCTGGTGCGCGGCTACGAATATGAGGACAAGCAGTACATCATCATCGATGACGCCGATCTCGATGCGGTCAGGATCGAATCCAACCACACGATGAACATCGAGGCCTTCGTCGACGAGGGCGAGGTCGACGTCATCTACCAGGACTCGCCCTATTACCTCGCGCCCGACGGCGCCATGGCGGAGGAGACCTTCGCAGTGTTGCGGGAAGCGATGCGCAAGTCTGGCAAGCTCGCGATCGCGCGCCTGGTGCTCTCCAGCCGCGAACGCGTGGTGACGATCGGCGCGCGCGAGAACGGCATGTTCGTCTGCACCTTGAGGAATCCCAACGAAGTGCGCGGCACAGCTGAATATTTCGGAAACATCCCGGATGCCAAACCGGATCCCGAAATGCTGCAGCTGGCCGAGGCGCTGATCAAGCAGAAGCAAACCCATTTCGATCCGAAGAATTATGAGGATCGCTACGAGGTGGCGCTGATGGCGATGATCCGCGAGAAGCTGAAGGGCCATAAGCCGATCATCGCGGCCGCGCCCGAGCGTGGCAACGTCATCAACCTGATGGATGCGCTGAAGGCGAGCCTCTCGCAGCAGGCGAAACCCCCGGCCAGGTCGAAGAGCAAGGCCGAGGAAGCGTCGGCCAAGCCCGCCAAGAAGGCGGCTGCCGGCGGCGCGCCTGAAAATCCGCTGAAGGCGAACCTCTTGAAAGCTGTCGGCAAGAGCAAGAAGTGACGGGAAATGCAGGGCCAGTGATCGTTCCCGGCGCCGTCTTCGGTGTCATCGGCGCGCTGGCCGCCTTTCCGCTGCGCCTCGCTGCCCGCGAGGTCGAGCGCCGCCATGCGGAGCTAAGGCGCGGCGTCACCCGCCGCACCACTCATGTCGTGTTTGGTCGCACGCTTCTCGCCAAGGCGGCGAAATCCGGCGATGCCGAGATCGAGCGCCGCGTGAAGGTCGAGCGCGAAGCCGGCCGCGCGCTGATCAGCGAGAGCGGTTTCGTGCGCCTGCTTGGGCTGATGAAGGCGCCCGGCGCCGCGTCGCTCTCCAGGCAGTCGCTGATCGACCAGTCGCGACTCGCCGGCGACGAACTCGACCTTCTGTCGCTGTTCGATGCCTTGGAGCATGACGGCGAACCCTATTCCTTCCGAGACCTGATCCTTGCCCGCAAATATGCCGGGCTGATCGCCAGCGGCGCCACTTGGGGCGCGATCGCGCGCTCCGTGCATCGCTCCGGCCCGGTCGCCTCGCTCACCGCCAAGTCGCTCAATCTCGGCTCGCAGCATGGCCGCCCGGATGCGATCTATCTCGACGAAGGCAGGAGCGAGCTCGACGGCCAGCTTTTGTTCGACCTCGGTTCACCCGAGGATGACACGCTGGAGGAGTTGTTCGCCGAGGCCGAGATGGCGGAAGAGGAGGGGCGCCACGACGACGCGGCCGCGCTCTACCAGCGTTGCCTGGCGATCGATCCCAAGGATGCGATTGCCGCCTTCAACCGCGCCAATTGCCTGCGCGGCGCCGGCCGGGTTGCCGAAGCCGCGCATGATTATGCCCGCGCGATAAAGCTCGACCCCGGCTTCGTCGAGGCCTGGTTCAACCTCGCCGGCCTGATGAGCGACGAGGACAAGATGGCATCGGCGCGAAGGCACCTCCAGAAGGCTGTTGCGCTCGACAAGACCTATGCCGATCCGGTGTTCAACCTCGCGCGCCTGGAGTTCGATGCGGGCAATCTGGCCGAGGCTCGCCGGCTGTGGGTGCGATATCTGGAGCTGGATGCGGTGTCCGAATGGGCGCGGACTGCGCAGAAGGGCATACAGTTCGTGGATCTGCATATGGCGCGGACGGCGGGGTGAGCGCCTCTTCCTTCTCCCCTTGTGGGAGAAGGTGGATCGGCGCGCAGCGCCGAGACGGATGAGGGGTGCTGGAAGGAATGAGGCGCTGGTGACCTTGTCGCAGGTAACGATATTGATAGGCGTGGCCGCCAAGCTGGAGCACCCCTCATCCGTCCGAGCTTCGCTCGGCCACCTTCTCCCACAGCAAGGGGAGAAGGTGAGGTTGGCGCACCCATGACCCACTTCCTCTTCGACGGCTTCGACACCGCCCCCGTCACCATCCTGCTCGCCCACGGCGCCGGCGCGCCGATGGATTCGCCTTCCATGACCGCCACCGCCAGGGCGCTCGCGGCCGCCGGCTTTCAGGTCGCACGCTTCGAGTTCCACTATATGGCCGCTCGCCGCTACGGCCATCGCAAGCCGCCGCCGCGCGCCGAAACGGTGAACCCGGAATATGTGAGGGCAATCGCCGATCTGCGCGCCAAGGGCGTGACCGGAAAGCTGATCATAGGCGGCAAGTCGATGGGCGGCCGCGTCGCCTCCATGGTCGCCGACGAGATGTTCGCCAGGGGCGAAATCGCCGGCCTGGTCTGTCTCGGCTATCCCTTCCATCCGCCGGGCAAGCCTGAGCAGTTGCGGACAAAGCACCTCGCCGACCTGAAGACGCCGACGCTGATCTTCCAGGGCACGCGCGACGAGTTCGGCACCAAGGAAGAAGTTGCGACCTACGGCCTTTCTCCTGCCATTGAGGTGATCTGGCTGGAGGACGGCGACCATGATTTGAAACCGCGCAAGGCGATCTCGGGTTTTACGGCGGGCGATCATCTGAATACGGTGGCAGAGACTATAAAAGCCAGGCTGGCGCAGCCATCGGCGTCGTCATTCTAGGGCGAAGCAAGGAGCGGAGCGACGCGCGCAGACCCTGGAATCCATGCCGTGACGCTAAGGCGTTGCAACGGTTCAGAATTCTGCCCCGTCGCGTTCCGCGGCGACGGTCACGGAATGGATCCTCGGGTCAAGCCCGAAGATGACGAAGCGAGGGGCGCTTTCGGTAAATGAAACTCGCCACCTTCAACATCAACAACATCAACAGCCGTCTGGACAACCTGCTGGCTTGGCTCGCCAAGGCAAAGCCCGACGTCGTCTGCCTGCAGGAGTTGAAGGCGCGCGGCACGCAGTTTCCGCTGACCCGGCTCGCCAAGGCCGGCTATGGCGCGGTGTGGAAGGGCGAGCCGACCTGGAACGGCGTCGCGATCCTCGCGCGTGGCGCCGAGCCTGTGCTGACGCGCGATGCCCTGCCCGGCGACCATGCCGACCGCCAGGCGCGCTACATCGAGGCAGCGGTCGACGGCGTCGTCATCGCCTGCCTCTATGCGCCGAACGGCAATCCGCGGCCTGGCCCGAAATTCGACTACAAGCTCGCCTGGCACGAGCGCTTCGCCGCGCATGCGGGTGAGCTCCTCGACACCGGCCTGCCGGTGGTGCTCGCCGGCGACTTCAACATCGTGCCCGAACCGCGCGACATCTATGAGACCCGCTCCTATGATGACAACGCGCTGGTGCAACCCGAAAGCCGCGCCGCCTTCGCCGCGCTCATCGCGCAGGGCTGGACAGACGCGTTGCGAAAGGTTTTTCCCAAGGAGGAGAGGCTCTACACTTTCTGGGACTATCGCCGGAACCGCTGGCCGCGCGACGCCGGCCTGAGGCTCGACCACATTCTGTTGTCGAAGAAGCTCGCTCGAAAACTGAAAGGGGCGGGCATCGACCGCGAAGTACGGGGAGGGGACAATCCAAGCGACCACGCGCCGGTCTGGGTGGAACTAGGGTGAGTGCCGGGGCGCCGGAATAGCTGAGGCGATTGGCGAAGGCCCGCGTGACAGACAATCTCTCTGGGGAAAAGATCAGCGGCTTCCGCGCCTTCGCCAATTGACGGCGCGCAGCTCCTGCCTAGTTCATCCGATGGCGCGTAGCCGCTGGATGTCCCGGGCTGCTGCTGCGCTCTGCGCAAGGAGCCCTTCCTTGAAACGCTTCTGGATCAGCGTTCTCATTCTTGTTGTCGTCTGCCTGGCGGGCTTTGCCGCCTATGCCTGGAAGCCGGCGATCGACCCGATTGAACCGCCGCAGCGCGCCGCCTTCGACAAGTTGCTGATCGAGAAGGGGGCGGTGCTCGCTTCGGTCGGCAACTGCACGGCCTGCCATACCAAGCCCGGCGGAAAGTCCTTTGCCGGCGGGCTAGCGGTGCCGACGCCATTCGGCACCATCTATTCCACCAACATCACGCCGGACCCCAAGACCGGTATCGGCCGCTGGTCGGAAGCTGCGTTCAGCAGGGCGATGCGGGAAGGCGTCGAGCGCGACGGCGATCACCTTTATCCTGCCTTCCCGTTCGACCATTTCACTCTGGTCTCCGACGAGGACAACAAGGCGCTCTACGCCTATCTGATGACGCGACATGCCGTGGAGAGCCGGCCTCCCGCCAATGAGCTGCCATTCCCGCTCAACCTGCGTTTCGTGCTGGCGGGCTGGAAGCTGCTCTTCTTCGACAAGGGCGCCTATCGCGAGGATGCCGCGCAGAGCGCCGAATGGAACCGCGGTGCCTATCTCGTCGAAGGGCTTGGCCATTGCGGCGCCTGCCATACGCCGCGCAATGCCCTGGGTGCCGAGCGGAAAGGCGCGCATCTGGCAGGCGGCGAAGCGGAGGGCTGGGACGCCTTCGCGCTCGATGCATCGTCCTCAGCCCCGATCCCGTGGACGCATGACAGCCTCTTTGACTATCTGCGCCAGGGCTGGCATGCCGATCACGGCGTGGCCAACGGACCGATGGCCGAAGTCACCGGCAATCTCGGCCGTCTGTCCGATTCCGATATCAGCGCCATCGCCACTTACCTGAGCTCGCGTATGGGCGAGCCGACGCCGGAGCGCGCGGCGGCAGCCGAGGACATCCGCAAGAAGCTCTCGATCGACCAGGGCGGCACGCCGATACCGGCCAGCGCCACCACCGGCAGTCCGACAAGCCGCGGCGGCGCGATCTTCCAGGCGGCCTGCGCCACCTGCCATGACGGCAGCCGGCCGCAGCCTTTCGGCGGCATCGATTTTCATCTCTCCAGCACGATCGCCACGCGCGATCCGCAAAATGCAATCAACGTCGTGCTCTTTGGCCTGCCGGCGGCGAGCGGCCGGGAGAGCCCGATCATGCCCGGCTTCGCCGCGACGCTGACCGACGATCAGGTGGCGGACCTGCTCGGCTATCTGCGTGAAGCATATGCACAGAAGCCGGCATGGGCGGACGCGAAGGCGAAGACCGCCGACACCAGGAGCGGCAAATACCGGGTCAGCGTCCAGCCTTCGGACGGCATCGAGCGCAGCCCGGACAATGTGGGAGCCAAGGACTGATGGTTAAGCTCAACGTCAACGGCACGTCATATGACGTCGACGTCGATCCGGCAACGCCGCTGCTCTATGTGCTGCGCAACGATCTGAAGCTCAACGGCGCCAAGTTCGGCTGCGGCCTCGGCCAGTGCGGCGCCTGCACGGTGATGGTCGACGGCAAGGCGGTCTTTTCCTGCCTGACGCCGGCCATGCTGGTCGAGGGGCGCGAGATCAAGACAGTCGAGGGCCTTGGCACCATCGACGATCCCGGCCCGATGCAAAAAGCTTTCATCGAACAACAGGCGGCGCAATGCGGCTATTGCATTGCCGGCATGATGATGCGGGCGCAGGCGCTGCTCGAGGCAAAGCCCGATGCCGCCGACGCCGACATCAGGCAGGCGCTGGAGCCCAACCTCTGTCGCTGCGGCACGCATATGCGCATCCTTCGGGCCGTGGCTCGCGCCCGCGACCTGATGCAGGGCAAGTCCGCCGGCAACATGGCGCCGTCCGCCGCCACGGGGAGGGGATGATGAACGCACCGAACCCGCTTCCCGATGTCACTCGCCGCGGCTTCCTGGCTGGAGCCGGCGCGCTGGTCGTCTCCTTCGCGATCCCCGCTGAGGCGCAGGAGGGCGAGGTGCCGACCGCGCCCGGCGGCCAGGCGGCTAAGCCGAAACGACCCGGCAGCCTGGCCGATATGCCCTCGCTCGACGCGTGGATCCGCATCGACGCCGACGGTTCGATCACCGTCTTCACCGGCAAGGCCGAGCTTGGCCAGGGCACCAAGACGTCGCTGCGCCAGATCGCGGCCGAGGAACTGGAGGTCGAGCCGGCCGCGATCAAGCTGGTCACCGCCGACACCGCGCTGACGCCGAACGAAGGCTACACAGCGGGCAGCCAGACGATCCAGAACTCAGGCACCGCCATCCGCTACGCCTCGGCGCAGGTGCGCCAGATCCTGATCGCCAAGGCCAGCGAGAAGCTCGGCGCGCCGGTCGAGGCGCTCAAGGCGCAGGCGGGCGCGATCGTCGGCCCGAACAGCGCCAAGGCCAGCTATGGCGAACTGGTCTCGGCCGACTTCCTGCATGTCGATGCGGCGGCCGACACCAAGCTCAAGCCGCCCGCCGCTTACCACGCCATCGGCAAGCCCTTTGCGCGGGTGGACATCCCGGCCAAGGTCACCGGCGGGGAAGCCTATGTGCAGGACATGCGGCCGCCCGGCATGGTGCATGCCCGCGTCGTGCGTCCGCCGAGCTACAACGCCAGGCTCACCGACTTCGCCGATGCCGCCGTCAAGGCGATGCCCGGCGTCATCGCGGTGGTGCGCGAAGGCGATTTCCTGGCCGTGGTCGCCGAGCAGGAATTCCAGGCGGTGAGGGCCATGCGCGCCATGGCCGGCGTCGCCAAGTGGCAGGAGCAGCCGGCGCTTCCCGACCAGTACGACCTGCCGGCCTTCCTCGAAAAATCCGTATCGGAGGTCGGCGCCGTGACCTCGGTCGGCGCCGATAGCGTGCCGGGCGCCCGGACGCTCGAGGCGCAGTTCACTCGCGCCTACCAGATGCACGGTTCGATCGGCCCGTCGAGCGCGGTGGCCATGGTCGACAATGGCCTGACGACGGTGTGGACGCACACGCAGGGCGTCTATCCCGACCGCAAGGCGATTGCTCAGATGCTCGGCGTGCCGGAGGAAAAGGTGCGCTGCATTCATACCGAAGGTTCCGGCTGCTACGGCCACAACGGCGCCGACGATGCGGCGGCCGACGCCGCGCTGATTGCGCAGAAAGTGCCGGGCAAGCCGGTGCGCGTGCAGTGGATGCGCGACCAGGAGCATCTGTGGGAGCCATACGGACCGGCGATGCTGACCAGAGCGAGCGCCACACTCGACCAGAACGGCAACATCGTCAGTTGGCACTACGACCTGTGGAGCAACAGTCACGGCACACGGCCGGGCTCGGCCGGATCGCTGATCGCCGGCCGCCTGATGGACCGGCATTTCCCACCGGATCCCGCGAAGCTGCAGATATCGCCGCTCGGCAATGGCGACCGCAACGCGATCCCGCTCTACGACGTGCCCAACCAGCGCGTGAACTGGCATTTCATCGCCGACATGCCGGTGCGCGTTTCCTCGCTGCGCGGCTTAGGGGCCTATTGCAACGTGTTCTCCATCGAAAGCTTCATGGACGAACTGGCGCTGGCGGCGAACGCCGATCCGGTCGAATACCGCCTTCGCCATCTGAAAGACCCCCGCGCCAGGAAGGTGATCGAGGTCGCGGCCGAAAAGTTCGGCTGGTCGAAGGATGCTTTGCCGGCGGGCCAGGGCAGGGGCTTCGCCTTCGCCAAGTACAAGAACCACGCCGCGTATCTGGCCGTCGCGCTCGAAGCCGATGTCGACAGCGACAGCGGCGCGATCAAGGTGTCGCGCGCTGTCGCGGCGGTCGATTGCGGCGAGGCCGTCGCCCCGGATTCGATCGTCAACCAGACCGAGGGCGGCATATTGCAATCGATGAGCTGGACGCTTTACGAGGCGGTGCATTTCGACCGCACGCGCATCTTGAGTCCGGACTGGTCGACCTATCCGATCCTGCGCTTCAGCGCGGTGCCCGACAGCATCGAGGTGCAGGTCGTCGACAATCCAGGCACGCCCTATCTCGGTGTCGCCGAAGCCGCCCAGGGCCCAACCGCAGGCGCCATCGCCAATGCGTTCCGGAATGCCACGGGGATGCGGATTTACGATCTACCCTACACGCGCGAGCGGGTTAAGGGCGTGCTGGGGGTTTAGGGGCGGCGATTGGCGAAAGCGGCT
This sequence comes from Mesorhizobium sp. B2-7-2, assembly GCF_006440775.1. Taxonomy (GTDB): domain Bacteria; phylum Pseudomonadota; class Alphaproteobacteria; order Rhizobiales; family Rhizobiaceae; genus Mesorhizobium. The sequence goes on along the minus strand of NZ_VFTZ01000017.1, from coordinate 70,033 downwards.
GCGACATCGATCTTCCCGCTTGCGGGGGAGATACCCGGTTCACCCCTTCGCCGTAGCGAAGGACGGACAGGGCAGAGGGGCGCTGTCCCGCCAGCCTGTCCGAAGAAGACCTGTACAAGGACAGTCCGAGCAGCCATCGTCGCCGCATGAGCAACACTGCCGAATCCACTTATTTTGTCCTGCAGGAGATCGATCCTGCGACCGGTTCGGCTGTCGCTGAGGCTCGGATCTGCGTCTTGGACCTGAAAGAGCTTGGCGCGATTCTGGGTTGCAGCAGCACACAGCTATCAGGTTCATGGGAATTGGACCCGGGAGATATTCAAAGGCTGGGCGCGATCTGCATCCCACCTCGCGAGCTTGACCCGAGGCTCAATCGCATCGAGCCCTGGCATCCGATCCGCGAGACACCGTATCTCGTTCACACGAATTTCGAGCTGCCGCTGATGCTGGAAGGTCGCAAGCCTCTTGCTGTGTTCCAAGACACCTATCCGGTGGAGTGGCTGACGGAAACGCTGGCCCGCTTTGACCCATTCGTCCGCTCGGGTCGGTTGGTGCGCCGCATAATGGACACGCCCTTCACCAACGCCCAGCGCGCTCGCTTCCCAAAGTTCGAAAGATGGCGGCGCGCCTTCTTCGCACTCCCCGGCGAGGAATGGCGAATAGACGCATATGTGCTGGCATCGAAAGTCTCCGCCAAGACCGGCTGGAACGAAGCCCTCGAACGGATGGAGGGCTCGCTTCTCGGCTATGAGGATTGGCAGAATGATTGGTGGGTTGAGCGTAGAGCACGAGGGCGAGAGGCGGGCATTCGTCCGGAAAAATGAATGGCGCCCTTGGATTACCTGACAGGCGGGCTGGACAGCCCCCTCTGGCCTGCCGGCCATCTCCCCCGCAAGCAGGAAGATTGGCAGTTTCCTGCGACGGCGCCTCTCTGCAGCGTCAGCGATTGGCGAAAGCGATGGCGACATCGATCTCCCCTTGCGAGGTAGATGCCCGGCAGGGCAGAAGTGTGACGGAACGCAGCCTCTGCAGGGATATTCGCTCCTACTATGCTCCACCTCGTCGAAGCCTCGATCGCCGACCTGCGCCGCGCGCTGGAAGATGGCACAGTCACCAGCGTCGAGCTTGTCTCTGCGTATCTCAGGCGCATCGCCCACTACGATCGCCACGGCATCGCGCTCAACGCCGTGCCGATCCTCAACCCGAAGATGTTCGAGGAGGCCGAAGCGTCCGACCGGCGCCGCCGCGAGGGCAAGACGCTCGGGCCGCTCGACGGCGTCCCCTACACCGCCAAGGACAGCTACAAGGCGAAGGGGCTGACGGTGGCCGCCGGCTCGCCGGCCTTCGAGCATCTCGTCGCTACGGAAGACGCATTCACCATCGCCCGGCTGCGCGCCGCCGGCGCGGTGCTGATCGGCCTCACCAACATGCCGCCGATGGCCAATGGCGGCATGCAGCGCGGCGTCTACGGCCGTGCCGAAAGTCCGTATAACAAGGATTTCCTCACCGCCGCCTTCGCTTCCGGCTCGTCGAACGGCTCGGGCACGGCGACCGCCGCCAGCTTCGCCGCGTTCGGCCTTGGCGAAGAAACCTGGTCGTCCGGCCGGGCGCCGGCTTCCAACAACGCGCTGGTCGCCTACACGCCCTCGCGCGGCGTGGTCTCGGTGCGCGGCAACTGGCCCTTGGTGCCAACCATGGATGTGGTGGTGCCGCATACGCGCACCATTCCCGACATGCTGGAGCTGCTCGACGTCATCGTTGCCGACGATGCCGAGGCGCGCAGCGATTTCTGGCGCGTGCAGCCCTGGGTGCAAATCCCGAAAGCCTCGGCGCTGCGGCCGGCGAGCTACACAGCGCTTGCCGTGCAGGGCGCGCTCAAGGGAAAGCGCCTCGGCGTGCCGAGAATGTATATCGGCAAAGATGATGGCGCGGAGCGCCCGATCGAGACGCGCGCCTCGGTGCTTGATCTCTGGCGGCAGGCGGCGCGCGACCTTGAAGCACTCGGCGCCGAGGTGGTCGAGGTCGATTTCCCTGTCGTCTCCAATTACGAACGCAACCGTGCGGGCGCGCTGTCGATGGTCGACCGCGGCCTGGTGCCGCCGGAATTCGCCGAATACGAGATCTGGGACCTGTCCATCTGGTCCTGGGACGATTTCCTGCGCGCCAATGCCGATCCGGCGATCCCCGATCTCGCCTCGGTCGACGGCGCAAAGATCTTCCCGCAACCGCCGGGCACGTTGCGCGATCGCTATGGCGATGCCGATTTCGATCTGGCGCAGTATGTCGAGCGAGCGAAGCGCGGGGTGGCCTCGCTTGCGGACATTCCCGCCATCGAGGCAGGCCTGAAGGGCCTGGAGGCAACGCGCCGAGCCGACTTCGAGGACTGGCTCGATGCCAACCGCCTCGACGCCGTGGTGCTGCCGGCGGTCGCCGATGTCGGTCCGGCCGATGCCGACGTCGACGAGGCTTCCGCCCGGCTCGCCTGGCGCAACGGCACCTGGGTCGCCAACGGCAATCTCGTCTGGCGCCATCTCGGCATCCCGACCGTGACGGTGCCGATGGGCGCCATGGCCGATATCGGCATGCCCGTCGGCCTCACCTTCGCCGGCAAGGCTTATGACGACGTTGCGTTGTTGAGGATCGCCGGCGACTACGAGCGCGCCACGAAGCGCCGCACCGTTCCGCCGCGCACGCCGGCGCTGGCCGGCGATGTGTTCGAGGGGAGGGGCGCGGCAAGTCGTGTTGGCGATGCCCCGCTCACGCTGGCGCTCACAGCCGAGACGACGCGCTCCGGCGACACCGATGAGATCGCGATCGCGCTGGAGACCGGCGACGCGGCGGTGGTCAAAGTCCACGTCAACGGCGAGCCGGTTTTCATGCAAGGCAGCGGTAACCGATTCACCGGTCGCGTGATCGTGCCGGCCACGACCCATCAAGGCTTCCATAGCGTCTGGCGCGGCGCCTATGGCTCCATCGTCACGGCCATTGTGAGGTCGCCGGATGGGCGCGTCAGCGGGGCGTATAGGGTGACGGGTGGGATTGGATAGCTTCCTCTCGCACAAGCGTGGAGGAGAAGATCGAGCTACTCGGTCCAATCCACCACCAGCGCCACCACCCCGAACAGCGCTCCAACCGCGCACACCGCGTTCCAGCCGCCCCAGGTCCAGGCGATGCCGGCAAGCAGCGAGCCGATTGCGCCGCCGATGAAGAAGATGCCGACGAACAGCCCGTTGATGCGGCCCCGTGCCTTTGGCTGCAGCAGGTTGACGGCGCGGCGGCCCAGCGTCTGGTCGCCGGTGACGCCGATATCGAGCAGCACGGCGCTGACGCCCATGAGGATGAGCGGCAGCCATGCCCCGGCTTTGGCCGCCCCGGTCCATGCGGCGAGGCCGAGCGCCGCAATCAGCACGAGATGGCAGAGGATCGTGGCGGTGCGCGTAAAGCCGCGGTCGCCGGCGCGGCCGAAGATCGGCGTCGCCGCCGCGCCGCCGGCGCCGACAAATGCGAACAGCGCGATACCTTTCTGGCCGAGATCGAATGGCGGAGCGGAGAGGCGCAGCGCCACCGCCGTCCAGAACACGCTGAAGGCCGCCATCACCAGGCTTGCCGTGAAGGCGCGGCGGCGCAGCACCGGCTCTTGGGCTAGAAGCCCGACCAGCGAGGCGATGAGCCCCGCATAGCTCGTATGCGCCAGCGGCGGCTTCCGCCTCGGCAATGTCAAGCCGAGCAGGATGGCAAGCAGCGCCAGTGCCGCGGCGCTGATGCCGTAGAAGGCGCGCCAGCCGAAGGCGTCGGCGATAAGGCTGGCGATCGGACGCGAGAGCAGGATGCCGATCATCAGCCCGCTCATCACGTCGCCGATGACGCGCCCGTCCTGTCCCGGCGGCGCCATCGAGGCCGCGACCGGCACCAGCACCTGGATGCAGGAACAGGCCGCGCCAAGCACGAACAGCACGGCAAGCAGCGAGGCGGCCGACGGCGCGAATGACGCGACCGCCGCCGCGAGCGCGGCCATGCACAGCATGCGCAGCACCAGCACGCGGTTCTCGAGGAGATCGGACAGCGGCACCATGAAGAATAGCCCGGCCGCATAGCCGAGCAGCGTAGCCATCGAGACCAAGCCGCTTTCCGATACCTCGGCGCCCAGCGACGGGCCGATCAGCCCGACCAGCGTCTGCGGCGCGAACAGATTGGTGACGATGATGCCGACCGAAGCGGCGAACAGCAGCGTCTGGGATCGGGTGATCGTGCCGCCGGCATGCGGCGACGGATCGGCGAACTCGGCCGTCGCGATCCGGGCGTTCTCTGTTCCGTTCATGGGTAGCCTCGCTGTTTGTATATTTCGCGAGGACTTTATTCGCACTGATCATAATGCTACAATTGAAATGATCTGATAATCATTATGCGAGTTGCGCATGAACATCCATGACCTCGAGGCTTTTGTCGCCGTCGTCGAAACCGGCTCCATCGTCGGCGCCTCGGCCAGGCTCAACCTCACCCAGCCCGGCGTGACGCGGCGGGTGCAGAATCTCGAGGAGCGGCTGGCGACGCCTTTGCTCGACCGCCAGTCGAAGCCGCTCAAACCCACCGCCTCGGGCCGCGAGGCCTATGAGCATGGCCGCCGGGTGCTGCGCTCGCTGGAGGATCTGAAGGCGGGCGTCTCGCCGGCCGGCGAGGTGAGGGGCGAGTTCCGTCTCGGCATCATGCCTTACCTCTCGACCAGCGCGCTATCGGAGCCGCTCGACAGTCTTCGCGCGGCCTTCCCGCAACTGACACTGAAGATCACCTCCAGCCTGTCGCCGCGCCTGGTGGAGCAGGTGCTGCACAGCGAGATCGATGCCGTCGCGGTCTGCCTCGCCGAGGGTGTGGAGCCGCCGCCGGAGCTCGTCGGCGACGATCTCGGCGTGCAGGCGGTGCTGCTGGTGGCCGCGCCAAACCTCGGCGTGCCGAAGCCGGCCGAGCTCAACGATCTCGCGCGCTACCCCTGGGTGCTGAACGAAACCGGCTGCGGCTTCCGCGCCTTCATCCGCCATCGCTTAGAGGCGGCAAGGCTGCCCTTCCATGTCGGCGTGGAGGCGCAGGGCGCGGATCTGAGAATGTCGCTGGTGGCGCGCGGCCACGGCATCGGCGTCGTCACGCCGGGCGCGCTGTCGGGCAGCCAATGGCGCGACGCGGTCGAGGTGGTCGACTGCCCCGGCTTCAAGCCGCAGGTGCGCTGCTGGCTGCTGCACCGCCCGCCGGCGGGAAGGCTGGTGCGTCCGATCGCGGTGTTCCGCAACGCGCTGGCGGAGGCGCTGAAGGGGCCGATGCCGCTGATGTCGTGAGGGCTCCCCTTCTCTCCCTTGCGGGAGAGGGTGTCGCCGAGGCGACGGATGAGAGGTGCTCCAGGGAAACCGGCGTCTCACTCCGCTGGAACACCCCTCATCCGTCTCGGCGCTATCGCGCCGATCCACCTTCTCCCACAAGGGGGAGAAGGGAAGGCTGGCGCTGCCTTGACCCATCCCCCACCCACGCTATCTTCGCGCCATGCCAGACACAGCCCCCTCCGCCGCCGCGCCGCTGATCGTCATCGACCTGCAGACCGGCATGTTCGACGGTCGGTTCGATCCGCCGATCCATGACGCCGACACGATCGCCGAGCGTGCCCGTCGGCTGATCGACTGGGCACGGCGTTCCGGCCGCAAGGTGGCGTTCATCCGCCATGACGGACCGGAAGGCGATCCGCTGGCGCCGGGCGCTTCCGGTTGGCCGGTATGGCCGCTGCTCGGTCAGGCCGCCGACGAACCGACCTTCGGCAAGACCGTCGGCAACGCCTTCTCGAATCCCGAACTCGTTGAATGGGTGGCGGGACACGGCGCGAAGGACGTCGTGCTCCTCGGCGCCCAGACCGATTTCTGCGTCGCCGCCACCGTGAAGGGCGCCTTTGCCGAAGGTCTCGGCGTCACCGTGGTCTCCGACGCGCACTCGACGCTGGATTCACTGGAGGAGAAGGCATCCGACATCATTGCCCGCCACAACAAGGCTTTCGCGGGGCAGGGCGTGCGGATGGCAACGACGGAGGAGTTGATCGAAGGCTGAGCGCGCCTTCCCCTTCTCCCCTTGTGGCCGCGAAGCGGCCGGATGAGGGGTGTTCCAGGGAATGCCAGCGTCTCACTCCGCTGGAACACCCCTCATCCGTCTCGGCGCTACGCGCCGATCCACCGCCCCGCCCTTCGCAGGCTCAGGGCGTTCGAAGCTCGAAAAGCCAAGCAATTGGCTTTTGGTCCGCTGCGCGGACCGCTTCTCACCCCACAAGGGGAGAAGGGAGAACCCCAACCCCAGGAGCCCATCTTGCCCACCCTCACTCTTCCCGCCGAAGGAGGCTGCCGCTGCGGCCGCGTGCGCCTGAAAATCTCGGCAAAGCCGCTGCTCACCATGGCCTGCCATTGCACGGGTTGCCAGTCGATGTCGTCCAGCGCCTATTCGCTGAGCGCGGCGATCCCCTCGGAAGGTTTCGGGGTGACGAAGGGCGAGCCGGTGGTCGGCGGCCTGCATGGCGCCTCGAGACATTATTTCTGCGGCTACTGCATGACCTGGATGTTCACGCGGCCGGAAGGGATCGACTGGTTCGTCAACCTGCGCCCGACCATGCTCGACGACCATGCCTGGTTCGCGCCCTTCATCGAAACCTGGACCAGTGAGAAATTGCCCTGGGCGGCGACATCGGCCGTGCACAGCTACGCGACGTTGCCCGCCTTCGAGGAATATGAGCCGCTGGTCGCCGAATACGCCGGCTCCCACGGCTGAATGAAAGCGAGGCCGGTCGAAAAAAGGCGACCCAAGGCGCGGTCGCCATTGGCGTTTCCGGTCATGGTCGACGCGGCCGTTGGGGGCGCATTGTTGGGGATGTGCTTGGGCGTCCGCGTCGACCACGGCGGCCTCATACCGCAGACTTCACCATGGCACATTTGCCGCCCGCTGAAACTTCCGCGAAAACGGTATATGGCGGCGTTGAACTTGCCTTCTTCCACAAGGAGAGAAGGCAAGCGTGAAACAGGTTCTATCCTTTGCCGCATTGGCCTCCGCGCGGCGACGACTGAGGCTTCCTTTTCGACGGATTGCACCATCGGCCGGCCGGCCGGTCAGCCGAGTGAGATGTCGCCTTCCGCTTGACAGCCTGTGGGCCGGTGCCGCACGTTTCCGTGCAGGTTGGGGACTTAGCCATGAAGAAAGAATACGCAAGGCCGACGCTCGTCCGCAAAGGCCGGCTTTCCGAGCAGACCGCAAGGCCAAGCAATTCGGATTCGCAGGCGCCAGAGTAAGGCGCGGCCCTCTCAGGGGACGTGAATCAACGCGCAAGGCAACAGGCGTAAGCATTTGACATTGCAGGCCATGCAGGCTCGCGTCCTGCGCAGCGCCACATGGCCGACCCCCAATTAGTTTGCATGCATATGTTTCAAGCCGTTCCGGCTTCGTGAAGCATTTCACCGTTCGCGCGCAATCCACCGGTTACAGACGCATCGCAAAAGCGACGCCGGGAAGAGGCGGCACCGGTTTTCCGCCGCTGATTTAGGAGGTTTTTCATGTTCAAAAGTCTCAACCGAATCCGCGCCGCCTTCGCGCAGGCCAGCAAGCGCCGCCGCACGGCGCGCGAGCTTAGCGAGCTGCCGACGGAGATTCAGAAGGACATCGGCTGGCCTGGCAGGACCGAGCCTGACGAGATCCGTTTGCCGTTCTAATCGCGCGGCCGCCGGAGCCGGAGCGCCGCGGCCCTGGCAGGCCGATCCGGGTGGCCGCTACGCCAGCCACCACCACAGGGCGCCGATGGCCAGCGCGATCAGGACCGCCACGCCGGCAAGCATCAGGTAAGATCCCACGATCATCCCGTTGATGACCTTCTTGATGCTGGCGCGGTCATTGAGATTAGGGAAGGGTTCGTTGGGCATCGCGACTCCAAGGAAATCGCAGAGCGGCGCCCAGCCGTCGCTGACCTTGAAGACAAGCAGCTTCTCAGGCGGCACCGCCGCCTTCACCTCGTCGATATAGGAATTGTAGCGCGCCACCGCTTTGTCGCGGTCGTTCATCACGCCCTTCAGCGTTCGGCCCCAGACCAGCTTGCGCGACATGTCGCCGAACTTGCGGCCGAACGGCGTCAGCCACTCTAGCACCCTGAACTGCCATACATTCTCGGTGAAGTAGATCGTGTCGATGGTGCTGTCGTACCAGGCCTCGGCGTCGCGCGGATGCAGCGTCAGAAGCACCTTGGCTTCCGGATAGGCGGCCATCAGCTCGCGCCATACGCAGCAGCCCGGATTGTCGACGGTCGCCCGATAATTGGCGAAGACCCGGCTCCAATCCTGCTGCGCACCGGGCGGGCTGTTCGCCACCTTGCGCCAGAAGTCGAGATGGCCTTTGTTGGCCTTGTTGATGATGACTTCCTGCATATGGTAGCTCGGAAAGCCGAGCCTGTTCAGCGCGGCGAAAGTCGACCACGTGCCGGTGCGGCCAAAGCCGGCCCCGATGATCTCGAGCGTCATTGCCCCTCCCGTTCCGGACCGATGTTCTTCTTCTTGACGGTCCGCGCCAATGAGGTTGCATCCGCTTGCGCTTCGAGGCAACGGGTTTCTATTCGCGGTCGCTTAAATGTTCTTGAGTTTGAGGCGGATGGCGGTCCTCTCCAGGTCCGCCATCCTGCCGTCGAAACTCGGTCAGGCGTGGCCCGCCAGCGCGTTCAGCTTGGCGCAGAATTCGGCATGCGGCTTGCTCATGGCCGCGTCCTGGCATTCCTTCATCATCGCCGCTTGGTGCTTCTTCGACATCTTGGCCCAAGCCTTCTTCATATCGGCATCCGACTTCATCGTCTTCATGGTCTTGTCGGTGAAGAAGGGAGCCATCATCTTCGGCTCGTCGAGGATGCCGGCGAATGCCGTGCCGGCGATGACCGACGCGGCCAATAGGCTTAGAAATGCGATCTTCGTTTTCATGGCCTGTACCTCCCATCGTTGTAACCCCACAGTTGGGGCACGTCATAAGTATCACCAACAGCGATTTATTTAGATGTCGCTGATATTTCCTGGCGGTCACGTTTCAGTGAATGCATGGTGCTTATTGGCCTGCGCGCGCTTCGAACCTGGGCTATTCAACTCGGTGAAAAAGCCTGGTAATAGGTCAGCTAGGTTGACCTAAATAGAATACGCTCCGCGGGAGGTGCGCCTTGACCCTGTTGAATCTTCTGGCTTCGCGTTCGTCGCGCATGAAGGCTTCGGAAATCCGCGAGCTGTTGAAGCTGCTCGACCAGCCCGACATCATCTCCTTCGCCGGCGGCATTCCCGACCCGTCGCTGTTTCCGGCCGAAGCCATCGCCGATGCTTACCAGGCCGTGCTGGGCGGCAAGGAGGCGGGCGCCGCGCTGCAGTACCAGGTCAGCGAGGGTTTCCTGCCGCTGCGCAAATGGCTGGCCGCCTATATGGGCAAGCTTGGCGTTCGATGCGACGAGGGCAACATCTTCATCACCTCCGGCTCGCAGCAGGCGCTCGACTATCTCGGCAAGCTCTTTTTGTCCCCCGGCGACACTGCGCTGGTGACATGGCCGACCTATCTCGGCGCGCTGCAGGCCTTCAACGCTTACGAACCGCGCTACGACCGGCTGAACACCGCCGGCGGCAACATGACGCCCGAGGCTTATCGCGCTGCAGCGGCGGCCAATGGCGGCAAGGTGAAGTTCGCCTATCTGGTGCCGGATTTCGCCAATCCAACCGGCAATACTCTGGATACCAAGCAGCGCGAGGCGGTGCTCGACCTTGCCGGCGAGATTGACATCGCCGTCATCGAGGATGCCGCCTACCGCGCGCTGCGCTATGACGGCGAGGGCGAACCGCCGATCCTTGCGCTCGATTGCGCCCGCTCCGGCGGCATCGATCATGCGCGCACGCTCTATTGCGGGTCGTTCTCGAAGATCCTGTCACCGGGCATGCGCGTCGGCTGGGTCTGCGCGCCGCGCCATGTGGTGGAGAAGCTGGTGCTGATGAAGCAGGCGTCCGACCTGCACAGCCCCTCGATCAACCAGATGGTCATGCACCGCGTCGCCGAAACCATCTTCGACGCCCAGGTGGAAAAACTGATCGATGCCTACCGAAAGCGCCGCGATGCGCTGCTTTCCGCGCTGGAAGCCGACATGCCCGCCGGCATTTCCTGGAGCCGTCCGGACGGCGGCATGTTCGTTTGGCTGACGCTGCCGGAAGGCACGGATGCCACCGAACTGCTGGCGCGCTCGATCAAGGAGGCGCGCGTCGCCTTCGTGCCGGGCAACGCCTTCTACGCCGACGGCACCGGCCGCAACACGCTGCGCATGTCATTCACGCTTGCCGACGACCGCGCGGTGAGCGAAGGCGTGCCGAGACTGGCAAAGCTGCTGCGGGGCTGATCCTCAAGAGGAGATCAGCAGCCGGCCGTCCACTCGCGCAGGCGTGATTGGTCGTGCGCAGGCGTGATTGTCCGCGCGCCCGATTCCTCGGCTAGTGTCGCGACCGATCCAACCCCCTGGATCGACCCGGCCGTGGGGTCCCACCTCTACGGTCCGAACGAAAGCCCCGATGGCCTCCACCGGCGGGGCTTTTTCATTGTCCCGGCAGGAGGCCGCGCTAGCTAGCCTTTTTCGGGCCGCTTTTCGGCTACGCTGCGTCATTCAGGGAGGATCAGATGACCTTGCGCCTCGGCTTCACCATGCTTGCCCTTGTCGCCTTCGCCGGTCAGGCGGCGGCCTTCGAGATCTCCAGCCCGTCGGTATCGAACGGCAAATGGGATGCGAAATATCTCGGCGACAAGCCCGGCTGCGGCGGGCAGAGCGTCTCGATCGCGCTTGCCTGGAAGGATCCGCCGGCCGGAACGAAAAGCTACGCGCTGACCATGTTCGACACCGATGCCAATGGCGGCAAGGGCTTCTGGCACTGGCTGGCCTGGAACATCCCGGCGAGCGCCAAGGGCCTGCGCGAGGGCGCTGGCGCGCAGGGCGGCAAGCGCATGCCCAAGGGCTCCGTGCAGGGCAAAGGCGGCGTCGGCCGCGCCGGCTATTTCGGCCCGTGCCCGCCGCCCGGCAGCGGCGACCATCACTATGTCTTTACGCTCTATGCGCTGGGTGAAAAGACATTGCGCATGCCGGCCAGCCCCTTGCCGGAGATGATCTCGGTCGCCGCCAAGAGCTCTGCGCTCGGCCAGGCGACCGTGACGTACACATATGGGAGGTAGCGGGGCGCTGGCGACAGCCAATCTCCCCCACGAGGGGGGAGATTAGCAGTTCACTCCGCCGCTTGCAGCTTATCCTGCGTCTTGGTTTCGAAGTCGCTGGCGTCGTGGCGCTCGCGCAGCTGGAAGGCGGGATCGCCGGACATGCGGTTGACCATGCGGCCGCGGCTCACCGCCGGCCGAGCGTCGATCGCGTCGGCCCAGCGCTGCACGTTCTTGTATTCATGCACCGACAGGAACTCCGCGGCGTTGCTGTAGCTGCGGCCCTTGGCGAGCCCGCCATACCAGGGCCAGACCGCAATGTCGGCGATCGTGTAATCGGGGCCCGCGAGATATTCGCTCTCCGCCAGCCGGCGGTCGAGCACATCCATCTGCCGCTTGGTCTCCATGGCGAAGCGGTCGATGGCATATTCGATCTTTTCGGGCGCATAGGCATAGAAATGGCCGAAGCCGCCGCCGAGATAAGGCGCCGAGCCCATCTGCCAGAACAGCCATGAGAAGGTTTCCGCGCGCGCCGCGCGTTCGGTCGGCAGGAACGCGCCGAACTTTTCGGCGAGATAGGTCAGGATCGAGCCGGATTCGAACACGCGCACCGGCTTCGGCTCGCTATGGTCCATCAGCGCCGGGATCTTCGAATTCGGATTGACCTCGACAAAGCCCGAGCCGAACTGGTCGCCGTCGCCGATCTTGATCAGCCAGGCATCGTATTCCGCACCGTTGTGGCCGAGCGCCAGAAGCTCCTCCAGCATGATCGTCACTTTCTGGCCATTGGGCGTGGCCAGCGAGTAGAGCTGCAGCGGGTGCTTGCCGACCGGCAGTTTCTTGTCATGCGTGGGGCCGGCGATCGGCCGGTTTATCGAGGCGAACTCACCGCCATTCGGCTTGTTCCAGGTCCAGACTTTCGGCGGGACGTATTGGTTCATGTTGAAGGCCTTGCGTTTCGTGAAGGGCGGGCATCTGACACGGATGCCGATAGACTTAGGTGCGGTTCCGCGCGCGTCAAAGAAAAAAGTTCAATCTTCGTTGAACTAGCGCTTATGCCAGCTTGGGCGAGGGGAAATCCGCCCTTGCACGGCGCTCCTTTGGCCATACTTATAGGCAGAGACCCGCAATGCAGGATGGATCGATGACCATCGAGAAAATTTCGCGCTCCGTCGTTGCCGTGCGCGCCACGGTTCCGGACGACGCCTTCACCGCCAATGCGCTGGGCACGCGCCGCGAGGGCAGCGGCGTGGTGATCCGCGACAATGGGCTGGTGCTCACCATCGGCTATCTCATCACCGAGGCCGAGGAAGTGTGGCTGACCGACCAGGATGGCCGTGTGGTGGCGGCGCATGCGCTGGCTTACGACCAGGAAACCGGCTTCGGGCTCGTGCAGGCGCTGTCGCCGCTCGGCCTGCCGGCGGTCCAGCTCGGCAATGCCAGGAAAGCCAAGATCGGCGACGCCGTGACGCTCGCCGACGGCATCGGCCAGCAGGTCGATGCCCACATCGTGACCAAGCAGGAATTCGCCGGCTATTGGGAGTATCTGATCGACGAGGCGATCTTCACGGCGCCCGCGCATCCGTCCTGGGGCGGCGCCGCGCTGTTCGACCGCGCCGGCAAGCTGCTGGGCGTCGGCTCGCTGCGCCTGCAGATGAGCCGCGCCGGCGAGGTGGCCGACATCAACATGGTCGTGCCCATCGATCTTCTGACGCCGATCCTCGACGATCTGATCAAGCGCGGCCAGGCGGCGAAGGCGCCGCGTCCGTGGCTCGGCGCCTTCTCGGCCGAGTCGAATGGCATGGTGGTGGTGATGAGCGTCGCCGAAGGCGGCCCGGCCGCACAGGCGGGCCTGCGCCAGGGCGACATCATCTCCGATGTGCGCGACGGCGAAGTCGATGGTCTGGCCGATTTCTACAGAAAACTCTGGCAGAACCCGGCCGGCGCTGAAATTCCGCTGCGCGTCGTGCGCGACGGCCGCGAAACCTGGCTGCGCATCAAATCCGCCGACCGCAATTCCTTCCTGAAGAAGCCGCAGCTGCAGTAAGCTTGGAGCGCCGATGCATCCCAGGTTGCTGAAGACCTTTCTGGCGGTCGCGCGTACCCGCAACGTCACGCGCGCAGCGCGGGAGGTCAATCTCGCGCAGTCGAGCGTCAGCGACCAGATCCAGGCGCTGGAAACCGAGCTTGGCGCCAGCCTCTTCACCCGCTCGCGACAGGGGCTCACCCTAACGCCGGCCGGCGAGGCATTGAAACCTTATGCCGAGGATTTGCTGGCGCTTGCCGACGAGGCCCGCGCCGCCATTGATGCCACCAGCGCCGAGGCGGGCGGCGGCCTGTCGATCGGCGCGCTGGAGACGATCGCCGCGGCAAGGCTGGCGCCATGGCTTGCTGGTTTTCGCGCCGATCATCCCGGCATCGACATCAAGCTCCGGATCGCCGGCAGCGGCGAGTTGCTGCGCCGGCTGGGCGACGGTGAGATCGACGTCGTTTTCTGCTTCGAGCAATCCAATGCCGGTGAGCCGGACCCGCGCTTTGCCAGACGCCTCGTGGCGGCCGAGCCGCTGGCGCTGATCGCGCCGCCCGGCGACAACCGGGCGGATGTCGATCTGGTGGCGCTGGCCGAGAAGCAGTTCGTTGCCACCGAGACCGGCTGCGTCTACCGCGCCATGGTCGATAAGGCGTTCGCCGAGGCCGGCCTCGGCAATCCCAACCTCGCCGCCGAAGCCGGCAGCATCGACGCCATCGCCGGGCTGGTGGCGGCAGGCGCCGGCTTTGGCCTCGTGCCGCGGCTGGCGGTCGCCGCCGCGATCGATCGCGGCGAGGTGTCCGAGCTTGCCTGGCCTGGGCCGGTCCGCTCGGCGGACGTGGTGATGATCTGGCGCCGCCGGCGCGTCCAGCCGCCGGCGCTTAAGGCACTGCTCACGGCCGTAGGGGAGGGCTTCGCCTTGGTCACACCAGGCGGTGCCCGCCCTCGACATGCAGCGTCTCTCCCGTCGTAAAGCCGTTGCCGATCAGGAAGCGGATTGCGTCGGCGATGTCCTCCGGCTTTCCGACCCGACCTACCGGCAGTCGTTTCGCCATCGCCGCAAGCGTGTCGTCCTTTTTGTCGCCGGCGACGAACTCCCAGATCGGCGTGTCGACCCAGCCAGGCGAGACGGCGTTGACCCGGATCGGCGCCAGTTCGACGGCCAAAGCCCGCACCAGCCCTTCCAAGGCGGCGTTTACGGCGGCGACGACCGAGCCGCGCGCCGCCGGCCGGTGGGCGGCAATGCCCGAGACGAAAGTGAGCGAGCCGGCTGACGGCAGCTTCAGCGCGCCGTGCTTGGCGAGTAAAAGCGGCCCGTAGAACTTGCTTTCCACCACCTTTTGCGCGGCTGAAAGCTCGATCTCGGGCAACAGCCGGTAGGCGCCGTCGATGTCGGCCGCCGTGCTGACGATATGGTCGACCCTGCCGACGCGCTGAAACAGTGCGGCGACCTCATCCTCGCGGCTGATATCGACCACAGCTGTTTCGAGCGTGCCCGGCTGGCCGAGCTCTTCCCGCGCCGCGCCCAGCTTCGCTTCGCCTCGCCCGGCGATGACGACGTGCGCGTCTTCCTCGAGGCAGCGCCTGGCGAGCGCCAGCCCCATGCCCGAGCTGCCGCCGACGATCAGGATTTTTTGCTTCTCCATGTCCATGCCTTTCCTTTGCATGGAGGAGGTTTGGCAGACCCTGGCGCGAAGCGGAAACGGAACAAACCGATAGTGGTATCGGAGCGTCCGATGGCGAGGTCGGCGGCCGCCCCCTTTCGTTGCGAAAGTCAGGCGGCCTTGTGGAACTCCATGTCGAAGCGCAGCGGGTGGCCGAGCGCCTTGAATGCCTCCTCGAGCGAATCGAGTCGCGAGTTGTGATCGAGCCGGAACAACCGATCGACATGTTCGCGCTGGCATTTCAACTCGCGCATCAGATCCGCCCGGCTCCAGCCCTTTTCCCTCAGGGCCATGTATAGGGCCGACTTCAGGAAAACGAGCGCCGGAACCTCCACGAACCATCCCTTGCCCTTGGTTTCCTTGAGCGGAAAAGGGATATCATCCCCGTGCGCAATCCGGGCGGCGATGGCCTCCTCGATTGCATTGCGCCCATTGCGGCAAGCTTCTTCATCGGTGGCGCCGTAGGACGCGACTTCGTCGAACTGAGGTGCCGTAACCAACCAGGTATCGTTGTCGTCGGGCGTGAAGGCGAGTTCATACCACATACACTATCTCCTCTATTTCAGGCCCAAATCCTTCTTGATCTTCTCGACCAACGCGTTCCAAGCTCCTTGCCGCCACCATGCATTGGCAACTGGGAAACTTTGTCCTTAAAACGGACAGTCAGATGACCGCTCCCACCGCGGTGGGTTTCAAAGGTGCATCCCTCCTTGGCGAGCCAGCGCCGGAATTCGTTTGCGTTCATAAAGGATAGCGTACTCCACACATCTGTAGAAGTCAACAGAAGTGTGGAGTTTACCAAGTTATTGAAAACAAGGGAGTTTTCGGCCGGTGGTTCAAGTCGCGAACGGGAATCCCTCGGATCAAGCCGTATAGCGCGTGCTGACAGAAACTGGCACCAGCCGTCGCTACAACCGTCGCAGAATCATCCACATTGGCGTGATGAAATGACGAGGTGATAATGGCCCCCATCAAGCTCGATCCGGACAAGGTGCACGAATTCCCGGATGCCGAAAGCTTCCATGCCTGGATTGCCGACAACCATGCCCGCGAAAGCGAAGTCTGGATCAAGATCCACAAGGTTGGTTCTGGTCTCGCCTCGATCACGCCGAAAGAGGCGATCGACGTCGTGCTTTGCTTCGGCTGGATCGACGCGGTGCGCAAGTCGCTCGACGAGAAGAGTTTTCTGCAGCGCTACACGCCGCGCGGCAGGAAGAGCATCTGGAGCAAGATCAACATCGACAATGTCGCGCGCCTGATCGAGGCGGGGCGCATGACGAAGCATGGGCTCGATCAGGTCGAGGCGGCCAAGGCCGACGGTCGCTGGGACCGCGCCTATGGCGGATCGAAGGAGATGACCATCCCGCCCGACCTGCAGGCTGCGATCGATGCCGAGCCGAAGGCGAAAGCGATGCTGGGCAAGCTTTCGGCACAGAACCGCTTCGCGCTCGCCTTCCGCGTCCACAACATGAGGACCGAGGCCGGCCGCAAGAAGAAGATCGCTGATCTGGTGGCGATGTTGAAGCGCGGCGAGACCATCCACCCGCAGAAGAAGTAAGGCATGATCCCGAAATGGTCGCCGGTTTGCCCGACTAGGTCTGCAAGCAAAAACGCCGCCCGGGAGGGAGGGCGGCGTTTTCGGGAAGCGATGATCCTGAACCCTTGGCAAGCGGTCCCGGATCATCCGGTCATGAAGGTCGAAACGCGTTAGGCCTTATGCGGCCTGCTTCGCAACATGCTTCTTCACATGGTGCTTGCGCACGTGGTGCTTCTTCACGTGATGATGCTTGCGAGCATGATGACGGTGATGCTTCCTGAGCTTCTTGTGCGGGCCATTGGCGCCGGCCTTCGCCGTCTCGTTAGCGGCCGGGGCAGCCGTGGTCGCGGCAGGAGCAGTGGTGCTCGTCGCCGGAGCGGTGTTCGTCGTGGTGGTCTGGGCGTTGGCGGCGGGCACCGCGAAAGCGAGAGCGACGGCGAGGCCGAGTGCGGAAAGAAAGGTCTTTTTCATAATCGGCATTCCTTGGGTTCGGATCAATGTCTGTTGTCGCGCGCCGGAGTGGTCGGCTGCTGCGGGTACCGTTATGACACCAGTTTTTTTCGCGAGTTTTTCCCGACTGTTGAATCTTGTTTCCGGATTGTGTCTGGCGCCGCCGGCATCGTCTGGGCCGCGACCTTGCGCGACGACGGTCCGACCGGCGGCTTTTTTCATGACTGCAAAAGACTGCCTTGGTGAGAAAGGACAATCGCGAAAGTCGTTTCATAGGAAACGATTTAAGCTATTGTTTTCAAGCATTTTTCCACTATCATGGCGGAATTCGAGAGTGATGGTGGAAAATGGCAAGCAAGGCATTGTTATTTAACGATTTTCCACTATTAATTTAGGAATGGCTCGGTAGAGTGGAAAACGGATGCTTAGGGAGCTGACAAATGAACAGCGCCGCCAACTCATAGATACCCAGCAGGTCTATGAGAGCTGGCTCGGCGCCAACGAAGAGCACCAAAGGCGCTTCCGGGGCAGCATGCGCTGGGTTGAGCGGAACGGCGCCGAATACCTGCTGCGCAAGATCGGCCAAGCCGAAAGCTCGCTAGGTCCCAGAAGCGAGGATACGGAAAGATCATTTTCGGCTTTCTCCGAGGGCAGGGAACGGAACAAGGACCTGCTGGCCGGCCTGTCAGATCACTTGAACAGCCTTGCCAAGATCAATGTCGCAATTGGCTTGGGGCGGGTGCCGGCTATAGCTGCCCGGATATTGCGACGCTGCGCCGAAACGAACCTCCTTGGACGACAATTGGTTGTCGTCGGCACGAATGCCCTGTTCGCCTACGAGGCGTTGGCAGGTGTGCAGATCGCGAGCGGCCTCACGGCAACCGGAGACATCGATCTGCTCTTTGACTCGCGCCGCCGGATCAGCTTCGTGACCGGCGAGAAGATAACACAATCCGGGTTGATCGGTGTATTGCGCAAAGTGGACCAGTCCTTCAAGCCACTCCAGCCCAGAGCCTTCAGGGCGACAAACCGGGATGGTTATCTGGTCGATCTCATTAGACCGCAAACGAGAAATGTCCTCAAGGACAATGCCCCGACGTCGATAACGCCGCTTGCCGATGATCTCGACGGTGCCCCGATGGACGGATTGCAATGGCTCATCAATGCGCCCAAGACCGAGGCAATCGCCATCGATGAGCGCGGCTATCCCGTAAGGATACCGACTGTCGACCCCAGGATATTTGCGCTTCACAAGGCATGGCTCGCGAGGCGGCCCGACCGGTCCGCGGTCAAGGCCACCCGCGATCGCGAGCAGGCTGAGGTGGCTGCGGCGATTTCTCACAACTACCTGAAGCTTCCACTTGACCGCGACTATCTCAAGGCTTTTCCCGCTCCTCTTAGAGAAGCTGCGATCCGCACGCTCCTGCCGGTAAAATCGCTTGGGCTTTCCGAGGATTCTGCAATAGAGCCTGATTGGTAGCCGCCCAGGCTGCCTGGCAATCCTCCATGCTACGAAAATAGCATTCTCGGCCTGCGACATGTGGTGCTAGGCTCGCGCTCGTGCACCCAAGGCACGCTGTGGCCCAGCCCGCAAACAGGAAGGCCCGCCGGAGGAGGAGCGGCAGAGCGGGATCGAGGCTCCAATCCAAAAATCCGAAGGAACTGTTGAACCATCGCGAGGCAGCCGCGTTCCCCGTGGCTGCCATATGGGAGGAACCACCAGTGAAAGCATCCTGTCTCGTCTCGGCCGCGCTCCTTGCGGCATCCGCAATGCCGGCCGCGGCTGGCGAAATCTCCGACGGCAAGGTCAAGATCGGCATCTTGAACGACCAGTCGGGCGTCTATGCCGATTTCGGCGGCAAGTGGTCGGTCGAGGCCGCCAAGATGGCGGTCGATGATTTCGGCGGCAAGGTGCAGGGCGTGCCGATCGAGATCGTCAGCGCCGATCATCAGAACAAGCCCGACATCGCCTCCAACATCGCGCGCCAGTGGTACGACACCGAGCAGGTCGACGCGATCATGGAGCTCACGACATCGTCCGTAGCCTTGGCCGTCCAGGGGCTTTCCAAGGAAAAGAAGAAGATCGACATCGTCACCGGCGCGGCTTCCACCGACCTGACTGGCAAGCAGTGCTCGCCCTATGGCTTCCATTGGGCCTACGACACCCACTCCCAAGCGGTCGGCACCGGCGGCCAACTGGTCAAGCAGGGCGGCGACAGCTGGTATTTCATCACCGTCGACTATGCCTTCGGCTATTCGCTGAAGGACCAGACCGCCAAGCTGGTCGAGGCGAGCGGCGGCAAGGTGCTGGGCGAAGTGCGCTATCCGCTCGGCTCCACCGACTATTCCTCCTTCCTGCTGCAGGCGCAGTCCTCCGGCGCCAAGATCGTCGGGCTCGCCAATGCCGGCCTCGACACGTCGAACTCGATCAAGCAGGCAGCCGAATTCGGCATCGTCGCCGGCGGCCAGCGGCTCGCCGCGCTGCTTTTCACGCTCGCCGAAGTGCATGGGCTGGGCTTGCAGGCGGCGCAAGGCGTGGTGCTGACCGAAGGCTTCTACTGGGATCGCGACGACAAGAGCCGCGAATTCGCGCAACGCTTCTTCAAGCGCACCAACCGCATGCCGAACATGATTCAGGCCGGCACCTATTCGGCGGTGACGCAGTACCTGAAGGCCATCGACAAGGCCGGCACCGACGAGACCGAGGCGGTGGCGAAGGAACTGCATGAAATGCCGGTCAACGACGTCTTCACCGCCAACGGCAAGGTGCAGGCCGACGGCTCGATGGTGCACGACATGTATCTCTATCAGGTCAAGAAACCGGAAGAGTCGAAGAAGGACTGGGACTATTACACCTATCTGGCGACCATTCCGGGCGACAAGGCCTTCATGAAGGCCGAGGACAGCGGCTGCCCGCTCGCCGCCAAGTGACGCTCGACACAGCCACCGCTGTCCGCCCGGACAGCACGGATCAGATGCCGCGGGTGGTGCTTTCCGCCCGCGGCCTCAGGCGCGACTTCGCCGGCTTCGTCGCGGTGAAGGATGTCGACCTCGACGTCCATCACGCCAAGATCCATGCGCTGATCGGCCCGAACGGCGCCGGCAAGACTACCATCTTCAATCTCTTGACCAAATTCCTGCAGCCGACCAGCGGCAGGATCGAATTGCTCGGCACCGACATCACCCGCACGCCGCCGGCCAAAGTGGCGCGCATGGGGCTCGTCCGCTCCTTTCAGATATCGGCGATCTTTCCGCATCTCTCCGTGCTCGACAATGTGCGCGTGGCGCTGCAGCGTCCAAGCGGGCTGGGCTACCAGTTCTGGCGCCCGGTCTCGGCGTTGGATCGGCTGACGCCAAGGGCACGCGAGCTGCTCGCCATCGTCGGCCTCGATGACACGGCGCATCGTCTCGCCGGCGATCTCTCTTACGGCCGCAAGCGCGTGCTGGAGATCGCGACCACATTGGCGCTCGAACCGAAGGTGCTTCTGCTCGACGAGCCGATGGCCGGCATGGGGCATGAGGACGTCGGCACGATCTCCGGCATTATCCGCTCGCTGGCAAAAGACCGCGCCGTGCTGATGGTCGAGCACAACCTCACCGTGGTTGCCGATCTCTGCGACTGGATCACCGTCATGCAGCGCGGCCAGGTGCTCGCCGCCGGCGACTACGCCGCCGTCAGCCAGGACGAGCGCGTCCGCGTCGCCTACATGGGAACCGAGCATGAGTGAGCCGCTGCTTGCCGTGCGCGACCTCCACGCCTGGTATGGCGAGGGCCATGCGCTGCATGGCGTCAACCTCGACGTTATGCGCGGCGAGACCGTGACGCTGCTTGGCCGCAACGGCGTCGGCAAGACGACGACGCTGCGCGCCATCATGGGCCTGATCCGTAAGCGCACGGGCTCCGTCACCTTCAACGGCAAGGACCTGATCCGCCTGCCGTTGCACCGCGTCGCGCATCAGGGCATTGGCTTCGTGCCGGAGGAGCGCGGCATCTTCGCCACTCTTACCGTCGATGAGAACCTCATCCTGCCGCCCGTCGTGGCCAAGGGCGGTATGAGCGTGGAAGAAATCTTCAAGCTCTTCCCCAATCTCAAGGAGCGCCGCAACAGCCAGGGCACGAAGCTGTCCGGCGGCGAGCAGCAGATGCTGGCCATCGCCCGCATCCTGCGGACCGGCGTCGAGATGCTTTTGCTCGACGAGCCGACCGAGGGCCTGGCGCCCGTCATCGTCCAGCGAATCGGCGAGTTGCTGGCGACGCTGAAGAAGCGCGGCATGACCATCCTGCTGGTCGAGCAGAACTTCCGCTTCGCCGCCCGCATCGCCGACCGCTTCTACCTGATGGAGCACGGCAAGGTGGTGGAGGGTTTTGCCGTCGGCCAGCTGACCGCGCACACCGATAAGCTGCACGAGGTGCTAGGGGTATGATGGCGCCATGACCATGATCTTCGGCATCCCCATCCAGGCGCTTCTCGGTCAGCTCCTCGTCGGCCTGATCAATGGTTCGTTCTACGCCATGCTCAGCCTCGGCCTCGCCGTCATCTTCGGCCTCTTACGCATCATCAACTTCGCCCATGGCGCGCTCTATATGCTGGGCGCTTTCATCGGCTATCTGCTGCTCGTGCATTTGGGCATCGGCTACTGGCCGGCGCTGGTCCTGGTGCCGCTTGTCGTCGGCCTGTTCGGCATGGCGGTCGAGCGCCTTGCTTTGTCGCATCTCTACCGCCTCGACCCACTCTATGGCCTGCTCTTCACCTTTGGCCTTGCCTTGGTCATCGAAGGCGTGTTCCGCTATTATTACGGCGTCTCCGGCAATCCATACGCCGTGCCCGCGCTGCTCGCCGGCGGCACCAATCTCGGCTTCATGTTCCTGCCCAACTATCGCGGCTGGGTGGTGGCGGCTTCGCTCATCGTCTGCATCGGCACCTGGCTGCTGATCGAGAAGACCAGGCTAGGCTCCTATCTGCGCGCGGCCACCGAGAACCCGGAACTGGTTCAGGCCTTCGGCGTTAACGTGCCGCTTCTGCTCACGCTCACCTACGGGCTGGGCGCGGCGCTTGCGGGGCTCGCCGGCATTCTCGCCGCTCCGGTCTACCAGGTCAGCCCGCTGATGGGCTCGGACCTGATCATCGTCGTCTTCGCCGTTGTCGTGGTCGGCGGCATGGGCTCGATCCTCGGCGCCATCGTCACCGGCTACATGCTCGGCCTCGCCGAGGGCCTGACCAAGGTTTTCTATCCCGAGGCCTCGAACCTCGTCGTCTTCGTCATTATGGCGATCGTGCTTTTGCTCAGGCCCGCCGGCCTGTTCGGAAGGGACGCCTGAGATGAGCGAGGCGACCCTTCACGCAGAACGAGCCGCCGCCTCCGTGAGGCTCGAACGGGCGCTGGTGGTGTTGGGCATCGTGGCGCTGATCGCCGCGCCCTTCGTCATCTATCCGATCTTCGTCATGAAGATGCTGTGCTTTGCGCTGTTTGCCTGCGCCTTCAACCTGCTCTTGGGCTACACCGGCCTGCTTTCCTTCGGCCATGCCGCCTTCTTCGGCGGCGCGGCCTATTTTTGCGCCTATGCGGTGAAAGCCTGGGGCTGGCCGCCAGAGGCCGGCATCCTGCTCGGCACCGCAGGTGCCGCGGGCATGGGCCTCGTCATGGGCTTCCTCGCCATCCGCCGGCAGGGCATCTATTTCTCGATGATCACGCTGGCGCTGGCGCAGATGTTCTATTTCTTCTGCGTCCAGGCGCCCTTCACCGAGGGCGAGGACGGCATCCAGGGCGTGCCTCGCGGCCACCTGTTCGGCGTCGTGGACCTCAACGTCGCCATGAACATGTATTTCTTCGTGCTCGCCGTCTTCCTCATCGGCGTCTTCGCCATCTGGCGCATCGTCAACTCGCCCTTCGGCATGATCCTGCGCTCCATCCGCGAGAACGAGAACCGCGCCATTTCGCTCGGCTATTCCGTCGGCCGCTACAAGCTCGCCGCCTTCGTCATGTCGGCCGCGCTTGCCGGCTTTGCCGGCGCGACCAAGACGATCGTCTTCCAGTTCGCCACGCTCACCGACGTCACCTGGCAGATGTCGGGCGAAGTGATCCTGATGACGCTGCTCGGCGGCATCGGCACCATGGTCGGCCCGGTGGCGGGCGCGGGCCTTGTCGTCGGGCTGGAGAATACACTCGCGACATCCGGCTTCCCTGTGACCATCGCCACGGGGCTGATCTTCATGGTCTGCGTGCTGGTATTCCGGCGTGGGATTGTCGGGGAGGTCTATGCGCGGTGGCTGGGGTGGAGGGCGGGCGGCAAGAACTCCTAAGCTGCGGCCGCCCCGAACCGCTCAATCTCTTTGAGTTCTTCCTGTATGGAGGTGCCCTCGACGGCGAGGTCATAGCTGGCCTGCATGTTCATCCAGAACTGCGGAGTCGTCCCAAAGAACTTTGCGAGGCGCAAAGCGGTGTCTGGCGTAACAGGGGTGGTCTCGTTGGCAAGGCGTTCGATACGCGTACGTGGGACGTGAAGCTTCTTCGCCACGGTGTAGGGCTTCAGGTCGAGTGGCTCGAGGAACTCGGCCCTCAATATCTCGCCGGGATGAATAGGCTTGTCGAGGTCGATCATTTGGTTCCGCTCCTGTCGGATAGAGCTGGTTGGTTCAGCTAATGATAGTCGGTGATCTCTACATCGTCCGCTCCACCATCCGTCCACCGAAAGCAAACGCGAAATTGGTCGTTGATACGGATCGAGTATTGACCGGCGCGATCGCCCTTCAGCGCTTCAAGCCGGTTTCCCGGTGGGACCTTGAGATCGGCCAGTTCGGCAGCGTTGTCCAACATGAACAGTTTCCGTTGAGCGACACGAACGAGATCTGCCGGGAATCCTTTCGGAGCTTTGCCTGTCGAAACCGCCTCAGTGGTGCTGTCTCTGAACGAACGTATCATCCACTTCCCCCGAAACGTATCTTCTCATGATGCGTCTTCAAGATCAAGCGCAAAGTATCATTCGATGATACGAAATGGCTCGAAGGGGTCATGTTGAGCGAGGTGCGCCCGCCGGCACTTCCGGCCCGCCTTCCCGGTCCATCGCCACAAACGTGCGACAGCAAGGTGGTGCCCGGCTATGCCGCCCGCTTGGGTTCGACCGCGAACGGGCTGAGCCCGAGCCAGGTTTGCATCTTCCTGCCAATGGCCTTGTCGCCGGTCAGGACGACCTTCACGCCGGCCTTCTCGACAGTCAGCACGCCCATCCAGATTGCGGTCATCGTGTGGAGATCGGTCGAGACGTAGAGGTCCACCTCGAAACCCGGATCGTACCAGCACAAATCGACCTCGCCATGCTTCTCGACGATCAGCCACCACGAGCGTTTCGAGGCCGGCAGATCCTGATACAGAAATTGTATCACCGTTCTTCCCTCGGGCAGCGGCAAGGGGTTCAGATTGCGCCGCATATCCCACATCAGCAGCGACGGATCGAGGTTCTTCAACGACAGCCGGGACTCGACCCATTTCTGTCCCCAGAAGCCCATCGCCTCGACAACAGGGCGCAAATCGAGTCCCGCCTCGGTCAGCCGATAGTCGAAGATACCCTTCTCGCCGGGGACTTCCCGGCGCTCCACGACCCCCGCCAGCTCCAGCTCCTTCAGCCGTTGCGACAGAAGGGTCGGCGACATTTTCGGCACGCCGCGGCGCAGGTCGTTGAAGCGGGTCGAGCCCGCCACCAGCTCGCGCATCAACACCATCGTCCAGCGGGTGCACAGCACCTCGGCGGCCATCGATAGCGGGCAGAACTGCTTGTAACCGTGCTGGGCCATGATCGGCGCCTCCTCAAAAGTCGACCGGACATTAGACCTTCATGAATGAAGCGGCGAGTACAGAAACTGTACCGGGCCGGTACAGATCCAGGACTGGTTGGCGCGAGCCTTGCCGTGCGAGCCGTTTGGCCGACGCACGGGATAT
This sequence comes from Mesorhizobium sp. B2-7-2, assembly GCF_006440775.1. Classification (GTDB taxonomy): domain Bacteria; phylum Pseudomonadota; class Alphaproteobacteria; order Rhizobiales; family Rhizobiaceae; genus Mesorhizobium. Next base: position 45,216 of record NZ_VFTZ01000017.1, on the reverse strand, counting down.
CCCTGTGCGCAGCAACCAGGAGAATGACCATGACCGCTTACCTTATCGCGGACATCAAAGTGAAAGATCCGAAATGGATACCGGACTACGCCGCGACCGTGCACGACCTCGTTCACAAGCACGGCGGCAGATATCTGGCGCGCAGCGGCAATGTGAGGACGCTCGAGGGCAAGCCGCTCGACACGACACTGATCGCGCTGATGGCCTTTCCATCGGAAGCGGCGGCGCACGCCTTCACCAATGATCCGGCCTACGCCCCCTTCGTGTCGGCCCGCCAGGGCGGCAGCGACAGCCGCTTTCAGCTGATCGACAACACCGATCTGGCCGGAACGATTTCGTACCTGCCGAAGGGATGATCGGCAGCCGCCGCATCCAAACCGGGATCATCAAGCACAAACAGCCACGGCGCTTGCCTGTCGCGCCGCCGTATTTTCGGCGGCCGGCCAGCCGTGCTTTTCAGGAAGAACGGAATGAACATGACACCAAACTTTTGTAACAGGCTGCTCGTGGCAGCGGCTGCGCTGACGGCCTGTACGACCTTCGCCCAGGCGCATCAGGACGCGGCTGCATCGGTGTCCGGCGCCAACCCGCTGGCCGACAAGGTGCGAGCGGCCAACAGCCGGTTTCTTGACGTCAAGGCTGCCACGGCGGAGGGCTATGCGTCCATTCCTTGCGCCAGCGGTATCACCGGCGGCGCCATGGGCATCCACTATGTCAACGGCCAGTATCTGAAGGACGACAAGATCGATATCGCCCGTCCGGAAGCGGTCATGTACGAGCCGATGGCCGACGGCACGCTGAAGCTGGTGGCGGTCGAATACATCACCTCGAAGGGGCCCGCGTCGCTCGACGGCCAGCTGTTCAACTTCAACAGCGCGCCCAACCGCTACGGCCTGGGCGAGTTCTACGAACTGCATGTCTGGGCCTGGAAAGGCAACCCGACCGGCACCTTCGCCGACATGAACCCGAAAGTGTCGTGCGAACACGCCGCGTCGCCGACCCAGTAAAGGCTGGAGATTGGCGAAAGCCAGGACGACAGCCGATCTCCCCCCGTTGGGGAGGTCGGCAGCTTCGACGCCTCACCCGACCGGCACTTCCATCTCCACCTTCACCCGGTCCATGGCGACAAACGTGCGAAACCTTTTGACATTGTTGTTCTCGAAGAACAGCCGCCTAGTCAGCGCCTCGTAATCGGCCATCGTCGCCACCGTGACGACCAGGATGAAATCGGCCTCGCCGGTGACGTAGTAGCATTGCTGCACTTCGGGCACTTGGGCAAAACCGCGCTTGGCGGCGTCGATGAGCTCGGCGCGTTCGCTCTCCACCTCCACCTCGACGAAGATCGTGATCGGGTGGCCGACCTTGGCCGGATCGACCAGCGCCACATTGGCGCGGATGACGCCGGTCTCCTCCATGCGCTTGATGCGCCGCTGCACGGCCGGCGCCGACAGGTTGACCTTCTCGCCGATCGTGCGCTGCGGCGTGGCGTTGTCCTTCTGCAGGATGGCGAGGATGGCGCGGTCGAAGGCGTCGAGTTCGGGCGAAATGGACATGGCAGCGCTCCAAACGAAACAAACTTGCAATTCAGGCGCCAAAACAGAGCGTCTTTCTCGCCTAGCCTGCAATAAATTTCGATCATCAAGACGGAGAAACCCATGTTGCTGCTCAACCGCCACCCGGACCATCGCCAGCCGCTGAGCGAGGAGGACGCAGCGACGCTTGGGCTCGCCGGGGCCGATGAAGCGGAACGCTTCCTTGCCGCGCGCGACAATCATGCCGAGACGCCGCTGCACGCCCTGCCGGCGTTGGCGGCCGAGCTCGGCATCGACGCGCTGCATGTCAAGGACGAGGGCAAGCGCCTCGGCCTCGGCAGTTTCAAGGCGCTCGGCGGCGCCTATGCCGTCATGCATCTGGTGCTGGAGGAGGCCGGTAGCCGGCTCTGCCGCGCCGTGGATGTCGCGGACCTGCACAAGCCTGAGGTGAAGGCGGTCGCCGCGCAGATGACCTTCGCATGCGCAACCGACGGCAATCATGGGCGCTCGGTGGCGCAGGGCGCCGGCCTTGTCGGCGCGCGCTCCGTCATCTTCGTTCATTCGGGTGTCAGCAACGAGCGCGTGGCGGCCATTGCCCGCTTCGGCGCCGAAATAGTGCGCGTCGCCGGCGATTACGACCAGTCGGTCAGGGAAGCCGCCCGCGTCGCCGCCGAGCGCGGCTGGACCGTCGTCTCCGACACGTCCTGGCCGGGTTATGAGCGCATACCCGGGCTTGTGATGCAGGGCTACACGGTGATCGTGCGCGAGACGCTGAGGCGCTTGCCGCAGCCGCCCACCCACGTCTTCCTTCAAGCCGGCGTCGGCGGCTTCGCCGCGGCGGTCGCCGGCCATCTCGCCATCATGCTTGGCGAGGATCGCCCGAAGGCCATCGTGGTCGAGCCCACGCGGGCGGCCTGCGTCTATGAGACGGCCAAGGCCGGACGTCCGGTCACGATCGCGCACAGCAAGCCCACGGTGATGGCGATGCTCGAATGCTACGAGCCGTCTCTGGTCGCCTGGCGCGTGCTGTCACGGGTCGGCGATGCTTTCATGACCGTGGACGAGGAAGATGCCGTCGCGGTGATGAACCGTCTGGCGAGACCTGCCGGCAACGATCCGGCGATCGTCTCGGGCGAGAGCGGCGGGGCAGGGCTCGCCGGGCTGATCCGCGCTGCCGGCGACAACAAGATGCGCGCGGCGCTCGGTCTCGATGGGAATTCCCGCGTGCTGATCATCAATTCCGAAGGCGCGACCGATCCCGGCCGCTATGCCGAGCTGGTCGGAATGGCGCCGGAAGAAGTCGCGCAAGCGAGGCTGCCGGCATGAGCAATCTGACGATCAACGCCGACCGGCTTCTCGGCCGTATCCAGGAGCTCGGCAGTATCGGCCGCGATGCGCAGGGGCGGCTGGTCCGCGTCGCCGCCTCCGAGATGGACCGGCTCGGCCGCGACCGCCTCGTCGGCTGGCTGGAAGAGGCAGGGCTCGAGGTCGCCGTCGACCGCATCGGCAACATTTTCGGCATCTGGCGCGACGATGCCAATAGCGGCCAGCAGCCGGTCATGCTCGGCTCGCATATCGACACGGTGATCGACGCCGGCATCTATGACGGCTGCTATGGCGTGCTTGCCGGCCTCGAAGCGATCGAGTGCCTGAGGGAGGCCGGCTTCGCGCCGGCGCGCCCGATCGTGGTTGCCGCCTTCACCAACGAGGAGGGCGTGCGCTTCTCGCCCGACATGATGGGCTCGCTGGTCTTTGCCGGCGGTCGGAACCTCGAGGAAGCGCTGGCCTCGGTCGGCACCGACGGCACGGTGCTGGGCAAGGAGCTGGAGCGCATCGGCTATGCCGGTCGGCATCAGCCCCGCTTCCTCAAGCCGCATGCCTATGTCGAGCTGCATGTCGAGCAGGGGCCGGTGCTCGAGCGCGAGGGCATCGCCATCGGCGCGGTCGAAAACCTGCAGGGCATTTCCTGGCAGCGCGTTACCATTAACGGCGAGGCCAACCATGCCGGCACCACGCCGATGTCGATGCGAAAGGACGCAGGCGTCGCCGCCGCCCGCGTGATCGGCTTCTTGGCGGACCGGGCCAGCGCCTCGTCGACGCGCACTGTCGCCACCGTCGGCACCATCGCGTTCGAGCCGAACGCCATCAACGTCATCCCGTCGCGGGCGACCTTCACGATCGACCTGCGCGATCCCGAGGAAACGCACCTTCGCAAAGAGGAGGCGGCGCTTGCCGCCTTCCTCGACAAATTGGCTGCAAGCGCCGGCGTTACCGTCCATGCCGAAAGCCTGGCGCGTTTCGAGCCGGTGACCTTCGATGCCCGCATCGTCGCGCTGATCGAGGATGGCGCCAGGGCCGCCGGCCTTTCGTGCCGGCGCATGACCTCGGGCGCCGGCCACGACGCGCAGATGATCGCCCGCATCGCGCCGTCCGCGATGATCTTCGTGCCGAGCCGGGGCGGCATTAGCCACAACCCCGCCGAGTTCACCGCTCCCGACGAGCTGGTCGCCGGCGCCAACATCCTGCTTAGCGTCGCCGCCCGGCTGGCGGGCGGCTGATCGCGGGAGGAACCAGATAGGGGTGCCGCTGGGGATGAAATACCACCAAAAATAGTCATGTTGGCTCTATCTGGTCGTCCAGAAGCGAACATCCGGCGACATCCAATCGAAACAAACTTCAATCACTTAGCCAATTAAAACATCCAAAATCGCGCCCGAATCGCGCCCGCCGACAGAGCTCAGTGCCTCGCAGGAAGACTAGCATGCTGCTTCTCAACCAACGTCCAGAACACAACCAGCCGTTGGTTGCCGCCGATGCCGAGTCGCTCGGCATCGCGGGGGGCGAGCGGGCCGAGCGTTACCTCAAGGCGCGCGACGATCATGCCGAAACGCCGCTGCACGCCTTGCCGGCGCTGGCCGATCACCTCGGCGTCGCGGCACTTCATGTCAAGGATGAAGGCCAGCGTCTCGGCCTTGGCAGCTTCAAGGCGCTGGGCGGCGCCTATGCCGTCATGCGGCTGGTGCTGGAAGAGGCCGGCAAGCGCCTCGGTCGCGATGTCGATGTCTCGGAGATCAACGAGCCGAGAGTGCGCGGGATCGCGTCGAGCATGATCTTTGTCTGCGCCACCGACGGCAACCATGGCCGATCCGTGGCGCAGGGCGCCGGGCTTGTCGGTGCGCGTTCGGTGATCTTCGTCCATGCCGGCGTCAGCGCCGAGCGCGTCGCGGCCATCGCCCGCCTCGGCGCCGAGATCGTGCGGGTCGAGGGCGGCTATGACCATACGGTGCGCGAGGTCGCCCGCGTCGGTGCCGAGCGCGGCTGGAAGATCGTCTCCAACACGTCCTGGCTCGGCTATGAGCGCGTCCCCGGACTGGTCATGCAGGGCTACACTGTGATCGTGCGCGAGACGCTGCGGCGCCTGGCCGAGCCACCGACGCATATTTTCCTGCAGGCCGGCGTCGGCGGCTTCGCGGCGGCAATTGCCTGCCATATGGCGGTCATACTTGGCTCCAGGCGGCCGAAAGCGGTGGTGGTCGAGCCGCGGCGCTCGGCGTGCCTCTACGCTTCGGCTGAGGCCGGACGTCCGGTGACGATCGCCCAGCAGCAGCCGACCGTGATGACGATGCTCGAATGCGCCGAGCCGTCCTTGGTCGCCTGGCGCGTGCTGGCGCGCGTCGGCGATGCCTTCATGACAGTGGAAGAAGAGGACGCGGTCGCCGTGATGAAGCGGCTGGCGCGGCCCTTGGACAACGATCCGGCGATCGTCTCCGGCGAGAGCGGCGGCGTCGGGCTTGCCGGACTGGTCCGCGCTGCGGGCGACGGGCAGATGCGCGCGGCGTTAGGCCTCGATGCCGGCTCCCGCGTGCTCGTCGTCAACTCGGAGGGCGCCACCGACCACGGCCGCTTTGCCGAGCTGGTCGGGATGGCGCCGGCAGAGGTGTTCCTGCAGACTGCCTGAGAGCAATTCCGGGAAAAGCGCGCAGCGGTTGACTCGGCGACTTCGACGTAGCCTTCCGTCCAGAATTGCGTCAAGAAAAGAGACTTGAGGGCAACGATGGCTGAGCTCGACCAGCAGGCACTGCACAGCGAGATGACGGCGTGGCGACGCGATCTCCACGCCCATCCCGAATTCGGCTTCGAGGAACAGCGCACCGCCGCTTTTATCGCCGCGAAATTGCGGGAGTTCGGCCTGGAGGTCGCCGAAGGCGTCGGCGGCACCGGCGTCGTCGGCACGCTGACCCGAGGCAGCGGCAACCGTGCCATCGCGTTGCGCGCCGACATGGATGCGCTGCACATCGCGGAGCAGGGCAGGCAAGCCTGGCGCTCGCAAATGCCGGGCACCATGCATGCCTGCGGCCATGACGGCCATACCTCGATGCTGCTCGGCGCGGCGAAATTGCTTGCCGGTGAGGGCGGCTTCGACGGCACGGTGCGCTTCATCTTCCAGCCGGCCGAGGAATGGGGCAGGGGCGCGCTGGCTATGCTGGGCGACGGCCTGCTCGAGCGCTTCCCCTTCGAGGAGGTCTTTGGGCTGCACAACATGCCCGGTCTGCCCATCGGTCATTTCGAGACCCGGAGCGGTTCGGTCATGTCGGCCGAGGACAATTTCGAGATCGTGCTCAAGGGCCTGGGCGGCCACGCGGCGCGGCCGCATGCCGGCCAGGAGACCCTGGTCGCCGCCTGCGCGCTGGTCGTCAACCTCCAGACCATCGTCTCGCGGCGCCTGAGCCCCGCCGATATCGGCGTCGTCTCGGTGACCGAGCTCATTGCCGACGGCACCCGCAATGCGCTGCCCGGCACGGCGCGCATCCTCGGCGACTGCCGCAGTTTCCGGCCCGAGGTGAGCGCCGCGATCGAAAAGGAGATGCGCCGCATCGCCGACGGCACGGCCCAGGCCTATAACGTTGCGGCTGAAGTCGCTTACACCCGCGAGTTCGTGCCGTTGATCAACGATGCGGCATTGGTCGACGAGGCGCTTGCGGCGGCCCGGTCCGTGCTGGCCGACGACGCTGTTCGCGTCGCGGCCGACGATGCCGTTCGCATCGCGGCTGAGCCCATGACCGCCTCGGAGGATTTCGCCCGCTTCCTCGACCATGTGCCTGGCTGCTTCGTCTTCATGGGCAATGGCGATACGGCACCGCTGCACAACCCGTCCTATGATTTCGACGACATGGCCCTGCTGCACGGCGCACGGTTCCATGCGGCGGTGGTGAGGCGAAGGTTGGCGGTGGGCTAGGCGATTGGCGGCGGCGGTCGAGCGCAGACGGGGGTGCTGTCCCGCCGGCGTTTCAATTTTTGCAGTCACAGCCAAGCCGGTTAGCGACCAGCTCCACCCCAACAAAATCAACGTCGCGATCCTTCACGCCCCCTCTGGCCTGCCGGCCATCCCCCCCTCCTGGGAGGAGGTTAACTGAACCACTCCCGGTAACCCTTTTTTCTCTGCTTCCATGCAATATTGCCGGGACGGGATGGCAAGAACAAAGAATGGCGGACGACGATAAACGCAACGGTAAGTTCTGGGCGCTGGCGCTTGATCGCGCTCATCTCGGTCTATGGGACTGGAATTTGTCGACCGGCGATTGCTACTATTCGCCGACCTGGTCGAAGATGTTGGGCTACGAGGCGAACGAGCTCGCCAACACGCCCGATCTCTGGCTGAAGCTGACCCATCCCGACGATCGCCAGCGCGCGCAGGAAAGCGGCGACCGGCATATTGCGGGCCTCGTCGATTCCATCGAGACGGAGCTGCGCTTGCGCCACAAGGACGGCCACTGGGTCTGGGTGCTCGACCGCGGCGGCATTGTCGAGCAGGACGCCAGCGGCAAGCCGCTCAGGATGATGGGCGTGCAGACCGACATCACCCGGCAGAAAGAGGCCGAGGCGGCGCTCGAGCAGGTCAATATCCGCTTCCGCCTCGCGATTGCCGCCAGCGGCACCGGCATCTGGCATCACGATATCGGTACGAAGAAGAGCTATTGGGACGCGCGCACGCGCGAGATCTTCGGCCTGGTTGCCGATACCGATGAGGTGACGGCCGACCTCTGGCACACCTACCTTCATCCCGACGACAAGGAAGCTACCGAGCGAGCGCATCTGATCGCCCCCGGCTCGAACAGCGTCGTCGCCTCGCAATACCGGATAGTCCTGCGTGACGGCCAGGTCCGCCATCTCGAGTCGCTGGTGCGTTTCATTGCCGGCGTCGGCTCGGCCGGCCAGATTTTGGGCACGGTGCGCGACATCACCGAGGAGAAGACGCGCGCCGAGGAGCTTGCATTCGCCGCGCGTCACGACGCGCTGACCGGGTTGCTCAACCGTTCGGCCTTCGACCGGCTGCTTGCCGAGAACATCGCCATGGCCGGGCGGCTGCCGCTTGCCGTGTTCTATGTCGACCTCGACTACTTCAAGGCGCTCAACGACTATGCCGGCCATGCCGCCGGAGACCTCGCGCTGAAGAGCGTCGCGGCGGGCATCCTCGCCAGCCTGCCCGCGTCGGGGCAGGCGGCGCGCCTCGGCGGCGACGAATTCGCGCTGTTGGTGCCGAACTGCAATGACGCCTGCGCCGAGCGCCTTGCCCGCGCGGTGCTTGCCGCGGTGCACGACGCCGATCCCGGCTCTGCCGCCACCTCGCGCAGGCTTGCCGCCAGCATCGGCATCGCCTTCGTGCGCGACCCCACCATGAGCGTGGCCGACGCGCTCGCCTGCGCCGACGATGCCTGCTACGCCGCCAAGGCCGGCGGCCGTGGCCGCTTCGCGGTGTTCTCGCCGGAAACGGCGTCGGGCGCCGGCGGCCTCAACGCCGCGCGGCTTGCCGCAGACCTGGTCGATGCGATGGAGGATGGCCGGCTGAAGCTGTTCGGCCAGGAGATCCACCGGCTCGGGCAGTCATGGGAGGACAGCCGCCACGTCGAGGTGCTGGCCAGGCTCGAGGGCCGCAGCGGCAACATGATCCCGCCCTGCGGTTTCATGCCGGTCGCCGAACGCTTCGGCCTTGCCGCCCGGCTCGACCGCTGGATCATCCGCGCCGCGCTGACGCGCCACGGCGAGGCGATGCGCGCGGGCGCCATCTCGCTCGACTTCAACCTGTCGGCGCAGACGCTTTCCGATCCGCAGCTCTGGGAGTTCGTCGACGAGGCGATCGCCGACAGCGGCGCGCCGGCATCGGCGATCGGCTTCGAGATCACAGAAACCGCCGCCGTCACCAATTTCGATGCCGCGGCCGAGTTCGTGCGCAAGGCCAGGCAACGCCGCTGCCGCGTCAGCCTCGACGATTTCGGCGCCGGCATGAGCTCGTTCGAATATCTCAGGCGCTTTCCCGTCGATGCCATCAAGATCGACGGCTCCTTCGTCGAGCACATCGCCGAAAGCCGGTTCGACCGCGAGATCGTTTCGGCGATCACCGGCATCGCCCGCTCGATGGGCGCTGCCGTGGTGGCAGAGAAGATCGAGGAAAAGAACGCGCTGGAAATCCTCATGGGCATGGGCGTTGCCTATGGCCAGGGCTATTTCCTGCACCGGCCCGAGCCGCTGGAAGCGATCGTGGCAAGGGCGACGGGCGGCGCGTGGGGGATGCGGGCCGGCTAAGCTATCTCCTCCTCGGGGGAGATCAGCCACCCATCAGCCACCTCAGCACGCCCGCCGAAGCCACCCCGATCACCACTGTCGGCAGCATCGACAGCCGTGTCGCGGCAATCACCGTGATTACAAGCGCCGCCAGATCGGCCGGATTCTTCGAGACGAAATCCGGCGCGATCACCGAGATCAGCACGCAGCCGGGCGCGGCTTCCATCACCGCCGTGGCGCGTGGGCCGAGCGCGCGGTTCCTCAGCACCACATAGCCGCCGATGCGGGTGAGATACGTCACGCCGGCCATCGCCAGGATGGCGAGCACGGTCATCGGATCGATCATCTCTCACCTGCCGGGAACCACGCGGCCACCAGGCCGGACAGCGCACCGGCCGCCACATACCAGGCGCCGGGCATGACGAGAGAGGTGAGCGCCGCCACCACCAGGCTGACCAGCCAGGGCCGCGCCGCGGCAAAGCCCGTCCACATGCCCCGAAGCAACACCAGGAACACAGCCGGGAAAGCCAAGGCAAAACCGTATGTCTCGACGTCGCCGAGCACCGGACCGAGTGCCGCGCCGCAGGTCGTGAACGCCACCCAGGCGAGGTAGAAGGGCAGGGCGGCGCCCAAATAAAAGGCCGGGCTGAAGGCCGGCCGCATGCCGGCGTCGGCGCGCCGCCGCGCATCCGCAAGGCCTACGGCCCAGCTCTCGTCGCACATCAGGAACAGCGCCGGAAAAACCTGCCGCTTCGGCAGATGGTTGATGAACGGCGCAAGTGCGGCGCCCATCAGGAAATGCCGGCTGTTGACCAGAAAGGTGATGGCGGCGATCAACAGGATATGCGGCGGCGAAGTCCAGAGCTGGATCGCGGCGAACTCGGAGCCACCGGCGAAATTGAGGCCGGTCATCAGCGGCACCTCGGCCACGCTCAGGCCCTTCTGCGCGGCCTGCGCGCCGAGCACCAGCGCGTAAGGGATGATGCCGAGCAGCACCGGCGTCGAAGCGGCGAGCCCGCGCCGGAACTCGCCGCCGCGTCCATCGGTGCTTTGACCCTCGGCGAGGGCGATCTCGGAAACGCTCATGGCTTTGCTTTCGGCTGGCCTCGCGGCCGCCGTTCTCCCGCTCGGTTGTGGGTTGCTATCGGTGGGGCACTATAGCCGAATTGCCTCGCAATCGGGTTGCGAAGATGCCCCGTTTCTGCCAAAATTTAGCATTGAATGGCGAATTAGAGCAAAAGATTGGACTCTGGCACTATGAAGCTGGATGAGATCGACAGGCGCATCCTGCGCGCCTTGCAGCGCGACGGGCGCATGGCCAATAACGATCTGGCCAAGGAAGTCGGCCTCTCGCCGTCGCCTTGCCTGCGGCGCGTCAAGTTGCTGGAGGAGGCCGGCGTCATCGACCGCTACGTCGCGGTTCTCAACCCGGCCAAGATCGGCCGCGGCCAGACCTTCTTCACCCGCATCTGGCTGAAGCAGCAGGACGAGGACACGATCGAGCATTTCGCCGCCGAGGTGGCGAAATTCCCCGAAGTGATGGAGTGCTATCTGATGCTGGGCGACTGCGACGCGATGGTGCGGATCGTGGCGGCCGGCATCGACGACTACCGCCGCTTCCAGTCGGAGCATCTGAGCCGCATCAAGGGCGTGCAGAACGTCAAGACGGATGTGCCAAGCCAGACGATCAAGCAGACCTCGGAGATGCCGCTGTAGGGGGCATTCTCCTTCTCCCCTTGTGGGGTGAGAAGCGGTCCGCGTGAGCGGATGGAAAGCCAATTGCTTGGCTTTTCGAGCTTCGAACGCCCTGAGCCTGCGAAGGGCCGGGCGGTGGCCGCGAAACGGCCGGATGAGGGGTGTTCCAGGGAAAGCCGGCGTCTCGCTCCGCTGGAACACCCCTCATCCGTCTCGGCGCTGCGCGCCGATCCACCTTCTCCCACAAGGGGAGAAGGGGAAGTTCCTCAATGATGGGCGTGGTGCTCAGCGTTGCGCTTGCGCGTGGCCGCTGCCTTCTTCGCGGAAGCGGAGCGCGCGGCCGCGGATCGCTCGCCCGACGCCTTGCCACCCGTCCTGCCGCCCTTGTGCGCGGCCGGATTGCCGGTGTGCTTGCCGCGGCCGGAGCCGCCTTCCTTCTTGCCCCCGGCGTCGTCCTTGTTGACGGTCGCCCAGGCGCGCCGCTCGGCTTCCTTTTCGGACACGCCGCGCTTCTCGTAGCCTTCGGCGATATGGTCGGCCTTGCGTTCCTGCTTGTCGGTGTATTTCGATTTATCGCCACGTGGCATTTGCTTGCTCCTTGTTGCGCTGAGTGAAATCGCCCTCAGGAACCTTTCTTCTTGGCGACGTCGCCGAGATCGGACCGTTCCGGATCCTCGTTGTTCTCGCCGGCCGCGTCGCGGTTCGTGTCGGGATCGTCCTTAGGCTTCAGATAGCCCGGCGGGCGGTTGCCCTTCGGACCCTCCCAGCGCGGCCACTGCTCGGTTGTTCCGGGCCGTCCCGGATGTGGTTCCTTGCTCATGGTCTGCCTCGCTTTCGATCTGTGGGGAGGGTCAGCCCTCCGCCTTCATGGTCCGTGCGATCTCGAGCAGCTTGTCGCGGTCGTGCCCGTGCTCGCGGATCAACTCCCGCGCCTGCTTCGGCGAAAGATCGGTGTGCTCCGCCAGGAAGCGCACATCGGGATCGTCGCCGCCTTTGGTCGGCAGATTGCCGGTCGCCGGCGCATCGGCGGCGCCCGGCCGGTTCGGTATATTGTCGTTCGCCTGGGTCATCGCAGGCCTCCTTCGATTTCCGCCGTATCAGTTCGCTGTTTGCCTGCGCCGTGCTTGCTTCTTGCGGCGCAGCACCTCGTCGGTGCCGACGATGTCCTTCGAGCCGCCGGTGATCGCGGTCGAGACCACGGCCGGCGGATCGCTTGCCGGAAAGGAATCCTCAAGGCCGGACTGCAACTGCTCCTCCAGCGTATCCGGGTCCTCCGAACGCCCTTCGGCGCGGCGTCCGTCGATCTCTTCCAAATCTTGCTTGGCGTCGGGATGCTCGCGCACATTGCGCAGCGTCGACACGACGAGTTCGACGGCGAATTCCTTCATCTCCTCGCCGTGCGGCGCGGCGACGTCGGTCTCCTCGACCAGCCGCACCAGCGATTGTTCGAGCTTGTCCAGTTCGCGCATGCCTTGGTAGTGCGCCAGTTTCTGCGCCAGCGAATGGATCAGCAACGGACCGAAGGTCGAATACGCCTGTACCCGGGTCTCATCGACGCGTTCGGGATGAAGTGTACGCAAGGACATCGGTGCCTCCATGTAACGTCCTGCGGCGACGGCTTCGCTTGAGGCGGCCGGCCCTTAAGGGAACTGGAGGACGGGAAAGAGGTTCCATCCCGGCTGGAAGTCGCGGGACATCTGGAAGTCGCGGGACACCAAAATGGCGCCCGCGTTTTGCGAACGCCATTTTGAAACTCAGTGCTGACCGCCCTTGCGACCAGCCTCGGAGGCGCGCCGGCGGTCTTCGGCGAAGTTGCCGCTGCCACCTCGATGCTGGCCGGCGCTCCGCTGGCCCATGTCGCGGTCCTCGGCCTGCTGCTGCCCGCTGCCGCGATGCTGGCCTTCGCGGTTCTTGTGACTCTGCTGGCCGGCCTTGACGTGCTGTTCGTGGGTTCCGCCTTGATTGGCCATGTCGAATTCTCCGTTGGTTCGGATTTTTCTTGAGGGTGAATTCAAGGATGCGTCCAACATCCCTGAGTAAGGGGAACAGGCGCCCGCAACCGATGTTCCGATCGAAACATTTTGTGACTCGTCAGACTGAAGTCCGATCCGGCCAGCGCATTGGGCTGGCCTGTGCAACCAAATCTCTTTTTGCGAATTGGTGAGCGGCCGACGAGAAAGCCCCCTCCATCGCCGGCTATCATGGTGCCCGCCGGTCAGCCCCGCGCAATTCCGGCGGGCACCGTTATCCATAAACAGAAGGCCGCGCAGCCGACTTCGGAGCGAGACGACGTTTTGACCTATATCTCTGCAAAGCCCGCTCGGCAGGATGCCGAAAGCCTGCCTGCCAACGACAACCAGCGTACCACCCTTGCCGATCTTTCGTTCCTCGACATCATCAACGACGAGAACGAGGTCGCCGACATTGCCAGGCGCGCCGAGCGTCTCGGCCATGCCGCGCTCATCGCAATGGCGATCGGCCTGGCGGCCCTGCCGTTGCTCTGGCTGATGCTGATGTGAGCCAGGCCGACCGGCCGCTTGGCCGGCCGGCGCCATCTGCCGGAGAGTCTCTATCTTCCGGAAAAGAAGGCGTCGAGCGTGGCCGCCGTTTCGATCGGCGATTCCTCCGGAAAGAAGTGGCCGCCGGTCATCGCCCCGCCGCTGGCATCGTCGGCCCAGTTCCGCCATATGCCCAGCGGTCCGTCTTCGTCCCGATACCATTCGGCCAGCGCGCCATGCTCGCTCCACAGCGCCAGCACGGGGCAGGATATACGCCGGCCGGCCTCGCGGTCCGCATGGTCGTGCAGCCGGTCGAGCGAAGCCGCCGCGCGATACTCTTCGCAGATGGCGTGGATATGCGCCGGATCGCGCAACGCATCGACATAAGCCTGCCGCACGCCGGGCGGGAACGCGTCGGCTGCGGATCCCCAGCCGGAAAGCGCATTGTCGACGATTGCTTCGGCCGTCGCCGCCAATATCGTCTCCGGCAGCGGCTCGGGCTGCGCCAGCAGCGACCACGGCCAAAAGCCTAGCGCCAGCCTGGCATCGGCCCGGTCCCAGACCTCGGCGGTCGGGACGATGTCGAGCACGGCGAGCTTCTCGACATGGTCCGGATAATCGAGCGCCAGCCGGTAGGCGACGCGCCCGCCGCGATCATGGCCGGCGACCAGGAAACGTCGGAAGCCGAGGTCCTCCATGAGCGCCGCCATGTCGGCGGCCATGGCGCGCTTGCCGTAGGGCGCATGGTCGGCGGCCGATGGCGGGCAGGAGCTTTGCCCATAACCGCGCAGATCGGCACAGACGACGCTGAAATCCCGCGCCAGGCTGGGCGCCACGTCGCGCCACATCGCATGCGTTTCGGGAAAGCCGTGCAGCAGGAGCAGGCCGGGCCCGCTGCCGCCATGGCGGGCGAAGATACGCGCCTCGCCGGTGTCTATTTCCAATGTTTCAAAATCGACGAACATGCTTGCCTCCGGCGGGATGCGATGCTGAGGGCAAAGGCCTCACTTCCAGGCCGAGTCCAGCGTCAGCGACGCCTCGAATATCTGCTCCTTCGCGGTGCGCAGCTTCACGGTGATCTTCAACTGTTCGGTCCCGGGCGCCTCGTCGCGGGCAATGTCGTGCAGGATGCGCAACGCCTCAAGACGGGCACGCTCGCGGTTGGCAAAAAGCTGCCCGTGCTCGTCAACCTGGCCATGCTCGGCATTATGGAGGTCGAAATAGTAGCGTTCCATCGATGAAGCACTCCGGGCGTTTGGCAAGTTCAATCCCTGGCCCCGATCATGGTTCCAAGCGGTTGATCCTCAGGAGAATCCGCGGCGCGCCGGCCCTTGCTGCGCGGCCGCCTGCAACCGGCCCGGCCCTGCGGCGTTAGCTGTTGCGCATGGAGAACCGCGGATGCTGGAATCGCTTTACCTCAACCTCGGCCAGCATGACGTCCTGTCAGAAGAAGAGAAGGCGCTGCTCGCCGGCGCCATGTCGCTCGAAAGATACCTCGCCGCCGGCGAGCATATCGTCACGGAAGGCACGCGGCCGATCTACAGCACGCTCATCATCGACGGGTTTGCCGCCCGCTACAAGGTGTTGGAGCACGGCGGCCGCCAGTTCACCTCGCTGCAGGTCGCGGGCGATTTCGTCGACCTTCATGCGTTTTTGCTGAAGACGATGGACCATGGCATCGTCGCGCTGTCTCCCTGCCATGTCGCCGCAGCGGAGCATAGCAAGCTCAAGACGATTACCGAGCAGGCGCCGCACCTTACCCGGCTGTTGTGGCTGAACACGCTGGTCGATGGCGCCATCCATCGCGAATGGATCGTGGCCATGGGACGCCGTTCCAAGACCTCTCATCTCGCGCATTTGATATGCGAGCTGTTCGTCAGGCTGCAGGTGGTGAAAAAGACGCGCGAGATGAGCTTCCATCTGCCGCTGTCGCAGGCCGAGCTCGCCGACGTGCTCGGCCTCTCCGTCGTCCATATGAACCGGGTCATCGGCACGCTGCGCCGCATGAACGTGGTCAACTGGACGAACCATATGATCACGATCCTCGACTGGGAGCGGCTGGTTGCGATCGCCGAATTCGATCCAACCTATCTCAGCATGACGCGCGAGCCGAGATAGGCATCTAAAGCATGTCTCCCGAAAGTGGGAACCGGTTTCGGGATAAAGACATGCGTAAAATCAAGACGCTAAAGCGCATGGAGCGAATCTGAAAGACGCGCTTTAGCTGCGCGGGGTCTTGGATCGCGACCACAGCTCATCCAGCATCGTAAGGGCGGCACTCGGCTGGGCAGGCCTCAGCAGGCCCTGCTGCGCGGCGACCTTCTTGAAGGCGGCAAAGGCGATGGCTGGACGGCAGGTGCCGGCGATCGCGTCGTCCACCAGCCGGACCGCTTTGAGATAGGCTGGCGCATCCTTGTTCTTCCATGCGCCTCCGAGCGCCTTCTTGGCCTCGGCGACGGTGGTGACCACCATCGTACCACCGCTGACGAAGCGTATGGTGAGGGGCAGGAAACGGCTCATATGTCTTTCACCATCCGAGCCATTCGCGCGTGCGCCAGGCAAGACCGGCAAAGGGCGCGGCCGTGATCATGGCGGCGGCGAGAATGAAAAGCGGGCTGTTCGTACGCATGGATTTCATGTTTCACCGTAAAAATTGCGGATGGCCATAAACGATGACTTCGGCAGTCGGTTGCATCCGGCCGGCTGGTCCGAGGCTGCAAATCCGAGGCTACATATTGCTCGCGGGCCGGGCCGGTGGCGCCGGGCGGTGCGGCGGACGTGGGCGCGGCCTGAGCGGCACCTCGGCCAGCGAAGCGCGGATCACCCTGACGGGGACTGGCGGCGCTGCCGCGCGCCGGCGCAGCATTGCGGCCGAGAGACTGCCGATGAGAGTTCGAACGTCCATGTGGACTCCTCCTAAAGAGTCCCCCAGTGACCAAGCGATAGCACCGCGGCCGGGCGGCCGCATTTAACTTTGATGTACGCGCAGGCATCTCGGCGAGGTGCGGCGATCCAAGGGCCAACCTTTTCCGTCGGCATGCGTTGTCCTCCGAAAGGAGACCACCATGCCGACCGGCAGCCGAACGAAAACCGACACGGCCAGAAAATCAGCGACCGCCAAGAAGACAGACACGGCGACGACGGCGAATAGGCAGCGCGGCGTGCAGCGCAAAGTCGATGCCACGGACCGCGGCAAGCCGAAGCCGGAAGCGCCGGGCGCCATGCAGGCCGGCGCGCGCAAATACCCCACGCCGCCTTTCCCCAGGCAGCATCATCCCAAGCCCGGCGAGGAATGGGCGATCGAGCCCGCGCCGCTTTATGATGCGCCCTTCTGGCAAGGGTCGGGCAAGCTCAAGGACAAGGTCGCGCTGATCACCGGCGGCGATTCCGGCATCGGCCGCGCTGTGGCCGTGCTGTTCGCACGCGAGGGTGCCGATGTCGCCATCGCCTATCTCAGCGAGGACCGCGATGCCGAGGCGACGAAGCATGCGATCGAGGCGGAGGGCAGGCGTTGCATCACCTTGCGCGGCGACGTCGCCGAACGCGCCTTCTGCCGCAAGGCGGTGGCGGAAACGCTCAAGGCTTTCGGCAAGCTCGACGTGCTGGTCAACAATGCCGCCTTTCAAATCCACTCGGCCGATTTCGCCGATCTGACCGAGGAGCATTTCGACACCACGCTGAAGACCAATCTCTACGGCTATTTCCATATGGCTCAGGAAGCCGTGCCGCACATGACGCCGGGTTCGGCCGTCATCAACACCGGTTCGGTCACCGGCATCGAGGGTTCGAAGGAACTGGTCGACTACTCGATGACCAAGGGCGGCATTCATGCCTTTACCCGCGCTCTCTCCGGCAACCTCATCTCGAAGGGCATCCGCGTCAATGCGGTGGCGCCGGGTCCGGTCTGGACGCCGCTCAACCCATCCGAAAAACAAGCGGAAGACGTTTCGCAGTTCGGCGCCAAGACGCCGATGAAGCGGCCCGCCCAGCCGGAAGAGATCGCGCCGGCCTATGTGTTCCTGGCCTCACCGCAATGCTCGAGCTACATCACCGGCGAAATCCTGCCGATCATCGGGGGTTACTGACACCCATGAGGAGGATCTCATGAAAAAAGCGCTTCTCATTGCAGCCGTCACCCTGGTCCAGGCTCTGCCGGCGGTGGCCCAGAATGCCGCCCAGCCGAACGACCAGCAGGCGCAGAACTGCCAGGCCAAGCCCGACGCCAACGACCAGCAGCAGAAACAAAAGCAGCAGGCCGACACGGATGAACTGTCGAAAAAACTCGGCAATTGCGGCGGCGTGCTGAAGCCGCCGCCGACCGGCGACAAGAACGCGACGCCACCGCCCCCGACAGGCAGCGACATGCCGGTGATCAAGCCGGGCGAAATTCCGCCGCAGACCGGCCAATGAGGCCCGTCTTCTACAACAAGGGTTCAATGCTTGCGCTTCTCGCCTTCGGCCGCCCTGACGGCCGGCAGGTTGTGGGCCTCGCGTATCATCTGCAATGCCTCCTCACGCGTGAGGCCGCATTTGCGGGCAAAATAAGCCGCTTCGAGGATCTCGGCGTCGGAAGTTGCCGAAACAGTGCAAGCCGACCGTCTGTGCTTCTTCTTGGCCATCGGTTCACCGCGCCATGAATCACTTAGTCAGCTAAATATAAATCCATTGTTTCCGATTGCAAATACGCGGCCGTTTTTAGCGATCCGGCGTCGGTGCACGCCCATTGGGAACCATTGTGCCGGCATGGGATTGTGATTTGCGAACCGCGTCAGCCGGACCTGGCGGCAAAGGGCAGGTCCAAAACAGATGAGGCGACGATGCCGGGCTGGGTTCGTGAAGGCTGGCTGCTCTTGCGGGAGAGTGTCGCTGGCTACATCGCCGACAATGCCCTGAGCCACGGAGCGGCAATCGCTTTCTATGCCACGACCTCGCTGGCGCCGATACTCCTCATTGTCGTGGCGATTGCCGGCTTCGTCATCGGCAATGACGCCGCACAACTGGCGCTCTCGGCCGAGATATCGGGCGTGATGGGGCCGCAAAGTGCCGACCTCCTGAAGGCAACGATCGAGAGCGCGGCGCAGCGCTGGTCAAGCACGCTTGCCACGCTCATCGGACTGGTCACGCTTTTCGTCACCGCCTCGGGCGTCTTCGGCGAAATGCAGCAGTCGCTCAACGAGATATGGAAGGTGAAGCCCGACGGCGTGTCGCTGTCGCGCCTGGTGCGGGCGAGGGCGGCGAGCCTCGGTCTCGTCGCGGCGCTTGGCTTCCTGCTGCTGGTATCACTCGCGGCAAGCACGGCGATCTCGGCGCTGAGCGAATTGATCAACCGACGCCTGCCGTTCGGTGGCGTGATCGTCAGCGGCGTCAACACGATCGTCTCTTTTGTGCTGATCGCGCTGCTCTTCGCCGCGATCTACAAGGTCCTGCCGGACCGCACGCTCAAATGGCGCGATGTCGGCATCGGCGCTGCGGTCACGGCGCTGCTCTTCACCATCGGCAAGTCGCTGATCGGCTGGTACATCGGCACCAGCGCTATAGCGACGTCTTACGGAGCGGCGGGCGCACTGATGGTGGTGCTGGTCTGGGTCTATTATTCGGCACAGATTTTTCTTTTCGGCGCCGAGATTACCCGGGCCTATTCGGTACGGCGCGGCAGCCGGCGCGACCTCGCGCCGGTCGTTGCGAATGCAACCGACCGGGCTGCGCCGCACTATATCGAAAAAGTAGCCAAACCCGGGACGACGATGCCGGCCGACGCTGGTGCAAGTGTCGGCGCGGCGGCGCCTCGGGCATCCGGCGGTGGGATCGTCCTATGGATTGTCCTCGGCAGCCTGATCACTCTGCTTGTCACGCGGGTCTTGCGCCGCTCAGGCTGACACGACCTCGTCGCCAGGCTCGGGGGCTACCGCCGTTCTTCCTGCCGTTTCTCGATTTCGTAGGACAGCCAGCGGCAGAACATGCCGATAACCGAGGTAGCGGCTCCGCCGAGCAGACAAGCAACCAGCAACGGACTTTTCGAGGCACTGTCCCAGCTGACGATCGCCAGCAGTGCCACGCTCACTGTGGAAATCAGATACCCTGTACCTTTGAGAAGATGAAGCGACGATCTGTTCATGTTGGCCCGCCTTCCAATGAACAGACAATCAGGATCGAGGTTCCATTTAGCCGATGTTCCTCCACGACGGTGCGGCATGAGGCACTTGCTGGAAACCAGGAAGGCAGGCTGGGCGGCCGCAACATGCCACTCACTTGGGACTGAAGTCGCACGCAGCGCCGCTTTGGTCCAAGCAGTGAAACCTTAGCCCGCCGTTGGTGGTTGGGGGACGGTTTGACGGATATTTGAGTCCCTTCATCGTCAACTGTTTGAACGCCCACCATTCCCGCGACTGGTGGGCGTTCATTCGAGGCTACGATCCAGTGCCAAGGGGCGGACCGGATGACACGCCGCACGCGGTGAGGCGCCCCGACAGCGGTCGCGGGGCGCGCCCCGATCGTCATCGGTGATCTGACGGCCGAGCTTTTTCTATCGCGGGGGGGATTGGTCCGTCCTCGACAAGGATATCCTTCTTGCGCGCGAATGCGGCGAAAACGCCTCGCGCGGTTTCCGCGTCGACGTCGCCGACCAAAGCCGCCTTGCAGGCACGGATAGCCGCTTTCTGCTCCGGGCTATTGCCGCACCAGTCGGTCGCGAACTGATAGGCATCGACGACGGTGTTCAGTTGCCGGGGAAAGCCCAGTCCTACCCAAACGCGAAGGGGTTTCTCGAAAGGTTTGGAAAGCATCGCGAACTCCCATAGCCGCGAAACTTTCAAGCAGTCAGTCCGCCGCCGCGGCCGCCTTTGCCGGTCATCCATGGCAAGGGGATACTCACGTCCTCGAGAATTTTGACCGACCTTGCGAAACCGCTAAAGGCATCTCTGGCGGCAGTCAGCGGATAGCCGCTGTCGAATGCCCGCTGGCAGGCACGAAGGGCCGTTTCAAAGATGGCTCCGCGCCTGTTCTTGGGCCACGCGTAGAGAAATTCCAGGGCATCTTCCAGGCACGCGATTTCCTGGATGAGGCTGTCTCCGCTCTTCACGAAAACAGGGCTGTCGAACATGCGATCGTTCATAACGTCCTCCAATCGAACGAACAATTGAGTTCAGGCAACGGCTTGGTGCCGACAGCGGCCCAAGCTCAGCGGCGATATGGGTTTGTAGATCTTGACCGTCAAGAGGCCCGGGATCGCTGCAAGAACCGGCGCGCCAATTCTGCCATCCACGACGAATTATCGGTCCAACAAACAGCTAAGATCGTTGGCAGCGCCGGCAGCGGCCGCCGCCGTTCGATTGGACCTGCAATGTGGCAGCGAGCCCTGGCAAGCTGCCGGGGCCCGGCGGCCGTCAGCGGATCGTCCGCTATGCGGCTTCAGCCGCGACGTTGACTGCGGATTCGGCAAGCTGGGTGAGCGCGGCGTCCGTTTCCTTTTCTTCGTTCAGCGTCTTGTCGAGCAAGGTCACGGCCTCCGTCAGGCCGAGTTCCTGCGCCCAAGTCCTGAGCGTGCCGTAGCGAGAGATCTCGTAATGCTCGACGGCTTGCGCGGCAGCCAGCAGGCCGGCGTCGAGCGAGGGCGAGCCCTTGTACTCGTCCATGATCTCTGCACCTTCCTCGGTGATGCCCATGATGGCGGCACAAGTCTTGCCCGCCGGTTTCTTATCGATCACCTCGAACACTTCCTCGAGACGGGCGACATGTTCCTCCGTCTGGTCGCGATGCTTCTCGAAGGCCATTTTCAGCGCATCGTCCTGCGCCGCCTTTGCCATCTTGGGCAGCGTCGTCAGGATTTTCTTCTCGGCGAAATAGATATCCTTCAGCGTGTCATGGAAAAGTTCGTTGAGGCCCTTGTTCGAGGCCGCCTTCGTCGTCGCCATTCTGAATCTCCTGGTGGGGGTTGGATCATCACCAACACGGCCTGATCAAACTTGTTCCAGAAAGAAATACATGCGGCGACACAGCTAAAAGCATCAATTGTTATTGACGGCGACGAAGCACCGCCGCGGCCAGGCAATTGGCCGGACCGACGCATGAATCGCCGCCTGTCGCATCTGAAAGACCGCTTTCCCTGCCCGGGATTCACACAAACCACTGCGCGATGAGGCCCACCGACGAGACTGCCATTGTCATTGTCGTCAGCCATCCCAGCGCGCGCAGCCAACCCTGAACCGGGAATTCACCCATGATGTCCTTGCTGCCGGCCATCCGCATCATGACGACCAGCACGGGAACGGCGCATATGCCGTTGATGACGGCGCTCCAGTAAAGCGCCTTGATCGGGTCGATCGGGGTAAACATGATCCCGGTGCCAAGCGCGGTCGCGGCGGCGAGTGTGACGTAAAACGCCAACGCTTCCTTCGGCTTGCGCTGCAGCCCCACCGTCCAGTGCAGGGCTTCGCCGACGGCGAAAGCCGCTGACCCCGCCAGCACCGGCACAGCCAAAAGCCCGGTGCCGATGATTCCCATCGAGAAAATGATGAAGGCGAATTTTCCGGCGGCCGGCTCCAGAGCCTTGGCCGCGTCGGTGGACGAGGCAATGTCGGTCACCCCC
This sequence comes from Mesorhizobium sp. B2-7-2, assembly GCF_006440775.1. Lineage (GTDB taxonomy): Bacteria > Pseudomonadota > Alphaproteobacteria > Rhizobiales > Rhizobiaceae > Mesorhizobium. The sequence goes on along the minus strand of NZ_VFTZ01000017.1, from coordinate 23,347 downwards.
GCCTTGTGAAGCGTGGCGGCCGTGGTGAAGATGATCGCGATGCCTATCAAATTCGAAAACGCCATTCCGACCAGCGTATCGGCGCGTATCCGCCGGAATGCCCTGGAAGCTTGCCACGGCGCCCATCGCAGCGGCTTGGCGCTTGGCTTGAGTTCCTCCTCCTCGACCTCCTGCGAGGCCTGCCAGAAGAACAGATAGGGCGAAATCGTCGTGCCGAGGATCGCGAGCAGCGTGGTGAAGAAAGCGCCACTCCATTCAATGTGCGGAACAAACAGACCTTTGGCCGCATCGGCCCAGGCTACATTCGCGGCGAACATGGCAATGACGTAGGCGAAGAGGCTCAAGGTCGTCCATTTGAGCACTTTCACGTAGCGGGTGTAGTCGAGAAAGACGATCGCGCAGATACAGACGATCGCGAATGCGATGACATAGAGCGGGCTCGGCCCGCCGATGAGCAGCTCCAACGCGTCCGCCATGGCGCTGAGGTCGGCGCCGATATTGATGACGTTGGCGACGGAAAGCAGCACTACCACGACGTAGAGCAGCGAGCCGGGATAGTGTCTGCTGAGGTTGCCGGAAATCCCCTTGCCCGTGGTGCGGCCGATGCGGGCGGCGATCTCCTGGATGGCCGCCATCAGCGGGAAGGTGAACAGCATGGTCCAGCCGATATCGAAGCCGAACTGCGCACCCGCCTGGCTGTAAGTTCCGATGCCGGAGGGATCGTCGTCGGATGCGCCGGTGATAAAACCGGGGCCGATTGTACGCAGGAACCGCTGCAAAGGTCCCTTCGCCGACCTGTTGCTTTGTTCTCTCTCGATGTGCGAACCGACTTCGGCCATCGTTGCTTCTTCCATGCCCGGCCGAGCGCTAGCGCAATGGCAGCCGAGGCCAGGGATAATCGGAGCGACTTGCACGACAGGCTCGGACAGGTGTTTTGCGTAGATAAGCAAGAGCTAACGAAGATGGTGAGTAACTGGCGGCGATGAGGTCGGTTCCGCCGTCATCGTCACCTTCGCATCAGAGGGCGGATCCGGTCGGGTGCCGAAAAGGGTCCTGCATAAATATATCGGGGGTTGTCTTGCCGGGAGTCAGTTTAAACGCTATATGTGTGATATCGATCTTGTTGAACGAACGTTGTTTCAGCGCCTTTGCGCCCGACGATCTTCCCTCTCAATTTCGAAAACCGTGACGTTTGGCATTCGGCCAAGCGGCGGTGATTTGCGTCGATTTGAAAGGAAATCGTATGACTACTGGAACCGTGAAGTTTTTCAACGCCACCAAGGGCTTTGGCTTCATCGAACAGGGCGGCGGCCAGCCGGACGTGTTCGTTCACATCTCCGCCGTGGAGCGCGCAGGGATGCGTTCTCTCGTCGAAGGCCAGAAGGTAAGCTTTGACGTCGTCAAGGACGCTCGCAGCGGCAAGAGCGCCGCGGAGAACCTCCAGGCAGCCTAAGCCATGCGTCGGCGCCTTTGACCACGGATGTACCGGCACAGGCGCTGGGGCTTTGAGGGAAGGTCGGGTTCGCCCGGCCTTTTTCATTTGCATAGCGAGGTAGCACATGGCTGATACGAATGTGTTCAAGCCGAAAGGCGACGCCAAGAACGAGGCCACTACAAAAACCGCGCGCGCCATCATCGACAGCGAGGCGGCGGCCAGGATCGCCAAGACGGCGCGTCTTCGTAAGGCCAGGTTGGCGCAGGAGCCGGTGGAGGAGCCGGTAAAGAAGGTGAAGAAGAAGGCCGCCGCCAAATAGGGGCGCGGCCTGAGCGGGCCGTGGCGGCAGGGCTGGGTTCATCACTTCCTGAAATGGTCGCCCCGGCTGCGGGAAAATCATCTCGACAAGCCTTTGTCAGTGCCGTCCCTTGAGGAACCTCGCCTCTCTCACCAGTGAAGTCCAGTCGGGGCCGATAAGCTCGATCAGCTCGCGAGCCTCGTCCTCCGAGATGTCCATATCCTTTGCCAGGCGGCGGGCAAGCAATTCCACATCGCCCTTCGCTGGTTGAGCCGCTTTGCCGTCGCCGGGTTCGGCGCCATCGTCGATCATGAGCCAACTCCTTCCGGTAGGAACTGTCGAGGCGGCGGCATGTTTCATCCGTTTCCGCAATTTGACATCCGGGGATGTCCCGCTGGCGGCGGACCATGAGATTTCAGGCTGGTCCCCGATGCCGCGTCTTTCTGGAACCGCCGCAAGGCGGCGCGCCAGGAGCCTCGCGAAGGCAAGCCGAATCCGGATAATACGGTGCGCCCGCAGCGGGGCGGAACTCGGCCATGGCAGCCCGTCGGAGCCATTCATGCCGCCCGACCTGCAGGTCGAGATGGACACGCCGCCGTCGCGAGGGCTTGACCGGCTTACGCAAAAAGGCGCTGCCGCGAGGCAACGCCCTTCGTTTTTGGGGAGCCGGCTGTTACCAGCCCTGCATCCTGTACCAGTCGTCGATGTCGCGGCGCACGCGATCCTTCTCCAGGCCGTAGCGTTCCTGGATTATGCCTTCGAGCTGGTCGCGTTTTCCGGCGATACGGTCGAGATCGTCGTCGGTCAGCTTGCCCCACTTTTCCTTCACCTTGCCCTTCACCTGCTTCCAATTGCCTTCGACGCGGTTCCAGTCCATGGCCGGACCTCCTGTTGGACACGGAGGGCTAACGGCAACACGACCGCGAAGTTCCTGTCGAAAGCTCTTTCTGCGTCGAGGCAGGCACTGAGCACAACGACGCGGACGAATGTGCCTTCATCTGGCCGTCATAATGAACCGCCAAATTAGCAAACGCTGAACGTGACCCCCGGTCAGCATGTTCCCAAGACCTCTCTTGCCCGGCTCCTGGTCCGGGCTTCTTTTTAATGCATGTCGCCCAGAAGTGCGCAGCGGTTCTGGGACGACGAGCATCAAAACAAAGACCTAAAGCGTGTCGTCTGAATCCCTTTCAGCGACGCGCCTCAGGTGCTGGCATCCCGCCTGGAACGGGTGGCGCGGATTGGCGATGGCGCATCCTCAAAAATCCGGCAGCGTTGGAACATTAGGCCGGTGCCGAGGTTTTTGCATGCATGATGGCGCGCAGTTCCCCGAAGGCGCGTCATCCGACCGGGTTCCGACCCGAGCAAGCCCGCCTCGGCCGTCCCTCGCCGGGACGGGCTTTATCGTGACGAGATCGGAAGAACCATGCTTCACCAAGCCGCCAAAATCGCCGAGCAGGCCCATCGGGGTCAGAAAGACAAGACCGGCAGACCCTACATCGAACATCTGAGACGGGTTGCCGATGCGGTCGAAACGCTGGACGAAAAGACGGTTGCCTATCTGCATGACGTGGTCGAGAAAGGCGAGGGTTGGAGTCTCGAGCGGCTGCAAGGCGCCGGCTTCGGCCTGCCGGTGGTGGCGGCGGTCGATGCGCTGACCAGGCGCATGGACGAGAGCGAGGAGGGCTTCATTTTCCGCGCCGCCTCGAACGAGCTTGCCCTGCCGGTTAAGATAGCCGACCTGCGCGACAATCTGTGGCAAGCTCATCAGGCGGGCGTTGCGCCGGACCGGTATGAGACGGGGCTCGGCATTCTGGACGAGTTGGCCGCCAGGGACTGAGCGGCGTCGGGGGGCACCGGCCTGCTGCCGGCGGCGCCCGCTATTCGTCGAGCTGCAGCAAATCGATCCGCGCGTCCGGCAGCGAGTGCTCCCACAGGGCTCTTTCGAGGTCGTTGCGGTTGTCGCCGCCCGTGGCTTCCGGCAGGTCGAGCGCCGTCAAGGCCTGGTCGTCGAACTCGATTGGCGCCCCGTAAAGTTGGGCGATTTGCATCACCAGGCTTTCTATATCCTCGCGGGCGATGTTGTCGGCGAGGTTCTTGAGCCTGATTTCTTCCGCAACCCGGATGATGTTGACGATGCCGTCGATCCGCAGGGCCTGCTGGACCTTGCAGTGAGAGTCGTCGCGCAGCCGGTTGGAAAATCCTCGCATCATTGGAAAACCCTCCTTTCGCGGGGGTCTATCCCTCTGTTGCAACCATGCGCCGGAGCAGTGCGGTTGGCAATACACAAATTTTAAAAACAATAAATAAATCAGCCGGTTAGCAAAGTATATCAAACGCAGTTTCACCGCATCCTTAGCATCGTTGGCTTCATTGCCGGTCGGCAAATCATCCCCTCTTGACGCCTTATCGCCGCTTCCTATTTCTACTCACAGTTAGGCGGATACTAACTCACAGCATTCGGCTCGGATGGAGGCGGAAGTGGTTGAGCTTGAACGGCCGCAACGGTTGCAGATCATGCTGACCGACGAGGAATTGGCGGCGCTGGAAAACTGGCGTTTCGAAAAACGCATGCCAAGCCGCTCGGCCGCCGTGCGCGAGCTTTTGCGCCGTGGGCTGGCATCCGATGGGTTTCTGGCCGCTGGCCTCGGCGCGAAGTCGCAGGATTTCGGCGTGATATCGCTGGATCGGAAGGCCGCAGATGGCTCCAGCGACCCGAAACCCTGAGCAAATGCACGCTCGCTCGCGGCAGATTGCCTTGACCTCGGCCGGCCCTAATTACCGTCCATGACCAATCGCGGGGGGACGTTTCGACAGGATCCGAATGCCGATGCGCGCTTGGCCGCGATCGTCGATTCGTCCTACGACGCCATCGTCGGCAAGACTCTGGGCAGCGTGATCACCGACTGGAATCACGCGGCCGAACGCATGTTCGGCTATACCGCCGAAGAGGCCATCGGCCGGTCGATCCTGATGCTGATCCCAGAGCATATGCAAGACGAGGAAACCGAGATCATCGGCCGCATCCGCAAGGGGGAGCGCATTCCGAGCTTCGAGACGGTGCGCAGGCGCAAGGACGGCTCGTTGATCACCGTTTCACTGACGATTTCGCCGATCAAGAACAACGCGGGCGAGATCATCGGCGCCTCGACAATCGCCCGCGATATCAGCGCTGCCAAGGAAAGCGAGCGCCGCATCCGGCTCTTGATGCGCGAGGTCAACCATCGCGTGAAGAACCAGTTCGCCGTGATCCTGTCGATGATCAGGGAAACCAGCAAGCGCTCCACCGATCCGGGCGAGTTCGAGGAACTGATCCGTTCGCGCATCATGGCGCTGTCGCGCTCGCACGATCTCCTGGTCACCTCCGAATGGGCCGGCGCCAGCCTGTTCGACCTGATCCAGGAGCATCTGAAGCCTTTCGGCCATGAGGAGCGCATCTCGCTTTCCGGGCCGCTCCTGACGCTGCAGTCCAACGCCGTGCAGAATCTCGGCATGGCCTTCCACGAACTGGGCACTAACTCATCCAAATATGGCGCGCTGGCGGGTGAAGGCGGCCGCATCGAAATCACCTGGCAGGTCGAGCCCGGCCCGCAAGCGCAGCGGCGCTTTCATCTTCTGTGGCACGAGACATCCGGCGCGACGGCCGTTGGAGCTGAGCAGAAGACGAATGAGCGCAAGGGTTTTGGCACCGTGGTGCTGCAGCGGGTGGCGCCGCAGTCGCTGAGCGGTTCTTCAAGCCTCGAGCGTTCGCCCGGCAGCGTGAAATGGACGCTCGACGCGCCGCTCGAGGCAATCGTGGTTCCGCAGCTGGGGGCAGAGAGCGATACCGACTTCAGCGTCTGAGCGGCAGGCGGCGGGATTTCTGCCGTCCCGCGCCGGGCGACGCGCAGTCCGGACCCGCCCGACCGCCACTTGCAGCCTGATAGAAACGTAATTACATCAATCGCTAAGCGTGCAATGTCCACGCGGATACAGTTGCTTTGGTCAAGCTTCGTCTATGGAGGTTGTCATGCCAAGCAAACTGATGGAAGCAAGAAAGAGCCAGGACTGGATCACCCTGATCCTGGCGATTTGCCTGTTCATCTCACCATGGGTCATCGGATTCACCGCGGCAACGGTGCCCGCGTGGAACGCCTGGATTGTCGGCGTTCTTCTCGGCGCGCTGGCGCTCGCGACGCTTTCGGTGTTCGCCGAGTGGGAAGAATGGGTAAACGTCGTCCTCGGGCTCTGGCTGATCGTGTCGCCCTGGTTGCTACACTTCGCGGCTGACACGTATGTCATGGCCACGCATGTCGTTCTCGGCGTGCTGGTGGTCGCGGCATCGGCCTGGGCTGTCTGGGACTTCCGTCATCCCCACGCTCATGCGTGAGCGGTGATTGAGCGGGAGCCCGCCGCGCACGCGGCGAGCTCCTGCCACTGCGACGTCTGGGCATCGGGCTGAACGGCGATTGCAGCGTCTTCACGCGATTGCTGCAATGGGAAACGTTTTGGTGCATTCTTGGGAATGGTCTCGATGCTTTACCCCGACACTCCAGCCAAGTGCTGCTCCTACTGCGGCGGCCGCGACCATGATTTTGAGGAATGCCCGAAACGCAAGGCCGACGCGGAGAAGGAGAAGGTGGAGCGGGAGCCGGCCGTGACCAGGCTCCCATATTCTCGTCACGCGTCCTCCAACCAGTAGATCGCCTCGCGTCGCCATAAAGACACCGTGCGGCGCGGCCAGCGTCCACGGCTCGATTGCCGACAGGGGTACCGTCGAGCCGAGTCTCAATTTGCCGCTCGCCTTATCCCCTCAGCGCACGCGCCGCCGCGTCGGCGAACGAGATGTCGCCCTTGATCTCGCGCATCGCCATCGAAGTCACCGTGCGGCGCACGCCGGGCAGGCGGCTGAGTTCCTCGCGCAGCATCCGGTCGAGCGCCATCATGTCGACGGTGACGATCTGGAGCAGATAGTCGGCTTCGCCCGTGGTGGCGTAGCAGCGGCGGATCAGCGGGTGCTTCTTCACTGCCGCTTCAAAGGCGTCCGACACTTCGAAGTCGATCGACACCTGAATGAAGGCCTCGATGCCGAAGCCGATCCTGGCCGGGTCGATGCGGGTCGAATATCCGCGGATAATGCCGGCCTCTTCCAACGCCTTCACCCGTTTCCAGCAAGGCGTCTTGCTCAAGCCGACCTCCTCGGCGAGTTCGCCGAAGGAGATGCGCGCGTCGCGCTCAAGTGCGGCGACTATTCTACGGTCGACAGAATCCAGCGTCATTCGTTCTCCAATATGACAGAAGATATCGACGATCGTCCTTCATTCCACGTCATTTGAATAACAGAAAGGAACAATGTTCAAGCCGAAAGCGCTATCCTTGTCGCCAGGTCGAAAACCTGCCGCGAGGAGGAGAAGCCATGGACAAGACGGACTATCACGCCCGCATCGAGACCCCCGAGATGCGCGACTACGGCGTCTATCTGAAATGCGATCAGCTGCTCGCCTGCCAAAAACCGCTCTCCGACATGGTCAACGCCGACGAGCTGCAGTTCCAGATCGTGCACCAGGTCGAGGAACTGTGGATGAAGCTCATCGCCTACACGCTGGTCGATGTCCTCGACTATCTGGAGAAACAGGACACGCATCGCATCGTCACGCTGATGGGCCGCGTGCACCGATTGATGCGCATGATGACGGCGCAGCTCGACCTCCTGGAAACCATGTCGCCCAAGGAGTACCAGCAGATCCGCCTGCAGCTCGGCAATGGCAGCGGCCAGGAATCGCCAGGCTTCAAGCTTTTGCTGCGCCTGCCGCCGGACCTTTGGCGGGCCTTCAGGCATGCCTATCTCGACGGCCGCGGGCTGACCGTGGAGGATATCTATGACGAGCATTATGACCACGGCGATTCCTATGTCGTGGCCGAGGCGCTGATCGAGTTCGACGAGCTGTTCCAGAAATTCCGCGCTAATCACCTCTATCTGATCCACCGCTCTATCGGGCTCGGCGCGAAGTCGCTGAAAGGCAGGCCGGTGGAGATCCTCGAAGGCGGCGCCCGTCACCGCTTCTTCCCCGAGCTCTGGGACATTCGCTGCGCCATGACGGACCGCTGGGGCGCCGAATACGGCACCGTTCGGGATTCGATCAGCCATCCGCCGCAACTTTCTCCTTCTCCCCTTGTGGGAGAAGGTGGCCGCGAAGCGGACGGATGAGGGGTGTTCCAGGGAATACCGACGTCTCACTTCGCTGGAACACCCCTCATCCGTCTCGGCGCTGTCGCGCCGATCCACCTTTTCCCACAAGGGGAGAAGGCGAGGCGCCGCGTCCCCGCCAAACAATTTTTCCACCGCCTGTCGGAACCAACTCCCTCCGCCCGTCCTTGGGGGCATCAACCGCTTCAACAATCCGGAGGAACATCGTGGAAATGCAATCGATCTGGCAGACCGCCGCCATCCTCATCGCCCGCCTGATCTTCGCCGCCATGTTCGCGATGGCCGTCGCCTTCAAGCTGATGGATATCGGCGCCACCGCCGGCTACATCGCGGCCGCCGGCTTCCCGTTCCCGCTGTTCCTGGCCTGGTGCGCGGCGATCCTCGAAGCGTTGCTGGTGATCGCCTTCCTCACCGGCGCTTATCTGACGCCGTTGGCGCTGATCGGCGCGGTCTATGTCATCTTCCTGGGCTTCGCCTTTCACGGCCCGTCGCACTGGGCCGGAAACCAGGCCGAGTTCGGCGCCTTCATGTCGCATTTCCCGTTCGCCGCCGGGCTGCTCTACGCCGCCGTCCACGGCCCGGGCAGCGTGCTGGCCCTCAAGCAGGGTTGGCCGGGCAGGGCATGAACTTTCCTTCTCCCCGTTCTACTGGGAGAAGGTGGCCGAAGGCCGGATGAGGGGCGGCGCCAACATTTCAAGACAAGGCGCCTTCCCCACACGCTCACATCTGATCGTTATACGGCTCTTTCATCTGGCCGACCATGCGCGCCAGCTTCGAGAAGGACGGCATGTCGGCCTCCGGCTGGCACTGATTGGCGAGTTCGAGCAGCCGGATCGGGAAGTTGACGGCGTCGCGGCTCGAGGCCGACATGCCTTCCGAGCGCTCCTCGCTGGTTTCGCTGGCCTCCGCCTTGCGCAGCGCGATGTCGATCTCCTCGACCGTCAGCACGCCCTTGCGCACCAGCACCTGGTTGACCGAAGCGACGGCCATCAGGAGGCCCTCGAGCTGCAGATTGGCGACATTCATGGCTTTTGCTCCCATTGACCGGGGTGAAACGCGCGAGCCGCGGTTACGATCCGGAGATGCGCGAGCCTCGCTTAGGCCTCCATCCACCGCTCTCCATACTCGCTCCAAAGCCGCCGGATCTCGCGGTTGCCGAGCGGCGGCGTCTGGCGGTCGCCGTAGAAGACAGCGACGGCGCTGAGGTCATATTGGCCCTCGGCCTGGGCGATGAAGCGGATCGCTTCGCCGAGCGGTCTCGAATGGAAGATCGGATCGGCCTGGCCCCGGCCGAGGCTGCGAACGCCCGAAATGTTTGCTGGCACATGCCGCATCCGAAAGACGGATGCCATGGCAGGTTTGTCCATGCCTGCTCTCCGCGATTCCCTTGGGGAATGATCCCACAAGCACCGGCTAATGACCAGCCCGGGACGGCCGCCGGAACAGAGCAGGCCCCAGCACAACCTCGGAAACTGGAAGCCGGCGGGGAAAGAAAAAGGCCGGGCGCGACGGCCTGGCCTTTCCTTCCGCGCGGTCGCCGCAAGGCAACCTCACCGTTTTCCGGGTCGGCTCTCTAGCCGGGCCGGAAATGTCTACCTGTGCCAGCGATGCAGCCAGTCCGGCTCGGGGGCGGAGCTTCGGCTGATCGCCATGCCGGCCAGCAAGCCGACCAGGCCGCCGATCAACATCGCGGTCGAGAAGGTGCCGGGGTTCTGCTGCACGGTTTCCGAAACGCTATGCGCCTGGCTGCGCAACTGGCTCGCCGCGCGCGACGCGCGGTCGGAGGCGCCGCTGTAAAGGGTCGAGGCCCGGTCGGCCGCGCCCTGGTACCAGCCATGCGCGGTCTCTGCGGCTTGTTCGGAAAGCGTGCGGTTCAGCCGGTTCACCTCGCGCTTCAACTCGGCGATCTGCTTCTTCATCGCGTCTTCCGATGCCCGCGAGGCTCGTGCGCTGCTGCGGGACGCGGGACGGTTGCGCGTGGCGCGCGCGGCGGCGGTCTTCGCGTTGCCGTTGGCTGAATTGGTGGTGCTGGTGTCATTGTCTGCCATCGGTCTCTCCTTTTTGCCTCCTGGGAACGAACGGCCAAGCCGTGCCATTGTTCCGCCGCGGTTTCCGCAGGCGCGCCGCCAGGCCAAAAGACGAGGGCCGCGGAGCGAACTCCACGGCCCTTGGTCCAAGCCCGATGCCCTTGCTTGCCGCAGCTACTTGCCGCAGTTGTTGTCGTTCACGTTCGGCTGCACCGTGGTGGCGGTGCTGTTGTTGGCATCGCCCATTGCGCCCTGCGGATTATTCGCGCAGTTCTTGTCGGCGTTCGAATTCATGTCGCCGCCTGTGATGCTGCCGGTCGTGCCGGTATCGGGCGGAGGGGCCTGGTCAGGCGATGGCGCGGCCGGTGTCTTCGGGTTGACGGTAACGGTCTGGCCGCTGCCCGCGCCGTCATTTCCGGCGGTACCGGCGTTCTGGGCCATCGCCGCCGTCGCGAGGCCGATGGTCAAGGCCGAAGCTGCAAGAATCTTCGTAAGCATGATCTCTTCTCCTCTGTTGCGAGACGGTCGTCTGTCGCGTTGCGACTAAGAGTGCAACCCGTCGGACCAGGGTTGGTTCCGACAAAAATTTGCTGTGATCTGGCCTGGCGTTTCAATTTATAGGTGTGGCGCGCACGGGGCTTTGCTGGCTCGATTGCGAGAAATTTAGGAAAATGTACCTAGAAGCTATTGCCTGATGAAGGCAGCTATGCTACTATTTTGTCCATGGTGCTGATTTGCGCCAACGAACCCGCCGCCGGCGGGTTTTTGTTTTTCGCGCCATCCATTCTTTCGAAGCGCTGGCGGCGTCTTCCCTGTCCTGCGGCGCTTTCAACATCGAGGCCCAGATGCCACGCTATGCCACCATCGTCACCGCCGATGACGGCGCCGAGATCGTCAGCGCTATCGGCAAATTCGAAGGCGCAAGCCTTCCGCAGCGCTCGGGCCGTGTCGAGCAGGTCGCGCCGGGCGTGCGCATCGGCATGGTGCGGGGTGGCCTTGATGAAGTCGTCGCCGGTTTTGGTTTCCCGCGCCAGTGCCTCGGCCCGGCTGCGGTCCGCACAGCCACGGCGGGGCTGAAGGCAATGGCCGCGCCCTCCGCCGATGCCAAGCCCGCCAAGCCGACCAGCGCAAGGCGACGCAGGAAACCCGCCCGCAAGGTCCGCAAGGCGAAGGCGGCGAAAGCAGCACCATCGGATGCGGTCACGCATGGCTGACGAAAGCAGGCGCCGCGAGCCCGTCGGCGCGAAGCGGGCGAGGCGAAAGCCGAAAGCCACCCAAGCCGCTGCCACTCCGTCCCCCCGCCCGAAGCGCTCGCGAAGGACGCTCGTCGACGATTTCGCCGCCGCGCTTCGCGCCGACTTCCGCGCCCATGGTGCCGGCGTCATCGCCGCGGTGCGGGCCGAAAAACCTGACCAGTATCTGAAGGTCGTGCTGACGCTGCTACCCAAGGATTTTTCGGCCAAGGATTTCTCGGAACCTGTCGATGCCAAGCAAACCAGTCTCGAGCAGTTGAGCGATGACGAGATCCGCAACCGCATCCGCGGCCTCGAAGCGAGCCTCCGGCCGCTCCTGGACAGCGATGCAAACCTATCTGGCGCTGCTCGAGGAGATGGACCGCAGGCGTCGCCGTAACCTTCTTGCAGCCTACGCGCCCTACAAGCAGCAGGCCGAATTTCACGCGGCAGGGGCAACGAACCGCGAACGCCTGTTCATGGCCGGCAACCAGCTGGGCAAGACCAGGGCAGGGGGCGCGGAATGGGCCATGCACCTCACCGGCCGCTATCCGGGCTGGTGGAAGGGCAAAGTGTTCGACACACCGGTCAGGCTCTGGGCCGCCGGCGTGACCGGCGAAGGCACGCGCGACAATCCGCAGCGCGTGCTGGTCGGTCCGCCGCAACAACAGGCAGAATGGGGCACCGGCATGATCCCGGCCGATGCCATCGCCGACACGGTAATGGGCCGCGGCGCGCCGGGAGCGCTGGACAGCGTCGTCGTGCGCTGGGGCGGTGGCGGCGATGTGCAGGCCGGCGAGAGCGTGCTTTCGTTCAAGAGTTACGAGAAGGGCCGCGAGAAATGGCAGGGCGAGACGCTGCACGGCGTCTGGTTCGACGAGGAACCGCCGCTGGATATCTACTCCGAGGGCCTCACCCGTACGAATGCCACGGATGGCATTACGATCGTGACGTTCACGCCGCTGCTCGGCATGAGCGATGTGGTGCTCAGGTTCTTGAGCGCGGGCGAGGTGGAAAGAATTGGGAAGAGGTAGGTGACGGCCAATCTCCCCCCTCGTGGGGGAGATGCCCGGTAGGGCAGAGGGGGGCGCCGTAGAGTGCTTACCTCGACTTTATCCGCGGCGGCGTGCTTCCTCGACCATTGTGGATGGGTCTGATCGCTCATACACCGACTTGACCACTGATACGCCGGCGGGAACAGCGCCCCCCTCTGTCCTGCCGGACATCTCCCCCACGAGGGGGAGATCGGCAGCTTCGGCTGCCGCACCCAACGCGAAACCGCGCCGAAACCATGATTTGCGATGTCGCTTTGGCCGCAACCGAAGGTCGAGTAGTTTTCGGCCACGATCCGGGGGCCGACATGCGACCGAAACCGAACCTGCTTCTGGCCTGCGCGTTGCTCTCGGCCTGTTCCGGCTCTAGCGGCGACTGGCGCGGCGATGCGATCGCTTCGGCCGAAGCCAGGATGCGGAGCCTGATCAACGATCCGGCGGCGAGTTTCTCGCATGTCGACCTCACCGGCGACAGCGCGAGCGGCCAGACCTGCGGCGTCATCGCAAGCAAGGTCGGCATCTTCACCAAGCAAGCGCGCTTCATCGTCTACATCGACGGCGCCGGGCCCTATGTCGAACCGGGCCTCGGCTCGTCCATGTCGCAGGCCGATTTCGACTGGGCCTGGAAGAACGACTGCGTCAACGAGGGCTATAAGGGCTGAGCGTTGGCTTTCCCTTCTCCCCTTGTGGGAGAAGGTGGCCGAGCGTAGCTCGGTCGGATGAGGGGTGCTCCAGCTTGGCAAAAGCGCTCGTACAGCGAAGGGGCATAGCGACAGAAAAACCAACGTCTCACTCCGCTGGAACACCCCTCATCCGTCTCGGCGCTGCGCGCCGATCCACCTTCTCCCACAAGGGGAGAAGGGAAGGCTGTAGGCCCCTGTCAAAACGTTTTCCACCCCTTATGGTGCGCGAGCGCGCGGTCGCGCGATTTGCCTGCCGTAAGGGACTTCAGGAATGTATGTAGGCCGTTCTTATAGGTTGCTGGACTTCGCGCTCTGGTCGCGGCGCAGCGTCATCTACATGGTCGTGGTGAGCGGGTTGGCGATCGCCGCCTACCGCCTTCCGGCGACCGCGGGCTTCTCGGTGCCGTGGTCGGTCGTGCTGGTGCTCGGCACAACGGTGTCGCTGGTCACCGGCTTCAAGAATTCTCAGGTCTTCACCCGCGCCAACGAGGCTCTGCAGGCTTTTTCGCAGATCACCGCCAGCAGCCGGATGCTGTCCGGCTTCTGCCGCGATTTCATGGATGCGGCCGCCGCCCGGCAACTGATCCACCGCCATCTCGCCTGGCTGACGGCGCTGCGTTTTTCGCTGCGGCGGCCGATGCCTTGGGAATCGCTGGCGAAAGCAGCCAACATCGAGTTCAGGCGCCGTCGCTATCACATTGAGGAGGACAAGACGTCACTTGCCGAGGAACTGCGCAGGCTGCTCGGCGAGGAAGCCGAAAGCGTGCTGAAATCGCCGCAGCCGGCGATAGAACTTCTCGACAGGCAATTGACCGTGGTCAACGGCTTGTTGAAGAGCTCGGCCATTCCGACGCAGGTCTATTCCGAATTGACCAAGCTGATACGCGACTTCCAGGACCAGCAGGCGCGTTGCGATCGCATCAAGAACAATCCCTATCCCCGCCAATACGCGATCGTGAGCTCGATGTTCATGATCATCTTCTGCACCTTGCTGCCGTTTGGTGTCGTTCCGGTCTTTGCCGACATGGCCAAGCTGGGCGGCGTGCTCGGCTGGATCTCGATCTGGCTGACCATCCCGTTCAGCGCGCTGCTGGGCTGGGTCTACATGTCGCTGGACCTGGTCGGCGAAAGCAGCGCCAATCCGTTCGAAGGCAATGCCAACGACGTGCCGATCTCGCAAATCTGCCGCGACATTGAGATCGAGCTGCGCCGTGGCCTTGGCGAGACCGCGCTTCCCGCGCCGCTGGCGCCGGTGAACGATATCGCGACGTGAAGCTCTTCCCTTCTCCCCTTGCGGGGTGAGAAGTGGTCCGTTTAGCGGACGAAAAGCCGATTGCTTGGCTTTTCGAGCTTCGAACGCCTTGAGCCTGCGAAAGGCCGGGCGGTGGCCGCGAAGCGGCCCGATGAGGGGGTACTCCAGGGAACGCCAGCGCGTCTCTCCGGTGGAACACCCTTCATCCGTCTCGGCGCTGCGCCGATCCACCGCCCGGGGGCGAGCCACGGGTCTCGCCTCGTCCTTCGGAGGGGGAGAAGGGAAAGGTTTGCCATGTCCCGCCACGTTACCTTCATGACCATCGACGATGCCGGGCACTATACGCCCGAGCAGCGCGCCGAGATCGTCGCCGCCTATTCCGAGCACGAGCGTGAGGCCCGCGCGAAAGGCATTCCGGTGCTGGGCTCCGGCCGCATCTTCCCGGTGGCGGAGGAGATGGTCGCCTGCGAGCCGTTCAAATTGCCGCGCTGGTGGCCGCGCATCGGCGCGCTCGATTTCGGTTGGGACCATCCGTCGGCCGCGGTCGAGCTTGCCTGGGATACCGAAGCGGATGTCGTGTACGTGACGAACGCGAACCCGTGCGCCTGGCGACGACCGCGAACAACACCCTTTATGCCCTGCAGACGATCGACGGCGTGGCCGCCGAAGTTGGCGACCGCGTGCTGGTCAAGGACCAGGCCGACCAGACCCAGAACGGTATCTACACCGCCAGCGAGGGCCAGTGGTTTCGCGCCGCAGACGCCCGCACCGCGCGCACGATGCAGAAGGGCACGACGGTGCATGTGCAGGAGGGGCTTGTTTCGGTCGATCGCGTCTATGCCTTCGAGACGCTGGATCCGGTGATTGGCGCCGACCCGATCGTGCTCAGCTTCTATCTCTCGCAGGACACGCTTGGCGGCGCAGTGAATGCTGCCAATGCCGCCGCCGCGAGCGCGGCCGCAGCACTCACCTCCAAGAATGCGGCGGCCACCAGCGCCACCAATGCGGCCGGCTCGGCCACGGCCGCTTCCGGCTCGGCAAGCGCCGCGTTAACGTCGGCGACGGCTGCTGCTGGGTCAGCATCGACAGCCTCGACCGCAGCGACCAATGCAGGGAATTCAGCCACTGCGGCGGCGGGCAGCGCGTCTTCGGCGGCGGCGTCCGCTGCTGCGGCGGCGGCTCTGCCTGGGATCACCACAGATCCCATCGTTATCCTCGCTACAGGACAATCGAACATCGGCAAAGAGGAGAACTATTTGTGGACGCCGCCGACGAACCTCTACAACTGGAATTACAGCGGCGTTGACGGCACGACCGGGACGGCCTTTGCGGCGCTCGACGGCACGAAAATCAACACGTCGTACTCTTTCGCTGCCGCAATTGCCGAGAATAACCCGCTTCGCAAGGTCTATCTGGTCCGCGTCGGCTTGCTGGTACCGCCGAACGGGATCGCTCAGTGGAAGGCGGGCGCATCTTCACCGGACCAGTATGCGAACTGCAAAAGCAACGTCGAAGCGGCGTTGACGCTGCTCGGCCGGTCGAAGATCAGCCACATGCTGTGGTGGCAGGGCGAGGGCGACATCGCAACGCCAACGACCTATCAGACGGACTTCGAAACAGTACAGACCAGGTTCCGCGGAGAGACGTGGTATCCTCGCGAGCTGCCCGTCACCATTTGCGGGCTCATGCCGGAAGTCTTGGGGGGCACCTCCGGTAAGGACGTGATGAATACCGTCCTCCAGCAGTGCGCGCAGGTTGAGCCGGAGACACGCCAGTTCGTTTATCCCGGCTGGACTTCCGCCGCTATGTGGCAAGACACGGCACACCCTACAGGCGCTGGCTGTTGGGCGATCGGTAGAGCTATCGCCAACAACGTCATTGGGCGGACCGGGGCGAAACCAGCCTCAGGGTTGCTGAGGAACTTCGGCACAGCCGTCCTGTCCTACCTCCTCGGCAAGTTCATGCTCGGTTATGGCACGTCGGTGGCAGTGGGGGCGACCAGCGCCTCGGCGCCGCAGTTCCAATCCCACGGCACGGATGCCGGCGGCGCGCAAGGGAATTTCTATCGTTGGGCCAATTCCGTGGGGGGCTCCACTATCGGGATGTTCAAGTCTCGAGGAACCTCGCCGGGAGCGCGCGCGATCGTTCAGAACGGTGACACTCTTGCGACAGTGATCGGCTACGGCGATGATGGCGTGAACGCTCCGCCGGCCGCGTCCATCTCCATTGTGGTGGACGGCACTCCCGGCGTAGGGGACATGCCTGGTAAGGTTAAAATTTCGACGACCTCTGACGGCGCGGCTGCTGTCACCGATCGGGTGACCGTCGACAATAGGGGGTTTATGTCAATGGTATCAGGCAGCTTTGGGCGTTCCGGCCCAGTCACGAAAAGTGCTGACTTCACGGTTGGAGATGCGGAAAACAGCATTATCGTAACGAAGGGGTCAAGTTGCGTCGCCACCCTACCATCGGCGTCCAGCTGGCTCGGCCGTGAGATCCTCATCAAGACGACTGTAGCCTTCACGACAGTTTCTGCTTCGGCGAATGTCGTGCCGCTTGCGGGTGGCGCGGCCGGAACTGCTATCCTTGCCGCTACTGCGGGGAAGTGGGCGCTGCTGATTTCAGACGGCACCAACTGGGTTGTCCAGATGGCTGCCTGATGGAACTCGATGGCATGGGAGAACTGGTCGGCATCAGGCATATGAGGGGCAGAACGTTCGCTCCTGCCGAGTGATCGTCACTTAAGCAGCCCAGTTAGTCCGGCCGCTGTCGGCTCCCGGCTCAGCCACCCTTGACCGGCCCGAGCGTTGCCGCCGCCTCGTCAAACGTCTCCGCCTGAACATCGGTGCGCCTCAAGGTCACGCCGTCGCGCATCGGCCTCTCCTGGCGCCGGCCATATCCAAAACATAATCCGAAAGGAACTCCCATGGACCGCAACTTTGCGCGTGCCCTTTCGCTCGTTCTCGCCTCCGAAGGCGGCTGGTCCGACAACCCCGCCGACCCCGGCGGTGCGACCATGAAGGGCGTCACGCTCGCCAATTTCCGCCGCTACGTCAAAGCAGACGCCACTAAGGCCGATCTGCGCGCCATCTCGGATGACCAAGTCGCCACCGTCTACCGCCGTTTCTATTGGGATGCTGTAGCGGGCGCTCAGCTCCCCGGCGGCATCGACTACGCGCTGTTCGACTTCGCCGTGAACAGCGGGCCGGGCAGGGCGGCGAAGTATCTTCAAGGTGTGCTCGGCGTTGTTCAGGATGGCCGCATTGGCCCGGCCACGCTGGCGGCGGTGAGGGCAAAACCCGCCGGCGTCGTCATCGATGCGCTGTGCGACGCGCGGCTCGCCTTCCTGGAAAGACTATCGACTTGGCCGAGCTTCGGCCGGGGCTGGAGCGCCCGAGTCGCCTCCGTGCGCCGGCAGGCGCTGCTGATGTCGGCCGCGCCGTCGGCGACTGAGGGATCCGTTTCGCCGGGGCCTGCGTCCGCCGATGACGTTCCGCTAGCCGCAACCCCTGCCGGCGCCAGATCGCCTGCCGCCGGCGAGGCGCTCGCTGTGCCACACAAATCCGCATCGCCAGCCAAGGTAGCCGGCGTCCTCGCGCTGATCGCGCTGGCGCTCGGCTCGCTCACCGCCTGGACCGCGCATCTTTCCTGCAATCTTTTCGGAGTGTTCTGCCAATGATTGCCGTCATCATCCGCATCGCCCTGCGCTATGGCGCGGGCGTGCTTGTCGCACGCGGCCTCCTGGCCGCCGACGACGCCTCGGCACTCTCCGCCGATCCCGACATTCAAATGGCGCTGGAGACCGGCCTCGGTCTTGCCGTCGCCGCCGCGGCCGAGTGGTGGCATCTGCTCGCGCGCCGGTTCGGCTGGGAGCATTGACCATGGAAAATCTGAAAGGTCTGCTCACCGCCTGTATCGAAGCCGCCAGGCCGTATGTCGTTATCGGTGCCGCCTGCTTTGTCGCCGGTCTTCTCATCGGAGCGCTGCTATGAGCGCGCTGCTGGCATGGCTTCTCACCAATCCGACAATCCTGGCGATCGCCGCCGGCCTTGTCGGGGCGATCGGCTGGGGTTTTAGCCAGCGCCTCGCCGGCGCAAGGGCCGAGCGCAGCAAGCAGGCCGACGCCGAGGTCGCGGCCCGGGATGTCGCCGACCAGGTCGACAACGATGTCGGCGCTTTGCCGGCTGACGCGGTCAGAAAGGAGCTGAAATCATGGGCAAGGGATTGATCGTCGCCGCCATCGTCGCCGCGCTCGCCGGCTGCACCACGGCCAGGGGCAGTTTCTGCGCCGTCGCCTCGCCAATGCGCCTCTCTGCCAGCGCGGTCGATGCCTTGTCCGACCAGGAGGCGAGGGCGCTGCTTGCGCACAACCGCAAGGGCGAAAAACTCTGCGGCTGGAGGCCGTGATGCATGACATTTTCGATCTTCTCGGCATCAAGGGCCAGGTCGTGGCAGCGGGGCTCGCCGGCGGCGTGCTGCGGGCGCTGTCGCGCCATCGCTACAAGCTGCGCGAGATGATTGCCTCGCCCATCTGCGGCGCCTTGGCCGCCGCCTATCTGACATTGCCTGTCGTCGCCTGGATCCGGGCAAGCGGCCTGCCGATCCCCGCCGCCGACGACACCACCACGCTCGCCGCCGCCTTCCTCATCGGAGTCTCTGCAATGTGGATCTCGGACATCGTTTTCGAGGTGGTGGTGCGAAGATTCAAACAAACGCCGGATTCCTGATCGCGGCGGACCGAAGCGTGCAGGGCATCAAGACGTCGACCGGCGGATCGTCCACACCGGACCAAGATGCCGGTGTCAGCGGTTGGCCCGATCGAGCCGCTGGAAGAATCCAGGCGCAACGCCTATCTATGGAGCAATCCAAAGGAGGTACGACATGGCTTCTTCCACCGAGCGCGCGGTCCTTGCCGGCGGCTGCTTCTGGGGCATGCAGGATCTGATCCGGCGCTTGCCCGGCGTGATCTCGACGCGCGTGGGCTACAGCGGCGGCGATGTCCCCAACGCCACCTACCGCAACCACGGCACCCACGCCGAGGCGATCGAGATCATCTTTGACCCTGCTAGGACCAGCTTTCGCACGCTGCTCGAATTCTTCTTCCAGATCCACGATCCGACGACGAAGAACCGCCAGGGCAACGATATCGGCGCGAGCTATCGCTCGGCGATTTTCTATTCCAGCGATGAGCAGAAGCGGATCGCCGAGGACACGATAGCCGATGTCGACGCGTCCGGCCTGTGGCCTGGCAAGGTCGTCACCGAGCTCGCTCCGGTCGGGCCCTTCTGGGAAGCCGAGCCCGAGCATCAGGACTATCTCGAGCGCTATCCCAACGGCTACACCTGCCATTTCGCACGGCCGGGCTGGAAGCTTCCGGTTCGCCAACAGGCGGCCGCGTCATAATCAGCGACCGCCGCGTTTGACATAGGTTTCACGCGCTTTGATCCGCCCGCCATGCCGGAAGGCATGGCGGGCTTTTTGCGTTTCCGGCCGGTTGTCCCGGCCCGGCGGGCCTCAGCCCTTGGCTCGGCGGCCTTCGTGTTCGTGGCTGCCGATCCAGTGGGCGCGGATGCGGTCGCTAGCTTCGAGATAAGCCATGTCGATCAGGTAGGTCAAAAGCTTCTCGCCATCGGCCTCCGCCTTCTGGCGAAGTTCTCGCAGGATCCCCTGCGCAAACTGCAGGTTTTCCATTTTGCTAGGCTGGTCCATGGGTGCCCCCAAATGTCGGTGCGGTAAGTTTGGCTCACTATGCTTGTACGAAGATTATCGCCTCGCTCGCGGTGAAGCTGTACTCGGTTGCACTGAGGACGCCGGATCAACGAAGCTGTTGGACATCGCGCGGAAATGTCGATATTTTACGCGCCCAATCGGATGGCGACCATGCACGAAGACGAGGGCAGCACTCCTGACAAGTTGCAAGCCATGCTTGACGTGATCGGCAGGAGCGAGCCCCCGAGCGAGAGCGGGCAAGCCGATTTGGGCCGATTGAGAGCCGACGCCGCCAAGGCAGCCGGCGTGTTGATCGAATTTTACGGCGATGCGGCCTTGGAGCGGGCCAAGCTCATAGAGCGCCGGTCGCCCCAGTCGCATTTTGCGCGCATGGTCGCGGCTGAAGTCGGCCGACGCGGCAAGCGAAATTGACCCGCGAGCAATCGGCGAAAGCTGCTTCAAGACGATCTTCGCCTCCCCAGCCTTGCGCCAAGCCGCTGCTCGACCTCTTCCTCGATGTTGTCCAGGAGATACGACATCAGCTCGTGTCCGATCGACCGCGCCAGGTCCTTGGCTTGCCCGACATGGTTGCGGATCTCGCGCAGCGCCTGCTCTTCGCACGCGGCGTCGTCCGTCAAATCGACGAACCAGCCGGGATAGAGCGCTGCCTCGCCCGTCCCGTCAACATAGCATTGGCCGACGGCCAGGATCTTGCGTAATCCCATCTTTTCGGAATGGACCCTATAGACCTCCCTGAATGCGGACCTGCGCTCCACGGCCTTGCGGATCGCCAGCCGGACCCGTGAGCGGTCGTCCCGATCGATGCTTTGCATGCATCGTTCAAGCGAGGCGCCGTGAGAGAACTCATCGAGTGTCAGGCCGAAATAATCTGAAAGATTGGCGTCGCCATAAACGCGGTCGCGCTTGATGTCCCAGGTCCAGAACCCGTCGATCGGTGGATACCGCATATGCATGTTGCGGTCGTGTTCAGGCGCCGACGTCATGAAAACCGCCCCGTCCGGTTTCAAGCTTTGGCAGCACTATGTCGCAAAATCGGTAAGAAACAAACATGGCCTTTTGTACAAGGCCCGAAGTCATAAGGTTTGCTGCCGGTGGCAATTCGGGATGCCATGTTCGGTATAACCGGCAAGACGGTGAAGAAAAATTTCTTGAGCCGAAAGAATTTTCACCATAATGTTGCAACTGCCGCTTGGCGTTTCACACGAAAATGCGGCAGGCAAGCAGGCGAAACAATCCCGGAGGTTGTATTTCCACAAGAAGGATGGTTGAAAATTCTTATATTTTGTAAAAAGAATAAAACTCTTTGCGTGCTGCTGCAGGGAGCCAAGCCGGCTTACCGCCTCATATTTGCAGCTTATCCAAATGCTAGCGTCAGCCGATTGACCGGCAAACCGACCGGTGGTTGAAAAACGCGGAACTTCGAGAAAAGCTCGCGCATCAGTCCGCGGCCGGGCGTCCTCCCGGACGTGCCGAAGCCGTCACCAGACTGAAGGTCGTTCGGACTAAAGTCTGCCAAGAGATCAACCTAGGCCAATCTTTGCCGCGGCTCCAGGTCGGCTTCAGCGCTTGCGGCCGAATCATCGGCGATCCGGTCATGCTCGAACTGGCGCGCCGCGGGGAGGGCCTGCAACCAGGGCTCGCGGCGTCCGATCCACAGCTCGTAGCTCGGCACCAGCCCTTCGGTTGGCGCCACGTCCAGGCTACCGATCGTCACTTCGGCCTCGTCGTCGCCGACGAACGGGACGCGGCTTCCGCAGGTGGGGCAAAAGCTCCGAGCGCCATAGCTGCTGGTGATGCCGGTGGTTTCGAACGCTTTTAGCGGCCATACGGCGTAGGCATGGAAGACCGATCCGCTTGTCTTGCGGCAGTCCTTGCAGTGACAGAGGCCGACCCGGAGCGGCTCCCCAGTGACGCGGAACTGCACCCCGCCACACAGGCAACTCCCGCTGCGTGCGATTTCAGGCATTGCCGTTCCTCCCTCGGTTATGCACAGAGGCAATTTCCCTCGCGCCCGGCAGGTCCCGCCGCCGGCTGCTAAAACCCGCAACAAGTTGCGATAGTTCCACGCCTGCGAGCAAGAAGCACCGGTCAGTCGGGGAGGTTGATCGGCTCCTCGCACCGATAGACGCGGCACTCGCCGTCCTTGGTCGGAACCGTCGTCGACACAGGCACTTCCGGCCAGTCGCACTCATTGCCGAATTGCCGAACGAACCGGTCATAGGTATCCCGACCCGTGCTCAAAACTATGGCACGATCGCTTTTGATGAGTGTCTGCGTCTGCTCGCAAGTCATCGCGCGTGTGTCCGGCCGGGCGTAGGCAGCGCTCACGGTGCACAACATTGGGCCGGCGCACAATATTCTGCCAGCGCCAAGTGCGATCGACAGGGTTCTCATGGGGACGCCGGGGTTTTGAAGTTTCCGGGTGTCGAATATGGACCGCGGCTAGAATACCGCAAGATATTTGAGCAGCGAAACGATTCCGATGATGATGACGATGATCTGCGCGATCTGCCGCGCGCGGGCATCGAGCGGCAGGCGTTGCACGAGGTAGAGCACCAGGATCACCACCAGGAAGGTGATCAATATGCCGATAAGGATCGATGCGCCCATATGCCTGCCTCCTTACCAAGATTGCCCGGATGGGCAGGCTCCAACGTTGCCGGCTGCGAAATGGTTCCAAGCGGATCGAGCCGCCGATCGGGTCGTCCGAAAACAGAAGCTGGCTTCGACGTCGGCGGAACATGCGCGCGGCTTGCGAGTTCACTTCCTCGATAGCAATGCGCGGGATCGCACTGTCAGAGAGGAAGAAACCATGGGCCTCGGCACGATTCTCATCATCATTCTAATTCTTGCCCTACTTGGCGGCTTCAGCGGCTTAGGCGGAGGGCCTTTCTACGGCACCGGCTATTATGGCGGCGGCGGCCTCGGACTCGTCCTGGTCATCGTGATCATCCTGGTGTTGCTCGGCCGCATCTGACGGCCCACGGCGCGACCCGGCCTCAGGGCGTCGCCAGCGCGTCCCTCAGCTTCGCCGCCGGCCGATTGCTTCGCGTCTGGCGTTGCGGTTCCCGATCTGCGTTTCGGCGAAGTTGGCGCGCAAGGTGACGATCAGCGCGACGACCGCAAGGAGCGGAAGTGTTTGCCGTCGCAGGGCGCGTCCCAGTCAGATGATCATTGCTGCCATAGAACAAGATTCGGCGGCGTTGCAATCGACCGGCGGCAGATCCGCGAATCCCGCTAGCTCTCGCGCACACTGCATTCGAGGCAGGCGATACTGTGTCCCGGACAATTCAGCCGATGCGTGCCCCCTGGGCAGCAATGGCCGTTCGAGCTCAGCCAGCGCGCGCAAAGAAAAACCTTCTTGGCCCCGTGACAGCGCTAGGGCATATACACATCTTTCTGCGACGGATTGACTCGGTTGTGGCTGCTCGGATTCCGTGGCGGCGCAGGGTAT
>NZ_VFTZ01000016.1 GCF_006440775.1 Mesorhizobium sp. B2-7-2 | reverse complement strand
GCTCATCAGAATGAGCAGCCGTTCCTCGGATCGGGCGACCTTCTGCGTTCCAAACCTTGACAGCGGACATCAGAGCGATGTTCTCAGGCCACTGCGCTGAGTTCGTGAGCCTGGATGTAGGCCCATGGCAAGAGGTCGTCGATCTGGCTGTTCGGGTGGCCATTGACGATCCTGGTGAGGACATCGGCGAGATAGCCGAGGGGCTCGACGCCGTTGAGTTTGCAGGTTTCGATTAGCGAAGCGACGACGGCCCAGTGCTCGGCGCCGCCGTCCGATCCGGCAAAGAGTGCATTCTTGCGGTTTAGCGCGATAGGACGGATCGAGCGTTCAACAGTGTTGCTATCGATCTCGATGCGGCCATCATCGAGGAAGCGCGAGAGGCCTTCCCAACGCGACAGCGTGTAGCGGATTGCCTCGGCGAGCTTGGTCTTCTGGCTGATCAGCCCGAGCTTCTCGCGCAGCCAGGGCTCGAGAGCGACGGTGATCGGCAGGCTCTTTTCCTGGCGCACGGCACGACGCTGCTCCGCCGATCGTCCACGGATGTCGTCTTCGATGCGATAAAGTTCGGCGATCTGTCTCAGCGCCTCGCAGGCGATTGGCGCGGGACCGGCCGCGGCGAGTTCGTAGAAGCGCCGGCGCACGTGCGCCCAGCAGAAGGCGAGCGTCACGCCGCTCTTGTCGGCGAGCACGCGATAGCCGCCATAGCCGTCCACCTGCAGGATTCCTGTGAAGCCCGCGAGATGAGCGATCGGACGCTCAGCTTTGCGGTCGGGCGCGTAGACATAGGCGACGCCGCGCGGATCGGCTCCGTCCCATGGCCGATCATCGCGGGCATAGGCCCAGAGCTGGCCGGTCTTCGTTTTGCCGCGACCGGGATCGAGCACCGGCGCCGTGGTCTCGTCGGCGAAGAGCTTTGGCGAGGACTTCAGCTTCGCCAGCAGCCGTTCGTGAACCGGACGCAGGTGCCAGGCGGCACGGCCAACCCAGTCGGCGAGTGTCGAGCGGTCGAGATTGATGCCCTGCCGGGCGTAGATCTGCGCCTGGCGATACAGCGGCAGGTGGTCGGCATATTTGGAGACCAGAACCTGGGCAACCGTCGCCTCGGTCGGCAGGCCGCCTTCGATCAGCCGGGCGGGCGCGGGAGCCTGAACGATCACGTCTTCGCAGGCTCGGCAGGCATATTTGGGTCGGCGCACGACGATCACACGCAGCTGCGCCGGAACGATGTCGAGCCGCTCGCTTACGTCCTCGCCGATCCGATGCAAGTCATTGCGGCAGCACGGGCAGGCATGGTCCTCGATGTCGACCACCATATCCGTGCGTGGCAGATGGGGTGGCAACGCACCGCGGTTCGCCCGACGCTTGGTGACACGCGCCTGACGCTCCATGGGAGCAGCCTGTTCGTTCTCCTCCTCGCCGGCCGCCTCGATCTGCTCGGCTTCTTCAAGTCCCAGCAGCAGCTGGTCTTCCGGCAGCGTCTCAGCACGACGGCCGAAGCGGTGGCGCTGCAATTCCTTGATGATCTGGATCAACCGGGCGTTCTCGACGTCGCGCGCCAGCACCATCGCCTTCAGCGCATCCGGATCGTCGGGAAGCTGGTCCGCCGTCATCGCCATGAGTGGATCAGACCATATTCGTCGACAGCCCGCGACAGCGGAATCCAGGCTGATTCACTTGGTCGCGGGTCAGCCCGCCTGGGCTGGAACACGGGTCCGGCGCGCCTCGTGGACGCGCCGCCAGTCGAGTCCTTCGAGCAGCGCCGAGAACTGCGCCGCCGTCAGCTGCATCACGCCATCCTGAACCTTTGGCCAGCGGAACTCCCCGTCCTCCAAGCGCTTGGCATAGAGGCAGACGCCGGTGCCGTCCCAGAAGATCAGCTTGATCCGGTCAGTCCGCTTCGCCCGGAAGACGTAAACGGCCCCGCTGAACGGATCGGCCCCCATCGTCTCTCGCACCAGCGCCGCCAATCCCTCCGCACCCTTGCGGAAGTCGACCGGCTTCGTCGCCACCATGACCTTGACCGCACCCGTCGGCCCGATCACGACGTCGCCTTCAGCGCGCGGATCACCGCCGCCACCGTCTTGGCGTCGGCGCCACGGCCGACCCGCATGGCGACGCCGTCGATCTCCAACTCGATAACGCCGGCGTCGCGGGCAGCTTTCCGTTTGCGTTGTGGCTGTTGTTTCCCCGTCGGTTCCGGCTTCGGAGCCGGCACCACTGCCGGCACGAACAACGGTTCCGGTGCCAGCGCTTCCGCCAACGGCACACGAGCAGCCCGACGCCAGGCGAACAACTGCTGCGGGGACAATGCATACCGCCGGGCCACGGCACTCACGGTCTCGCCGGCATCGTAACTTTCAGCCACGATCCGGGCTTTCTCTTCCGGCAGCCATTCGCGCCGCCGACCGGAACCCGTGAACACCTCGAAACGGCGCGCGGGCTCAAGATTGCTGGATTTAAGCGTAAGCTCTGAAATCGTCATGTGTCGAAGCCCTCAAAGGCTCCGAACATCGTTCCTCACGACCACGCGCGAAAGGTGCCACCAGAACAGCGCTTACAGTTATCGGGATAGTCGACAACGTTGGAACACCTTGGGTTCACACCCTCCAGGTGGCGGCGCGAATAGGCCCCGAGCTGTCCGGCATTGCTTTGCAAAACTTCTGTGAGGTCGCTCTCGATCTACAAAAACAAAACCCTGTAGATCGACCTCTTCGCTACGCGCTGTCGTTGATACAGGGTTCTGAAATCAAGGTGCCCGACGCGTTATACCTGCAAAGTTTCCTGATGCGAGCCCTGATGGTCGATCCGAGAAACATCGACCTAGTGTCAGCGCTTCTGATCAACATGCGCCATGAGGGGCGGACGATACACGAAAGTCTCATCACCAAGCGCTTGACGTCGATTATAAAAGGCGGCTTGGAGCGCGGCGAGCACTATGAAGTTGCATGGGCGATCTTCCTCATGAAGGGCTTGGCACTGCCGCTGCAGTTGGGCGCCCAAGCTGCTCTTCTTGCGAAGATCGAATGTCCAGCGATCTGCTTGCTCATTCTCGACATGGCATCTCGCGGACTTGCTCCGGAGGCTCCAATCCGGGATTGGGAGCGCCGGGTGAAGGCCGTATCAGCCGACGGTCCCGACTGGTTGCTCGCCTACGAAGGAGTTCGGCATGGTTGGCTGGCAGACATCACTGGCGCTATCAGAGCCGATCCGATGTTGAAGCCCTTCTTTGACCGAAATATCGTCTTTTACGACGATAAGCGGAACGTGCCGACAACCAAGAAAGCGGTGAGAACGCGGCGCGCAAGATCGAAGAGGCTGACAACAGCAATGCTCTGGCGGATCATTACGTCCAAGTACATATAGATCCGACCACCCCGCCAGGGAAACCCAAAGACTGCATCAGGTCGATGCTGGGCTCACATTTTTCCGTCAGAAATTTGGCGCTCCGCATCAGAGTGGTGCGCCGAGTCATCTGGAGGGATGAGCGGTGAACCCGCTGCCTCGTGACCTCATGCAAAGGGAACTGTCGACTCAGCGCATACGGCGCTATGATACGTTGGGTCAGCTCAAAGACTTGCCGGAACCAAACAACCGTTAGCGTGAAGACGATGGACAAATTCAAGAGCTTATCCGACATCGCCACGGGCCAAAGTGATGGGCCGCTCGATCGACTGAGTCGCGGGCTAGAGCTGTCGACCCTCTCAACGGCCATCAGCAACCTTCCGGAATCGACCCTGTCGAAGGCGATCAGCGGGCTGGAGGTGTCGCCGTTCTCGCCGACCATTGCCGAGCTTCAGGCAAAGGGATCGGCCCTATCGCAGACCTTCGCCGAGCTGCAGGCAAGGGGATCGACCCTATCGCCGACCATTGCCGAGCTTCAGGCATCGCCTGGCATGGCATTGATTGCGCGCGCCACCCAGTGGGCAAGCCAACTCGCTAGCACGGGTACGCTCGCGGTGCACATGCCGACTGGCACGCCAAACAAAGAAATCGAGCTAATCCAGCGGGCCGCTACTGGCGTCTTGAGCCTCTCGGCTGAGGTAGGCCGCTTGCGTCTGAGCGCTCTGGGAGCGGAAACTCTGTCCGCTGGGCTGCAGACAACCCGGTTGAAGCTCTCCGCACTGGCTGGTGCTGGAGACGTGCTTGGCTTCGCGGCGAGATCAAGCTTCACAGCCTATGAGGAGCTATTCGGCAACTGGCACACGCGGTCTGATCTGCCAAACCGCTTCTGGAGCGATCCAGAAATGCGCCAACGACACTACCGCGAAGCCAAGGTTGACCCGGGTCTGATCGAGACCACGTCAACTGGTGCGATCGAGGTTGTCATAGAGAGCGGTTTCGCGGCCGGCGCTTCGGAAGCTGGTAGGTCCGTCGCGCTGCTGGACGTTGCGGGGCTGTCCGTTCAGATACGGTCGGCCAATCCCAGAAATGATGCCTTCAGCGCGATAGGCTTCTTTGAGCGCGCGTTGCGGTCCTTCATCTCGAAGAAGATGGAAGCGGTGGGCGGACCGCAGTGGTTCAAGCAGAGGGTTGGGGGCGAAATCCGTAACAAGGCGCGTGATCTTCGCGCGGCGGCGATGGCGAATGGCGAGCGGGATGAAGCGTTGCTTTCTTATCTCGATCTTGGCGACCTGATGGCGATCGTGCTTCGCGCGGATAACTGGAATCAAGCGTTCGGGTACGTCTTTCCAAACGAACAAAGGCTGCGGCTTGACCTACAGGCGCTTATCGCCACTCGCCGTCCGACGATGCATACGCGCGATGTCGATGCGGTGCGTCTCGTCGAGCTGATTTGCATTATCAGCCGCCTTAGCCAATTTATGACCGGCGACGGCGAATGGAAGCGCATCGCCGACTCCGAGGATTGAGGGCTGCTGTTCATCGGTTGGGCGTCCGCACTGTCTAGAGCAAACGTAGTTGGTCACCGGGTGTCGAGCCCAGCGGAAACTTGATCTGCGTGGCGGGCTTCTCGACAATCACCAAAGCGTCGTCCGGTGCCGGATACGGCTGCCAATGAAAGTAGTTGGTCTTGCGAATGTTGGTGGTCCCGTAATCGGCTTTGCCTGTCACTCGCTCCGAAGGTGACGGCATTCCCCTCAGGAGATAGGCCAACTCTCGCCCCCTTCGAGAGCGTTTCGGACCACGGGGCCGGGCCAGTTGGGATAGATGTCAATGGACGGCTCAAGGTTGCCCAAGATGTTCCGCAAGGTACCGGTCCACTGGCGGATGGCCTCTTGCGAAGTGGTGAGGTTGTAGAGGTTACACATCGTTTTAATGTTCCCAACAGACATTGAATTTCAACCAGTTCTCTCATCGCCAGTTGCCCCGGTCCAGTTGCCCCTTGAAATAGATCTTTAAGTGGCTCTTAGTTGAGGTTGGTGGGTTTGGATGTTGGGTTATGCGTTCGGTTGTGAAGTTTCTCGCTGTCGCGTCAGTTATTGTCGCCACATCAAGTTCAGCTAAGGCTCTGGAATACAAGCCGGTATCGTCGCCGGGCGAGCTTCCGTTTCTCATCGTCTCTGGTGAATTTGGGGTCAACGAACCTCTGAATGAGTTTAGCCACGCTGTCACAAGCAGTGGGGCTAGGGTGGTCGTATTCGACTCGCCGGGCGGCAGTATCGGAAGTGCAATGCAGCTTGGACGTTTGATCCGGGCAGCCGGCCTTGATACGCTTCAAGTCCGACAGTTGCAGTGCGCGTCGGCTTGCTCGTTAGCTTACATGGGTGGCGTTCGCCGTGTTGCCGACCCGGGCTCTATTGGTGTTCATCGCTCATCCTTCGCCCCAGAGAACGGAATGTCTACCGACGAGGCTGTGGCCAACGTTCAAGCCGTAACTGCCGATATCATGTCCTACATGTCCGAGATGGGCGTTGACCCCAAGTTGATGGCCGTAGCATTGAGTTACGACAGGTTTGATATGCGATATCTCTCCGCCAGTGAGATGGCTGAACTGCGCGTAACCAACGTTTCTACCACGCCGCCGTCCGTTGACACGTCGCGTGTGTCGCCAACGCCCAGTCCGGCCCCCGCTGAAGCCAGCGCAGACGAGCGGCAGCTAGAGAGCGCGGCGGTAGCATTTATCAAGGGGCTCATCGAGCACCATGGCGACAACGCAGATTTGGCGATCGCTCAGGTTCAAAATTCGTATGCTGGCATCGTCGATTATTACGGAAAGCCAACGGACCTAAGCTCGATCATCGCCGACAAGAGAAGCTATTTCCAACGATGGCCGGAACGGGGATACAATCTCCACGACGAGAGCGTCATAGTCACCTGTGCCAATGAGCGATGCATGGTGTCGGGCACTTATGACTGGGTCGTCCGCAGCCTGCCAAGGCACAAGCAGGCAAAAGGTGTGGCGCGCTTCAGTTACACGATTGCGATTGGGCAGAACCCCAAAATCATCGCTGAGACCAGCAAAGTCATGCGCTGAAAGTTCCGTCAGATTAGTGCCTTCTCAAGCGCCCGTCTCGCAACCTCAAGCCGCGCCTCGTCGCCCCATAAGTCCTCACCAACGCTGCCCGATGAGTGACCCAGAACAATGTCTTGGTCCGACTTTGTGACGCCGGCCAAGCGTAGTCGGTCTTTCATGAGGTGGCGAAGCGAGTGGGTGGTAGCCTTTGGGTCCGTCACGCAGGCCCGAACGTGCTTGCCCAAGGCAGCAGATGCTGAGGAGGCGCCTTTGGGACGCCCGTAGGTCGGAAAGAGCATCGTTGCGCTGCCGGCAGCCTTGACGGCTTCCTTTGCGGCCTCCAGCGCGCGACCTCTCAACGGCACATTCCGCCGCGATACGGCATTCTTAATGCGGCGGTCATCGTGCCACTCAACCGTGATGTGCGGGACGACGTGGTCAACATGCACGTCCGCAACGCGAAGACCTGAGACCTCGGCGAGGCGGCATCCGGTACCAGCGAGGATTGCCCAGATGTGTTGAAGGTCTGCCTTCGCATGGTACGCAATGCGGGCGGTTACCCCGCAGTGTATCGCGCGGTGTATCTCTGGGGAAGCGGAAACCCGGGCAATCCTTGGGTTTCAAGACATTTCTGGATTAAGTGGCTCCCCGGGCCGGAGATGAACTAGCGCTTGCAAAGCGAGCCACAGTGGAGGACTCGGCTACAGTTCGAGTTTTGTGGCCGCGCTCTGTGAAATTTCACAGACCTATTTTCTGCAAAGTGCACAGGAAGCGCCGACAAATCCCCGCCAGTTGTTTGAACGGTTCCCGACCTTATGTCGCGAAACCGCCGCCGGTTGCGCCATCTTATGGTGCGCCCGTCGAGCGAGGCCACCCAGCCTACGAAGTCAGCTGTGAGCCACAGTGATCTTCAATGCACGATGGCCCACGCTTTCCGCGGCGCAGCGCTGCGTGAGCTCCTGCTGCGGGCGGCGATGGCACGGGAATTGCGGCACGGGGGGTGCGGCGCTTGACCGGAGAGCCGCGACGGGAGAAGCGCCGCAACGTGCCGGGGGTGCCGGCGCCGCGGGCGTCCTGCCGTTCATGTTTGATTGGAGCCCACCCATGTCCAGGCTGAATGCCGCCCTTGTCACAGTAATCGCTTTGTTGGCCCTAGCTTTGTTCGCGCTGGGAGCGCTGAAACAACATCTGGATACGGCCGAGGACCTGCAATGTGTGGAGGACCAACGCCTGATAGCGGCTGACTTGCGCATACGCATTCCACAGCGGCGCGACGCCCTCCTCAACGACCCAGCCTCGCCAATTGCGGGCAATCCGGATGGCGATATCGCTGTGGTCTCGTTCTTCGACTACAACTGCGGCGTTTGCCGGGCGGCAGCTCTCGATCTACAGGAGGCCCTCAGCAATGATCCCAATGTGAAGCTTGTGTTCAAGGAACTCCCAGTCCTGGGGCCAGCATCCAAATTTGCAGCGCGCGCAGCGCTCGCGTCGTACAAACAGGGGAAGTATCAGGCGTTCCATCTCGCCCTCATGGCTTTCCCCGGCTTCCTCAACCAGCGCACCACCTTAGCCGTTGCAGAGCGGGTGGGCCTCGATCTCGAGCAGCTGAAGCGGGACATGCAAGACCCAGCCATCGCAAATGCCATCACACGCAATTTCGCACTCGCCAAAGATCTGTATATCGAGGGCACACCGGCGTTGGTGGTCGGCGACGAAGTAATCCCAGGGGAAGTGGGGATGGCCCGACTGCAACGCTCCATTGCTGATGCCCGCGCCTAGGCAAATCTTCGACAGCTGCAAAAGTGCCGTTCTGACCGAGGGTCTCGGGATCGTCTTTGGGAGCTGGGGTTTTGATGTGCTCCTGAGCGCCTTCTTCGCGGTTGGCTTCTTGACCAGACCGGAACGCGGGGCGCGAGCGCGACGCCGGACATGGCGCCGTCTCCCGGCGTGCGGCTATCACCCAAGATTCCGGCGGCCGCGATCTCGCTCCTGGACGCTCTCCCCGTTACGCGGCAAGGGGCGCCGAGAGGTGGAAATTCACGGCTCTGCGGCGTCGACCATATCCACGCGTCCAGGCGCAAGGATCGATGGTATCACATCAGCTGCGGTGCCGACCACCAGTCCTGAATCCCGCGCGCCTGAAGGCGCGCGCCGGGTGCTCGTGCACCGAGCCCGCTTTTCTTCGCAAGGCTCAGGCGGTCTCGGCCATCCGGCTTCGCCCCCTGGCTTGGGCCGCCTTTCGGCTGCGCACGGCCGCCGGCCGATCGGCCGGCGTGGTCTGTCTTTTAGGCCGTCCCCGGGTGCGCGCGGTGGGCGGCTCTCCCTTCTAGGCCCGCCGCGGCATCCCGCAACCCTTCGCTGCGCTTCGGGTCCTCCTCTGCGTTCCGGTCCTTCGGATGCGGTCCGCCTTTCACGGCGGGCCTTTCCGGTCGTTTTCGCCGCCCACCCCGCTTCCGGGGGAGGGCGCGATTTGGCGAGCGGAGGACCAGGGCATGCGTTCAACCAACAAACGTTCCGGCAGCCGAAAGGCTGGCGCAAGCAGGGGCGGGCGCGCAGGCGCCAGCCTTTATCAAGAGATCACGGACCGCATCATTGCCGAGCTCGAGCGCGGCATCGTGCCATGGGTCAAGCCCTGGGGAAACGCAAAGGCAGGCCTCGGCCTGCCCAGGAATGCGGCCACCGAGCGCCGCTATTCCGGCATCAATATCCTGATCCTGTGGGGCGCGGTCATCGAGCGCAGCTATGCCTGCCAGAACTGGCTGACCTTCCGGCAGGCGCTTGCCCTTGGCGGCAATGTCAGGAAAGGCGAGCGCGGCACGACCATCGTTCACGCCGACCGCTTTGTTCCGCAAAACGAAAAGGAACGCGCCAAGGTCGATG
The DNA here is from genome assembly GCF_006440775.1 of Mesorhizobium sp. B2-7-2. Classification (GTDB taxonomy): domain Bacteria; phylum Pseudomonadota; class Alphaproteobacteria; order Rhizobiales; family Rhizobiaceae; genus Mesorhizobium. Next base: position 147,431 of record NZ_VFTZ01000016.1, on the reverse strand, counting down.
GCGACGAACCACAGGCGGTGCCCTTCCTGAAGCGCTTCACCGTCTTCAACGTCGCGCAGTGCGAGAACCTGCCCGGACATCTCCATGCCGCCGCCGAACCGCTGCCGCAGCGCCAGATCATCCCGCAGGCCGAGGCGCTCATTCGTGCAACCGGCGCTGATGTCCGCATCGGCGGCGATCGCGCTTTCTACATGCCGGACTGCGACTTCATTCAGGTGCCGCCGCAACCGGCCTTCTTTCAGCAGATCAACTATTACCGGACCTGCTTTCACGAGCTTGGCCACTGGACCGGCCACCCGACGCGCCTTGCGCGCGACCTCTCCGGCTCGTTCGGCTCCAAGGCCTATGCGCGCGAGGAACTGGTCGCTGAAATCTGCGCAGCCTTCGTCTGCAGCACTATGGGCATCGAGCCGACCGTGCGCCATGCCGATTATATCGGCTCATGGCTGAGCGTGCTGCGCGAGGACAATCGCGCCATCTTCCGCGCCGCCAGCCATGCCTCGAAAGCCGCCGATCTCCTGCTCGGCTTCAATGCCGACGTGGAAGGCGAGGCGGATGCCGAGATCGCCGCATGAGCGCGCTTCGTCGCCCTACGCGAGAGCCTTGCGCTTCTGACGGCGCGCGATGCGGCCGCGCGGAAACCCCTTGAATACCGGCCTGTTGGTCAACCCGCCGTCAATCACGAACCGTTTTGAAGGAACGCCGCAATGATCCTCATCACTGACGAACTGCGCCTTCTTCTGCTCGCCAATGGCGCTGCCGAGACCGAAGCCGACCATGTTCCGGTCGTGAAACTGTTCAATCCGCTGGGCGCCGCCACCTGGCTCCTGAGCGAGCTCGATGCTGATGGCGATACACTCTTCGGCCTCTGTGATCTCGGATTGGGCTTCCCCGAACTCGGCAGCGTCAGCCTTGCCGAGCTCCAAACCGTGAAGGGACCGCTTGGCCTCGGCATCGAGCGCGACCTTTATTTCAAGGCGCGGTTTCCGCTCTCGGTCTATGCCGAAGCCGCTCGCCTATGCGGCCACATCACCGAGGCCGAAGGGCTCTTGCGGCAGGCCGCCGCCGCCCTCTCGCTTTCCCTTCCCGAGCTTCCGTCCGACCGGGCGGAACAATAGCGCCCTCCGGCGCAAAACCGTCGCGCCGCTCGGCCAGCGGCCTCGCGGTCAGGCAATTTCGGCCATAGCAAAGGAGAAAGACCATGCAGCTTGCCCACGTTTCCATCGACCAATTGAGCATCGCCGCCGCCAACATGCGGCATTCCAAACGCGCGCCCGACATCGCCGACATCCTGCCCTCGGTGCGGGCGCGCGGCGTCCTTGTTCCGCTTCTGGTGCGGCCCAACGGCTCGCCCGACACCTTCGAGATCGTCGCCGGGCGCCGACGCTATTTCGCGGCCAAGACCGTTGCCGACGAGCGCGGCAAGGCCGCGCCGCTGCCATGCGCCATCATGGAGGATGGCGACGACGCCGACGCGCTCGAAGCCTCCCTGATTGAAAATATCGCCCGCCTCGATCCCGACGAGGTCTCGCAATGGGAAACCTTTTCCCGCCTCATCAGGGAAGGTCGCACAATCGCCGATATCGCGGCCACGTTCGGCCTCACCGAGCATCAGGTGAAGCGGATTCTGGCGCTCGGCGAGCTTCTGCCCAGGATTCGCGAAGCCTATCGCCGCGAGGAAATCGACGCCGAGACGGTGCGCCATCTCACCATGGCCTCGAAGGCGCAGCAGAAGGACTGGCTGGCGCTCTTTGCCGATCCCGACAACCGCGCGCCGCGCGGCTGGCAATTGAAGCAATGGCTGTTCGGCGGCCAGTCGATCTCGACCAAGGTGGCGCTGTTCGCCATCGAGGACTATCCCGGCCTGATCGTCTCCGATCTGTTCGGCGAGGAAAGCTATTTTGCCGACGCCGACCTGTTCTGGCTCAAGCAGAATGAGGCGATAGCCGCCACGCGCAACGCCTTTCTTGAGGCCGGATGGAGCGAAGTGATCGTGCTCGAACCGAGTCAACATTTTCACGCATGGGACCACGAAAAGACGCCGAAGAAGAAGGGCGGCAAGGTCTTTATATCAGTCTCGCATCGCGGCGAGGTCGCGTGTCACGAGGGCTGGCTGTCGCACAAGCAAGCCCGCCGCGCCCGAGCCAATGGCGAGGCCGCAGAGGCCGAGACCCCGGACAAACCCTCGCGGCCCGAAGTCACTGGACCGATGCAGAATTATGTCGATCTGCACCGTCATGCCATCGTGCGCTTGGCGCTCCTTGACCGTCCGGCCGCAGCCCTTCGCCTGATGGTGGCACATGCGATTGCCGGCTCAAGCCTGTGGCAGGTGCGTACCGAGCCGCAGCGCGCCGCCAACGAAATCGTGGCGGCAAGCCTTTCAGCCTGCAAGGCCGAAACCGCCTTCACGGATAAGCGGCGCGAGGTCCTGGCGCTGCTTGGAGAACCGGACGAGGGTGGCGCGGTCGCTGGCCGCAATGGCGGCGACTTCGGCACGGCAAGCCTGTTTGCGCATTTGCTGACGCTGTCCGACGATGATGTGATGCGCGTTCTCGGCATCGTCATGGCCGAGACGCTTGAGGCCGGCAGTGCCGTCATCGAGGCGCTCGGCAATCATCTCAATGTCGACACCGCCGCTTGCTGGCAACCGGACGACGCCTTCTTCGACCTGTTGCGCGACAGGGAAATTGCCAATTCGATGCTTGCCGAAATCGGCGGCAAGCATGTCGCGGACGGCAATGTCGCTGAGAAGGTGAAGACGCAAAAGACAATCATCCGCGACTTTCTGTCCGGCGAAAACGGCAGGCAAAAGGTCGAGGCCTGGCTGCCGCGCTGGATGAAATTCCCGGTCGAAAGCTACACGGATCGAGGCGGCTTGCGCACCGCCGATCAATGGGCACGGGTCCGCTCCCTGTTCGACTGCCAATAGCCCGTCAAGCTGGGCGGCGGCTGCCAGGATGGCCGCCGCTCGGCATCGCACCCCGGTCGCAATGGCCGCATGTTCGTGACCTTTGCCCCCCGTTTCCAGCGGCACAATCCAGCCCGGCAAACCACCTTGGTCCCGCAGGTCGTTCAGCCCGTCGGATGCCTGCCCTGGCGCCCGACCCGTGGGGCACGATCTCGATCGGCATGGCGCGGCATCAGCCGCAGTCCCGCAATCCTCTCCTGCTTGGCTTGGCTGCAGCGACCGCGCTCGCCACGATCTCCATGCTCCCTGCCAGGACCATCCCCTGCGGCTGGCTTGTCGACCTATGGACGGGTCCGGCCGCCCGAAACCCTCGCCAGCAGCTTTTTTCCCCGCCGCCTGCGGCGGCTTCCTCGCGCCGCTCCGCTTCAAAAAAGCCGCCTGCTCGGGTCCTCCGCTGGCGCTGCGGCCCTGTCAGGTTCAGGCGCTCCGGACGCATCCATCACGGTCCGCCATCGCAGGGGATGGTCCCCGGCGACAGCAAAAGGAGACTTCGAAATGACCGCGATCGGTTACGTCAACAAGCAGGAAAACGGCGCCTACAAGGGCCAGCTCAAGACCCTCAGCGTCCGCGCCGACATCGACATCATCCCCAACCAGGCCAAGAGCGCCGACAACCATCCCGACTACAGGGTGCTGACGCAAGGGGTCGAAGTTGGCGCCGGCTGGATCCGCACCGGCGAGACCTCCGGCAAGGATTATGTGAGCCTGTCGATTGCCGCGCCGGAGTTCGGACCGCGCAAGCTCTACGCCAATCTGGGCCGCGCCGCCGGCCAGGACGATGACGACACCTACGCCATCATCTGGAACCCGGCCGACTGATCGGGCTCATCGGAGCCCCGCGCCGCAGCCGGCGCGGGGCTCTTGCCACAGAGCGGCGAAAACTCGCCCCCAACTCTTCGCCCGTCCCCAAGACGACCTCGCCCCCCCATCCTCGTCTCGCTCGCAAGCCAAACGAGGATCATCATGGACAACGAAAACGAACGCGCCGCCCGCGCCAAAAAGGGCAGTCCGTTTCTCAACACAGCCCAAGCCGCCTTCTACATAGGGCTCTCCCAGCGCACGCTGGAAAAGATGCGGCTCAAGGGCGGCGGCCCGAAATTCCGCAAGCATGGCCGCTACGTCCGCTACCACATCGACGAGCTCGACGACTGGTCGAAAGGCCGCCATAACCAGACCCATTCCAACGATGGAGGCCGTTCATGAGCCGGCCTCCTTCCATCGGTCTGACCGGCAGCCGCCTGCGCCGTGCTCGGGCGACAAAGGCGATCGCCGCGACCGCGATTGCCCTTGGCCTGGTTGCCTTCGGCCCCCTTGCAAACCCATCGCCCTTCTTGATCTGGAACGCCTCGGCGAGCGCGCCGGTTGGCCTCTATCGCGTCGTGGCGGGAGCGCCAGCACGCGGCGACCTGGTGCTCGCCGGCGCACCGGATGCCATTGCCGGCCTCGCTGCCGAACGCGGCTATCTCCCGAACGGCGTTCCCCTTGTAAAGCACATTGCCGCGCTGCCGCACGAACGTGTCTGCGCCTTCAACGAGGCGATCATCATCGGCGGCAAGATCGTCGCACGTCGGCTAGTTACCGACACCCAAGGCCGTCCGCTGCCCTGGTGGAGCGGCTGCCGCGCGCTCGCTGACGACGAATTCTTCGTGCTGAACGGCGAGGCACCGCGCTCTTTCGACAGCCGCTATTTCGGGCCGGTCCGAGCCACCAACATCATCGGGAGGCTCGCGCCGCTATGGACCGAGTAGCCCTCCTGATGCTTGGCATGATCGCTGTCGCGCCATGCGCCTGTTCCGCCTCGACCGGCGCTGAGCCGGTCGCCATCTCCCATAGTCCGCAGCTTGGAAAATGGCGGCACTTCGTTGCCGAAGCAAGCAAGCGTTTCCGTGTTCCCGAGGCCTGGATCTACGCGGTGATCGATGCCGAAAGCGGCGGCAAGACGATGCTCCACGGCCGGCCGATCACCTCGCGCGCCGGTGCCATGGGCCTCATGCAGGTGATGCCGGAAACCTATCAGGACATGCGCGCGCAATACGGACTGGGCGCCGATCCCCACGATCCGCACGACAACATTCTGGCCGGCACTGCCTATCTCCGCGCCATGTATGACCGCTTCGGGTTCCCCGGGCTGTTTGCCGCTTACAACGCCGGACCCGAGCGCTACCAGGCGCATCTGAAGCGCGGCACGCCGCTGCCGAAAGAGACCGTCGACTACCTCAAGCAGCTCCGGGCTGCCGGAGTTTCGCGAACCGACATCGAGCAGTTCAAGGGCAAATCTGTCGCTCCGGACAGGCAAGATGCACCCTCGGGGCGCTCGCTGTTTTTCCCGCAAAATGGTGGTCGCGCTTTTGCGCGAAACGGCGATCTCTTCGTGCCGCTGGGGAGGGATGTCGCACATGTCAAAGAGCCGGAACGCTAGCAATGGGGGGCCGGACGCGTCCAAAGGGGTGGGGCGCGGAAGGCAAGATAAAGGCACCGCCTCCCAGGGCCGGCGAAGTGTCTGTCTGCACATCATTTTTGCCGGAGGCACCCTCCAGCGTCAGGAGAACTTCGGAGCGCAAATGGCTGATTCGACTCTGTTCCAGGCGCAGGCCAAGCATGAGGGATGACGAGTTCAGACCGAAGCTCGGGAAGATTGGCTCCCGTGGTTCGAAGGCCGGCAAACGCTTTGCCGGCCAGGTGCGGGCGGCGATCAACCGAGCTGGTGGCCGGCCCCAGCGTGGTGGGCGCTTCGCGGGCAGCAGGATAGGCCGGGGTGGGGCGACGGCCGCGCTGCTGAAATCACGCGATCGCCATGCAGCCTTCCGCCAGCGCCGGGTCGTCGTCAAGGCGCGTGTCGTCAAGCTGGCCGGCAAGAGCGCGGACGGGGCGCGTGCGCATCTGCGCTACATCCAGCGCGACGGCGTCACCCGGGACGGCGCGCCTGGCCAGCTCTACGGCGCCGACAGCGATTGCGTCGCTGGCAAGGACTTCCTCGATCGTGCCGATGGCGATCGCCATCAATTCCGCTTCATCGTCGCACCCGAGGACGGCATCGAATTTGACGACCTCAAGCCACTGACGCGGCGGCTCATGGCACAGATGGAGGAGGATCTCGGCACGAAGCTCGACTGGGTTGCCGTGGACCATTTCAATACCGGCCATCCGCACACCCACATCATCGTGCGTGGCAAGGACGATCGCGGCGAGAATCTTGTTATAGCGCGAGAATACATCTCGAGCGGCATCCGCGAGCGCGCCGCCGAGCTGGTCAGCCTCGATCTCGGTCCGCGCACCGACCACGAGATCGAGCATCGCCTGCGCCAGGAAATGCAGCAGGAACGCTTCACCAGCATCGACCGCCGCCTGCTGCAGCTGCGTGACGACAGTGGGCTGGTTTCGCTGGATAGCCGCGACGCGTTTCGACAGACCTTGCACCAGGGGCGCCTGCGCAAGCTCGAGCGGATGCATCTGGCGGAAGAGATCGCCCCGCGCCGCTGGCGGCTCGACGACGGGCTTGAAGCGACGCTGCGCCGCATCGGCGAACGCGGCGACATCATCAAGACCTTGCATCGCGAACTGACGGGCAGGGGGATCGCCCGCAGTGCCGCCGACTGCGTGATCCACGATGGATCCGGCGAGCAGGCCGCCCCTGTCGTCGGCCGCGTTGTCGCGCGCGGGCTGGCCGACGAGCTCAGCGACCGGCATTACCTCATCGTCGACGGTGTGGATGGCAAAACCCGATACATCGACATCGGCAAGGGCGAGGCGACAGAGCCGACGCCCGACGGCTGCATCGTGCGTGTCACGCCGAGGAACACACAGCCCAGGCTGGTTGACCGCACAGTGGTCGAAATCGCGGCTGCCCATGACGGCCGCTACAACATCGACATTCATCTGAAGCACGATCCGGCCGCCACCGACCGCTTCGCCGATACGCATGTCCGCCGGCTGGAGGCAATCCGGCGCGCTATCGGGGGCGTGGAGCGCGAGCCCGACGGCACCTGGATCATCGCGCCGGATCATCTCGATCGTGTCGTCGCCTACGAGCGCCAGCAGGCCAGGACCCAGCCGGTCACGGTCGACAAGCTCTCATCGATGCCGCTGGAGCGGCAGGTTGGCTTTGACGGCGCGACCTGGATCGACAGCCAGCTTGTCTCCGAGGCATCAGAGAGGTTGCGCAATTCGGGCTTCGGCCGTGAAGTGCAGGAGGCGCGGAGCCGCCGGCAGCAGTGGCTGATCGCGCAGGGCCTTGCTCATGAGGAGCAGGATCGGATCATCTATCGCGCCAACATGGTTTCGATCCTCCGCCAGCGGGAGTTGAACCGTGTTGCCGGTCAACTGTCGGAAGAGCTTGGCCTGTCCTATGCCGAAACGCGGCCCGGTCATCGCGTAGAGGGCACGCTCCGCCGGTCAGTTGAACTCGCCAGCGGCAAATACGCCGTTATCGAGAAATCGCGAGAGTTCACGCTCGTACCATGGCGGCCGGTTCTCGAGCGGCATGTCGGCAAAGAGGTTTCCGGCCTGGTGCAGCGCGAGGGCATCTCTTGGAACATCGGTCGGCAAAGGAGTGGGCCCAACGTCTCGTGACCTGCGCAGCTATACGAACGCGGTCTGCCTTCGATCGGCCCGGGCAAGACTTCGACAAGGTGCTCCGAGCCTGCTTGCATCGGCAGCGAAAAATGGGGCTGATAGCCACCCGATTCGCATCGGCATCGATCTTTGATGCACGATCCCAAATCGACTGACGCAGACGACGGGAATGCGCTGGGCAGCAGAGGAAGGTAGCAATGCAAATGATCCTTAGGGCCATCGGCAGAGCCTGGCATTCGGCCTTGTCTAAGATCGACACAGCGCGGTTGCGGCGGCAGCGTCGGCGACTCGGCGACGTTGCCACGGCTGAATTTCAGCGGCCGAAACTCCGCACCGCCGAACACTCCGCGACTAAGTCGGCCACCGGGCCATCCTCTCCGCGACACGCGGCGGTCCCCATGATGGACAGCTTGCAGGGACAATCTGCGCGGCCGCGAAGGTCGAAAAAGCACTGAACATGGCCGCAAATTGCGCCAATCGCTGACGAATTTGACAGCTTACTAACTCTCCGAGACGGGTGAGTTGAGGTCAGGAGACCTGCAGAGCCGAGATCAACGATCCGTCTCGCCGGATGTCAAAAGACATGCTCGCCTATCCGCTGGCTGGATGGCAGCTATCCCAAAAATCGATTTTACCTGTTTTGCAGAATTCTACTACGGAGGCTGAGCGCTTGGCGCGTTCCCTTCGAGCCGACTGAGGCTACCGGGAAGAATTCGGAGACGAAGTCATGTGCGGGATTGTTGGCATTGTCGGGCATCAGCCGGTGTCGGAGCGGTTGGTCGACGCGTTGAAGCGGCTCGAATATCGCGGCTATGACTCAGCCGGCCTTGCCACCATTTGCGAGGGCTCGCTGCACTCCCGGCGCGCGAAGGGCAAGCTTGTCAACCTCGAGAGAAGGTTGAAGGAAGAGCCGCTGAGTGGGATCGTCGGCATCGCACACACGCGTTGGGCGACCCACGGCGCACCCACCGAGCGCAACGCGCACCCGCACATTGCGGAGGGTGTGGCCGTGGTTCACAACGGCATCATCGAGAATTTCGCCGAGTTGAAGGATGAACTCGCGGCGGCGGGCGCCGAGTTCCAGACCGATACCGACACCGAGGTTGTCGTACATCTCTTGGCACGATACCGCCGTGAGGGCATGGGGAGGGGTGAGGCAATGCATGCCATGCTGAAGCGCGTCAGGGGTGCCTATGCGCTTGCTGTTCTCTTTGAGGATGATCCGTCCACCATCATGGCGGCGCGCAATGGACCCCCATTGGCGATCGGTCATGGCGTCGGCGAGATGTTCCTGGGCTCCGACGCGATCGCGCTTGCTCCCTTCACAAATGCGGTCACGTATCTCGTCGACGGCGACTGGGCCGTTATCGGCAAGACAGGAGTCGACATCTTCAATTTCGATGGCCATCCCGTCGAGCGTCCGCGCCAGACTTCCCTTGCCGGGGCATATCTGGCTGATAAGGGCAAGTATCGCCATTTCATGGAGAAGGAAATTCATGAGCAGCCCGAGGTTGTCGCCCGTGCGCTCGGTTATCACACCAGCTTCGAAGGGAATCGCGCCGACACGACGTCTTGCATAGATTTCGCCGGCATCCCGAGCCTGGCGATCTCGGCTTGCGGCACCGCCTATCTGGCTGGACTTATCGCAAAATACTGGTTCGAGCGCTATGCGCGCCTGCCGGTCGAAATCGACGTCGCGTCCGAATTCCGCTACCGGGAGATCCCGTTGCCGCCGCAGTCGGCGGCTCTCTTCATTTCGCAGTCCGGTGAAACCGCCGACACGCTCGCATCCCTGAGATACTGCAAGGCGCGTGGGCTGAAGACCGGCGCTGTCGTCAACAGCCGGGAATCGAGCATCGCGCGGGAGGCCGACGCCGTCTTCCCGATCTTCGCCGGCCCGGAGATCGGCGTTGCCTCCACCAAGGCGTTCACCTGCCAGCTTGTGGCTCTAGCCACACTCGCCATTGGCGCTGCCAGGGCCCGTGGAACGGCAACGCAAGATGAGGCAAAGGCGCTCGTCACGAGTCTTGCCGAAATGCCGGGCGTCATGGGCCGGGTCCTGAACAGCATCAAGCCAGATGTCGAGCTCCTATCGCGCGAACTGTCAAAATTTCATGACGTCCTGTATATCGGCCGCGGCACCAGTTTCCCGCTGGCAATGGAAGGTGCGCTGAAGCTCAAGGAGATATCCTACATCCATGCCGAGGGATATGCGGCTGGTGAATTGAAGCATGGTCCGCTCGCACTGGTCGACGAAAACATGCCAGTGATCGTCATCGCGCCACATGATCGCTTTTTCGACAAGACCGTCTCGAACATGCAGGAAGCGGCCGCCAGAGGCGGTCGGATTATCCTCATCACGGATGAGAAAGGGGCCGCTGCTTCGAAACTCGACACGATGCACACGATCGTGCTGCCGGTAGTCGACGAGATTATCGCGCCAATGATCTTTGCGCTGCCGATACAGCTTCTTGCGTATCACACGGCGGTCTTGATGGGCAAAGATGTCGACCAGCCGCGCAATCTCGCAAAATCGGTTACCGTCGAATGATGGTCACGGCCCTTCGATAGAAATGCACTTCGGCTGAACGAGCAGTCGGACGTTATCGTCGAGGCCTTAATAGCTCCGGCTAATCCTTGTGACGAGCCCGGCGCTGCTCCTCATCGCACCTGGTCGTGCGTAGTGTGCATTTCAGTTCACATCGCGGCGCGCGATGCTTGCCCCGGTGTTCGAAACAGCGGAGCAAGCCAATGACGCCCACGAAGTTGCTGATTGGGCAGATCGTCGTCGTATTCGCAATCGTCATGCTCGGCGTGTGGACGGCCACGCAGTGGTGCGCGCACATGCTGGGCCATCAGCCGCCACTCGGCGCGCCGTGGTTTGTTGCGGCTGGCTGGCCGATCTACAAGCCGTGGAAACTGTTTGAATGGTGGTACCATTTTGACGCCTATGCGCCCGAGGTCTTCGATAAGGCCGGTGCGCTCGCCGGCGCGAGTGGGTTCGTGGGCTGTGCCGCCGCCATCGGCGGTTCGCTGTGGCGCGCGCGACAGCTCGGATCGGTGACGACCTATGGCTCGTCAAGGTGGGCAACGACTCAGGAGATCGTGACGGCAGGGCTGTTTCGGCCGGCCGGGGTTTTCCTAGGCAAGCTGAAGGATCGCTATCTGCGACATGACGGGCCCGAGCACGTCATGGCCTTTGCCCCAACACGTTCAGGCAAGGGCGTCGGACTGGTTGTTCCAACTCTTCTGTCCTGGACCGGTTCGGCGGTCATTCATGATATTAAGGGCGAGAATTGGCAGTTGACCTCCGGCTGGCGGTCGAAATTCTCCTATTGCCTTCTATTCAATCCAACTGATCCTAGGTCGGCGCGCTATAACCCGCTGCTTGAGGTACGAAAGGGTCCACAAGAGGTCCGCGATGTTCAGAACATCGCCGACATCCTGGTAGATCCGGAAGGCGCGCTGGACCGCCGGAATCACTGGGAAAAGACAAGTCATTCCCTCCTCGTCGGCGCCGTTTTGCACGTGCTCTATGCCGAAGAGGAGAAGACGCTTGCCCGCGTCGCCACTTTCCTGTCGGACCCGCAACGTTCCTTTTCCGCGACGCTGCAGCAGATGATGACCACCAACCACCTGGGCACGCCCGACAAGCCTGAGGTCCATCCGGTCGTGGCCTCGGCGGCACGTGAGCTGCTGAACAAATCGGAAAACGAGCGTTCTGGTGTTTTGTCGACCGCCATGTCATTTCTCGGGCTCTATCGCGACCCGACGGTCGCGGCGGCAACATCGACCTGCGACTGGCGCATTGTCGATCTCATGGATGCCGAGCGACCGATATCGCTCTACCTGGTCGTGCCGCCGTCGGACATCTCGCGCACCAAGCCCTTGGTGCGCCTGATCCTGAACCAGATCGGCAGACGCCTGACCGAGCGCCTTGAGGGCGATCCAAGCAGGAGTCGCAAACATCGACTCCTCATGATGCTCGACGAATTCCCGGCGCTCGGGCGGTTAGATTTCTTCGAGACCGCGCTCGCCTTCATGGCCGGCTATGGCATTCGCGCATACCTGATCGCGCAATCATTGAACCAGATATCCAAGGCCTATGGCGAGAACAGTGCCATTCTCGACAACTGCCACGTGCGTATTGCCTTTTCCTCCAATGACGAACGCACCGCCAAGCGCATTTCGGATGCGCTCGGCACCGCAACGGAGCTTAGATCGATGCGCAACTATGCCGGCCACCGGCTGGCGCCCTGGCTGTCGCACGTCATGGTCAGCCGGCAGGAAACGGCCCGACCGCTGCTCACTCCTGGCGAGGTGATGCAGCTGCCCCAAACCGACGAGCTGGTGCTGATTTCAGGGCTGCCGCCGTTGCGCGTCCAGAAGCTGCGCTATTATGAGGACCGGAATTTTACCGAACGCGTGCTACCTTCCCCGGTGCTGCGGGACAGCCCTTACGCAGACCGTCCGGCTTCCCGCACGGACGACTGGACTGGACGGGTGCGCAGCGTTGACGGTCGTCTGGCTGCAGGCGACGAAATTGCCGACGCGGCGATCGGGGACGAGGGCGGCGTCCAGCAGCAGCGCCATCCAGCTCTACCGGAACATCAAATCGTGCTTTCTCAAGAAGCTGAGCAGGACGATCTCTTCAAGTCTGTTGACGATGATAGCGAGCCGGTCGCCGACAAACGTGTCATGGATCGGACTTCGACGGCGGCCCGGGTCTACGGCCTCAATGAAGGAAGGGGCGACGACAAGGACATCGTGCCCGGCTTCTGAACGCTGCTTCCTGACGGCGTACCTCAGCGTAGGTAAGGGCGATAAGCGTTTTTGGGCATCTGGAGGATGCTTGTTCCCGTCGCCGGCGCGTAGCGCTGGCTGTTGGAACAAGCCACATGAAGCCCCGCCGCATTCGTCACCAGTTTCTGCTTGAGTTTGAGTTAAGCGAGAAGCTGGACAAACTCAGTCGTGATCCTTCGACCACCAAATCGGCGATCGTCGCCAAGGCAGTAGAAGCCTTCATCGAGCGGCGTGGCAAGAACGAGCTCGACCAACGCTACGGGGTAAGGCTCGACCGTCTTTCTCGCGACCTCGCTCATGTCAGGCGCGACGCCGAGATGACGATGGAGAGCCTGGCGCTCTTCATCCGCTTCTCGATCACGCTTCACGCCCACACGCCGGCCCCGGACAGGGTAACGCAGGCCATCGGCCAGGAGCGCTTCGACAAATTTGTCGAGCAGGTCGGCCGGCAGATCGCTTCCGGGAAGCGGTCGCTTGGCAAAGACAATGGCGGGGGAGAGGAAGGGTGAACTCTCATCCGGAAGCCGATCATCGCCGCCGCGCCATGCTGCGCACCGCCATGGGCCCGGCGATCACCAAAGCGCTTTCAGACCCATCGATCATCGAGGTGATGGTCAATCCCGACGGAGCACTGCGCATCGATCGGCTCGGGGAAGGCTTGGTCGACACAGGCGTGCACATCCATCCTACCGAGGCGGAGCGCATTGTCCGCCTCGTCGCTTCCCACGTGCGCGCCGAAGCGCATGCGGATAATCCGATCGTAAGCGCCGAACTGCCCTCGGGCGAGCGGTTCGAAGGCCTCCTGCCACCTGTGGTGTTGGCGCCATGCTTTGCCATTCGCAAGCCCGCCGCAAAGCTCTACAGCCTAGCCGATTATGTCGCCGACGGGGTCATGCTGCCGCTGCAGGCTGATGCGTTGAAGAAAGCCGTCCGCGAGCAGCGCAACATCCTGGTCGCGGGCGGCACTTCATCGGGCAAGACAACCCTTGCCAATGCGCTGCTGGCCGTGGTCGCCGACTGCCACGAGCGGGTGATCCTGATCGAGGATACGCGCGAACTTCAATGCGCAGCAAAAGACTGCGTTGCGCTGAGGACCAGGCGTGGTTCTGTCACGCTCGCCGATCTCGTGCGTTCGACACTGCGCCTCAGACCCGATCGCATCATCGTCGGCGAGATCAGAGGCGCGGAAGCGCTCGACATGCTGAAGGCATGGAACACTGGTCACCCAGGCGGCATCGCCACCGTTCACGCGAACTCGGCGCGGTCCGCCCTCTACCGCATCGAGCAGCTCGCACAGGAAGCCGTGGTCACCGTTCCCCGCCGGCTCATCGCCGAGGCGATAGACCTGATCGTCTTCATCGCCGGCCGCGGATCCTCGCGCCGCATCGAGACGATCGCCGAGGTCACTGGCCTCGACGGCAGTGGCGACTACGCCGTCACCCAGCTCACGCTTCCGCAACTCCAGCAACTCTGAAAGGTCACTTCATGCGCAAGAAGCTTCGCTTTCTCTGGGCCACCACGCTCGCGTTTCTTCTCACGTTTCCGGCATACGCCGCCGGCTCCGGAATGCCCTGGGAGCAGCCGCTGCAGCAGATCTTGGAATCTGTGCAGGGGCCGGTCGCCAAGATCATCGCGGTCATCATCATCATTACCACCGGCCTGACACTCGCCTTCGGCGACACGGCAGGTGGGTTCCGTCGGCTCATCCAGATTGTCTTCGGCCTGTCGATCGCCTTTGCCGCATCGAGCTTCTTCCTCTCCTTCTTCTCCTTTGGCGGCGGGGCACTCGTCTGATGTTGGCCGGAGAGCACCATATCGAGGGCTTTGAGGTTCCGGTTCACCGCGCACTGACCGAACCGATCCTGCTCGGCGGCGCGCCGCGAGCGGTGGCCATCTTCAGTGGCACCGTTGCCGCGGCCGTCGGGCTTGGCTTGCAGCAGTGGATTGCCGGATTGGTGCTGTGGATCTGCGCGCACACGGTGGCTGTCTTCGCGGCCCGCCGCGACCCGGATTTCGCCAGCGTGCTCGTCCGCCATCTTCGCCTGAAGGGGTGGCTCGCATGCTGAATCTTTCCGAATATCGGGGCAAGGCCGACCGACTTGCCGATCATCTGCCTTGGGCCGCACTGGTGGCACCGGGCATCGTGCTCAACAAGGACGGAAGTTTCCAGCGCTCATTTGGATTTCGCGGGCCTGATCTCGAGAGTGCAACAGAAGCCGAACTCATCGGCATCTGCGCGCGGGCCAACAATGCGCTCAGACGGCTCGGCTCCGGCTGGGCATTGTTCTTCGACGCCGAGCGCATCGAGGCGCTGGGCTACCCAAGCTCGCGTTTCCCCGACGCTGCGTCATGGCTGGTGGATGAAGAACGGCGCGCGGCCTTTCAAGGCAAGGTCGCGCACTACGAGAGCCGCTATCACCTAACGCTGACGTTCATCCCGCCGCCAGACAGCCAGGCGCGGGCGCAAAGCGCTCTGGTCGACTCGCATCATTCAGGAGGCGAGAGAGAGTGGCGCCAGGAACTGACGCGGTTCCGGGACGAGACCGGCCGCGTGCTGGATCTCCTGTCGGGCTTCATGCCCGAAATACGCGCACTCGATGATGCCGGGACGCTGACTTACCTCCACGGCACGATCTCCACCCGCCGCCATCCAGTCGCCGCGCCAAAAACACCCATGTATCTCGACGGCATCCTGGTCGATGCGCCGCTTACTGGCGGATTGGAGCCGATGCTTGGCAACCACCATCTGCGCACGCTCACCATCCTCGGTTTTCCGAATGTCACACGGCCCGGAATTCTCGATGCGCTCAACAATCAGGATTTCCCCTACCGCTGGATGACGCGCTTCATTCCGCTGGATAAGACCGAGGCCACCAGGACGCTCACGCGGTTGCGGCGGCAGTGGTTTGCCAAGCGCAAATCGATCGTGGCCATCCTGCGCGAGGTGGTGACCAGCGAACCCGTCCCGCTCGTTGACACCGACGCCGAAAACAAGGCGCTCGATGCCGACGCCGCAATCCAGGCGTTAGGCGGCGATCATGTCGGGTTCGGCTATCTGACGACGACGGTAACGGTTTGGGACGAGGACCATCAAGCCGCTGCGGAGAAACTCCGCGCGGTCGAGCGCGTCGTCAATGGCCTCGGCTTCGCCACGATCCGTGAAGGCGTGAATGCGGTCGAGGCCTGGCTCGGCTCGTTGCCCGGCCATGTCTATGCCAATGTCCGTCAGCCGCTCGTTCACACATTGAATCTCGCCCACTTGATGCCGCTTTCCTCGGTGTGGGCCGGCCCGGCGGCGAACGAGCATCTCGCCAAAGTTACACAGGCAGAGGCCCCGCCGCTTCTCTTCGCCTCAACCAGCGGGTCGACACCGTTCCGGCTTTCCACCCACGTCGACGATGTCGGCCACATGCTGATCGTCGGACCGACCGGCGCCGGCAAATCGGTTCTCGTTGCCCTCTTCGCTCTGCAGTTCCGACGCTATGCCGGCGCGCAGGTGTATGTCTTCGACAAAGGCAATTCAGCCCGGGCCGCAATTCTTGCCATGGGTGGCGAGCATCACGCGCTGCGCGCCCACGGTGCGCTTGCCTTCCAGCCGCTGCGCAAGATTGACGATCCGGCGATCCGCAGCTGGGCAGCCGAATGGATCGCCGGGCTGTTCGCCCATGAGAACGTCACCGTCACCCCGGAGGCGAAAGAGGCAATCTGGTCGGCACTCACCAGTCTTGCAACGGCGCCAGCGCAGGAACGCACACTCACCGGCCTGTCGGTCTTGCTTCAGTCCAACGCGCTGAAGTCCGCTTTGATGCCCTACACGCTCGACGGGCCCTTCGGCCGGTTGCTGGACGCGGACGACGATCGGCTGGCCTTGTCGGATGTGCAGTGCTTCGAGACCGAAGAGCTGATGCACAGCCAAGGCGCTGTGCTGCCGGTGCTCACCTATCTTTTCCATCGCCTCGAGGCGCGGTTCGATGGACGACCGACATTGCTCATGCTCGACGAGGCCTGGCTCTATCTCGACAATCCGCTCTTTGCGGGGCGTATACGCGAATGGCTGAAGGTGCTGCGCAAGAAGAACGTCTCTGTCATTTTCGCCACGCAGTCACTGGCCGACATCGCTGGCTCTGCAATCGCACCGGCCATCATCGAGAGCTGCCCACAGCGCATTTTTCTTCCAAATGACCGTGCCGTGGAACCACAGGCACGGGAAGCCTACGAGCGTTTCGGCCTGAACGAGCGGCAGATCGAACTGGTCGCGCGCGCCACGCCGAAGCGGCAATATTATCTGCAATCGCGCCGCGGCAACCGGCTGTTTCAGCTGGGCTTGGGTCCAATTGCGCTTGCGCTATGCGGCGCCTCCGATCCGGCCAGCCAGACCCTGATCGACAAGATCCTGTCGGAACGCGGACAGGACGGCTTTGCCTTTTATTTCCTGAATGCCCGCGGGCTCGATTGGGCCGCCGAGCTTCTCCGCCAATTCCCTCAACCAGACATGGAGTAATCGTCATGATGCGGCGCCGTTTCCTTTCCGGCCTGATCACCCTTTCCCTGATGGCCAAACCGATGGCCGACTATGTCCAGCCAGCCTACGCGCTCATTGTCTTCGATCCCTCGAACTACACCCAGAATGTGCTGACGGCGGCACGCTCACTGGAGCAGATCAACAACCAGATACAGTCGCTCCAGAACCAGGCGACCATGCTGCAGAACATGGCGCGCAACCTTCAGAGGCTGGATTTTTCTTCGGTAGGCCAGCTCACCGGTTCGCTGCAGCGGATCGACGGGCTCATGGACCAGGCGAGTGGCCTGAGTTTTGATCTGGACAAGCTGCAGGACCAGTGGCGCAATCAATATCCCGAAAGCTACGACGCCACGATCAAGGTCAGCGATGTGGCAAGCGCAGCGCGCGAGCGCTGGCAGAGCGCCATGCAGGCGTTCCGGCAGACGATGGGTGTCCAGTCGCAGATCCTCGAGAACGTCCGGGGCGATCGCGACCTGCTTGCTGATCTCGTCAACCGCAGCCAGGGTGCTGCCGGTGCGCTTGAGGCAAGCCAGGCCACCAACCAACTGATCGCGCTGTCAACCAAGCAGCAGATGCAGATCCAGACGCTGCTCGCGACGCAGTTTCGCGCGGAGGCGGAGGATGCGGCTCGCAAGGCGCAGTCCGAAGAAGCCGCACGCCAGACGACAAAGCGTTTCCTCGGCACCGGCACGGCCTATCCCGGCAACTGATCACCATATCTGTCACGAGGAAGGCGCAATGAACGACCTCGGGGTCATCGATCGCTTCATGGAGACTTTCATCCGCTATATTGACAGCGGGTTTGGTCTGCTGTCGGGCGATGTCGCCTTCCTCACCACGACCCTGATCGGCATCGACATCACGTTAGCCGGGCTCGCCTGGGCATTCGCCGGCGAGCCCAACATTCTCGGCCGCTTCATCCGCAAGGTGCTCTATGTCGGCGTCTTCGCTTTCATCCTGAACAATTTCAAGAATCTCGCCGACATTATATACCGCTCCTTCGCAGGGCTGGGCTTCAACGCTTCGGCCGCCAATCTGTCGCCCGACAGTCTCCTGCGGCCCGGACGTATTGCCGCCACAGGCTTCGAGGGCGCGTGGCCGCTGCTGGATCAGGCGAGCCAGCTTCTTGGCTTTCCCGAAATCTTCGGCAACGCGCTCACCATTTTCGTGCTGCTCGTGGCCTGGTTCCTGGTCATCATTGCCTTCTTCATTCTTTCCATCCAGCTCTTCATCACCATTCTGGAGTTCAAGCTCACCACTCTCGCCGGCTTCGTTCTGGTGCCCTTCGCAGTCTGGAACCGGTCGGCGTTCCTGGCCGAGCGCGTGCTCGGCAACGTGATCTCGTCGGGCATCAAGGTGATGGTGCTTGCGGTCATTGTCGGTGTCGGGTCCACGCTGTTCGGCGAGTTCGCTTCGGCGCTGCAAGGCAAGGAGCCGGATTTGGCCGCCGCCATGTCACAGGTGTTGGGGGCGCTGGCGCTGCTTGGGCTAGGTGTTTTCGGGCCTGGAATAGCGTCCGGTCTCGTCTCGGGTGCCCCGCAGCTTGGTGCGGGCGCTGCACTGGGTACGGCCGCGGCCGCCGCCGGTGCGTCACTCGTTGCCGGAGGCGCTGCGATCGCCGGGGTGCGCATGGCAGCTGATGGCGGGCTTGCCGCAATTCGCGCCGGCACCACGATCGGTTCGGCAGCTTCCTCTGCCTGGCAATTAGGGCGCGCAACCTCGCCTGACTCCGGCCTGTCCGGTGTGGCTGCCGGGATGCAGGGCGTGGCAGGTGCCGCCAGTGGCGCCGCTGTGCGAGCGGCACGATCTGCCGCGGAAACCTTCGGGCGCAGCGCTGATGCCGGGCGCCAGGCCGCATGGACCGCGACCGGCGGGTCTCCCATCGCCTCGATGACCGAAACTCCTGCGGGTCCGACCACCGATGCTGCCCCTAGCTGGGCCAGGCGCCTGCGTTCCCAGCAGTCTGCGCGAGCCCACCGCCACGCCACCATGCAGGCGGTGCGCGATGGTGACAGACCGGGCGGTAGCGCCAATCCCTCTCTCAACGACA
Source organism: Mesorhizobium sp. B2-7-2 (assembly GCF_006440775.1). GTDB lineage: Bacteria > Pseudomonadota > Alphaproteobacteria > Rhizobiales > Rhizobiaceae > Mesorhizobium. The sequence continues at coordinate 128,516 of NZ_VFTZ01000016.1, read as the reverse complement.
AGGACGACTAGATGCTCTTCAAGCGATCCGTTCAACGCTACGGCAAGACACCCGAGCCCATCACACCGTACCAGAAGGCGGGCCAGCTGTGGGATGAGCGCATCGGCTCATCGCGGGTGCAGGCCCGCAACTGGCGGCTGATGGCTCTTGGCTGCCTGGCATTGGCAACCGGGCTCTCCGGCGGGCTCGTTTGGCAGTCAATGCAAAGCCGGGTTGTGCCCTACGTCGTCGAGGTCGACCGCTTCGGCGAGGCGCGCGCCGTAGCCTCGGCAATCCGGGACTACGAGCCGACGGACGCCCAGATCGCCTGGCATCTTGGCCGTTTCATTCAGAATATCCGTTCCGTTTCCACCGATCCGGTGTTGGTGCGGCAGAACTGGTTGGCCGCCTATGACTTTGCCAGCGACCGCGCCGCGCTCTTCCTCAACGAATATGCCAAGGCGAGCGATCCTTTCGGTCAGATCGGAACGCGAAGCGTGTCCGTCCAGGTGACCAGCGTGGTGCGGGCCTCCGGTAGCTCGTTCCAGGTCAAATGGACCGAGCAGGTCTTTGAGCGCGGCAGCCTTGCCAGCACGACCCGCTGGACGGCGATCCTCACCATTATGATCCGGCCGCCAAGCAATACAGACCAACTGCGCAAGAATCCGCTCGGCCTCTTCATCAACGCCATCGATTGGTCGCGCGAGCTCGACAGTGCCGCGCCGACCTCCGTTTCCCCCAAGGAGCCCGCCAATGACAAATAAAGCCCCATCGCTCCGTGCCGCGCTGATCCTGTCGGCCTCGGCAGCGGTGCTGTCCGCCTGCGCATCCAAGCCGGTGCCGCCGCCCGAGATTGCCTATGACGCTGCCGACTTCAAAGCAGCGTCGATCGAGAAGCCGCCAGAGAAACCGGTTAAAATCGTCGAGGTGCCAAAGCCGCTACCGCTTCCCGGCCAGTTGCAGCCTGACCCAGTCAAGTTCGCCGAGGACAAGCGCTCTCCTGAAGAACGCGTTGCCGATGCCAATAGGGCCGCAACTCGGCAGCCAACCAGGTATGGCTATGTCAACGCGGTCCAGGTCTATCCCTTCACCGATGGCGCGCTTTATCAGCTCTTTGCAGCGCCGGAGCGCGTCACCGACATCGCTCTGCAGCCGGGCGAGAAGCTGACGGCTGTGTCCGCCGGGGACACGATCCGCTGGGTCATCGGCGACACCGTCAGTGGCACCGGTGACGGTCAGCGCACCCATGTTTTGGTGAAGCCGTTCGCGCCCGAGCTTACCACAAATCTGGTGATCACCACGGATCGACGCACCTATCACTTGCAGCTCCAAAGCACGGAGAAGACCGCAATGGCGGCCATCTCTTGGACCTACAGCGAAGACCAGATCCTTGCGCTCTCCCGGCGAAACGTTCAGGCCGACGCTGCAACGCCGGTCGCATCGAATGTTGCGCTCGAAAATATCCGCTTCCGCTATTCGATCGCCGGCGACACACCGCCCTGGAGACCGACACGGGCCTTTGACGACGGCAGCAAAGTCTATATCGAATTCCCGCGCCGCATCGATCAGGGCGAGGCGCCGCCGCTCTTCATCGTCGGTGCTGACGGCGGCAATCAGTTGGTCAACTACCGCATGCGCGGCAACTACTACATCGTCGATCGCCTGTTCGCCGCGGCCGAACTGCGCCTCGGCGCCAAGCCGCAGCAGGTCGTGCGCATCTCAAGGATGGACGGCCGGCAATTGCCGCGTCGGATGCCACTCTTTGCCGGTTTCGGCAGGTGAGGGGAAAAGGCTCATGACCTATACGTCCCACTCCAATGCGCCGCCGAAACTCGATCCCGACCAGCTGCAGCTGCGCGCCTCACCCCGCGGTGCTGTGCGCTTCAGGCGGGGGGTGATTGTCGCGATCTCTGCCGCCGGATGTGGTGCCATTCTGGGCGTCATGATCATTGCGCTTCAGGGGCCGGCATTGCGATTCAAAGAGCAGGCGGAAGACCTCTACCATCCTGACCACAAGCCCACCGCCGAGGGGCTCGACAGCCTGCCCAGGGACTATTCCGGCGTCAAGCCGAAGGCCCCGGTGCTCGGACCGCCGCTACCCGGTGATCTCGGCCGCCCCATCCTCGAGCGGCAGCGCCAACTCGGAATTGCGCCGGGACAGGAGGTCTCCGCCGAGGATCAACGCCTTGCCCAGCAGGCGATCGAAGCGCGCGAGTCGCAAGTGTTGTTCCGGATCGACAATCGGCCCAAACCGACAGATCTCGCTGGCGGCGAGGAGAGTCTACAGCAGCGGCCTGAAGCGCCGCAATCCGGAGCGACAGCCGGGTCGGCTTCCGTTGCACCAGCCGAGGGCGATCAGAACAACCAACAGCGCAAACTGGATTTTGTCAGTCAGCGGAGCACAAGCGGAATCTACAATCCGCATGCGCTGCAGACGTCTGCCTCGCCCTACCAACTGATGGCTGGCAGCGTAATCGCGGCAAGCCTCATTACCGGGATCAATTCCGACCTACCCGGCCTCGTCGTCGCGCAGGTCACAGAGAATGTGCAAGACACAGTCACTGGCAGCATCTTGCTCATTCCACAAGGTTCCCGGCTGATCGGCACCTATGACAGCGTGGTGGCGTTTGGGCAAAAGCGCGCATTGCTGGTCTGGCAGCGAATAATCCTGCCGGACGGGTCCTCGATCGAGATCGATAATCTGCCGGCGACAGACACCGCCGGATATGCGGGGCTTGAGGACAAGGTGGATTTCCACACCTGGCAGCTGATCAAGGGGGTTGCGCTCGCGACCTTGCTTGGCGTGGGCACCGAATTGAGCCTCGGAGACAATGAAAGCGATCTGGTCAAGGCGATCCGCGAATCCGCCCAGCAGAACGTCAGTCGAGCCGGCCAGCGCATAACTGAGAAAAATCTCAACGTTCAGCCCACCATAACGATCCGACCAGGCTGGCCACTGCGCGTCATCGTGCACAAGGATCTCTTGCTGCGGCCATACAAGATTGAACGGGAGTGATTATGGCCAACTTGAAACTTGGCAAGCTTCCAGACCGAACGCCCTTGAAGATTACCATCACCGTCAGCGCGGACTTGAGCCAAGAACTCAACGCCTATGCTGCGCTCTATCGTCAGACTTACGGCGAGTCTGAAACAGTCGCGGAACTCATTCCTTTTATGCTGGCGGGATTTCTGGACGGCGACCGAGCGTTTGCCAAGGCCAGAAAAGAAGGTCTGGCGACGGCCAGCATCTCAGACGAATCGCGGTCTTTGAAAGCCTCAGATTCCGAATGACCGAAGCAGAGAGTCAGTCAAGTGCAATTGTGGCGCACCGTGCCTGTCAAACAAGGGTGTGCGCGGGCAACATCGTCTGGCAAATAGGTCACCGATGATGGGCCCTGCGCGGACCGCGACGCACTCGCTGGCTCAAACTGCCACGGAGTGCCTGGCCTTTCCCGTTTTGAGATATTTGTCGAACTTCGCAGCGACGCATCTGACAAAGGGACGACTTTCCAGCGGTACGACGAAACGATCGCCGTCGAGTTCAAGTCGGACCGACTTGTCGAGGGCCACGGTACTCGACCGAAGAAGGAGCTTCTGGCCGGCTTTGCCGAAGCGTTCCACCAAATCGACTGCCGAGAAGCCGAAATCGCACATCAGGCGCTCGATGATCCAACCGCGAGCGCGGTCGTCGTCGGAAAAAGCAATTCCGCGGACCGAAGCCAACCCACCGTCATCCACCATGCGGCCATACTCGGCGGTCGAAGGCATGTTCTGTACATAGCCTTGTCGGAATTGGCTGATGGATGACGGGCCGAGGCCGATCAAGGTTTCGCAGCGATCCTCGGTGTAGCCCTGAAAGTTGCGACGCAACATCCCCGCATGCGCGGCAAGCGCCAGCGCATCCCCCGGTTTGGCGAAATGGTCGAGCCCGATTGCTTCGTATCCTTGGTCGAGTATGGCGCGAGCTGCCAGTTGCGATTGGGCAAACCGCTCCTCCGGGCCTGGCAACCAGGCCTCGTCGATCATTGTCTGATGTTTCTTGAACCATGGCACATGCGCATAGCCAAAGAGGGCGATCCGGTCGGGCTCGAGCGTCAGCGCCTGCCTGACGGTGGACAAGACGCTCTCCCTGGTCTGGTGCGGCAAGCCGTAGAGCAGGTCCAGGTTAACCGACTCGACGCCGCGTGCCCGAACGCCGTCGACGACTGTCTTGGTCTGCAAGAAGATCTGTTCGCGATTGATGGCCTTCTGCACCTTCGGATCGAAATCCTGGACCCCGAGGCTGGCCCTCGTCATGCCGATTTCGGCAAGTGCGTCGAGGCGCGCTTCGTCCATATCGTTGGGTTCGATTTCGCCGCTGATCTTGGCGCCGGGAAGAAATGAGAAGCTGTTGCGCAGAACGGCTCCGAGCGCCACCATGTCCTGTGGTTTGAGCATCGTCGGTGAGCCGCCACCGAAATGGACGGCACGCACCCGGCCCTTGCCTCCGGCGAGACATGAGACGGTGGCGATCTCCGCATGCAGCGATCTCAGATATTTGGTGACCGGTTCATAGTGGCGTGTCTGCTTGGTGTGGCACGCGCAGAACCAGCAAAGCTTGGCGCAGAAAGGGATGTGCACGTAGAGCGATATCTCATCGTCCTCGCCGAGCGCCTCCAGCCAGCCACGATAAGCCGCAGCATCGACGCCCACGTGGAAATGCGGTGCGGTCGGATAGCTGGTATAGCGAGGGACGTTTTCGACAATCCGAGCAAGCTACTTTCGACTGCATGTCGTGGTCACCATGTGCACCGCTGGAACTCTTGACTGGTTGGCCGGCCAACGCCCTGATTTCGATCAAGTGCAGCTCGGACAAACTGCCGCAAGGATTTTTCTACCCTGGATTGCTACCCTGTCGGTGCTTGGAAGAGGATAGAGCGAGCGCATGACATTACGGCAGGGCATTCACAGTGCCGGCATTCCCGTTCTTTGCCGCTCTTGCGAGGGAAGGCGTCGCGGTATTTGCGGCGCGCTCGATCCAGACCGTTTGGCTGCGCTTGCCAGGAGTTCATCGCGGCACAAGATCGAGCCAGGAGTCGAACTGGTCGGCGACTGCGAGGCCGTCAACAGCTATTCGAATGTGCTTTCAGGCGTGGTCAAGCTGACGAAGAGCCTTTCGGATGGGCGCCAGCAGATCGTAGGGCTCCAGTTTGCACCGGATTTTCTGGGGCGACCCTTCAAGGTCGAAAGCGAGATCAGTGCGGAAGCGGCAACCGTTGTCACGCTGTGTTCGTTCCCCAAGGCAGCCCTCGAACGGATGGTGAAGGAATCACCGGAACTCGAGCATCGCCTGCTCAAGCAGGCGCTGGACGAACTTGACGCAGCACGCGAATGGATGGTGACGCTCGGGCGCAAGACGGCATCGGAAAAGGTGGCGAGTTTTCTTGTCATGCTCGCCCTGAACATGGATTCCAGTGTTGATCCGGCCGCTATCTCGGCGTCCTTCGATCTGCCACTGACTCGTGCCGACATCTCTGATTTCCTTGGCCTGACGAATGAGACCGTGAGCCGCCAGCTGACTCGATTGCGAGCTGAAGGCGTGATCCGGATCGACAACAAGCGCCATGTGAGGGTGGAGAGCGTCGGCCGGCTGGAGCAGCGTTGCGGCGGCCGAAGGCCGCGGCAGTTTGGATAAGCCCAAGCGGCGGGCTCTGCGCCGCCAACTCGAATCCGCGGCAGGACATGCTGCGTTCGAGCACAATGTATTGCTGTAGCCTCGAGAACCCCGGTAGCATAGACCCAAGAGCATCAGCGACCCTTGTCGGATAGCAAGGCAGCCGGCAAGAGTTCCGCAAAGCTCGCCGGCCGCGCTTCGACATACCCGCCCGCCCCAACGTCCGCTCTGATTTGCGCAAACTCGATTCTACCAAACAAACCTGGCACCTGACATGGATCAGGGCGGGCAGAGGGCAGCTGCGCAATTGATGCCGAGCGGATTTGGCGTGCGCCCGATTCGGGATCAGGATTTGCGATGAAATTCGGCACAGCGATCGTCGTGGTGGGCTTTTTTGCCTTTGCAGCCCTGGTGGCTGCTGGCTTCGGCATTGATGGACCTTTCCGCCAGCATATGGGGGTGCTGTCTTTTGCCCTTATTGCCTTTATCGGGATCTTGTTGCGCAACTCGGAGTTCAAGCCGGCCGCTCCGATCGACCCGTCCGCCTATATGGACGGTCCGATCCGCTACGGCGCCATCGCCACGATGTTCTGGGGCGTCGTCGGCATGCTGGTCGGCGTCGTTATCGCGCTGCAGCTGGCCTACCCCGATCTCAACGTTCAGCCTTGGTTCAATTTCGGCCGCTTGCGGCCGCTGCACACGTCCGGGGTCGTCTTCGCCTTCGGCGGCAACGCGCTGCTGTGCACGTCATTGTACGTCGTGCAACGCACTTGCCGCGCTCGCCTGTTCGGCGGCGATCTCGCCTGGTTCGTCTTTTGGGGCTACCAGCTTTTCATTGTCATGGCCGCGACAGGCTACCTGCTCGGCATCACCGAGAGCCGCGAATACGCCGAACCGGAATGGTATGTCGACGTCTGGCTGACCATCGTCTGGGTCGCCTACCTCATCCTGTTCCTCGGCACGATCCTGAAGCGCAAGGAACCGCACATCTACGTCGCCAACTGGTTCTACCTCTCCTTCATCGTGACCATCGCGATGCTGCATGTGGTCAACAACCTGTCGATGCCGGTCTCTTTCCTCGGTTCCAAGAGTTACTCCGCCTTTTCCGGCGTCCAGGACGCGCTGACGCAGTGGTGGTACGGCCACAACGCCGTCGGCTTCTTCCTCACCGCCGGCTTCCTCGGCATGATGTATTATTTCGTGCCCAAGCAGGCGAACCGGCCAGTCTATTCCTACCGGCTCTCGATCATCCATTTCTGGGCACTGATCTTCCTGTACATCTGGGCCGGGCCGCACCACCTGCATTTCACCGCTCTGCCCGACTGGGCACAGACGCTCGGCATGGTGTTCTCGATCATGCTGTGGATGCCGTCCTGGGGCGGCATGATCAACGGCTTGATGACGCTGTCCGGAGCCTGGGACAAGTTGCGCACCGACCCGATCATCCGCATGATGGTGATGGCCGTCGCCTTCTACGGCATGTCGACCTTCGAAGGCCCGGTGATGGCTATCAAGGCGGTCAACTCGCTGTCCCATTATACCGACTGGACAATTGGTCACGTGCACTCCGGTGCACTCGGCTGGGTCGGCATGATCTCGTTCGGCGCGATCTACTACATGGTACCGAAGCTCTGGAACCGTAACCGGCTCTATTCGCTGCGGCTGGTTACCTGGCACTTCTGGCTGGCGACGCTCGGCATCGTCGTCTACGCCGCCGCCATGTGGGTGTCCGGCATCACGCAGGGCCTGATGTGGCGCGAATACGACGGGCAGGGCTTCCTGGTCTACTCCTTCGCCGAGACCGTCGCTGCCATGCGCCCCTACTACGTCATGCGCGCCATAGGCGGCGCCATGTATCTCTCGGGCGCCCTGATCATGGCCTGGAACATCGCGATGACAATCCTCGGCCGTCAACGCGAGGAGAGGCCGATGTCGGGTGCCGCGCCTGTCATTCAGCCTGCCAGGGAGCCAAACCAATGGGCTTGATCGACAAACATGCCATTATCGAGAAGAACGCCACGCTTCTTCTCGTAGGCTCCCTTCTTGTCGTGACTGTCGGCGGTATCGTCGAAATCGCGCCGCTCTTCTATCTCGACAACACGATCGAGAAGGTGGAAGGCATGCGTCCGTACTCGCCGCTCGAGCTCGTCGGGCGCAACATCTATGTGCGCGAGGGCTGCTACCTCTGCCACAGCCAGATGATCAGGCCGTTCCGCGACGAGGTCGAGCGCTACGGCCACTACAGCCTGGCCGCCGAGTCAATGTACGATCACCCCTTCCAATGGGGATCGAAGCGGACGGGGCCGGATCTGGCCCGGGTCGGTGACCGCTACTCGAACGCCTGGCATGTCGCCCATCTTTCGGATCCGCGTTCCGTTGTGCCGGAATCCATCATGCCCAGCTACGCCTTCCTGAAGGACGCGCCGATCGAGGTGAAGGACTTCTCGACGCATCTGGTCGCCAACCGGCGGGTCGGCGTTCCCTACAACGATGACATGGTCGCCAACGCCAACGCCGATCTGATGGCGCAGGCTGATCCCAACGCCGACACATCAGGTCTTGAGGCCCGTTATCCCAAGGCCAAGATCGGCGACTTCGACGGCAACCCGCAACAGGTCACCGAAATGGATGCGCTCGTTGCGTATCTGCAGATGCTCGGCACGCTGGTCGATTTTAAGAACTACGACGAAGGCGCCGGTTACCGCTGAGGAGTTTTCCATGAATTACAATCTTATGCGGGAGTTTGCCGACAGCTGGGGTCTGGTTGCCATGGCGCTTTTCTTTGCGGGGGCAAGTGTCTTCGTCCTGCGTCCCGGCAGCCGTAAGTTGGCGGACGAAGCTGCCCGAATTCCGCTTCAGGACGAGTGATCATGAGCGAGGAGCACATCGATGAAGTCTCTGGGGTCTCGACCACCGGCCACGAATGGGATGGCATCCGCGAGCTGAACAACCCGCTTCCGCGTTGGTGGATCACCATCTTCTACGTCACCATCGTGTGGGCGATCGGCTACACAATCGCCTATCCCGCATGGCCACTGCTGCATTCGGCGACGACGGGTGTTCTCGGCTATTCGAGCCGCAATGACGTCAAGAACGAACTGGCGGATGCGGAAGCAGCGAAGAGCAAATACCTCGCGGCGGTGAAGTCGAAAAGTGTCTCGGAGATCGCTGCGGACGATGCCTTGCGCGAATTCGCCATCGCCGCCGGCGGCGCCGCATTCAAGGTCAACTGCACGCAGTGCCACGGCTCCGGCGCCCAAGGTTCCAAGGGCTTTCCCAACCTAAACGACGACGACTGGCTGTGGGGCGGCAAGGCCGAGCAGATCCAGCAGACGATCACCCATGGCATCCGCTTCGCTTCGGATCCGGACACGCGCCTGTCGGAAATGCCGGCGTTCGGGGACATCATCACCGCCGACGAGATCAAGCAGGTTAGCGCATATGTCGTCAGCCTCTCTGGCAAGGTCGCCGATGCAAGTCTGATCCAATCCGGTGCCAAAGTCTTTTCCGACAATTGCGTCGCCTGTCATGGTGAGAACGCGGAAGGGAACAGGGAATTTGGGGGCCCCAACCTCACCGACGCCATTTGGCTGCACGGGGCCGGCGAGGCAGCGGTCGCAGCCCAGGTCCGCGCGCCAAAGGAAGGTGTCATGCCGGCCTGGCTCGGCCGTCTCGGCGAGATCAAAGTCAAGGAGCTTGCGGTTTATGTCCATTCGCTTGGCGGCGGAGAATAGGAAGGCAAGGCCTATTCTCGGCCTCCCCCTGCCAAGCGACGGGGCCCGGCGCAAGCCGGGCCTCGACACCATTTCGGCTGCGCCGCTCGTCGATGCGGCACGAAATCCCCTTCTGACTTCGGATGGGAGTGGTACGCACGTGCGCAATGATACGCGAACTGAACGGCTCGAAGGCTCGGCCCCAAATTCCTCGAATACCCGCCAGCCGCATTATGCCAGACGCAAGAAAGTCTTCCCAAAGCGCGTCTCGGGCAACTTTCGCCGCTTCAAATGGCTGGTGATGGCGATCACGCTCGGCATCTACTACCTGACGCCTTGGCTGCGTTGGGATCGCGGTCCATTTGCTCCGGATCAGGCCGTGCTGCTCGACCTCGCCAACCGGCGCTTCTACTTCTTTTTCATCGAGATATGGCCCCAGGAATTCTTCTATGTGGCCGGCCTCCTGGTCATGGCCGGCGTTGGGCTTTTCCTGATTACCTCGACTGTCGGCCGTGCCTGGTGCGGCTATGCATGTCCGCAGACCGTATGGGTCGACCTGTTTCTTGTCGTCGAACGTGCGGTCGAGGGGGACCGTAACGCCCGCATGAAGCTTGACGCTGGTCCCTGGACCGCCCGCAAGCTGGTGCTGCGCCTATCGAAGCACACGATCTGGCTGGTCATCGGCGCGGCCACCGGCGGTGCTTGGATCTTCTATTTCGCCGATGCGCCTAGTTTGGCTCGCGAACTTTTCACCGGTACCGCCGCGCCTGTCGCCTACATCACCATCGCCGTGTTGACGGCGACCACCTACACGTTCGGTGGCCTGATGCGCGAACAGATCTGCACCTATATGTGCCCATGGCCGCGCATCCAGGCAGCCATGCTCGACGAGAATTCGCTTACCGTCACCTACAATGACTGGCGCGGCGAACCGCGCTCGCGTCACGCCAAGAAGGTGCAAGCGACAGGGCAGTCCGTCGGCGACTGCGTCGACTGCAATGCCTGTGTCGCGGTCTGCCCGATGGGGATCGACATTCGCGACGGCCAGCAGCTCGAATGCATCACCTGCGCGCTGTGTATCGACGCCTGCGACGGCGTCATGGACAAGCTCGGCAAAGAGCGCGGACTGATTTCCTACGCAACGCTCTCCGATTACAACGCCAACATGATGTTGGCGACCGCGGGCGGCTCCAGTTCAGTCAACCCGTCGCTGGTCAGGACCGCTGATGGCCTGTTCTCCGACAAGGTGGCGCATTTCCATGTCAGCAAGATCTTCCGGCCACGCACCTACGTCTACATGGGTCTGTGGTCGCTGATCGGCCTGGGTCTGCTCTATTCGCTGCTGACGCGCGACAGGCTCGAAGTCAATGTGCTGCACGATCGCAATCCGCAATTCGTAACGTTGTCCGACGGCTCGATCCGCAACGGCTACACCGTCAAACTGCTCAACATGATCCCCGAGCCGCGGATCATTGTTGTCACCATGCAGGGCTTGCAAGGAGGCGAAATGAGCGTGGTCGGGGACGACATCAAGGCGGGCCGCTCGTTTGCCATCCCGGTCGAGCCCGATCGCCTGAAAACGTTGAAGGTCTTCGTTCGCCAGCCGGCGGACCAGATCCACGCTCCGGCACAGACCTTCAAGTTCCGTGTCGAGGACAGAGCGAGCTCCGAGTCGAACGAGTACACCGCAACATTCAACGCGCCAGAGGCCGCCAAATGACCGCCAATGCCCAAAAGCCTCGCGAATTCACCGGCAGGCACATGCTGGCCATCATTCTCACCTTCTTCGGCGTGGTCATCGCGGTCAATCTGACGATGGCCACGCTCGCCAACACCAGTTGGACCGGCCTTGTCGTCGAGAACACATATGTGGCGAGCCAGCAATTCAACAAGGAGGCCGAGGCCGGCCGCGCCCAAGCCGCGCTCGGTTGGACCGGCAAGCTGACCATCGCATGGGGCGAAGTCCGCTACAGCCTCTCCGACGCGGCCGGCAAGCCGGTTCCTCTGCACGGCGTCAAGGTGCTGTTTCGTCATCCCGCCTACGAGAAAGACGACAAGTCCGTCACGCTCGCCCTCGCCTCAGGCAAGGAATTCGCAGCGCAGCAGATGCCGAAGGACGGCGTCTGGATCGTCGAAGTCGACGCCGATGCCGGCCTGGCACGACCCTATCGCGACGTCAGCAGGATCATGATCTCTCATGGGGCTCTGCAATGAGCTGTTGTGCACCGGGCGCTGAAACGGCGCTGGATCTGAACGGCGCCACATGGGTCCTGCCATCCAGCCAGGAAATCAGGTTGGCGAGCCGATCGCTTGGCGACGATCTTCGGCAGACCGACCTTTCAGTGCCGACGGTTCATTGCGCCGCCTGCATCCAGACGATCGAGGCGGCACTTGGAAAGCTCGATCACGTCGAAAGCGCGCGCGTCAACCTGTCGACGAAACGGGTCGCGGTCCGGTGGCGTGGAGACGAGGTGCCACCGTTCGTCGCCGCGCTTGGCAGGCTTGGCTACGAGGCGCATCTGTTCGCACCCGAGATCGACGACAAGGACAAGACGCTTGCCGAACTGATCCGCGCCGTCGCTGTTGCCGGTTTTGCGGCGGGCAACATCATGCTGCTTTCGGTCTCTGTCTGGTCCGGCGCCGAAGGTGCTACCCGCGACCTGTTTCACTGGGTCTCGGCGCTGATCGCCATTCCTGCCCTCGCCTTCGCCGGCGGCATCTTCTTCCGGTCGGCCTGGAACGCCTTGCGTCATGGCCGCATGAATATGGACGTGCCCATCGCGGTCGGTGTTTCGCTCGCCTACGCCATGAGCCTCTATGAGACGATCAATCATGGCGACCACGCCTATTTCGACGCGTCGGTATCGCTGCTGTTCTTCCTTTTGATCGGACGCACGCTGGATCATGTGATGCGGGAGCGTGCCCGAACTGCCGTGAAAGGCCTGTCTCAGCTGGCCGCGCGTGGCGCCATGGTGCTGCGCGGCGATGGCGCGCGCGACTATCTGCCGGTCGGCGAGATCGAACCAGGCATGCGGATGTTGATCGCGGCCGGTGAGAGGATCCCCGTCGACGGCAAGATCATCCAGGGAACGTCGGATCTCGACTGCTCGCTGGCCTCAGGCGAAAGCACGCCGAAAAACGTAGCGCCGGGCGAAGCGGTACAGGCCGGCGTGCTCAATCTTACCGGCCCGCTGACGATTGAGGCGACAGCCGCCGCAAAAGATTCATTCCTGGCGGAAATGGTCCGGTTGATGGAGGCCGCCGAGGGCGGCCGCGCGCAATATCGCCGTATCGCCGACCGCGTTTCGGCGCTCTACGCGCCCATGGTTCATCTCACCGCCTTCGTGACATTCCTGGGCTGGATAGTGGCGACCGGCGACTGGCACCGGGCGATGACGATCGCCATCGCCGTTCTCATCATCACGTGCCCCTGCGCGCTTGGCCTCGCCGTGCCGATCGTGCAGGTGGTCGCCGCGCGGCGCCTGTTTGAGAACGGCATTATGGTCAAGGACGGCTCCGCCATGGAACGCCTGGCAATTGTCGACATTGCCGTGTTCGACAAGACCGGAACGCTGACGCTTGGCCAGCCCCGGCTCGTTAACGCGCCGTCGATCGATCCGGCCATGCTGGCAGTCGCAGCCGACCTGGCGGCGCACTCGCGTCATCCGTTTTCAAAGGCCATAGCCGGCTTTGCCATTCCTGGCGGGCAGCTCAAATTCGATGCCGTCACCGAGCATCCGGGATTCGGAATCGAGGCCACTGATGCGGGAAGCACCTGGCGACTGGGCCGACGCGGATGGGCTGGATGGAAGGCTCGAACCGGCGGCGAAGCCAAACATGGCTACGGCGGAACCGTTCTCACGAAGAACGGGATGATTGTCGCTTCCTTCGCTTTCGAGGATGCGTTGCGGGTCGACGCCAGAGCGGCCATCGATCAATTGAGCGACGCCAGGGTTCCCGTGGAAATGCTGTCAGGCGATACCGCGGCGGCCTGTGCCGAGGTTGCGAAGTCACTCGGAATCGACAACTTCGTTCCCTGCCTGCTGCCATCCGGCAAGCTCGAACGCATCGAGACCCTCGCGAAAGTGGGGCACAGGGTTCTGATGGTTGGCGACGGCCTCAATGATACGCCGGCGCTGAGCGCAGCGCATGTCTCGATCGCACCGGCCACCGCCGCCGATGTTGGCCGCAACGCCGCGGATTTCGTCTTCCTGCGCGAAAGCCTCCTGGCGGTGCCGCTCGCGCTGGACGTCTCGCGCAAGGCAGGAAGCCTGATCCGCCAAAACATCGCCGTCGCGACTCTCTACAATACCATCGCTGTACCAATCGCTATTCTAGGGCACGCCACTCCGCTTATCGCGGCGATTGCTATGTCTGCGTCATCACTGCTGGTGATCGGGAATGCATTGCGCCTGGAAGGCTTTGTTCGGCACGCACCAGCGGAAACTGTTGCCAATGATAGACACTCCAACAATGGCGGACGGGTACAGTTGTAATGAGGACGCTTGCCTATTTGATACCTGGGACCCTGCTCCTCGGCGGGCTTGGGCTGTCTGGCTTCCTATGGGCATTGAAAAGCGGTCAGTACGAAGATCTCGACGGGGCAGCAGAGCGTATCCTTGTCGACCAGGAAGACAAGCCAGAACGCTGATTCAAGCCGCTCTGCAGACGACTGTTGGGATGCCGGTGATAAGCCGAGTGGAACTACTGCTGAGGTTGCATAGGCAGCTTCACCTGCCGCCGGTTGACGCTGATCTGTGAAAAGCCTGTGTCGCTCGAAAGATTACGTCGCCCATTCCGCCCAATATGCAGGCGGGTGATCGTCGAACCGCGGTCGCCGGATTACTCACACCGCTTGACCTAGATCAGGGTTATCTACTCATCGGCGTGGTTTCATCGGCCAGTCCTTCAGGGAGAGAATCCATGCCTACGTCGACGAATCGCGCCGCCGAACGCCTCGGCGATCGGTTTGAATCAAGACCCACACGAAGAACGGCCAAAGCCAAAAGTGGGCCGAAGCGTGGCTGCGCAAGGCGGCGGCCGGATTCTTGTGAGCAAAGGCTGAACGCGACCTCCGGCGGCAACGATCAGATCGCCCAGGGTGCGTGCGACCCGCTCTGCGAGATGGCTCGCTAATACATGCCGATGTAGCCCTCGCTAGTTTTGAGAACGTTGTGGAGCTTGCGGCGCGTCCGCAACTGACAACCGTCGATGTGAACCCAAGGCGCTCGGACGCGAGGCTGCTGACCGCGTGCTCAAGACATCGCGGGACGGCAGCAGAGCGGCGTCAGACGCTGGCCATGTTCGCTGGTCCTGCGGGCATGGTGGCATCACCGGGCAACTGCGTATGCCAAAGTTTTGTTTGCAGGAGTGTATAGATGTCGCGATTTCGCCTATTGACGATCTTCATGTCGGGAATGCTGGGAACGGCGACGTTGCCGGATCAAGTCGCCTCGGCACCAGTCCTCAACTCCGCCAATCGCAATGCGCTGGTCGAGCAGAACCAATTACTGATGCTGGAGAACAGGCTGCGGCGGCAGCAATATCAGCAGCAGCAGCAGCACTTCCGTGGCCAGGATCGCGAGATCGCGCCGCAGCAACGGCCCGATCGACCGCTTACTTGCCAGCATCAGCGGTCAAGCAACGGCTTTGTGAGCATCTGCCGCTGATAAGGCGGCTTGCCACTTATTTAGGCGGCCATAGCTTGCGCGCGTCGTGCTTAAACTAGCATCAAAGGCGTTTTTGATTTCGCAATTCGTGCCTGAACACTGGAGAGCCGACCCGATGGCGCCACGCTGATGGCCGTCTCCGATAACAGCTTCGACATCATTGTCGTTGGCGCGGGGCCGGTCGGACTTTCCTTCGCCGCCTCGCTTGCCCAGAGCAAACTCAAAGTGGCACTTGTTGAAGCGCAGGCCCGGGAAAGGCTCGCGAATCCGGCGTTCGACGGTCGCGAGATCGCGCTGACTCATGCCTCGATCAGAATCCTTCGGGAGCTCGGCGCCTGGGATATCATTCCCGCTTCGGACAAATCACCACTTCAAGGCGCACGCGTCCTCAACGGATCGAGCGCTTTCGCTCTGCGTTTTAATGCTCCAAGAGCGTGTGGAGAGCCCCTCGGAATTTTGGTCCCGAACTGCCGCATTCGCGATGCGCTGTTCAAAATCGTTCGGCTGCGTGATCAGCCAGAGCTGCGGTGCGGCCACTCGGTCGTCCATGCAAGGACCAGCCACAAAGGAGCAGTGGTTACGCTTTCTGACGGCATGCAGTTGAGCGCCAGGCTTGTTGTTGCCGCAGATTCGCGCCTGTCTCCCACGCGTGATCTGCTCGGCATCGGCGCCGACATCAATCGGCTTGGCCACTCGATGCTGATCTGTCGGGTGCGGCATGAACGCGCCCATCACCATGTGGCAACCGAATGGTTCGATCACCATCAAACGATAGCGATGTTGCCTCTGGGGGAGGGGGTCTCCTCGTTGCTGCTCACTCTGCCCTCAAGCGAGGTCGGCAGACTGCTTGCCTCCAACGACGATTTGTTCCTCAGGGAATTGACGAAGCGGTGTCAAGGCCGTCTCGGGGAAATGACATTGGCAAGCAGCCGCCACGCCTTTCCGCTGGTCACCACGTGGGCGCACGAACTCAGGGCTCCGAGTGCCGCACTCATCGGTGACGCTGCTATTGGAATGCACCCGGTGACAGCGCATGGCTTCAACATCGGTCTCAGCAGCCAAAAGCAACTCGCCGATGCAATCCTGACTGCAAGTCGCGACCGCCGTGACATTGCCGATCCCGACATGCTGCACAGATACGAAAGGCGGCTGCGCCTGTCGGCGGCGCCGCTCTACCATGCTACGAATATACTCGTCCGACTCTACTCAAGCGAGCGACCGGCGGCACGGCTTGCACGCCATGCGGGGCTTCGGTTCGCCCAACACGTTCCTCTTATCCGGCATGGCATCTCGGCCATGCTCAAACGGTGAAGCACCAGCAGCTCTGGAATTCGTGGACTTGTTGCGACGACCGCTCGGCAAGAGTGGCATCGCTCCAAATCATCACTGCCACCGCTTCGGCGAACGCCTGTTCGGTCGGTGACGGTGACATTTCGGCGCGGATCATCGGCCGTACTGCGAGCTGAATGACCTAACGGTGTGGGTTCGGATGGTATTCCGAAAGGCTGAGTTTACTGGAAAATTACTGCGCGTGATTCCAGGCCACTGCGACTGGAAAAGATCCGAAGCAGTACCCGAGCACTTGGAGGTGGGCGGCGCACATCTCCTTCGATGCCGTCCAGCAGAATGTTCTGGGCGGGGGAAGGCTGCTACCGATCTCCTTGAGTTCGAGCACGAAGCGCCGGCGAACTGGCATGGGTTGGAGGAGCAAACTTAACCTAGGCCGATACTCTCGCGCCGCATTTTGATCAGTGCGCTGGCGAACGGAACTTTTCTCACGAACCATGGTTCGCGCCGGCGAAAGCAGGTATCTGCTCCCCGCAGCGCCAAGGAGATTTGCCATGAACGTTCGCCAGTTGCTGAAACCAAATCAAGGACCTCCCGGAAGAAACATTGGTCTGTGTCGCCGAGGTCGATGAAGCATTGCGGCCGTTGCCGCCGGGGTTGAAGCCGTTGAGAGCGCGAAATCCAGAGCCGCAAGCAAGATGGCACCGAGGCTGTCGAACTCGCCAATGGAACTGAAAAAGTCGTCGTGATCCGCTGGTGACGCGCGCCTAGGTGCAGCAAGCTCTTTATGGTTTCCTCCACCGGTACGTGGTCATTTTCATGCATCAGCAAGAGGCAACGACACGATTGTCCCGACTGTGCGGACTGCGGAAGGGACTTCCGAAACCATGCAGACGCCCTCAATCCCTTCGGCCGGCTCGGGGAAAACGCGGAACTGAGGCCTCAATTACACAGCCTCATGCGAGCCATGCGTCGAGAATTCGCCTCCCCCAGCATCGAGGAGGCAGACCAACCTCATCAGGTCGACAAGGTTCAGTCGACCACCTGAGAGATCGCCTGCAATCGGCTTTCTGCTCAACGAGCAAGGTGCGGGCCGCATTCGTGCTGCCGCGATCAAAGCCTCGATGTTCTTCCGAGGTGAACTCCCACTGAAAGTCCAGCCTCTTAGACCGCACTCTTATCGAACCGATCATGCTCCTGTTCGACACGGACCAACATGCGTTTCGAATTGATGCCGCTGACCTATTCAGACGCGTGACCTCCGACCGTGTAGATCTGGGCCATACGCGACACCGAGCGCAGCCATGTACTTGATGCCTGGCGCCGGCTCGAGCACCCGCGCCGCTTCCTCCGCGCTCAGCACGTCGGGCAGCTCCGAGATTCCGGGTGACCACCAGCGCAAAACCAATCCTGCCGAACGGTGAACCGCAGCGCAGTGCTCAGGCCATTTCCTGCCTGCCGGCTTTTTTTCACGTGCCTGCAGCCGATCCCGCGGGCCCAGATAGCATTTGGACTTACCTTCCCGGCGCAGCCGCTCTTGTGCACTAAAAACAGCGCGTAAGTATCTCGTCCAGCACTGCTACAGGACATTGACCGGGAGGATGCATATCTCTGATTGCTAAACCAGGTATACTCGTGCAATTATACATGACGCGATCGGGGGGGTCGAGTTCATGCGCCTCTTGCTTTGCAGTCTGATTGCCTTTGCAGCGGCGGGTTCCTGTGCCCTGGCCCAAGACGCGAAACTGATGCGGCCGAAGTCGTTCGCCGATTTTGTCCGGCAAACCGCGCCCGATCTGATCCGACATCTCGACGCCGCCGCGCTCGAACGGACCAATAGCCAAGCTCTCATCAATGAGGGGGAACTTTTAAAGGCGCCCCGATATCCGTTTGCTAGACCGATGTCGCAGTTGCCAGAGGGAGATTCTCGCACCTTAGAGTACGTCAACCAGCTTTCAATTTTCCTGGAACAACATCAAAAACTTGGACAAATAACTGATCAATTTCGCTTAGCGGTAGGGTCGTCAAGTCGACCTCTCAACGCGGCGCCGGATTTTTTGGGCAGAGGAGACTACTTCTCATCCAAGGTTAATCGGTGGAACGGCAATATCTTTTGGGCACCTGCTTCGAAAGAAACAGACATTAACCTCCGCTACGCCGATGAAGTCAGAGCTGTCTTCGGACCGATCCCGCCGTTCGACGTTACCACGCTTGGCCGATTTGTCCGCTCTGACGGGTCAGTTATCGAAACGCGGGCCACGTATGTGGAGGTGGACGGCAATCGAGCGGAACTAAAGCCGAACAGTTCCAAATCTGGCTCTCCGCTCGAATACGAGCATCGCGACAAGAACGGTGTGTTTGTAAATTGGACGGCGACCATCGACAAATGCGACAAGCCGTCTCTGGCAGGCGGTGTAACACCATGCGGTACCGCTTCGAGACTCTCTAGGATCGAAAAAGGAAACGTCGAATGGATCGCACTTGCGAGGAAAACCCACGGCCCGGAGATTCTAAGACCAGAGAAATATTGGAGTGAGAACGACAACTCCTATGCGCTGCTTGGTTACATCGGCTTCAACCAGGTGAGCGGGGAATTGGCGTTCTTCGACGGAAGCTATGAAGGAATAAAGTTCGATTGGAGTACGCCTACTGTGGCACCAGGAGGAGGCGGATACAACGACACTGCTGGTCGGACTCTGGCATCCAAGACATACGACGCGACTTTCAGGGTCGACTGCGCCGCGTGCCACGATAACAAAGAACCCAGGATCATTACCCCCTATATCAAGCAAGCGCGCGTGGGTTATCGCGACAAAGATGAGGCCGCGGCGTTCAGCCTTGGCGATCTGCTCCCCGAGCGTACCCGGAACTCGAAGACCCCCTACCGAGTGGTTGGGACGGACTATACCGCAGCTCACAGGGGCACGCTCGATGGCGACCTCACGATTGTAGATCCAGCACGAAATTGTACCTCATGCCATGGACTCACCAACAACGGCACCGGACGCTTTGCATCGGATGCAGTAGGACGCCTCGGTTCTATTGCCGGAGACAGCGGGTTGGAAAACAGTTTCCGCACCGACTGGGCACTTCGGACCGGCGCAGGTAAAATTCATCCGTGGATGTACGCGGAACCGCAAGGCAATGACGTTTCCGACCCTCAACCTGCTCCCATCTCGGATGCTGATTGGGATAAGCTTCGCGCGGTTATCGAGAACGCTGATGGAGATTCGCGCTCCCTCAAAACCTACACCGATGCTCCAACTCCCGAGTCCACGATGGATGAGGCGACGAGGATCGGAGATCCATCAGGTCCTCAAAATTTCGCAGTGGGCATTGAAGACAATCCCGACGGTTCCTCGGAATTGTCGCCAAAGCGCATCCGGCTTGACTGGACGTATATCAATTCATTCGGCGGAGTCCCTGAGCGCGATGATGTACGCTTTAACGTAGCGATACACGAGGTCGGTATACCCTCTGATGGTGCGGAGCCGGCTAGTGGTGACTTTCCAAGCATCGAGCAGACCAAGGCGTTAGGGTTTAGCGACCTGGGAGGGGGTGTCTTCACGGATGGGACAATATTCGTACTCCGCGACATGTCTTTCCAGGGGCATATGCGCTGGATCAACCCCGCCCCTACGCTGACACCAAGGCAATACAGATTGTATTTTCCGGCATCGCTGAACAAGCGGTACCTCATTCGTGTCGCTGCCAAGCGATTTGGTTTCGATCAGGGCGGGGAGCGCGTCAGCGCCGCTGACCATCTGCTAAAAGTCGATATTAAATAGCCCACGGGAGTAAGTCATGCGTATAGCATATGGGATCGCGGTTGTCGTCGTTTCGCTGCTGTCGAGCAACCTCAAAGCGGCCGCGACAGGGCCGGATGTGATCGTGGGATTCATCGACGACGCTCGGGAAGACAGCCGGCTCGGATCGAAGATCGGTCTCACGGCTTCAACCAATTCCTGCAATATTGGGGATTCGCCACTCAATTGGCAGCGCCTTCCGGACACACATCATCCAGCCATCACCCTCAACTTTTATCGCTTGGCAGATGGAAGGATGGAGCAATTGGCGAAATCTTGGGTCAAGCACGGATTCTACGCGACGAATCAGAACGATTGCGGTGGCATACCGGAAATGCATCGCACCTGCCAGGCTGGGGCCGGGGGAAGCCAGTTGCGTCCCGGTTGCTCCGACCTGTATACTGAGGATCTCAATTCAGATCCCCGTAATCTTGGGCCTCGGAGCAGAATAACCAATTCTGCAAAAGTTGAATTTGACGGATCCAAAGCACAAGATCTGACCGGCTATCCCCCAAGCGATCCAGCGGAACGGATCTTGCTCGTCGACGAAGCTGACCTGCTCACGCCAGGCGCGCGGTATTTCGTGGAGGCCCAGTACATCACCGCCGACGATGCGACAGCCGGTAACGCACGTAACAATGTGACCTATAGGGAAGTCAAACCGATCTTAAGATCTGGAGCGTGGGTGTTGCGAAACGAAAGCCCGGAGGTGCGGATGCAGCCGGCTCTGTTCGCCTGGAAAGAGTACGGGGCGCAGCTCTCCGAGGTCGATCTTGATGAGAACGGGGTGAAGACGTATATCCTAGTAGGCTCCAAGGCCCAGCCCCTCGCCGGTGGGAAGTTCCGGTACGATTATTCCGTGTACAATATGAACAGCGATCTCGCTGTCCAGGCATTTGCAGTGCCTGAGCAGCAGATTGACCAGAGCAGCGCTTCATTCAAAGCTCCACATTCGAATGGGGAGATATGGTCGAACGACGCCTGGGACAGCCGCATTCAAGGCAACCAGATAATCTGGTCAACGCGCAAATCTTCCGAAGACACCAACGCAAACGCGGTTCGCTGGGGTTCGGCCTATAACTTTTCGTTCGTTTCCGATAAGCCTCCCACGACTGCGGACGCCACCCTTACATTTTTCAATGCGCCCGCCGACGGTGGGGCCGAGACTGTTGTGCGAGTGACGGCGCCAGGGCAATGATTTCGACGGTGGCAATCCAATCGCAAGGGTGCAATGCGAATTCTTCTCGGCCTAATATTCTGGTGCGTCCTCATCTCGATTGCCGCCGTCGGTCGATCAACGGCTCAGTCGGTCGAAATACAAATCGGCGACGGCGCCCACGATAGCAGTCCTTATATTTGCTGGACTCCTGTTCTCTCGCGAGCTCGACTCTTAAGCAAGTCGTCGACAGCGCAACAACATCTAACCCTCTCTGCTGTCTCTACCGACAGCAGCGGCAATGTGGCCTTCCAGCTAAACGGAGCCGAAGTCCTCGACAAGAAGTCTTACTCTCCTTCCTCCACTCTCAGTCTGCCCCTTCCCTCGAATGGGGCATGGGCGTCGTTCTGGATCATGGGGACGAAGGCCTCCACTGGCGCCAAAGACGTGCGCGTGATCGCGCTTGATGACCTAGGCCTGGAGCTTGGATCGGTGGACGTGATGGTGCGGGTGCGAAAAAACGCGGAGTCGTTGACGAGATTTGAAGTCCAAATTTTTCTGGACGCTTTGAAGAAGCTTCACGATATCCAAAACAGCGCCGCGTCGTCGGATTACGAACCGTTCGTTCGCATCCATGAAGCGGCCAATCAGCTTGAAATTCACAGGTCGCCACTTTTTTTGCCATGGCACCGAGCGCTACTCCTTGATCTTGAACGTCGCCTCCAGCAGGTCGACCCGCGTGTGACCATTCCATATTGGCGCTTCGATGAGCCTGCGGACCATGTTTTTTCCGATGATTTCATGGGAGCGACTGTGCCAGGTGTGCCGTTCGTCAGCGGGCCAGGTCTAGGCGACTGGATCGATCCACAAATGGGTCGGCTGATTCGAGACCCAGCTGTGGCGCCAAGCCAAGGCGTCCTTGATCCAGCCGTACCGGCGAACTTCCACCGCGCGTTCGTGATATTCCATAGCCAAATCGAGAGTAGTTTCCATAGCGGTGTGCATCGAAACCTGGGCGGCTGGCTTGCCACGGCCGACTCGCCCGCCGACCCACTCTTCTTCCTGCTGCATGCCAACGTGGATAGGGTTTGGGCACACTGGCAGGCCACCTATTCCCGGTTCAGCGGGAATGATGAGGACGCGTACTCAGCCCTGGGGAAATATCCAGGAACCGGGCCAGATGCGGGCATATACAGGAAGGGCACCTACGCCGACGATCCGATGTGGCCTTGGGGATACCCAGATCCCGCAGAAGCATCGGGATGGCCTTCCACGTCGCATCAGATGCCCGGAATAAGTTCAAAGTCCGAGGCCGCTTCGCTCACGCCAGCAAGAATGCTAGATTACCTAGGATCCGAACAGGCCTCCTCGGCGCTGGGATATTGCTACGACGACATCGACTATCTCGGACGGCCTCTCAAATGACCTACATGGGTGGCAACAATAACAGCCGCATCTTCGTTTCCGCCTTGGTTAGCGCTTGGCTTTTGGCTGCGCCGTGCCTGGCCCAGTTGGGCCAGCCCCCCAATCCCGATCCGCGTGTCAGGGCGTATCTCCTGGAGAACGCAGGCGAGATCGAAAGACTGCGCGTCACCGCCGCAAACACGAATTTTGATCCAGGAACACGCAGCAAGGCGCTCGAAGGTCTTGCGTTGAT
Source organism: Mesorhizobium sp. B2-7-2 (assembly GCF_006440775.1). Classification (GTDB taxonomy): domain Bacteria; phylum Pseudomonadota; class Alphaproteobacteria; order Rhizobiales; family Rhizobiaceae; genus Mesorhizobium. The sequence continues at coordinate 105,596 of NZ_VFTZ01000016.1, read as the reverse complement.
TTCCGAAGACGCGGCTCTGCCCGTCGCTGCGGAGTTGGTAACGGATCCCGTCGAAGACGTGCGAAAATCCGCAGTCGGAATCTTGGCTAACTCGGTCGTCATGGCCGGTCACGACGCCGGCAATCACGACCCCGCGATGCACCCGGGCACAATATGGGGAAGCTACGTTCAAAACCAGCACAAGGTGGCGCTCGACGCATTGAGGCTGGCAACTCGCCAAAGTCGATCCGAGGCAGGTATGCTCGCCTTAAAGACGCTGGTGAGGTCCTCCGCGGAGGAAGCCTCGCCCTTGCTGGCGGAGGCCCTAGCCAATGGAGCGGTCACACCAAAGCAAGCGGCCGAACTTTGCACGCAAGCACCTGAGGCGCGTTCGCGTGCCTGCCTTTTGGATTTTCTGGATAAGGGGCCCGCGGAAGCGCGACTGGCTGCCGTGGCGGTTCTTGGCTCAATTCCAGGAGACCGACCTTTGATTCGCAACAAGATTTTTCTCAACGACCAGGCGGAGCCCGCTCTTCGAGCCGCGGCGGCTCAAGTGCTTGGTCAATATGATCCGACATTCACGTCCTACGCACTCACCGTCGCCACCGATCCGAACACACCGTCGCTCGTCTATGCAGCGGCGGTGCGAAACTATGCCCAAAGCGCGGAATCGGCTGGGAAGCTCGATGCCGCGCAATGGGCGGCGCTCAAAAGAGCGCTACAAAACAAGTTGAAGGCAGCACAGGAAACCGACGCGCTAACCCGATCAAACCTCAATGCGCCTCCGCTTCAGGAGCTTAACCAAATGTTCAACAAAGGCCGTCCGCTCCAATAGCGGTCGGCTTGCATGATCCTCCTAACCGCGTTTGTTCTTGTTCTCGATCCAGCTGCAAAGCCGTAGACCGGACTCGGTCCTGCGCTAGGCGGACCAACGTTCGCAACACCTGACCTTGCCCCTAAAATCAACGGGCAAGGTGACAACCGAATAGTCCCGTCAACGGAGTCACTCGCTTCAAGCCCGGACTAATAGCTCAGCGCGCCAGCGTGTTGGCTATCCACACGGTTGCAACCGCGACGTTGGCGTAGACGCCATATTTCAGGCGTTTGGCGCAACCCTCGCCCCAGCTCACAACGCCGACGAGCTGGCGCTTCCCGTCTACAACGGCACTTAGTGGCCCTCCGCTATCGCCTTGACAAGAATCGACGCCGCCGTCCTCCTTGCCAGCGCATATCATCGCCGAGGTAATTCGTCCGTTGTAACTGTCCTTCGCATTGCACGCATCATTCGGCACTATGGGCACGGTTGCACCGAGCAGGTCGGTCGTCGTATTTCCGCCTTGGAAGATCGCTCCCCAACCCGTAACGTAGGCCGTCCCGTGGTAACTTGAACCCTCTGGGATCAGCGCAATCGGTCGGCCCATCCTCGCGTCCCGCGCCAACTGAAGTAGTGCGAAATCGTACTCGTTAAGCTGCGAGTCCCATTTCGGATGGATGATGATGTTGGTTACCTTGAGACGCTCGCCGCCAGCAGGCAGGAAACTCGTGCCATCGACGACGTCTAGCGCGGCTGGGTTCTTGTTCACGATGAAGTTGTCGACGCAGTGCGCCGCCGTTAGGACCCAGCCTGGCGCCACAAGCGACCCGCCGCAAAACAGGAACCGTTGTGGATCGGGGGCGACCGCCCTTACAAGCCCAACCTGCCACTCATTTTGCTTGAAATCCACCGCCTCGCCGCCAACGATGCGAGGGTCCACACGAATCGAATTGAGTATCAACTTCTGATCGGCGTCGGGCAGTTTCGCCCGCTTCACGATGTCTTGCACCTCGTTCTGGAGGCGCTCGATATTCCCCAGTCCTCCCGCCGCTGCAGGCGTGACTGACAGTACCTCTATCACAAAAAAGCCAATCGCAGCCAATCCAGCAAATACCTGCATTCCAATCCCTCCCAAGGTTATGTGCCTCTCTCGCAGGTGTGACGTGCTTGCCCTTCTCCTCAGTTAATAAGTGTACGTATGCCCGTCGCGAACGCACGTGCCTGTATTATAGTCTCTGCCCTGACAATTAATCTTTTTGTCGTCGCGTGCAAGCGGTATTGCGTCAATCGACTCTGAGGGATATGGTCATACCGCAGGGGGGGCGCTTTTGGCTTTGGCGTCTAGTCCGGCATTATATATTGTTGCCCATTTAATGTTCCAGGTCATGGAAGCTCTTGGCAGCGCGCTTTACTGACAAGACTTAATACTTCGGGAGAGTGCTATGGTCAGCGTCCTTGGACGTCGATTGATGCAGGCTGCGACTTGCTTGTCATTGTTTGTTGGTTGGGACTGCGCGCTTGCTCCCGCGGTGGCCGCAGGGCAGCCGCCTGCGACACCCGCCGATTTTTGTCCTCCGTCGCCCGTACGCACCGATGCGATGGATAATCCCAGCAAGCACGCTTGGGATTTGTTCGCTACGTTGGTCCAACCTGCGGTCGCGACAGACCCTAAATCTCGCGGAGTACCAGACTGTTCGCGCCGTCCTGGAGCGCCAGGTACCACTTCTGTTTGGGAGACGTGGAAGTTAGCAGATAGCGAGGTATTCAAGGACGACGGAAGTTACCCGGCCGATTGGACCGATGCGAACGACGAAAGACATCTTTTTGGTCAGGCGCCTGGGCAGCAGCCAGGTTTTCATGAACAAGCCGCATTAAGCGCAAGGTTCAATACATCAGGAGAGGGTGTCTATATCGGAAGCGTAGGCGGTCTCGGCGAGACATATATGAACAAAGCGACGTTCGACTTCATTCGTACGAATTGTCTGTATAGTCGAGATGGATTGGCGAGGTACGCTAAGGCGGTACTTGATAAGGCGGTCGGACCGATCACTTTCCCTCCAGAGAGCATTGAAGTCAAAGCTGCTTGGGTGCAATTCACCGATGCCGAGATTGGGTCGGGCGTTCCAAACAATTTCTATTCAATAGTACTCTATGTGAAGAATGGGCAGCTCAGCTCTGGACAATCAACAGGAGCAACGAAAGTCGTCTTTGGGCTACAGACGCTTCACATCCTCACGAAAGACGTTCCAAACTGGTTCTGGGCGACCTTTCATCACAAGATATTCGCTGGAAAGCCGCTCCCCAGCCAACCTGGAAGGGAGTATCCCGACACAGCGCAAATGCCAGCCAGTCTCGCGGGAACCGTTTGGGAGAACTATAAATTGGGAGGGACGCAGGTCAATTTCGTGGACACGACCGGCTCTCCAATTGTGCTTTCAGATGCCCATATCGAGAATGGCTTTGTAAACTCCTCGTGCATTAGCTGCCATTCATACGGTGGATGGGACAAGAAAGCCGCATCACCGCGATTTTTCAACCCTCTGAACACCGGATTGTTTCAGATCGGGTTGCCTAACCAAGAACCCGTGCCAGATGGTGCTGTACTTGCCAAATCTGTTGACGGTACGCTCGTTCCGTGGCCAGGCTTCCCATCGGCCAATCTGCAGGTTACGCGTAATAATGTATTTGACGACTTCGTCCAGACCGACTTCGTGATGTCAATACCGTTCCGTGCAAAGCCAGAAACTGCAGGTCCGCCGCCCGCCTCCTGTCCATTTCAAAAATGAAAGGGGGCTGACGAGATGAGTGTCAGGCGCTGTTTGGGCGCGATGCTCCTGGCAATCGCGGCTTTAGTGATTGCATTGCCAAGTAATGGAGCAACCGATCGCCCCGAGGGTGATGGCCACGCGGCGACATTAGGTCCACTTACCTTTTCTGCCGATCAGGCTGGGGCCGGTCGGACCAAATTCCTTTCGACCTGCGTGCTTTGTCATAAGGCCGACCTCTCGGGGGGATTCGGCCCCCCCCTTAGAGGCTCTGTCTTTACACAAAAGTGGTTCCCTGGCAGCGTCAGTGCCCTGTTCAGTTTCATCAAAACTAATATGCCAAGGAACGCGCCTGGAACTTTGAGCAACGCAGAAGTGAGCGCACTGATCGCATTCATCTCAAGCGAAAATGGGAAAACGGCGGGCGACGTCGCTCTGCCAAGCGACTTGATGGCTCTCGCCGGGATAGGTTTCGATCAGCTTACATCTTCGGCCTCGCCTTGAATAACAAGTGAACAGCCGTTGGGCGCCAGGCGGAGGCACAGCGGTGGCGCTCATGGATGTATCCGTTCGCTATCTCGCTTAGGCAATCTGATTAACAATCCGCTTTCGGCGCCCGACTGCGGCCATTCGCCAACTGGCTGCGAATAGTCCAAAGTCGTCTACAGTCGAATTGTGCAAATTCGCCGGTGCTCGGTGGGCCAAACGGATGCGAAACCAAGCAGCCGCTGTCCTGTGTCGGTTTGCTTACCGCATCCGCTGGCGGAAATGGCGCCCACGCGCCATTCTGTTTGGCGCTGCGAAATCGCTACGGAAATGATGCAGTCAAAAGGATGCATGCCGCGACAGCGACTACATTGTTGTAGCCTTTTCAACAGCGTAAGAATCCGACGGTATTTGGAACGGTATTAGGAAATTTATGGCAGCAATTGGACTGCAAAACCAGTGTGTTGAAGGTCCGGTTGATCATCGAGTGGGAATGACCCGGCGTCCTTCGCGGTGTTTCGCGGTCTATCGAAAAGACGTCCTATCTCGTTGAAAATGAAATAAAAAATCTCTGCTATCTACCGCTCCCCATCGCCCCAAAGCGCGACCATTTGACGGTACGGCTGACGGTATTTGGATTTTTGTCAACGAGTCGCTTTTCAAATATCGTCAGCACCACAAGGCCAAGCAGTGCAGCGATTCGATGCGTAAAATACTGATATAAAAGGAATACAGGAAAAGATTGACGGTATTTCGCGTGACGGTAAAAATAGGGCCTTGACGAGGTGATTGGACGTCGAAAAGGCCTTTCCGATGCTGACCGATCTTGCGCTTAAGAGGCTGAAACCAAAAGAGAAATTGTACAAGCTGTCGGATCGTGACGGTATGTACGTCGTCGTTGCGCCCTCGGGGCTGATTACCTTCGGCTACGACTACCGTCTCAACGATCGCCGCGAGACGCTGACCATCGGGCGCTACGGTCCGGACGGCATCGGTCTGTCCGAAGCCAGAGACCGATGTACGGCCGCAAGGAAACGTTCGGTCTATGTCGTATCGAGCCGTGATCGTCCCCGACAATTCCGCGACCTGCGCGCGCAGGAAATATTCGGTTCCGAAAATTCCCTTTCGGCCAAAGCGGCGCAGGTCTTGCAGCCGCCCCTTCAAGCCGAAGTCGGTCACGCGCCACGCTGGAAAGCGAATCGAGCATGCCGATGGTGATCCTCTGATTGCCGGTGCGATCAAGCGTCGCCTGCATCCGTTCGGCATCGGTCTTCGCCTGATGGCGAATCGCCTTTAGGCCCGCCATACGCTCCTTCGTCACCGAATCGCCCTTGTCGACCATGCCGGATGGCGTCAAACATGCTTCTCTGCTCAGGTTTCGATCAACCTCAACGTGATAGCGCCTCCACACGATCGAGGGCGGTGCTGAAGCCTTGCAGCGAGATTGAGAACGGCGCCGCCGCGCCGCCATCAGCCGTCGCCTTGACCTTAAGTGCCGTGCCGGCGCGCAGCCCCACCAGCGTCGGCGCATCGAAGGTGACGGGGACGAGGCACCCGGCGGGCACGCAGGTATGGAAGCGCAGCGGCGGCATCGCCGGTTTGTCGTCGACCTGGAAGGTGACGCCGGAATCGAGCGCGAGCCCGAACGGCAGGATCAGCGTGCCAGAAACGGTGTTGCCGGTTGGCGCTGCCAATTCGATAGCAAGGACACGCTGGCCGTTCTGCTGCTTCTGCTGCTGTGACATGACGCAACGCTTGGCGCTGTTTGCGACCTGACAGGCCACGACCCAGTCCTTGTAGGTCTCGTTCAGCGACGACGCCCCGCCTGGAAGGCCTGATGCGGCAGCCCCGCCGGTCGACTGGCCGCCGGCCTGCGCCTGTGCGATCTGAAAGCGTTGTGGCGCGGGATCGTCGTGACTATCGGCGATCGCTGCGGCATGGCTCGGTGTCGAGATGGCGACCCCGGGCGCCATGTAGACCGCCAGGCTAGCGGCAACTGCTAGAACTGTGCCTGCGGAAATGCCGTAAACGCGAATCTTCCTGCTCATCATGCGAGCGCCTTTCGTTCGTTTGCGCGCTGCGCGTTGAGGTCGAGAAGTCCCTTGAAGCTCTGAAGCGAGGCGAGGTGCAGGGTCACGAGATCGAGCCAGCCCCTCGCATTCCAGTCCGTGACGGTCTCGGCCGGCAGCGCGCGAAACGCCTTCTCGTCCACGGCCAGGAACCCGTTCACCTGATGCCGCGAGCCGTCGGGCAGCCGGAAGTCCACATGGTATGGCGTCAGTGCCTTCGCGGCGACGAGCGCCTGCCCGAAGGCGACAGTGTTCGTGGAATCGTCATAGTATGCCTGGCAGAATGTCATCGCCGATTGCGCGGTCGCGGTCGGTCCACCCGCCTCGTCAAACAGCCGCTCGGCGTTGTGCTGGTCCGCGCTCGACCCGACGAAACGACCCGATGCGCGATCGATGCTGAGCAGTTGCCCCGCCTTGTCCGGCGTCTCGGTCCCGATGAAGGGATAGCGGCGGACATAAGCCGGAATGTAGCTGCCCGCGCGCCATGAGCCGTCGCGCTCGATGAACAGATTATGATCTCGCTTGATAGCGACGAGCGCGATTGGCGAGGCATTGTCGTCGATGGCGAAGACGATCGGATAGTGCCGCAACGCGATGGCGAATTCGCCGACGCAGAGCGGAATGGCCACGGCCTCACGCGCGAACCCGAAGCCCGCCAGTGGCGCCAGCCCGGCATCGCGATGGTCCTTGAAACGAAGAAGCACGGGGTTCTTGTAGAAAAGCGGGAGGTGCGGTGTTACCGCATTTGCTTGTGTGTTTTCGGTCATGGTCAACTCAGGTTCCAGACTGGCGCAATGCGCCGTGAGTGCTCAGCCCGTGGGATGAGGAAAGGCTTTAATCGTTCACACCGCTTCCCCTCAGAACCTGACGTTGAAGTTTGCGCGGGCCGATTGGTCAGACATTCGCGAACCGAACTGGCCGCCATAGGAGATGCCGAACGTGGCGTTCGGGGTGATGGCGTAGGAGATGCCGGCCTCGATCACGGCGGCATCTCGCGTGATCGGAACCCCGCCGATGCTGAACGCATCGCCGCCGCTGGCGAAGCGCATGGTGGAGAGCGGTGTCACGTCACCGAATGCATGACGCCAGCCGAGCATTCCGTTCGCTGTCAGCGTGGTTCCCCCGAGATCGAACGTGGTCGAGGCGCGCAGGCCGAGCGTCGTGAAGGTCGCGTCGGTGTTGGCTGCCGCGCTGGTCAGTGCCGCCGCGCCGCCCCGCTCGGTGAAGCCATCCGTGTGCAGGTTCATATAGGCGAGATTGGCGAAAGGTTCGAACCGGGCGCCGCCCGCGTTGAAGCCATAGGCGAGTTCGCCGAAGACCTGCGCCGTGGCAGCATTGTACTTGCCCTTCAGGCTGTCTCCAAAGCCAGGGAAGATGACGCTGCGATTGGTCGAGACGTCATGCCAAGTGTAAGCAGCGCCGGTGCGGAAGGCGAGGTCGCCCCAGGCCGTGCCGCCATAGAGGCCGAGATGGTAGGTGTCGCTCGTGCCCGAGGAATGACCATCCTTCACGTTGAAATCGGTGCGGCTGTAACCGGCGACCGCGCCGAAGCGCCAGGTGTCGAACACCGGCGCATCGGCGCCTACGAAGAAGCCGCCGGTCTTGCGGTTGAGCGTCGCGGCGTTGCCGTCGCCGTGGGTATGGCCCCAGGAGCCAAAACCCTGGCCCCAGACCGCCAAACGATCGGTGTTGGCCTTCACCGTCACCGGTTTGCCGTCGACATAGGTCGTGACAGTGCCCGAGGCACCGACTGCGTCGAAGGCGGCGCGGATGCGGTCGTTGACGGCGCTGCGGACGAAGCGGCTGTCCTCGATCAGCGCGGTCTTGGCGGACGCGTGGATCTCGCCCGAGAGCTGGTCGAAGGCATATTGCGCCTGCGGAGCCGAGAGGTTCAACACCGCATTGTAGAGCGGATTGCCGAAGCCGAGGCTTTCGATGCCGCCGCCGGTGGTGATCTGGTCCGCCGTGATGCCGATGGCGGCGAAGTCGACATTGTTGCGGGTCATCGTCAGAGTGACGTCGCTGGCGCCGTAGCCGAGCGTCGACGTGAGGAAGGCCAGATTGGAGCTGACGCTGTCGAACGTCCCGGTCCTGCCGCCATTGGTCGTCGTGCTGAGGATGATGTAGGTGGTGCTGGGCGCGTAATTGCCCGAGCCCGCCAGCACATTGACCGAGCCGCCATTGATCGCGATCGATCCCGTGGCGTTGATGTGACTAGCCTGACCGGCGGTGTTGACGGTGACCTGATAGATCGAGCCTGCATCGAAGGTGACGTTGCCGGCCACGCTCATCGTGCCGATGCCGCCTGCCACGCCCGGGGCGACGGTCGCGCCGCTGGCGATCGTCAGGCCGCCAACCGAACCACTACCCGTGAACAGGCCGCCCGAGACCGCGACGGCGCCGGTGATGGTGCCGTTGTTGGCCGTGGTTCCCGCGGTCTGAGTCAGGCTGCCGTTGATCGTCCCGTCATTGTTGACGACGCCCGCCGTGTTGAAATTCCCGTTCCATATTCCGCCGGCCGTATTGCTGATCGTGCCGGTATTGGAAGCGACATTGGCGTTGTAGACGCCGTTATTGGTGACGAGCCCGGCATTGTCGAGAGCGTCCGCCACGGTGCCGTTGTTCGTGATGGCGCCGCCGGCCTTGTTGAGGATGCCGGCGGGCGCCGTCAGCGAGCCGCCGGCGGCGATCGTGACGCCGCCGCTGTTGGTCAGCAGCCCCGCCAGCGTGTAGTCGCCGGTTGCAGCCACCGCAAGGGTCGCGCCGTTGGCATTGGAGAACGTGCTGTCGCCGGTCAGCGTGCCGCCGATAGTGAAGATGCCGCCGGCGTTGTTGGCGATCGCTCCATTGAGCGCGCCATTGGCGTTCACCGTGCCGGAGTTGATCACGCCATTCGAGACGTGGCCCGCCGTCTGGGTGAAGGTCGCGCCGGCATTGTTGGTCACGCCGCCCGTGACCGTGCCGGCGTTCCGGAACGTGGCGTTGTTGGTGACGTCCGAGGTGATGCCGCCGGCCGCCGTGATCGCCAGCGTGCCGCCATTGATCGTCGTCGAGCCGGTATAGGCGTTCATTGCCGAGAGCGTCAGCGTGCCGTCGCCGTTCTTGGTCAGGCTCGTGCCGTCCCAGCCGCTGGCGAAGGGACCGGCTTGGTTCGTCAGCGCCATATCGACATTGAAGGCGTCCGTGCCGTTCGCCAGCGTGAACGCGCCGTTGCCCCGCGCCGCGCCGGCGGTCCAGGTAAGGCCGAGGCCCACATTGTAGGCGAGATTGTCGGCGCTCTTGCGGCCCATCGCCGTCAGATAATCGACCGGGTTCGACGCGCCGCCGATGATGACGTTTGCGAAGTCGCCGGAAATGCCGTTCGTCGTCGCGATGACCGTGAACTGCGTGCCTGCCAGTGCGCTGGCCGTCGATGTGCTCGCCGCGAGGCCGGCGATGTTCAGGGTTCCGCCCAGCGACGCGGAGTCCGCCGTGATGATCGGCTGGTTCGCACCAAGGGTGACGTTCAGGGTCGAGCCGGCATCCTGCGTGAAGGCTCCGGTCACGGCGAGTTGCGCGGCTCCGCCGATGGCGGTGACCGCGCCGCCCTGCGTCGTGTAGGTCGTGGCGCTGAACGTGCCGGTCTGACTGAGCGCCAGCGTGCCATTGCTGACCGTGACCGCGCCCACCGAGTTGTTCGCGCCGGAGAGGGTCAGCGTGCCCGTGCCGATCTTGACCAGCGCGCCGCCGGCGCCCGCGATGACGCCGCTCACCTCGGTCGAAAACCCGTTCGAGCCGACGGTCAGCTCATTGCTGCCGAGAATATAGTCACCGGCCCCCGCGATCGACCCCGCGCTCAGCTTGTAGTCGCCGTTCGGGCCGGTGGTGCCTGAGAAATCGACCGTGCCGCCCTGATCGTTGGTGATGGCGGCGTTGCCCGCCGTGCCGCTGTCGTTGAAAGCCAGGTAGCCATTGTTGGTGATGACGGCGTTGCCCGCCGTGCTGGCGTCCCGGAAATACAGAGCGCTGTTGTTGGTGATGGTGGCGCTGCCCGCCGTGCTGGTGCCGTAGAAATACAGGCCGCCGTTGTTGGTGATCGCGGCGCTGCCCGCCGTGCTGCTGCCGTTGAAAGCTAGAGATCCATTACTGGTGTTGGTGATGGCGGCGCTGCCTGCCGTGCTGGTGCCGTAGAAATACAGGCCGCCGTTGTTGGTGATGGCGGCGCTGCCCGCCGTGCCGGTGTCGTAGAATGCCAGGTAACCATTGCTGGCGTTGGTGATGCCGGCATTGCCCGCCGTGCTGGTGTCGTAGAAAGTCAGGTAGCCGTAGTTGGTGATGTCGGCGCTGCCCGCTGTGCTGCTGTCGTAGAGGGCCATGGCGCCGTTGTTGGTGATGGCGGCGCTGCCAGCCGTGCTGTTGCCCTGGAAATACAGAGCGCCGCTGTTGGCGATGGTGGCGTTGCCCGCCGTGCTGGTGTCGAAGAATGCCAGGTGGCCATTGCTGGCATTGGTGATGCCGGCATTGCCTCCCGTGCTGGTGTTGTAAAAATACAGGCTGCCGTAGTTGGTGACGGTGGCATTGCCCGCCGTGCTGTCGTCGTTGAAAGTCAGGAGGCCGCTGTTGACGATGGCGGCGCTGCCGGCGCTGGTGCCGTTGCGGAAATTCGTCGTGCCGGCATTCGTGATGCCGGTGATGCCGCCGGTGTCGGCGTTGACCACATCGAACGTGCCGCTTGAGCCCACGGTGACGGCGCCCAGAATCGAGCCGGCTGTGGTCGAATCGCCGAGTTGCAGCGTGCCGTCCGCGATCGTGGTGCCGCCGGTGTAGGTGTTGGCCGCGGTCAGGACCAGCGTGCCGAGACCGGCCTTGGTCAGCGCGGCGCCGTTCCAGCCGGTGACGGGGTTGGCGGTCTGATCGGCGAGCACCGCCCCGACCGTGAAGCTGTCGGACGGGTTGGTCAGCGTGAACGTGCCGTGAGCCAGACTGTTGTTCGCCGTCCAGCTCAGGCCGTAGCTGGCGAGATATTGCAGATTGTTGGCCGACTTGCGGGTGGAGACCGTGAGATAATCCACCGTGCCGCTGAAGCCGCCGACGGTGACGGTATCGAAGTCGCCGCTGATGCCGGACGTCGTGTTAATCAGCACCTTGTCGAGCTGGCTCGCGTCGTCGATGCCGCTGATGTTCAACGCGACGTCGTTGCCGATCGTGACACTGTTGGCCGACAGCGCCGGACCGTTCGCGCCGGCGACGATCGACAGCGCGGTGTTGTCGCCGAAGATCACAGCCTGCGCGACGCTTACGGTCGCCGGCGTCTGGATCGCCAGCGTGCCGCCGGCCACGATGAGGTTGCCGCCGAGCGTGTTGCCGCTGCCGCCGAACTGCAACCGGCCATCGGTGACCAGGGTGTCGCCGGAATAGCTGTTGGTGCCCGTCAGGACCGTGGTGCCCAAGCCGATCTGCCGCACCGCGCCGCTGCCCGAGATGTCGCCGGCAAGCGTCAGCGTCCCGGTACGGTTGAAGGTGAGCACGCCGTCGTTGACGACGTTGCCGAGGATCGAGCCGGTGCCGCCGCCGTTGCCGATCTGGAGCGTGCCGCCCGCGATCGTGGTGCCGCCGGTATAGGTGTTGTCGCCGGTGAGGATCGTCGTGCCCCCACCGATCTGCCGGACAGCGCCACTGCCCGAGATGACGCCGGAGAAGATTGCCACATCGGAGCGGTTGAAGGCGAGCACGCCGTTGTTGACGACATCGCCGAGGATCGAGCCAGTGCCGCCGCCATTGCCGAGTTGCAGGATGCCGCCGTTGATCGTGGTGCCGCCATTATAGGTGTTGGCTCCCGACAGGGTCAGCGTGCCCGTTCCGGTCTTGACCAGCGAACCGCCGGTGCCCGAAATGACGCCGTTTACCTCGGTCGAGCGATCGTTCGAGCCGACCGTCAGCTCGTTGGCGCCGAGGATATAGCTGCCGGGCCCCGCGATCGACCCCGCGCTCAGCTTGCCGTCGCCGTTCGGGCCGGTGCTGGTCGAGAAATCGACCTCGCTGCTCGAATTGCCGTTGGTGATGGCGGCGTTTCCCGCCGTGCTGGCGTCCAAGAAATACAGGCCGTAGTTGTTGGCGATGGTGGCATTGCCGGCCGTGCTGCTGTTGTAGAAATACACGCCGGCGTTGTTGGTGATGGCGGCGTCGCCCGCCGTGCCGTTGTCGAAGAAAGACAGGACGGCGTTGGTGGTAATGACGGCGCCGCCCGCCGTGCTGCTGCCGCCGAAAGACAGGCCGTCGTTGTTGATGATGGTGGCGTTGCCGGCTGTGCTGCTGTCGACGAAAATCATGGAGCTGCTGTTGGTGATGGTCGCGTTGCCCGCCGTGCTGCTTCCGTGGAAAGACAGGTTGCCGTTGTTGGCGATGGTGGCGCTGCCACCCGTGCTGGTGTCCCAGAAATACAGGTTGCCGTTGTTGGCGATGGTGGCGCTGCCGGCCGTGCTGTCGTCGCTGAAAGACAGGTCGCCGGTGTTGGCAACGGTGGCGCTGCCTGCCGTGCTGTTGTCGTAGAAATACAGGTTGCCGTTGTTGGTGATGACGGCGCTGCCTGCGCTGGTGCCGTTGCGGAAATTCGTCGTGCCGCTGTTTGTGATGCTGGTGATGCCGTTGGTGTCGGCGTTGACGACATCGAACGTGCCGCTATAGCCCGCCACGTTCACCGCGCCCAGGATCGCGCCGGCCGTGTTCGAATCGCCGAGTTGTAACGTGCCGGCGTTGATCGTGGTGCCGCCGGTGTAGGTGTGCGCGCCCGTGAGAACCGTCGTGCCGGGACCGCCCTTGGCCAAGGACGCCGTGCCGGCCAGCGTCGTGCCGATCGTGCCGGGGCCCCAGATGTAGATGCCGCTCGAGGACTTGATCGTGCCCGCACCGGTGGCGGTGCCGCCATAGAAGTCGAAATACTGCACATCGAGCGTGCGGCCCGCGCCGACGGTCAGTGTCGCCCCGGCGGAATTGGTGAAATCGTTCACCCACGACATGTCACCGCCGATGAGCGAGACGCTGCCGCCGCTCTGATTGTTGAAATAGCTCAACCCCAGCCGGACGTCGCCGCCGATGACATTGATCTGGCCGCTGTTGTAGACGCTGCTCACGGGCGACAGTTGCGCCGTGCCGCCGGCGCCGTTGAAGTTGATGACACCGCCGGCGTTGTTGTTGATGTCGCCATTGCTCATGACGATGCCGTCGGTGCCGACATTGATGGTGGCGTCGTTGTTCAGCACGCTGCCAGTGTCGTAGAGGGTGGCGCGCGCGCCCAGATTGATTTGGCCCGCGCCGGTGTTGGAAATCGTCCCGGCGAGCATGTTGTCATCGCCGATATTGACGATGCCGCCCGCGTTGGTCAGGCTGGCGATGCCGCTGGTGTCGGCGTTGACGACATCGAACCTGCCGCCGGATCCCAGCGTGATCGCGCCCATGATCGTGCCGACGCTGCCGGCGTTGCCGAGCTGCAAGGTGCCGCCGTTGATCGCGGTGCCGCCGGTGTAGGTATTGCTTCCCGACAGGGTCAGCGTGCCGGTTCCCACCTTGACCAGCGAACCGCCCGCGCCTGAAATTTCGCCGCTCACCTCGGTCGAGAGATCGTTCGAGCCGACCGTCAGTTCGTTCGCGCCGAGGATATAGCTGCCGGGCCCCGCGATCGACCCGGCGCTTAGCTTGTGGTCGCCGTTCGGGCCGGTGCTGTACGAAAAATCGACGTTGCCGCCCGAATTGTTGGTGACGGCGGCGTTGCCCGCCGTACTGGTGTTGTAGAAATACAGATAGCCATTGCTGGCGTTGGTGATGGCGGCGTTGCCCGCCGTGCTGGCGTCCCAGAAAGTCAGGTCGTAGTTGTTGATGATGGCGGCATTGCCGGCCGTGCTGGTGTCGTAGAAATACAGACGGCTATAGCTGGCGTTGGTGATGGCGGCGTTGCCCGCCGTGCTGGCGTTGTTGAAAGACAGGTAATTGTCGTTGGTGACGGCGGCGTTGCCCGCCGTACTGGTGCCGTAGAAGAACAGGTTGCCGTTGTTGGTGATGGCGGCGCTGCCCGCCGCGCTGTTGTCGTAGAAATACAGGTTGCTGTTGTTGGTGATGACGGCGTTGCCCGCCGTGCTGGCGTTGTTGAAATCCAGAATGGAGGTGTTGGTGATGGTGGCGCCGCCGGCCGTGCTGTTGTCGTAGAAAGCTAGGTAGCCGCTGTTAGTGATGGCGGCGCTGCCGGCGCTGCTGTTGCCGTAGAAATATAGGCCGCCGTGGTTGGCAATGGCGACGCTGCCGCCGTTGGCAACGATGCCGGCGCCGTTGAAAGCGAGGACGCTGCCGTTGCTGAAATCATAATCCGGGCCGCCCGGATCGAACGTCCAGCCGCCCAGGGTGGTATTGACGGAAATCGTCAGGCTGGTAACGGACGAAGCGTCGAACGTGGCCGTGCCGTCCGGCGCGGTGCCGGAACTCCAGTTGGCGTCGTTATTGTAATTGCCGTCGGCCGGGCTGGCGAGCCAGGTCGCGTCCTGCGCCTGCGCCGGAGCCAAATAGGCGGCGACCGTCAGCGCCGTCGAAGCCAGCAATGCGGCGCGTAACAGGTCGCGTAATGACGCTGTGCGGTGCCAAGTGACGTTGCGCGATGAAGCAACGGCGCGCGCGGAAGTCGAAACTGTTCTTGAATCCATGGTTCCCCGGCCCAGAAAGAGACGCGCGGCCGCCGGATTTCGATTCATCCCCGCCCTACGTCATTCCCGTCCCTTTCTGGCACCGCACGTCGGAAACGTCCTGAATCGACCGCTGCTAGGTTCTGAATCTTTCCGTTATTTTCTGAATATGGCGCCTTCCGCCACGCTTTATAGTACCTAGACATAGTTTTGCGGCGGTTTGCCGTTTCGGAGGGGGTAAAGTGCCGCGTGTTGCGATTTTTAGATTTTGAACTGGACCGGCAACTGGCCGAACTGCGAGGGCCAGACGGAGACGTCATCAAAATTCGGCCGAGAAGCCTCGAAATGTTGACGTTTTTCGCCTTCAATGCGGGGAGGGTCCTCAGCAAGCGGGAGTTGATGGAGGCGGTCTGGCCAGGCGTCCATATCGGCGAGGACAGCCTATTCCAGTCAATCCGCGAGATTCGCACCGCGCTGGGCGACGATCAGCGACAGAGGATCAAGCTGATATCTGGCCGTGGCTACCTGTTCGCGGCCGAGGTGACGGACACGACGGATACGGACGCGCCGGAACAAGCCAGCCCGGCGATCGAGCCCGAAACACAAAGCGAGCCGAGCCCGAATCGGCACGGTTTCAGCATGCGGCGCCGCGCCGTCCTTGTGGCTATGGCGGGGCTCGGCGCGTCGGCTTTGGCGGCAGCGACATGGCTCCCCCGATTCCTCGCGGGCTCGCCCGTGACCGTCGCCGTGATGCCCATGGCGGCGGGCGACGACCCGCAGACCGCCCGGATGGCGGCGGACGTCACCCGCGATCTGACCGACGGACTCGCGAAAATCGACGCGATCCGCGTGGTGGTTCCTTCCGACGCCGCGAAGGGCGTCGATTACGTCGTCAGCAGCGAGCTGGAGAAGGCAGCAACCGCGTGGAATTTGCGCGCGCGCATGACCGAACCGGCAACCGGCGCGGTCAAATGGACAACATCGCTCTCCGTTGATCTGGCCGACGCCGATGCGCAACGTCAGCAGACCCGCCTGACCGCCGGCATGGGCCACGCGCTGGCGGTACGCATCAATGCGCTTCAGAATACTGATGAACGCCTGACCGAAGGCGTGCCGTCCGGCGCCGCCAAGGTCGCCATCGAGCAGGCGACGGCCTCGATCAACCAGACGACGCCGGAACGCTTTCGAGCCGCGCAGGCGATGCTGGAAAAAGCCCTTGCCGACGACGCCGACAATATCGATTTGCAGGTCGCGCTGGCGGCGTTTCAGCTCCGCGGCATTCAGATGGCCTGGTTTCCCGCCGACGAGCGAGAGACGGTCGAGACCAGCATCGGGGCGATCATGGCGCGCGCGTTGCGCGCGCAGCCCGACTACATCCCGGTGCTGGAAGCGCATTGCCGGTATCTGTCGACGACAAACCGGTTCGTCGAAAGTCTGGTGGCATGCGGCAAGGTGCTCGCTCGCGATCCATGGGATGGGATCGCGCTGTACCTCATCGGGCTGTCCCAGGTTTTCCTCGGCCGCTTCGACGACGCGCTCGCCACGTTCAAGCAGGCGGACAGCTTCGATACGCCCTCGGTCGCGCGCTGGACCTGGGCGATCGGGGCAGGTTTCACCTATCTGCTCATGAGTCGCGCCGAAGACGCCTTGCCCTGGCTGCAACGGTCGATCGCGATCACGTCGGCCAGCGGGCGCACGCATCTGCTGTTGGCCGCCGCCTATCAGCAATTGGGCCGCGTCGCCGAAGCCCGGGCGACGATGACCAAGGCCCTTGAGCTAAGGCCCGGCTCGACCGCGCTCAATGTGCCGGCGCCGACCAAAAACACCAGCCCGGTGTATCTCAAGGCTTCCGAACGGATCGTGAGCCTGATGGTGGCGGCCGGGTTGCCGGAGAAATAGCGCTACGCAGAAGTCGTAAGGACAACAAGTGTGGGCGAGCTGAAGTCGTCGGCCATCTCCTAGAACTAGCGTTGTCGGCCCTCGCACCTCAAACTACGCAGCCTTCTTCACCTGGATAGTATGAAGCATCTCCGGCTTTAGATGCGTGTATCGTCGTAGCACCTTCCAATCTTTGTGGCCTGTGACCAGCGCGACCTGTTGAATTGTGAACCCAGCTTCAAACAGGCGGCTCGTTCCTTAATGCCGCAAGTCATGAAAATGAAGGTCCTGGATGCCAAGGTCAGCGCATCCTCGGCGAAAGGCGGTGCCGACTGACCGATGATTGAACGGGAAAATTCGATCATCGTCATTTGGGTTCTTCGCGCAGCCAAAACGCTGTTTGTGTGGCGCGGAGATTACAATTTTCTCTGGCATAGGACCCTTCCTTTGCCGCTCCACTCATCACCCGATGCCTGCAAATCATGACCGGGCTCCGATGACACAAGTCCTCGAGTTCTCCGGCGCGCAATCTAGGAGTCAGTCCCAGCGTAGTTGATCCAGAACAGTCGCTGCTCAGCGACTGAGATCCAGTTCCGTTCCGGTTCGCAGACATTCCATATAGGCTCGATATGCGAAGCTGCGGTCGCGCTTCTTCCCTGTCGTTTCCACGAGGATATCAATCCCGGCTAGCACTTCGATTGCGCGAGTCGCGGTCGGTTTGCTTGTCTCGAGGAGTTTCATCGCCGATGCGACGGTCACGATCGGATGACGCGGAAGTCGCTCGAATAATCGGAGAGCGGAAACGGATGCTGATTCCACACCGAGCAGCCGCGTGCGATCCGTACTGACGAGGTTGAACAATTCGCGGGCCGAGACGACGGCTTCATCGGCGATCGTTGCCACGCCATCGAGAAAGAAGTCGATCCAGCCCTCCCAGTCGCCTTCCAGCCGCACGACATTGAGGCGCCGGTAGTACTCTTCGCGGTGACGCTTGAAGAAGAGGCTGATATAGAGGAGCGGCGCCTTCAATAATCCCCAGTGCTCCAGTAGGAGGGCGATCATCAGCCGTCCGATTCGTCCATTGCCATCGAGATAGGGGTGAATGGTTTCGAACTGCGCATGCAGGAGGCCCGCGCGCACGAGTTTTGGCAGCCGGTCGTCGGCATGGATGTACTTCTCGAAGGAACTGAGAAGTTGCGAGAGTTTCTCGGAGGGCGGGGGAATATAGACCGCGTTCCCGGGCCGGCTTCCGCCAATCCAGTTCTGGCTGCGGCGTATTTCTCCAGGTTGCTTGCTACCGCCGCGCACGCCACGCATCAATCGCTTATGGGCTTCATTCAAAAGCCGTAGCGAGAGCGGCAGACCACGTTTCGACGCGAGCTGACCACGCGCGTAGGCAAGCGCATCGAGGTAGTTTGTAACCTCCTCGACATCGGCGTTGGGTTGGGGCTGATCCTCGGCTTCAAAGGCGAGAAGGTCGACGAGCGATGCTTGCGTGCCCTCGATCTGCGACGAGATCACCGCCTCCTTGCGTACGAAGGCGTATATGAACCAGTCGAGCGAAGGCACCATCTCGCCCGCCAGATCGAGCCGGACAAGCGCCTGCTCGGCCTGCCCAAGGCGATGTTCAAGCTTTGCGTCGATGGCGAGCGCCGGCCGCGCAGGCGGCAGATCGAAGGGAACGAAGGCATCGATCTTTTCGCCGCCTGCGGTCACGTTTGCGTATCGGCCTGTTGTGCGCTTCGGCATGTCTTGGGAGCTCGCCCCAGGGATGACGTCGTTTCAACGTCCGCATGCAAGGAACGCTCACGTTCCCTACCAGCCCACTAGGAACTCACTCTTTACTAGCGGAAGCCGTTAGTCAAGAAATCGTTCTTAGAGTTTGCGTGGATAGCACGAAAAGAGATTGGGCGATCCCAGAGGCCACTCGATAGAGTTCCATCGCTGCGCTCGGTCGCTCTCCAGCAACGGGAACCGGTGACTCCTAGCGACCGGCGCATTCCCGCCTGCACTCCGGGTCCGAAGTCGCAGTCGAGGAACATTCTTCTTCCCGCGCTATTCGGGAGAAGTTTCCCGGGACAACGACATGTCGATACTGGGCTGGATTCTCGGCCGCCGCCTGGCAAATCAGGAACAGTCGCAACGCAAGATCGGCGTGTTCGAGGGCGTGCCGGCAATGGGCCTCGATGGGCTGGGTTCGTCGGCCTATGGGCCGGAAGCGGCGCTCACGATCCTGATCCCGCTCGGCGCGGCGGGTCTCGGCCATATCGGTCCGATCATGGGCGCCATAGTCGGTTTGCTCGCGGTCCTTTATCTTTCTTACCGCCAGACCATCGCCGCTTACCCCAGCAATGGGGGCGCTTATATCGTCTCGCGCGAAAATCTTGGCCGCAACGCCAGCCTGCTCGCCGCCGCCGCGCTGATGGTCGACTACGTGCTCAATGTCGCCGTAGGCATCTCTGCCGGCGTCGGCGCGCTGGTGTCGGCGCTGCCTTCGCTGCATGCCTACACGCTTTGGATCTGCCTCGGGATCCTGCTTTTGGTGACCGTCGTCAACCTGCGCGGCACGCTCGATGCCGGGCGGTTGTTTGCCTTGCCAACCTATCTGTTCGTTGCGAGCTTCCTGGCGATCCTGGCGATCGGCGTCTCGAAGACGCTTACCTCCGGCGGTCAGCCGGTGCCGGCAATTCCACCGCCGCCCCTGCAGCAGCCGTCCGAAACGGTAAGCCTGCTCCTCTTGATGCACGCCTTTGCCAGCGGCTGCACGGCGATGACCGGCGTAGAGGCGGTCAGCAACGGCATGACCGCATTCAAGGATCCACCCGTCAGGCACGGCCGGCGCACGCTGGCGGCGATCTGTCTGATCCTTGGACTGCTGCTCGGCGGCATCGCCTTCCTGTCGGCACGCTACGGTATCGGTGCGATGGATCAGGAGAAGGACGGCTATCAGAGCGTGCTGTCGCAACTTGCGCATGCCGTGGTTGGCGACGGGGTCTTCTACTATGTCGCCATCGGTAGCCTGCTTTGCGTGCTGGCGCTTTCGGCCAATACAAGTTTCGTCGATTTCCCCCGTCTTTGCCGCATGGTGGCGGAAGACGGGTATCTTCCCAAGCCTTTCGCCATGGTTGGCCGCCGGCTCGTTTTCTCGATCGGCATCCTTTACCTCGCCTCGTCGGCGGGACTGCTGCTGGCCGTGTTCGGCGGCATCACCGACCATCTGATTCCGCTTTTCGCCATCGGCGCCTTTCTGACGTTCACGCTGTCGCAAACCGGGATGGTGATGCACTGGGTAAGGGCGCTTCGCACAACCAAGGACACGAACCGGACGGGCAACCGGATGCATCTGGCGATCAACGCGTTCGGCGGGATAGTCACCGCGCTGGCGCTCATCGTGATTGTCGTCGCCAAATTCAGGGAAGGCGCCTGGATCACGGTGATCGTCATCCCGGTTGTGATCCTCCTGCTGCGGTTGGTGAGGCGCTATTACGACCAGCTCGAGGCAAGTCTGCGCGAGCCCGGGAAAGTCGATTTGAGCAGCACCGAGCCCCCTGTCGTTCTTGTCGTGACCCAGCAATGGAACAGGATGGCGGACAAGGCGCTCAGCTTTGCCTTTCACCTGTCCGGAGATGTCATCGCCGTCCATGTGGCGCGGCTGTCGGGTGAAGAGAGCGACGAAGAGCGCGCAATTCGAGGAAGGTGGTCGCAAGATGTGGAAGCGCCGGCGAGGGCGGCCGGCCTGCGCCCGCCACGCCTGCTTCTCCTCAATGCCGACTACCGGCTGATGTACGAGCCGTTATTGAAGGAGATCAAGGCGCTGCGCGGCGAGTTCGATGGCCGCACCATTGCAGTGCTGCTCCCAGAGGTCGTGCCGCCCAATTGGTGGCAATATATGCTGCATACGCAGCGCGCTCGCCGACTGCACGCCAAACTGCTCGAGTTCGGCGGATCGGACATCGTGATCATTTCCATGCCTTGGTATATCGAGGAACCGAAGATCGAGGCGGCCCGTTGAATGTTGCCGCTCCGTTCGATCACGCCACCTCGCCAAAAGTTTGGCCGAGCGATGGAAAACAGGAACGTTCCTATTTCTCAAACATTCTCCCTAGTCTGCACCGCGTAATTTCTACTTGCTGGGGCCGGAACATTGTCATCCAGAGAGCATAATTTGCCGAACCCCAGCGCCGAGGAGATCTCCATCGTCGATCTCATTCCTGCGTTGCGGGCCTTTGCGCGAACCTTCTGTCGCGTGCCTGACGATGCCGACGATCTTGTGCAGGAAACATTGTCCAAGGGGCTCGCCAACCTGGACAAATTCGAGCCCGGCACGCGCCTGAAGTCCTGGCTCTTCACCATCATGCGAAACACGCACTACACGCGTGTCAAAGCGGCGGCCAGGGAGGCGCCCGGGCTGCTCGACTGCGCCTCCAGCCGGCCGATTTCGGAACCGTCCCAGGATTGGTCCGTGCAAAGCAGGGAAGTGCATCAAGCCATCCAGAAGCTGCCGTCCCATCAGCGCGAGGTTTTGATGCTGATCGGCGTACTGGGCGTAAGCTACGAAGAAACCGCGCAAATATGCGGTTGCGCTGTCGGCACCGTCAAAAGCCGCCTCAACCGCGCCCGTGCCGGCGTTCTGGAATTCCTCGGAGAAAGCTCGCCGCAAGCGCTGATCGAGCCACGACGTCAACTTTCGGACAATCATTGGGATACAGAGGGCGCAAGACGCTAAGCCCGGCCAAATTCCTACCGGCGCTGGGCAGCTGTCATGACTTTGGCCTCTCTCATCAACGAGGCCCAATTCAGGCCGAGCAGAGAAACAAGTTCGAGCGCTTGCGCTTCGGTGATGCCCGTCTGTGCGACCAGCCGCCGAATGAGTTCGTCCACTTCCGGAGTTCTGCCAGCCATCGGGATGATCCCCAATCGGCTACAACGATTAACTTATGTTAAGGTTCCGCCGATCACGCGACAGCGGGCGATATCGATGCCTTCCCGTCTCCAAGGAATGCCGTATCCTTGCTGGTGACATCTTCAGCCGCGCTCACCGGTCATGTCGCCTCTGCGCTTTTCGATCAAAGCGTTCTGCAGTTCGAGTGCAAGCCTTGTCAGCCGGTCAGGGACCTCCTCCCGCTCGATAGCGTTCAGCAGCGATGCGATCTCCTGGTCCAAGCTCTGGATAACCTGGGCGCAAAGGTCGCGCTGACTCCTGTGAGACATGGCATTCTCTTAACAAACAGAGGCCCCTTCAAATCTCACAGAGGCATAGCCGACCGGCCTATGCAAGGCGCTTGCCGCAGGCTGTAGGGTTTCCGGTCCGTTGTCCCCGGATTTTGCGGCAAGAGGTGATCTGGAAACATCAGCTCAATCCTTGGGAAGGCGGTTCGCAGCGTGATCCTGATACTGATCGGATTTGATCCGGTTGCCGTCCAGACCGCGTTGCTCGGTGTGCTGCTTCTTGTCCCGGTTGGACAGCACGTCGTTCTCGCCGACCACGTCCTTTGCAAGCGTCGTCTTGGCTCCGGTTCCGGAACCCTTGCCTTGGCTGCCGCGGCCCATCTGCTTCTTACCGCCGGATGCCATCTGCTTCTCCATGTTCTGCTGGCGTGGAACTGTTCGGTGACCGAACTGCCGCCGGTGCGTTATGTTCCGCCGTCACGACGGACAAGGAAGACCATTCCGTCCCAACTGCCGAACGGCATTTCGCCGTCGACCACGAGGTCCATGCCGCATGCTTGAGAAAGACGGCTGATGTCGCCGGAATCGATGCCCGGCGATGTCCGATAGGAATAGTTGAGGATCGCTGCCATTCCTCCCCGCCGCAGCACGCGCGCGATCTCGCTGAAATGCCGCTCGGCAACCCCGGCGAGCACCAGGTAAGGAAAACTGTCCAGGGCCAGCACGCCGTCAAAGCTTGCATCGGCGAAATCGCCGAGATCAAGGCCTGAGGTCAGGCGAAATTCGACATTGGCAAGGCCGGCGCATCGCCAGCGCGCGATCTCGATCATCCGCGACGAGATATCGATGCCGATGACATGTCCTGCGTGGGTGCCGAGCGCATGTCCGAGACGCCCGATGCCGCAGCCGATGTCCAGTATGTGCTTATGGGCACCAAGGAAATCCTGCTGTTCCAGCCATGAGACAATTTCGGCGGTCGTGGTCGACAGCCTGTGCTCGTCGCCAAGCGAGGACAACTGGACGCTGGCCGCGGGAGATATGGCGGCCGCCCGATCGAAGCTGCCGGCCAGCCGTTTGACGGTCATGGCGGTCGGTTCGCTATCCGGCCGGTCATGCGACACGCAGGCAGCCGCTCTGCGGACCTTGTCGAAGGCGTCCGCCTTGCCACGAAGCATCGTGGCTATCTCCTCCAGCCAGCATCGCCGGGGAGCATGGCTTGGACGCATGTCCAGCGCGATATCCGCCAGTTGCGCCGCGCTGGTCGTCTTGTCGGTATAAACGGCCAATCTGGCCAGCGCGTTGTCGACGGAAAGGCCGTCCGTCATGCAATCCTCGAGCAGGCGCCTGGCAATCGCGCCGGGTTGGCTCGCGACGTTCACGGCGACGCGCTCCTGGTCCACACCTTCTGCGCCGTCCAGCGGTCCTTCGCGCCCCAGCCATATTTGTAACCTTCCCTGCCGCGCAGGAAATCGAACTCCAGCGCGCCCTCGCTGGCGGCTCCGGTGATGGCATGCCCGATCAGAATCGCGCCGGGGCTTTCGCCGGCATAGGCCGGATCGAAACCGCCAAGATAGGCATAGGCCCGGTCGCGGTGATGAAAACCGTAATAGGCGCCGACGACGGCATCGTCGATCTGGATCGTCAAGCATCGCGCCAGGCCGTTATCGGCAAGCCGCGGCAGGGCCCTGCGATGAAATTCCACAGCCGTGTCGGACAGGACGCCACCGCCATGGCCGGTCCAGCGCGCGCCATGCAGTCGGATGAGCCTGTCGAGAAATGTCTGCGGATCGGATTCGCCGCGGCTGACAATGACGGCTCCTCTTCGCCGGGCAGCTCTCTCGGCGCGGCGCAACTGACGCCTCCGTCTCGCCGGAACCGAGCGGGCCAGAGTCCGATCGCCGTCGAGCAACAGCACGGGACAGGCCGCGTGCGCCATCGATCGGCGCTCTTCGGCATTCGGCAGCTCAAGGCTCAGCGATATGGCATCGGCCGAGAGATCGGGCAGGATCCACTGCGACCATTCCAGCGACAACGCCGCTTCGGCTATGGCGGCCTCAGTCTCCGCCTCCAGTTCCGGCGCGGACAAAATGTCGAGATAGTCGCTCAGCGAAATCCCGATGGGGAGCAGGCGCTGACCGCCATTATGCCTTTCGATATAGAGCGGTGCCAGTCCGGCGAGTTCGTCTCCGCTCCACACGGCAATTGCCGTGAGATCGCCCGGCGCGAATGTACGCCACCAGGGGATCAGCCAGGCAGGAGACTGGAACGGCGTGGCCGAGATGCTCCGTCCCCAGAGCTGCCACCAGCACGGCTCGAGGTCCTCGAACGTCCCCGGATCGCGAATGATCTCGGTGCGCAGGCCGCGCATCAGGCGGTACCCAGCAAGGCGCGGCGGGTGCCAAGCTTCGCCAGCGCTTCGTAAGCATCCATGTAGGATGTGACCATGCGCTCAAGCGAGAAGCGGCGGCGCGCCTCGGCCCGGCAGGTCTCATGGTCCAGCGCTCCAGAATGGACGATGGCCTTAGCCATCTCCTCGACGTCATTGACCAGAAATCCGGTTCTGCCATGCTGGACGACATCGGGAAGGGCGCCATTCGGGAAAGCAACGACCGGCGTGCCGCAGGCAAGCGCCTCCATCGCGACAAGCGAGCTTGTTTCGGCGGCAAGGCTGGGGACGACCAGGCAGCGGGCGGCGTTGAGCAGCCGCCGTTTGGCGCGAAACCCCAGCGGCCCGAGAAAACGTCGCTGCCGATCGAGACGGGGACGGACCTCGTCGGCGAAATAGCGCAAATGGGTCTCGTAGGGATAGACTTGGCCGGCGATCGCCAGGGGAACGCCGGCGCGCCTGGCTGCCTGGATTGCGAGATGGATGCCCTTTTCGGGACAGATGCGGCTGAGCACCAAAGCGAAATTGCGTCGCAACCGGGGCTCGTTCAGCGCATCGATATCGACGCCGTTCGGAATAGGCTTCGCAAGTCTCGACCCTGCCGCCGCCGTCCTGTGCTGCGCCTCTGAGACCGCGTGCAGCCACAGGTCCTCGCGCGACGGCGCAAGCACTTCGGAGGGATACCAGCCCAGCGGCAGGTGCAACGTCACCAGGGTTGGGCCGTCGGTGGGCAGATAGGCGTCGAAGTCGATGCCGTGGAGGTGAACGACGTCGATAGGCCAGCGCGCTCGGGCGGCCGCGATCGCGTCGCGATGCGCCTGCTGGGCCCGGTCCTTCGCCGCCTTGTCGAGCACGCCTGCTTCGGCCGGTGTTTCCACCAGGACGCCGGCCGTCTTTGACCCATGGCAGGCAACGACAACCGACCGGTGGCCCTTCTCAACCAGCGCCCGGTCCAGCGCCGACAGCACCTGCTCGGCGCCGCCGACCGCATCCGGTCCGACAGGCGCGAGGGGGTAGGCGACGTTGAGGACAGTCAGTGTCATCGCCGATCGAGCCGGAATTCACCATGCCGCCGACACGCGCCGCGTTCGTGTCATGTCGTCGCTGATCGCAGGAGCGTAGCGGCGGATCATCGCCGCGCAGAATTCGGCGAATTCCTCGGGCACCTGCGGCGGACTTGTGTGGTGGGGCTGGAGACCGCGATGCTCGGGCGTGAAGCAGAAGGTCACCGTGACGTTGAAGTCGGCGAGCGCTTCCATCTGGCGATCGAACCAGTCCAGCGCATTCGGCCGGAAGCTGTCCGCCCAGGACAGGCCAGTGCGCAGGTGCGTCACGCCCAGTCGGTGCATCCAGGCAACGGCATCATCCAGCCGATGGTCCTCGAAATGGAACCACTGTACCAGACCCATTTGCGGGGTGTGGCGCACGAACTCCTCGAGCGCCGGCTTGGGCGTGCCGTCCTCGCGCAGCAGGCCCATGTAGAAGTGCCTGTAATAGGACGAGCCTTCCGCCTCGCGATGGCGCGTCGTCGCCTCCCACGAACGCGGCAGGTCATAGAGGCTGTACCACTGCACCCGCGGCGCGATGCCGAGCAGCAGCTCGGCCGTGCGGCGCAGGCCCCAGAGCTGGATCTCCTCGGCGCCGAAGGTCGAGACGCCGACTTCGCTGACCCAGATCGGCAGATCGGTGATGGCGGCGATCTCGCCGAGCTTCTGCGGCCATTCGTTGATTTGCCAGAGGTTCCAGTCGAGCGGGAAGCCATGCACCGCGACGGCGTCGACATGGTCGAGCACGCCGAAATCCTTCATGCGCGTCACGAAGCCGGCATCGATCGGCGAAATACCGCCCAGCACCTTTGTGACGGCCGGGTTTTCCCGCTCGATTGCATCGGCCGCCAGGATTGCCATGGAGGCAAAACGGCTCCAGTCCGGGTCGAGCTCGGGATCCCAATGCGATTTGTTGTTGGGCTCGTTCCAGATCATCGCGGCTTCAATCATCGGCCTCTCCTTTCGCGGGATAGACGGCGGCGCCGTCGGACGGATTGCCCGCCGCACGGCAGAAATAGACCTCGTCCTCGGGGTGCAGCACGATTTCGAAGCCGGCGCTGCGCAGCATCGCTTCGGTGCAGGCGCGGTTTGGAATCCACCAGTTGGTCGGGTCGTCCGCATAGCGATGCTCGATGAAGTGCAGTTTCGGAAATTCAGGTTGATCGAAGAGGTCGCGTGTCCAGAAATGGTAGTTCTGTTCGAGCGGCAGGACTTCCCCGCTGCCCCTCTGCATCGACTGGAAGATCATCAGGTCGCCTGCGACATGCGCGCGGATCAGGTCGAGCGCCAGCAGCGGATGGCGCAGGTGGTAGAGCACACCCATGAACAGCACGATGTCGAAGCGCTCGCCAAGCGCCCCGACGTCGTAGACGGACATTTCCCGGAATTCGATATCGCAGTCGGCGATCTCGGCGGCGAAGCGCGCCTGGGCGAGGTAGGCCTGGTCGAAATCGATGCCGAGCACGCGATCGGCGCCGCGCTTCTTCATCTCGATCGAATAGAAGCCGGCGTTGCAGCCGATATCGAGCACGGACATTCCCGAAAGGTCAGTCGGAATGGCATCCGCGAATTTGCGCCATTTGATCAGCGGATAATTGCCGAGGAAATGATCCGGCGCGGTTTCCACGCCCGCAAGCTCCATATTGTGGAACCACGGTCCCAGTGCGTCGATGCGGCGGCGTATTTCCGTGCTGGAATGCAGCATGGCTAAGCTCCTTCGCCTGGAAGGGTTGGCACCGTTGAGAGATCTTGCGATGCGAACATCGGCGGGGTCTCATCTTCAACGACATCGTTGCTTTCGAGCAGCCTGAGCGCCGTGCGATATCCATCGAAAGTGCCGACATCGACATAGGCCGTTCCGGCCTTGACGCCGTAAGCCTCGCCTCCGGCTGCGAGATAGGCGTTGACCAGCGTGCCGAAATACTCGTCGAAGCCGTCGCGCTGGCGCCACAGTGCCGCGAGCTGGTGGAAGATACGGCCAGGCATCTTGAAGGCGCCCCAGACCCAGTTTGTTGCGGCATCAGCTTGCTTGACCTGGATTTGCTCGACACGTCCGCTCTGATCCAGGACGACGGCATCGAAGAGTTCCGGGCGATCGACCGGAAACATCAGAAAGGACAGCCGGTCGTCGGCCAGGCGGCAGAAGCCGTCCTCGGGGAACCAGATCGTGTCCGGCAGGCCGATCAGGACCGTTTCTTCCGGCGTGACCAGCGGCTCGGCACGGAAGATCGCATCGCACAGTCCGATCGGGGAGGGCTGCGCGACGAAGATTGCTGCGGCGGTGTCATAGCCCGCGGCATAATATTCGAGAATGTCCGACTTGCCGGAACCGATGATGAAGCAGATGCGGTCGACGCCGTTTCGGACCATCCGCCGCACCAGATATTCGCTCACCGCGCAGGGGCGCTCGGTCTGCCCGTCCAGCCGGCTGCCGACCGGCAGCAGCTCCTTGGAAAAACCCAGCGGCTGAATGCGGCTGCCGCGGCCCGCGGCAGGCACGATCCCCAACATCAGATGGCTTCCTCCATTGCTCCATTTGCCATGGACGCGGCGGCGTTCAAGATGCGATCGAGTTCGGCGGCGCGGTGCGCGGACGTGTGCTCGTCGAGGACGCGTTCACGGGCGCGGCGGCCAAGCGCCTCGATTTCGTTGTCCGACAGGCCAAGCGCGGCGACGACGTCGCCGGTGGTGTGTGCCAACAGAATCTCGCTGCCGGGCGTGAAGAAGCTGTCGAGGCCTGCCCAATTGTCGGAGATGATCGCGGCGCCGCAGGCGGCTGCCTCGAACAGCCGGCCTGACGGGCACCAGCCCTTGCGCGCCATCGCCTCGCGGGTGACGTTCAGCGTCAGGCGCGAGGAGGAAAAGAAGGCGGGGTGATCCGCGGGCGGCAGGTGCCTGACGAAGAAGATATTGCCGCTCCATGGAAAGTCCGCTGGATACTGTGCGCCGCCGATGATGAAGCGGCGGTTCGGCAGTTTGGCCGCTGGAGCCACGAGCAGTCTTTCCACGGCCGCCTGCCGGTCCTCGGCATAGGTTCCGAGATAGGAGAGATCGCCGGCGAACTCGGACCGTGGCCGGGCCGGCTGGTGCCGGTTGGGGTCGACATGGCCGTAGAGCGGCAGGACATGGCGCACGCCGAGAATACACTTCAGCGCATCGATCGCCGGTCCTCCGGTATAGCTCAGGATCAAGTCGAAATCGCGCAGGCCATCCGGCTCGAAATAGGCCGGGTAGTCACCTTGCTCGATTCTCGCCAGCGTTACCGGTGTATCGAGATCGTAGAACACCTTCAGCCCGCGGCAGCTCTCGTTGGCGAGCCGCGAGGCCCTCACGGCGTCCGGACAATAAGAGGTGACTATGACCACGTCGGCCTGCCGTATCGCGGCCTCGGCCTCATGGCCGATACTCTCCCAGTCCGGGTAGAGAATGATGTTGCAAGCATCGAGCCGGTCGAGGTCCCTGGCACCGGCGTAATAGGGCGTGTCGCGCTCGAAGAAGCTGATCGACCAGCCAATTGGGGCCAGAGCGCCTATCAGCCCACGCCAGAGCGTGGCATGGCCGTTGCCCCATGAAGACGTGACGGTGAGACCGAATATGACCATGCGCATAGCCAGCCGCTCCGTCAGGGGAGTTCGTTGAGGCGGATGAGCTTGGACCCCCAGTCGCCATGAACGACTGTGGTGACCGAGGCCGGCGCGATATCGAAGCGGAAGCAGTCGCCGAGCTGCAGGCCGAGGATCGCGCAGACGGCTGCCTTGATGACGTCGGCATGGCTGATAAGGGCGATGCACTGACCCTGCCCATTCTCGCGCAACGCGTCCATCAGGCCGACGATCCTGTGTTGGACATCCAGCATCGTCTCGCCGCTCGGCGTGCGGGCGCTCTGGCGCTGGTCATTCCAAAGGCGCCAGCTTGCGTCGCCGTTCAATTCCTCGAAGGTCTTGCCGGACCATTCGCCGAAGTCGATCTCGTCGAGTTCCTTGCAGATCGCGATCTTCTCGACCTCGCAGGCGATCGCAATCGGCTTTGCGGTCTCCAGCGCGCGCTCGCGCGGGCTGCTGAAAATTGCCGCGAGCGGCTCACGTGCCATGCGGCGCGCGAGCTGCAGCGCCTGGGCCTGGCCGGCTTCGTCGAGGCGAACGCCTTCGAGCCGCCCGGCCAAATAGCAGCCGACATGATCATGTGCCGCGTGGCGGATGAGAAAGAAAGTCGTGGTCATTCGGCGGCATCGAGCAACGGCTCGTCCCCGCCGGCGATGAAGGCCAATGTGCGCAGGCGCGCCTCGGCGTCGGTGAACTGCTGGGGCGGCGACTTCATGAAGTAGCTGCTGGGGCCCGTGAGCGCGCCGGCAATGCCACGGTCGAGGGCCAGCTTTGCGCAGCGGACGGCGTCTATGACCACGCCCGCGGAATTGGGCGAATCCCAGACCTCCAGCTTGAGCTCGGCATTGAGCGGAACGCCGCCGAAAGTGGTACCTTCGACCCGTATATAGGCCCATTTGCGGTCAGTCAGCCACGGGACATGATCACTGGGGCCGACATGGATGTTGCCGGCCTCGAGCGGGACGTCGATCTGGCTGGTGACGGATTGCGTCTTGGAAATCTTTTTCGATACCAACCGCTCGCGCTCAAGCATGTTGAGGAAGTCGGTGTTGCCGCCGAAGTTGAGCTGATAGGTGCGATCGATGCGCACGCCGCGCTCCCGGAAGAGATTGGCGAGCAGCCGGTGCACAATGGTTGCGCCGACCTGGCTCTTGATATCGTCGCCGACGAGGGGAAGACCGCGCTCCTTGAAGCGCTGGCGCCATTCCGGCCGCGAGGCGATGAAGACAGGAATACAATTGACGAAGGCGCAGCCGGCCTCAAGCGCGCATTCGGCATAGAAGTGCGTCGCCTGTTCGGAGCCGACCGGAAGATAGGATATCAGCACCTCGACCCCGCTTCGCCGGAGCCGGGCGGTTACGTCTGCGACTGGTTCATCCGACTCTTCGATCTCGTCTCGCAGATATTTGCCGATGCCGTCGAGTGTTGGGCCGCGCTCCACACGAACGCCGGTCGGCGCGACATCAGCAAAACGGAAGGTGTTGTTGGGCGCGGTGTAGATCGCTTCCGCCACATCGCGCCCAACCTTGTTTTTCGCGACATCGAAGGCGCAGACGACCTCAATGTCGTCGACATGATAGCCGCCGAGGTCGGCATGCATCAGCCCGGGGATCGGCTCGTTGCCGTTGGCGTGGCGGTAGTAGGAGAGACCTTGCACAAGAGATGACGCGCAATTGCCCACGCCAACGATGCCGATACGAACTTTCTTCGATGTCACGAAACCGCTGCCTCTTTGCTGGAGGTAAGTTCCTCGCGCCGAACCGGGAGCGACGTCGAATGTTCCTTCGCGCCGCGAAAAATTGCTGAGCCGGATCTCGGATCAAAGAGGCGCCGCTTCGCGTTGGCGGCCAGACAGGGGGATAGGAGCCGCATGATCGTCTTCGGCGACCACAAGCGAACGCGCAGCGCACAACAGCTCAGGGAAGCTGCCTTGGTCGCAGCGGCAGCAATCGGCGATCTGCCCGCCGGTATCGAACGTCACGCCGCCGTGGTCGATCTTTTCGTCGGCGCCTCCGAACTTATGCAAGGCCTTGCCGATGCGGAATTCGAGACCAGGGGTGCCGATTGCAATTCGTCGACCCAGAAGCTGGGGTCGGAAATTCTCGTCGAGTTGTCGGAGGAAGTGCTGCGATCCTGGCAACGAGGATTTGTCCGGAGCGGAGCGCTCGACCCGTTGCTGTTTGCGAAGCTTGCCACCATCGATTGTAGCGGCGAAATAGTTACCGGCCCGGCCGAAGGCTACGCGCTTTATGCTCTATATCCGGAAACCTATCTGCTTGCGGCGCTGCGGTCGGGCCTCGACGCAAACACCTGCGTCATCGGGATCCGCGGCATCGGTCTCGGCCTCGCGGCGATGGTCGCCACCGCGCTGCATGCGCCGCCGCCCGTCAGTGTGAGGCCGATCGGGCACCCGTTTAGCCGCCACATATGCGCCGCGCCCGAACTCCTCGGCGGCTGGCGCGACAGACCTAATGCCAAATTTGCCGTCGTTGATGAAGGTCCGGGGCTCTCCGGCAGTTCCTTTCATGCTGTCGTTGCCTGGCTGCGCCGGCAGGGCATCGACCAGAAGCGCATTCATCTGTTCCCAAGCCACCGCGGCGGGCCGGGAGTGCAAGCTTCGGCAGACATGCAGGCTATTTGGGGCCACTGCTCGCGCCATGTCGCGGATTTCGAAGCGGCCTTCGATGGGAGCGTCGCGCCGAACCTTCGCCAATGGGTGGCGGACCTGCTCGGCAAGGCCGATGTCGAGCTCAGCGAGATTTCCGGCGGCGAATGGCGCAAGCATAATTCCACGCCGCCGGAGCATTGGCCTCCGGTGTTTGCAGGATTTGAGCGGCGAAAATTCATGGCGCTGGCGGGCACCGAGCGTTGGTTGGTCAAGTTCGCCGGTCTCGGCGGGACCGGGCAGCACAAGCTGCACACGGCGAGGTCGGTGCACAGGGCCGGTTTTGGAACGCAGCCCGCCGGGCTCTGCCACGGCTTCCTGATCGAGCGTTGGACAGAGGCGGACAGGCTGGATCGGACAGGGCTGGCCAGGGACCTGCTGGTCGAATGGCTTGGACGCTATCTCGGCTGGCGCGCCGCCGAGTTGTCGACCGAAGAGGCCGGCGCGTCGCTGGATGGGCTTGCGGACATGGCCGTGCAAAACTGCAGGGAAGCCTTGGGGGAAGGGCCGGCCGAAACATTAAAGGGTTGGTTCGCCCGCCACTCCTCACATCCCTTCCTGCGCAGGATCGAGATCGACGGACGCCTGCACCCGTGGGAAGTTCTGGTTCGGCCGGACGGAACCCTGCTCAAGACGGACGCCGTCGACCATTGCCGCTCGCATGACATGGTCGGCTGTCAGGACATAGCGTGGGACATTGCAGGCGCGACGGCGGAATATCAGCTTTCCGACGCCGAGCTTTCGCGGCTCATCCAAGGCATCGAGGCAAAAATGTCGCGTGCTGTCGATCATTCCTTGGTGGACTACATGGAGCCCTGCTATCTCGCCTTCCAGCTTGGGCTATGGACGATGGCCGGACAGTCGACACACGGCGATGAGCGGGTAAGGGCAATGCGCGCCGCCGACCGCTACGAAACCGGGCTTTCGCATTTTATCGAGCGCGCGAGGACCTGATCAGTCCAGCCTGCGCAGCATGTCCGCTTCCTGCTCCAGAATTGTGGCCACTTCCTCGCGCTGCAGATGTGTCATCATGAGGCTGACGCAACATTCGAGATAGGTGATGGAGGCTCGCCGCAGGAACGCGGCGGTTTCGGCGGCCGCCATCTGGTCGATGTCCTTGATTGGTCGCTTCGGCTGCACAGGTCTTCTCCATGACGGTTGTCATGTCCAACCGCAATCCCGGTCGGTTGTTCCGCTGCGGTGAAGGAAGCCACCGCCTCAGAGCTGAAGGTTCCGAACTTTTCCGGCCTCAGTCCTGTTGACTGGAGCGATCGGCTCCATCGTGAGGTCGTCGAGGCTCGAGAAAAAGGCGATGGTTTGCAGCAGCCCTTGCCTCAGAGGCACCTTGGGCGACCAGCCGAGAAGCGCCCTTGCGCGGCCTATGTCGGGCCGCCGGCGGCGCGGGTCGTCCTGCGGCAAGGGCAGGAATTTCACGGGCGATTTGGTGCCGGTCAGTTCCCGAACCAGCCTTGCCAGTTCGAGGATCGAAAACTCGCCGGGATTGCCCAGATTGACCGGCTGTCGCGGATTGGGATTGACATCCATAAGGCGTCGCAATCCTCCGATCATGTCGCTGACATAGCAGAATGACCGGGTTTGCCGGCCGTCGCCGAATATCGTCAGCGGCCGTTTCTCGATCGCTTGCATGACCAGGTTGGACACGATGCGGCCGTCGGCCGGGTCCATTCTGGGACCATAGGTGTTGAAGATGCGGGCGATGCGAATATCGGCCATCTCGGCCCGCAGATAATCGAAGCAGAGCGTCTCCGCGGTGCGCTTGCCTTCATCATAACAGGCGCGCGGTCCTGTGCAGTTGACGTGACCGACATAGTCCTCGCGCTGTGGGTGCTGTTCCGGATCGCCATAGACTTCGCTGGTCGACGCCTGCAGGAAGCGGGCGCCGTTGCTTGCGGCAAGCTCGAGCAGATTGAGCGTTCCGATCACACAGGTGCGGGTTGTGTGGACCGGATCGGCCTGGTAGCGGGGCGGCGATGCCGCGCAGGCCAGGTTGAAAACGCGGTCGACAGTCTCGCCGAGTTCCAGCGGGACGCAAACGTCCTGCTCGATCAGCCGGAACCGGGCTTGGCCGATCAGCGAACTGACATTCTCCATTCGGCCGGTAAGAAAGTTGTCGACGCATATGACGCGATACCCGTCGTGAAGCAGGGCCTCGCATAAATGCGAACCGAGGAAACCGGCACCGCCGGCGACAAGCGCCGTCTGTGTCTGCTGAACCCTTCTTGATCGCCGCATCTGCAAAGTCTCCTGTCTGCTATTCATGCTGCACTTTCCACGTTCAGATCGATCGCCGCGCGGGCATGGACAGACTGGGTCAAAGCCAGAACGAATTCACGCGCCCGAGCGCCGCCGGTGTGGCTTGCAAGCACCGCCTCGCGTGCCGAACGGGCCATATCGAGTCTGGCTCGCTCCGATTTGGCTGTGAGGATTTCCTGCACGTCGCCGGCACTGGCCGCGGTCTCGATCGTCGATTCCGGGAAGAAGCCATCGAGACCGGGCCAGCGGTCGCTGATGATCGGTGTGCCGCAGGCAGCGGCCTCGAAGAGCCGCACGCTGGGCGACCATCCTGCCGCGATCATCGACGCGCGCGTGAGGTTCAGCGTGTAACGCTGGCGGCTGTAGAAGGCGGCATGTTCGGTGGGCGGCAGGTGCTCGATCCGCTCGACATTGTCCGGCCAGGCGATATCGGACGGATATTGCGAGCCGGCGACGACGAAGCGGCGCTCCGGCAGGCGCCGCGCCGGCTCCAGCAGCAGCGTTTCGAGGGCGAGCTGCCGGTCGGCGCTGTATGTTCCAAGATAGCCGAGATCCCATTCGATCGCGTCTCTGGTGCGATGGTGTCGCTTTGGATCGACCGAGCAGTAGAGCGGCTCTGTTCGGCGGGCGCCGAACTCCGATTTGAGGCGCTGCAACGTCGGCCCGCCGGTGAAGGAGAAGTAGACGTCGAAATAGGGTATCTGCCTGCGGGCAAGGTAATCGCAATCGTCCTGGGCAACCCGCGCCAGCGTCACTGGCGTGTCGATGTCGTAAAAGCAGAACTGTCCAGTGCACAGCGAAGCGAGGTCGTCGATGATGGCCCTGCCTTCCGGCACGAAGGAGCCTATCACCACCGCGTCGGCCCGCTGCAACTCCTGCCGGTGATTGCGGGGCAGCTCGGAGACTGTCTGGTAGTAGCGCAAGTCGCAGAAATCGGGGTCGCGCAGGTCCCGGTGATGCGCGTACCAGGGCACGTCGCGTTCGAGGAAGGTGACGCGATGGCCGAGCTCGTTGAGCGCGCGCAGCAGCCCCCGGAAAGTCGTCGCGTGGCCGTTGCCCCAGGATGAGGATAACGAAAGTCCGAGGAAAACGATGTCGAGCGGTTTCGTCATTCCGCGGCCTCCACTGCCCGGCGCTCGAAATGCGCCTTGAAGATGTCGTCCACCAGCCGGGCTCTCAGCGTGTAGGTATGCTCGGCCAGAACGCGCCGCAGCGCTGCGGCGCCGATCGCGTTCGCTCGTTTCGGCGTCAGCGTGCGCACGATCTCGGCGACGTCGGCACCGTCGCGCGCGACCAGGATCTCTTCGCCTGGGGTCAGGAACAACTCGACGCCGAGCCAGGCATCTGTGATCAGGCATGCGCCCGCGCCCGCCGCTTCGAAGACGCGTGTCGCGGGCGAGAACCCGTTGGCCGCCATGCTGTCGCGGCTGATGTTGAGCACCGCCTTCGGCGTCACGTTGAAGGCGCTGTGATCGCGCGTACCGACATGGCCGAGCCACGAAACGTTCGCCGGCAAGGGCTTGTCGCCCCAGCCGGATCCACCGAGCAGGAAGCGTTGGCTGCCAAGCACACGGGCCGGATCGAGGAAGAAGGCGTCGACGCGCGCCTCGCGGTCGGGCAGCCGATTGCCGAGGAAAGCCAGGTCGCAGGCAAAGCGCGGATTTGCGGCGACCGGATGATGTGTCTCAGGATCGAGCGCGTTGTAGATCGGCACGCATTCCGCGGCGCCGAGCGCGCGATAGTCCCAAACCACAGGATCGCCGCCGCCATAGGTCAGCACAAGGCCGATCCTCTTCAACGCCTCATGCAGCGGATGTTCGGCATGATTGCGCAGCTCGCTTAGGGTCGCCGGCGCGTCGACGTCCCAGAACACGGTCAGCGCATCTGGGCGAGCGTTGTCGAGAACCGCATGCAGCAGCGCCTCGTCCTCGAAGCCGACGCCGCCTGCCTTGACCACGACGTCTGCCTGCGCGGCGCGCGAGGCGACCTGCATCAGCGCATGCGCTGTCGGCTCGTAGACGACGACGCTGCACCAGTCCGGCGCCTCGATATCGCGATGCTTCTGGCGATCGTAGACATCGGGCTCATAGAAGACGATGTCATAGCCGCGCTTCGACAACGCCTTAAGCAAGCCCCGATAATAGGTGGCCGCGCCGTTCCAGTAGGACGACAGAAGGCTCGATCCGTAAAAGGCGATCTTCATGCGACGGCCTCCCTTGCAGGTTTGATTTCAGCGACCTCGCGATTGCCGCATGCGGCGAGGATGTCGAACAACTCGTCGACGCGGTGCCGGCATGTGTGGCGCGCAAGGATGGTTTCCCGGCCGGACGCGGCCAGCGCCTCCGCACGCTGGCTGTCGTTCAGCACGTCGCGAAGGTGACCCCGCATCTCGGCGCCGTTCCGGGCGAACAGGAAATCCGTGCCGGCACGGAAAAGTCCTTCGACATCCGACCATGGCGCCGAGACCAGCGGAATGCCGCAGGCCATCGCCTCGAACATGCGTATGGTCGGAATGCCGGGCAGGCTCTCCCGATAAGGCCGGCGGGGGATGTGCATGGTGACGCGATGCCGGGCGAAGCTCTTCGGCACGTCGGCGTTGGCAATCCAGCCATCACAGCGCAGCCCAGCCTCGGCCAGCGCGGCTCGGGCGTCGGTCGGATAGCGCACGCCGTGCACGGTTCCCGACAGCGCGAGAGCGCTCGCCGGCTCGATCAGGAACTCGGCGATCTCGGCGCTGCGTTCGTCGTCGCCCCAATTGCCGATCCAGACGAGGTCGGAGACGGGGTCGACATCCGGGCACGGCTTGAACAGCCGGTCGTCCGCCGCCTCATGCCAGGTGAAGACCCGTTTGCCCCAGCCGGCGCGAAGATAGCTCTCGCGCAGCACCTCGCCGAAGACCAGCACCCCGTCATAGTGCTCCAGCTGAAGTGCCGCTATCGCCTGCGTCGCCGATACGGCGCGATGATGGGTGTCGTGGAACAGGAGCGTGAAATTGCCATAGGCTCGCGCCTGTCCGATGCGCGCGACAAGGTCCTTGTCCGTCCATTCGTGCACGATCACGACATCCGCGCCGGCGAGCCAGGCTTCGTGCGCGAAGCCGGGGCCATAGGTCAGCGCCATCAGCTCCGGGAAATCCTTGCGGAAGCGCTCGACAGCGAAAGGGCCTTGCTCGGCAAGCAGATTCGATCGGCTCCAGCCGTCGGCGGGTTCCAGCGCGACCGCCTCATGTCCGCGCGCGACGAGCTCGCGCATGATGCCGCGCTGGAAATGCGCGTTGCCGTGATTCCAGTCGGAAACGGCGGAGTGGGTGTAGAACAGGAAGCGCATGGTCAAAGCCCTGCCATGGCCGTCGCCGCCCGATCGTAGACCTCTCGCATCCGCGCCGTCTGGGCGCTGAGCGAGAATTTGCGCGCCCTTCGGGCGGCGCGCTGACCGAAATGGCGCCGCAAGCTTTCGTCACGCGAGAGCCTGGCGATGCAGCCGGCAAGCGCGTGGGGATCGCGCGCGTCGAAGAACGTCGCTGCTCCGTCCCAGATCTCGCGGTAGGTCGCGATGTCCGCCAGCACCAGGGGAGTGCCCGCAGAGGCTGCCTCCAGAGCGGCCAGCCCGAAAGGCTCGTAGATGGACGGCGAGACAAACATGCTGGCCCGCGCCATCAATTGCCGAACCTCTGAATGGCTGATCGAGCCGAG
The DNA here is from genome assembly GCF_006440775.1 of Mesorhizobium sp. B2-7-2. GTDB lineage: Bacteria > Pseudomonadota > Alphaproteobacteria > Rhizobiales > Rhizobiaceae > Mesorhizobium. Next base: position 68,126 of record NZ_VFTZ01000016.1, on the reverse strand, counting down.
CGAGATGCAATTGTCGAAGAACAGGCGCTGTCCGTCCGGGCCTTCCGTTTCGCCTGCGGCGAAAACGGGAGGGCCACACAAGGCCGCCGCGGCATCGAGCGCCAACCCGTTTTTACCCTCATCCCACCAGCGGGCGGCAGCGAGAACGAAGGACTCGCGATGCGCGCCTGCCGGGCCGGGGAGCGCGCCATTGTGGACGACGCTCAAGCCCGCGATCGGGCCGTAGCAGGCTCCGAGCATGGCGGCATGGCTTCGGCTCGGCGCGACAATGGCTTCGGCGCGGTCGAATCCCGCCCGGTTGCGCTCTCGTTGCCAAGCCCAATCGCCCTCGGGCGCTTGCGCCCGCACTGCATGCAGCCATGTGACCACGCAGGAATGCGATACCGCGACGATTGGACAAATCAGCTCGAGACCGGCTGCCTGCGCCGGCGCATTGAGGTGTATGAGATTGATTGCATAGTCCGACGCAAGCTCCTGCAATTCGCTGGGCAACCGGTCGAGATCTTTCGTGTCGCGCGTCATCCAGTCCGGCGGGCATTTCAGCCAAACCAGCGTGGCGAAGGAGCGCGCCTCCCGGGCCTGTTCGGGGGAAGGTTCGGGTCCCAGCCCGGCAAGCACGATGCTGTCGCCGCTGGCCGCCAGCTCTCGCGCCAGATCGAGCGAATAGCGCCAGACTCCGCCGACGGCGTCGGTCGTCATCAGAATGCGCCGCGGACGATGGGTCAGTGATTGCAGCATGAGGACTCCAACTCACCCAGCGCATGCGGACGCTGGTCCTGGATGTCGCTGAAGGATCGGAAGGAGGCGAGGTAGTGCTCATGCGCTCGCTCCCAGGCAATATCGTCGGGTTCGCCCCAGAGTTCGCGGTAGCTGGGCGAGCTCGGATAGGGATAGAGCGGCACGGGCTCGTTCGCCCAGACGCCGTGATCGATGAGGTGCTTGCGCCAATGGTCCACCAGCGCCGGGTCGTCCTCGACCACGCCGATCAGATTGGCCTGAACGAAAGGCACATGGCGACGGGCATCGACCAAAAGCGCGGCCAGGTCCTCCGTGCCGAGCCGGCATCGCTTGGCGAGCATCGCACGGCCCTCGACGGTCAGGCTTTCAAGGCCGGCTTCGATCGAGACGCAGCCGGCCTCGCCGAGCAGCTTGAGCAGGTCCGGCTTCCACAGGTCGATGCGGGTCTGGACACCGAACTGGATATCGCGGTCGACCAGCGCTTCCAGCAACGCCTTCTGCGGCAGGAAGATTTCATCGATGAAATAGATGTAGCCGACCCCTTGGGCGATCAAACCGTCGATCTCGGCCATGACGGCATCGTGCTTCCTGCGCCGGTACGCATCGCGGAAATCGATCTTGGCGCAGAAGCTGCAATTGTAGGGGCAGCCGCGCGACGCTTCCACCTCGGCGCCGGCGCCCTTCTGGTGGGCATCGAACCTGTGGTGGTGGTGGCCATGCGCGGCGATCCAGTCGGACGGCCAGGCGAGCGCAGGATGATCGACGAACGGACTGGCATGCACCCCGCCATTGCACACTGGAAAGTCGTCCTGGAGCCGGGCCGTATGCGCAACCTTGCTCCAGTCGCTTTGCCGTGCAAGCTCCGTCACGACCTCCTCGCATTCACCGCGCACGACGACATCGACGCCGAGCTTGCGCAGGCTCGGCGCCGGCGTCGCCGAGCCATGCGGTCCGACCGCCACCGTGCGTCCGCCGCGCCCGGCGAGATGATTGAGGAATTCCGCCGGCACGCGCAGCTCGGGCGGCGCGCAGCGCCAGAACAGATAGGTCGGCGCGGTTGTCACGACGGTCATGTCCGGTGCGAAAGCCGCAACGCTTTCCGCAAGGGCGGCGTTGTCCAGCCCTTGCAGCAAGCCGTCCAGCATCAGCACGTCGTGCCCTTCGGCTTCCAGCATCGCCTTCGAGTAGCCGAGCTCCAGCGGCAGATGCGGCTGGCGGCAGCCGAAATAGATGCTGTGCTCGTATGTCCAATGAGGATTGACCAGGGCTACCTTCATGCGACGTACCTCGTGGCTTCGGGGTGCGGTTGGAGCCGGTGCCGCAGCAGCCAGCTGGCGAGATCGCAGACGCCTTCGCGCCATGGGACACGCGCCTGCCAGCCGATCGCTGCTTGCAGCTTGCGCGTGTCGGCGACGAAGAAGGGTTGGTCGCCAACGCGCTCGCGGTCGTGGCGAAGCGCGACGTCGCTGCCCGTCATGTCGGCGATCTCCGCCAGCAGCACGCGCAGGCTGACCGCATTGCTCGGGCCGCCGCCCAGGTTGAACGCCTGGCCCTTGAGGTCGTCAATCTTGGCCAACACGCCGCGATAGGCGGCTACGGCGTCGGACACATGCAGGATGTCGCGCACCTGCCTGCCGTCGCCGTAAACGGTAATCGGCCGGCCGGACAAGACGCTGAGAAGAAAATGCGCGACCCAGCCCTGGTCTTCGGTACCGAACTGGCGCGGCCCGTAGATGCAGCTCATGCGCAGCACCGCTGTCGGCAGTCCGTAGGATTTGGAGTAGTCGAGCACATACTGATCGGCCGCGCCCTTCGAGCAGCCATAGGGCGTGCAGAAATCAAGGCCTACCTTCTCATCGACCCCGCTCGCGCGCACCTTCTCGTCGAGCGGCTCGTAGCGATCGTCGGCTTGCCGCACCGCGATCTGGGGCAGGCTGCCATAGACCTTGTTGGTGCTGGCGAAGACTACCGGGGCGCCGGTGCTGCGAGCGGTCTCCAGCACGTTGAACGTGCCTTTGAGGTTGATGTCGAAATCCTGCGCGGGATCGGTCAGGCTGGTCGTCACGGCGGTCTGGGCGGCGAGGTGAAAGATCGCCTTTGCCGGCGCCAGCGCCGCTGCCAGTGCGCCGGCATCGCGTATGTCGACGATTTTGGCGCTCAGCCGGTCGCCATGCTTTTGCGCCAGCCAGTCGAGATTCTGCTCGACGCCTGGGCGACCGAGATTGTCGACGACCAGCACGGCCTCGCCATCGGATAGCAGGCTGTCGGCCAGGTTGGAGCCGATGAAGCCGCTGCCGCCAATGACGGCTATCGGTGCCTTGCGCGAATGGCGGTGGCCCTGGGTCATGAGACCAATCCCCGCTCTTCCAGCTCGCGCCGCATGTCGGCGCCGCGGTCGATAACGACGCTGTTGCGGACCCATGCCGCGAATTCGCCGAGCGAATCTTCCAGTCGATGCTTCGGCTCAAAGCCGAGCAATTCGCGCGCCTTGGCAATGTCGGCGAAGCAGTTGCGTATATCGCCGGAGCGCGCCTTGCCGAGAATTTCGGCGGGGCGCTTCGGAACGCCCATGGCCTTGGCAAGCAGCCGGGCCACCTCGCTGATCGAATAGGCGCGGCCGCTGCCGATGTTGATGGCGTGGCCGGCTGCCTGGCGTTGCTCCAGCGCCAGGCGGAACGCGGTGGCGACATCGCGCACATGGACGAAATCGCGCTTCTGCTCGCCGTCCTCGAAGATTGTCGGCTGTTTGCCATTGGCGAGGCGTGAAGCGAAATTGGCGAGGACCCCGGTATAGGGATTGGAAAGCGCCTGCCCGACGCCGAACACGTTGAACAGGCGCAGTGCAACGGCATCGACGCCGTAGGCCTGGCCGAAGATCAGCACCGCGCGTTCCTGCGCATATTTGGTCAGCGCGTAGATCGAGGCGAGATCGGGCCGCTTCTCCTCGTCTGTCGGAAGAGGCGACAGTGTTTGGCCGGTCGCCGATACCAAATCCCAGCGGCCCTCCCTTATATCGGCAGGCTTTCGGCGCGCATTGTCGATCCGCTCGCCGTCCGGAGTCTGATAGAGGCCTTCGCCATAGATGCTCATGGAGGACGCCACGACGATCCGCTCGACCGGACGCTTGATCAACGCCTCTAGCAGCACCGCGGTGCCGAGATCGTTCGCGCCGACATAGCGGGCGATCTCGTACATGGACTGGCCGACGCCTACCTCGGCCGCCAGATGGATGACGGCACCGACGTCGGAAACGGCTTCGGCGACAGCGTCGGGGTCGCGCACGTCGCCCTTGATCAGTTCGGCCCCCGCAGGGAGGTTGATGGCTTCGGCGCCGTGCACCTGATCGACAAGCGCATCGAGCAGGCGCACCTGATAGCCATGGTCGGTGAGTTCCTGAGCGACGTGGCGGCCAATGAAGCCGCAACCTCCCGTAACCAATACACGTTTCACGATGACTCCCTTGCGGACTTTGCTTCGGCGCCCCGAACTGCGCGGCAAAAGGTTTGTTCCCTGCTTCAACAAAGTTCCCGTCGCAGGCGGTGCCGCAGCTTCGACAGGGAGCCGTTCCACCATCTGGAACATTGCCTGTTGGCTGCCGTTAGGACCGCTCATCGGCCCCCGCTGCAGAAAGGAAAAGTCCATGTCCGAGGCCAAGACGACCACCAACCACGACGAAATCCGCAAGTGGGTAGAAGAACGGAATGGCCAGCCGGCTGTCGTTCGCACGAAAGGCAAGGGCGGCATTCTGCGCATCGATTTCGGCGAGCCCGAAGACACGCTCGAGCCGATCGAATGGGACGAATTCTTCCGCATCTTCGACGAGAACGATCTCGCCTTCCTGCATCAGGATGAAGCCGGCAGCGGTGGAACGAGCCGCTTCAACAAATTCGTCGAGCGCAGCCAGAAAGGTTGAGAGGCCGAAAACCTGGCGTCATGGCGCCGTGGGGGAGGCGGCCCTGCGGCGCGCGGCAGGGGTCAGGCTGTAGCCATCCCCGGCGCAGGGTTTTCGCGAATGGCGTCGGCAGAGGGAACCGCGTAGGCGCTCCGGCTGTTGGATCAGCAAGGAGCAATGGCTATGGGACTCTTTTCCGACCTGAACAAGAAGCTGACCGAAAACCTGTACGCCCATGGCAGTTATTTGAGCGACCCGAGCGCCGACCTGCCACGGCGGGTGGAGGAGACGGTCGACCTTCTAATGCCCTTCGTGCGGCCGGAGGCCCGCGAAACGGTGAAGCTGCAGATCCTCGGCATCATCCACGAGCATATCTATGACGAGGACTGACTCCGGCGACTGCCGGAGACGCTAGCCGAGGGACGCTTTCAGCCATTATCCCGAACGCCGGGATCTGCCTTGCTTTTCGGCGTCGCGGAGCAGCCGCACGATGGCGTCCACCGGAGACGGGTCCGTGGTCGGCTGTGCTTTCCAGCGCCATAGATGACGAAACAAACTTCTCAAGCGCGGCATCGCAATTACCTCCTTGCGCTATCAAACCTGGGACGGGGGACGATGTTCCTTTCATACCTGGCGGAAGATCGCGGCGAGCAGAAACACAACCGCGGCCAGGATGACCAGCGCCACGATCACCAACACCGGGCCGTTCCTGCGCGGCTGCAGGCCGGGCGCGTTCTCTGGCGGCCGCATCGCGTTGGCAAAGCTTGCCTGGTTGGTGAAGCTCGGTTTGTGCGGCTCGACCGGCTTGGCGGAAGTCGGGACATTGCCGGCCTTGGCATCCGTTTCCTGCGGTGCCGCCGCAGGGTCGAACCCAGGGGTCTTGTCCTGCGTCCTGCCGGCCTGGATTTCGCCGCGGGCTTCGGCGGGCGTGCGTTGGTTGGGTGACATTCGGCGCCTCTTTTGTTTCCAAACCTGCTTCCGGCCCCGCTGTTCCAACCGCGCCACTAAGACGGATATCGATCAGGGCGCTGCCTTCGAGTTCATCGCGAGCGTTGCGGGATGCCAGGCGCGGCTATCCAAGTCGATTGTTGAACTCGGGCGGAACTTTCGGGAGCAGGGGAGCTTTGTATCCTCGATACGGAGACGAAGCTCGGCGGGAGCGCTGGGCGGTTCGGGTTCGCGGCGGCGACGGCGACGGCGACGTAATCTTGTCGGTCGCTTTCGATGAGGCAAGGCAGGAAAAGTCCGTCGCCGCATTGTGATGGAGGCAAGTCTGTGAAGGATCGGACGATAAAGACCTTTATGCCCCTGCACGCGATTGCCGCCGCACGGGGCGATGGGCTGAGGCCGGAATTTCTTCGCCTGTTCGAGGCCCGCGCGGCCTTGTCAAACCTCGACGTGATCCAACTCAGCCGGGGCGAGGACGCAGGCTTGGACCAAGCCGGCCCGAATCCAATCGGCAGTCGCGCAGCCGTTTGCGGGCGAAATGTCGTGCGCTTCCCTGGCCGGCGGAGTACAACAAGCCGTTTGCCAGGAGGACGTAAGCGTGCCAGAGGAGATCGTCATGCAAGCGCCCCTGGCACTGATCATTGAAGACGAATATCTGATCGCTTGCGATGTGGCGGATGGCTTAAAAGCGCTCGGCTTCGAGGTGGCCTGCGTGGCCTCGGAACGGGCAGCCGCGACCTGGCTGGACGACAACCAGCCCGATCTGGCCATCATCGACATCCAATTGCTCGACGGCCAACGGGGGGCCGCCGCCGCTCGCCTCAAGGAAGCGGGTGTGCCTTTCGTCGTCCATTCGGGCTACGATCCGGCCTTCCAGTCGCCTGTCTTCCATGGCGCGCCTTTTCTGCCGAAGCCTGCGCCGATCCGGCATCTGGTCGAACTTGCGAGCCGGTTGGTAGGCGATCGCACCATGTCGTAGATGAGGCTTTCTCAGTCCGGCGCATCGCTCTTGCGGAACCGCGACACCGCTTCGATCAACAGGTTGTAATCGACCGGCTTCGACAGCTTGGGCTTATCGCGAAACCGGTCGGGAAAGACGGTCACGCTGTCGTAGCCGGTGAGGAAAATGAAAGGGACACCGCCGAGCGTGAGATGTTCGGCCAGGGGAAAGCTTTGCTCGCCTCGAAGGTTCACATCCAGCACGGCTCCGTCTAGAGCAACGCCCTCGATTTGTGCAAGCGCCTGTCTGACCGTCGGTGCCGGGCCGATCACTGTGCATCCTGCTTGGGTCAACTGGTCGGTGAGGTCCTCCGCAAGCATAAATACGTCCTCGACCACGAGGACATTCAGGCCGGACAAGAGCATGTTGTGTCCACTCCTCATCGCTCAGCGGCAAATGTCAGCGACCTGTGCCCGACGCCAGCGGAATTTCTATGTCGCATTCAAGTCCGGAGCGTTCGAACCTCAGATCGACCTTCCCTCCCAGCTCGTACTCCAAACTTTGCTGGATGAAGCTCGTTCCGAAATTCCGCCTTGGCGGTTCTTCGACGACAGGTCCGTCGATTTCCCTCCAGCGGATTGACAGAATGCCCGGTTTGTCGGTGTTCCAGGCTACTTCGACGCGACCGTCCTCTGTCGATAGGGCTCCGTATTTCGCGGCATTGCTGGCAAGCTCGAAGAACACCATGCCGAGTGTCGCGGCCGCGCTCGCGCCTAGCTGCAAAGGCCTTCCGAGGATGATGATATTCTGGCGCTCCTTGCTGCTGTAAGGCGACAAGACTGCCCGCAGCAACTGCTCGAGATCGGCATCTGTCCAGTTGTAGGAAGACAGCACGTCGTGCGTTCGACCCATTGCCTGCAGCCGCTGCTGGAAGGACGTGGAAAAATCGCTCATCGAACTGGATGTACGAACCATGCGGGACGTCAGCGCGGTGACCGTGGCCAGGATATTCTTCACGCGGTGCTGCAATTCGTGCAGCAGCCTTTCCTGGCTGCGCTCGGCCTCCTTGTGGCTGGATATGTCGACCAGCGCCGCGATGGCGCCGCGGACCTTGCCCTTTTCGTCGAACAGCGGGTTGGCCGACATCATGACGTCGATAGCGGTACCGTCTTCATGCTGGATACTCGCTTCATAGCCGGGAATTGCCCTGCCGGTGCGCATTGTCTTGAGCAGTGGCTGGTCATCGGTGCCCACCTTGGTTCCATTGAGCGTCAGCGGCAGGATTGCGGGCACGGATATCGGCTTGGTGCCGGTAGCGGGCCGACCCAATAGCTCCGCCGCGCGCCGGTTGGCGCGGATCTCGACGCCGGCGCCATCCTCTGCGATGAAGATGCCGATCGGCACGAGGTCGAGCAGGGCTCCCAGGCTTTCGACGCGGTTGCGCAGGTCATGCGAGAGTGCGCCGATCCTTTTCTCGGCCTGCGTGATCTGGGTGACGTCGACGAAGGTGACGACAATGCCCGCTATGATATTGTCGACTGTCCGGTAGGGCAGCACCCTCATGATATAGCTCTGGCCGTTGTCCATGCCCTCGACCTGCCGCTCGATCGTGCCAAGCCTTTGCAGCACGTGTTCCATGTCGGCCTGCAAGCCGTCGGCCGTGAAGCGCGGACGGACATGCGCCAGCGGTCGTCCGACATCGCTTTCCACCAGCCGGAACAGGTCGCGCGCGGTCGGTGTGAAGTTCTTGATGCAGAGGTCGCGGTCGAGGAAGATGGTGGCGATCTGCGTGCTTTCGAGCAGGTTCGCCATGTCGTTGTTGGCGCGGGTGAGCTCGTCGACGCGCAGACTGAGCTCGGCATTGACGGTGTGCAACTCCTCGTTGATCGACTGGAGTTCCTCTTTCGAGGTTTCCAGTTCCTCGTTGGACGACTGCAGCTCCTCGTTGATCGAGGAAAGCTCCTCGTTCGAGGATTTCAGCTCTTCATTGGAGGATTCGAGCTCCTCCGTCGTAATCTGCAGGCGCTCCTTGGTTTCCCTCAGCTCCCTTTCGAGCTGACTGACATTGGCGCTTTCGACATCGTCGGTTGTGTGGACGGCCTCGTCCTCGGCTTCCGGCTTGATCCCGCCGACATCCCGGAAGACCAGCATAAAGAGCGGGTCGGAAGAACCATCGCCCGGCAGCGGCTGCACAGCCAGGCTGATCGTCTGACGCCCGCCATTGGTACCGATGCTGATATTGTTCTGGACCGCCACCTGTCCGGTGCTTACGGCCTTGTGGAGAGCGGCCCTTAGATCCATGCGCAACCCGCGACGCGCCATGGAAAAGACGTTGTGGGTGGGGGCGCCGGCAGCGAGCTCCAGATATTTGCCCGTGCCGCCTGAGCTGTGCATCATCTCGCCGGCGGCATTCACGATCACATAGGCCGGCGAATAGCGCTCGACGAGCAAACGCTCTGCGATTTCCTGCAGGGTTCCGGCCGTTGCCCGCCGGCGCGCACTTGGATCCGTCGATCTCGCCGCGGTAACGAGCGGGAATTCCGGCAACCGATGTGCGGTGGCCCCGTTGCGCCTCTGGAAGATGCGGCTTGTCTTGTCAACCGTCGAGAACAGCTGCGGATGGCGCGTGACGTTCTCCGAGGAACCGAGAAGGAGATAGCCGTTGTTGCGCAATGCGTAGTGAAAGATCGGGACGATCTTTTCCTGCAGTTCCGGGCCCATATAGATCAAAAGGTTGCGGCACGCGATCAGGTCGAGCTTGGAAAAGGGCGGATCGCGCAAGAGATTGTGCGCCGAAAACAGGCAGGTCTCCCGCAGGTCGGCGGAAATGCGGTACGTGCCGTCCTCGCGCGAGAAGAACTCCTTCAGCCGCTTCGGCGTTATGTCCGGCGCGATCGTCGCCGAGTAGCGGCCGGCGCGCGCTACTTCCAGCGCGCGCTCGTCGATGTCGGTGGCGAAGATCTGCAAGTTGGGCGAGGCGGCGCCGCGCGGCGCGTTCTCCTTCAAGAGCATGGCGATCGAATAGGCTTCCTCGCCGGTGGCGCAGCCCGGCACCCATACCCTGATCGTCTCGCTGGGCTTGCGGTTCTCGAACAGCCGGGGAATGACCACACGCTCGAGAGCGTCGAAAGCCTGCGGGTCGCGGAAGAAGCTGGTGACGCCGATCAGCAGGTCCTGGAACAAAAGATCGACCTGCTGCGGGTCCTCGCGTAGTCGCTCGTAGAAGACGGTGGGATCGTCGATCTGCAGCACCAGCATGCGGCGCTGGATGCGCCGCAAAATGGTGTTGTCCTTATAGCCGCTGAAATCATGGCCTGTGCGCGAGCGAAGCAGGGCGGCGATGCGGGAAAGCTGTTCGGTCACTTCGCGCTTGCGCCGGTCCCGCTCGGTCTCGGTGCGGCTCGCGTGGGTGAAATAGCTGACCAGCTTGCCGGCCATCTCATCCGCGGGCAGCACCATGTCGACCAGGCCGCTCTGGACGGCGCTGCGCATCATGCCGTCATATTCGGCGCTCTCTTGCGCAAGCGTCAGTCCGCCGCGCTCCTTGATGGCCCTCAAGCCGACAGTGCCGTCGCTGCCGGTTCCGGAAAGAATGATCCCGGCGGCGTTCTCGGCCTGCTCCTGCGCAAGCGAGATGAAGAAATCGTCGATCGGCGCCCGTCTGTCGCGCGCGGCCGCGATTTTGACCAAGTGAAAGTGCCGCTTTTCAATCCTCACCGAAACACCTGGCGGGATCACATAGATGTTGTCGGGTTTGACCTCGACGCTCTCGGCGACTGTTTGCGTTTCGATCGCGGTTGAGCGCTGGATGATGCTGGCAAGCGCGCTTTCATGCTCGGCGTCGAGATGCTGGATGACGACATAGGCGAAGCCGCTGTCGGCGGGCACCTCGGGAAAAAAGCTCCGCAATGCCGCGATGCCACCCGCCGATGCGCCGATGCCGACAATGGGGAAGGACGCCGGCTGTTTTTCGTCGTCGCGCGAACTAACCCTTGCCTTGTGAGTACTTGCCTTCCGCGCTGACTTCGCCATTATCCCTTGCCTGAACCCGCCTGCTTTCGAGGATGCGTTCGATCACAGCGGCATCCGCCTCATATTCCTTCGCCCGCCTGCCCATTTCGGCGGCGAGTCCGGAGCGGAGCTTCACCCGCTCCCGCTCTGCCATCCGCTTGGCAAACGCTGCCCGCTGCTGATGCGAGCGAAGCAGGCTCCACAGGATCTCGTCGGCCTCCTGCGCCTGCACCTCCATCACCGCGTCGGCGGTGAAGGCATGCCCGGTATGGCACCGATAGCGCAGCATGTCACCGTCTTCGATCTCCCACAACGGCCCGTGACATTCCGGGCATGTAAACACCGACAATTCGCCAAGTCGATCCGCTTCCTGCATCGTCGAATGCTCCTGCGCGGCAATAGCCGCTTCCAATCTAACTGCCGGCGGGGGAGGAAAGGATTCTCCGGCCGGCTCGACCGCAAGTTTTGCCAGCAAAGGGCCGAGCTCGGCAGCGGGCAGGCAGTGGTCGACCTCGACATAGCGCAGCGCGCTTTCAATCATCGCCGGCACCAGCGCGTCCTTGGGGTGCTGGACGACTGCCAGCCCGCCGACGGACTTGACGGCCCTCAACCCGGCGGTGCCGTCGGAAAGCGCGCCCGACAGCAGAACCCCGATGACACTCGCGCCGTAGCTCAGCGCCGCCGAGCGGAACAAGGGGTCGATGGCCGGCCGGGCAAGATTCTCGCGCGGGCCGCGTCGCAGCATCATGTGATCATCGTGAAGGAGAAGATGGAAGCCGGGCGGCGCGACATAGATGCAGCCGGTCCTGAACTCTTCGCCGTTCGTTGCCGACTGCGTTTCGAGCGTGCCCGCGCGGTCCAGGATCTCCGGCAGGCAGCTGACCTGGCCGATATGCAACACGACGAAGATGGTCGCCGGCAGATCGGCCGGAAGGTTGGCGACGATCTGCTTCAACGGCTCGATTCCGCCGGCCGACGCGCCGATGACGATGATGTTATGGCGGTTGGATAGACCTTTGGAACGGGCCATTCCGCTACGAGCCTCCAAACTGGGCTGTAATGGGCTGTAAGAAGTGTTCCGTTGGGTGACGGCATCATCGCGGTTCAGCGACAGGTCAGATGTTTAACCCTGCAACCTGCACGAAGTTCCGTTTGCTGCCGGCCAGGCTCGTCGCGAAGGATGGCGGGAACATAGGGGATGACTGGCAGTTCGGGTTCGCTTCAGACGCCACGCCAGGCGTTTGTCGAAGATCGGTGGGCAACAGCTGATCGGTCTGCGCCTGTCCCTCGCAAGCGCGGGCTTCAGGCCCGGCAGGTCTGCCGCGCCGCTGTACAGATGTCGCCGCCAAAACCACAGGAGACAGCAATGAAGCATCAGACCTCATATGAACTTCAATCGGTGGCAGTCGTCGACCGGCTTGGATTGATCCCCCTTGCCACGAGAACGCAGCGGATCGAGCGGTGGGCGGAACTGCTGGACCGCAATCCGCTTCGGTGTCTCTCCGCGCTGACGGGCACTGAATATGTCGATCCCGAGGTTCGCGAACAGGTGCGGGCGGACGGATCGCCGCTCGCGGTTGCTTTCGATGATCCGTTGCTGCGCGCGGCCGGTTTGCAGTCCGACACCTACGGCGAGGCGAAGCGCTTTTTCGAATTGTCCGATTGGCAATTGCATGATGTCGTGTGCAGCTGCCATGCCGGCGCGACGATGCAGGCCAGCTGGGCTGCCGCGCGGGTCCGTCGGATCGTAAAAGGCAACCGGATCATTGCCTGGCTCAGAAGTCGCCTGACGCATTGAGAATGCTGGTCGCCAGGCGAGCGCAGGTCGCCGGCGGCTCGGCTGCCTGCGATTAGTGCAGCAGGCAAGCTCCGCGCAGCCGCGCTATCTTGCGCATGATGGCGTTCAGCCATTCGGCGATCGATGACCCCTCGGGCCTTTTGTCGATATCTTCAAGCGCCTGCTCCAAAGTGTGCTCGACAAGGCGGTCGGAAGCGCCGGCATCGTCCAGCAGCAGACGCGCGGTGAGCCGGAGCTTGGGGAGCAGCGCAACGACGTCCTCCACCGCGGGCGCCGGCTGCGCGACGGTCACTGGCTCCGCAAAGGGTTCCGGCGGGAACAGCGCATCGACCACGACCGCGCCGTTCGAGGACTTGCTCAGGCTGCTCGCGAAACGCAAACGCTCGGGGATGGCGATCTCGTCATAACCGCTGAAAAAGACGAAGGGCACGTTGCGCCGCATCAATTCGTCCGCGACCGGGAAGACGAGGCGGCCATGCAGGTTCACATCCAGAATCGCTGCGTCCGCCGCCTTTGCATGTCGCCCGGCCTGCTCCACTGTCGCCGCCGGCCCGAGGATGATAGCGCCCATCCCAGCGAAGAAGGTCGCCAGATCGCTGGCCAGCAGCCACTCGTCCTCCGCGATCAAGAGGTGAAGTCCCCTGAGGTTTCGCACACGAAGCTCCTTAATTCATATTCTGACGTTGGTGAGACCTCAGTCACGGGGCATGCCGCGTCGATACCGGCGCGTGTATTCATGAGGTCGCAGGGAAGCCAACTGGTAGAACGCGGCGACGGGTGAACCGTTCCGGCGGTTCGCTGCGCCGGATCCGACAGGTATGGAACCATTCCGCCGGCCGGCGGTTCGACACCAGCGGGAGTCGGCCGGGTACCACGACCCATGACGCCGCACGGCGAAGCTTCCAGGGAAGACAGTGAGCGCCAGAATGCCGACTGTGTCCGCGACCTTGCGGAAAGAACGAGAATTCCAAGCGGGTCGGCGCTGGCGCTGATCCTGAAATACGCCAACGAGCCGAGCGTGCTCGATCGCGAGGCTGCAAAGTTCAGGCGCGACGCGAACGGCGGCAGATAGGGAGTTGCGGCGTGCTGGCCGATCCCATGGTCCTCATCCTGATGTACTTCATCCTGCCGGTCTGGCTGGTTGCGGGCTTTGCCGACTGGCTCTGCCATCGCGCCACCCATATCGAATCGACGACCGGTGCGAAGGAATCGCTCATTCACTTGCTGATGTTCGCCGAGGTTGGAATCCCGCTGCTTGCGGCAATGTTCCTGGAGGTGAACGCCCTGGTCATCGCCGTGATGATCGTCACCTTCTTCGTTCACGAAGCGACGGCGATATGGGACGTGCGCTATGCGACCACGGCTCGCACGGTGAGCCCCGTCGAGCAGCACGTGCACAGCTTTCTGGAAATGATTCCGCTGATGGGGCTGGTCATCGTGGTGGCGCTGCATTGGGGCCAATTCCTGGCGCTGTTCGGCGCCGGAACGGAAAGGGCTCGCTTCGATTTAACCTGGAAAGAACAGCAACTGCCGGTGATATACATTGCCGCCGTGATGATCGTGATCGTGCTGTTCGAGCTGCTGCCCTATGTGGAGGAGTTCTTCAGAGGCCTGCGCGCCAACTCGGGCCGGCTGGTGCCTGACAAGGCGAGGCGGCATGAGCCCGGCAACACGGCGACGCGCTGAGGCTGGCTGTCCTCTCAGCCATTCTGGTCGATAGCGTGCGGCGAGGGCTGCTGGGCGCCACCGCTCGGGCGCCGGCCGTTTTGGTCAGCCCAGACCCAAACGGCGACCAGGACGATCGCCAGAATGCCGAGCGCAATTAGGATACGACGCATCCGCGGGCCGACGTGCTTCAGCCGCCTGGCCTGTTGGCGGCGGGGTCAGAGCCGGCGCCAACCGCGGGATCGGGCGCCACCGGACCGCGCTCGACTTCCGAACCTTCCGACTCGATCTCCTGGACGGCTTGATCCCAGTGTTCCTGCTGACGGCCCTCCGGTCGGCCTTCACGCTCCCAGATCTCATGGGCGCGTTGCCTGATGCGTTCTTCCCTGTCCATGCCTGGCTCCTCTCGCACGGCTGAACTGCACTGTCTGCGCCTAATCGGATGCCTGGAGGTTTGTTCCACCGGACTTGAAACGGACTGCCCGGCAGTTGGGCCAGCAGTTGGGAACGCCGCTCTCGCGCCGGTGTTATCTTTCATCCAACCGGAGACAGAGTCATGAAGAACAGCCAGAACCGTCGCGAGACCGGCGCCACGAAATATCCCGCCAATACCGATCCGGATCCGAGCGACGAATTTTCCCAGGACGCCGCCGGCAATGAAAGACCCCATGTCGATCCGGGCCTCAGCCGAAAGCAGGGCGAGGTCGAGGACAAGACCCGTCAATCTGAGGGCCGCAATCCGCCGCGACAGCCGACGCCAAGCACGGCGACGGAAAAGAGCTCAGGGGCCGGTCCCACTGTCGCGGAGCATTCCAAGGACGCCAAGGCGCCCAGGAGCCCAGGAGCGGCCGTCAGCCCGGCGCCTATGTAAAGGAATGAACGCGGGCCGTCCCATAGGCCAATTCCTCGTAACCTGGGTCCACGAAGATTTTGCGCGGAACCTCTGATATCGCCGCCAGGATTTTCCCGATCCGGGATGCCGCGGCCGCCGAGATGAACATCGACCATCCGACGGCGCCACGGTTGGTTCCCTCGTCGGATCGGGCCGGGCCGGCGGCCACAAGGAACAAACCCGGTTGCACAAGGTTGGGCGGCCACTGCAATGTGCTGCTCTGAGGAGGATCTGTGGAAGAGCCTGTCTTCTGCGACACGCCGCTGCTGCGGGTCGCCTATGTGAGCGGCGGATCCGAGGACGGAGCGCCTGTGCTGCTCCTTCATGGTTGGCCAGACGATGCGACCACTTTTGCGGACGTGTCGCCACTTCTTCACGCCGCGGGCTTTCGCACCTTCGCGCCATGGCTGCGCGGGTTTGGAGGGACTGTGTTCCACTCCGCCGAAACGATGCGCTCCGGCGAGATCGCCGCCATGGCGCAGGACGCGCTCGACTTTGCCGATGCCATCGGCCTCCAACGGTTCGCGGTTGTCGGCCACGACTGGGGGGCACGCATCGCCTACCTGCTCGCCTCCGTCTTTCCGCAGAGGATAAGATGCTGCGCGGCGCTTTCGCTGGGATGGCAACCCGGCTCGCTTCCGACGCCGCCTTTGGAGCAGACGAGGGCCTTCTGGTACCAGTGGTTCATGGCGACCAAGCGCGGCGAGGAGTTCGTGCGACAGCACGGCCACTCCTTCGCTCGATTCCAGTGGGGCAGCTGGAGCCCGCCAGGCTGGTTTGACGACGCGCTGTTTGAACGTGTGGCGAGGTCCTTCAAAAATCCGGACTGGCCGGACGTGACGCTGCATTCCTATCGCGTGCGCTGGGGGGAGGCGGATCCCGATCCGCGCTACGCTGAGCTCGCGCGCAAGCAGGTTGAGGCGCAGGTCATCTCGGTGCCGACACTGGTCCTTCATGGCGATGACGACCGCGTCGTTCTGCCGGGTTCCTCCGAAGGCAAGGAGGAGTATTTCTCGGCAAGCTACGAACGTGAGCTTCTGCCGGGCGTCGGCCATTTTCCGACCCGCGAGGCGCCTGAGCAGATCCGAGAGGCGCTGGAGAGCTTCCTGATAAGCTTCGGCAGGCGATAGGCTGCGCCGACTTCGATATTCGGGACAGCTGCGCCCGACCGGAAGTTCGTTGGTCCAGCAGACGGACGAGACAGGAACCTTTTTCCCATCAGTGGGTTAATGGGGCAGGCATTAACCCATGTTAGGGGAACGGCCGTGACACGCAAGGTTCGTCAAGTGCTCAGATCGGAGGAGGAACCCTCCAAGATCACGACGCCGGAGCGTGAGACGTGCGTCGCGTTGGAGGCGCTGAGATACGAGAATGCACCGTCTCGAATGTTGGCACTGGCGCGTAAGCTCGACGCCGCGATAGCGTTGCGGACGCGCAAAGCCCGCCCGAATTGATTGTCGACTGGGACGTTCTGATCGCGACCATGCGGAACCATCATGGCCGGCAGTTGTTCGTCTCCAAACCTTCCATGAGGCGATCGGATGAAGGGCATAATTCAAAGCCTGATTGCCGAGTTCCTGCCGCGATGGTGGCGCCGAAAATCTCGCGGCCCGGCACCGAGGCAAGCGCCGGTTCGTGCGTTCTCGCGGGTAGAATCGGACAGTTCTCAAGCGACCGGGGCAGAGGAAGGATCGGATGAAGTTCCAAGATAGCGCAAGCTAGGGCATGCCCGCTCCGCCGGCTGAAATCTCGTCCGACTGCTCGTTCGGCAACATCATTTCGGCTAGTGCCACTGCACAGGGATTTTGACCGGTCGGCTCTGTTTGCGTTGTCAGGTGGCATGCGTTGGAGATTGGCCGAAACGCCCATCGCGATCGTCATTCCAGGGCGGAGCAGGAGCGAAGCTCCGTCGCGAAGACCCTGGAATCCATGCCGTTACCTTCGCCAAGGAATGCAACGGAGCAAAATTCTGCACCGAGGCGGCGCTTCCAAGTCACGGAATGGATTCTATGGTCTGCGCCGCGTCGCTTCGCTCCTTGCTCCGCCATAGAATGACGAAGTTGGGGCGGCTTCAACCAATCTCCGGCGTTTGCGCTGATTTCACGGACATCTTGCGCCAAGACAAACGGCAACCTTTCAAAATCCCTGTGTCGGGGAACTAGGCGAGGACTGGTTAAGCTTGCGTCAGGCAATTCAGCGCGCACTTTCATGGAAGCTTGCCGCAAGCTCCGGCCGTGGGCGAGAAGATTGTCGTCAAATCCTGAATGTTCACCCGACGCACTGGAACGTGAAACTTTCTCCGGAACATTTCTGCCGCCTGCCGGTTCGAAAGCCGATCGCCCTCCCTCTAGCGATCCAGGGTCCCATCAGGCCCATGGCCCGTTGCCGCATGCAGGCAGCGGGCCTTCTTCGTCTGGATCGCCGCGTGGATCTTCGATTGCCGCGGGGCTCGCGAACCGGGCGCAAGGGGAACAAGCGGGATATCTTCGGGTTCCTCTGAGATAGCGGGGACTGTCAACCAGGAGGCCGCAATGAGCGAGGCTATGACGACCTCAAATCACGAAGTGATCCGAGCTTGGATCGAGGCGCGCGAGGGCAGGCCTGCCGTCGTCGCCGGGCCGGGGAAGGGCGCGATCCTGCGGGTCGATTTCGGCGCGGGCGACGAAGATCTGAGGCCGATCGAATGGGAAGACTTCTTCAAAGTGCTGGACGACGACAATTTGGCGTTCGTCCACCAGGACATGACCGCGGAGGGTACCATCAGCCGGTTCAACAAATTCATCGCGCGTGAGTAGGCCTCCAGGAAAGAGCGGATATCGCGCTCGAACTGTCACCGAACCCCCGGCATCTTGCTGGCATCCTGTGGATTCTTCGTGATGCCGGCGGCCGGCGAGGTATCCTGCGGCGCGTTCCCGCCCTGGTTCTGTTCGGGTGCCCGTTTGACGGGCGCTGTTTGCCAGCCTGTGCCGACATAGACAAAGGCCCAATAGCAGAGCACCAGGACCACCGCAGCCAATATCAGTGGCAGAAGCACCCGTCTCATGTCGAACTCCTGGCTGGCTTTGCGTCTGTTGTGGCCGCCGACGGCGAGGTTAGGCCGTCCTTCGGCGCGCCGCTTCCCGCTCGACATCCTCAGCCGAATAACCGCCGGCAGCCGGATCGAAGGCTGCCCACCCGTCCGCTTCATATTCGCTGCGGCGGTCGGCGATGTTGACTGACGCGGAGCTGTGAAGGACTTCCCGGGCTTCCGAAGCGAGGTCGTCCTCGACGCGAGCTGTCACCAGCGTGCCGCCGCGGCGGACGCCTTCGGCATAGACATGCGCGTCTTCCTCCGGCACGCCGGCATCGGTCAGGCTGCCGATAATGCCGCCGGCCGCGCCGCCCATAATCGCTCCGGCGACGGCGCCCGCGGCTGTCGACGCCAGCCAGCCGGCCGCAACGACCGGCCCGACGCCGGGTATCGCCATGGCGCCCAGGCCTGTTGCCAAGCCTCCGGCGCCGCCCACGACCGCGCCGATACCGGCGCCGCTGGCGGCATCCTCAGCGGCCGGCGATTGCGTGTTTCGATACCAGCCGCGGGCGTTGTTGGCCATGATGCTGATGTCGGATGACGGGACGCCGGTGGATTCCAGCTCGCCTACCGCGTCAGCGGCGTCGTCATAATCGTCGAACAGCGCGGTGATCGTTTGCATGTCGGTTCTCCTGTCTATTGTTGACCGGCGAAGACGTTGCCCTGATAGTCGAGTGCAACGGAGGTGCCCTTGCCGTCCTTCGTCGCCTGGCCGCGCCAGATGCCCTGCTCGTCCTTGGTGAGCGCTGACACGTCCGCATAGCCGGCATCCTGGATGCGCTTCTTCGCCTGCGCTTCGGTGAAGCTGTTTGCGCCGGAAACCGGAGCGGGTGGTTTGGGTGTCGATGCCGATTTGACCGCCGGCATACTCGCGCTGGCGCGGGCGATCTTTTCGATCATGTCCTGATGCATTTTCAGTGTCGGCAAGGTTTGCGCCGCGAAAGATTTGAGCGCGGGGTTGTCTCCGTCCTTGGCGTAGGCCTCGAACAGGCCGACTGCGTCCGCATGTGCCTTGCGCTGCATCTCCACGTAAGGCTGATCCAGCGAGGCCGTCGTGCTCTGCAACCGTTCCAGATCGCTCTTATGCTGCGCATCGGATCGCGTCGGTACCTGCAATTTCTGCTCGGCGGCGATCTTCTGCAGTTTGGCGTTCGCTGCGCCGTGGTCGGTGATCATCCGCTTGGCGAAATCCTTGATCTGCTGATCCTTCGCATTGTCTTGCGCGATCTTGCTGGTATCCACCTCAAACATCCCGCCGATGGCAGCCTTGTCGACGAAGGTCTGCGCGTCGTCGGCCGCGAAGGCCGGAAGGGCAAGCATCAACGCGACGGCCGTCGATGGAACGAGCAACATACGCATGCTCATGGCTGAAGGCTCCCTTGCTGTTTGATGGGACCGAACCGCTATTCCCGGCCTTTGTTCCGCGACAGACTGCGGCAATTCAAAAGACCGAAATGGAACCCCGCCTGCTCCGGCCGGGCGGGTTTCTGATCGATCGACCATGGCGAAGCCCGGTCAGCGGGCAAGAGAGGAGTCGGTGAATTCGTCGATGAGGATCGGCTCTTTTTCACAACTGGGCCTTTGCCACAATCAGGCGCTCAGCACCGATGCGAACCGGCCTTTGTCTCAGAGCTCTGCTCGCGGGTGGAACGAAAGCCGAATCCGGGAGTCTGAAGAGGGCGGCAACAGCGTCGCCGATAGCCGTGGTCGTGCTACTGGCCGCCTATGGCGCCAAGCGGGATGGCAGCCGTGAAATTGAGCCCGCTCGGAGCGAGCCGCAAGTCCACTGTCGCTCCGAGCTCGTACGGCAAGGTGCCCTCCAGAACCTCCAAGCCGAAGCCGCGCCGCTCGACGGGTTTGAAATGGTGGGATCCGCTCTCGATCCATTTGAAATGGAGCAGGTCCTCTTCCAGCTGCCATTGGATGTCGATGCGGCCCGCGCGGCTGGACAGTGCTCCGTATTTCAGGGCGTTGGTCGCTAACTCGTGAATGGCCAGCCCCATTGTCTCGGCGGCCTTGGGCGCAAGCGTCAAGGGCGGACCTTCGATCGTCAGATTCTCGCCTTCCCGGCCGCCCGCAGCACGCAATTCTTCCGCCACGATCAATGCCAGACTGATACCGATCGACGGGCGGCGTGTGATGGCCGCCTGGACCCGGGCGAAGGCGTTGATGCGGCCTTCCAGATGGGCCGCGGCTTCGTCCAGGGATTCGCTCTTCTCCATCGTGCGCCGCACGATCGAGCGGATGACGGCCAGCGTGTTGCGCACGTGATGCTGCAATTCGGCGAAGCGGGCCTGCTGTTGTTCCTCGCATTCCTTCTGACGCGTGATGTCCTGACCGATGCCCCCGATCTGGGCGACCTTTCCCGCTTCATCGCGCATCGGAAAATCGGCGTTGCGCAGCCAGCGTATCTCATTGTCGGCCGGCCGGCATATCCGGTATTCGAAGGTGACGCTTTCGCCGTCGCGAATGCGCTCGATCTGGGCCAGCACATGCTCGCGGTCTTCAGGCAGGACAAGCTCGATCCAGCTGGCGAAGTTGTCGCCGGCCAGGGCCTTTTCACGGCTCGTGCCGTAAATGGCGTCGAAAGCGGGGGTCAGATATTCCCACTGCAGCGTCTCGGCGTTCCGGATCCAAAGCACGTCCGAGGCGGCCTCGCCGAAATTCTGCAGGTTCTCCTCGCTTGCGCGCAGCCCGGCTTCGGCGCTCGCATGCTCGTGCAGGGCCGCCTTGGCCTCGGCCAGGCTACGTTCAAGCGGCTTTTTGGGCGGACCCTTTGACATCACTCTTCATTGGCATCGAGATGCCTGCCTTCACGATCGAGATGCAGATAATTGGGATTGAACAGCGCGACGTCCTGCAATGCCTGAAGGTTGGGAATGGTCAGCGTCCTGTCCCTTAGCACGATGAGATTCGAAGCGCGCAGCTCCT
Organism: Mesorhizobium sp. B2-7-2; assembly: GCF_006440775.1. Lineage (GTDB taxonomy): Bacteria > Pseudomonadota > Alphaproteobacteria > Rhizobiales > Rhizobiaceae > Mesorhizobium. Next base: position 47,241 of record NZ_VFTZ01000016.1, on the reverse strand, counting down.
GCAGGGTGCGATTCACATGAACCGTCGACATGCCCAGCGTCTCGCCCAGTTCCGTCTGCGTCAACGGGAACTCGCAACTGCTATTGCTCGTGCAGCCGGCGGCTTCAAGCCGGATGAACAGCTCGCATAATAAATGCGCCATGCGCTCCAGTGCATCGCGCTGCCCGAGGTTGACGGTCCACTCGCGCTGTATCGCCGCTGCGACGAGCGATTCCCACCACAGCGCCTGGGTGATGCGCGGATGCCCAATCATCATCTCGTCGAAGGCCGTGCGCGAGATTTCCGACACCACGACCGGCGTGATGGCGCCGATAGAGTGGTCCATTTCCTTCAGGACGAAGACATTCAGATCGCACAGGTCCCCAGGCAGGAAAAATGCGATGATCTGCCTGCGGCCGTCTTCGAGGGTCTTGTAGCGGCAGGCCCAGCCCTCGCTGATCAGATTGATGAATTCGGGCTTCTCGCCCTCGTGGATGATATCCTCGCGCGCGGCGAAACGCCGGACCCGTTGCGCCGCTATTCTGAGCAGCATGTCCTTGTCGGCGTGCGAGAGCCGCGTGAACTTCTCGAGCTTCCGGATCAGAGGCCGCCTCATCCTTGTCCTTCTTGTCTGTGATACACAGAACGACCGGGCAATGACCTTACCTATGTTAACGTCCATTTGCCGCGCACGACTGCGCGCAGGAAGCGCATATGGACGAGAAAGTCGCCGATGCTCGCGCACCGTCCTGGAGACGCGTATTTTCCGGAGCAGGATATCACAGCGGCGATTTTCGCGCTCGGTTTCACGGCTACCGATCCCGTTGCGACGTGCGAAGAGGCTTGGAAGCGCCTGGTCAAGATCGCGTCCAGATGGGCATGACCGATCTCGACCGGCCGGAGCCGCCGATTGATCATGCGTCGTGAGCCAAGCGCTGAGAAGCGGCTGCCGCGGGTGTCCGCCACCGGCTACGACGCAGCCGCGTCCCTCTCGTGTTGCCGAAATCGCGGGCTTGACAAGCCACTGCCGACCGATCCGGCGCGCCACCCGCTGGACATGACGCTCCGGCCTGCGACCCTTGAGAGATCCTCGCCGGATTAGACTGTCATCAAGTCGAAGCTGACGGCGTGTCCGTGCTTGACGGCCGACCGCGCGATCATGTTGCTCAATTGAGGAGACTCTATCGAGCAATCCGGCATGACAGTCAGGATGGCCCGCGTGGCCGCGGCCACCGACACCGGCGAGCGGTGCGAGGAACGCGTTTCCATATAGTGCTCGATGAGTTCGTTCAGACGGACAGGATGATATTTGATCACGCTGCACCTCCCTAAGCCGCGCTTTATTTCTCTTGCAGCCAACGAATGCTCCCGGTCTCGCGGTCGCGCATTAACCCATGAGAGGGAGGTGGAAATTCTTTCAAGCTTCGGCGCTGCAACGACACGTCTGGAGCAGCCGGCATCTGAAGATGCGCCGCCATTGAGATTTCGGGCCGCGGACCCTTTCCGTTCCGAGATGCATCGGCCGCGAGATGTCGTCGCGGCGGTCGCTGGTGCGCAGGGTGGATGCGAAAGGATCAAAAAAGCGGTCATTCAACTCGACTCCGGAGAATAACTGCCGCACCATTCGGTGGCAGACCGCCCGGCACCGGCAAGAGGCGCGTCGAGCAGCGCTATGGTGTGTCGAGGAGCCCTGGCCATGATAGAGAAATCTGAGCTCGGCGGCCGCACCGTCCTGATCGTGGAGGACGAGTATTATATCGCCCTCGAGGTGGCGCGCGCGCTCAGCTGCGCCGGCGCCGAAGTCATCGGGCCTTGTCCATCCGATCGGGCTGCGCGGGCCGAACTCGAAGAGCGGCGCCCTCATGCGGTTCTGCTGGACATCAATCTTGGACCCGGGCCGTCATTCACCTTGGCCGACTCCCTCAAGGACATCGGTGTCCCGTTCGTTTTCATCACCGGCTACGACCAGGATGTGATTCCCGGCCGGTTCGACGACATCGAGCGGCTGCAGAAACCGGTGCAACTCAGGCAAGTCGTCGGAGCCATCTCCAAGGCGCTGGACGGACTCCAGCGGCAGTGACGAGGGCGAGGTCCTGCGAGGCCGCAAGCAAGTGGTCGAGGCGTTGGCGCTTCGGTTAATCACACTGGCTTTGCGCGCATTCCCTTCGCCGGCGGCTTCAGCCAAACGCATCCGCGCCAGGTCATTCCGGGCTAGAGCAATTCCAGGAAAAGTGTGAGCGGTTTTCCGTCTGGAATTGCGTCAAAACAAAGAGATAGAGCGGTTCGCCGTTTCCGTGAAACGGTGAATCGCTCTAGCGAGAACCGAGCGCCTTGGCTTCGCGCTCCAGCGTTGCGCGGTCATTGCCGTGTTTGCGAATAAGCTCCCGGGCTTCGGGCATCGTCAGCTGGAATTTCCGCGCGAAATACGCGACCTCATATTCTTCGTCGCCCGATACGCGGTCGCGGTCGCGGAAATCGCGCTTGTTCTTGTCGTCGACCATCACCGTTCCTCCTGGTGAAGAACAACGTCCGCCGGTAAACGTTCCGCCGGCCGCTGCACCGAACATGCGGCTCGGTGCGGTTCGGAAGTCCTCCGTCGCACCCGCCGGCGTACCGAGCGCCTGATCGAAGAAACGGGGTGGCCGTCGCGAGGGGCCGCCTTTTTGCCGGAACGATCCCGCTGGCAGCTGGATCAGATCGGGGCGGACAAAATCTCGGCTCGCCGATGGATGCCGGCCAGCACACCGGGGCGGCAGAGCCGCCGGCATCCTGATCTCAGCTCTGGTCGCCAAGCAATATTCTGGCGTCCTCGGCAGCGGCGATGAAAGCCTGGCGTGCGACCCTTGGCGGCTCCTGATTGCGCAACACCGCAAGACAGGCCTGGATCGCGCGGTGCCGTGTCCTCAAATCGGGCTTGGGCCAATCGTGCAAAAGCACGTCAGCCGCGTCCAGCACCGACACGACGACGCGGTCGCGGTCGATGCGACCTGGCTGCACCACGACCGGTTTGCGAAAACGTTTGATGCGATAGCGCATGGCCGCTTTGCCGCTGAAACGGTGATCGGACACGGCATCATCCTTCAATCGGCGTTTGCGACAACAACCTATGTTAAGGCGGCGCGACCGATCGTGGCGCAAAGTGCGGCCGCCTTAGTTCCCTCACCGAGGCAGGCCCGATCTGCGCTCCTGTGTCACCAACGAGGATAAGCAGACCGGGCTTTCAATTGGCTTCGCAATGCGTGCGGGTAAAGGCCTTCAGCGATCTCATCCTCCCTCGAAAGCGCGCTTCTTCAATAGACATAGACGCGACCGCTGCGATTTCCGTCTTGTCGAGCATGGGCGCCGCCGTGTGGCGAGATTGGCCTAACTGTCGCCTCGCATGGACGGCCGGCGGAACCTTTGGCCGCCAACTCGGTTAGCCGGACGACCGCCTCCAACCGGGAAGGAAAAGCCATGCTCGGTATCGATCTGTGGGCCTTCGTCGTGATCGGCGGGCCGACTATTCTCCTGCTCGTGCTCGTTTATGCTCTTTTGACTCGCCGGCACCGAGGACCGGCCGAACGCCGCGAGAGCGATCGTGCAACCGAGCGCCTATACCGCAAGCAAGGGGACTGAGGTGAGGCCCACCCACAGTCGCCGGCGACGGAACCAGCCGGTCAGGTTGCTGTTTACATCCCGGATGAAGATTTGAGCTCGGAGCAACGGTCGATGGCCGATGACGAGTTGCCGGGCGTGCTGGCGACGCTGCCTGTGATCGACGCCAAAGCGGAGCCGACGCTGAAGAGCGCGGAGGCGGAAGCTTTCTATACGCACGCGATCCGCGAGCTCGCCGCCACCGACATTCCTTTTCTGGTTGCCGGGACATATGCGGTGAGCGCCTATACCGGCGTCGTGCGCCAGACCAAGGACCTCGATATCTTCTGCAAGGCAGGCGATTGTTCGCGCATCCTCGCCCATTTCAAGGATATCGGCTACGCCGTCGTGATCGAGGACGATCGCTGGCTGGGGAAGGTCTTCGAAGGTCCGCATTTCTTCGACGTGATCTTTGCTTCCGCCAACGGCACCATGCAGGTCGAGGACCAGTGGCTGGAGCATGCCCGGCAGGTCGAGCTGCTGGGCAGCCGGGTCAGGATCATCGGACCTACGGAACTTATCTGGTCGAAATGCTTCATCCAGGACAGGGGACGGCACGACGGCGCCGATATCGCCCATACCATCCTCAAGGCACATGAGCAGATCGACTGGCAAAGGCTGCTGTCTTATCTCGACATCCACTGGGAGGTGCTGCTGATGCAGTTGCTGAATTTCCGCTGGATCTATCCCAGCGAACGCGACCGCATTCCCGACTGGTTGCTTGACGATCTGCTCGACCGGCTCGCCAGGCAGCGGCAATTGCCTTCACCGAGGATGAAGATCTGCCGCGGTCGACTGCTGTCACAGGTCGACTACGAGATCGATGTCAAGGAATGGGGCTTTGCCGGTGTCGGCGGCGTTGGAGAATTTCACGATGGCTGAACAAAGCAGGGCAAGCGGCAAAACGAGCGGAAACGGCAAAGTCAAAGTCGCCGCGGTGGGCGATCTGCATGTGCAGGAAGATGCGCAGACCTCCCATCGCGACCTGTTCGGGGAGGTTTCGCGCGAAGCCGACATCTTGGTACTTGCGGGGGACCTCACCAATCTCGGCAAGCCGAAGGAGGCCGAGCTTTTGGCGGAGGATCTCCGGGCCTGCTCGATTCCCGTGGTCGCGGTGCTCGGCAACCACGACTACGAATCCGGTTGCGCCGAGCAGATAGCGGCGACACTTCGCCAGGCCGGCGTTTACCTCCTCGACGGACAGGCGACGGAACTGATGGAAGTCGGCTTTGTCGGCGTCAAGGGTTTTGTTGGCGGGTTCGGCTCGAGGATGCTCGGGTCCTTCGGTGAGCCGGCAATCAAGGCCATGGTGGCCGAGAGCGTCAGCGAGGCGATGCGGCTGGAAAATGCCATGCGGCAAGTCCGCGCCAAGCGGACGCTCGTGGTGCTTCACTACGCCCCGATCGCGGAAACGGTCGCTGGCGAGCCGCCCGAAATCTTCCCGTTCCTCGGCTCTTCCCGGCTGGCGGAAACGATCGACCGGTTCAAGGTGAGCGCCGTCGTGCATGGTCACGCGCATCGAGGCACCTTCGAAGGTCAAACTCCCGGCGGCGCGAAAGTCTACAATGTCGCCATGCACGTCGCGAAGCCGACGGGCCGGCCCTATGCGCTGCTCGAGATCTGAGCCGGCCAGGGGCATCCTTCTCGAGATCGATGAATTCATTGGCGCCGAATGCGAGCCCTTCTGAGTCCTCCTGAATGGGCGCCAGGTCAGCTATCGGAGGCCGCGCCCCGCAAGAAGGAACAACGGCAGCGACGCAAGCTGCGCGATCACGACGAAAGCTATAACCGCAGGCAGGGAGCGTTCGTATAGCAGACCAGCCGCGATGCTTCCAACGAGCCAGCCGACGCCATAGGCGGCGTAGAAGAGCCCAAACGCCAGACCGCGCCGCCCTTCCGGCAGGATTCCCGCGATGACTGCCTTCAGCAGGGTGTCCTGCGTTGCGTAGCCGACGCCCCACAACGGCATGGCAAGGACGATCGGCAGCAGGGTGTTCTGGAACGCCAAGGGTGCGAACAGCGCCGAAAGGACCACGCCCGCCAGAATCACCGGGAGGCCGATGCGGTCATAGAGCCTGCCCAGCACGAGGTTGGCGATCACGCCGCAGCCGGTCGAGAGCGCCAGCAGCACAGGTATCCATGGTCCTGCAACCAACTGCATCCGTGCCAGGTGGAAAGCGACGAGCTCGTAGCTCATCAGCCCTGCGGCGAAGACCGCGGCCGCAACCATATAGAGCCAATAGGGTGCGCCGAATCCCTTTGCCTCCGCTGTGGGCCGGTCCTCGAGGCGTGCGGGGACCGGAAAGCCGACGCGCGCGGCCACCAGGGCGGCGCCCGCAAGGATCGCCGAGACGAACAACCACGCGAAACCAGTCCGGTAGTCGCCACCCAGCAACAACACCAGTGCGATGATCAGCGGGCCGACCGTTGCGCCCGTCTCGTCGAGGGCAGTGTTCAGGCCGTAGGCCCAGCCGCGTCCCAGCTTGCCGGTGGTATAAGAGATCATCGCCTCCACGGTCGGCTTGCGGATAGCCCGTCCGATGCGTTCGGCGATGATCAGGACGCCCGCGATCTGCCAGCTGCCCGCCAGCGCCATGGCGGGGACGGCAAAGAGATTGATGGCGTAGCCCACGAAAGTCACCAACCAGTAGCGGCCGGTCCGATCGGCGACGTAGCCGGAGACCGAACGCAAGGCATAGCCGAGAAACTCGCCAGACCCGGCGATGATGCTGACAGCGGCCGCGCTGGCGCCCAACGCACCCAGGAACTGGCCGTTGATCGCGGCGCCTCCCTCATAGGTGACGTCACCAAACAGATTGACGACGCCCATCATGAGGACGAAGCGAAGTGCAGGCGAATCTGTGAAATCGGACGAGCGCTTCATCATGACCACCACAAGCGACCGAGCCAAAGAATGATGCGCGAGCGGGCCAGAAACCTCCCGGTCTAAATGATTTCGCTCATTGGTGGTTCCAGGGTTTTAGAAGCTGGAAAGGATTTGCAGCAGATGTCCGCCGTCAAGTCTAAACCCCGTCTTCGAGGATTCAGCGTGCTGGCGGGGAAGGGGCGCGCGCAACGACATGAAAGCTGTAGCTGTTGATCGATTTGGTCCGCCGTCAGCCCTGACGCTGCATCGGCTTCCGGTGCCGAAGCCCGCCCGCACGATCAGGCAACGAAGCGGACTACGCCGCCGTCGACGCGCAGAGCCGCACCGGTGGTCGCCGAAGCCTGCTCCGAGCAGGCGTAGACGATCATGTTGGCCACCTCATCGGTGGTCGCAAAACGCTGTATGAGGGTGGTCGGGCGCATCGCCTTCAGGAAACCTTGCTCGGCCTCATCCTGCGTGATCCCGTTCGCCTCCGCCTGCTTTGCCATGAAGTCACCCAGGATCTCAGACCGAGTAGGGCCCGGCAGGACGGCATTGACGGTGACGCCCGTGCCCGCGGCCGCCTCGGCAAGCCCGCGCGAGACCGCCAGTTGCGCGGTCTTTGTCATGCCGTAGTCGAGCATCTCCTTGGGGATATTGACCGCGGACTCGCTGCTGACGAACACGACTCGGCCCCAGCCCTTTTTCACCATGCGCGGCAGGTAGTGGCGCGTCATGCGCACGCCGCTCATGACATTCAGCTGGAACAGGCCAAGCCAGTCCTCGTCGGGGATATTCGCAATGTCTTCGATGCCGTTGTAGTCCCGGATATATGCCGTACCCACGTTGTTCACGAGGATATCGGCGTCCGGCACCTGCGCGATGAAAGCCTCGACACCTTCGACGGTGGCCAAGTTTGCTGCAACGCCAGTGATATTGCTCCCAGGAATGGTCTGCCGAATTTGTTGCACCGCCTCGTCGACCCGGGCATTCCCACGGCCGCTGATAACGACTGACGCCCCTGTACGGGCTAAACCTTCCGCAGTGGCACGGCCGATGCCCGCCGTTGACCCGGTGACGATCGCCTTCTTACCTTTGAGGTCTATATTCATTTCAACTATCTCCAATCTTGGCCGGCGCTGCCCTTATCCCGCTCAATGTGCTGAGGCGCTGGGCAGCCCAAGTCCAAGGACCCGCAGGTTAACCTGCCTTGACTTCTACTTTCGCCTCTGCCGCGCCGGCGAGGCGTTCGACCCATTCCTGGTGATAGCGATAGAGCCCACCGGGACGCTTGCGCCCGAGTTCCTCGAGGAACCATGAGCCCTGTTGCGTTTCCTCGATCAGCACGTGGCAGCCATCATCTGTGGGAGTGATGACCCAGCCATGGCGCTCGAGCCGGTGTCGTCACCATCGACAGTAGTCGCCCACGCAAGTCGGCGGAAGGGCTCGCACTCCGTAACAACCAGGCTCATCGGGAATCCGACGGTCACTCGGCTGTATTTGGTCCCGCGCGCCAATTGCCTTTCGCCGCTCAGGATTTTGACCTGGTCTTCAGCAGGAAAGTAGCTCGACCAGTTCTCAGCATCGACCAGCAGCTTCCATACCACTTCTGGGGGCGCTTTCACGTCGATGTCGTTGAGCGCATAGATCGCCGACGTCTTGGGGTTGTACTTCTCGGGCCAAATCACACGGTCGTACACCGATTACTGCTCCTTCTTGAACAGATCCTGGAAGATGAGCCGGCCCCAGGTGCGGCCGCGTGCGTGCACCAGCGCGCCGCCCTCGTTGAGCTTTCCCAGCTTGACGGGTGCGAACCCGAGCTGTTTGGCCAAGGCCGCCACGGGAGCGGTCGCGTCCTCGTCGTCGCTCGACAGGAAGACCACCCGGTGGCCGCCCTCGACGACCGGATCGGCAGCCAGGGTGGCTGCAATGAGGTGATTGAAGCCTTTCACGAACTTGGCGCCGGTGAACGACTTCGCAACGAAGGCGGAGGACGGGAGGCCGTCCAGCTCTTCGGGTTCAGGAAACGCGTTCATCGCGTCGATGACCGTCTTGCCGTTCCAGCTCGGCAGGGCTTTCGCAACCTCGCGATGCTCCCCGAAAGGGACCGCCAAGATGATTGTGTCGGCCTCGAGTGCTTCCCGCAGCGACTTGGCGACCACCGTGGGTCCAATCGCTCGAGCCTGCGGCGCCAATGCCTCGGGGGGCCGGCGGCTCGCGACGGCCACGTCGATGTTCTTGCGGGCGAAGGCGCGGGCGAGGGCCTGGCCGATCTTGCCGAAGCCGATAATTGCGTAGCTCATTATATTCTCCTTTGCTTCTTTCGTTGCGGTCAGAGCTTGTAGCCGCCGCTTGCCTCAATCGTCTGGCCGGTCACCCAGTGGCCTTCATCGGAAGCCAAGAACGCCACGACGGCGGCGATTTCCGAAGGCTCGCCAAAGCGTCCCAGCGCGATCTGTGCCTCGACCGCCTTTACGAGTTCGGAATTCTCTCGGAACGCGGCGTTCGCGTCGGTTCGCGTGTAGCCCGGCGCTACGGCGTTCGCGGTAATTCCGCGCGGCCCCAGCTCGGACGCGAGTGCTTGGGTAAGATTGTTGATGGCCGCTTTGGCCATCGAGTAAATGGGCGCGGCTGTCACGGGCTTCGTCGCGGCAGCGGAAGAGATGTTGATGATGCGCGCGCCATCGGCGAGACGACCCATGGCGACCTGAACGATGAAGAAGGGCGCGCGGGCATAGACGGCGATCAGGGTGTCCCAACTGTCCGGCGTCGCGTCTTTGAAGCCAATCCAGCCGATATTGCCAGCGTTGTTGACCAGGATATCGAGGGCTTTGCTTCCCTTCCGCTTGGTGAACTCGGCGTCGAGTTTCTCGAACAAGGTCGGGACGGTCGCCGGGTCAACGAGGTCCGCGTGGATTGCGAACGCAGTACCTCCAGCTTTCTCGATGGCCGCGACCGCCTCGTCTGCACCAGATTTGCTGGCGTTGTAGGTCAGCGCGACCGTCGCACCATCTCTTGCAAGACGTTCGGCGATAGCGCGGCCAATGCCCCGCGATGCCCCGGTAACGAGAGCAGTTTTGCCTTTAAGTGCTTGTTCCATTTTATTTTCTTCCGTGGGTGTGCGAATAATCGGATCGGTGGAGGGAGCGGCCGGACGAGGCGGGTCAGAGTTGCGCCAGGCCGCCGTCGACGGCGACCTCGCTGGCGGTCATGAAGCTGCTGTCCGACGACGCGAGAAACGCAGCCACCGCCCCGATCTCCGCCGGATCGGCCATGCGCTGGAGCGGAGTCATCGCGCCGTAGGCCTTCTGGCCTTCCTCGCCTAGCGCCTCCTTCGCGAGTTCGGTCGCAGTCGCCCCGGGCGACAGCACATTTACGCGGATGCCGGTGCCCTTCAGGTCCTCCGCCCAGGTCCGCGCAAGGTTGCGTACGGCCGCCTTGCTCGCGCTGTAGGCAGTGAATCCCGGGGCGCCCGTGGTGCCGGCGCTCGATCCGGTCAGGATGATCGAGCCGCCCTGGCCCATCAGCGGCAGCGCCTTCTGAACCGTGAAGATCGTACCCTTCACGTTGGTGTCGAAGGTTTCGTCAATGTGCGCGGCGGTGATCTGGCCGAGCGGAAGCGGGCCGCCGGCCCCGGCATTGGCGAAGACGATGTCGAGGCTTCCGCGCTCGGCCTTCACCGCCGCGTAGAGCCGGTCGAGGTCGGCCCCATTCGAGACCGAGCCCTTCACCGCGCGGGCACTGGGCCCGAGGTCGGCCACGGCGGCGTCGAGCGCTTCCTGCCGGCGGCCAAAGATGAAGACGAAGGCGCCTTCCTCGATGAAGCGCTTTGCCGCGGCGCGGCCGATGCCGGTGGCGCCGCCGGTGATGACGGCGGTCTTTCCATTCAGTCTGTTCATGTCATGCATCCTTCGTTTCGCCGTCTCGTGTCCTTGGCTGTACGGGGAAGTCCCGCGAGAGCCTTGAGATGGGTTCGCTGAAGTCGGGCGGTGAGTGCGCAATCGCGCACATCGGTGGTGCGAAAACGATCCAGTCAGATGATCGAACGCCGCGACGACCGCGCGAACCACGGCTGAGCGTGTTAGAACGGGCTTTGCAAACCGCACTCCGCGGCAGGAATGCACCATGATCGACTGGGATGACGTTCGCTACTTTCTTGCCGCCGCGCGCGGAGGCTCCGTGCGGGCTGCCGCTGAGCGCCTCGGTGTGAACCACTCGACCGTGCTGCGACGCATCGCCCAGCTCGAGGAGCGCCTCGGGGTGCACATGTTCGAAAAGCTGCCTTCGGGCTACCGCCTGACGGCTGCGGGCGAGGAGGTCCTCGAGTTCGCGGACCAGATGGAAGCGTCGTCGCACCTGCTGGAGACGCGCATCCTTGGGCGCGACCAGAGCGTGCGCGGGCTTCTGCGGGTGACGCTGGCGCCGCCCCTCGCGACACACCTGCTCATGCCGGACTTCGCCGATTTCGCGCGTCTGCATCCGGACATCGAGATGGACATCTTGTCATCCGGCGAGCTGGCAAATCTGACCAACCGGGAGGCCGACGTCGCGATCCGCGTTGTCTACGACCGCAAAACCCTGCCGCTCAATCTCCACGGCCTGAAGGGGCCGGAGGTGTTCGGCGGCGTCTACATGTCTCGCGATCGACTGGCCGCGTGGCGTGCGGGCGCGCCTGATCCCATCCGATGGATCGTCATAAGCATTCATGGAATTCCGGATTGGGCGAGCGACGGCGAGGTTCGCACCACCGGGGTTCCGTTCAGGGTCACGGATGGCGAGGCGCAGATCGTTGCCGTACGGCAAGGGCTCGGGATGACGACGCTGCCGTGCTTCGTCGGCGACGCCGACCCCCTCCTGGTGAGGGTGCCGGGAACCGACCTGCACACGTACGGAACGCTCTGGCTTCTCACGCAGGGGGAGTCCCGCAAGACGAAGCGCGTGCGGCTCTTCACCGAGTTCATATCTCGCAGGCTTGCCGCGCACGCGCCGCTTCTCGCGGGGCTGTCCATACCGCGCGACTGACCCGCGGCAGGTCGCCGGGGACGCTTGCGCATCTGACGGTTCGGGCGACGGGAGGCTTCAAGGCGGAGAACTTTTTGAGCGGCTACCGCCTCTTACGGGTTTGACGCTTTTGTCGCCATAGCCGCCCCATGCAGCCGGCGCGCTTGCGGCCTGCGACGCTTGAGCGGGATTGAGCGCAGCATTCCACTTCGCGGCGATGAAGCGTCGGCCGGTTACGTTATTCGAGTCATCCGACGCCAGCCACACAACGGGCGCCGCCATGATTTCGGGCTGAAGTAGGGCCTTTGGGTCCGCAACACCTGCCGCCATTCTCGTTGCAACTGCGCCGCCGGGCGAAAGTACGTTGGCCGTGACGCCCGTCGACTGAAGCGACGTTGCGAGAGCCGCGATGAAGGCTTCTCCAGCCGCCTTGGTCATTCCATACGCGACGTGACCCGGTTCGAGCATGGTATCAAGGCTGGTGGAGATGAAGATGATCCGACCCCATCTGCGCGCGACCATGTCGGGGGTGACCAGCCGGATCAAATTGATCGAGGCAATCGTGTTGATCTCGAACAACTGCCGGAACTGATCCGGTGTGACGTCAAGAGGCCGTTGTACCGGCGGGTTTGGGACGCCCGCGTTGCTGACAAGGACATCGACGCGCCCGAATGCGCGCATGGCGGCATCGACCAGGTCAGCCAGCTCTTGTTCATTGCCGAGATCGGCAGTCTTCACGGCAGCGCGCTCGCCCGCTCCGCTGGCGCGTCGTGTCTCGTCGAGCGACTCGATATCGGTCGACGTCAGAAATACGCGATGGCCTGCGCCCAGCAGAGCCATCGTCATGGCGCGCCCAAGGCCGCGTCCTGCACCAGTCACGATAGCTACGCGCTCGCTCATGCGTCGGGTCATGATTAAGAACGCCTCATCCAACCGAGGGTTTCCGCGGCTCTGTCGCGCCTGGGACTCGCGCTCTTAATCGCGCGGGCGCTGAACACCGAAACAGATGGAGGCTGGTAGTCCTTTTTTCGTCAGCCTGAGACCGCCATCGTCGTCCCGAATCGGCGATATTCTCTTTTGAAATCAAGAGTGCAATTTTCTGATGAATCGGCGAGACGGTTCTCTGTTATGCAAAAATAAATTGCGGTGCCAAATCAGCGCACTACGATGGCTCAGGACAATCGAGTAGGAATAGGGGGCGGCCGTCGCCTACAAGATTCCATTTATTCAACGGCTTATTGAGGCTGAGGATAATCGGCAATACATCGTTAGTTCTAGAAAATGCGTTCAGATGGGTAATTTATAGCCTATACGGCGCGTTTTTCGCAACCGGAAAGCAGGGCCATCGGGGCCGTCCATGCGTGGGTTTGTTGACAGATATGCGTCGTAACGGCAATTAATTACCCATTATGGAGCAGAATCGAAGACTCGCTACGCAACCTCGCCAGCGCAAAACGGCCAGCTTCCTGTCGGCTCATCCGGTATTCACCCGCGCAGAGTTCGCAGTGGCCCTCGGCCACCCGGCGGGCGGGGCCAATGTGACGAGCCTGCTCCGGTACCATCTGCGGGCCGGTAACATCAAGCGCGTCAGCCGCGAGGTGTTCGCGGCCGTACCGGCTCACCTGACAGCGGACCGGATGGTGATCGACCGCTTCGCCGCGGCGAGCAGGCTGCGCCCCGATGGCGTTTTGGGATTTCACTCCGGCCTTGAGCTGCATGGCATAGCCTATTCCGAGTTCAACGAAGTCCAGCTCATCAGCGCCGGCCGAACCGAACGCGTGGAACTGTCGTTTGGCGCTTGCCGCTTCGTCACGCCGCCAAAGACGTTGGCGGCGACCGGCAAGGCCGACTACCTGACCACGACCATGGATCGGCAGGGGGTGACGGTCCGCGTGACGGCGGTCGAACGCACGATCGTCGATGTCCTGCACCGACCGGAACTCGCCGGCGGCGCCGAGGAAGTTCTGAAGTCACTGGACCTGGTCCGCTATCTCGATCCGGCGAAAGTCGCCGACTATGTCGAACTGCTGGACAACAGCTCGCTCGCTTCGGTTTGCGGCTGGTGGCTCGAAAAGCGGCAACGCGCGCTAGGCGTCACCGATGACGTTCTGTTACGCCTGCGAGCACGTCTTCCACGCTCGAAGCACTACGCGCTGGGCGCCGAGCCCGGTCACGCTGTGCTCGTCCAGCCGTGGCGCGTGCTTCTCCCGACGCAGGCGGTCGACGCCTCCTTCGAAGGCGTCTGATGGTCGCATCGCGAGAAACGCTTCAGGACCTTGCGGCCGAGCGGCAGCTCCAGCCGGCGACGTTGGAGAGGGTGATCCGGCTGATCGACATTCTCGACGCGTTGAGCGCCGACGCGCTGATCGGACCGCGCGTCGCCTTGAAGGGCGGAACGGCGCTCAATGTCTTCCATGCCAATCTGGATCGCCTCTCGGTCGACATCGATATCAACTATGTCGGTGCAATCGAGAAGAAGAGGATGGATGCGGACCGGCCGGGGCTGGAGGACCGGATCGAGCGGCTGATGGAATCGAAAGGCTACGCCGCGCGGCGCGGGCCATCCGAGCACGCCGGCGGCAAATGGATCTACCGCTATGCTTCCGCGCTGGGCGGGGCGGGGACGGTCGAGATCGATATCAACTATCTCTTCCGTGCTCCCCTTTACGGCGTGGGCCGCATGCCGTCGGCAGCCATCGGATCGTATCGAGCGATGGACGTGCCGGTCCTTGACATCCACGAGATCATCGCCGGCAAGATGGTCGCGCTGGTTACGCGGCGCACCGCACGCGATCTGTTCGACGCACACCGGATCATCGCCATGCCGTCTCTCGACTGGGCAAAGATCAAGGCCGCCACTTTGATGATCGGCGCAAGCGCCAAGAGCTTCGATTGGCGCACCGCCTCACCCGCAACGATCGGATGTGAGGTCGGCGACATCACCGGCAAGCTGACCATGTGCCTACATGACCGATATTTCGATGCCTTCGGCGGCCCAGCGGCATGGATCGACAAGGTCACGGCCGAGTGTCGAGAGAAACTCGCGCTGCTGTTTCAGTTCACGGTAGGCGAGAGAGCGTTCTTGGACAGTATACTTGATCGAGGCGAGATAGGCGCGTCTCCTATGGACGTTCCGGAATCCGTGAGCGCCGCGATAGAAGCCTGTCCGGCGTTGCGATGGAAGGCGCAGAACGTCAAAGCTTGGAAATCCGGTGACAAGTCGCTGGCGCCACGTGCGAGACGAGGACGACGACCTGCGGAGCCTACTCCATGAAGACTTGGCTGAGCGGAGCTGTGTCGAAACGACTGGTGCTGGGCAGTGGCGCCGAGACTGCGCACGAACTCGAGGTCGAGATTGAGCGGCTTCGCGACCGCCTAGCCGCAAATGAGGCCGAGCGGAAAGAGCTTGAGGCCGCGCTGAGGAATCTGGTGAGCCGGCGCTCGGCCGCGGCCGCAAATTATTCACCACCCGTCATTGCAGATGCGCCGGGGGTCACTGCCGCGTCACCCACCACGGAAAAGATCGCGCTGTTTCGGGGCCTATTCGCAGGCCGTGCTGACGTATTCCCTGTCAGATGGGAAAATCGGAAGGCCGCAAAGTCCGGCTATGCGCCCGCGTGCGCCAACGAGTGGGTGAAAGGGGTATGCGGGAAGCCTCAGGTCAAATGCGGCGAGTGCCCTCATCAAGCCTTCATCCCGGTCGCCGACGACATCATCGAAAAGCATCTGCGCGGCGAGGCCGCACGCGGCTTTGGCGGCGATTTCGTGGCGGGTGTTTATCCGCTGCTTCCTGACGAGACCTGCTGGTTTCTGGCCGCCGATTTTGACGAGGAGAACTGGGTGGCTGACGCCTTGGCCATGCTGGAGACTTGCCAGGCCAAGGGCGTTGCTGCGGCCCTTGAGCGGTCTCGATCCGGCAATGGTGGTCATGTGTGGATTTTCTTCTCTGAGCCGGTTTCGGCGCGCACCGCTCGGCAACTTGGCGCGACAATGCTGACGGAAACGATGGAGCGTCGCCCGGAAATAGGTTTCGCCTCATACGATCGCCTTTTTCCGAGCCAGGATATCATGCCGGTCGGCGGCTTCGGCAATCTGATCGCTTTACCTTTGCAGCGCCGCGCGCGCGAGCTTGGAAACAGTGTCTTCATCGACCAAGATCTTCGTCCATACGACGACCAAAGGGCGTTTCTGGCGGCGATGCCACGGCTATCGGCCAAGGCCGCCGCAGAAATCGTCGACGATGCGGAGACGCGTGGCCGTATTCTGGGCGTCCGCATGCCCGTCGAAGATGAAGAAGCGGACGAGCCCTGGCGCATGACACCGTCTCGGCGCCCCAAAGCGGGGCCGGTCGGCAGTCCCCTGTCGGGCAAGATCACGATAGTGGTCGCCGACCAGCTCTATATAGACCGGACCGATTTGCCGTCGGCAATGTCGACGCGGCTCATACGCCTGGCGGCCTTCCAAAACCCTGAGTTCTATCGTGCGCAGTCCATGCGTCTCTCGACCTTCGGCAAGCCTCGGATCATCTCCTGCGCCGAACTTCACGCGCGTCATGTGGGGCTGCCCCGCGGATGCCTTGACGAAGCTGTTGAGCTGATCCAAGGCGAGGGCGCCGAGGTTGAGTTGAATGATCTGAGGGCGATCGGCGATCCGCTTGCGAGCCGAATACGGTTTCAGGGGACGTTGTACGAGCCGCAGGTCAAGGCGTTTGACGCCCTTCTTCCGCATGAGCATGGCGTGCTTGCGGCGACGACCGCCTTCGGCAAGACGGTGGTGGCCGCAGCCTTGATTGCGCAACGCGGACGCAATGCGCTTGTTCTTGTCCATCGCCGCGAATTGCTCACCCAGTGGGTGGAGCGGCTAAGGACATTCCTCGATATCGATCCGAAAGATATCGGCGTCATTGGCGGCGGACGCCGCAAGCCGACTGGTATCATTGATGTCGCATTGATCCAGAGCCTCGTGCGCCGAGGTGAAGTATCCGACATGGTAGCGAACTACGGTCATCTGGTTGTCGATGAGTGCCATCATCTTTCGGCGGCGAGCTTTGAGCTTGTGGCCCGCCGGGCGAAAGCGCGCTATGTCCTCGGACTGTCCGCGACGGTGGCCCGCAAAGACGGTCACCATCCAATCATCTTCATGCAATGTGGCCCAGTTCGGCATCGCGTTGATGCGCGTGCCCAAGCAGCGGGGCGGGGAATTGTTCACCGCGCGAAGACTCGATCGACGCAGTTTCAACTGCCACCGCCTTTGGCGGACTCGGATCGTCCTGCCATGCCAGCGATTTACGCGGCCATCGCGCAGGACGAGACACGTAATAACCTGATCTTCGACGACGTGTTGAAGGCGCTGGAGGCAAAGCGCTCACCGATCGTGCTCACCGAGCGCCGGGATCATCTCGAATATTTGCAAGGCCGCTTTTCGCGCTTCGTGCGCAATCTTGTCGTCCTTCGAGGAGGAATGTCAGCGGCCGAACGCAAGGCGTCAGATGCTGCCCTGCGAGTGGCAGACCATCAGGAGCGGCTCATCCTCGCGACAGGGCGTTACATCGGCGAGGGCTTTGATGATCCAAGGTTGGACGCGCTGTTCTTGACGATGCCCATTTCGTGGAAAGGCACGTTGGCCCAATATATCGGTCGGCTTCACCGGCAACATGCTGGTAAAACAGAGGTTCTCGTTGTCGACTATGTCGATGACCTTGTGCCCATTCTCACGCGAATGGCGGCTAAGCGGCGATCTGGATACCGGGCGCTCGGCTATACAGTCGAGCCGTCTGCCGCCACGGCAGTACCGGTTGGACACTCGTGAGAGCTGTGATGTGCCGATCTTGATTTCGTGGACGATGGTCACCGGCGCCGCTGGGAATAGAAGTAGAGCCCACATGGGGCATCGGATACGGATGAATGTCACGCGGGAAACATTTGCTGAACGGAGTCTATTCGATGAGATCCAAGCGCGGAAACACGAAGTCGGCGATCAAGCCGAACAGGGAACCCAAGCTCTCGCGCAGCCATGCGCCCGCCGATCTGTCGCCTGTGGACTGGCAGCGCGGCTTGCGCCGCCAGTTCGGCCGCGAGCAAGCCTTCGGGCTCGAGAATCTGACTGGCGAACCGTTTTTCTCTGAGTTTCGGGTCAGCAATCCCGCCTCGAAATCGAGCTACCGCGTGGCGATCCGGGGCATGGGACCCGGCGGCAATTTCTGCTCATGCCCCGACTATGCGACGAGCGAGCTCGGCACCTGCAAGCACATCGAATTTACCCTCGCCAAGCTGGAGAAGAAGCGCGGCGCCAAGGCCGCGTTTGCTCGCGGCTACCAGCCGGCGTTTTCCGAGCTGTATCTTCGCAACGACGGCAGGCGCCGTCTCCATTTCCGCGCCGGAACGGATAGCCCACAAGCGTTGCGCGAGGCGGCCGCGGCATTGTTCGACGCCGAACATGATGGGATGCTGCCGGACGACCGCCTGGACAAGCTCGAGTCTTTCATGGCCATGGCATCGAAGTCGGGTCACGAGTTCCGCGCCTATGACGATGCGCTCGATTTCATCGCGGGAAAGCGCGATGCGGAGCGCCGCGCCGCTAAGCTCAAGGAACTGTTTCCGCTTGGGGCCGCCGACCCCGAAGTCGGAAAGCATCTGACGGTGCCGCTCTATCCCTATCAGGCCGAGGGCGCCCTGTTCGCCGTGCGGGCGGGCCGGGCGCTGATCGGCGACGACATGGGGCTGGGCAAGACCATCCAGGCGATTGCAGCGGCGGAAATATTGGCCCGGCATTTCGGCGTCACAAAAGTGCTCGTGATCTGTCCGACCTCGCTCAAATACCAGTGGCAGAGCGAGATTCTGCGTTTCTCCGGCAGGAAAGGCGAGAACGCGGCGCGGGTCATCAATGGCGGGCGGGCGCAGCGCCAGAACGACTATCGTTTGGACGATTTCTGCAAGATCACGAATTACGAGAAGCTCAAGCCCGACGTTGATCTGATCGCCGACTGGGCGCCCGATCTCGTGATCGTCGATGAAGCGCAACGGGTGAAGAACTGGAACACCATTGCGGCGCGGGCCTTGAAGCGCATCGACAGTCCCTATGCGATCGTGCTGAGCGGGACGCCCTTGGAGAACAAGCTCGAAGAGCTGATCTCGATCGTTCAGTTCGTCGATCAGCACCGGCTGGGGCCGACGTGGAAGCTGCTGCACGAGCACCAGGTCAAGGACGAAGGCGGTCGCGTGACCGGCTACACCGGGCTCGAGAAGATTGGTCAGACACTGGCGCCGATCATGATCCGCCGCCGCAAATCCGAGGTGCTGAAGCAATTGCCGCATCGTCTCGACCAGAATCTTCTGGTGCCGATGACGGAGATGCAGATGCTCCATCATCAGGAAAACGCCGACGTGGTGGCGAAAATCGTGCAGCGCTGGCGGAGGACGCGATTTTTGTCGGACAAGGATCAGCGGCGACTGACCTGCGCGCTGCAGAATATGCGCATGTCGTGCAACAGCACCTATCTCCTGGACCAGGAGACAGACCATGGCGTCAAGGCCGATGAGCTGGCGGCCCTGTTCGACGATCTGTTCGCCGAGCCGAAAGCCAAGGCGGTGGTGTTCTCGCAATGGACACGGACCCACGACATCGTCATCCGGCGTCTCGAAGCGCGCGGCTTGGGCTATGTCAGCTTCCACGGCGGCGTGCCGTCGGACAAGCGGCCAGCGCTGGTCGAGCGCTTTCGTCACGACCCCGCCTGTCGCGTGTTCCTGTCCACCGATGCCGGCAGCACGGGCCTCAATCTGCAGCATGCCTCGACTCTCGTGAACATGGACCTGCCGTGGAACCCGGCCGTGCTCGAGCAGCGCATCGCACGCATCCATCGCATGGGTCAGACACGGCCCGTGCGGGTCATCAATTTCGTCGCTAAAGGCACCATCGAGGAGGGGATGCTGTCGGTGCTGGCGTTCAAGCGCTCGCTGTCGGCTGGAATTCTCGACGGTGGCAGCGGCGAGATTTCGCTGGGCGGCTCGCGTCTCAATCGCTTCATGAAGGAGGTGGAGAACGTCACCGGGAGCATGGGTGAAAGCGAGGCCGTGACGCCGGCGGAAGAGGTCGGAAACAGCATTGCCGCTGCCGAGGACGCAGGACCTGCGGTAGACTCAAAGGCGGATTCGGATCTCGATGCCGGCGATGTCGCGCACTCGAACGGGCCCATGGTGCCGCGGAGCGATCCCGGTTCCGATCCGTGGCTAGCCTTGGCGCAGGTGGGTGCGCAATTCGTTGCCGCTCTGGCGGCCGCCAACGATCCCAAGGCTCCGGCGCATCCATGGATCGAACGCGATTCGGCAACCGGCGTGCGGAGCCTGAAAATGCCGCTGCCGCCGCCGGAGACCGCGCGGCAACTCGCCGATGCGCTGTCCTCCCTCGCCGACAGCCTGCGGGGCAGGACTGCGTAGCCGGCCGGCCGAGATCGCCGCCAAGGCAATCATGCGCCGGTCTCCGGCGTCGGCCAATTAGCCAGCGGCCCGATATCTGGATGGGACTCTATGTGGCGATGAGCTTGGCCAAACGATCCGATGCCTCGGTTCCACTCACTCCAAGATCGCGAACGCTGCTCATGTGATTGGCACCGGAGAGGGCGGTTTGAGAGACTGCCAGCCCTTGCTTTCGCAGATGCTTCGCAAATGCCTCGGCCTGGCTGTGGAACGGCGGCGTTTCCTCGGCTCCAACTGCAATCTCGACCTCTACGGAGGGATCGAAGCGATGTGTCAGCGGCGACAGGCTGGCAGCCTCGTCGTCCGTGATGGCGATCTCGGCGGCAAGGAAGGAGGTCTGCAGAGGCTTCAACTCGTACAAGCCGCCAAGCAGCAGCGCGCCTTTGACGCTTGATGATCGGCCGTCATCGTTGAACAGCATCGTCGCCAGATGGGCGCCGGCGGAGTGCCCGCTGACCGTCAGGCGGCCGCGATCGCCGCCGTGCTCGGCGATGTGCTCGAGCACCCAACGCTTGGCCCGGCGCACCTGCTCGACGATAGCGGCCATCCTCACTGAGGGCATCAGTGAATAGTCGACGATGATCGCGATCGCGCCCGCCCGCGTCACCGTGTCCGCGACATAGGAATAATCGCGCTTGGAGAACATGCGCCAGTAGCCGCCATGGATGAACATGTGCACCGGCACGCGGTCGCGTTTTCCTTGGGGAAAGAACATATCGATGGTTTCGGCGGCGTCCGGTCCATAGGCGACGTCGGCGACGCTCTCGATTTTCGCCCGGGTCTCCGCGCTGCGGCGAACGATCTCGGCGACGATATCATCGAACTCTGTAACGTGGTCGCGGATGCGAAATGGATCCCTGGTCACGCCTGCGCCCTCATATCGTCACGGCGATATACTTGGCTTCCAGGAACTCGCTGATGCCGTGCTTTTGTCCGCCTTCGCGTCCGAGGCCGCTCTGCTTGACGCCGCCGAAGGGAGCCGCAGGGTCGGACATCAGGCCCCGGTTCAGCGCGATCATACCCGACTCGATCCTTGATGCCACGCGCATGCCCTTGGCCAGATCGCGCGTATAGATGTAGGCCGCCAGCCCGTATTCGGTGTCATTGGCGCGTGCGATGACTTCGGCCTCATCGTTGAAGCGCATGATTGGAGCGACGGGACCGAATATTTCCTCGTGCGCCATCTCCGCATCCGGGGCAATGTCGCAAAGAACCGTCGGCGGGTAGAAATAGCCCTTGTCATCCGAGGCTGCGCCTCCGCACAGCACCTTTGCACCGCGACGGACCGCGTCTTTGACGAGCCGGTCGATTTTCTCGATGGCTTTGCGAGTGATCATCGGGCCGCATTCGGTCTCGACATCCGTGCCGGGGCCTACCTTGAGGGCGGCCATGCGCTTGCGCAGTCCCTCCGCGAACGCGTCATGGACGCCCGCCTGGACATAGAGCCGATTGGCGGCGGTGCATGCTTCGCCGGCGTTGCGCATCTTGGCAATCATCGCTCCGTCGAGCGCGGCCTCCAGGTCGGCATCGTCGAACACGACGAAGGGAGCGTTGCCGCCAAGCTCCATCGAACAGGAGATGACGTGCCTGGCGGCTTCGGCCAGAAGAACGCGCCCAACGCCGGTGGAGCCGGTGAACGAGAGTTTGCGCACTCGCGGGTCGGCCAGCATGGCAGCGCTCAGCGGTCCCGGGTTGGACGTGGTGAGAACGTTCACGACACCGGGCGGGACGCCGGCGTCCTCATACAGCGCGGCAAGCGCATAGGCGGTCAGTGGCGTTTCGCTGGCGGGCTTCAGGATCACGGTACAGCCGGCTGCGAGCGCCGGCGCGATCTTGCGTGTAGCCATGGCAGCTGGAAAATTCCATGGCGTGATCAGCACACATATGCCTATCGGCTGGTAGTCGACGACGATACGGTTTGCTCCAGAAGGCGCAAGGCCGAACTCGCCGCTGATGCGAACCGCTTCCTCGGCGTTCCACCGAAAGAACTCGGCCGCATAAGCGACTTCGCCGCGTGCATCGCGCAGCGCCTTGCCGTTCTCTAACGAAATCAGCACGGCCAGCGTCTCCGCCCGCTCGGTCATCAGCTCGAAGCAACGTCTCAGGATCTCCGACCGTTTGCGCGGGGCGGTTTCGCGCCAGGCCGCCGCCGCCTTGGCCGCGGCGTCGACGGCGGCCGCGGCGTCAGCCAGCGTAGCATCGGGAACAGCCGCGATGACGGATTCCGTCGATGGATCGACCACCTCGATAACGCACCCGTCCGACGAGGGCCGCCATTGCCCACCGATATAGAGCCCGTGTGAGAACGTGGCATATTCGGAGACGTCCTCCTCATCCAAAAGCCCTGGAGAAGCGTTCATGAGGTCTGTCTCCTGTTTCACATCAGAACGGCGGGCATGTCGCCGTCATAGGCCGCTTGCACCAGCCGTCGCATCGCGGCGGCGTCGAAAGGGCGGGGGTTGTTCTTGATCAGGCGGTCGATGCCGAGCGCCTGCTCGGCGGTCCACTCGACCTTGCCGGCAGGCAAGCCCAGCTCGGCCAGCGTCCGTGTGATGCCGATCGCGCCGAAAAGCCGTGAGACCTCTGCGATGGTCGCGGAAGCCCTGTCCTTGAGCTCAATGTCGGCCTGGGGCAGACCGAGCGCGGCGCCGACCTCGGCAAACTCGCTTGCGGCGGCGGGCAAGTTGTAGTTCATCACATAGGGAAGCATGGTCGCCACCCCCAATCCATGCGGCGTGTGGGTGAGCGCGCCAACCGGATATTGCACGGCATGGGCGGCAGCCGTTCCGGCCGTGCCGAAGGCGCAGCCGGCCGCCAAGGCGCCCATCATCACATCGGCGCGTGCATCCTCGTCCGCTCCGTCCCGGTAGGCCCTTTCCAGGCTGCGGCCAAGAAGCTTGACGGCCAATAGCGCGAAATGGTCGGTGAGCGCGCTCTTGCCCACAAAGACGTGCTGCTGCGGAAGTGTCGGATCGGTTCCGCGTCTCGCCGCCGTAAAGGCTTCGATGGCGTGCGTCAGGGCATCGGCGCCGGCAATTGCCGTGAGCGCGGGCGGGCAGGTCGCGGTCAGCTCCGGGTCGCACAGTGCGACGGCGGCGATGAGGTGGGGGCTTGAAATGCCAACCTTCAGCAGGCGCTCCGGATCGGAAATGACGGCTACCGGGGTTACCTCCGAGCCGGTGCCGGCGGTGGTCGGCACGGCAATCAACGGCAGCGTTGGGCCTGGGACCTTGAACTCACCATAGTAGTCCTGAAGCCTGCCGCCATGACTGATCAGCAGCGCCGCGCACTTGGCCATGTCGAGGCAGCTTCCGCCACCGATCCCAACGACCATGTCGGGTTTGAAATCCTTCGCCTCGGCAACACAGATCGCGACGCTGTCCCGGGGCACGTCCGGCAGCGTGCGGTCATGGACAAGGATTTCAACCGAGGCATTCCTCAGCGCGGCCATCATCTCGCCGAATATGGCCGTTGCCGCGAAGCGCTCGTCCGTGCAGACGAGCGCGCGCTTGCCATGCCTGGACGCGACGTGCGGCAGCACCTGGCGCTGGCCCTTGCCGAACAAAATCTCACGCGGCAATCGCGCTGCGGCGAACAAGGTCATCGAGTGGGCTCTTCCAATATGGCTCGGCGATCCATCGCTTCCATTTAGACATATCCGCTATAAAATCGTATAGGATATAGGATTGAATTGGCCGGAGCATCGTGTTAGTGGTCCTTCCTGTCAAGAGGCAAAAAGATGCAGAACCCCGATGTGAAGCTTGATGACGACGCGCGGCCGACAGGCAGGATCCAGCGCGCGAACAGCCTCGCGGGAGACGTCTACGAGGCGATCTTCCAGCAACTCATGTCGCTCAAGATCGCGCCGGGGTCGCGCATAACCGTGGACAATCTCGTCCGGGAACTGGATGTCTCGCATACGCCGATCCGCGAGGCTCTCGGGCGTCTGGAAGGCGAAGGCCTGGTGATCAAGACCCACCTGGTCGGCTATCGCGCCGCACCGCAGATCACACGCCGGCGTTTTGACGAGCTTTACGAGTTGCGCCTTTTGCTTGAGCCTGCCGCCGCGGCCAAGGCAGCGGCCGGCCTGGACGCTGCCCGGCTGGCGGCCCTGCAAGAGGCGGCGGGGGTCATGACCCGCGGCGAGGGCAGGGACGAGCGCCTTCGCTATTCCAACTTCGCCCGACAGGATGCGATCTTCCATGACAAGATCATGGAGTTCGCGCAGAACGAGATCATCCGCGAGACGCTGAACCACCAGCACACGCATTTTCACATTTTCCGGCTGATGTACCACTCGCGCGTAACCGAGGAAGCGCTGGACGAGCACGAAGCCATTCTCTCGGCTTTCGCAGCCGGCGATGCAAACGCGGCGCGAACGGCGATGCGGGTGCACATCGAGAACTCGCGTGACAGGCTCCTGCCTGCGTTCGAATAGTCAGACGGACGTTCCAGGCGGGTGAAACATGCCTCTTCCTGACATCCACAATCCGAAGCCAAAACCCAAGGCGCGCCTCGCCCTGCTACACAACCGAGAGGAAGACCATGCCAGCCAAAAAGATACTGATTCTGACCGGAGAGTTCACCGAGGAGTACGAAATCTTTGTCTATCAGCAGGCCATGGAAGCCGTAGGCCACACCATCCATGTCGTGTGCCCCGACAAGAACGCCGGAGACCGGATCAAGACCTCGCTGCACGACTTTGAGGGCGACCAGACCTATACCGAGAAACCCGGACACTACGCGCTGATCAACAAGACGTTTTCCGAGGCGGAAAGGCAGATCGACCAATATGATGCGGTCTACTGCGCCGGCGGCCGCGGGCCGGAATACATCCGCACAGACAAGCGCGTTCAGGCCATGGTCCGCCACTTCCACGAGACCGGGAAGCCGATCTTCACGATCTGCCACGGCGTGCAGATTCTGATAGCGGTGGACGGTGTCGTGCGCGGCAAGAAGGTCGGTGCGCTGGCGGCCTGCGAGCCGGAGGTCACCCTTGCGGGCGGCACCTATATCGACCTCTCGCCCACCGACGCCTATGTAGACGGCACGATGGTTTCGGCCAAAGGATGGACCGCACTTGCCGCCTTCATTCGTGAGTGTCTGAAGGTGCTGGGCACGGAAATCCACCATAACTAGCCACTGCCGGCCGCTGCGCTTGAGAAGGCGGGCGACTTGGCACAAATGCAGCGGCGGTCCCGGTTCGTGTCGGACCGCCGCGAGTTTCCCGCGGCCTTTGCCAAGGCCGCGACGTCCTTCGATTGAGTGCGAAGCGCGCCGTGCTTCGCTTCTGCTACCAGCACACGAAGCCGCCATCCACGATGAGATCGATGCCGGTAACGAAAGACGCGGCTCGACTGGCCAGAAACACCGCCGGGCCTATCATCTCCTCGGGCGCCGCGAGGCGACCCATGGGCGTATCGCGCTCGAAGTTCTTCACCTGCTCGGCGACTTCCGGCCTCCGGTTCATCGGGGTCAGCGTGTATCCGGGGCTGAGCACGTTGAGCCGCAGTCCGCGGTCCAACCATTCCATCGCCAGGCTCTTGGTCATGTGAATGACGGCTGCCTTCGACGAGTTGTAGTGCGCCTGGAGGAGACCGCGGTTGACGATCGAGCCGGACATGGAGGCCACGTTGATGATCGATCCCTTGCGGCGTGGCAGCATCACGCGAGCCTCGGCCTGGCAGGACAAGAACACACCGCCGACATTGATGCGGTAAAGTTCTTCCCACGTGGCCAGCGGCAAGGTCTCGGCCGCGTGCGCGCCGCCTATACCTGCATTGTTGACGGCAACCGTAAGCGCGCCGAGCTCCTTTTCGATACGCTCGACGGCGGCGGCAAGATCGGTTTCCGACGTCACCGAGCCGGTTATCGCAAGCGCCTTGCGGCCGAGCGCGGTGATCCTTTGCGCCGTTGCCTCGAGACCTCCCTTCGAGGCGTGACCGAAGCACGCGACGTCGGCACCGGCCT
Organism: Mesorhizobium sp. B2-7-2; assembly: GCF_006440775.1. Classification (GTDB taxonomy): domain Bacteria; phylum Pseudomonadota; class Alphaproteobacteria; order Rhizobiales; family Rhizobiaceae; genus Mesorhizobium. Next base: position 21,321 of record NZ_VFTZ01000016.1, on the reverse strand, counting down.
CAGCAAGGCCGACCGCTATGGCCTGACCGATGCCACTGCCGGCGCCGGTGACCAGCGCGACGTCGCCATCCAGTTTGAACAAGTCCATTGGGTAATTCCTTCTTGATTCCTTGATCGCGCAATCGAGCGAACATACAGGAGTCTTGGTCTCGGCTGCGGTTTTGTCGCATCCCATCCTTGCTGGTCGTTCAAACGCTGCTGCTGAACGTGGCGGCGATCGATCGACACCTCGAGCGCGAACTGCTTCCCTCCATGAGGCGCATCCCGTGCCAGCACCAGGCGGCACGGCGTATCTTGAACGTGTTTGCTCAAGTCAGACAGGTCGCCCCACCTCGATGACGGCCTTGATCAGACCGGCCTTCTCCTTCGCCCAGATCGCAATGTCGCGTGGGCTGTCCCGCAGCGTCGTGCGATGGGTGACGAGTTGGTCGATCGCTATTTTGCCGGCATGGATCGAGGCGATGACGTGCTGGAAATCCGCATGCGTCGCGTTACGACTGCCGATCAGCATCATTTCACGCTTGTGAAACTCCGGATCGGAGAAGGTAATATCGCCTTGTACAACGCTGACCATCACCATCACGCCTGCGTGGGCAACAAAGGCGAAGGCAGACTCCATGGAACGGCTGTTTCCCGTAGCGTCGTAGACGATATCGAAACCCGTTCCGGCAGTTCGCTCGGCTATCGCTTCGGCGGCCGAACCGTCCGATTCGTCGATCACGTCGAATCCCAATTGGCTGCCAGCAAAGGCCAGCCGTTCGGCATCGATGTCCATGACGGTCACATCCTGCTGCGCGATGCGCGCAAAAAGCGCGACACCAAGGCCGATCGGTCCGGCGCCGACGACCAACGTCCGATTGCCCGGACCGGCCATGGATCTGCGAACCGCGTGCGCACCGATGGCCAGAAACTCGACCGTGGCAGCCTCGACCGGCGACAGACCCGTCGCCGCGATCAAATTCTGCGCCGGCACCAGTATCTGCTCGCTCATGGCACCGTCGCGGTGCACGCCAAGCACTTCTATCGCGACGCAGCAGTTCGGCTTGCCATGGCGACAGGCCGAACATTTTCCGCAGGCGAGATAGGGATTGATCAGGACTTGATTTCCGACCGATAAGTTCGCGGGTGCGTTGATGGCCGCGATCGTTCCCGAAACCTCGTGGCCCATGATACGTGGATAGGCGAGGTAGGGATGCCTGCCCTCGAAAATGTGGTAATCCGTCCCGCATATGCCGACATAGGCGACATCGACCAAGGCCCAGCCTTCCGGCGGGCTCCCTGGCGCCTCGTGCTCCTCAAGCACCAGCTTGCCCGGCGCGGCGCATCTGACGACTTTGATGGTGGGGGCCATGTTTGTGATTTCACCCCTTCGCTAAGGCGAACCCGCAACAGTCCTGCGGTAGAAGTGGTCCGGCGGCGCCGCCGCCGGACCTCTGTTGGATCACTCGAAGTCCTTGACGTTCTGCAGCGTCACAAGGCCGGCGCCGGTATCCACATTGGCTTCGACCGCCTCCCCGTGGATTGCCTTGACGACAGTGTCGATGCCCAGCTCGCCCATCTTCGCCGGAAATTGTGCAACGCTGGCGTCTTCCGCGCCGGACTTGATCGCTTCGATCTCGCCGCAGCAGGCGTCGAAGCCGACCAGGATGATCTTGTCGTTGGCAATGCCCGCATTGCTTATCGACTTGACGGCGCCGGGGATGGGCGGGCCACAGGCCGAGTAGATCGCCTTGAGATCGGGATTGGCGGTCAGGATGTCCTCGGCCACCGACGTGCCGAGCTCGAGCGTGCAGTTGGTTGCGCCCTTGCCGACAACATCAACCTTGATGTCGCCGAGGCCCTCCATCATGCCGGTGACCCGATCATCCAGAGCCGGCACTCCGGGAACACCTTGCAGGATGCCGATCTTGTCGCCGCTTTTCAGCACGGTCTTCAGATACTCTCCGGCGATCTTGCCGCCGTTGAGGTTGTTGGTCGAGACCAGAGCCGTCTGGCCTTTCCAGTTGGGAATGCTGTTGTCAACGAGAACCACCTTGATGCCGGCGGCAACCGCCTTGTCGAGCGCCGGCGCGACGGTCGGGTCGACCGGAGTGATCGCCAGGCCCTTGACGCCTTGGGTGATCATGGACTCGATGAGCGCGATCTGGCCCTCGATGTCCGTAGCTGCCTGGCCCTGGCCGGTGACCAGCTCGATTTCGGGATGAGCGGCCGCGTATTTCTTGGCGGCATCCTCCATGGTCGAATAGAACGGCACGGGGAATTTGGTGATCAGGCCGACCTTGATCTTGTCGGCGGCGGAAGCCGGCATCGCGAATGTAACGGCGATGGCCAGCCCAGCGAACAGTTTCAGGTTCATTGGCATTCCATTCCTCCCTTGGAATTGAGGCGTCTTCCGGCGGAAGTCGCTTCAGGCATTTGCGGACCGGAACGATCCCCAAATCTCGAACGGATCAGGCTCCAACGATCATGGAAACCAGCTCCTGCTTGTTTTCCCTGGTCGGGACAAGCTCGCCGACCTTGCGGCCCTGGCGCAGCACCACGGCGCGATCGGCAAGCTCGACGACGTGCTCCATATTGTGGGTGATCAGGATGACGGCATTGCCCTGGTCGCGCAGGGCGGCGACCAGGTTGAGCACCTGCCGCGATTCACGCAGGCCAAGCGCGGCCGTCGGCTCGTCCAGGATCACGACCTTGCGGGCAAACACGGTCGACCGGGCCACGGCGATGGCTTGTCTTTGACCGCCCGACATCATGGCGACGACGGCGTCCAAGCGCGGCAACGTCACCTTGAGGTTTGCCAGCAGAACACGGGTCTCGGCGTCCATCCTGCGTTGCTGGAGAAATCGCAAGCCGCGAGGAAGCCATTGCGGGCGAGCCAGCTCGCGACCGGCAAAGAAGTTTTGTCCCGGCGTCAGATTGTCGAACAGCGCCAGATCCTGGTAGACGGTCTCGATGCCGGCGAAGCGCGCATCCGCAGGGGAGCGTATCTGGGTTGGCGCACCGTCCAGGGCAATTTCGCCGGCATCGAGTTGGTGCACGCCGCTGATGCATTTGGTCAGCGTCGATTTGCCCGCGCCATTGTCGCCGAGCAGGCCGACGATCTCGCCTCGCCGCACCTTGATGCTGACATCGTCCAGCGCCAGAACCGAACCGAACCGCTTGGTGGCACCGCGTACGGCGAGCACGGGTTGGTCGGCGGTGGCGGCACGATCGGCGTTGGCCGCAACGGCGCTCATGACTGCCTCCCGGCCTGCATGACGCGCACCCGCCCTTCGAGATAGTTGCGCAGCACGTCGGACTCGACGGCGATGACGATGACCACGCCGATGACGATGAGCTGGAAAAAGACATTGACGTTGAGCAGGTTGAGCGCGTTGCGGATGACGCCGATCATGATGGCGCCGATCAAGGCGTGCCCGAGATGGCCGCGGCCGCCAAGAAAACTGGCGCCGCCGATGATCACCGCCGCAATCGTATCCAGTTCAAGCAGATTGCCGAACAAGGGGGAACCGGCGTCGGTGCGGCCGGCGAGTATGACCGCGCCGATGCCGGCGCACAGCCCCGAGATCACATAGACCGAAACCAGGACCCAGGACACCGGAATGCCCATGCGCAGGGCGGCGTCTGGTCGACCGCCGACGGCATAAATCCACCGGCCCCAGACCATGGTCTTGGCCATGACCAGAAGGACCGCGGCAACGCCTGCAACGACAAAGACCGATCCGGGCAGACCCCAGACCGCATCGCGGCCGAGCGCATCTATCGAATCCGGCATCCCCGGTATGGCGCGCCCATCGGCCAGTTGGAGCGCCAAGCCTTTGGCGATGCTCAATGTTGCCAGCGTGATGATGAAAGGATGCGGCAGCCGGCCGAAGACGTAGAAGAGCCCGTTGATGGCGCCCACCGCCGCGCCGCAGCCAACCATCACCGCGATCACTGCGAATGCGGGCGCGCCGCCATGAAAGGCGAGGGCGCCGACGACGGAGGCCAGTGCAAGGTTCGATCCGACGGAAAGATCGATGCCGCGTGTCAGAATGACCAGATGCTGGCCCATCGCCACAACCGAGATCACGGCGGTTTGGGCGAGGATGTTGCCGAGGTTGCGCCCTGTCAGGAAATAGGGCGACAGAAAACCGAGGACGACGATCAGCAAGGCCAGGATGACGACCGGCCCAGCGCTCAGCAAAGTCAGGCCAAGTGCAAGGCCGGGAACAGCGTCTTTCTTCTTGGGCGCTGGTAATGCGCTCTCGCCGACGGTGGTGCCGGTATTTCCCGTTTCAGGCAAAATTTCTCTCCCCGCCGAGGCTGGTTGCGCCGCGTCGTCAAAAACCCAGATCGTGTCGAATTCCTCCTCTTATCGATAAAAAACAACGAGCTTGATCGGGTCAAGTTGTTTTTTATGGATAAAGTTCATGCTAAAAAGAACAAGCTAATATTTCGGGAAAGTCCTATGAGAACCGACACTGTCTACAAGAAGGCGTTCAACCGCGTCGCCAGTATGCTGCATGATGGACAACTGGTCGGAGAGCTTCCGTCCGAGAACGAGTTGAAACGGCGAATGGGCGTCAGCCGCACGACCGTCCGAAAGGTTCTACAGGAACTTGTTCGTCGCAAACTGATCGCCGAGCGCAACGGTATCCGGATTGCGGAGCGCGCGGTCGACGAAAATGATTACTATCCCGACGCCGAAACCACGCCGCGTGCCAAACATGTCGAGCAGCAATTCATGGAGTGGATGCTGCGGGGCGATACCAGACCAGGCACGAGCATAAACGAACTTGAGCTTGCGCGGCAGTTCGGTGTTGCGACCAACGGAATCCGCGAGTTCCTGATCCGCTTCAGCCGGTTTGGGCTGATCGAGAAAAGGCCGAATACCGGTTGGCTTTTCAAGGGCTTCACGGAGGATTTCGCACTTGAGCTGTTTGAGATCAGGGTGATGTTCGAATTGCGCTCGGCGCATCTGTTTTCACAGCAGCCTGAGAATTCCCCGCTGTGGACCAAGCTCGCCGCGCTTAAGATCGCACATGTCGACCTGCTGAAGCGGATCGAAAGCCGCTTTCACGATTTCTCCGGCCTCGATAACCGGTTTCACCGGCTCATAAACGAGGCATCGCCAAACCGCTTCATCGACGGTTTCTACGACATCATCAGCTTCATTTTTCACTATCACTACCAATGGAACAAGCAGGATGAAAAGCAGCGCAACAAGGCAGCGCTCCTTGAGCACATCACCTATATCGACGCGCTCGAAAGCCGAAACCCCGCCTGGGTTGCAAAGGCCTGCCGGGCGCATCTCGCTTCGGCAAGGGCAACCCTGATGCGTTCGCTGATTGCACTTGAAGAATGATCGAAACCGCGCAGGCTCTGGCCATCGGCTCTCCCATCTGTTGTCGGCTGTCGCGGAAACCAATCGCGGTCATTCGCGAGACGGGCTCGCCGTTGCGATTGCCGTTCGCTGACGATTCACCAATCATTTCTGCCGGGATCAGCGCAAACGCCTGGGATTGGCTGAAGCCTCCCTCAACCTCGTCATTCCAGGGCGGAGCAGCCGCGAAGCGGCGTCGCGGAGACCCTGGAATCCATTCCGTGACCTGAGCCGCGGAGTGCAACGGAGCAGAATTCTGCACCGCAGCAGCGCTCTGAAGTCACGGATTCTCGGTCTGCGCGCGTCGCTTCGCCCATTGCTCCGCCCGTGGATGACGTCGCGATGCGCGCTTCGGCCAATCTCCAAAGCATGCCAACCGCCAACGCAAACACACAGATTTCTGTCGAGGAACTCACCGGCCGCAAGCGCGAAACGGGAACTTTTGTTCCGCTGGCGATTTTGGCTATGCTGCAGATCCGAATTGCCGGAAGGTCGCTGCCATGACGAAATATTTTGCAATCGCCGCGCTCGTGCTTGCCGCGGCAGCCACGATGGCTGGCCCGGCCGCCGCTGGCGAACAGCATCGCTACCGCGTCGTCAAACAGGAGCGTTATGTTCCAGCCAGTGACGACATCATCGAGACGCTGTTCGGCGGTCCGCGCTACTACGACCGGCAGATGCCCACCACGTCGGCGGGCGCCTGCGCGTATCACCGCGTCGGGCCGGATGCGGATGCGGTCAACGACATCAACGACCACTATTGCGGGAAGTAATCGCTGACCCTGAGAGTGGGTCAGCCCTTCAAAACAGGGGCTGATCCGCTCTCGGAGACCCTTGGATAAGGAAACGCAGAGTCAGGCTGCGGCCGCCTGCATGTAATCCATTCGCTCGAGATCGGCGATGAGGCCGGGTCCGGTCGGCTGCCAGCCGAGGTGCGCGCGCGTCCATTCGCTCGACGCCGGCATGTCGAGGCCGGCGAACATGGCAAGCCATCCGAAATGGTCGGCAACCTCTTCCTGCGAGAGCGAGACCACCGGCACGTTGAGACCGGCGCCGATCACTTCCGCGATCTCGCGCACCGGGATGCCTTCCTCCGCGACGGCGTTGTAGCGCACGCCGGCTTCCTGCTTGTCCAGCGCCAACTGGTAGAGCTTCGCGACATCCAGCACATGCGCCGCCGACCACCGGTTCCGGCCTTCGCCAAGATAGGCCGACACGCCCTTGGCGCGCGTCTGCGCGATCAGCGGTGTGATCAGGCCCTGCTTCACCGTGTCATGCACCTGCGGCAACCGCACCACCGACACCTTGACGCCCTTCTCGGCCATCGCCGCGCCGGTAAGCTCCGACAGGATGCGCGGATTGGGATGGTCGGTGTTAAAAACGTCTTCTGTCGCCGGCTGTCCGTGCTCGGCGGAACCCATGCCCACACCGGACGTGATGATCAGCAACCGGTCCGAGCCGGCCAGCGCCCCGCCCAGCGCTTCGATGACGCGCTTGTCCTTCTCGCAATTGGCCACGAAACTCGAGAAATTGTGATCGAAAGCGGTGTGGATCACCGCATCCGATTTCGCCGCGCCGTCGCGCAGGCTGTCGAGGTCTTCGAGGTCGCCGCGATGGGGCTCGGCGCCCGCGGCGACAAGCGACCGCGCGCCTGCATCGGAGCGGGTCAGACCAAGCACCTTGTGCCCGGCGGCAAGAAGTTCGGGCACAATCCTGGAACCGATGAAGCCGGTCGCGCCGGTAAGGAATACACGCATGGGAGGGTCTCCTGTGGTTGTTCGGAGGCCTTATTTGCGCTATAACTCATTCTGTTAAAGTAGTGACTTTATCATGGTATAATAGTCAACAGGATCGCAATGCCCGTCGAGACGACCAACAAGCTTGGCACCTTTTTGCGAGATCGCCGCATGCGCCTCGATCCCGCCGCCTTCGGCTTCGCCACGGGGCGCCGGCGCACGCAAGGGCTGCGTCGCGAAGAGGTGGCGCAGCGCGCCAATATCAGCCCAACCTGGTACACCTGGCTGGAGCAGGGGCGGGGCGGCGCGCCGTCCGCGGACGTGCTGAACCGCATCGCCACCGGCCTGATGCTGACCGAGCCCGAACGCGAGCATTTGTTCATGCTGGGTCTCGGGCGGCCGCCGGAAGTTCGCTACAAAAGCGTGGACAGCGTGACGCCGCGCCTCCAGCGTGTCCTCGACGCTTTGGACCCGAGCCCGGCGATCATCAAGACCGCGACCTGGGATGTGGTTGCCTGGAACCGTGCCGCGGCCGCGATGCTGACCGACTATTCCAAGCTGCCGCGCGAGCAGCGCAACATCCTGCGCCTGATGTTCGGCAATTCGCGCGTGCGCGATGCGCAGGACGACTGGCAGAGTGTCGCGCGTTTCGTGGTCGGATCCTTCAGAGCCGACGCCGTTCGGGCCGGCGCCGGCGCGGAGGTCACGGAACTCGTCGAGGAGCTTTCCAGGATCAGCCCCGAGTTCGCGGCACTCTGGCGCGACAATGACGTCGTTGCGGCGCATGGCGAGGGCGTGAAGCGTCTGCGGCATCCCGAGATCGGGCTTATCGAGTTGGAGTTCTCGGTCTTTGCTGTTGACGGTCGACCCGAGCTCGGCATGATCGTCTACAATCCGGTCGCGCAGTCGGATGCGGAACGTATCCGATCCTTGATCGAATCCCGCGCTGGCCAATGAAGCGACCATTCGTGTCGCAACGTGCCAAGCATCTGAGGCCGCAAGGAGGTGTTTCATGAGCTTCGGTCTAAAGTGGTCTCCGTCCGAGAAGAAAGTCGCTCGCGCCGCTTTCGATGCAGCGCTGGATGCGGCGCTCGGCAAGACAATGGCCGAATTCAAAAAGAAGGCCAGCGATGCGACGACGCCGGCCGACATGTGGGAGGTCGAAGACTATCTGCGGCAGCAGCGGCGAGAGATCGACCACATGTTCGACTATCGCTATTCACAGCTTATCCTCGGTTTCGCCGTTCTCATACGGGAAGGGTACTTGGACGAGAACCTGCTTGCCGGTTTGTCCGAAGACAAGCGGGAGGAGATACGCAGATTCCTTGCCTGGCACGCGAGGGAGTAGGTCGTGTCCCCGCGCAGCATCGCTGCTCGGCTGCGGTCGAGCGACTTGTCGCTTGGCTCAACTGCCTTCACGGGCTTTCGAAGCGTCAGCTTGACCGTCGCCGGCCTGATCGCTTCGGGGCGGCGTCAACGCCGCTCGGTTTGCCTGATGTGGTCGATGAAGGCGCGCAGTTTGGGCAGAACCTGATGCCTTTCCGGATAATAGAGGAAAACGCCCGGCGTGGTCATCGCGAAACGGCCGAGCAGTGCCTGGAGTCGCCCGTCGGCGATCGGCGCTTCGGCGATCGGGCCTGGCACCTGCGCCAGCCCGACACCCTGGATCGCCGCGCCGAGCAGCGACGGATAATCGTGCGCGATGAGCGGTCCCGACACGATTGCCTCGACGGCCTTGTTGCCGTCGACGAAGGACCAGGGCGCGACCGAACCATTCGAGCGGCGCAGGCGCAAGCAGGCATGGTCGCGCAGGTCCTCGATGCGCTCGGGCGCCCCGCGCCGGCGCAGATAATCCGAGCTGCCGACGACCGCCATCGGAAAGGAGGGCGTCAGGCGGACCGCGACCATGTCGGGCGCGATCAAGTCGCCCATCCGGATGCCGGCGTCGAATCCTTCAGCGGCGAGATCGGCGAGCTCGCCGCTGGCGACGATCTCCAGCTCGATCTCAGGATAGGCTTGGCAGAAGGAGGCGACCATCGGCTCCAGCAGCATCGGCACCACGGCCGGCGGTACCGAGAGGCGCAAGAGCCCCGCCGGCCGCTGGCCCATCCCGCGCGCGATCTCGCTCGCGGCGATCAGTTCCTCGAAGGCGGGCCGGGCGCGCGCGAAGAAGCGCTCGCCGGCTTCGGTGAGGCCGACGCTGCGCGTCGTGCGGATGAACAGCGCGGCGCCGATGCGCGCCTCGAGCGTTCGTATCGCCTGGCTGATCGCTGACGGGGTGACGGCGAGCTCGGCCGCCGCCTTACGGAAATTGCGATGCCTTGCGACGCTCAGGAATGCTTCGACGCCGTCGAGCGCTCCGTGCCTGACTGTGAAGTTCTGCTTCATGACCCATCGACATTATCGTGGATAGTGGTTCGCGGAAAGCGGCGTTATTTCATCCATGACGTTGGAAGCCTGAAGGGAAATGGCAATGACCGATGAACTCGATCGCGTGCGCGATCACTATCGCGCGACCGGCTTGACCGATCGATTGAAGAACGCACTGGCGGTGTTTGGGCCTGAGCAACAGCGGCTGAAGTCCGAACAGCTGGCGACCCTGGACCAGTTCCATACCCGCGGGCTGGCCGCGACTGCGGAACTCGCCAGCCTCGCCGCCATCACCGCCGACATGTCCGTGCTCGACGTCGGATCGGGCGTCGGCGGGCCGGCCAGGTTTCTTGCCGAGACCTATGGCTGCGCGGTGACCGGCGTCGATCTCAGCGAACCCTTCGTCGAGGCCGCGCGTTACCTGACCACGCGCACCGGCCAAGACGCCAAAGTGTCGTTCGAAACCGGCAGCGCTTTGTCGCTTCCCGTCGAGGATGGCCGCTTCGATGCCGCGCTTTTGCAACATGTGGCGATGAACATCGCCGACCGGCCGCTGCTCTACCGCGAGATCAGGCGCGTTTTGAAGCCGGGCGGAAAATTCGCGACATTCGACGTCGTGCTGAATGGCGGCGATCCGCACTATCCAGTGCCTTGGGCGAAGACGCCGGGCGAAAGCTTCCTGCTGACGGCCGAAGCGACCTGCGAGGCGATCGAAGCCGCTGGCTTCGGCACGCTCGTCCGTCGCGACGACACGGCTGCCGCCAAGGCCTGGTTCGCCGAGCTCCGTGCCTCCGGCCCGCCGCCTTCGCTCAATCTCGGCGTCGTCATGGGGCAGGGTTTCGCCGACTTCGCCACCAATCTCGGGCGCAATCTCATGGAGGGACGGCTGGGCATTCTGACGGCAGTGTTCGAGGCTGTTCCGGTCAAGGCTTGATAGGGAGCGAAGATGTCACCTGCGATGATCTTCAACATCCATCTCGTGCTCGGTTACGTGCCGTGGCTGCTTTGCTTCGCCGCCTATATCTGGCCAAGGCTGAGGTCGATGGAGCCGATGGCGGCGCAACGCGCCATCGCAACGCTGCACAGCTTCCGCTTCTTCGGCCTCGTCTTCCTCATCCCGGGCGTCGTCGGCCCCGACCTTGCTCCTGCCTTCGCAAGCTTCGCCGCCTATGGCGACTTCGCCACCGGCTTGCTCGCCATGCTGGCGCTATTCGCGGTGTCGAGGCCCGTGATCTTCTGGCCGCTGGTCGTGGCCTTTAACGTCGTAGGCGTGGTGGACATTGTCGTCGACTACTATCACGGCGCCGTGCTCGACCTTCCGGGGCAGGCCGGACAGTTGGGCGCGGCTTACGCGATCCCGATCCTCTACGTGCCGCTGCTGATGATCACGCATGTCGCGGCGTTCTATCTGCTGGCGCGTTCCACGCGCCAGCTGGCGGCGACCTAATACATGGGTGTCGCCATATGCTTCGGCGCCGGCCATTCGCTCGTGATCTCGGGCTGCACCGGGCGCTCGAGATAGGTCGAGAGCACGACATAGCTGCGCGTCGAGGTCACGCCGGGCGTGTCGTAGAGACGGGCCAGCAGGCCCTCCAGCGCGCGCGTGTCCTCGGTGCGCACCTTGAGCAGCATGCAGGTGTCGCCGGCGACCGTGTGGATCTCCTCGACCTCCGGATATTTGGAGACCGCCATCAGCTCCGGCGTCTTGCCCCAGCCCCTTGTGTCGATATGCACGAAGGCAAGCAGCGGCTTCTTCACCGCCCTCGGATCGATGATCGCCGATGTGGCGCGGATGGCGCCGCTGCGCTTCAGCCGCTTGACCCGCTCATGCGCCGCCGGCGCCGACAGGCCGACGCGCTCGCCGAGCTCGGCATAGCTGATGGTCGCGTCCTCGATCAGGACGCCTAATATCTTTCGGTCGATCGGGTCGACCTCGCGGGTCGGATGCTTGTTCCGCTGAATGTCATCTGTTTCTGTGTCCATATGGAAATTCTCCATTGATGCGGAATTTAATTCGGCCATTATGATGATATGTCGAACAGCAATCAATCAGCAATTATGACTGAGGCGCCCCGCGCGCCAATCCCTGCAGCCGCCTATCTGCTGACCGGCTGCATCGCCGTCATCGGCTCCAATTCGCTGGTTCTGGGACCGATCGCGCCCGCCGTCGCGGCGTCATTCGGCGCAAGCGTGCCGGCGGTAATGACGGCCGCCGCCGCCTTCGGCCTCGGCACATCGGCCAGCGCGCTCTTCCTTGCCCGCTACATCGACCGGATCGGCGCGCGCCGCATGCTTCAGGGCGCATTGCTGCTGCTGGCCATCGCGCTGGTCGCCAGCGCCTTGGCGCCGACAGTGGCGATGCTGGTGGCCGCCCAGCTCGTTGCCGGCATCGCCGCCGGTATCGCCATGCCGGCGATCTATGCCAGCTCGGCCGCGATCGCGCCGCCCGGCCGCGAGAGCGGCACCATCGGCGTCGTGCTGACCGGCTGGACGCTTTCCATGGTCGCCGGCGTCTCGCTGTCGGCGGTGATTGCCGATCTCATCCATTGGCGTGCCGTCTTCGCGGCCGTTGCAATGCTCGCAGGGGCGGCCGTTGCCGGTCTGGCGATGAGCTCGCTGCACGATATCAGGAAAGGCGGCCCCGCGCCGTCGCCGCTTGGCGCGCTCGCCGTTCCCGGCATCCTGCCGCTGCTCATTGCCTGCGGCGCCTTCATGACCGCCTTCTACGGCGTCTACGGCTATCTCGGCGATCATCTCCACGAAGCCCTCGGCGAGCCGGTCAGCGCCAATGGCCTGGCGGCGGTCGCCTACGGCCTCGGTTTCGGCGCGGCCGCTCTGCTCGATGGCGTCATCGATCGCCTCGGCGCGCGCCTTGTCATGCCCTTTGCCTATCTGCTGGTCGCCGCCGTCTATGTCGCGATTGCCCTGGCAAGCGGCGGCTTCGGCCTGCTGATCGCGACGATCGCCGCCTGGGGCCTTGCCAATCATTTCGGGCTGAACGTGCTGGTCATGCGCCTCACCGCGCTCGACCCGGCGCGCCGCGGCACCATCATGGGTTTGAACAGCACGGTCACCTATCTCGCCGTCACCGTCGGCACGGCAGGCTTCGGCCCGCTCTACACAGGCCTGGGCTTCGCCAACTGCGCGCTGATCGCGGCGGCACTGATGCTGGTGGCGACGGGCGCGGCGGCTTGGCGGTCAGTCGGTCCTCGGTAACAGGCCTGCCGCAGTCTTCGCTTGCGGCCAGAATACTGTTTCGCACTTTTCCTGGAATTGCTCTAAGGCTGGCTTGCGAACCGGAGTCGCAGCCGATGAAGACGAGCCTCGAGATCACCGCCGAGCCCTCGCCGCAGGACCTCGCTTTCCTGGGCGGAAGCCTCACCGCTTTCAACGATGCCGATGTCGGAGCGTCAGGCCGAAAGTCGCTGGCCGTATTCGTGCGCGAGGAAACCGGCGCCCTCGTTGCCGGTATTTCTGGCTACACCGCCTGGGGCTGGCTCTATGTGCAGTGGCTGTGGGTCGACGAAAAACTGCGCGGAAAAGGCGTTGCCGCCGGCATGCTCGACGCGGCCGAACGGGAGGCTGCCGCGCGCGGCTGCCACGGCGCCTGGATCGACACTTTCAATCCGATCGCCGAAAAGGTGTATCGGCGCCAGGGCTACAAGCCGTTCGGCGAGCTGCCTGATTTCCCGGCCGGCCGCAGCCGCACCTTCCTGCAGAAGAAACTGTCGTCCTGATCAGCCCGCCAGTTTTCCGCCGCGCAGCGGCTCGGGCGCGCCGGTGGTGCTCGGAAAGCTGATCGGCAGGCCGCGCAGCACGCGCACGGCGAGGAAAGCGAAACATTCCGCCTCGACGGCATCGCCCTTCCATCCGAGCGTCTCGGCCTGCACCACCTCGACGCCGGCGCGGCTTTCGAGCATCGCCATCATCGTGGGATTGTGACGGCCGCCGCCGCTGACCGCGAGCCGCTTCGGCCGGCGCGGCAATAGGTCGAGCGCCTTGCCGACGGCGGAGACGGTGAAGGCGGTCAGCGTCGCAGCGCCGTCCTCGGCGTTCAGCCCCTCGGCCATCGCCGCGGTGAAGTCGAAGCGGTCGAGCGATTTCGGATAGGGCTTCGTCAGGTACGGATGCTGCAAGAGCCTGGCGAGCCGTTCCTCATCGACCTTGCCGCCGGCGGCCAGCCTGCCGTCACGGTCCATCTCGCCGAGGCCTTTCGACTTGATAAAATCGTTGACCGGCGCATTGGCCGGCCCGGTGTCGAAAGCGACGATTACGTCCTTGCCGTCCCACCAGGTGATGTTGCCAACGCCGCCGAGATTGAGGACGGCGGTGTCGCCGCTGGCGTCCGCCTCTTTGAGCAACGCGGCATGATAGGCTGCAGCCAAAGGCGCGCCTTGCCCGCCGGCCGCGACATCGGCCGAGCGGAAATCATAGGCGACCCTGGTGCCGATCAGCGAGGCCATCAGCTCGCCGTCGCCGAGCTGGCGAGTCTTCCCGATCTTGCCCGGCTGCGGAGCGCGATGCAGCACGGTCTGGCCGTGGAAGCCGACGACGCCGATATCGGCCATGCGCATGCCCTGGCTCTCGACCAGATCCCTGACCGCCGCCGATTGCGCGCGCGTCAGCGCCTCCTCGGCCTCGCGAAAAATCGCCGGCTCCGGCCCTTCGAAATTCCAGGCGCGCGCTTGGCGCAGCGTCTCTTCGAGCAAGCTGCGGATCGACTGCGGGTAGGGGGCCAGCGTGTAGGTGCCGGCGTCGGCGATGCGCTCGCCATCGGTCTTGATCAGCGCCACGTCGATATTGCCGTCGAGCACCGTGCCGGTCATCAGACCGACGGCCCAGATTGGTTCCATGGTCGTTCCTCGAATCGCCCTTCATTCACGTGTCGGACGGATCGGCCCGGCAGGCAAGTGTCTCGCTACACCCGAGCAGGCCGGCGCATAGACCGACGGCTTTTTGCATAGAATGGCGAAAAACGGAGCAACGCCGTTCTTGCCTCTCGGCGAAGAAGGCGCGAGGCTGCGAACAAGGCCATCGGCCGGGCGACTGCCCGGATGGATTATCTCAAGGAGGAAACGCCATGGCAGCCAACGTCGCAGTGATCGCGGGCGCCGGTTCCGGATTGAGCGCCTCGCTGGCGCGGCTTCTCGCCAAGGAGGATTTCCGTATCGTCCTTGCCGCCCGCAACGTCGACAAACTGGCCGCGCTGGCCAAGGAAACCGGTGCGCAGGCCGTCGAAACAGACGTATCGGACGCAGCCTCCGTGGAGCGGCTCTTCGAGGCGGTCGACAAGGCAGGTCCCCTCGAAATTGCCGTCTTCAATGCCAGCGGCCGCACGCGCGGGCCAATCGCCGAGCTCGACGCGCAAGCGGTCAAGCAAGCCCTGCTCGTCGGTGCCTATGGCGGCTTCCTTGTCGGCCAGCAGGCGGCGCGCCGGCTTCTTGCACGTGGTTCCGGCTCGATCCTGTTCACCGGCGCCAGCGCAAGCCTGAAAGGGTTCTCCGGTTCCGCCGGTTTCGCCATGCCGAAATTCGGCCTGCGCGGGCTGGCGCAATCGATGGCACGCGAGCTCGGTCCGAAGAACATCCACGTCGCGCATTTCATCATCGACGGCCAGATCGAGCCGGCCGGACAGGCGCCCGAGTCCGACCGGCCGGATCGTCGCCTCTCCCCCGATGCGATCGCCGAGACCTATCTCGCCGTCCATCGCCAGCATCGCAGCGCCTGGAGCTTCGAGGTCGAGCTGAGGCCTTGGGTCGAGACGTTCTGACGATCCATCGCACGAACCGCGCGACAACACGCCTCGCCGCGGACCTCGTTTACTTTAGAAAATCTGCATGTATCCTGATGCCATTTTAGCGGTCTGCAATGTAAAAAAGCGCAAAACAAAAGATACCTTTACTTAACTTCGGCGTGCATACTGCGCATCGGTCAGAATTGTTGTCCGGCTCTCCTGCACGATAGAGAAATGCGCATGCCGCTTACACGTCGCACGCTGTTTGCAGCCGGAGGCGGAGGGCTGCTGCTCGCGCAGGCGCAAGCCTTGGCCACGCCGGCCCAGGCGCAAGACGTTCCCAAGCCTATCGTCAGCGACAACAAGCTACGCATCGCCATGCCGGCCTTCGCTTCCGATCCCTTCTTCCCGGCCGACGGCTCTGGGGATAGCGGCATCGATATGGACCTGGCGCGTGGCATAGCCGCGGAACTCGGCGTCGAACCGGTGTTCGACCGATCAGCCGGGACCTTCGACGCCATGGTGCAGCAGCTGACGTCCGGCCAGGCGGACCTGGCGATCGGCAAGCTGAGCCGCACCCTCCGGCGCGGCCGCTCGATCCTCTATTCGCGGCCTTACGCCATGCTGCACCAGGGGCTGCTGGCGAACCGCGTCAACCTGGCGCGCATCACGCAGGGCAAGCCGGCTGAACAGATCATCCGTGATTTCTCCGGCGATCTCGGCGTGATCGAAGGCTCGTCCTTCGCCACCTACGCGGCCGCCACGTTTCCGCACGCGACGATCCAGCGCTTCGCCGGCTGGAATACCGTTATCGATGCGATCCGCAACGGCACGATCGACCTCGCCTATCGCGACGATTTCGAGATCAAGAAGCTGATGGTGGACGATCCGTCGATGACGGTGGTCGCGCGCTCGATCACGCTGACCGACAAGGTCGATACGATCGCCGTCGGCATCAGTCCGGACAATCCGCATCTGGCGGCCTTCGTCGATCTCTATCTCGATCTCGCACGAGGCCAGCAGGTCCTCAACACCGACGAGATCATCGCGCGTTATCGCCACGGGAGCAAAGCCTGACAATGGCCGTCTCGGATGTAGCCGCAGCCATGCCTTTCGATTGGCGCCTGGCGGCAAAGCGCATCCTGCGCTCGCCGGCGACGACGATCATCATGATCCTGGCCGGGATCCTGTGCGGCCTCTATTACCCGGCCTTCGCCCATGCGATCAGCCCTGTCGCGCAGGTCTACTTGAATTTCCTCAAGATGGTCGTCCTGCCCTACCTGGTCTCGTCGGTGATCTTCTCCATCACCGCCATGGTCCAGGACCCGAAATCGGTCCGCTACCTCGGCAAGGTGGGCATAGCCGTTCTTGTCGTGTCGTTCCTCGCCGTGCTGGTCAGCGGCACCTATTCGCTGATCCTCAAGCCCGGCCAGATCGAGAACCCGCAGTCGCGCATCGAGCTCGGCGAGTTCATCAATTCGCAAGGCAGCGTCTCCACCGATCTCGCCTTCCCCTTCCAGCCGCCACCGCCCACCGGCGATCCGAGCAGCGCTCATTCGATCTTCCTGGATCTGGTGCCGAACAACGTCTTCAACGCGCTGGCCTCGGGCCAGACCATCCAGGTCCTGTTGTTCTGCCTGCTTTTCGGGCTCGCGATGGGCAGGATTCCCCAGCCCTCGTCGCTCAGCCTCTCACAGGCGCTCAACGCGGTGTACAAGGCCTGCACCGTGCTGACCAACTGGTTCGTCTGGGGATTGCCCTTCGCGACCTTCATCCTGATCGCCGACCAGACCGCGTCGACCGGCATCAAGCCGCTGATGCTGATGGGTGGCTACCTGCTGGTGATGGGCCTTTCCTGCGTGACATTCCTCGCCGGCGCGTTTGCCGTCATCGCCATACGCTCGCGGCGAAGCTATTGGGCCACGATCAAGACCCTTCAGCCGCTTCTGATGGTGGCCATCACAACGCGCTCCACGGTCGCCTCGCTGCCCTGGGTCATCAACCTTTTGACGGAGCGCCTGAGATTCAACCTGGTGGTCGTCGAGCTGCTCGTGCCCCTGCAGGCGGCGCTGCTGCGGACCGGCCCGGCGCTGGTCTACACCTCGGGCGTCCTGTTCATCGCCCAGCTCTACGGCCATCCGCTGGCGATCCCGGACCTCTTGCTTGTCGGTGTCGTCTCCGCGCTTCTGGCGCTGACGACAGGCGGCATGGGCAGCCTGCTCATCCTGTCGCAGATGTCCATTGTCTGTGGCTATCTGAAGCTTCCCTTCGAGGCGGCGTTCGTCCTGTTCGTCGCGGTGGACGCGGCCGTGGACACGCTGATGACGCTGTCCAGCGTCTCCACCGTGGCCGCAAGCACGGCAATGATCGCGCCCAGCCATCGGGAAGCGGCGCAGGCCGCTGAAACCGTCGCGCAAGAGCTCGAAGCCGAGCCCGCCCGATGATCGACGACGGGATCCGTCCGCAGCTCGGCATCATCGGCGGTCTCGGGCCGCTCGCATCGGCCGACTTTTACTTCAAGCTGACCCGGATGACCGGGGCGCTGCGCGACAACGAGCATGTGCCTTCCGTCATCCTCAGCGTGCCGCAACTGCCCGACCGAACCGAAGCGATCTTGGCCGGCCATGACGGGCCGCTGGCGTCGCTGCAAGCTGCGGTCGCGACGCTCAACGCGCTCGGCGTTGCCTGTATCGCCATGCCCTGCAACACCGCACATCATTGGTACGACAGGCTGGCGGCGAACTCGCCAGCCGAGATCATCCACATCGCCGACGCGGTCGTGGCGGAGATCCGCCGCAGCCTGGACCGGGGCAAGGTCGCGAACCTCGCAACCCGGGGCACGCTGGTCTCCGGCTTTTATCAGGACAGGATATCGTCGGCGGGATTCGACCTCTGCCTTGCGCAGGACGCCGAATTTCAGGAGCGCGTCGACAGCGCAATCATGCTCGTCAAGGCCGGTTCGATTGCGGAAGCCGCGGCTGAGACCGAGCGCGCGCTCGATCTCGCGCAAATGGCCGGTGCCGATGCAGCGCTTCTCGGCTGCACCGAACTGTCCGTGGTGGCCGCCAACCTCAACGATCCGGCCGGATTAGTGGTCATCGACAGCAATGCGGCCCTGGCACGGGCCTGCCTGACCCGATTGGGCTTTGCCACGCAGGAGGCGCGCGGCTTGCCGACCGTCTCGTCGCTGCCGGGAGGCGACCGATTGCCTTTGCGTCTTGCCCGGCGCGCTTCATAGGCGCTGCCCGCCTTTGCCGTATCGAACATCCGCTCGCCGGGTGTGCTCCAAGTCATCAAATCTTTGAGAGAATATTTCCCATCATCAACGGCTTCCGTTCGGTGCCTTTCATCATCCTGCTGGTGGCATTGATTCCGGTGACGCGGCTGATCGTCGGCACCTCGATCGACACCTGGGCGGCGATCGTGCGGCTGTCGATCGTCGCCACGCCCTACTACGCCCGCATCGCCGAAGTGTCGCTGTGCGAGGTCGATCACGGGCTGATTGAGGCGGCGCGCCATGGGCGGCAACCGATGGGCGATCATCCGCGAGGCGCTGGTGCCGGAAGCGCTGCCGGGCATCGTCGCCGGCTTTACCGTGACGCTGGTGACGCTGGTCGGCGCCTCGGCCATGGCTGGCGCCGGCGGTCTCGGCGATCTGGCCATCCGCTACGGCTATCAGCGCTTCGAGACCAGCGTCATGGTCGCCGTGGTCGTCGTTCTCATCGTTCTGGTGTGCGGCATCCAGTGGATCGGCGACCGGCTGGTTGCGCGGCTGGATCATCGCTGACCCGTCGGGCAGGGATGCCGGCGCGAACGCAATTTGCCGCAAAAGCTGGGAATTGAGCGCCGGCTTGCTCCGTTTGCAATGAGATTGGGCGGTGCGTTTCTTCACCGGCAATGATGCTGATGTCATCGTGCGAAGGGATCGCAGTCACAATTCCAGGGTTTTCCGTCCGGGATTGCGAAAAAAAGAGTTACCGCCAAGAGGAGCCTGTCCATGCCCAGAATAATTCCGGTGCTCGATCTCGACCGCCTGGAGCAGGGCGCATCGGAACTGCGGACATTTCTGTTCGATCTGCGTACCGCCGCTCGCGATGTCGGCTTCTTCTATCTGAGCGGCCACGGCATCACGCAGCCGGAGATCGATGCAGTGCTCGACGCCGCGCGTCGCTTCTTCGCCTTGCCGGAGGCCGACAAGCTCGACATCGAGATGGTCAAGTCGCCGCAGTTCCGTGGCTATACGCGCGCCGGCGGCGAGCTGACCAAAGGCAAGGCCGACTGGCGCGAGCAGCTCGACATCGGCGTCGAACGCACGACGATTGCGCAAGGGCCGGGCGTGCCGGCCTGGACGCGGCTGCAGGGTCCGAACCAGTGGCCGGCCGCGCTTCCCGACCTGAAGCCCGCGCTGCTTGCCTGGCAGGCCAAGGCGACCGACGTGGCGATCCGGCTGCTGAAAGCCTTCGCGCTGTCGCTCGACCAGCCGGAGGATGCTTTCGATCCGATCTATCGCGGTGAGCCGAACCACCGCATGAAGATCGTGCGCTATCCTGGCCGCCACGCCACCGGCGACGACCAGGGCGTCGGCGCGCATAAGGATGGCGGCTTTCTCACGCTTCTGCTGCAGGATGAGAACAAGGGCCTGCAGGTCGAATATGACGGCAGCTGGGTCGATGTCGACCCGATCCCGCGAACGCTCGTCGTCAACATCGGCGAGTTGCTGGAGCTCGCCTCGAACGGCTATCTCAGGGCGACCGTGCATCGCGTCGTCACGCCGCCGGCTGGCGTCGAACGCATTTCGGTGCCATTCTTCTTCAGCGCCCGGCTCGATGCCACCATCCCGCTGCTCGACCTGCCGGAGGAACTCGCTGCCGAAGCGCGCGGCCCGGCCAGCGATCCCGACAATCCGCTCTTCCGCAACGTCGGAACCAATGTACTGAAAAGCCGCCTGCGGTCGCATCCCGACGTGGCGCGGCGTCACTATGCCGACCTTCTGGAAAAAGCAGCGGCCATCGGCTGACGATTTCGTCGGATTTGAGCGAGATTTTTTCGCGTTTCTCGTCTTTTTTGGAATTCCGTTCGTGGAAAATCTGCCGCTCCAGGCCCACATAGGAACCATCGCTCGGTGTTTTCCTCCCATTGCGCCGGGCGATGTTCCCCTCTGAAGGTTATGACCTTCATACTTTGGCCGGGCCGCTTTCGCGCCCGGCCTTTTTCTTATCTGCGTCGGGAATCCACCGATCAGACCGGCGAGGCGCTCGGCCTGCATTTGGATGTCGACCCGTTCACCGGCTCCGGTCCGGTCAGCCGCCGCCTGCTCGAATATTTCGCGCTCGAGCCTCAAGCGCGGTTTCCTCGCTATCCATCCTGACATGAATACGCGAACCGTTGTGTTACGGTGTTGGTGATGTTCACGGCATCCGCTCGGGCCTGCCGTCAAGTGAAGAGGAGAGTTCGCCACGTCCAGGATCAGTCGCCGCGCCTTGCTCTTTCACTCCGGCTGCGCGGTCGTCGCCTCGACCGTCGCAGCAAACGGTCACAGCACAAGGGCGCCGAGGCGTGACCGGCAACCATCCAATGATCTGTTCGCCCTGATTGAGGCGCACAAGGCAGCGTACGCAGCGTTCGGCAAGGCCGTCCACAAAAGGGGCAGCCATAGCCGCGACCACATCGAGGCCGGCCGAGAGGAGGAGAGGACGCTGCTGGCCATTTGCGCCTATCGGGCGGTCAAAGAAGGCGACCGCCTGGCCAAGGCCCGATACCTTTTGGAGATCGAGGCGCGCGGCGAGCTCGACCTGCCAGAACACATGCAGGCCCTTCTGCGCTCTATAGTGTGAAAGGCATCAGCCGCATAGACGTCGAACCCGGAATGTCCGCAATGCTGAAGGGTTTCGGGGCCGATCATGCTGGCGATGCTGTTCCTGCCGAAGGGGCTGACGCGGTTCAGTGTGATGCAGTGACTAGAATCGGCGTCGAACTAGTTTCCCGACACAGGGATTTTGAAAGGTTGGTTTGTCTTGGTGCAAGATTTCCGTTCATTTGCGTGAAATCAGCGCAAACGCCGGAGATTGGTTGAAGCCGCCCCAACCTCGTCATTCTATGGCGGAGCAAGGAGCGAA
>NZ_VFTZ01000015.1 GCF_006440775.1 Mesorhizobium sp. B2-7-2 | reverse complement strand
ATACCCTGCGCCGCCACGGAATCCGAGCAGCCACAACCGAGTCAATCCGTCGCAGAAAGATGTGTATATGCCCTAGCCCCATGTGGGGGAGATGTCCGGCAGGACAGAGGGGGGCGCTGTCCCGCCGACTTTCGTGATCTGTCAATCCCTCAATACGGGCTCGCCACGTCCCCCGTCTCGACATAAACCGCCTTCAGCTGCGAATAATGCGCCAGCGCCGCCAGCGAATTCTCGCGGCCGATGCCGGACTGCTTGACGCCACCGAAGGGCATTTCCACCGGCGTGAGATTGTAGGCGTTGATCCAGCAGATGCCGGCCTGCAATTCGGCGATGACGCGATGCGCGCGCGGCAGGTCGCGCGTGAACACGCCCGCCGCCAGCCCGAATTCGGTGTCGTTGGCGCGCTCGATCACCTCGTCCTCGCTGTCGAATTTGAGCACGCTCATCACCGGTCCGAAAATCTCCTCGCGCGCGATCCGCATGGTGTCGGCGACATTGGTGAACACCGTCGGCTCGACGAAAAAACCGCCTTCGAAACCCTGCAGCGACGGTAAATTGCCGCCGCAGGCTAGGCTGGCGCCATCCTGCTTGCCGGCTTCGATATAGGAAACGACCTTGTCCTGCTGCGCCTTGTTGACCAGCGGACCCATCTGCGTTTCCGGATCGAGCGGATCGCCGATGCGGATCTTCTTGGTGCGCTCGACAAGCCGCTCAACGAAGCGGTCGTGCAGGCCCTTCTGCACGAAGACGCGCGTGCCGTTCGAGCAGATCTGGCCGGTAGAGTAGAAGTTGCCGAGCATGGCGCCGCCGATGGCGTTCTCGAGATCGGCGTCGTCGAAGACGATCAGCGGCGACTTGCCGCCGAGCTCCATCGTCGCGTGCTTCATCTTCGAGCCGGCAAGCGACAGCACCTTGCGGCCGGTCGGCACCGAGCCGGTCACCGAGACCTTGGCCACGACATCGTGCCCGACAAGGCCGGCGCCGACATCGCCATAGCCTTGCACGACATTGAACAGCCCGTCGGGCAGGCCGGCCTCTGAATAGATCTCGGCCAGTGCCAGCGCCGAAAGCGGCGTGTTCTCCGACGGCTTGAATACCATGGCATTGCCCATGGCCAAAGCCGGCGCCGACTTCCAGCCGGCGATCTGGATCGGATAGTTCCAGGCGCCGATGCCGACGCAGACGCCGAGCGGCTCGCGGCGCGTATAGGCGAAGGGCCCGCCGAGATCGATCATCTCGCCATTGAAGGCGGCGACCGCTCCGGCGAAATATTCCAGGCAGTCGGCGGCCGAAGGGGCGTCGGCCACCAGCGTTTCCTGGATCGGTTTGCCGGTGTCGAGCGTCTCGATGCGGGCCAGATCGGCATTGCGCGCGCGCAGAATGTCGGCAGCGCGGCGCAGGATGCGGCCGCGCTCGACGGGCTTCAACCGTGCCCAGGCAGGCTGCGCGGCCCGGGCGGCTTCGATCGCCAGCTCCAGCACGTTCGGCGTTGCCGAATGCAGCGTGGCGATGATCTCGCCGGTAGCCGGATAGATCACCGGCAGCGGGGCACCGCCTTCGTCCTCGATGTAGCGGCCGTTGACGTAGTGCGATGCCGTTGGCTGGGCGCGCATGGCTTTCTCCGGAACTGTTCGCCGATCGGGCGGGTGTGCCCGACAATGCCCTATCGGTCCGCCACCTGCCAGCGCGGATTGATCCACGGTTCCTGGTTGGATGGCGCCAGCGGCGTTCGGCCAAGGATGTGATCGGACGCCTTCTCGCCGGTCATGATCGACGGCGCGTTGAGGTTGCCGTTGGTCACCCGCGGGAAGATCGAGGAGTCGGCGACGCGCAGCCCCTCGACGCCGATCACCCGGCATTCCGGATCGACGACGGCCGTAGGATCGTCGGCGCGGCCCATCCTGCAGGTGCCGCAAGGATGGTAGGCGCTCTCGGCATGGTCGCGGATGAAGGCGTCGAGCTCGTCGTCCGACTGCACATGGCTGCCCGGTGAAATCTCCTTGCCGCGGAAGCCATCGAAGGCCTTCTGGCCGAAGATCTCGCGCGTCAGCCGGATGCAGTGGCGGAACTCGCTCCAGTCGTCCGGATGCGACATATAGTTGAAGCGGATCACCGGCTTGGCCTTCGGATCGGGCGAGCGCAGGCCGACCGAGCCGCGCGACTTCGAGCGCATCGGCCCGACATGCGCCTGGAAGCCGTGCGACTTCGCCGCCGACTTGCCGTCATAGCGCACCGCCGCAGGGATGAAGTGATACTGGATATCGGGGTAATCGACGCCGGCCTGCGAACGCACGAAGGCTGCCGCCTCGAAATGGTTGGTGGCGCCAAGGCCGGTCTTGAAGAAAAGCCATTGCGCGCCGATCAGCGCCTTCGAGAAAGGATTGAGCACCGAGTTCAGCGTGATCGGCTTGGTCGATTCCTGTTGGATATAAAGCTCCAGATGATCCTGCAGATTGCCGCCGACGCCCGGCCGGTCGGCAACCACCTGGATGCCGTTTTCCTGGAGATGCGCGCCCGGGCCGATGCCTGACAGCATCAGGATCTTTGGCGAATTGATCGACGAGGCCGCGACGATCACCTCACGCCGCGCCTTAACGACCTGAATCTTTTTATCAGCTTCAATCTCGACGCCGATCGCGCGTTGATTCTCGATTACCACGCGCCGGGCGAAACCCTTGAGCAGCCTGACATTTCCGCGTCTGAGAGCCGGCTTCAGATAGGCGTTCGCCGCCGACCAGCGGCGGCCGCCCAGAATGGTCTGTTCCATCGGCCCGAAACCTTCCTGCTTGGAGCCGTTATAGTCGTCGGTGAGCTCGAACCCGGCCTGGCGGCCCGCCTCGACGAAGGCGCCGTAGAGCGGATTTTTCCGCGTGCCGCGCTGCACATGCAATGGTCCGCCTTTGCCCCGCCAGCCATCCTCGCCGCCGTCGCAATCCTCCATGCGCTTGAAATAGGGAAGCACGTCGGCGAACGCCCAGCCTGCGGCGCCCTGTTCGGCCCAGTGGTCGAAGTCATGCGCATGTCCGCGCACATAGACCATGCCGTTGATCGAGGACGAGCCGCCGAGCACCTTGCCGCGCGGGGTGGCCAGCACGCGCCCGCCGAGATGCGGCTCCGGCTCGCTGGCGAACCCCCAGTCGTAGAGGCTCATATTGAGCGGGATCGACAGCGCCGACGGCATCTGGATCAGCGGCCCCATATCGGTGCCGCCGAACTCGATGACGATCACCGAGTGCTTGCCGTCTTCCGATAGCCTGTAGGCCATGGCCGAGCCGGCTGAGCCGGAGCCGATGATGACGAAATCCGCTTCAAGCATTGTTCACATGCGCCATAAAGTCGGCGAGCGAGACATTGCCGCCGGTTGCAACCACAAGGACGGTCTTGTCCTTCACATCCACCTTGCCGCCGAGCAGCGCCGCGAGCGATGCCGCGCCCGAAGGCTCCAGCACCAGCTTCATCCGCTCGAAGGCGATCTTCATCGCCCACCGCACCGAGGCGTCGTCGACGGTGACGCCGCGCACGCCGGCCGCGCGCACCGCCGCGAAGGGCGCGTCGCCGGGCTTGCGCGCCATCAGCCCGTCGCAGATCGATTTCGGCCCGATCGGCATGGTCTCGATCGCGCCATGCGCCAGCGACGAGCCCATGCCGTTGAAACCTTCCGGCTCGACGGCGATGATCTCGGTGTTGCGCGACAGATAGTGGAAGGCCAGCGAAACACCGCCGATCAACCCGCCGCCGCCGACCGAGCAGAATACCAGGTCTGCATGCGCCTTCTTCATTGCCAGCTGGTCGAGCGCTTCCAGTCCCGCGCCGGCCTGGCCGGCGACGATCTCAGGATCGTCGAAGGGATGCAGCAAGGTGAGATGCTCGCTCTCGGCGATCTCGCGCGCCTTTGCAGCCGCAACTTCCTCGCGGGCCCGTTCGCCATGATCCGTCAGCACCACGCGCGCGCCATAACCGGCGGTCGCGTCGCGCTTGGCGGCGGGCGCGTCGATAGGCATGACAATGGTGACGGGGATGCCCAGCGCCTGGCCGGCCGCCGCCAGCCCTTGCGCGAAATTGCCGGAGGAATAGGCGACGACCCCCTTTTTCGCTTCATCCGGCGAAAGCCGGTTCAACCGCCAATAGGCGCCGCGCACCTTGAAGGAGCCGGCCCATTGC
The DNA here is from genome assembly GCF_006440775.1 of Mesorhizobium sp. B2-7-2. GTDB lineage: Bacteria > Pseudomonadota > Alphaproteobacteria > Rhizobiales > Rhizobiaceae > Mesorhizobium. The sequence goes on along the minus strand of NZ_VFTZ01000015.1, from coordinate 161,029 downwards.
AGCGACTCCGGCTTGACGAAGATCCGCGCTGCACCCGTCTCTTTTGCGAGCGCCGCCGACTCCAGCAGCGGCGTCACCTGCGTGGCCGTCGAGGTGACGGCATAGGCCTGTTTCAGATGGTCGAGGGTGGGAACGAGAACGTCAGCCATTATTCGCCTCTCGGATAGCGTTTGCTCTCTTCGAGATTGTCGAGGTTCATGTGGTTACGCATGTAGCGTTCCGACGCCTTCTGCAGCGGCTGGAAATCCCACGGGTAGTAGGCGCCGTTGCGCAGCGCCGGATAGACGACCCAGCGGCGCGCCTGGCTTTCGCGCACGGCGGCGTCGAAGGCGGCCATGTCCCAGCGGGCCCCGACCTTGTCCATGAACGCCGCCACCAGGGCTGCGTTCGCCGGATCGTCGGCGAGGTTGTCACGCTCGAGCGGATCGGTATCGAGATCGAACAGTTGCGGCGCGTCGAGCTCGCAATGGACGAATTTGTATTTACCGTCGCGCATCGCGACCAGCGGCGCGTAGGAGCCTTCGGCCGCATACTCCATCAGCACCGGCCCGCTTCGCGCCTTGCCGTCGAGCAGCGGCAGCAGCGACTGACCGTCGGTCCACGGTTCGATTGCCGCGATGTCGATACCGGCTAGGTCGCAGAGCGTCGGCGTCACGTCGAGATTGGAAACCGGCGCCGCGATCAGGCCGGCCGGCACGTCCTTGCCGGCGATCATCAGCGGCACGCGCGCCGAGCCTTCGAAGAAGCTCATCTTGAACCACAGGCCGCGCTCGCCCAGCATGTCGCCGTGGTCCGAGCAGAACAGGACGGTTGTGTCGTCGAGCATGCGGGTACGCGTGAGGACGTCCAGAATCTCGCCGAGCTTGTCGTCGACATAGGAAATGTTGGCGAAATAGCCGCGCCGCGAACGGCGCACTTGTTCTGGCGTGATCTCGAAGGCTTGGTAGTCGCTGGCGCGGTAGAGCCGTTGCGAATGCGTATCCTGCGCGTCATGCGGTATGAACGGGATTTCAGGATCGAGCGCCTGGCAGTTCTCGTAGAGATCCCAATACTGCTTGCGCGCCACATAGGGGTCGTGCGGGTGCGACAGCGAAACGGTAAGGCACCAGGGGCGATGACCCGCGTCGTCCTGCTCGCGCGACAGCTGGTAGAGCTTTTGCATGGCAAGGAAGACGACCTCGTCGTCATACTCCATCTGGTTGGTGATCTCGGCGACGCCGGCGCCTGTGACCGAACCCAGATTGTGATACCACCAGTCGATGCGCTCGCCGGGCTTGCGGTAGTCTGGCGTCCAGCCGAAATCGGCGGGGTAGATGTCGGTGGTCAGACGCTCCTCGAAACCGTGCAACTGGTCGGGCCCGACGAAATGCATCTTGCCGGACAGGCAGGTGTAGTAGCCGGCGGCGCGCAGATGGTGGGTGAAGGTCGGAATGGAAGAGGCGAACTCGGCGGCGTTGTCATAGACCCCGGTGCGCGACGGCAGTTGCCCGCTCATGAACGAAGCGCGGCCAGGCGCGCAGAGCGGCGAGGCAGTGTAATTGTTGGCGAAGCGCGCCGAGCGCGCGGCAAGCGCCTTCAGGTGCGGCGCATGCAGGAAGTCCGCCGGGCCGTCCGGAAAGAACGTGCCGTTGAGCTGATCGACCATGACGATCAGGAAATTGGGTCGCCGGGTGGTCAAGGCAGGCTCCGTCCGTTGAGCTTGGTTTCGAGATAGTCTTCCACGAGCGCGATCGCGGTCTGCGCGTCGGGCACGCCGTCCTTCAGCGCGCGGCGGATGTAGAGCCCGTCGATCAGTGCCGCGGTCGCTTCCGCCACGCGGTCTGCCTCGGCCCGAGGCAGGATGCCGGTCAGCCCGCTCATCAGGTTCGAATGGAGCCGCCGCGCATAGATGCGCAGCAGCCGCCGCAGCTCCATCGATTTCTGTGCCTCGACATAGAAGGCGAGCCAGGCGGCGATGATCTGAGGCTGGAACTGCTCGTCGGAAAAGCTGACGGCGACGACGGCCGAGACGCGCTGGCGCGGTGTCGCGGCAAGGCCGAACGCGCGTCTGGTGTCGGTGTTGAGCTCAGCGAGGATGTGCCGCATCGTTGCGAAGAGCAATTCGTCCTTGGCGCCGAAATAATGATGCGCCAGCGCCGACGACACCCCGGCGCGGCCGGCGATCTCCGACATCGTCACGTCCAGCGATCCGCGCTCGCCGATCGCCGAGATCGTCGCGTCGATCAGCGCCCTGCGGCGCACTGGCTCCATTCCGATTTTGGGCATTCTGGGGGTCCGGTTCGAGCCAAGGTTATTTTTTATTGACGCGTCAATCAATAAAAATCGACACCGGGATCAACCGATCGTGTCGTTCTGGCCCATGGCATGGGGCTGGAAACGGTTCATTATTGAACAATATTGAATCACATGCCGCGTGCGATCGTGCTAGGCTGCGGCACAGATGGAGGTTGCCATGACCGCATGCATCGTCGGCTGGGCGCATTCGCGCTTCGGCAAGCTCGAAGGCGAGACGCTGGAGGGCCTGATCACCAAGGTCGCCGTCGAAGCGCTCGACCACGCCGGCATCGGCCCGGACGATGTCGACGAGATCGTGCTTGGCCATTTCAACGCCGGCTTCTCGCCGCAGGATTTCACCGCAAGCCTCGTGCTCCAGGCCGACGACCGGCTGCGCTTCAAGCCGGCGACGCGCGTCGAGAACGCCTGCGCCACCGGTTCGGCCGCCGTCCGTCAAGGCATCCGCGCCATCGACGCCAACGCCGCTCGCATCGTGCTGGTGGTCGGCGCCGAGCAGATGACGACCACGCCTGGACCCGAGATCGGCAAGAACCTGCTCAAGGCATCCTACCTGCCGGAAGATGGCGACACGCCGGCAGGCTTCGCCGGCGTCTTCGGCAAGATCGCGCAGGCCTATTTCCAGCGCTATGGCGACCAATCGGACGCGCTGGCCATGATCGCCGCCAAGAACCATCGGAATGGCGTCGACAATCCCTACGCCCAGATGCGCAAGGATTTCGGCTACGAGTTCTGCCGCCAGGAAAGCGAGAAGAATCCGTTCGTCGCCGGTCCGCTGAAGCGCACCGACTGCTCGCTGGTCACCGACGGCGCCTCGGCGCTCGTTCTCACCGACACGGCGACGGCGCTGAAGATGCGCCGCGCCGTGACTTTCCGCGCCAATGAGCATGTGCAGGACTTCCTGCCGATGTCGAAGCGCGACATCCTCTCCTTCGAGGGTTGCGAGCGCGCCTGGGAGCAGGCGCTGAAGAAGGCTGGCGTGACGCTCGACGACCTCTCCTTCGTCGAGACGCATGACTGCTTCACCATCGCCGAATTGATCGAATACGAAGCGATGGGGCTCGCCAAGCCAGGAGAGGGCGCCAAGCTGGCGCTGGATGGCACGACGGCAAAGGACGGGCGCCTGCCGGTCAATCCGTCCGGCGGCCTGAAGGCCAAGGGCCACCCGATCGGCGCCACCGGTGTCTCGATGCATGTGCTGACAGCCATGCAGCTCACCGGCGAAGCCGGCGGCATCCAGGTGCCGGGCGCAAAACTCGGCGGCATCTTCAATATGGGCGGCGCGGCCGTCGCCAACTACGTTTCCATCCTCGACCGGATCAGGTAGAAGCGGCCCGCATCGAAGCGCGCCCTCCTTGGGCAGCCCGTGCGGGAGGCAACATGACGAATCCGGTTCTGGTCGAGGTCACGCGCGGCGCTGTGGTCGAAAGCGGGCACCGCGGCGCGGTTTCCATTTTCGACGCCGACGGCAAGGCCGTTTGGGAGATCGGCGATACGGACCGCCCGGTGTTCCCGCGCTCGGCGGTGAAAGCAATCCAGGCATTGCCGCTGGTGGAATCGGGTGCCGCCGATGCCTACGGCTTCGGCAACCGCGAGCTGGCGCTGGCCTGCGCCTCGCATTCGGGCGAGCCGGCCCATGTCGAGCTGGCCACGGCGATGCTCGCCAGGGCGGGCCTCGACAGGACGGCGCTGGAATGCGGTGCGCACTGGCCCTCGAGCCACGAGGCCACCATCGCGCTCGCTCGCGCCGGCAACGTGCCGAACGCCTTGCACAACAACTGCTCCGGCAAGCATTCCGGCTTCCTCTGCACCTGCGTGCATACCGGCATTTCGCACGCTGGCTATGTCAAGGCCGGCCACGCTTTGCAGGAGATGGTGCGCGACGCCATGCAATCCGTGACGGGCGCGGCGCATGACGTCGATCATTGCGGCATCGACGGCTGCTCGATCCCGACCTACGCCGTGCCGTTGAAGAATTTTGCTCAGGGCTTTGCCCGCATGGCGACGGGCAGCGGCTTTGCGCCCGAGCGCGCCAAGGCGGCGAAGCGGCTGCTTTCGGCCTGCATGGCCGAGCCGTTCCTGGTCGCGGGCACCGGCAAGGCGGACGTCGCGCTGATGCAGGCAGCACCCGGTCGCATCTTCGTCAAGACCGGCGCCGAAGGCGTCTATTGCGCGGCATTGCCCGAGCTTGGCCTCGGCATAGCCTTGAAATGCGATGACGGCGCGGGCAGGGGAGCCGAAGTGATGATCGCCGCAGTGCTGGCGAAGTTGCTCCGCGACGATGAGGCGGTTGCGGCAAGGCTTACCGAACTTGCCCATCCCGCGGTCGAAAGCCGCATAGGTGCCAAGGTCGGCTTGCTGCGGCCGACAGCGGCGCTCAACTAGCCGTCTTCAGCGACAGCACCAAAGTCATCGGATTCTTTGGCGAAGCCTGAAAGCCGTAGCGCTCATAAAACGTCTTGGCCTCATCCGATATGGCATGAACCAGGAGACCGCGAATGCCGAGAATGGCAGCCGCTTGACCGGTCCGCAGCACCGCGTCCTGCAGCAGAGCAACACCCAGACCCTTGCCTTGCCAGTTCGCATCGACAGCCAAACGGCCAAGCACAGCCACAGGCACGGGATCGGGCATATTGCGGCGGATCGAACCAGGCGCATCCGCCAGGTCAAGTCCGCCCGATGAAAGGCAGTAGTAACCGACGACGAGCGTCCCTTCCGCAACCACATAGGTTCTGGACGCACCGCTGACTTGATTGGCTCGCGCCCGCCGTCGAAGCCATAGGTCCAGGCTGTCGGTCCCGCTTTGAAAAAGGTCGAGCTCGTGCACACCGGCTAACAGGGCTGGCGCCGAAAGCATCAGTCCCGCCAGGGCCTGGGCGCATTCATCAGGCGGGCGAATCCCTCGCCGCTCGGCGGCTGGTCTAGAATATCGAGATAGTGCTGATAACTTTCGGCATCGACCTTGATCAATGTCTGGTCCAGCAGCGTGTCTTCGGCTGCGCGGTAGGCGGCGTCGATCATGAAATCGGAGCGGGTCTTCCCGCGGATCTTCGCGGCGCGGTCGATCAGGATGCGGATATCCTCGCGGATGCGCAGATTGACGGGCTTGGCGCGGGTGTCCTCGTTTTTGATGGCCATGGCGATGTATCCTTCCATCACCGATATAGCATTTTTGCATACACAATGTGTATCTAAATCTAAGATTGCCAATTTTCATCGCTGGCGACCTGGACGGCGCCGGTTCTACGCAAACCGAACAGCAGCGAGTTCATGTTTCTGCTAGTCTCCCTCACCATCAATCGGATGCTGGGCGCTGGCTATGCTGGAAGCGGACAAGGTGTTTGCCGGGTCAATCCCGGAAAATTACGATCGACATATGGTGCCATTGATTTTCGAGGCCTATGCCGCGGAGACCGCGCGGCGAGCGGCGTCTTTCTCACCCTTGGCCATTTTGGAGACCGCCGCGGGCACCGGAGCCGTCACCCGTGCCTTGGCGCCGAAACTCTCTCCTGGTGCCAGCTACATCGTAACCGACCTCAACCAGCCGATGCTCGACTATGCGGCTTCGCGCCAGGGCCCCGACGGCCGCATCGCCTGGCGCCAGGCGGATGCCCTGAAGCTGCCTTTCGAGGATGCGGCCTTCGACCTCGTCTGTTGTCAGTTCGGCGCGATGTTCTTTCCCGACCGTTCCGCTGCCTATCGCGAGGCAAAGCGTGTGCTGAAGCCCGGCGGATATTTCCTCTTCAGCGTCTGGGACCGCATCGAGGAGAATATATTCGCCGATGACGTGACGAATGCTCTCGCCAGGATTTTTCCGCACGATCCGCCGCGTTTCCTGGCGCGCACGCCGCACGGCTACCACGACAAGGACCTGATCCGCCGCGATCTCGAAGCCGCGGGGTTTTCCGAGGTCGCGATCGATACCAGGGCCGAGCAGAGCCGCGCATCCTCGCCGCGCGTTCCGGCCGTTGCCTATTGTCAGGGGACGTTGCTTCGCAACGAGATCGAGGCGAGGGAGGCAGGACGGTTGGCGTCCGCGACCGACTACGCCGAAGCCGCGATTGCCGACAGACATGGCCGCGGCGAAATTGCCGCCAAGATCCAGGCGCACATCATCGTGGCCTCGATCTAGCTGACCTTGTTGCGCTCGACGGTGAGATGCGCGTAGCCAGTATCGGTTGACTGGGTGAGGTCGCCGGTCACCGGATCGGCCCAGCGCTGGCCGATGATGGCGCCGTGTTGCGCGCCGTCGATGACGTTGTCGGAGATGACGGCGCTGCCGGAGCCTTCGACGACCGAAACGACGATGCCGGTGCCCGCCTTGCGGATGACGTTGCCTGTCGCCACGACATTGCGCAGATAGGGGCCCCAGCCGAGCTGCATGCCATAGAGCGGCGCGTTCTCGACGACATTGCCGGAGACGGTGGTGTCGGCCTCGGTGCTGATGCCGACGCCGAAGCCAGGCGGGTCGGCGGTGTAGGGGCCAGTGGTCGAGAGGTTGCGCACGATATTGTTCGAGCAGACGGCCATCCGCCCGCCTTCGTTGAAATTGACGATCGAGATCCCGTTGGCGGCGCCGTCGACCAGATTGTTGCTGATGACCGCGCCTTCGAAGGAGAATTCCGAATAGATTCCGGTCTCGCCCGAGCGCGAGCAGGTGTTGCCGGTGATCTGCAAATTGCTTGAGCTGTTGGCGCGGACCGCGGTGAAAGCACAGTCGGAGACGACATTGCCGGAGATGATGACATTGCCGGCGCGGAAGGCATTGATGCCGTTGCCGTTCTGCCCGGTGCCGCCGCTGCGCGCGCCGATGCGCTGGACACGATTGCCGCTGACGATGGTGCCGTCCTCCGCCGCCTGCCAGCGATGCACCAGGATGCCGCCATTGGCGCAATCGGACACGGTGTTGCCGGAAATCTCCAGGCCGCCGGCCTCGACCGAATAGATGCCGGCATCTGCAGCACCTGAAATATCGGAGCGGCCGACGCGGCCGACGGCATGCTCGAGCGCCAGCCCGTTCTTGCCGCTGCCGGTCACCTGGCAATTGTCGATGACCAAGTGCGCGACACGGCGCAGGTCGAGCAGCCCTTGCGTGTAATCGGCCAGCCAGCGGTTGGCGCCGTCGAGCACCAGGCCGCTGAGCTCGATGTGCTCGGCTTGTTCGGCCATCATCAGATGGCCGTTGCCGCCATAGATGATGCGCGTCGCGCCGGGCACGCCCGACAGGCGCACGCGTGTGGGCAGCTTCAGGTTTGAGACGAGATAGCTGCCGGGCGGCAGGAATATCGGCTGGTCGCGGTCACTGGCCTCGGTCAGCATCCTGGCGAAAGCCTTGCTCTGGTCGTCGACCGCGCCCGGCTGCACGCCGATCTCGGTCGCGTTGATCGAGCCGCGCGTCGCGGCCATCTCGATGCCCGGCAGCGACTTGGCCGATGCCTTGCCGGCAAAGATGCCGGCGACGGCGAAGCCGGCGGTCCGGGCAAGCAGCGTTCGTCTGTTCAACATCGGCACAGGTCCTGGCGTTTCGCCCTGTCTGTCGCAGGAATCGTGCCAAGGCGGGCTCATCGGCAAACCGCTTGTGCAGTCGCCTCGCCAAGCCTAAGTTCACCGCATGAGCAGAGCTTTCACGCGCGAAGAAGACAGCGAAAACGCCATTGCCGGCGTCGGCGAACGTCCGGTCAGCACGCACCGCAATCTTGTGACGGAGCGCGGCCTTGCGATGATCGAGGACAACCTCGCCGAGCTGCGCGACCTGATGGCCAAGGCTGAAAGGCGCGGCGACCGCGAGCGCCTCGCTGTCGTGTCGCGCGACCTGCGCTACTGGACCGCGCGGCGCGAAAGCGCGGAGCTTTCGGTGCCGGAGCCGGGCAGCGACGTGGTCCGCTTCGGCATGGGCGTCACCCTGGAAGGCGATGACGGCAAGAAGGTGCATTGGCGCATCGTCGGCGAGGACGAGGCCGATCCCTCGAAGGGCAGCATTTCCCATGTCTCGCCGATGGCCGTGGCGCTGTTCGGCAAGAAGGTCGGCGAGATCGTGACCGTCAACGGCAAGGAATGGGAAATCGCCAAGCTCTCGGACAAGGCCGAGAGCTAGTCTTCGAGCTTGACGACATGGTCGCGGAAGAAGGCGGCCGCCCCAGGCTCATCGATCTGACCTGCGGCGACACCCATGACGAATTCGTAGATCGTGCCGTTGTCCGCCATCAGGTCGTAACCGTTGATGATCAGGAACGCGCCGGCTGCAACCATGGCCGTGCGCTTGTTACCATCAACGAACGCATGGTTCCTCGCGATGCCGAAGATATACGCCGCAGCCAGATCCTCGACAGACGGGTCACCATAGTTGGCCTTGTTCTCGGCGCGGGCTAGCGCGGATTCAAGGGCGTTCTCGTCCCTCAAACCCTGTGCACCGCCATGCCGACGCAATTGCTCAGCATGCATCGCTTCGACTGCGCGACGCGACAGAAACTGCCAGCTCATTCCGCAAGCTTCTGAAGCGCGACTTTGTATTTGTCCATGACCTTGCGGGCAGCTTCCATTTGCCGCTCGAAGCTGTCGTCCACCGGCTCAAGCGCAATGCCCTTGTCCGTTTCAACGATCTGAAGCTGGTCACCCGCCTTCATGTTCATGCGATCGAGGAGTTCCTTGGGCAGGATCACGCCTTCGGAATTGCCGATCTTTCGAATGATGGTGTTCATGGTGCTGCAGTCCTGTTGCAACATTGATTATAACCTAAACACCGTGTTGTTGCAACAGATATTATAACCCAATGCAGCCTATGAACCAGCCAACGTCCGCGATTAACCGCGACGATTCATCCTCGTCATCCACGGGCGGAGCAGGAGCAAAGCTCCTGCGCAGACCCGAGGATCCATTCCGTGACGCTTGTACGGATCAAAACGATGCGGAACCAGGCGCTTATCCAGTCCAGTGACAAGGCTCGATAGCGTCCGGACGATTATGCGACCATTCTGAGGTGTCGCGTTCCTTCGCAGACGTTACGGAATGGATCCTCGGGTCTGCGCGACGGAGCCTCGGCTTCGGTAGCGACGTCGGCGACCTGCTCTCGCCGCCGCTATTACCGAACCCTCGCTCAGCCGCCCAGCAACCGATCCATCAGCCGGTTGGCCGCTTCCGGGATGACGGTTCCCGGCGGGAAGATCTCCGCCGCGCCTGCGGCCAGCACCGCGTCGTAGTCTTGTGGCGGGATGACGCCGCCGGCGACGATCAGCATATCGCCATGGCCAAGCTTCCTCAGCGCGTCCTTGAGCTCGGGGATCAGCGTCAGGTGCCCGGCGGCTAAAGAGGAGGCGCCGATGATGTCGACATCGTGCTGCACCGCGAGCTTCGCGATCTCATCCGGCGTCTGGAACATCGGCCCGACGGTCACGTCGAAGCCCAGATCGGCGAACGCGCTGGCGATCACCTTCTGGCCGCGATCGTGGCCGTCCTGTCCCATCTTGGCGACCAGGATGCGCGGCTTGCCGCCGGATTTCTTTTCGAACGCTTCGATCTTCTCCTGCAGCCGCTCAAGCGCCGGGTTGTCGCCGAGCGCCTCGCGATAGACGCCGGAGATCGTCTGCACCGCCGCCGTGTGGCGGCCGAATACTTTTTCCAGAGCCAGCGAAATCTCGCCGACGGTAGCATTGGCGCGCGCCGCGCGGACCGCGAATTCGAGCAGGTTCTCGCCGCCCTCGGCGGCACGGGTCAGCGCCGCCAGCGCATCCTCCAGCGCCGCGACGTCGCGCGTGCCCTTCAGCCGCTGCAGCTTCGCCAATTGCCTGGCCTTCACCTCGGCATTATCGATCTTCAGCACATCGACCTCGATATCCGCTTCAGGCCGGTGCGCGTTGACGCCGACCAGCACCTGCTCGCCGGAATCGATGCGCGCTTGGGTGCGCGCGGCCGCTTCCTCGATGCGCAGCTTCGGGATGCCCTTCTCGATCGCCGCCGCCATGCCGCCGAGATTTTCGACCTCCTCGATATGGGCAAGCGCGCGCGCCGCCAGATCGTGCGTCAGCCGCTCGACATAGGCAGAGCCGCCCCACGGATCGATCATGCGCGTGGTGCCGGATTCCTTCTGCAGGACGAGCTGCGTGTTGCGCGCGATCCGCGCCGAATGGTCGGTCGGCAGCGCCATCGCTTCGTCGAAGGAATTGGTGTGCAGCGATTGGGTGTGCCCCTGCGTCGCCGCCATCGCCTCGATCATCGTGCGGGTGATGTTGTTGTAGGGATCCTGCGCCGTCAGCGACCAGCCCGAGGTCTGGCAATGGGTGCGCAGCGACAGCGAGCGCTCGTCCTTCGGCGCAAAATTCTTCTTCATCAGGCTCGACCACAGCAGCCTTGCGGCCCTGAGCTTGGCGACCTCCATGAAGAAGTTCATGCCGATCGCCCAGAAGAAGGACAGGCGCGGCGCGAAACGGTCGATGTCGAGGCCGGCGGCGACGCCGGCGCGGGCATATTCGATGCCGTCGGCGATGGTGTAGGCAAGCTCCAGATCGGCCGTCGCGCCGGCTTCCTGCATGTGGTAGCCGGAGATCGAGATCGAGTTGAACTTCGGCATATGCCTGGAGGTGTAGGCGAAGATGTCCGACACGATCCGCATCGAAGGTTTCGGCGGATAGATGTAGGTGTTGCGGACCATGAACTCCTTCAGAATGTCGTTCTGAATGGTGCCAGTGAGATCGTTCTGGGCGACGCCCTGTTCCTCCGCCGCCACGATGTACAGCGCCATGATCGGCAGCACGGCGCCGTTCATTGTCATCGACACCGTCATCTCGTTGAGCGGAATGCCGTCGAACAGCTGCCGCATGTCGAGGATGGAATCGATCGCCACGCCCGCCATGCCGACATCGCCGGCGACGCGCGGATGGTCGCTGTCATAGCCGCGATGCGTGGCGAGATCGAAGGCGACCGACAGGCCTTTCTGGCCGGCCGCGAGGTTGCGTCGGTAGAAGGCGTTGGACTCCTCGGCCGTCGAGAAGCCGGCATATTGCCGGATCGTCCAGGGCTGCTGGACATACATGGTCGGGTAGGGGCCGCGCATGAAGGGGGGCAGGCCGGGATAGGTGTCGAGATTGGCAAGACCCTTGAGATCGCCTTGGCCGTAAATGTGCTTTACGGCGATGCCTTCCGGCGTCATCCGCTGACCTCTGAGCTCGACCGGCGCGCGACGCGGCTCCGACCAGCCGATCTGGCTGAAATCCGGGATCATGATCCGGCTCCGATCGACTGATCGATGCGCACCGGAAACAGCGGCTCGCAGGTCGCCACGCCTTCGGTCAGGGCTGGACGCCGTTCCCGCGGTAGCGTCTCGACAGGACGTTCGCTGCCGACGCGGTAAAGCGTCGTGCCGACAATGCCGCGCTCGCCCGACCGATAGGCGCCGTTGCGCTTGGCGGCGGCCGTCTGCACGCGGTTCTGGATATAGCCCTGCTGCAGGCTGGCGAGCACGCCGCCCTCGGCCTCGATGCGCTGGAATTCTTCCCAGGCCGCGGCGCAGAGATCGTTGGTCAGCGCCTCGACCGAACCGGAGCCGCAGGCCGGATCGGCGACATGGCCGATGTGGCTCTCCTCGGCCATGATCAGCTGCGCGTTGCGGGCGACGCGGCGGGCAAAGCCGGCCGGCAGCCCGTGCGCAATGGTGTGCGGCAGGATCGAGATCGAATCGGCGCCGCCGGTTGCCGCCGCGAAAGCCGCGATCGCCGTACGCAAGATATTGGTCTCCGGGTCGGCCATCGTCATCATGCGATACGAGGTCTCGGCATGGATGCTGGCGGTCGAGGCCGGGATAGAGCAGGCTTCCTGGACCCGCGCCCAGAGCTTGCGCAACGCCCGCACCTTGGCCATCGACAGGAACTGGTCCTGGTCGACGCTGAGCGCGAAGCCAATATAGGGCGCCGCATAGACCAGCGGCTGGCGCGCCTTCTCGAACATCCTGAGATAGGACACGACGGAGGCCATCATCGAGCCGAGCTCCTGCGCCTCGGTGGCGCCGGCATTATGGAAGACGCGGCCGTCGGCCTCGAGCAGCACCCCCGGCACACCCATCGAGAAGAAATGCGCCAGCGACTGCGGCATCGATTCCTGCAGCGCCTCGATCGAGGTGCGCAGCCGCCCGGTTCCGGCGAAGATCGCTGCCGGGTCGATGCCGAAGGAAAGGTTGAGCTTGGCCGGATCGGAGCGGCGGCGGCTGAGAAAAGCCAGCAGCCAGTCGGCCACGGCACGGCTCCAGGGGTGCGCGTCGATGCGCACCTGCACGCGGTTGAGCGGCACGCCGTCGAGCACTCTCTCCAGCGCCTCCGCGGTGCGCGGCAAGCCGTAGCCGAAGGCATTCGGCGCACCCTCGAAGACAAGCGACAGGCCGGTGGCGCCTTGGGCGATGTCTTCCAGGGCTTGCGCACTGGCCCGGGCGACGTCCGGGTCGTCGACGCGCTGGCTGACGATCCAGGGCGCGGTCGGATTTGTGCGCGGCAACGGCTCGGCGGTCGTCGAGCGTTGGCTGAGCGGCTCGATGCGGATGCCGTCATCGGTGTGGGAGACGAGCTTTTCCTCGAAGGATCCGCCGGCAAGCACCTTTTCCGCCAGTGCCCGCCAACGCTTGGCGTCCGGGTTCGGAAGGTCGACATCCCTGGTCAAGGCGCCGGCGCCCATCGCTCTCCTCGCTTCTCGGTCGCATCAGCCGGTCAAGCCAATCTAAGGTCAGGAACCGGATATCACAATCCATCATCCGGCCGGGTTCTCTCGGCCAGCCAATCGATTGCCAAACATGCGCCGAATCCGCAAGCGCCAAAGGCCGAATCCGCAAGCGCCAAAGGCCAAATTCGCTGCGCCGCAAAATCGAGACTGGGCATTGCCGCATGCGACCCGCGTTACTATACCTCGGGTGAGGCCTTTGAGCGGAACAGATTGCGGAGACCGGACATGGTTGACGAGACCAGCATCTTCATCGGCGCCAGCCGCAAGCCCGACGATTCCTATCAGCGCGCCGAAGAGCTGCTGCTGCGCTACGGCAACCGCCACGGCCTCGTCACCGGGGCCACGGGCACCGGCAAGACCGTCAGCCTGCAGATCCTGGCCGAGGGCTTTTCGAATGCCGGCGTGCCGGTCTTCTGCGCCGACATTAAGGGCGACCTTTCCGGCATATCCATGATGGGCGAGGCCAAGGATTTCCTGGTCAAGCGCGCCGAGCAGGTGAAGCTCGATCCTTATCAGTTCCAGGAATTCCCGGTCATCTTCTGGGATCTGTTCGGTGAGCAGGGGCATCCGATTCGCGCTACCATTTCGGAGATGGGGCCGCTGCTTTTGTCGCGTCTGATGAACCTCACGGAAGCGCAGGAGGGTGTCATGAACATCGCCTTCCGCATCGCCGACGAGGAAGGCCTGCTGCTGCTCGATCTCAAGGACCTGCAGGCGCTGCTTGCCAACATGGCCGATCGCGCCGACCAGCTCAGCGCGCGCTACGGCAATGTCACCAAGCCTTCGGTCGGCGCCATCCAGCGCACGCTGCTCGTGCTGGAGAGCCAAGGCGCGGCGAACTTCTTCGGCGAGCCGGCGCTGCGCATTGCCGACATCATGCGCACCACGCGCGACGGCCGCGGCGCGATCAGCGTTCTGGCCGCCGACAAGCTGATGATGAACCCCAGGCTCTACGCCACCTTCCTGCTCTGGCTGATGTCGGAGCTGTTCGAGGAGTTGCCCGAGGTCGGCGATCTCGACCGGCCGAAGCTGGTGTTCTTCTTCGACGAGGCGCATCTTTTGTTCGAGGACGCGCCGAAGGTGCTGATCGATCGCGTCGAGCAGGTGGTGCGGTTGATCCGCTCCAAGGGCGTCGGCGTCTATTTCGTCACCCAGAACCCGCTGGACATTCCGGAAAAGGTGCTGGCCCAGCTCGGCAATCGCGTCCAGCATGCGCTGCGCGCCTATACGCCGCGCGAGCAGCAGGCGGTGCGCACCGCTGCCGAAACCTTCCGGCCCAATCCCGATTTCGATTGCGCCACCGCCATCACCCAGCTCGCCACCGGCGAGGCGCTGGTCTCTATGCTGGAGGACAAGGGCGTGCCGGCCATGGTCCAGCGCACGCTGATCCGGCCGCCGTCATCGCGGCTCGGACCGATCACGCCCGACGAGCGCCGCAAGATCATCGCCGAGAGCCCGGTCGCCGGCCAGTATGACGACGCCGTCGATCGCGAATCGGCCTTCGAAATGCTGCAGAAAAAGGCCAAGGAGGCGCAGGATGCCGAGGCGCAGGCACAGCAGCAGAACAGCGGCGGTTCGCGCTGGACCATTCCGGGCTTCGACGATGTTCTGGGGACAGGCAACCGGCGGTCCTCAAACCGCCAGACCGTTGCCGAAGCCGCCATCAAGTCGGTGGTGCGCTCGGTCGGCTCGTCCGTCGGCCGCGCCATCGTGCGCGGGATTTTGGGCAGCCTGGCGAGAGGCCGCTGAAGCGGAGAGGCGGTACCGCGCTCGGCGCGACGCGAATCACGCCCCGCAGCCTTTGATATCGGGCGAGACCCGCTTGCCGTCGCGCGAATCCGTCACGGAAATGCGCCGCCCCGGAAAGCTGTCCTCGTTACCTCCCGACGATCAAATCTTACCCGTCGACGGGTGAGCCGCATCAGCGGCAGCTAAAACTTTTCGCAAGGGAACTTTTCCGGCAGAACCGCAATTTCATGAAATACCGGACGCGCCAAATCATGGCCTTTGACGTGCTGTTGCCGGGGGGCAAACTGGATAGCGCCGACAGCACGTGCGATCACGAACCATTGTGTCCAGGGAACCAAAAGCGCCCGCTAAGGTTGGGCCAAAGCTGCGGAGAGCTGAGCATCAGGAGTCCGAGTTGCGGCGCGATGACGATCTGCCAGCTTGGTATTCGGAAATTCCTGCTGAAAGGCGGCCACTGCTGAACGCGAAAGGTGGGCTGTCGCTCGGCCACGCTCGTCTCGTGGCGCAATTCCTGAGCGAGAACTTTTCGCGCAAGCTTTCGCTCGCCGAGATGGCGGCCGTGTGTGGGCTGTCGCCCTACCATTTCGCCCGCGCTTTCTCCAAGACGTTCGGCGTGACGCCGCACCAATATGTTCTTGCCCTTCGCCTTGACTTTGCCGAGAAGCTGCTGGCCGACAGGCGCATGTCGATCACCGACATCGCCTATCTGAGCGGCTTCTCGAGCCAGAGCCATCTCACCACCACGATGAAGAAATATCGCGACGTGACGCCGTTGCAGGTGCGGGAGAGGCTGGTTCGATCGCGGGCCGGTAGGCAGGGCTGATTTCCCGGCGGCGGTTATCCATGGGTCGGCTTATAAAAGGTATTACTAAAGTAATTTTGCGTTAACCTATGGAAGATCTACGGTATATTTTCAGATAAACAGCAATTTGTTGGAATACGAACCTCTGAAAACCTGTCTTTCTGCAACAAATCCGGTATTCGGATTCTAGCTGGCCGAGGGGACATGAGCGACGACACGGCGATCCGCCGCAGCCTTTCCGAGGAGATCGGTTATTGGCTGGAGTCGGCATCCAGGACGCTTGAGAAGCGCTATGGAAATGGCGTGCCCCTGGCCAAGCAGGACATGTTGCTGGCCCATTATCTCTACGGCCTCACGACCGTCGTTCATGCGCATGACGCGCCTGCCGTCCATCTGGCGGCGGTGCGCTCTTATCTCGAGCGGCTGATCCCAACCGAGCGGGTTGCCGCGGCGCTCCAGGCTGTGCCCGAGGCGGGTGACGCTTGGCTTGAAAACACGCTCGATCGCGTCGAGGCGATCGGGGAAAAACAGGGCCATGCGCTGCTGGCGCGCGGCGCCGACGTGATCATCCCATTTTCGAGCAGACACGCTTTGGCGGCAGGGTCGGCGGAACCTGCCGTTATCGAGCGCGACCCACCAAAGGAGGCATTCTCGCAATGAACTTCAGGCAAGAACGGATCATTCGGCGCGGATCGGCCCGATTTGCTGGAAACTGGGTCTCAGGCGCGGCCGATAGCCGCTCGCTCCGTCGTCGCCTGATGGCGGCGCTTCGCAATGCGCATCGCGTGCTCGGCATGCGACGCAAGGGACGTGGGCTCGGCAAGCTCGGCGTCGGCGCAAGCCTTGGGTATATTGCATCGGCCGCCGCTTTGTTCCTGTTCGCGGCGCCGGCGCAAGCGCAATATGCCGCTGGCGGCGGGTCCGCGACCGCTCCCGAGACCATAGCGATCGGAAATGGCTCAACCGCCAGCCTCAACTGGGCCATAGCCCTCGGCTTTCAGGCTCAATCGACAGCGCAATACTCTGTCGCTATCGGCCGAACCGCGTCGGCCACCGGCCCCGGCGGCGCGGTGGCGCTGGGCTCCGGCACAATCTCGAACAACGTCAATACGGTAGCGATCGGCGTCAGCTCCAGTGCAACCGCCGCGGGTGCCAGCGCCCTGGGAACCTTCTCCGTAGCTTCGGGTGGCAACGCCACTGCCGTCGGCGTCAGTTCCTTGGCCAGCGGCGCCACCTCCTTCGCCGGCGGCTGGGGGACCCAAGCCACCGGGCAGCGCAGTACCGCGATTGGCACTTCATCGGTCGCGTCGGGAATAGACGCCTTTGCTCAAGGTACTTCCGCCGTTGCAAGCAACCAGAATGCCATCGCGATCGGCTTCCAGTCGGTCGCTACACAGATCAACTCCATCAATATCGGCGGGCGCACTCTTGCGGGAGCGGGCGCTACTGCGCAGGGCGCCATCGCCCTTGGCACGGATGTGACGGCGTCTCAGCAAAACACGGTTGCCATAGGCATCCTGACCAAGGCAACGGGAACGAGTGCTACCGCGCTGGGCAACACGGCCAGCGCTTGGGGCAACCAGTCCATTGCACTCGGCCTGGGTGCACAGGCAGGCCTTCAGGCCAACACGGCGCTGCCCAACAGCATCGCGATCGGCACCAATTCCCTCTCTTCCGGCGCTTTCGCTGTCGCGATGGGGACCACCTCCGTTGCGAGCGGCGCCGCCAGCACGGCAGTTGGCAACACCGCCGTTGCCAGCGGCGCAAATGCCTCCTCGTTCGGGACAGGATCCAAGGCGACGGGAGACAATTCGCTTGCTGCCGGCGTCAGCGCCAGCGCCGGTGGGGTAGCCAGCACCGCGCTCGGCATCGGCGCCAATGCGTCGGCGCAGAGCGCCATCGCCGTCGGCAACAATGCCAAGGCCGACGCCACCAACGCGGTGGCCATGGGCACCAACGCGGTTGCGACTGGCGGCCAGGCAGTCTCCATCGGCGCGAACAACACCGCCTTTGGCAACGGCGCGGTCTCGATCGGCGACCCGAGCTATGCCAGCGGCACCGGCGCCTTCACCGGCGGCGCCAACAACATCGCCAACAGCGACGGCACGGCAAGCGCCACCGCCGCCAACCAAGCCGCCGGCGCTGTGGCGATCGGCAACAACAACAAGGCGATCGGGCAAGGCTCGGTTGCGCTGGGCAACGGCTCCACCGCGGGTGCCGCCGGTCTCGCCGGCAATGTCGCGCTCGGCGACGGTGCGACCGCTGCGGCGAGTTCCGGCGACGTCGCCCTGGGCTCCGGCTCGGTGACCGACGTGGCCGTCGGCACGGCCAGCGCGACGATCGGAACCACGACCTACGCCTTCGCCGGCACGACGCCGTCCTCGACCGTCAGCATCGGCGCGCCGGGCGCCGAGCGGACCCTCACCAACCTCGCCGCAGGGCGGCTCAGCGGCGGTTCGACCGACGCCATCAACGGTTCGCAGCTTTTCGCCACAAATCAGCAGGTGACGCAGAACACGACCGATATCGCCAACATCGGCAACACGATCACCAACATCAATACCGGCGCGGGCATCAAGTATTTCCACGCCAATTCGACGCTGCCCGACTCCCAGGCTCTGGGGACGGATTCGGTCGCGATCGGCCCCAATGCCGTGGCCAACAACGCCGGCGATGTCGCAATCGGCCTGAACTCCGTATCCGGCACCACGACGGTGGTCGGCGGCACAACGATAGGCGGTGTGAACTACGCCTTCGCCGGCGGAACGCCGGCCGGCGCATTCTCGGTCGGCTCGGTGGGCGCGGAGCGCCAGATCCAGAACGTCGCGGCCGGGCGGTTGAGCAACTCCTCTACCGACGCGGTCAACGGCTCGCAGCTGTTCGCGACCAACCAGCAGGTGACGCAGAACACCACCGACATCGCCGCCAACACCGCCGACATCACCACTCTCGGCAACACGATCAACAACATCAACACCGGCGGCGGCATCAAGTATTTCCACGCCAATTCGACGCTTGCCGATTCCCAGGCGCTGGGGACGGATTCCGTCGCGATTGGCCCGAATGCCGTCGCCACCAACACCGGCGACGTGTCGATCGGCCTGAATTCGGTTACCGGCGCCACCACCAATGTCGGCGGCACCACGATCGGCGGCGTGAACTACACCTTCGCCGGCGGAGCGCCGGCCGGCGCGTTCTCGGTCGGTTCGGTGGGCGCGGAGCGCCAGATCCAGAACGTCGCGGCAGGGCAGCTGAACGGCTCCTCGACCGATGCCGTCAACGGCTCGCAGCTCTTCGCGACCAACCAGCAGGTGACGCAGAACACCACCGACATCGCCGCCAACACCGCCGACATCACCACGCTCGGCAATACGATCAACAATTTTGCCGGCGACACCTCGACTGCCTACACCGACGCCAACGGCGACGGCATCCGCTATGTCCGCACCAACGACTCGACGCTGCCGATTACCGACGCCTTCGCGCAAGGGGTTGGCTCCTCGGCGCTCGGCTACCAGGCGACGGCGTCCGCCGCCAATTCCCTGGCCCTCGGCCGTGGCACCGCGGTCACCATTGCCGACGGCGTGGCGCTGGGCTCCGGCTCCGTGTCTGACCGTGCGGTCGCGCCCGTGTCGGGATCGATCCTCTCCGGCACCGGCCTCATTCCTTACAACACCACGGACATGAGCCTGCTCGGCGCCGTCTCGGTGGGTACATCCACCGCCTATCGCCAGATCATCAACGTGGCCGATGGCACGCAGGACCAGGACGCAGTCACGCTTCGCCAGCTGAAGGGCGCGCTGAGCTCCTTTGCGGTAACGGGGACCATGTACTTCCACGCCAATTCGACCGCTCCGGACTCGCTGGCGGTCGGCGCCGAGTCGGTCGCGATCGGCCCGCGCACCACCGTCAACGGCGACAACGGCATCGGCATGGGCAACGGCGCCATCGTCCAGCAGACGGCGCCGGGCGGCATCGCGATCGGCCAGAACGCGACATCCAACCAGGCCGACAGCATCGCCTTCGGCACCAACTCGACGGCGAACGGCGCCCAGTCCATGGCGCTCGGCGCCGGCGCCACGGCCAATGAGCCGGGCAGCGTCGCTCTCGGCGCGGGTTCGACGACCGCCGCGGCGGTCGCCACGACCGGCACGACGATCAACGGCGTCAACTACACCTTCGCCGGAACTGCTCCGACGAGCACGGTGAGCGTGGGCGACGTCGGCAAGGAGCGCACCGTCACCAATGTGGCGGCGGGCCGGATCAGCCAGACTTCGACCGACGCCATCAACGGCAGCCAGCTCTACGCCACCAATCAGGCTGTCGAAGCAGTGCAGGGAAGTGTCGGCAATCTGAATGAATTCGCCGTCCAGTATGACAAGAACCCGGACGGCACCAAGTCCAATTCGCTGACGCTTGTCGGCGGCGATGTGAATGCGCCTGTCGTCATCCACAATGTCGGCGCCGGCACCGCCGACACCGATGCAGTCAACGTGCTGCAGTTCAACAACGGGCTGGCGACAACGTTCGACAACTCCAAGGCCTACACCAACCAGGTGGCGGCCACCACGCTGCAGCAGGCCAATGCCTACACGGACTCCAAGCTCAGCCAGCTCAACATGGATATGGGCGAGGCTCGGGGCGAGGCGCGCCAGGCTGCCGCGATCGGCCTTGCGGCCGCCTCGCTGCGCTACGACGACCGTCCGGGCAAGCTGAGCGTGGCGGCCGGCGGCGGCTACTGGCGCGGCGAAGGCGCCGTGGCTTTCGGCGCTGGCTACACCAGCGAGGACGGCCGGGCTAGAGCGAACGTCTCGGGCACGACGGCCGGCGGGCACTGGGGTGTCGGCGCGGGCGTCAGCTTTACGCTGAACTGAGTCCGTTGATGACCAGGCAGACGGTCCTTGCCGTGATATCCGGGACTTGCCTCCTTCTGTCCGGCGCGCACGCGGCCGGGCAGCAGGCGGCTCAGCCTGCCTATCGGATAAAACCTTCCGACGTCGCGGTGCCTGCGGGCGTGAGGCTTGGCGATTATCAGCGCACCACCCGCCCGTTCGAGAACTGGACGCTGATCTGCGACGAGAACCTGCAGGCCAGGAAGAAGGTCTGCAACATCAGCCAGTCCTTCATCGATCAAGGCCAGGCGCTGGTCTTCAGCTGGTCGCTGGCGGCCGACGACAAAGGCAAGCCCTTCATGATTTTGCGAACCCCGATCGCGGCAGGTGAGGGCAGCAAGCTTTCGCTGAGACTTGCCGGCCGCAAACAGCCGGTCGACGTTCAACTGCAGGGTTGCGACGCGTCGGTCTGCGTCGGCTATGTGCCCGTCGGCCCGGTGCTTCGCGAGCAGATCGGCAAGGAGACCACGGTCCAGGTTTCCTATTCCCTGCCGTCGGGAGCGACCGTCAGCCTCGATGCTCCGTTCAAGGGACTCAAGACCGCGCTGTCGGCCATCAACTAGAAAGACTTTGAGATGACACGCCAATCCATCGAGGACAGAATCCTGACGCAGCCGGTCGCGCTGCCGGAGCCGCCGGCAAGTCCGCCGCCACAGCGTTCGCCAGGCTGGCGCCTGGTGCGAAACACGGCGCTGCTCGGCGCGTTCGCGGTCTTGGTCGCGGCGGCGGTGGTCTTGTCGTTCCGTCTCTATCCCGCGCTTGGGACATTCGTCGCTGGCACGGCCTCCGCGCAGGCGCAGGCGCCCATGCAGGGCAAGCCGGCCGAAGCCGTGCCCGCGCCGGTCGACGCCTCGGCAAACAAGAATCCGTTTCAGGCGCATGTCGCGCAGGCAGGTGTCCGCACCTGCGCCAATCTCTTTGCCGCGATGGGGCAGGCTCTGACTGCCGGGTCGACCTATGCGATCCAGACGCAATGGGACAAAACCTCACCCGACACCCATGCCGTGCAGGCCGTCGCCGGGATGAGCTACAACCTGCCGGACTACAAGACGCAGGCAGCGGGCGTCGTTTTTGCCTCGCCTGTCGGCCAGAGCTGCGAGGGTGGCTTCATGCGCGTGGCGCCATTCCCGCGCTCTTGCCAGGAAGTCGTCGGAACGCTCCCGAAGGGCAGCCTGCTGGCGGACAATCTTTCGAACACGATGCTTTTCAACCTGGCCGACAATGCCGGCCAGGCGCTGCTGGTCCCAACCGGCAACACTTGCATCGTCGTCTCGGTCGCGCGCATGGGCGGCTAGAGCCGGGCATGACAGTCGATTGCTGAATAGCTGCAACTGGAGCACGAAGATGCTGATCAATCCCCGCCTTTCGATCCCGCTGCTTGCGGCGCTCGCCGGGCTTACGATTGCGAGCAACGCGGCTGACCTGATCGCCCCGTCGCCGCCGGCGCAGACCGGCGAGGAAAAGGGCATCTGGGGCGCGATCGCCTACTCGCCGGGCGACGGCCGTCACGGCTTTTTCTGGGGCGCCGACAAGCGGCAGGAAGCGGAAGACATCGCGCTCAAGCATTGCGAGAATGCGGATGGCAAGGGCTGCCGCGTGGTTGAAGTGTTCCGCAATCATCGCCATTGGGACGATGATGACGGCACCGGCTTTCCCTATGAGCACTGCGCGGCGCTCTCGGTAGGCAAGAGCCGTGGCGCGGCGACGCCGTTCTGGAGTGCAGCATCGGCCGCGACCCGCCGCGAAGCCGAGGAGAAGGCAACAGCCCAGTGCGGAGGCGAGAGCAAGGAGTGCAAGATCCGCGAGTGGGTCTGCACCTGACTTGCTGCGGAACTCAAGCAGCCGCGGCGGTTGGCCGACGCCGCGCCGTTCACACTGGAATGAGCGGCGCGACCTCGCGGTCTGAAGGCCGGTCGCTGGATGACAGGCCGGACACGACACCGGCGCGATCGGCGGCGTTGCGGTTCTGACTCATCTTGCGCTTGCCTTCGAGCTTTGTAATCGGCATGCGCAGGCCGACAATGCCCTTCAACTGCGATTGGATGAAATCCGCCGGCGCGTCCGACACCGCCCAGGGCGCGCCGCGCTCGCCTTCATGCAGGTTGGTCAGGCGGGTCACGACCTCGAGCAGCCTGTCGGCGTCCTCGAAGAATTCGATCGGCCCGTGGGCGTGGACGGCGACATAGTTCCAGGTCGGGACGACCTTCCCGGTCTCCTGCTTGGTCTGGTACCAGGCCGGCGTCACATAGGCATCCGGGCCCATGAACATCGCCAGGCCGTCGCGCAGCGGCGGCACGTGCCACTGCGGGTTTGCCTTTGCGACGTGCCCGTAGATCACCCCATGCTCACCCTCGTTCTCGTCGAGCAAAAGCGGCAGATGCGTCGCCAGCGGTCCATCGGCCGTGGCGGTCACCAGAATTGCCAGCCGCGCCGCGCGGATCGTGGCCCTGAGGCTCTCATGATCGTCGTCGCGAAAGGCGGGTGGTGTGTACATGGCAAGACTCCTTGCAGCATAAAATGCCTGAAGTCCGGCCAGCTTAGAACATCCGCCGTTGAAAGTTTGTATGGTCCAGCCGCACGGCATGGCGTGCCGATGCGGGCTGCCGGGATGATGGATTTTCACCGCAGCCCCGGTGGCGGTGCTGGCTATATTTGGCCAAGCACCGCCGGCCTGGGCGCAGGGTCAGAAAATCTCGTTGGTGAGCCGCTTCACCGGACCGAGCAGGATAGAGCCCGTCGGCACGCCATTGTCGATCGGAATGGCCTTGCGCTCCGGCATGTTCTCTTCCGGCGCGCCGATGTTGGCCGTCACGATCACGGGGGTCTTGGTCGGCACACGGTCGTAGAGGTCGATGATGTCCTGGTTGATCAGGCGCACGCAGCCCGACGACACCGACTTGCCGATCGACCACCATTCGGGTGAGCCGTGCAGGCGGTAGAGCGTGTCCTGATTGCCCTGGAAGAGATAGAGCGCACGCGCCCCGAGCGGGTTCTTCAGGCCGCCCGGCATGCCGCCATTCTTGGCGCTGAATTGCGTCAGCTCCGGCTGGCGTGCGACCATCTCGTCCGGCGGCGTCCATTTCGGCCATTTCTGCTTCCACTGCACGACCGCGTCACCCGACCATTCGAAGCCGGCGCGGCCGAGGCCGACGCCGTAGCGGATCGCCTGGCCGCCCTCGCGCACCAGATAGAGGAAGTGGCCGGTGGTATCGACGACGATGGTGCCCGGGCGCTGTCCGGTCGGATCGGGGACGATCTGGCGCAAGAATCTGTGATCGATCTTGTTGACCGGGATGGCCGGCAGGTCGAAGCCATTGTCCGACATCGCGCCATACATCGTCTCATAATCGCCGAGCGGCGGCTCGACATAGGCGGGCGGCGGCTGGACGGGGGCTGGTGCAGGACCGGTGGTGGTGCAGGCGGACACGGCGGCCGAGGCAGCGCCGAGGGCTGTGAAATTGAGGAAGCCACGGCGGCTGATGCGGAAGGAAGCGTCTGACATGGTTGCCTTTTCTAGGTCTTAATTCGCAAGAAAGCATGAACCCGCGGGCACGTCGCGGCGGCATTCATAACAGTCGGCGGCGATAGGCGGTTCCAATTCTGGCCTGAGGGTGGACAGAAAAAGGCGAAGCTGTGACCGCGCCACAGCTGTTGCCCTGCAGCAACAGCGGCATCAGACCTCCGCCAGGAGACCTTCGAGCGAAGGCAAGATCAGCCCCGGCGGGAGGTCACGATACTCGTCCGGCTGGTTGGTCCGGTTGATCCAGACCGTGCGAAAACCGAATCTCGCCGCGCCGGCGATGTCCCAGCGGTTCGACGACTGGAACGAAACCGCGCCGGGGTAAAGCCGCCAGCCGGTGACTACCATGTCGTACACCGACGGGTCGGTCTTGAAGCGTTTGACCTCGTCGACCGAAAACACGTCGTCGAGGATCTGGTCCAACGCTGCGGATTTGACCGCCGCGTCGAGCATTTCAGGCGAGCCGTTGGATAAAACAGCGAGCTTCGCGCCCGACGCCCTAAGCGCCTTCAGCACGGCGGGCACTTCCGGATAGCAGTCGAGCCGCCAATAGGCTTCGAGCAGTTTCGTCCGCAGCGCCGGATCGGCCGAGGGCACCTTGCGCAAAGCGAAATCCAGCGCCTGCTCGGTCAGTTGCCAGAAGTCGGCGTATGATCCCATCAGCGTCCGCACCCAGGAATATTCGAGCTGCTTGGCGCGCCAGATTTCGGAGAGAAGCTGGCCGTCCGGGCCGATCTCGCCGGCGTGGCGGCGCACGGCGGCGTGCACGTCGAACAACGTGCCATAGGCGTCGAAGACATAGGCCGCATGATGCATGTCTCAAGTTTTGCGGCGCGCAGGCTTGCCGCGCAAGCATTGATTGCGGCCAAGTGCCTCTGGCCCCAACGAATTTTCCCGATGTCAATTGACGCCAGCCGCCAAAGCATCGTCCTATGGCGGACTGAAATCACTCAATTGGACGGCGACCATGACACTGGCGGCGGCGGCGCAAACCGCGACTTGGACCTATGTGGACGGCGACTGGTACGAGGGCAATGTCGCCATTCTCGGGCCGCGCAGCCACGCCATGTGGCTCGGCACCAGCGTCTTTGACGGCGGCCGCTGGTTCGAGGGCGTCGCGCCCGACCTCGAGCTGCACTCCGCCCGCGTCAACGCCTCCGCGATCGCGCTTGGCCTGAAGCCTTCGATGACGGCGGAAGAGATCGTCGGCCTGACTTGGGACGGTTTGAAGAAATTCGACGGCAAGACGGCGGTCTATATAAGGCCGATGTATTGGGCCGAGCATGGCGGCTATATGGGCGTCCCGGCCGACCCGGCCTCGACGCGCTTCTGCCTCTGCCTCTATGAATCGCCGATGATCCCGCCATCCGGCTTTTCGATCGGCGTTTCGCCGTTCCGGCGCCCGACCATCGAGACCATGCCCACCAACGCCAAGGCCGGCTGCCTCTATCCCAACAATGGCCGTGCCATTCTGGAGGCCAAGAACCGCGGCTTCGATAACGCTTTAGTGCTCGACATGCTGGGCAATGTTGCCGAGACCGGGACCTCCAACATCTTCCTGGTCAAGGACGGTCATGTGATGACTCCGGCGCCAAACGGCACGTTTCTCTCGGGCATCACCCGCTCTCGCACCATCAGCCTGCTCGGCGACTACGGTTTCAGGACCACCGAGAAGACGCTGTCGGTCCGCGATTTCCTCGAAGCCGACGAGATATTCTCGACCGGCAACCACTCCAAGGTCGTGCCGGTCACACGCATCGAGAACCGCGACCTGCAGCCCGGTCCGGTGGCCAAGAAGGCGCGCGAGCTCTATTGGGAGTGGGCGCATTCGACGTCCGCCGCCTGAGCCGCCAGAGCGGCTCACCGTTTCGTTGAAATGGCGAACCGCTCCATCTTCCTGTTTGCGCAATTGCGGGCGGAAAACCGTTTCACACTTTTCCCGGAATTGCTCTAAAAAGTCGCTCGGCGCTCCATTCGGAGTTGCCCCGATCCATTCCAGACCTATCTTAGCCCGGTAGCATCACCGGACTTTTTTCCTCGAGGGAGTACTATCCATGGCTTTTGAGTTGCCCGCCTTGCCCTATGACTACGAGGCCTTGCAGCCTTACATGTCGAAGGAGACGCTGGAGTATCACCACGACAAGCACCACAAGGCCTATGTCGACAACGGCAACAAGCTCGCCGCCGAGGCCGGAATGGGCGACCTGTCGGTCGAAGAGGCCGTGAAGCAGTCCTTCGGCAAGAATGCCGGGCTCTTCAACAATGCGGCCCAGCACTACAACCACATTCATTTCTGGAAGTGGATGAAGAAGGGCGGCGGCGGCAACAAGCTGCCGGGCGCGCTGCAGAAGGCCTTCGACAGCGATCTCGGCGGCTACGACAAGTTCAAGGCGGATTTCATCGCCGCCGGCACCACCCAGTTCGGTTCCGGCTGGGCCTGGGTCTCGGTCAAGAACGGCAAGCTGGAAATCTCCAAGACCCCGAACGGCGAGAACCCGCTGGTCCATGGCGGCTCGCCGATCCTCGGCGTCGACGTCTGGGAACACTCCTATTACATCGACTACCGCAACGCCCGGCCGAAATACCTCGAGGCCTTCGTCGACAGCCTGATCAACTGGGACCACGTCCTGGAGCTTTATGAGAAGGCTCAAGCCTGAGTGATTTTGATGAGAAGCCCCGGTTCGCCGGGGCTTTTCTTTTTCAGGACAAACCCGGCAAAATCGTCACGGCGCCGGGGAATAATCCCACCATCACGCTCGTTAACGTCCAGAGCAGTTCCAGGAAAAGTATTGAACGGTTTTCCGTCCGGAATTGCGCCAGCGAACTCTCTTCATCCACGGAGCCAATTGAATGAGAAAGCTTGTCATCGCCATCTCTCTGCTTGCCTTTGCCGGCTCGGCCTATGCCGACCCGATCAAGGGTCGCCAGGCCCTGATGAAGGAACGCGGCAAGCTCGCCGGGCAGATCTCGAAGGTGGTCAAGGGCGAGACGCCTTTCGATACCGCCGCCGTGCTGGACGCGCTGAAGGCACTGCAAGCCAATGCCGAGAAGTTCGACGTCGACACGCTGTTCCCGGCCGGCTCCGACAAGGGCGACACCACGGCCGCGCCGAAGATCTGGGAAGACATGGCGGGCTTCAAGACGGCCGAGGACAAGTTCCTGGCCGATACCAAGGCTGCGGTCGCTTCCCCGCCGGCCGATGTCGACGCCCTGAAGGCGCAGCTCAACACGCTGGGCGGCGATTGCGGCACCTGCCATCAGACCTACCGGATCAAGAAGAGTTGATCGCTTGACGATGGCCTGGCTGAAGAAGCTTGTCGGCGCCGTCATCGTGCTTGGCGCCGCCGCGGCTGGCGCCAGCTGGGTTCTGTCGGCACCGGTCAGGCTGGACGCCGGCACCGTCGCTGATCTCGGCCCTGGCGACGCCGCCAGGGGAAAGCGGATCTTCTACGCCGGGGGCTGCACCTCCTGCCACGCCAGACCTGGCGCCCAGGGCGACGCCCGCCTCGAGCTCGTCGGCGGTCTGGAACTCAAGACGCCGTTCGGCACCTTCGTTCCGCCCAATATCTCGCAGGACCGGAAGGACGGCATCGGCGCCTGGAGCGAGGCGGACTTCGCCAACGCCATGCTGAAAGGCGTCTCTCCGTCCGGCGAGCATTTCTATCCGGCCTTTCCCTATGCGTCCTACGCGCGCATGAAGCCGGCCGACATCGCCGATCTCTACGCCTTCATGAAGACGCTGCCGGCGGTTGCCGGCAAGGCGCCGGATCACAGGCTTTCCTTCCCCTTTACCATTCGTCGCGGCATTGGCCTCTGGAAGCTTGTCTATCTCAGCCCCGAACCCGTGATCGCACTGCCAGAGGGCGCGCCGGACAAAGTTCTCGCCGGCCGCTACCTGGTCGAGGGTCCGGGCCATTGCGGCGAATGCCACACGCCGCGCGATTTCGCCGGCGGCGTCAGGAAAAGCGATTGGCTGGCAGGAGCCGTGGCCGCCGAAGGCTCCGGCGTCGTGCCCAACATCACGCCCGACGGGAAGGGCGTCAAGGACTGGTCGGAGGCGGACATCGCCAATTATCTCGAGACCGGCTTCACGCCCGATTTCGATTCCGTCGGCGGCGCCATGGTTGACGTGCAGCGCAACATCGCGCAACTGACCGCCGACGACCGCGAGGCGATTGCCGCCTACCTCAAGGCCGTCCCGCCGCACCCCAACGGCTATCCGGCACGCAAGCCGGCGAGTTGAGGATACCCGGCCTATTGTCCGGGCTGGGCGGTATTTATCAGTTCGAGCACCTTTTCGAGCCGTGCTACGACATCGCCGGTTTCCAGGATCTGCTGCTTCTCATCAATGCCTATCGACAGCAATTGGGTGACTGAATCGGCCAACAGGCCGGGATTTTCAGTGGAAGGAAGGCCGAAGCGGACTCGCTGACGCACTGGCAGTGAGGAAAGGTCGATATTGGCGTAGATTCGGTATGCCTCAAGTACCGTGTGGGAAAGTGAGATAGCTTCTTCTGACTGGCTACGCTGCTCTTCAATCGGCTCTATCTCGGCGGCCAGGAATTCGCCGTCGGTCAGGCGTGTGATGGCTGTGCGTTGAAGGCCGGACACGGTGACCTTGAGCACGCCGTCCATTTGTGTCTGGCTATTTATCACGCTCGCCGTAACGCCTACCGGATAGAGAGCTTGAAGAGTGCCGGGGTTGTCATCGGCGCCATGCCTCTGGGCGACCACAATAACCCGGCGATCGCCGGCCATGGCACGTTCAACGGCGCGCCGGGTTTTGTCGCGCGCCACGAACACAGGTGCGACCGTTTGCGGAAACAGCACAAAATCCCGCATGGGAAAAACGGGGACTTCTGTTTGCGTAGGCCCTGAAGGGATCACACCTGACGCCACTCCCGGCGCCGTTCCCTGAATCCTTGCGGCCAGCACATTCCAATCGCGGAGGCCAAGAATCTTGGCGATCAACTCCAGGCTTTCACTGTGGGAAAGAGAAACGGATTTTGCGGCCAGCGCTTCGCTTAGCGTTCGCGCCATAGCCTTGGCGTCGCGGAAATCGCGCATGAAATCATCCTCTGCATAAACGAACGGAAAGCGTCAGGGGCTTGCGTTGCTGACCCGTTCGTTCGGGCAAAGGGGAGCCGAAATTGGCTCGATACATTCACCGTACCCAGGAGGGTGCAAGCAGCAGGTTGTATCTACCGCTCGGGAAGGTGCGCCGAAGGTCTGGTGTTTGTCAATCCTGACCTGGAATTTCAGCGCTCTCTACGGGTGGCGATCGCCCAGGAAGTCGAAGCCGTTCTCGAAAAAATGGTTATAGTCGCAGGTCAGTTCCTCACCGGGCGCGATGTCGCGCAACGCGTAGGCCTCTTCCGGAGAGGAGATATCGCAGTTCGGGTCGTCCGCGTGGTTCATATAGCGGGCGTCGTCCGCCTCGAAGACGATGAATTTGGGATCGCGCCGATCCGGATAGGAATAGCGGTCGAGATAGGACTTCACCGGGCCGGATTCGCCCTCATAGGTCTCTACGGGAATGCGTCGATCGAACCTTGGATCGAGCTTCCAGATCAATGTGCCGCGCGCAATGCGGTGTTTGGCGAAAACGCCGATGCCCTGAATGGGCGATTTGTCGAGATAGACGTCGACGAGCAGCATAGCGAACCTTGCGAATGTATCGGGGCGCGGCCCCAAAATGGCCACGACCAAAAAACGACGGCGCATTGCCTAGCGCGCGAGCCGTGCGATTGCGAGTAGAAAATCAGGCCTTGCCTGTCACTTTCAAGGCATAGGCGTAAATATAGGCGATCTCCTCCAGCCGCGAGAAGCGACCCGAGGCGCCGGCATGGCCGGAATCCATGTTGATCTTGAACAGGACCGGGTTGCCGCCTGCCTTGCGTTCGCGAAGCCGCGCCACCCATTTCGCCGGCTCCCAATAGGTGACGCGCGGATCGGTCAGGCCCGCCAGCGCCAGGATCGGCGGGTAGTCGAGCGCCGCCACATTGTCATAGGGCGAATAGGCCGCGATCGTCGCGTAGTCGGCGGCTGAGGCGATCGGATTGCCCCATTCCGGCCACTCAGGCGGCGTCAGCGGCAGGCTGGCGTCGAGCATGGTGGTGAGCACGTCGACGAACGGCACCTCGGCGACGATGCCGCCGAAGCTTTCCGGGGCCATGTTGGCGATCGCCCCCATCAGCATGCCGCCGGCGGAGCCTCCCTGCGCCACGATGCGGTCGTGCTCAGTGTAGCGCTCGGCAACGAGATGGCGGGCGCAGGCGATGAAATCGGTGAAGGTGTTCATCTTCCTTGTCCGCTTGCCGTCCTCGTACCAACCGTAGCCCTTGTCCTTGCCGCCGCGCACATGCGCGATGGCATAGATGAAGCCGCGGTCGACCAGCGACAGGCAATTGGTATTGAAGGCAGAAGGCACCGTGATTCCGTAGGAGCCGTAGCCGTAGAGCAGGCAGGGCGCCGAGCCGTCGAGGGGTGTGTCGCGATGGTGCAGCAACGAGATCGGCACCAACTCGCCATCGGCGGCGGGGGCCATTAGCCGGCGTGTGACATAGTGCTCCGCATCGTGGCCGGATGGCACTTCCTGCGTCTTCAGGAGCACGCGTTCGCGGCTGCGCATATTATAGTCGAACATTTGCGCGGGCGTCGTCATCGACGAATAGGTGAAGCGCATCACGTCGGTGTCGTATTCGTAGGAGCCGGAGAGACCGAGCGAAAAAGCTTCCTCGTCGAAAGAGATGAAATGCTCCTCGCCGCTGGCGCGCTCGCGCACGACGATGCGCGGCAGGCCTTCCTTGCGCTCGAGCCGGACCATGTGATGCTTGAAGCCGAGCACCGACAGGATCAGCCGGCCGGGCTCGTGCGGCACCAGTTCCTGCCAGTTGGCCCGCACCGGGTTGTCGACTGGCGCGGTCATGATCTTGAAATCCTTGGCGCCGTCGGCATTGGTGAGGACGAAGAAGACGTCGCCGCCTTCTTCCAGATCGTATTGCAGGCCGGTCTCGCGCACCGCCACAAGCTTCGGCTCTGCGGTTGGATCATCGGCGGGCAGCAGGCGGTATTCCGACGTTTCATGATCGTTGATGCCGATCATGATCCAGTCGTTGGCGCGCGTGCCGCCGACATCCATGAAGAAGCCCGGATCGGTCTCCTCATAGATCAACCGGTCGTTTTCGGACCTGTCGCCCAGCGCGTGGAAGAACACTTTCGACGGACGATGGTTGTCGTCGAGACGGGTATAGAAGAAGCCGCCGTCGCCGGCGTCCCAGACCCCGCCACCGCCTGTATCCGGGATCTGGTCGGCAAGTTCTTTGCCGCTCGCAAGATCGCGCACGCGCAGCGTGAAGAACTCCGAACCCTTGTCGTCGAAGCCCCACAGCAGCTTCCCGTGGTCGGCCGAATGATCGACGCCGCCAAGCCGGAAATAGGGCTTGCCCTCGGCTTCCGCATCGCCGTCGAGCAGGATCTCCTCAGTGCCGCCGTCGCGCGGCGTCCGGAAATAGCGCGGCTGCTCGCCGCCCTGCCGGAACGACGATCCGTAGGCATAGCGGCCGTCCTTCATGGGCACTGTCGCGTCATCTTCCTTGATGCGCCCCTTCATCTCCGCAAACAGCCTGGCGCGCAGCTCCGCGGTGCCGGCCATGAGCGCGGCCTGATAGGCGTTCTCGGCATTGAGATGGGCGCGAATGCGGCCGTCGAGCAGGGAAGGGTCGCGAAACACGGCCTGCCAGTTGTCGGCCCGCATCCAGGCATAGTCGTCGCTGCGGGTGATGCCGTGATGCGTGTCGGAAACCGGCTGTTTCTCAGGGGTCGGCGGGCTGGCGGCCGGGAAGGCGGAAGTCAAGGCGGAAGCTCTGGTCATTACGTCTCGCTGCGGAATTTGCTTGAATGACGAATGAACACGCCGCTCAGCGGCGGTTCAACGGGCGCGGTTCAAGGTGGTACAGAAGCTAAGTCGAAGGGGGAAAGATGAAATCCTGCGTTTCTACAATGTCTGTTGCCGTCGTAGCGGCAGGTCTGGGTTTTTCCAGCCAGTCTCATGCAACCGTCTTTGCCGCCTGGCAAGTGGCGGGGGTGCCGTTCGGTGATACGCTCAATGCTCGAAAATATCCGTCCAATACATCGCAGAAACAGGCCGCCTATCCGAACGGCACCGTGCTGCAGATGACCGGCCGCTGCACCGGCGGCGTAAACCTGCTCGATATCGCCCGCCAGCCGCAGTGGAAGCAGCGCCAAGCGATCCGCTATCGCTGGTGCGAGATCTGGCACGACCCGGCGCAGAACGGTCATTTCGTCACCGGCTGGGTCTACGGGAAACATATCGCGCCTTACTGATGGATCTGTCGCGTCGCCTTGCCAGGTCCAGCCGCCAAGGCGGTATCCTTGCGCTTCGCTGTGCCGCAGGATTCGTTGTGCAGGCGAAAGGGCACCCAAGCATTAGCCAAGCATTGAACGTCGTGTCGAGTGGCGATCGGATGTCTAACATGCGGATGACGCAACGTCATGCCATGCTGGTCTGACCAGAAAAATCTCGCGAAGTTACACGGCGCACGAATTTTTGAAGCTGAATCGGCAATAGTTGATGAATATCGACCAATATAAGTCAATATGCGAATTGACTTACTTTCAATGCGGCGTCATTAAGATAACCGACGCGAATCTCAGAGCCTTTCCTGAACGAAATCCGCGCGATGCCCGATCCATAAAAAAGGGCGCAGTTATAGAAACAACTCTCGTTGGGGCCTTAGCACTATGGAAATTGTCGAAACACCTTCGAAAAACGGTGACGCGCTGATCGAGCTGACCGCCGATGTCGTCGCCGCCTATGTCAGCAACAATCCGGTGCCGGTTGGGGAACTGCCGAACCTTATCGCCGACGTCCATGCCGCGTTGGGCCGCGTCGGTGGCTCGTCGGAGCAGCCGTCGGCTGAGAAGCAGAAGCCGGCCGTCAATCCGAAGCGCTCGGTCCATGACGACTACATCGTCTGTCTCGAGGACGGCAAGAAGTTCAAGTCGCTGAAGCGGCATCTGATGACCCACTACAATCTCACGCCGGAAGAGTACCGCGAGAAGTGGGGCCTGGACGCCAACTATCCGATGGTCGCCCCCAATTACGCTGCCGCCCGCTCGCAGCTCGCCAAGAAGATGGGTCTGGGCCGCAAGCGCAAGGGCCGTTGATAGGTCTCAGCTCGTCAAGCAGTTCGACGGCGCCCTTGCGGCGCCGTTTTGCTTTCCTGATGGGAGCGATATCGGCCGGATCAGGCCGTCTGCTTCAGCGCCGCTTCCGCATCGCGCTTGATGCGCTTGACCATCGAACGCAGGCCGTTGGCGCGCTGCGGCGACAGATGCTCGTCAAGGCCGAGCTCCTTAAGGGTCGCTTCGGCGTCCGTGTTCTGGATTTCGCTTGCATGCCTGCCTGAAAACAGCGCCAGCATGATGGCGACGAGGCCGCGCACGATATGGGCGTCCGAATCGCCCTGGAAGCCGATCACCGGATCGGCGCCCGCTCCCTGCCTGGTGGTGAGCCACACCTGGCTCACACAACCAGGCACCTTGTTCGCAGCCGTGCGCTCCTCCTCAGGGAAAGGCGGCAGGCCCTCGCCGAGCTCGATCACATAGCGATAACGGTCCTCCCACTCGTCAAGCAGGGAAAAGTCGTCGCGGATGGTCTGAATCGAGGGGGCCATTGCCCGCATATAGTGGCCCGACACGGCCGCGTCACGGAAAAAGAAAGACGCCGCGGGCGTCGAGAGGTCGGACGGGCCCGCGGCGTTAGAGCAATTCTGGGAAACGTGCGTAGGCGGTTTTGCGTCAGGAATTGCGCTAAAATTAAAGTGCCGAGCGAACGGTCGGAAAGAATTCAGTTCTTGGCCGTCAACATCACCGGAATGTTGACCTTGGCCGGCAGCACGATGTCCTCGGCGACGCTGCCGGTGGTCGTGACGGAGCCATCCGCGACCTTCGTTTCGGGCGCGCCTGGCTGCCCGGACTGCTGGTCGTCGATCATGGCTGCGGCGATCTTGGCCGTTTCCTTGGCGCGAACGGTGATGGTGTACATAGCCGATTTGCCGGTCTCGCAGACATCGGGCTTGCGCTCGCAGAGCCCTGCAATGTCGCCGACCGCCTCGCGCGCCGCAAACAGCGCCTGGATCGGTCCGACGCTCTGCTGGCCGTTCTCGCCCGGGCCGACGCCGAGCGGCAGCGCCAGCAGCACCAGCGAAAACCAGAAAGCCATCCTGATCAGAAAGCCCATCTTACTTGCCTCTCATCCGGGATGGAATGATGCATCCATCCGTGACGGATCATGCATCCATCGGCATGACCTCTTTTATGGGCACGATAATGGCACGGTCACGCAAAGGACGGCTTGCATCGAAGCCGCGAATTTTCCTCAAATTTTAGGTGAATTCGAAAGGATAGGTTTTGACATGGGCTTGTGTCGAATCTCATCGAGTTCATTAACTTTATAATAACCATGTAGAGCATTGTTATCAAACGATTTTATTCCAGGCAGAACTTAGCCGGTTCAAGTTCCGGCCCGTTTTGGCACAGGCCTTGCGGCTAACCCGCCGTTTACCATGGCGCCAACTCGGCATGCTTTGCCGGGCCGGCATCGCAATATTTGCCTTGGCGCGGTCGCCGGCTTCGCCAGCCTTATCCATTCCTTAAACGCTGGATGCGAGTTTCAAGCCAATTGATGAGTCACCTGCCAGGCAGGCGTTTTTCACGACCGGGTACGCGTGCGTTGAGTTCTATTTCAGCCAGATACGTTCAATTGCCTGGCGCGGTTTCCGCCGGCTGCGAACGCATGGTTCACCCGACCGTGACGGGTGAGGCGGAACGCCTGCGCCAGCGCCGCTTCATCGGTGTCATGCTCGCCGCGCCCTTCCTTGCCGCGGGCGCCGCGGTCACGCTGGTCACTTCAAGTCTCGGCGCCGCCGTCACGATAGCCGCGATCTTTGCCGCTTTCGGCCTGTGCTGGTTCGCGGCGCTTCTGGTGGCGGCCACCGGCCATATGGCGCTTGCCGGCCGCATGGCGGTCGTGTTGGGGGGGCTTGCCCTAGCCGGCGCTATCGCCGCGGCGGGCGGATTGGCCTCGCCGGTGGCACTCCTTGCCGTCGCATTGCCGCTTGAAAGCTGGTGGGTCTCAGGGTCGCGGCGCGCCGCGCTGGCGGGCGCGATGGCGGCGCTTGCCGCCATCGTGCTGCAGCCCTTTGCCGGGCAGTTGCTGCCGCTCGGCGAGATCGCCGCCTGGCATTGGCTGCTGCCGCTCGCCTGGGCGCTGACGCTGTTGCCGCGGGCCGCCGCCTTCGCCAACCCGGCCGGCTTGCGGTCGGCGGAGCCTGCCGGCGATCGTCTCGAGGACGTCATCGACGCCGTCGTGCTGCGCCTCGGGCGGCAGGGCGAAGTGGTCGACGCGTCCGCCAAGGCACGTTCGATCCTGAAATTGGCGCCCGAGCTTCTGCTCGGCACCGGCCTGTTCGACCGTATCCATCTTTCCGACCGCGTCGCTTATCTGACCGCTCTGGCCGACATGCGCGAGGGCGCCCCGAAGCGTCGGCTTGATCTGCGCATCCGCTTGCCGCGCGAGGGTTCTGGCGCGGTCGACAATTTCCGCCCGTTCAGCCTCGAGCTGCTGCGCGGCGAAGCCGACCGCGACGTCTTCACCTTGGTTCTGCGCGAAAACGACGATGTTGCAGCACTTCGCGAGGAGCTGGTGGAAGCGAGGGAGGCGGCCGCGACCGCCGAAGTGGCCAAGGGCCGCTTCCTGGCGGTGGTCAGCCACGAGCTGCGCACGCCGCTCAATGCCATCCTCGGCTTTTCCGACATGCTGCTCCATGAGATGTTCGGGCCCTTCAAGGATCCTCGTCAGAAGGAATATGTCGGCCTGGTCAGGGAGTCCGGCCAGCATCTGCTGTCCGTCGTCACCTCGATCCTCGATGTTTCGCGCATCGAGGCGGGCGCCTATGCGACCGAGATGGAGCCGTTCCGCTTTGTCGAGGCCGTCGACATGTGCCGTTCGATGATGCGACCGCTGGCCGACGCCAAGAGCATAGTTCTTGCCACGCAAATTGCCCCGGATGCGGGCGAGATCAATGCCGACCGGCGGGCCGTCCAGCAGATTCTGATCAATCTCGCCTCGAACGCGGTGAAGTTCACGCCCGATGGCGGCAGCGTGGTGATCGGAGCCAAGCGCGTCGGCTCGCACCTGCATTTCTGGGTGAGCGACACCGGTATCGGCATCGCCGAGGAGGACATGGCCAATCTCGGCAAGCCGTTCATGCAGATCCAGAACGACTACACGCGTCGTTTCGAGGGAACCGGACTCGGCCTGTCGCTGGTCAAGGGCCTGGTGGCGCTGCACGAGGGTACGATGTCGATCGAGAGCGCGCCGGGTGAGGGCACCACGGTGACGATCGGCCTGCCGGTGAACGGGCCGAAGCGGCGATCCGGTGCGCCATCCGGCGTGCTGGCCATGCCGGCGGCCAAGCCGAAGGGGGATGCAAATGGGGAGAGGAATGGCTCGCTCCGCAAAACGGCCTAAGGTGGTCGAACCCGAGCGCGGCGTTCTTGCCGAGGGCGCGGTTGCCGTCGGTCAACTGATCGCCAGCAATCCGGTTCTGGTCGGCGGCTCGACCGCTTTTCTGGTGACGCTGTTCTACGTCTCGGCCAACGCGCTCTGGTATCAGCCTTTTCCGCATACCGGCGCCTTCTTCGCCACCCGAAGCATCGAGAACTTCCCGCACACCGTCTCCGACGAACCGGAGACCACCATCAACATCGTGCGCCAGCCGCCGGCGCAGCCGACAGTCAAGCCGGATCCGGTCGTCCAGCAGGTGCAGGGCATCCTGAAGGACCTCGATTTCTATGACGGCGCGGTTGACGGTCTCACCGGGCCGGCCACGCGCAAGGCGATCCAGGCCTACCAGTTGAAAGTCGGGCTGCCGGGGTCGGGCGAGATCGATGGCGCGCTACTCGACCAGCTTGGCGCCCGCCAGACGACGGCGGCCATTCCCCACCCGGCGCCGCGACCGGCCGATGCCGCAGTCGCTGCGGCGGCCAAACCGCAGGTGATCCAGGTCTCTGCTCCGGCCGATGGCACCACGCAGCCGCCCGACGCCCGCATCGTCAAGATCCAGGCCGGCCTCAAGGCGTTCGGCAATGGCGACATGCAGCTCGACGGCAAGGTCGGCGCCCGCACCAAGGCCGCGATCAAGGAATTCCAGGCCTTGTTCGGACTGCCCGAGACCGGCGAGCCGGACGAAGCGGTCTACGCAAAGATGCGCGAGATCGGCCTGACGAACTGAGCGGCAGCGCGCAAAATTGTTATTCGAGCCAAATGCTCCGGGTCCCGCATCCCGTGAACAACAGCTACTGCCAGGATGCCGTAGTCCATGGGCTCGTAGATAACGACATATCGGCCCTCTACGAGGATACGTGCGGTGCTGCTCAACTCTGGCCGGGCGACTCCCATATTGGGATGATTACAGGCGAGTTCCAGCTTATCGAAGATGCGCCCTAGAAGTCTGTCCGCTGCCTGTTCGTTGTCAGCCGCAATGTGGCGCCAGGTATTCTTGAGGTCTTGTTCAGCGCGAGGTGTGAGTCGATAACTAGCCACGTTCCGAGCGCTCGGCCTTCAGGGCGCGAAGAAAGGTGCTGCGATCGACGTCCTTGCCTTCGCCGCTCGCCATCCCTTCGTCGTAAGCCTGCTTGAGCTGTGCGAGCTCGAGCACGCGAAGCTCCTCGCGGCGCTCCCACAACCTGAGGGCCTCCCTGACGATTTCGCTGTTCGAGGCGTAGTCGCCGCTCTCGACCGCGTCCTGCAGACGGGCGGCCTGCTTCGGCGTGAGCGATATGGTGAGGGTGCGCATTGCTTGACTTTTCATTGCTCCTTTATAGCGCGCCCCACAAAGTCTAACAAGATTTGTTAGGCAGGACGTCTTCGACATCCAGGCACTCGCACGCTTAGGTGAATCTCGCTAGACCACATGAATGCCATCCAGGACCTTCCCATGCGCGTGACCACCGATCTCTGGGTCTCGGTCCTTGTGCGCCGCGTGTTCGGCGCCGGCGGCTTCGCCGCTGTCGTCAAGCGCGGCGCGACCGAGGCTGGCGCCGTGTTCGTGTTGTCGCGCGGGCGTCTGGGGGAGGTGACCTTCTACGGGCCGGCGCCGCAGACCAGCTACGATTCGGCCAAGCCCGATGAGCGCTTTTTCACTGTGCTCGGTACGAGCGACGATAGCTCGGCCTTCGATGCGCGGCTGGAGCGGGAGAAGAAATTCGATCCCGACATCTGGGTGGTCGAGATCGAGGGCGGGACCGTTCCCGTCGAGGAGCTTCTTTCCGTGAAGCCCGACTAGTGGCGCTGCACAGGGACTTTGACCGGTCGGCTCTGTTTGCGTTGGCAGGCGGCATGCCTTGGAGATTGGCCGAAACGCCCATCGCGATCGTCATTCCAGGGCGGAGCAGGAGCGAAGCTCCGTCGCGAAGACCCTGGAATCCATGCCGTTACCTTCGCCAAGGAATGCAACGGAGCAAGATTCTGCACCGGCACTTCCAAGTCACGGAATGGATTCTATGGTCTGCGCGCGTCGCTTCGCTCCTTGCTCCGCCATAGAATGACGAAGTTGGGGCGGCTTCAACCAATCTCCGATCTTGCACCAAGACAAACGCCAACCTTTCAAAATCCCTGTGTCGGGAAACTAGGGCGTTTACCGTTTCATGAGCTGGGAATCGCCATGACAGCAAGATCGCCGGCCGCGGGCCAAGGAAGCGCAGAAGGTTCAGCACGCCGCTTCCCCGTTCTGGACGGGAAATCGGGCGGCGAAGACTTCTTTGGCCGCAAACAGCCCGTTGAGCGCCGCGGGAAAGCCGGCATAGACCGTCATCTGGATGATGGTTTCGACGATCTCGTCCTTGGTCAGCCCGACATTGAGCCCCGCCTCGATATGGACTTTCAGTTGTGGGGTAGCGGTTCCCATCGCTGTCAGCGCCGCGATGGTCGCGATCTCACGGGCGCGCAGATCGAGACCGGGGCGGCTGTAGATGTCGCCAAACGAGAACTCGAACACGTAGTTCGCGAAGTCGGGGGCAATGCCAGCCAGGGCGGCAATGACTTTGTGGCCGGCTTCGCCGTCGATTTCAGCGAGCGCCCGCTTGCCGCGTTCCAGCCGGCTTTCGCCGATGTTCGGGGATTGATGCGTCATAGTCCTTCATCCTCTGTTTCACGCCGGCATATCCGGCGATTTTGGTGTCGAGGACGAGAAGGCAGGCTTGCAGTTTGGCCACATGCGCACGGACATGCTCACGGTGCTGCTTGAGCAGCGCGCCGCGCTCCGCTTCCGTGCCGACGCCGCGCTCCCGCAAGGCCGCGTAACGCAGCATTTCCCGGATAGGCATCCCGGTCGTTTTGAGACGGTCGAGAAATTCTATCCAGGTCAGGATTGATGCGTCGTAGTCACGTTGGCCCGATTGGTCCCTGTCGGCGTGGGGAAGCAGCCCGATCCGCTCATAGTAACGGATAGTGTAGGCAGACAGTCCCGAACGCTTCGCCAGCTCGCCAATCTTCATCAATGCCATTCTTTCGTCACGACGCGCAGAAAGCTACGGCTTAGAGTGCACTCTAAGTCAAGAGGCGTTGTCACTTTGTCGTGTCGCGGAAATGCCAAGTCTCGCGGCGACATCGGCTCGCTGACTTTCAAGCGAAAACAAACGCTTAAAAGCGCGTCGCCCGGATTCTTTCATCGCGAGGCGCTTTAAACCGATCAGGATGCCTTGAGGCTGGCACTCGCCGCGTCGCTGTTCGATGCCTGATGCTCGACGCCGGACGCGTCGGGAGCATTGTCGCGGATCGCCCGCGAAAGGGTCTCCGCCTTCCAGGCGCGTACCTTGTCGAGCGCCGCCTCGCGGTGCAGCAACCGGTAGCGGTCGAGGAACAGGCGGATCGCCTGCGGATGCGGGAACTCGCCGGGATAAACCGCGACCGCGATCAGGAAGGCCCTGTCTTCGCTGAGGTCGAGGGCACGCAGCGCCGCAAGCAATGCGGCATAGCCCGATTGCCCGGTCACCGAGCGGGCCGTCGCGAAGTCGATCTCCAGCGCATCGGCTAGCGCGGTCTGGAAGAATGCCGCGTTCCCCGTCAGCGCCGTCTCGCGCAACTTCACATAGGCCGGCTGGCCGAGGAAGGTGTTGACGTCGGCAGCGTCCCCGGTCGGGCGCATCATCGACCGCAGGCGGCGCCGCGCGTTCTCCGCGGCATCGCCGGGCGCGTGACGGCCGGTGTCCGCCGTGGCCACCGGCTCGGGTTTCGACGCAAGCCTGGTGACCGTCTCGGGCGGCCGTGCCTTGACCAGCGTCGGCCTTTCCAGCACGCGGATCAGGTCGGCGATCGTCGGGTTGAGCTCCTTGCGGCGCGCAATGGCGCGCGCGTGCGGCAGCCCGTGCCGGCCGATCAGCGCGATGAGGTCGATATCGCTCAGCGCGTTGGAGCGGGTGAGCAGGGGGGCTGCGATCTCGACCGGCTCTTCAGCCAGACGCCGCACCAATGCCGTCGGTGCGTAATCGCATTCGGAAAGGGCGGCAGCGACGTAGCGGCGCGACTCGATCGAGACCTCGTCGAACAGCGGCAGCGTCAGGTCTTCGAGCTGGGCGATCTCGCGGCGCGAGGGACGCGTCAGCGAGCAGAAGGCCGACACGGCGGCGCGGAACAGCCTTTCGGCCTTTCCCGCTTCGGTCCGGATAGCGATTTGCCTGAAATCGGAAGATGACACGGAGGATACGCCCGATACTCGACACAATCCCGAACCGCGCAAACCGGCCGGGCCGGTTTCGCGTCTTCAGGAAAACTAACATCAAATTAGCCGCGATCCGTTAGCGCTCCGTTAACCCTCTACGCCCCTTAATCAACTTTGGAGGCGTTGCGTTGTGCTCCGGTCAAACCGAGAGGAATGCGCGAACCATGGGCATGGTCCTGTCTTTTGTGCCGCGAGCGGCACCTGTAAATCGAGCAAGTCACGACACAACGACGGCGGCGGCGGTGATCATTTTCCCCGGCGTCCGTTATGAATTGCGTCCGCAGGCCGTCGAGGCGCGGCCCGGCGACAGCGGCTCCGACAGGCCGGGCTCTCCGCCGCCTGCCAAGCCGCATCACTGATCGGGCGCCTTTCTCAGTAGTCCTGCAATTCGCAGGCGCCCTGCTCGAGGAAGCGTGACACGATCGGCTTCCAGCTCCCGTCCGGCACGAAGGCGCGGACGACGAAAATGCCTTCCTCGATCGGCGCCTCGACAAAGATCGCGCCCTGCAGATCCTCCGGAAGGTCACGCCGCACATCGATCATCTGCGCCGGCGTCAACACCACCGCGTCGAGCTTCTCGCCATTGGCGTTGTGGTCGTTGAAGGAATAGATGTTGTGGCCGTTGCGGTCGTAGACCGAGGCCGACCAGAACGGCACGTCGCCCG
Source organism: Mesorhizobium sp. B2-7-2 (assembly GCF_006440775.1). Taxonomy (GTDB): domain Bacteria; phylum Pseudomonadota; class Alphaproteobacteria; order Rhizobiales; family Rhizobiaceae; genus Mesorhizobium. Next base: position 119,606 of record NZ_VFTZ01000015.1, on the reverse strand, counting down.
GCGCCCTGATCCTGACCAGCCCGTCGGCAAGGTTGAAGCGGCAGGCGGCGGCATAAAACAATGGATCCACCGATTTCACCACCGGCGCGCCGCCGGCCTCGGCGTCGAGCCGCGTCATCTTGTAGAGGTCGGATGCCATCGCCAGCCGCGACCAGGCATCGCGTTCGGAAAATTCCGGCACCAGGAACAGCACAACGATGTGCACGATGCCGGCGCCGAGCAGGCCGAGGATCAGGGCATGCAGCAGTCTACGCATTGCAGCCCGCCTTCAGGATGCGCGGCAGTGTCACGTCCGAGAGGCCCGTGCTCGAGGCGATCGGCGTGTCGTAGAAGGTCAGCACGAAATACATCTTGCCGGAGCCGCCGGTCAGCAGCCAGTTGCCGGGGGCAGGGCGACTGCCGACGGAGATGACGACGGAATTGTCGGGCTGGCGCAGCACTTCGTAGGATTGCAGCGCCGACTGCCTCGGCTTGCCTGTGTCGATCACGCCAAGCGACTGGTCGGCGGCATAGAGCGTCCAGAAGCGGGCGGTCGGATAACCGCCTTCGATCGTATAGTTGCATTCGCGTTTCAGCGGCTCGCCGGCATCGTCGCGCTCGGCGACGAAGGCAAGTCCCTCGGCCTGGCCGAGCGCCAGCACGCCCTCGCGAGCCACGCGCGCCTTGGAATAGGGGTCGGCGGCCAGTGTCCCGACCTCCGGGAAAGCGGTCCATTGGCCGATGCGGATCGCGCCGACGCCGTCCTGCGCATTGAGCGCATACCAGACGCTGTAACCGCCAAGCCCGATGGCTATGGCAAGCGAAAGCAGCGTCAGGATGGCGTTCTTGAGCATGAGAGCCGCAAACAGAGGAGGTTGCCCGGGATATCGCGGCGCGGGGTGCCGTGGCAAGCCGGCTTCACGCCAGCGCCGTCCTAAAGCGCCGAAAGCGTCTCCGGCATGGTGGGCGCTTCGATTGCCGGCGCGGCCTGGAACGCCTTGGTCATGTCCCGCAGCGTCTGGCTCGTGCGGCTGGAAAGCACCGGCGGGCGTTCGGCCTCGGCTTGCGCCGCCGCCGCGTCGGCTTCCTTCTTGGCCGCTTCCTCGGCCTTGGCCGCGACCTCCGGATCGACCCAAGGATGATCGAGCCCGGGGATAGGCTTCAGATCGATGTTCTCATGCGCGTAGACCATCAGCCGCTGCCAGACCATCGCCGGCAGCGAGCCGCCGGTCATCTTGTTGGTCGCCGTGAAGTCGTCATTGCCGAGCCAGACGGCGGCTGTGTAATTGCCGGTGAAGCCGACGAACCAGGCGTCGCGGTAGGATTGCGTTGTCCCGGTTTTGCCGGCAACGACGATGTTCGGAAGCTGGGCGCGTCTCGCGGTGCCGATAACCGGCACCGCCGCCAGCATGGTGTTCATGTATTTCAGCGCCTTTTCCGACAGCACCCGGTGCGGTGGCGGCGCGTCCTTGGCCCAGTCGTAGACCACGTCGCCGGTGCGGGTGACGAGCTGGGTGATGCCGTGGCGCGAGCCGACGAAACCGTTCTGCGCAAAGACGCTGTAGCCCGTCGCCTGGTCCATCACTGTCATGCCGGATGTGCCGAGCACCATGGTCTTGTGCGCTTCCAGCGGCGATTCCACGCCCATCGATTCGGCCATCGCCTTGATCGGGCCGATGCCGAGGTAATCCTTGGCGAGCCGCACCGGCACCGTGTTGATCGACTTGGCGATCGCCGTGAGCAGCGTCACGTTGCCGGCCGATCCGCCGCTGTAATTGTGCGGCGACCAGCTGCCCCAGCTGATTGCGCCGCCGGAAACCACCGAGTCCGGCGTGAAACCGTGCTCCATCGCCGTGGCGTAGACATACGGTTTGAAGGATGAGCCCGTCTGGCGCAGAGCCTTGGTGGCGCGGTTGAATTGGCTGGTGCCATAATCCCGGCCGCCGACAATGGCGCGCACCGCGCCGTTGGTCTCGATCACCACCACCGCGCCTTCGGTGACATTGTATTCCTTACCGAACTGGCGAAGATGGAACTCGACCGACTCCTCGGCCGCCTTCTGGATGTTGGCGTCGAAAGTGGTGTGGGCGACCAGCGAATGCTGGCCGGGCTTGGCGATCTTCTTGACCTCGTCGAAGGCCCAGTCGAGGAAATAATCTGGACTCTTCTGCTCGCCGCGATCGACGACGTCGGCCGGATGCAGGCGCGCCTGCAGCACCTGGCCCTCGGTCATGAAACCGGCATCGACCAGGTTTGACAGCACGACATTGGCGCGGGCACGGGCCGCCGGCAGGTTGATGTGCGGGGCGTATTTGGTCGGCGCCTTGAACAGGCCGGCCAGCATCGCCGCTTCGGCGAGGCTCAGATCCTTGACGCTCTTGCCGAAATAGAAATCCGCCGCCGCCTCGATGCCGAAGGTGCCGCCGCCCATATAGGCGCGGTCGAGATAGAGCTGCAGGATCTCTTTCTTGGACAGATTCGCTTCCAGCCATAGCGACAGGAAAGCTTCCTTGATCTTGCGCTCGAAGGTGCGCTCGTTGGACAGGAACAGGTTCTTGGCGAGCTGCTGGGTGATGCTGGAGCCGCCCTGGACCACGGAGTTGGCGCGCACATTCTCGAAGATCGCGCGCGACAGGCCGAGGACATCGATGCCGTAATGGTCGAAGAAGCGCCGGTCCTCGGTCGCCAGCACCGCCTTGATGACGATGTCGGGCATCTCGTCGACCGGCACGGAATCGCGCTGGATGATGCCGCGCTGGCCGATCTCGTTGCCGTAGCGGTCCAGGAAGGTCACGGCGAAGTCGCCCTGGCTGCGCCAGTCGCCGGTGGTGATGTCGAAGGCGGGCAAAGCGAGCGCGAGCAGCACCACGAAGCCGCCGGCGCCCATGGTGAACCCTTCGCTCAGCACCTCGATGATCGTGCGGCGCCAGCCATGCACCCGGAAACGGCGGGAAAAGATGGTCGCCGCTTCCCAGAATTCGCGGGCCTTGAAGCCGATCTCGTAGAGCGAGGTATCGAACCAAGCGTCGGCGCCGAGCAGCGCCGAAGCGATGCGGCCTCTTCTCCTCTTGCGTGGTTTCGAAGGACTTGCCATTCCGACTTCCGCCCCAACGCGCTTTCGCCCGAAAACAGCACGCGGGCAGTTTCAGGGTGGCACCCTGTCAAACTATTCGACCATTTTATCACCGCTCACAAGGGCAGCGAAGCCACAGCACGAGCTTTGTTGATTAGAGGTGTGCTGGCCGTCAACAGCCGATCGATATCACCGCGCCGCGATGAATCGCATAAAATGCACCGCATCCGCCTCGGTCGGTTCATCGCCGATGAAGGAGCGCAGATAGGCGGCGAGATAGCTGACGCGCGCCTTGCCGCATCGAGGCGTCTCTCACGCGCGGTTGGCCCATTCTTGCCGCGCGAATTCATAGACTTGCACGATCATGGTCCGGGGTGCTCTCGACCCCGTTCATCTGAACGGCCGGCGTCACGAGAGGCAGCTGTGGTGCTTGGGAACCGCACGTCCAGCATATGTTCGACAGCATTCCATCTAGCCTCTTGGTATCGACGAAGGGCGAAGACGCTGACGGCGAATACCAACATGCCAATTCCGGTTGCTAGAACGATACCCAGGACTGCGACGGCTTTCGCCAGCACGCCGGCGAAAACACCTGCGATGACACTGGCGATGACGCTCACCATCCCCGCTGTGCTCATGAATGACTGCCAGTGCGAGGAATGAAGGGCTTTGCTGACGAGCAATGCCTCCTCGTCGTCGTGACGGGAGTGGATCAAGTATTTCTCCACGCCTGGAGCCGTCTCCACGAAATAGTGCCGGATGCGAGCCATGCCACGTGCGAGGACCATGTCCTCGATTGCGACTTGGACCGCCCGAACGAAGGTGACGATTCCGATGAAATACAGGCAGGGAAGCAGGATCAGGCTGAAAAAAACGAATGGCTGCCCCATGCGCGTTACTTGAGCGACGAATGCCAGCGCGACGGTTGCGCTGGAAACGGCGGTCAGGAAAAGGTCTGCGCGCGAATTGGCTTCCTGGATGGTGGCCGACCGCGCCGTCTGCAACACGAAATGTTCGGTCGTGAGGCATTGCAGGGTTTGATCACTGGTTTTGTCCTCGCCCGTCGCCATTGGATGCCGTCAACTCACTGCCTTGAAATGACGTGGCTTTGTGATGCACGTTGAACTGAAACAATCTGTAATTGTTCCAAAATGCATCCGATTCTTCGTAGGGTCGCGAGACGTGGGCGTCCGACGATCGTCGGCTTGAACGAACAGGTGGGAACCTCCGCGCCGGCAGGGTGCCTTGCTGCACGCCGCTAAGAGCGTCGCCCTGGCGTTGCTCGATGACGGTTTCGCCGGGGAGGGGACCGAGCTTTCCGTACACATTGTCGGGGTCGAACGGCCGGCGCGCGTCATCGCGGCCTCGCCCTAGGACGCCGAAAGCAAGGCGATGCGGCAATGAGGAGGAACCGCCATGATTGAGGAAGCCGCACGCGATCTCAGGCGCGAGCGCCGCCGGGGACGCACCGGGGAGGCCGGCAGCGAGTCGAGCCGCCATCCGAATTACCGGTCGCTGAAGAACCCGTTCCTGCCGCAGCCGATCTTTTCCGACGATCAGGTCGCGGCCATCCACGCTACCGCGCTGCGCGTGCTGGAGGAGCTAGGCATCAAGGTGCTGCTGCCCGAGGCGCGGACGATCTACGGCAAGGCCGGTGCTTTGGTCGACGAAGACAGCCAGATGGTCAGGATCGGTCGCGACATGGTCGAAGCCGCGCTCGCCTCGGCCCCGCGCACGATTCCGGCACTCGGCGGCGACCGCTCCCGCGACCTGACGCTCGAACTCGGCTCGATGACCTTCCTGGCCGGCTCCGGAGCCCCTAATGTCACCGATCTCGAGCGCGGCCGCCGGCCGGGAACGCTCACCGCCTTCGAGGAATTCATCAAGCTGGTCCAGCATTTCGACGTCCTGCATATGCTCGGGCCTTGCGTCGAGCCGCAGGAACTCGACAATCGCTTCCGCCATTATGCCGTCAACCGGGCGCAGCTGACGCTGTCGGACAAGTTCCCCTTCGTCTTCGCGCGTGGCACGCCGCAGGTCGAGGACGGCTTCGAGATGATCCGCCTGGCGCGCGGCCTCTCGCAGGACGAGTTCCGCGCCGGCGCCTATTGCTACACCGTCATCAACACCAACTCGCCGCGCCAGCTGGATATCCCGATGGCGCAAGGCATCATCGACTTCGCCAAGGCCGGTCAGGTTCTGGTTATCACGCCTTTCTGCCTGGCGGGCGCGATGGCGCCGATCACGGTCGCCGGCGCGCTGACCTTGCAGCATGCCGAGGCGCTCGCCGGATTGACGCTGGCCCAGATCGTGCGGCCTGGCGCGCCGGTGGTCTATGGCTCCTTCTCGTCCAATGTCGACATGAAGTCCGGCGCTCCGGCCTTCGGCACGCCGGAACACATCAAGGCGACGCTTGGGGCGGGGCAGCTAGCTCGCCACATCGGCCTGCCCTGGCGCTCCGGCGGCGGCAGCGCCGCCAATGTCTCCGATGCGCAGGCCGCGCACGAGACCCAGTTCGCGCTGTGGGGCTCGGTGCTGGCCGGCGCCACCGTCTGCATCCACGCCGCCGGCTGGCTGGAAGGCGGTCTCAGCGTTTCGCTGGAAAAACTGATCACCGACGTCGAGGCGCTGCAGACGGTGGCCGAGCTTTGCGCCACGACGCCGGGCGACGAGGATGCCATTGGCTTTGAAGCGATTGCCGAAGTGCAGCCCGGAGGTCATTTCTTCTCGGCCGCCCACACCATGACGCGCTACCGCAGCGCCTTCTACGAGCCGCTGGTGGCCGACTGGTCGAATTTCGGCAATTGGACGCAGGCCGGCGGCAAGACAGCCACAGAGCGCGCGACCGGCATCTGGAGGCGGATTGTCGCCGACTTCCAGCCGCCGGTCTCCGCTGCCGCCGCCGAGGGCGCGCTCGACGAGTTCATTGCCAGGCGCACCGCAGAAGGCGGCGCGGCTCCAGTCTCATGATTTGACGAAAACGCAATAAATTCTGGCCCTTCGCCCTTCGCACTATACTCAAAAACGATTCGCGGTCTGGCATCGGATCGCGAGCGCGGCTACGCTGCCGGAATTGACTGCGGCGCGGAGACATGTGTTGGCGATGGACGGTAGATGACGGCGCCTGGCGATTTGATGCAGGCCTTGTTCCTGAGGCTGAAGACCGATGAGTCGCTGTCGGCGCTGCTTGGCGGCGCGGGCCTGCTCGAGCAGGCGAGCGACAAGGCCGCCTTTCCGAACGTAACCTACGGCCGCACCAGCGCCTTCGACCTCGAGATCGGCGTCGACAACGACAATGACCAGCTGGTCACCTTGCACGTCTGGTCGAAAGCTCAGGGCGAGGCCGAGACACGCCTCATCATGGACAGCATCAAGGCGAGCCTCGATGGCGCGGCGCTGTCCATCGGCCCGCGCGGCCAGACGGGCCTGTCCCTGGAATTCGCCGAGGCGCGCTATGACGAGGATCTTGCGGTCTATCATGGATTGCTGCGCTTCCGCGCGCTGACCCAGGAAAGTGCATAGGGTGTGTTGAGATTCAGGTCAGGCCGAGTCGAAAATGGTGGCTTCCGAGAACCGGCGCGGAGCGTACTTAAAACACGTGAGCACCGGAAGCGCAGGAAGCCGTCGTTCGCAGGCCGGCCTCACCTGAACATCAACACACCCTAAAGCTGCGCCTGGATCGCGGCCTTGTCGATGACCGACCAGACCTCCCTTATGCGGCTGTCGTGGAATTCGTAAAAGACATTTTCGGCAAAGCTGACGCGCCTGCCGTGGACCGGCAGGCCGAACAGCACGCCTTTGGGATGGCAGTCGAAATGCAGGCGCGCCGCCACGCGCGGCGGCTCCGAGATCAGAAGCTCTATGTTGAAACGCAGGTCGGGAATGGCCTCGAAATCGCCTTCCAGCATGCGCCGATATCCGGACAGCCCGATCGTCTCGCCATTATACTGCACCTCCTCGCCGACGAACCGGCCGAGATTGCCCCAGTCCTGCTCGTTAAGGCAGGCGATGTAGCCCCGGTAGAGATCGGCAATATCCTCACGCGTCATCGCATCTTCCCATGGCCGGCCGGCATTTCTACACTAGGTAGCGCGGTGCGCGGAATCGGCAGGCCGAAAAGCGTAGCGGACCGACTGATTTTCCGGCTATGAATTTGCACCCGGGCTTGAGGGAGCGTTGGCGTCCATAGGGGGTATGGCGGGCATGGATTTTCGATCGTTCACCGTTCATTTCACGTTCAGCCCATATGCGTTAGAACCGTGATCATGAAAAGGTTTGGCCCTCATCTCCGCAAAGCAGTGCTGGCGCTTGCCGCAGCCGGCCTCTTTGCGTCGCAGGCGATTGCCCTGCCGGTCACCGAGCCGTCGGTCGATCGGCCGGTGGTGCTCGCCGCCAGCGATTGCTACGCCATCGGCCAGCAGGTCGCCGCGCAGAATGGCGGCACGCTGGCCAAGGCCTCGCAGGCGACGCGGGGCGGTCAGCAGGTCTGCGTGATCGTCGTTCTGGTTCCCGGCAAGGAAGGCCAGCGTCCCCGCCGCTCGGAAATCGTCGTTCCGATGGGCTGACCCTGTCGTTTCCCAGGCTGGCGGAATCGGCCTATAGGTCTACCCAACAACAGGCTTCAACCCCATGCGCGTGCTCGTCGTCGAGGATGACAAGGATCTCAACCGGCAACTGGCCGACGCGCTGGTCGACGCCGGCTATGTGGTCGACCGCGCCTATGACGGCGAGGAGGGGCACTTCCTCGGCGACACCGAGCCTTACGATGCGGTCGTCCTCGATATCGGCCTGCCGCAGATGGACGGCATCAGCGTCGTCGAGCGCTGGCGCCGCGGCGGCCGCAAGATGCCGGTGCTGATCCTGACCGCGCGCGACCGCTGGAGCGACAAGGTGGCCGGCATCGACGCCGGCGCCGACGATTATGTGACCAAACCCTTCCACATCGAGGAGGTGCTGGCGCGGGTACGGGCGCTGATCCGCCGCGCGGCCGGCCATGCCTCTTCGGAACTCACCTGCGGGCCGTTGCGCCTGGACACCAAGGCGTCCAAGGCCGACGTCAACGGCGTGCCGCTCAAGCTCACCTCGCACGAGTTCCGGCTGCTCGCCTATCTGATGCACCATATGGGTGAGGTGGTGTCGCGCACCGAGCTGGTCGAGCATCTGTACGACCAGGATTTCGATCGCGATTCCAACACGATAGAAGTGTTTGTCGGCCGGCTTCGCAAGAAGATGGGCATCGACATGATCGAAACCGTGCGTGGCATGGGCTATCGCATGCGTGAGCCGGAGGCGTGACGCGGAACCGCTGAAGCCAACCATGGAAACGCGGCTTTCGAAGCTGCGGCTCTGGCCGCGCTCGCTGACCTTTCGCGTCATCGCCTTTTCCACCATCTGGGCGATCCTGACTCTGGTCGTCATCTTCACCCTCATCACCACGCTTTACCGCCAGGCCAGCGAGCGCGGCTTCGACAGCCTGCTTTCGGCGCATTTGTTCAACCTGATCGGCTCCGTCGGCATTTCCGACAACGGCGCGCTGACCGGCTCGCCCGACCTCGGCGACCTTCGCTTTTCCGAGCCGAATTCCGGCTGGTACTGGTCGGTGGAGCCTGCCTCCGAAGGCGTGCATGGCGAAATCCATTCCTCCTCAATGACGACCTCGCTCCTGTCGCCGAGCGTCGCGGACGTCCCGTTCAATGCGAACTTCCAGCGCAGCTACTCGATGGAGGGCATAAAGGGCGAGCGACTCGAAGTGTTCGAGAGCGAGTTCGTGCTCGACGCCAAGAACCGCGCCGCGCGTTTCCGCGTCATGGGCAACCACAGCGAACTCGAGCAGGAGATCGCGAGCTTCCAGCGTCGCCTGCTCACCTATCTCTCGCTGTTCGGCGTCGGCATGATCGCCATCAATGCCATCGCCATCCTGCTGGGTCTCCAGCCTTTGCGCCGGGTCCGCAATGCGCTCGCAATGGTGCGCGAGGGCACCGCGCAGCGGCTCGACGGCAGCTTCCCGGCCGAGATTGAGCCGCTGGCCAGCGAGACCAATGCGCTGATCGAGAACAACCGGCGCATCGTCGAGCGCTCGCGCACCCAGGTCGGCAACCTTGCCCATTCGCTGAAGACGCCCTTAGCCGTGCTGATCAATGAGGGCCGCGCGCTCGGCGGCGCCAAGGGCCAGTTGATCGCCGAGCAGGCTACTTCCATGCAGAAACAGGTCGACCACTATCTGCAGCGCGCACGTGTCGCCGCGCAGCGCGACAGCGTCGTTTTCCGCACGCCGGTTTCGCCGCTGGTCGAGCGCATAGTGCGCGTGTTGCGGAAACTCAATCCGCAAATCAGGCTGACGCTGTCGCTGCCGCCGGCGGAGATCGTCTTTGCCGGCGAGCGCGAGGACCTAGAGGAACTGCTCGGCAACCTGCTCGATAATGCGATGAAATGGGCAAAGAGCGCCGTTGCCGTTTCGGTCGCGCTTGCACCGGGAATGAGCAACGTGTTCGAAATCGTTATAGAGGATGATGGCCCGGGCATTCCCGAGGACAGCGCGCGGGAAGTTTTGAAACGTGGCAAGAGACTCGACGAGACGAAGCCGGGAACAGGGCTCGGGCTGGCCATTGTCGCCGACCTCGTCAACGAGTATGGAGGCTCGCTGGCGCTGGAACGGTCTGGCATGGGCGGCTTGAGGGCGGCGGTGGGATTGCGGAGCCTTCAATGATGTTTTTTATCGATTTGCGAGCAGCGGCCGACGGCCAAATTTCCGACAAATATCAACACTATGGGCTCGACATCCTCCCCGATGACGCGGCCCCCCGCTCAAGAGAACCGGTTATTGGCATGAAGATCCGCGTCGTGCTCGTTTCCGCCCTGCTTGCCGTTTCCGGCTGCACGACGCTGGACAGGGGCGGGCCAAGCTCTGCGGTCACACCTGTTTCCACGCCGCCCGCCGGCGGCAAGGTCTCGACCGGCATCGTCTCGGCCATGAATGGCGGGCTTATCGGCGGGTCCGTCGGCTCGGGCCTCAGCGATGCCGAAAAGCGCAAGGGCCTGGAAGCGGAGTATAAGGCGCTGGAATACAACACCAGCGGCCAGAAGGTGACGTGGAAGAGCGACAACTCCTCGCATTATGGCGAGGTCGTTGCTGCCCAGCCTTACAGGGTCGGCTCGCAGGATTGCCGCCAGTACACCCACACCGTCTATACGAGCGGCGCGGGTGTCACCGCGCGCGGCACTGCCTGCCGCAATGCCGACGGCAGCTGGACGCCGCTGACCTAGAAAGGAACCCGGCCGGCCCGGTTATTCGGTCGGATTGACCTCGATCAAGGTCGGACGGCGCGTCTGCCGTCAAAGCGTCGCAGTACGTCCGTGTTGGCAGGGCACGGCTCTGCCTTTATTGGAAGGGCCATGCTGTTCTGGGTCATAGCCGCAATCCTCACGCTGGGCGCCAGCCTGGCCGTGCTGTTGCCGCTTACCGGCGGCATGAAAGGCGCGTCGCCGGCCGGCGATCACGATCTCGAAGTCTATCGCGACCAGCTGTCCGAGCTCGACCGCGACATGGCGCGCGGCCTGATCCAGCCCGGGGAGGCCGAGGAGGCGCGTGCCGAGATCGGCCGGCGCATCCTGCGCCTGGGCGCGGCCGTGCAGCCGGAGGCGGCAATACTCAAGCCTGCGCGCAGCGCCAGGTGGGTCGCCAGCATAGCCGTGCTAGCGGTTCCCCTGCTGAGCTGGGGGCTCTACGGAATGCTCGGCTCTCCCGATCTGCCTTCGCAGCCGCTGGCCGAACGTCTGGCCAAGAACCCGGCCGATGCCTCGGTCGACGAGCTGGTCGCCCGCGCCGAAGCCCATCTCGCCGCCAATCCTTCGGACGGCAAGGGCTGGGACGTGCTGGCGCCGATCTATCTTCGGCTGCAGCGTTTTCCCGACGCCGTGACCGCCTATCGCAACGCCATCCGCCTCGACGGCGACAGCGCCGTGCGCCAGTCGGGTCTCGGCGAAGCGATCGCCAGCGCGGCCGGCGGCATCGTTTCGGCCGACGCCCAAAAAGCCTTCGAGGCGGCCCTGAAGCTCGATCCGGCCAACGCCAAGGCGAATTTCTATCTGGCGGTGGGCCTGGCACAGGAAGGCAAGAAGGCCGATGCCGTCGCCGCCTGGCAAAAGATGCTCGGCCAGCTCGCGCCGGATTCGCCCTGGCGCAGCGCCGTCCGGCAGGCGCTTGCCGAGGCGGGCGGCCCGGCTGTCGCCGATGCGCCGGCCAATGGCCCGGACGCGCAGCAGGCGGAAGCTGCGCAGCAGATGTCGCCGCAGGACCGGCAGGCGATGATCGAGACCATGGTCGCCGGTCTCGACGACAAATTGAAGCAGAATCCCCGCGACGAGGAAGGATGGATGCGGCTCATCCGTTCCTATGTCGTGCTTGGCAAGGCCGACCAGGCGCGCAGTGCGCTCGGCCGCGCTGTCGCCGCCTTTGGCGCGGACAGTGAACAGGCCAGGAAATTCACCGCCTTCGCCGCCTCGCTCGGCGTGACGGCGACGGAGTAAGGCAATGACGCGCAAGCAGAAGCGATTGTCGGTGATCCTGGCGGGGCTGGCTTTCCTCGGTGCCGCTGCCGGCCTCACCTTCTATGCGCTGGGACAGAAGGCCTCCTATTTCTACATGCCGGCCGATCTCGCCACGGCAAGCGTGCCGCCCGGCCAGCGCATTCGGCTCGGCGGTCTCGTCGAGAAGGGCACCATCATGCGCGGGCAGGGCGCAACCGTCGCCTTCTCGGTCACCGACAAGCAGAAATCGGTCAAGGTCACCTATACCGGCATCCTGCCCGACCTGTTCCGCGAGGAGCAGGGCGTCATCACGGAGGGCGCTTTCGGCCCGGACGGCGTCTTCGTCGCCGACAGCGTGCTGGCCAAGCATGACGAGCGCTACATGCCCAAGGAAGTCGCCGACGGCCTGAAGGCCAAGGGTGTCTGGCAGGAAAGCACGAACTGATGAGCAGGTTCCGCAAAAGTGCCATGCGGTTTTGCGATCAGAACCTGCGGGAGAACAGGTAACCAATGGTCGAGACCGGACATTTCGCGCTTGTGCTCGCCTTCGCGCTGTCGCTGGTGCAGATGCTGGTGCCGCTCGTCGGCGCCCGCACCGGCAACCAGCGGCTGATGGCGGTCGGCGGTCCGGTCACGGTCACCGGCTTCGCGTTGACCGCATTGTCCTTCGCCGCCCTTGCGAGCGCCTATGCCGGCTCGGACTTCTCGGTGGCGAGCGTGTGGGAGAATTCCCATTCGCTGCAGCCGATGATCTACAAGATCACCGGCACTTGGGGCAACCACGAAGGCTCGATGCTGCTTTGGGTGCTGATCCTGACCTTCTTCGGCGCGCTCGTCGCAGTCTTCGGCAACAATCTGCCGTCGACGCTCAAGGCCAACGTGCTGGCCGTGCAGGGTATGATCGGCGCCGCCTTCTTCCTGTTCATCCTGGCGACATCCAACCCGTTCATCCGCCTCAATCCGGCGCCGATCGAAGGCCGCGACCTCAATCCGATCCTGCAGGACCTCGGCCTCGCCATCCACCCGCCGATGCTTTACCTCGGCTATGTCGGCTTCTCGATCTGCTTCTCTTTCTCGGTCGCGGCGTTGATCGAAGGGCGTATCGACGCCTCCTGGGCACGCTGGGTGCGGCCCTGGACGCTGGTCGCCTGGATGTTTTTGACCGGCGGCATCGCCATGGGTTCCTATTGGGCTTATTACGAGCTCGGCTGGGGTGGCTTCTGGTTCTGGGATCCGGTCGAGAACGCTTCCTTCATGCCCTGGCTCGCCGGCACCGCGCTGCTCCATTCGGCCATCGTCATGGAGAAACGCTCGGCGCTGAAGATCTGGACACTGCTCTTGGCCATCCTGACGTTCTCGCTGTCGCTGCTCGGCACCTTCCTGGTGCGTTCCGGCGTGCTCACCTCCGTGCACGCCTTCGCCACCGATCCGGCGCGCGGCGTCTTCATCCTGTGCATCCTGACGCTGTTCATCGGCGGCTCGCTGGCGCTGTTTGCGCTGCGCGCCTCGCGGCTGACGGCGGGCGGCCTGTTCCATCCTATCTCGCGTGAGGGCGCGCTGGTGCTGAACAATCTCTTTCTCACCACCGCCACGGCAACGGTGCTGGTCGGCACGCTTTACCCGCTGGCGCTGGAGGCGCTGACCGGAGGCAAGATCTCGGTCGGCGCACCGTTCTTCGACCTGACCTTCGGACCGCTGATGCTGCCGTTGCTGGCGATCGTGCCGTTCGGCCCCTTGCTCGCCTGGAAGCGCGGCGACATCATTGCCGCCTCGCAGCGCCTGATGGCGGCCTTGGCCGTGGCGATCGCCGCGATGCTCGTCACCGGCCTGTTCATCGACGGCGCCTCGGTCTTCGCAGCGCTCGGCGTCGGTCTTGCCGTCTGGCTGGTCGCCGGCGCGCTGACCGACCTTGCCGTCAAATCCGGCTTCGGCTCCGTGGCGCCGGCCGCCATGCTTCGCCGCTTCGCCGGCCTGCCGCGCTCCGTCTTCGGCACGGCATTGGCCCATCTCGGCCTCGGGCTGACTTTGCTCGGCATCGTCGGCACGCTCTGCTTCGGCACGGAGAAAATCCTCAGCATGCATCCCGGCGAGACGGTGGAACTCTCCGGCCATACGCTGCGCTTCGAAGGGCTCTTCCCGCAAAAGGGTCCGAATTTCACCGAGGATCGCGGCCGCTTCATGCTTATGGGCGCCGACGGCAACGCCGATGGCGCGATCGCCTCCGCAAAACGTTTCTACCCGGTGCGCCAGACGATGACGACGGAGTCCGGCATCAGGACGATCGGCTTGAGCCAGCTTTATCTGTCGCTCGGCGACGAGAACAAGGACGGCTCCGTCGTCGTGCGCCTCTGGTGGAAGCCGCTGGTGACGCTGATCTGGGGCGGCGGCCTGGTGATGATGGCGGGTGCCGCCATGTCGCTGCTCGACCGCCGCCTGCGCGTCGGCGCGCCGGCAAAGCGGCGCAAGCCTGCAGTAGCGGCAGCGGCCTTGCCATGAAGGCAAGATTTTCACTCGCCTCGCTGATCCTGCTGCTGGCGCTGTTCTTCGCCGGCGCCGCACAGGCGGTGAAGCCTGACGAGGTGTTGCAGGACCCGGCGCTGGAGGCGAGGGCGCGTGCGCTGTCGGAAGGCCTGCGCTGCATGGTCTGCCAGAACCAGTCGATCGACGAATCCGACGCCGATCTTGCTCGCGACCTGCGAGTCCTCGTGCGCCAGCGCCTCGTCGCCGGGGATACAGACCAGCAGGTAATGGACTATATCGTCTCGCGCTATGGCGAGTTCGTTCTGCTAAAACCGCGCTTCAACCTGCGCAACGCGCTTTTGTGGGGCACGCCGGTGCTTCTGCTTCTGGCCGGCGGCCTGTTCATTGTGCTGGGCAGCCGCTCGCGCCGCCCGGCATCGGACAGCGTTCTCAGCGTCGAGGAACAGGCGACGCTGGATAAGCTGCTTAGCGACTAACATGAATTGCGGACCTCGGAGTTGGCCGAGACCCCTGTGTCGTCGTCATCCACGGGCGAAGCAAGGAGCGAAGCGACGCGCGCAGACCCGAGGATCCATTCCGTGACTTCGAAGCGTCGCGGCCGTCCAGAATTTCTGCTCTGCTGCAACCCTAGCGCGAGGTAACGGCATGGGTTCCAGGATCTTCGCGACGGAGCTTCGCTCCTGCTTCACCCTGGAATGACGAAGTCTCGGGTGTTTCCGCCAAGCCTTCGAAGCGCGGCATGCCTGCGGTCATCGTCGCCGATCCCCAACATTACAAAACTTTCATGTACCGGAAATGGCGCCGTAATGTGCGGCTCTCTAATCCTCTTGCCCGAGGATGCTTCGCCTGAGTGCATCCACGTCGATAGAGGATAGGAAACCCCATGAATAATGCCCCCAATTCATTTGCATCCACCCGAAAGCGCCTGATGGCGGCTGCAGCGTCCCTGGCCGTTATCGGCGCGGTCGGCACGGGCGCGCTTGCCACCGGCACCGCCCCCGTGCTGGCCGATGCCGTGCGCGTCGAAGCCCCGCAGGTGCCGAGCTTCGCCGATGTCGTCGAGCATGTCTCGCCGGCGGTCGTCAGCGTGAAGGTCAAGGCCAAGATCCAGCCGACGGCCGACGATGGTTCCGACGATCAGGACGGTTTCGACAACCTGCCCGACAATCCGCAGCTGCGCCGCTTCTTCAAGGAATTCCGTGGCTTCGGCGACCAGGGTGGCCAGTTCGGCATGCGCCGCTTCGACCACCGCAACCATGGCAATGGCCAGCCGCGTCCGATCGCTCAGGGCTCGGGCTTCTTCATCTCCGAGGACGGCTATCTCGTCACCAACAACCACGTCGTCTCGGAAGGCTCGGATTTCAGCGTCGTCACCAATGACGGCAAGGAACTCGACGCCAAGCTGATCGGCACCGATCCGCGCACCGATCTCGCCGTGCTCAAGGTCGATGGCGGCGGCAACAAATTCACCTATGTCGACTTCGCCGACGATTCCAAGATCCGCATCGGCGACTGGGTGGTCGCCGTCGGCAATCCCTTCGGCCTTGGTGGCACGGTGACCGCCGGCATCGTCTCGGCCCGCGGCCGCGACATCGGCGCCGGCCCCTATGACGACTTCATCCAAATCGACGCTTCGGTCAACCGCGGCAATTCGGGCGGCCCGACCTTCAACCTCAACGGCCAGGTGATCGGCATCAACACCGCCATCTTCTCGCCGTCGGGCGGCAGCGTCGGCATTGCCTTCGACATCCCGGCCTCGACCGCCAAGCAGGTCGTCCAGGACCTGATGAAGAGCGGCTCGGTCCAGCGCGGCTGGCTCGGCGTCGAGATCCAGCCGGTCACCTCCGATATCGCCGAGTCGCTCGGCCTGAAGTCGGACAAGGGCGCGCTGGTCTCAAGCGCCCAGGATGGCGGGCCGGGCAAGAAGGCGGGTATCGTCGCTGGTGACGTCATCACCCAGATCGACGGCAAGGATGTCGCCTCGCCCAAGGAACTTGCCCGCATGATCGGTGCATTCGCGCCGGGCAAATCGGTCGACGTCACCGTCTGGCGCAATGGCAAGGACGAGACGGTCAAGGTCGATCTCGGCACGCTGCCGGCAAGCGACAAGCAGGCCTCGAACGACGACAGCAACAAGCAGTCGGCGCCGGCGGCCAAGGCCGACACGCTTGCCGATCTCGGCCTGACCGTCACCAAGGCGGAAAAAGGCAAGGGCCTCGTGGTCACCGACGTCGATCCCGACAGCGACGCGGCCGACCGCGGCATCCAGCCCGGCGACGTCATCACCTCGATCAATTCGAACGACGTGAACACCACCGACGACGTGTCCAAGGCGATGACGGATGCCGCCAAGGCCGGCCGCAAGGCCGTGCTGATGCAGATCACCCGCGACGACTCGAACCGCTTCGTGGCGCTGCCGGTCGGCAAGGGCTGACATCGACTTTCAGCTTCCCCATGGCGGTATCAACACCCCCGAGCCGCCGTGGGGAAACATGGGGCCGAGCACGTAAGTCAGTCACCGTGTTTCGCTCCTGGCGGCAGCGGGTTTCCCATCACCCGCTGCCGTTTTAACTTGAAGGCAACACGATATGGCTGCCCCTCAACCTTCCAGTGAAATCGCGTATAACGGTCCCATGAAGATTCTCGTCATGGAAGACGATCGCGAGGCGGCGGACTACTTGCAGAAAGCCTTTGCCGAAGCGGGCCACACCGCCCATGTCGCTGGCGACGGCGAGACCGGCTTCGCGCTCGCCGATGCCGGCGACTATGACGTGATGGTGGTCGACCGCCTGATGCCGCGCCGCGACGGCCTGTCGGTGATCGCCGCGCTTCGCTCGCGCGGCAACACCACGCCGGTGCTGATCCTTTCGGCGCTGGGCGAGGTCGACGACCGGGTCACGGGCTTACGCGCCGGCGGCGACGATTACCTCACCAAACCCTACGCCTTTTCCGAATTGCTCGCCCGCGTCGAGGTGCTGAACCGCCGCGCCAGCGCGCGCGAGTCCGAGACGGTCTACCGCGTCGGCGATCTCGAGCTCGACCGGCTGTCGCATTCGGTCAAGCGCGCCGGCCGCGAGATCACGCTGCAGCCGCGCGAGTTCCGCCTGCTCGAATATCTAATGCGCCATGCCGGCCGGGTGGTGACGCGCACCATGCTTCTGGAAAATGTCTGGGACTATCATTTCGATCCGCAGACCAACGTCATCGACGTCCACGTCTCGCGACTGCGCGGCAAGATCGAAAAGGGCTTCGACAAGCCGATCCTGCACACGATCCGCGGCGCCGGCTACATGCTGAAGGGCGGCTAGAACCCGTTATGGCGTTATCCCTGCCGGCCATCATGAAGACGACGGCGGCCCGGCTTTCGGCGCTTTATCTTCTGCTTTTCGCGCTCTGCGCGGTGCTGCTCGTCCTTTACATGACGTCGCTCTCGGCGCGCATGCTGACCGCGCAGACGCAGGAGACCATAAACGACGAGGTGCTGGGCCTGGCCCGCGCCTATCAGCGCGGCGGCCTGCCGGTGCTGGTGCGCGTCGTCGAAGCCCGCTCGCGCCAGCCCGGCGCCAATCTCTATCTGATCGCCGACGCCAACGGCCAGATCCTGACCGGCAATGTGCAGAGCCTGGAGCCCGGGGTCATCGAGACCGAGGGCTGGACGACGGACCCGTTTTCCTACCAGCGCTTTGGCGAGGGCGAGCTCGATCGGCTGCGCAGCGGCGGTTCGGACCAGTCCGCGCCCCAAGCCGGCGACAGCGCCAACATTCCTCAGTCGACAGGGGAAAAGGGCCACAACGCCATCGCGCTGGTGCTGAGGCTGCCCAACCAGATGATCATGCTGGTCGGCCGCGACCTCGGCGAGCCCGAGCGCTTCCGCGCCGTTATCAGCCGCGCGCTGACCCTGGCGCTCGGTATGATGGGTCTTGGCGGCATCCTGATCTGGTTCTTTGTCGGGCGCGCCGCGCTGAAGCGCATCGACAGCGTCTCGGACGCCAGCCGCCGCATCATGGGGGGCGATTTGTCCGGACGGCTGCCGGTCACCGGCGCCGGCGACGAATTCGACCGCCTTTCGGAAAACCTCAATTCGATGCTGGCCAGGATCGCCATGTTGAACGAGGGGCTGAAGCAGGTCTCCGACAACATCGCCCATGATCTGAAGACGCCGCTGACCAGGCTGCGCAACCGCGCCGAGGCGACGCTCGCCGGCAGGCACAAGACGGAGGAGTACCGCGAGGCGCTCGAGGGCACGATCGCGGAGTCCGACCAGCTCATCAAGACGTTCAACGCCATCCTGATGATCTCGCGCCTGGAGGCCGGCTACTCCTCGGAACAGACCGGTCCCGTCGATCTCGCCGAGACGGTGAGCGATGTGGTCGAGCTCTACGAGCCGGTGGCGGAGGAGGCGGGGGTTGCGCTGGAAACGACCGTGTCCGAGGCCTTCACGATCAACGGCAACCGCGAGCTGATCGGCCAGGCGTTGTCCAACGTCGTCGACAACGCCATCAAATATTCGACCGATGCTGCCGAGGCGCCGAAAGTACGGGTGGTGCTGGAGCGCGCCGGCAACGAGATCAAGCTTGCCGTCACCGACAATGGCCACGGCATTCCGGACGACGCCGATCGCGCCCGGGCCACCGAGCGCTTCGTGCGCCTGGAAAAGAGCCGCTCGCAACCGGGCTCGGGCCTCGGCCTCAGCCTGGCCAAGGCGATCATGACTTTCCACAACGGCAGGCTTGATCTTTTACCCGCCAATCCCGGATTGTCCGTGGCCATGAGTTTTCCGTTGCGGGAGACGCATTGACAGCGCGGACAAATGGCGAAGAAGAAAATCGAATCCGAGTTCCGGCTTAGCCCGACAGTGGCGCTCCGCCCCCTCGATGCGGAGCATGCCCGGCGTGAACTGTCGGAAATCGCCGATG
Source organism: Mesorhizobium sp. B2-7-2 (assembly GCF_006440775.1). Taxonomy (GTDB): domain Bacteria; phylum Pseudomonadota; class Alphaproteobacteria; order Rhizobiales; family Rhizobiaceae; genus Mesorhizobium. The sequence continues at coordinate 100,631 of NZ_VFTZ01000015.1, read as the reverse complement.
CCGCCGAGGAAGAGGGGCTTTCGCGCCTCGCTGCGTTCCTGGCGGGCGAGGGGCCACTGCAGGAGCTGCTGGCGGCCGTCTTCGACCTCTCGCCCTTCCTGCGCGATGTGGCGCGCCGCCGGCCGGCCGTTCTCGACACGCTGTTCGACCGGACGATCGAAGCGCGGCTCGGCGCCGTCGGCGAAGCGATAGGCGGCGCGGCCAGGGTTGATGACGCTTCGGAATCGAGCCTGATGATGGCGCTGCGGCAATGGAAGACCGAAGCGCATTTCCTGATCGCGCTGGCCGACCTTTCAGGCGAAGCGGAGACCGCGGTGACGGTGCGCCGTCTCAGCGATCTCGCGGATGCCTGCACATGCGCCGCCGTCGATTTCCTGCTGCTCGATGCGAACCGGCAAGGCAAGCTCAAGCTGCCGGATCGGGCCGAACCGGCGAAGGATTCGGGCTGGATCCTGCTCGGCATGGGCAAGCTCGGCGCGCATGAGCTGAATTTTTCCTCCGACATCGATCTTGTCGTCTTCTTCGATCCGGAGGCGCCGGCCGTTATCGATCCGCTCGACGCGACCGAGCTGTTCTCGCGCCTCACCCGCCGGCTCGTGCGCATCCTGCAGGACCGCACCGAGCACGGCTATGTGTTTCGCACCGATCTGAGGCTCCGCCCCGATCCGGGCTCGACGCCGCTGGCGATCCCCGTCGAGGCGGCACTTCGCTATTACGAGGCGCGCGGCCAGAACTGGGAACGCGCGGCCATGATCAAGGCGCGGCCGGTTGCCGGCGACCTCGCCGCGGGCGCGGCCTTCCTCAAGGAATTGCAGCCCTATGTCTGGCGCAAATACATGGACTACGCGGCGATTGCCGACGTCCATTCGATCAAGCGCCAGATCCATGCCCACAAGGGCCATGGCGAGATCGCGGTGAAAGGCCACAACGTCAAGCTCGGCCGCGGCGGTATCCGCGAGATCGAGTTCTTCGTCCAGACGCAGCAACTCATCGCCGGCGGCCGCTTCCCGGAGCTACGCGGCCGCGAGACCGTGCCGATGCTCGCAGCGCTCGCCGCGCGCGGCTGGATCACCGTCGACGCGCGCGACGCGCTCACCCGGCAATACTGGTTCCTGCGCAGAGTCGAGCACGCCATCCAGATGGTGGCGGACGAGCAGACGCATATCCTGCCTGAGGAAGACGAGGAGCTGAAACGCATCGCGCTGATGCTGGGCTTTGCCGGCGAGGCGGAATTCACGCAGGCCTTCCGCGCCTCGCTACAGCAGGTCGAGCGCCATTATGCGGCGCTGTTCGAAACCGCGCCCGAGCTTTCGGCCGGCGTCGGCAATCTGGTCTTCACCGGCGATGTCGACGATCCCGACACGCTGCAGACGCTCGATCGCTTGGGCTTCCAGCGGCCGAGCGACATCTGCCGCGTCATCCGCGGCTGGCATTTCGGCCGCTACCGCGTCACCCAGTCGGCGGAGGCGCGCGAGAGGCTGACCGAACTGACGCCGGCGCTGCTGAAGGCCTTCGGCCAGACGCGGCGCGCCGACGAGGCGCTGATGCGCTTCGACGAGTTCCTCGCCGGCCTGCCGGCCGGTATCCAGCTTTTCTCGCTGCTGCAGTCGAACCCGGCGCTGCTCAAACTGATGGCGACCATCATGGGGGCCGCGCCTCGGCTGGCGGCGATCATCACGCGTCGTCCGCATGTCTTCGACGGCCTGCTCGATCCGGCATTGCTCACCGAACTGCCGGATCGCGCCTATCTCTCGGCCCGGCTTGCCGCCTTCATCGAAGGCGACCGCGCCTATGAGGATGTGCTCGACCGGCTGCGCATCTTCGCTTCCGAGCAGAAATTCCTGATCGGCGTGCGCCTGCTTGCCGGCTCGATTGATCCGGCGCGGGCGGGGCGCGCCTTCTCGGATCTCGCCGACCTCACCATCGAAGCGGCGCTTCAAGCGGTGATCGCCGAATTCGCGCTGCGCCACGGCAGGATCGCCGGCGGCAGGGTGGCGCTGCTCGGGATGGGCAAGCTCGGCAGCCGAGAGCTCACGGCGGGTTCTGATGTCGATCTCATCCTGCTCTACGACCATTCAGATGCCGAGGACTCTGACGGCGACAAGCCATTGGCGCCCTCGCATTACTATACCCGCATGACGCAGCGCCTGATTGCGGCCGTCTCGGCGCCGACGGCCGAAGGCGTGCTCTACGAGCTGGACCTGCGCCTGCGTCCATCAGGCAACAAGGGGCCGGTCGCCACCCATATCGACGCGTTCAAGAAATATCAGCGCCAGGATGCCTGGACCTGGGAACACTTGGCGTTGGCAAGGGCCCGCGCCATCGGCGGCGACGCCGAACTCTGCGCCGAGCTCGAGACGGAAGTGGCGGTGGTACTGGCGCAGCCGCGCGATGCCGCCAAGGTCAAAGCCGAGGCCTCGGAGATGCGGGCGCTGATCGAGAAGGAGAAGGCGCCGCGCGATCTCTGGGACATCAAGCTGATCCCGGGCGGGCTTATCGATCTTGAATTCATCGCCCAGGTCGCGGTCATTACCGGCGCGATCGAACCTGGCCGCCGGGTCACGGCGACCGCCGACATTTTGGCCCGGCTTTCTCCGGACTTCGCCGCAGCCGATATGCGTGAAGAGCTTGGCGAGGCTTATCGGCTCTATCTGGCGCTGACTCAGATGATCAGGCTTTGCCTAACCGGCGAATTCCAGCGCGACGATGTCCCGCCGGGGCTTTCGGACCTGCTTCTTGCGGTCACCGACCTCCCCGATTTCGCTGTGCTGGAAGCACATCTCAAGGAGACGTCACGGAGGGTCAGGCTGGACTTCGACCTACTGCTGCGGAGTGCGGGCGGGAGGGGCTAATCGGTGCGTTGCACGCGGCGGAGCTTGCGGCGCGCATGTGCCTGCAGAAGCCGATCGCGCAGATGAGCGTAGAAGCGTGGCGGCAGCATGCCATAGTGGAAGCGGGAGGGACTGCTTCCGGGAATTGGTCTAAGATCGGGGCCCGGCCAAAGGAAATCGTTGGTTTCACTCACCACGACCCATGACGGCATATCGTCGAGCCCAAAGTAAGCCTTGAGAGGCGCAGGCATTTCGACGGCATCGGCAGGATCGGCCGGAAGGGAATGCGTGATCGGAACCACAGTCACGACTTCGCGCCTTTCCACAATCCGGCGTGCGGCGACAATCGCACACGGGCGGTTCTTCCGACCCTCTTCGACGCCTTGCCTGTGCTCGTCCAACCACAGATGGGAATAGCAGATCACCAGGCCTGGAACAGGCTTGGGCAGGCTCACGGCACCCAGTCTTTGAGCATCTGGTTCAGTTCGTCATGCAGGGGCGGGACCGCGCTTTCGGCGATGGCTTTCAGCGTCTCATCATCAAGTTCTTCGACGGGGCGGGCGACCCGCCCCTTGACCAGCACTTCGAACATCGCCGCCGAAAGAAGCACTGTGTGGGTCCGGCCGTTTTTCGTTATCGCGACCGGCGCCCGCTGAGCGGCATCCTGGAAGCGGCCCACATTCTGCTGGAACTCAGTCGATGTCACGCGCATTGAAAAATCACCTCTTATCCAAAATAGATAAAATGGATAACTTTTTCAAGTTTGCTTCAGCCACTGCCGGTCGTTTCTGATCAGGCCGCAACCCTCACCGCCGCCGGCGCCTTCTTCAGGGGAATGCGCACCGACACGATGGTGCCGACGCCTTCGGTCGAGCGGATCTTCAGCGCGCCGCCCTGCAATTCGGCCAGCGAGCGCGAGATGGCGAGACCGAGGCCCGAGCCGGTGTGGTTCTTGGAGAACTGGTTCTGGACCTGCTCGAACGGCCGGCCGAGCTTGCTCAGCGCCTGCTTGGGGATGCCGCAGCCATTGTCCTCGATGGTGAGCAGCAGCGCGCCCGACGTGTTGCGCGCCCGGACCGTGATCTTGCCGCCCTGTCCGGTGAACTTCACCGCGTTGGAGAGCAGGTTGATGGCGATCTGCTTGATCGCGCGGCGGTCGGCATAGAGCCGCATCGTATCGGCGATGCGCGTCTCGACGTTGATCGACTTCTCCGCCGCCTGCAGCGAGATCACCCGCACCGTTTCCTTGATCAGCGGGCAAAGGTCGATCTCCTCGTGGTCGAGCGAGAACTGGCCCGCTTCGATCTTCGACATATCGAGGATGTCGTTGATGACGCCGAGCAGGTATTTGCCGCTGCCGTTGATGTCGGTCGCGTATTCCTCATAGCGCTCCGAGCCGAGCGGTCCGAACAGGCCCTGCTGCATCAGCTCGGAGAAGCCGATGATGGCGTTGAGCGGCGTGCGCAATTCATGCGACATGTTGGCGAGGAATTCCGACTTGGCGCGATTGGCCGCCTCGGCGCGCTCGGTTTCCTTCATGTATTTGCGGTTGAGCTCGACCAGTTCGCTGGCGCGTTCCTCCTCGGCGCGCCGCGCGAGGCTGAGATCGTGGATCGTCGCCATCAGCCGGCGCTCGCTGTCGACCAGCTTTTCCTGATGCAGCTTGATCTGGGTGATGTCGGAGCCGACCGAAACGACGCCGCCGTCCCGGGTCCTGAGTTCGTTGACCTGCAGCCAACGGCCGTCGGCAAGCTGGCGCTCGAGCGTGATACCGCCATGCGGCCCGTTGGCATTGGCCAACCTGCGCTCCGAGGCGAAGGCCAGCATGCGCTGCTCCAGCATATCGCGGGTCGCGCCCGGTACCACATCGCGGTCAGACAGCCCGTTGTCCTTCTGGAACTTCGAATTGCACATGATCAGCCGTTCGGCGGCATCCCACAGCACGAAGGATTCGTTGATGTTCTCGATCGCGGTCCTGAGCCGCATGTCGGCCGCTTCCGAACGCAGCGCCAGGTGACGCTGCTCGGTGACATCGACGGCGATGCCGATCAGCTGGATCTCCGGCGCCTCCGGGTCGATCACCTGGGCGCGGGCTCGCATCCACACCCATTGTCCGTCGGCGTGGCGCATGCGGAAGACCTGGTCGATATGGTCGATCTCGCGTTCGATGATGCGGTTGGCGAGCTCGAACAGGTCGCCGTCTTCCGGGTGGATGATCTCGTCGACCTCGCCGAAGGAGAGCATCGTATCGCAGGGCTCATAGCCCAGCATGTCGTACATCGAGCGCGACCAGTACATCTTGCCGCGCACCATGTCCCAGTCCCACAAGCCGCAGCGGCCGCGCACCAGCGCCATGTCGATGCGCTGATGCGCTTCGAGATAGATGCGGTCCGCCGCCTGGGCGCGCGCCGCCTGGCCGAAATAGGCGTAGAGGATGACGATCAGCACGCCCGCCGTCAGCACGAACAGCGTGACGTTGAGCGACATCGACTTGCGCCAGCTGTCGAACACCGCTTCCTGCGGCACCAGCACGGCGGCCGCGTGTTTGCGGTCGCCGCCGAGGCTGACGGCGGCAAACCAGTCCTGTCCGCCGGTGCTGACATCCATCACGCCGGCGCGGTCGCCGAACATGAACAGCGGCTGGCCGCCAAGGACCAAACTGTCGAGCGTGCGGCCCTGCCAGCCCGTCGACAACGGCGAAACGGCGATGACCTTGAAGTCGGCGTCGGTGATGGCAAGCACATGGGCGCGGCTCATGGCGCCCTGGCGGCTGATGTTCTCCAGGAGACTTACGGCATTGACGCCGGCCACGCTGGGGTCGGCGGTGATCGCCTGCGCCATCTGGCCGGCGGCCAGCGCCAGCACCGCCTTGGCGTCGCGCTCGATCTCGTCATGCTCGTTCATCAGCGACAGGAAGCGCAATGCCGCGATGACGATGAGAAAAACGACGATCAGCGCCGGGATCGACCGGCGCAGCAGCGGCTCGGCGGCCAGGAGCCGCTGATATGTGGGTTCGGCGATCAGGCGCGCATTGCCGGCAAGTCCGTCGCTCCTTGCCTTGCGACGCGCAAAAGCCTTCCCTCCGGGCGCGCCCCACGCGTCCGCCTTGGCCATAAATGGCACTCCCCGATTTGCCGCATACTTGGATGATCCGGCTACGCCGCACGCCCCGAATCGCCATTAAAGAATCAAAGCCGATTCGCCTTGTCCAGAGGCGCGGGCGAAAAAGATTAAAAGTTGATTGAAATTCGTCCCTTTCCCTTCTCCCCTTGTGGGAGAAGGTGGATCGGCGCGATGCGCCGAGACGGATGAGGGGTGTTCCAGCGGAGTGAGACGCTGGTTTTCCCTGGAGCACCCCTCATCCGTCGCCTTCGGCGACACCTTCTCCCACAAGGGGAGAAGGCAAAAGGCGCTACGCCAGCGTTCGCTCCACAATATCCCGCAGATCCGCCGACAGGTTCTCGACCTTCGCCATGTCGAGCAGCGCCTGCCTGGCCTTGGCCTGACGTCCAGGCTCCAGCGAGCGCCAGGAGCGTAGCGCCGTGGCCAACCGCGCCGCCACTTGCGGGTTGCGCTTCTCCACTTCCAGCACCGTCTCGGCGAAGAAACGGTAACCTTCGCCGTCGGGGCGGTGGAAGCCGGTCTGGTTGGCGCTGGAGAAGGTGCCGATTAACGAACGCACCCGGTTCGGGTTGGCGATCGAGAAAGCCGGATGCTGCGTGAGCCCGCGCACTTTCTCGACGGTCCTTGCGCCGGGCACGCCGGCCTGGATCTGGAACCATTTGTCGAGCACCAGCGCGTCGCCGCGATAGCGGGCCTCGAAGGCGGCTAGCGCTTCTTCGGCCTCGGCCGTCCCCGAATGGCGATGCGCCAGCACGGCGAGCGCCGCGGCGCGGTCGGTCATATTGGTGGCGGCGGTGAAGTGCCGCGCGGCGAGGCCCGCGCCGCCCGGCAGCAGCGAAAGATAATCGAGCAGGGTGTTGCGCAGGGCCCGGCGTCCGGCGCTCGCCGCGTCCGGACTGAACGGCCCGTTGTCGGCAAGCCGGTCATGGAGCGCCGCGAAGGTCTCGCCATTTGCCTCGGCGATCGCCCGCGCCAGCGCCTCGCGCGCGGCAAAGATGGCGTCTGGATCGATGCCCTTGCCGATGTCGCGGGCGATGTCGGCTTCGCCGGGCAGCGACAGCGCCAGTGCCCGGTAGGCCGGCTCCAGCGCCTCGTCGCCGGCGATCCTGCCGGCAAGCTCGGCGAGCCGTGCCGCGAAGGCCGGCTCCCTGCCGCCGAGGATCTGGCGGAAGGCGACGATCAGCGCGTCGGTCAGCAGCGTGTTGAATGCCTGCCAGCGCGCGAAGGCGTCGCTGTCATGCGCCGCAAGAAAGAACTGGTCGTCGGCCTTCTGCTGCACGGAAAGCGTGATCGGCGCCGAGAAGCCGCGGTTGAGCGACACCGAAGGCCGTTGCGAAATACCCGAGAAGCGCACCGTGTGCCGGCGCTTGCGGATATGGATGACACCGTCATCCACCGTTGCGCCCTCGACGGCCGTCCAGGTGATGGGCTTGCCGTTGGCGCCGACCAGCCCGAAGGCTAAAGGGATATGCATCAGCCGCTTGCGGCTTTCCGACGGCGTCGGCGGCACCGACTGCTCGATCTCCAGGGTGAACTCCTTTGCCGCCGCATTATGCGTGGAACTCACCGTCAGGTTCGGGGTGCCGGCCTGGTGATACCAGAGCGCGAATTGCGCGAGGTCTCTGCCGGAGACGTCCTCGAACACTTTGAGGAAATCCTCGATGGTCGCCGCCTCGCCGTCATGCCGCTCGAAATAGAGGTCCATGCCGGCACGGAAGGTCTCCGCGCCGAGGATGGTGCGGATCATGCGCACCACTTCCGAGCCTTTCTCGTAGACAGTCGCCGTGTAGAAGTTGTTGATCTCGCGGTAGCGGCGCGGCCTGACCGGATGCGCGAGCGGCCCCTGGTCTTCGGGGAACTGGTGCGCGCGCAGCGTGCGCACCTCGGCGATGCGCTTCACCGCTCGCGAGCGCTGGTCGGCGGAGAACTCGTGGTCGCGGTAAACCGTCAGCCCTTCCTTCAGGCAAAGCTGGAACCAGTCTCGGCAAGTGATTCTGTTGCCTGTCCAATTGTGGAAATACTCATGCGCGATGATCGCCTCGATATTGGCGAAGTCGGCATCAGTCGCGGTCTCCTCGTCGGCCAGCACATATTTGTCGTTGAAGACGTTGAGCCCCTTGTTCTCCATGGCGCCCATATTGAAGTCGGAGACGGCGACGATGTTGAAGACGTCGAGGTCGTATTCGCGGCCGAAGGCTTCCTCGTCCCATTTCATCGAGCGTTTCAGCGCGTCCATCGCGTAGCCGGCAAGCCGTTCCTTGCCGGGCTCGACATAGATGCCGAGCTCGACCTCGCGGCCGGACATGGTGGTGAAGCTGCCAGCTACCTTGCCGAGCGCGCCCGCCACCAGCGCGAAGAGGTAGGAGGGTTTTGGGAAGGGGTCGTGCCAGACTGCATAATGCCGGCCGTCGACGAGCGCGCCGCGTTCGACGGGATTGCCGTTTGAAAGCAAAAGCGGCGCCTCGTTGTGCGGCGCTTCGATGCGCACCGTGTAGACCGACAGGATATCGGGACGGTCGAGAAAATAAGTGATGCGGCGAAAGCCCTCGGCCTCGCATTGCGTGCAATAGACGTTGCTGGAGCGGTAGAGGCCCATCAGCGCCTCGTTGCGCGAAGGCGCGATCTCCGTCTCCAGGCGGAGCTCGAAGCGCTGCGCCGCCGGCGGCTTCAGGATCGTCAGCCGGTCCGGCGTCGCCTCATACTCGCCGGCTGCGAGCGCGTGACCATCGATGGCGACGCCGAGCAGCGTCAGGCCGTCGCCGTCGAGCACCAGCGGCGCCGAGGCGGCGATGCCCTCGCGTCGCTCGATGGTGAGCAGCGCGGTCACATGGGTCGCGTCCGGCGACAGGCGGAAGTCGAGGCTGGTGCTCGGGATGAGATAGTCGCAGGGGCGATAGTCCTCGAGCTTGAAGACATGGCCGGTATCTGTGCGCATTCGTTGAGCTTTTCCTGTCGAGGCGGCCAGCCGGCCTGGCTGGTCCAAGAATTTTGAGAGTGCGCGCTCTTTACACGAAACGGCCACTCGACAAAACTGCGGCATAATTTGTGTTTCGCAATTCCGGACGGAAAACCGTTACACACTTTTCCTGGAATTGCTCTTGGCCTATTTCGAGGCTTCGTTTCCCGACCATCCTTACGAGGCAAGATGACCGTCGATCATGCCGTCGGCCACAACACGCTGCGCGGCATCACGCTGAAGATCGTCTCGGTGACGGTCTTCGTTGGCATGCAGACCTGCATCAAGGCGGCCGGCGACGTGCCCGCCGGACAGATCGTCTTCTTCCGCTCCTTCTTCGCCATCTTCCCGATCATCGCTTTCCTGGCCTTCAAGGGTGAGCTCGCCACCGCGTTCACGACCAGGCGGCCGTTCAACCATATCGCGCGTGGCGTCGTCGGCGTCGGCGCCATGGGGCTCGGTTTCTTCGCGCTGACCAGGCTGCCGCTGCCGGAGGCCATCACGCTAAACTACGCCCAGCCGCTGCTGGTCGTGGTGTTCTCCTCGGTCTTCCTCGGCGAGACGATCCGCGTCTACCGCTGGAGCGCGGTTGCGGTCGGTCTTGCCGGCGTGCTGATCATCTCCTGGCCCGAGCTGACGCTGCTCAATTCCGGTGAAGGCCTCGACGACCAGGAGCTGCTGGGCGTCATGGCCGCGCTGATCGCCGCCGCGATTTCGGCGGTCGCCATGCTTCTGGTGCGCAATCTCGTGCAGACGGAGAAGACCGCGACCATCGTGCTGTGGTTCTCCTCGACGGCTTCGGTGTTGTCGCTCTTCACGCTGCCCTTCGGCTGGCAGGCCCCGACGCCGATGCAGGCCGCGCTCCTCGTCTTCGCGGGCTTCTGCGGCGGGCTCGGCCAGATCCTGATGACGGCGGCCTACCGCCACGCCGAAGCCTCGGTCGTGGCGCCGTTCGAATACACCTCTATGATCCTCGGCGTCGTCGCCGGCTATTTCGTCTTCGGCGACGTCACCTCTCTCAACACGCTAATCGGCGGCGTGATCGTCGTCGCCGCCGGCATTTTCATCATCTGGCGCGAGCGGCAGCTCGGCTTGGAGCGCACGCGCACCAGGACGGCCGCGTCGCCGCAGGGATAGTTCCGTTGCGTGAATCTCATGCGCCGAGTTCCGTTACACTCCTCTCTGGCCGCCAGGACAGAGGGGGGTGCTGTCCCTCGGCCTTTCTAGTTTCGAGCTATTGAGAGCTCCGCTCCTTCGCCAGCCGCACCAGCACCGCCCGGGTCTGCTCATCCGCAGGGAAGAAGGATTCGATCGCCAGCTCCGACAGCGTGACGTCGAGCGGCGTGCCGAAGACGGTGATCGTGCTGATGAAGGACAGCACCTGATCGCCATGCGCGAGCCGTAGCGGATGGACGATGCCGCTCGGCTCGACCGGTGCGGGCCGGCTGCTCCTCAGGCCCGACGGATAGGTGCGCAATTCGCGCTCCAGCTCAATCAGCACCGGGTCGCCGGTGGCGTCGTTCTGGTGTTTCAGCCGCTCCAGCAGATGTGCGCGCCACTCCGCCAGATTGACGATGCGCGGCGCCACGCCGCCCGGGTGCAGGCTGAGCCTCAGCACGTTGACCGGCGGCGTAAGCAGGGACGGCTCGGAAATATCGGCGAGGAGCGGGGCAATCGCGCCATTTGCGGAAATGAGGTTCCAGTGCCGGTCCACCGCCAGTGCCGGAAAGGGCTCGTGGCCCTTGAGCACCGTCTCGACGGCGGCAAGCGCCGGCGCAAGCGTCGCATCGGTGAGCGGCTTTTCGCTGAAGCTCGGCGCGAAGCCGGCGGCAAGCAACAGTTGATTGCGCTGGCGCAGCGGGATCGACAGCTGCTCGGCCAGATGCAGAACCATGTCGCGCGACGGCTGGGCCCGGCCGCTTTCGACGAAGGAGAGATGCCGCTGCGAGATATCGGCCTCCATGGCGAGGTCGAGCTGGCTCATGCGCCGCCGCGTGCGCCATTCGCGGATGAGGCTGCCGGCAGAAGGTTCGGATGTGGTCATGGGAGAGGAGTAGGGCGGCGAGGGGCGGAGTTCAATTACCTGGGAGGTTATAGCTCCGCCTTCTCCCCTGGTGGGAGAAGGTGGATCGGCGCGCAGCGCCGAGACGGATGAGGGGTGTTCCAGCGGAGTGAGACGCTGGCATTCCCTGGAGCACCCCTCATCCGCCCTTCGAGCACCTTCTCCCACAAGGGGAGAAGGAAAAAATGCTCACGCCAGCCCCCTCAACTTCGCCTTCACCTCGAGAAAATCCCGCCAGGCAAGCTTCTTGTGCGCCGGCGTTCTCAAGAGATAGGCCGGGTGCAGCGTCGGCATTGCCGGAATGGCGATCCCGGAAGCGGTCGTGTGCACCCGCCAGTTGCCGCGCAGGCGCAGAATCCCCTCGGTCGTGTTGAGTAGCGTCTTGGCCGACGGACCGCCGAGATTGACCAGCACCTTGGGATTGACCAGCTCGATCTGCCTTTCGATGAAGGGCCGGCAGATTTCGGTCTCGTGCGGCGTCGGCGTGCGGTTGCCCGGCGGCCGCCACGGAATAACGTTGGCGATATAGGCCGAGTTGCGGTTGAGGCCGATCGCGGCGAGCATGCGGTCGAGCAGCCGGCCGGAGCGGCCGACAAAGGGCAGGCCTTCAAGGTCCTCGTCGCGACCCGGCGCCTCGCCGACCAGCATCAGCTCGGCTTTCGGATTGCCGTCCGCGAAGACGAGGTTCTTGGCCGTGAATTTGAGATTGCAGCCGTCGAAGCCGGCCATGTGCTGGCGCAGTTCCTCGAGCGTCGAGGCGCTTGCGGCCAGTTGCCGGGCAAGCAGCGCCTGCGCCTCGTCGGGGACGGTGGCGGCCGGCATGCGCGCCGGAGCATCGGGAATATTGCGCGCGTCGAGGCCGGATGATGGCGTTGCCGGCACGGGCGCCTGGGGCCGCTCCGGGACCTGCCCGGATGCCGGGCGGCTCTCGGGTCTTGGGTCGCGAGGCGGCGCGGCTGGCGCCCGCTCGGCAGGCCTGCGTTCGGCCGACTTCGCCGCCGCTTCGGCAAACCGGTTGACCGGCGCGTCTTCAAGCGCCTCGTCGACGCCGGCGCTGGCATAGAAGGCGAGCAGTTCGGCGATCTCTGCTGGTGCGTTGGGGGAAGCGGCGGTCATGGCGCCACCATCATCCGCGCGGCGCCGATTTGCAACCGGGATCAGGTCAGCCCGTCGGTATGCGCGGGTCCTGCACGATATAAAACGTCCAGCGCGGCGTATAGTCGGTGACCAGGAAATCGAAGGTCGCCGTCTTCAGCGGGTCGACCTTGCCGTTTTTGAACAGCAGCTGGTCGTAAGGTTCGAACTTACGCTCGAAATCGGCGAAATTGCTCGACCAGATGTTGTCGGGCGTCTTGTTGCGCTGGTCGAAGGACAGGCCGTCGCCGAACACGCTCGGCTGATCGAGGATCTCCTGCAGCTCGAACTGGAACTCCACCCAGGGCAGCGCGCTGTTGTTGAGCACGTCGATGCGCATATACATCACGCCGTTGGCGACCTCGCCTGCCCTGCCGAAGGGCTCGATCGGCTTGGTCGCGCGGATCGTCAGCGTTACCGGCGTTGCCGTGTTGAGCTCCTCCTTGATGATCAGCGGGTCTTCCTTGGTGCCGATGCCCGAAGCGCCGGTGATGCGGAAGCCGCCCAGCTCGTCGGAGAAGGAATAGGCGCCGGTCGCCCAGACCTTCACTGGATCGGCCCAGACTGGCGTGGTCAAAAAGGCCGGCAGGGTCAAAAAGAGGAGCGGAAGAACCGCACGCCAAGCCATGCCTGGCGTGAAGAGTAAGCGCTTCGAGGGAAAGCCGGCTGGCTCTGGACTGCGCATGGTGCAAAGTATTGCCGATAACCAAGCCGTCGAACAATTAAAAACATGCGGATGCGGCCTGGCCTTCCATCCAATTGGCGTTGGCCTATGCTTGGCCATGGCCTGCGCGGCGGCCGTTTCGTAGGGAAAACCGCGACTTTTTGTCGAAATCGCTGTTGTCACGTCAGCGCCGGTTTCGCGTCGCGAATTGATGCGCTATGCAGCGCATGAGCCAGCACAATGCGAGAACATGGCGAGCCAGTGAGGGGCCGATGAGCGAAATCGAACGCGAGAGCATGGAATTCGACGTGGTGATCGTCGGCGCTGGTCCCGCCGGCCTTGCCGCCGCGATCCGTCTGAAGCAGCTCAACCCGGACCTTTCCGTCGTCGTCCTGGAGAAGGGCGGCGAGATTGGCGCCCATATCCTCTCCGGCGCCGTCGTCGACCCGATCGGCATCGACCGGCTGCTGCCCGGCTGGCGCGAGGAGGAGGGCCATCCGTTCAATACACCGGTGACGGAGGACCACTTCCTGGTGCTCGGCCCTGCCGGCTCCTTCCGCCTGCCGAACTTCCTGATGCCGCCGCTGATGAACAACCACGGCAATTACATCGTCTCGCTGGGCAATGTCTGCCGCTGGCTCGCGACCAAGGCCGAAGCGCTGGGCGTGGAGATCTATCCGGGTTTTGCCGCGGCAAGCCTCGTCTACAGCGAGGCCGGCGCCGTCACCGGCGTCATCACCGGCGACATGGGCGTCGAGAAGGACGGCACGCATGGCCCGGCCTATGCGCCCGGCATGGCGCTGATGGGCAAATATGTGCTGATCGGCGAAGGCGCGCGGGGCTCCTTGGCCAAGCAGCTCATCGCCAAATACAAACTTTCGGAAGGCCGCGAGCCCGGCAAATATGGCATCGGCCTCAAGGAGCTCTGGCAGGTCAAGCCCGAGAACCACAAGCCTGGTCTCGTGCAGCATTCCTTCGGCTGGCCGCTCGACATGAAGACCGGCGGCGGCTCCTTCCTCTACCATCTCGAGGACAACCAGGTGGCGGTCGGCTTCGTCGTCCACCTGAACTACAAGAACCCCTATCTGTCGCCCTTCGAGGAATTCCAGCGCTTCAAGACCCATCCGGCGATCGCCGGCACCTTCGAGGGGGCCAAGCGCATCGGCTACGGCGCACGCGCCATTACCGAGGGCGGCTGGCAGTCGGTGCCGAAGCTTTCCTTCCCCGGCGGCGTGCTGATGGGTTGCGCGGCAGGCTTCGTCAACGTGCCGCGCATCAAGGGCTCGCACAATGCGGTGCTCTCCGGCATGCTGGCGGCCGAGCATGTGGCCGGGGCGATTGCCGGCGGCCGCGCCAATGACGAGCTCGCTTCCTACGAGGAAGCCTGGCGCGGCACCGACATCGGCAAGGACCTGAAGAAGGTTCGCAACGTCAAGCCGCTGTGGTCGCGCTTCGGCACCATTATCGGCGTCGGCATCGGCGGTCTCGACATGTGGCTGAACACGCTGTTCGGCTTCTCGCCTTTCGGTACGCTGAAGCACGGCAAGGCCGACTATGCGACGCTCGAGCCCGCCGCCCAGCACCAGAAGATCGCCTATCCGAAGCCGGATGGCGTGCTGACCTTCGACCGGCTGTCCTCGGTGTTCCTGTCGAACACCAACCATGAGGAAAACGAGCCGGTGCACCTGATCGTCGGCGACATGGCGCTGCAGCAGCGTTCCGAGCACGACGTCTTTGCCGGTCCCTCGACCCGCTACTGCCCGGCCGGTGTTTATGAGTGGGTGGACAAGGACGGCAACGCCGCAGCTGACCCGTCGGCCAAGGATGTGCGCTTCGTCATCAACGCGCAGAACTGCGTGCACTGCAAGACCTGCGACATCAAGGATCCGAACCGGAACATCAACTGGGTGCCGCCACAAGGCGGCGAAGGCCCGGTTTACCAAGGCATGTGATCCGCTCGACCGGGCCGTCTCGACCGCCGCTCCAACAGGCCCGGCGAAGGTCGGGTAGCCGCGCCTTATCGGCAGAGACCGTTGAAGCCGGGCGCCGAGTATGGTCTGCTTCGCGTCAAACGAGGAAGCGGACATGCGGCGCATCAGCCTGGCGATTTTAGCTGCTGCCGGCATGCTTTTTTGCGGGACGGCCTCGGCCGGCACCAAGCTGACCGTGCATGTGCGCAGTTACGACGTCGCCGGCAGGACCGGGGCTGAACTGATCGAGGCGATGGATGGCCTCGGGCCGCGGCACGGTCATGCGACGCGCGCCATCGCCGAGACCGGCTATACCGTGCATTGGAACCTCGACGTGAAACGGGACAATGGCATCTGCCGGCTGCGTCAGGCCACCGGCACGATCGACCTGACCTACACCTTTCCGCGCCGCACGTCTTCGTCCGGTCCGGTCCTGCGCAAGCGCTGGGAGCGCTTCATGGCCGGCGTGCGCCAGCATGAACATACCCATGGCCGCATCGCAAAGCAGATGATGCGGGCAACCGAGACGGCGCTCGCCGGGCTCGAGCGGCAGGACAACTGGTTCTGCACCGGTCTTCGCTGGGACGCCAGGCGTCGCATCGACACGATCTATACCGACCACGAGGCCAGGCAGAATGCCTTCGACGCGCGCGAGCACCGCGACGGCGGCCATGTCGAAAAACTGGTCAATGCGTTGATGGGGAAGAACTGAACTCAGTCCGTTCGCCTACCAAGCGGACGTCAGCTGCGCGGCTTGACCGGCGCGTCGTTCGCCGCCAGCGCCGACTTGTGCTCGTCCTCGGGCGCGTTGCCATCGGACCGCAGCGTGAATTCGACCAGCACCGGCAGATGGTCGGAGCCGGTGTCCTCCATTCGGGCCGACGAAAGGATCGTCACCCCGCCCTTGCTGAACACCTGGTCGATCGGCAGGCCCGCATAGCGGCGCAGGAAGTCGGGCAGCGTGCGGTGGATCCAAGTCGGACCGATCGAAGGCATTAGCGTCATGCCGCTGAGCCGCGCCACCCGCCGCGCCGCCACACTCCACGGCACGGCATTGCAGTCGCCGGCCATGATGGCGGTTTCTCCGAGCGCGGCCAGCGATTGCGCCAGTTCGCCAATCTGCCAGTATTGCTCCTGCGGCCATGGCCAGCTGAGATGGATCGCGGCGACATCGACCGGAATGCCGCCGAAATCGATCGTGGCGGTGGCCATCGCGCCGCGCGGCTCGCAACCTGGCGCGGTGCCGGCGGCGAAGGGACGGCGCGAGAGCAGCGCGACGCCGAATATGCCGTTGGGATAGTCGCACAGGATGCGATAGGGGTAGGCGCCGGCAATATAGCCGAGCTCCTTCGCCCACATGCCGGACACTTCGTCGAGCGTGATGACGTCCGGATTGGTCCTGCCGATCAGCGACAGCACTTTCTTCGGCGTCGGGTTGTTGAAGCGCAGGTTCATCTGCAACAGGCTGTAGGTGATCCGGTCGGCCGGCTTTGCGACCGCCTGCTGCGCCGACAATCTGGGAAGCGCGCCCGTCGTCGTAGCGAAGCAGGCGATGGCGAAGACCAGAACGGCGACGGCCTGCAGCCGGTAGGGACCGGCAAGCAGCAACAGCGCAAGCAAGGCCGCCAGCAGGCTCAGATGCATGCGGAAATGCGAGAAGGAATCGAAGGCCGGATGCAGCGCGCCGAAGAACCCGGCCAAGAGCGCAGCCGAGCATGCCATCATCGCCAGGACTATCAGCTGAGCTATCATGCTCAAGCGCGCGCCGCCCGTTGTCATTTTCTCCGAAGCCCAGTCTTCCGTTCGGACCGGTTATCGGCCAAATTGCGGCCCAAGCAAGACGACCGATTGCCTCGCCGGTCGCTGGCAGGCGTGCGGCTCTATTGGAACGCGGTTTCGGAAAAGCTTCTGAGCTTGCGCGAATGCAGCCGCTCCATTGGCATTTCGGCCAGCTTCTCCATCGCCTTGATGCCGATGGTGAGATGCTGCGCCACCTGCCGCTTGTAGAACTCGGTCGCCATGCCGGGCAGCTTCAGTTCGCCATGCAGCGGCTTGTCGGAAACGCACAGCAGCGTCCCGTAAGGCACGCGGAAGCGGAAGCCGTTGGCGGCGATGGTGGCCGATTCCATATCGAGCGCGATGGCCCGGGACTGCGACAGGCGCTGCACCGGTCCGCGCTGGTCGCGCAGCTCCCAGTTGCGGTTGTCGATGGTGGCGACGGTGCCGGTGCGCATGATGCGCTTGAGGTCGTAGCCCGACAGTCCCGTCACTTCGGCGACCGCCTCCTGCAGCGCCACCTGGATTTCGGCCAGCGGCGGGATCGGCACCCAGACCGGCAGGTCGTCATCGAGCACATGGTCCTCGCGCACATAGGCATGCGCCAGCACATAGTCGCCCAGCGCCTGCGTGTTGCGCAGCCCGGCGCAGTGGCCAAGCATCACCCAGGCATGCGGCCTCAGCACCGCTATATGGTCGGTGATGGTCTTGGCGTTGGACGGGCCGACGCCGATATTGACCATGGTGATGCCGCCATGGCCCGGCTTCTTCAGGTGGTAGGCCGGCATCTGGGGCAGGCGGTGCGGCGGCGTTCCTTCCGGGACCGTCTCCCCGTTCCTGGTCACGACATTGCCGGGTTCGACGAACTCGACATAGCCGCTGTCGCCATTGGCCATCAACTCGCGGGCGCGCGCGACGAATTCGTCGATGTAGAACTGGTAATTGGTGAACAGCACGAAGTTCTGGAAATGCTGCGGGCTGGTCGCCGTGTAATGCGTCATGCGGTGGAGCGAATAATCGATGCGCTGCGCGGTGAACGGCGCCAGCGGCCGCGGCTCGCCGAACGCCACCTCGAAGGTGCCGTTGGCGATCTGGTCGTCGGTGCCGTCGAGATCGGGCACGTCGAACAGGTCGCGGATCGGCCGCTTGATGCGCTCGGCGGCGGCGCCGTCGACATAGGTGCCTTCCAGGAAGGCGAAATGCAGCGGGATGGGTGTCGTCGATTCCGAGACCGTCACCGTCACGCCGTGATTGCGCATGATGAGCCGAAGCTGCTCGATGAGATAGTTCTCGAACAGTTGCGGCTGCGTGATCGTGGTGGCGAAATGGCCGGGCGTCGGCATATGGCCATAGGCCTGGCGCGAGTCGACCTGGCTGAACGAGGTCGTGGTGACGCCGATCTGCGGATAGAAGGCCCGGTAGCGCTTGCTTTCATCTCCGCCCGCGGCAAGGGCTGAGAAAGAATCGCGCAGGAATTTGGTGTTGCGGTCGTAGAGCGCCTGCAGCGCCGCGACGGCCTTTCTGGCGTCGTGGAAGTCCTGCTTGCCGAAGGGCTCCGGCATGACGACCGAGTCGATGGCTTGGGGGTAGATTCGCTTTTCCATGGCTCAATATAGAGACTCAGGAGAGCGCTTGGGAGGGGTGAGCGGACAGGAACCGCTACCCAGCTGGAGATTTTTTGTTATCGCTCCGATTCAAGGTGTGACGAGATTCGGGTCAGGCCGAGTCGAGAAAGGTGGATTCCGAGAACCGGCCTACGCCGGCCGTAGCCTTCATAGGACGGAGACATTTATGAGGGCTTCGGCCGGCGAAGGCCGGAGCGGAGCGTACTTTTCGTACGTGAGCACCGGAAGCGCAGGAAGCCGCGTTTCGCAGGCTGGCCTCACCTGAATATCGTCACATCTACCCGCGCTGCAGGCTGATCAGCAGCACGAAGCCTACGCTGGTGTTCTTGTGCGGCGGCGCTTCGATCCTATGGCTTGTATCGGCCCGCATCATCGGCACCGCCAGCACCGGGGCTGCCAGCAGCATCAGGATAAGCATCGCCCGCGGCAGCAGCCGGAGGATCTTCGTTGCATTGTCGGCGATGCGGTTCATTTTGGTGGTATCCCGATTTCCAGCTTGGTCGATTCTAAGCTTTGTCGTTTCACAGCTCGATTTGGTTCACGAGGCCGACAATGCGGGCACCGGCCGTTCCCACGAGCGAACGGGGTGGCCGGCCTCCGCCACGAGGATGGCGAAGAGCATGCCGAACAGGCTCATCAGCAGGCAAACGATGGTGAAGCGACGGGCAAGCATTTCTCTCTCCTTCAATGCGGGAGAAAATGCCTGACGGCCTCTGAACCGGTTCTGAGACCGGTATTCATCTGCGGTTCAAATTGATTGACGAGGGTCTTGCACGCGTGCCGGTGCCACAGCGCGGCGGAGCGCTGTCGCTCCAAAAAACGGGCCGTGTAGAGCAATTCCAGGAAAAGTGTGGGCGGTTTTCCGTCTGGATTGCGTCAAACAAAGACGCAATTCCAGGAAAAGTGTGAGCGATTTTCCGTCCGGAATTGCGTCAAACAAGGAAATCGGGCGTTTCACCGTTTCGCAAAACGGTGAAACGCCCTTGGCCGTCTCGTATGGTCTGGAGTTTGGCGCTCAGAGCTTGTGCCACGTCTGGCTTTTGCAGATCAGGCCGCCGAACACGCAGCCGCTCATCTTGAGCGCGGTGCCCGAGAGCGTCGCCTTGCCGGAATAGGTCTTGTCGTTTGCCGGGTCGGTGATGCTGCCGGCATATTTGTTGTCGCCGGCCGCCTTCAGCGAGCCGATCGTCTTGCCGGCGTATTTGCCGGTCTTGAGCGTGATCGAGAAAGAACCGCTCCCGCCGATCGCCGCGGTGTCGCCGGCCTGCGTCTTCCAGTTGCCTTCGATCGGGTCGGCGCATGCGGCGCCCGCCATGATCAAGGTGGCCGCCAGGGCCAGAGTCAGCTTTCGAAACATCTTGTCCACCTCCCTATGGGGTTGCGGCGGCTCCAGTCCGCCTTCCTGCCCCTTACGCAAAGGTAAAGCTAATCCAGCCGCCGCCAAAACGAAAGCGGTGCCGCGACGGAAGGTTGCAAGGATTTTCGCCGCGCGGCCGACTGAAAATAAATGCGACCGAAAAACGCTTCGGTTTCCGTGGTTAGCGAAGTCTTGATTCTGCCGCCGGCAATTTTCATCGAATTTGACGCAAAATGGCTGAAACGCTGGATTCCCATGCTTAACAGTTTTCCGCGTTTACCTCTTGTTTTAGCTTTGTTTTCCTCAAATTAAGCAAGCCATTTAACGACGGATTCAAGGCCAGCCGTCATCCTCGAAAGCATCGAAAGAGCGGCTCGCCCCGAGGGATACCAAGGGAAAAGGAGGCAGCTCTCGGGAGCCAGACAGGGGATTGAAATGGCACGCTTTGAAATGCTTGAGGACGGCTTCGGCGCCATGGGGGCAACTGCCCAGGCCGACATTCTTTTCGAACTGGGCATGATGTATGCGACCGGTCGCGATTGCGAGACCGATGTCGTTGCCGCCCATAAATGGTTCAACATCGCCGCGATCAAGGGCTCGGCCCGCGCCGCCGAGCTGCGCTCCGAACTGTCGGCCACCATGTCGAAAGTCGAGATCGCCACGGCGCTGCGCGAAGCCCGCGAATGGATGACGATGCACTGATCCCCAGCGCGTAGCGCTCAGAAGCTCATTGGGACAAGGCCGCGAGAAGACGGCCGGTCAAGAAGAACGAGAATGTGGCGGGTTGAGACAACCGAAGCCACGCAAGAACAGGGAAGCGAGCGGGTTTCAGGCGCGGGGGCGTCTGGGGAGCTCGACTGCAAAAGCCGCGACCGACCGAAACAAGGTCGGCGCGGCTTTTTGCATTACGCCTGGCAATCAGGCGCGTGGCCCAAGAAATCCTCGTCGGAATGAACCAAAGCCGGCCTCACTGTCCTCTCGACAGTTTCGGCGAAGGGTGAAATTGTCCCGGCTCTGTGGAAGAAGCGCGGCCGGATCGGCACGCGCAAGTGGAGGAGTTCTTATAGTCATGAAAAAATTGGGTATTTTGAGCGCGGCCGCTATTGGCCTGATGATGAGCGCCCCGGTTGCCTTCGCCGACGACATCACCATTTCGGTGGTCGGCCCCATGACCGGCCAGCTCGCCACCATCGGTGACCAGTTCAAGCAGGGCGCGCAGGCGGCCGCCGACGCGATCAATGCGGCTGGCGGCGTCAACGGCTCCCAGATCAAGCTCGATATCGAGGACGACCAGTGCGATCCGAAGCAGGCGGTCTCGGTCGCCAACCGCATCGTCGCCAATGGCGTCAAGTTCGTCGATGGCCATGCCTGCTCTGGCTCCAGCATTCCGGCCTCGGCCGTTTATGCCGAAGCCGGCACGCTGATGATGAGCCCCGCCTCGTCCAACCCGGTGCTGACCGACGCCGCCGCCAAGGCCGGCTGGCCGACCATCATGCGCCTCTACACGCGTGACGACGCGCAGGGCGCCTTCATCGGGCCGTGGATCGCCAAGAAATACGCCGGCAAGAACGTTGTCGTCCTGCACGACAAGAGCGCCTACGGCCAGGGCGTCGCCGACGCCGTGAAGGCGACGATGAATGCCGGCGGTCTCAAGGAAGTCGACTACGAAGGCATCAATGCCGGCGAGAAGGACTATTCGGCCCTCGTCACCAAGCTGAAGGAACTGAAGGCCGACGTCGTCTATTTCGGCGGCTATCACCCCGAGGCGGGTCTGATCCTGCGCCAGGCGGCCGAGCAGAACGTCAAGTTCCAGCTGATCATGCCGGACTCGATCGCTTCGCCGGAATTCTGGCAGGTTGCCGGCCCGGCCGGTGAAGGCACCATGTTCGTCTTCCCGTCGGACCCGCAGGCCAAGCCCGAAGCGAAGGACGCGGTCGCCAAGATCAAGGCCGGCGGCTTCACGCCCGAAGGCTTCACGCTGTTCTCCTATGCGGTGATCCAGGCTGTGGCCGAAGGCGTCAAGCGCGCCGGCACCGACGATCCGGCCAAGGTCGCCGAGGCGCTCAAGGACGGCAAGCCGATCAGCACCGTGGTCGGCGACGTCATCTTCGACGAGAAGGGCGATCTGAAGAACGCCAGCTACGACATCAACCAATGGCACGACGGCAAATACGCGCCGATCAAGCCGTAATCGGTTCTGCAAGAATCAAGGAAATGGCCGGGACGAGCCCGGCCATTTCCGTTTGTGCTGCGGCATTGACGTGCAGGGCAGGCTGGCGCTCTACGGCGCCCCCCTCTGTCCTGCCGGACATCTCCCCCACTAGGGGAGATCGGATGTCGCTTTCGCCAATCGCCAACGCCGCAGGACTGAACGCCATCGGCGAAGCTGCCAATCTCCCCCCTTGTGGATGACATGGCCGGCAGGACAGAGGCTGGCGCTGTCCCGCCATACCTAATTATTTTGTCTCGTTAACGAGACAATCGAACAGCCGCTTCAGCCCTGCCCATCCTCCGCAAACCGCACCAGCACCGTGCCGTCGCTGACCTGCGCGCCCTCGGCCGCGATCTCGGCGATCACGCCGTCATGCGGGGCGGCGATCATGTGCTCCATCTTCATCGCTTCGAGGATCAAAAGCGGCTGGCCCCTGATCACGGCATCGCCCGCCGCGGCGCGCACCAGCTTGACCAGCCCCGGCATCGGCGCGCGCAGGCTGCTTGAGGCGGCTCCCGCCTCGTCGGCCTTGGCGAGCGGATCGGGGACCGTGAACGTATAGCCGACCGCGCCCTCGAAGACGGTGACATGGCCGGGCCAGCGGGCCGCATGCGGCATGGTCCTCAAATCATGCGTGTTCACCGCATCATGCGGTGCCTCCAGCGCCACCTGGAAGCGGCCGTCCGAGCGTGCCGAAACCCGCGCCAGGATGTTCTCCTCGCCATAGCGCAAGCGGGTGCGGCGCGAGAGCGGGTGGAAATGGGCATAGCTGGAAAGCGTGGACCAGGGGTCGGCGGCGGGACCCGGCACGCCGGTATCCGTCGCCGCCAGTGCCGCGGCGGCGATCGTCTCGTCGCTCGGCGGGGGAATGGCGGTGAGCGCCGCCTGGTGCCGGCCGATCAGCCCGGTGTCGACATCGCCGGCAGCGAAATTGGCGTCGGCAGCGAGCGCCGCCAGGAAGGCGGTGTTGACGGTCGAGCCGGCCACTTCCGTCCGCGCCAGCATCTCGCGCAGCGTGCCGAGCGCCGCAGCCCGATCCTTGCCGTGCGCCACCAGCTTCGCGATCATCGGATCATAGAAGAGAGAGATCGCATCGCCGGCACGCACGCCGGTCTCGATGCGTATCGCGGCACCTTCCGGCGCCGCGTCGTGGAATTTGAGATGATGCAGCGTGCCGGTCGCCGGCAGGAACCCTCTCGCGGCGTCCTCGGCATAGAGCCGGGCCTCGAAGGCGTGGCCGGACAAAGCGATCTCATTCTGCATCTTCGGCAGCGTTTCGCCGGACGCGACGCGAAGCTGCCATTCGACGAGATCGACGCCGGTGACCATCTCGGTGACGGGATGCTCGACCTGCAGTCGGGTGTTCATCTCCATGAACCAGAAGCGGTCGGCCTTGAGCCCCTGAGAGGCGTCGACGATGAACTCGATCGTGCCGGCGCCCGAATAATTTATCGCCTTGGCAGCCTTCACGGCCGCCTCCGTCATCGCCTTGCGCAGCGCCGGCGTCATGCCGGGGGCGGGCGCCTCCTCGATCACCTTCTGGTGGCGGCGCTGCGCCGAGCAATCGCGTTCGAAAAGATGCACGGCGTTGCCGAAATTGTCGCCGAACACCTGCACTTCGATGTGACGCGGCTTGTCGACATATTTTTCCACCAGCACGCGATCGTCGCCGAACGCCGCCTTTGCCTCGCGACGCGCGCTTGAAAGCGCCTCCGAGAAATCGTCGGGGTGGTCGACGCGCCGCATGCCCTTGCCGCCGCCGCCGGCGCGCGCCTTGATCAGCACCGGGTAGCCGATCTCGCGCGCCTTGGACGCAAGCAGCACGATTTCCTGCGCTTCGCCGTGATAACCCGGCACCACCGGTACGCCGGCCTTTTCCATCAGCCGCTTGGCGGCGTCCTTCAATCCCATGGCGCGGATCGAGGCGGCGGAAGGACCGATGAAGACAAGGCCTGCCGCCGTCGCCTGATCGACGAAATCGGGGTTTTCCGACAGGAAGCCGTAGCCGGGATGGATGGCCTCGGCGCCGGTGGCGAGCGCCGCCGCCACGATCCTGTCGCCGCGCAGATAGCTTTCGCCGACGGGCGAGGGGCCGATACGCACGGCCTCGTCGGCCATCTCGACATGCAAAGCGCGGGCATCCGCGTCCGAATAGACGGCGGCGGTGCGCACACCGAGCCTGCGGGCGGTTCGGATGACGCGGCAGGCGATCTCGCCGCGATTGGCAATCAGGATCTTGCCGAACATGGAGCCTCCGCAGCCAGGGTGTGTCTCGGGCGACGACGGCATTCCTTCGCGCCCCCCTCTGTCCTGCCGGACATCTCCCCCACGAGGGGGGAGATCGGACGTCGCCGCCGATTTCGCCAATCGTCAACATTATAGGGAGAGCGGCAGCGCCGAAGCTGCCAATCTCCCCCCTTGTGGGGGAGATGTCGGGCAGGACAGAGGGGGGCGCTGTCCCGCCGGCCTCTCCAGGCCAGCGTTCGTCCAACATAGTGGAGCACTCCCTTATCAAGAGAGTGCTTTGCCGAAGTCGTCTCTTGAGCAGTCTGGTTGATCATCGAGGTCAGCTCTTCCCGAGGGCAGCAATGGCTCGCCGGTATAGTTCCGCGGTCGGCTCGTCGAAGCAGCAGAAAGTCACGGTTCCCGGCAGCACATTCTGCGCGATGAAGTTGCTGACGGTGCCAACGGCAATGCTGGTCGCTTGCTCCTTCGGAAAGCGATAGATGCCGGTCGAGATCGCCGGAAAGGCGATCGTGCGGCAATCATGGCCGCGCGCGATTTCGAGCGAGCGCCGGTAGCAGGAGGCGAGCAGCTCGGCTTCGCCCTGGCCGCCGCCTCGCCACACCGGACCGACCGTGTGGATGACATAGCGCGCCGGCAATCGATAGCCCTTGGTCAGCTTGGCGTCGCCGGTCTTGCAGCCGTGAAGCGCGCGGCATTCGGCAAGCAGCTCCGGCCCGGCCGCGCGGTGGATGGCGCCGTCGACGCCGCCGCCGCCCAGCAGCGAGGAATTGGCGGCATTGACGATGGCGTCGACCGCAAGCCTGGTTATGTCGCCGGTGTGGATACGGATCCTGTCGCCGAGAGCGCTCATCGTCACATCCTGAACACGCCGAATTTCGTCGCCTCTATTCCGGCATTGAGCGCCGCCGAAAGG
Organism: Mesorhizobium sp. B2-7-2; assembly: GCF_006440775.1. Taxonomy (GTDB): domain Bacteria; phylum Pseudomonadota; class Alphaproteobacteria; order Rhizobiales; family Rhizobiaceae; genus Mesorhizobium. The sequence continues at coordinate 75,761 of NZ_VFTZ01000015.1, read as the reverse complement.
CTGAGCGCCAGCACGTCGCGGGTCCTGGCCGGATCGATGATGCCGTCGTCCCAGAGCCGGGCCGAGGAATAGAGCGGATGGCCCTCATGCTCGTATTTCATCAGGATCGGCTTCCTGAATTTCGCTTCGTCCTCGGCGCTCCACTCACCGCCCTTACGCTCGATGCCCTCGCGCTTGACCATGGCAAGCACGGTGGCCGCCTGCTCGCCGCCCATCACCGAGATGCGCGCGTTCGGCCACATCCACAGGAAGCGGGGCGAATAGGCGCGGCCGCACATGCCGTAATTGCCGGCGCCGAACGAGCCGCCGATGATCACCGTGAGCTTGGGCACGCGTGCCGTGGCGACCGCCATCACCAGCTTGGCGCCGTCCTTGGCGATGCCGCCGGCCTCGTATTTTCGCCCGACCATGAAGCCGGTGATGTTCTGCAGGAAGATCAGCGGGATGCCGCGCTGGCAGCAGAGCTCGATGAAATGAGCGCCCTTCAGCGCGCTTTCGGAAAACAGCACGCCATTGTTGCCGAGGATGCCGACCGGCATGCCGTGCAGATGGGCAAAGCCCGTGACCAACGTCGCGCCGTAGTTCTGCTTGAACTCGTCGAACTCCGAACCGTCGACGAGCCGCGCGATCACCTCGCGCACGTCATAAGGCTGGCGCAAATCCGTCGGCACGATGCCGTAGAGTTCCTGCGGATCGTGAAGCGGCGGCACCGGTTTCTGCAGATTGAGGTTTAGAGCCTTGTTCCGATTCAGGTTCTTGACGATGCGCCGGCAAATGGCCAAGGCGTGCTCGTCGTCCATGGCGTAGTGGTCGGCGACGCCGGAGAGCCTGGTGTGTACATCGGCGCCGCCGAGCTCCTCGGCGCTGACATCCTCGCCGGTGGCGGCCTTCACCAGCGGCGGACCGCCGAGAAAAATGGTCGCCTGGTTGCGCACCATGATCGTCTCGTCCGACATCGCCGGCACATAGGCGCCGCCCGCCGTGCAGGAACCCATCACGCAGGCGATCTGCGGGATGCCGGCGGCAGACATGTTGGCCTGGTTGTAGAAGATGCGCCCGAAATGCTCGCGGTCGGGAAACACCTCGTCCTGGTTGGGCAGGTTGGCGCCGCCGCTGTCGACCAGGTAGACGCAAGGCAAGTTGTTCTGCAGCGCGATCTCCTGCGCCCTGAGATGCTTCTTCACCGTCAGCGGATAATAGGTACCGCCCTTCACCGTGGCGTCGTTGACGACGACCATGACTTCGGTGCCCTCGACGCGGCCGACGCCGGTGATGATGCCGGCCGAGGAAATGTCCTCGCCATACATCGACCACGCCGCGAACTGCCCGACCTCGAGGAAGGGCGAGCCGGTGTCGAGCAGTTGCGCCAGCCGCTCGCGCGGCAACAGCTTGCCGCGTGAGACGTGGCGTTCGCGGGCTTCGTCCGAGCCGCCGCGCTCGATGCTTGCCGCCTTCTCGGCGATGTCGGCGACCAGCGCCCGCATGCGCTCCGCATTGGCGCGGAATGTATCCGAGGAGGGTGAGATCTGGGACGTAAGCGCAGGCATTGACGGACCTCAGATGATATCATATTTTAGTATCACTTGGCTCTCGCCCTGACCCGAGAGGAGTCGACCAAGTCTTCGATCTCGGGAGGGCGAAAAGTCATGAAGACAGCACATCGACAGACGCTGGACAGGATATTTGCAAACCCGGTCAGCGCTTCGATCAAGTGGCGAGATGTTGAGGCTTTGCTGGTTGCGCTCGGCGCGCAAGTTTCGGAAGGACGCGGATCGCGGGTCCGCTTCACATTGAACGGTATAACGCTTCGAGTCCATCGACCGCATCCCTCGCCTGATACGAAAGCATATGTGGTCCGGGAGATCAGGACTTTCCTACTAGATTCGGGTGTTGAGCTATGAGGCCATACAAAGGATATCTGGGAACCATCGAGTTCGACGAAAACGACGTCGTGTTTCACGGTCGTATCGTGGGTATTCGCGACATCTTCACATACGAAGCCGATTCGGCGGAAGAATTGCTGAAGGCTTTTCATGAATGTGTCGACGACTACCTCGAATTTTGCGCGGAACAGAACAAGGAGCCGGAAAAACCTTTTTCTGGCAAACTCGCCTTGCGCACCACGCCGGAAGTCCACCGTCTTGTCAGCCGGGCGGCTTCCAGCGACGGCAAATCCATTAATCAATGGGTTTCGGACACTCTCGCCGAAGCGGCTCGTAAGCGGGTCGACGAAGGCTCGACGAAAGTGACGAGCCGAGCGCATTAAACCCCCTCCGCCATGATCTCGCGCCCGATCAGCCAGCGGCGGATCTCGCTGGTGCCGGCGCCGATCTCGTAGAGCTTGGCGTCGCGCAGCAGCCGTCCCGTCGGATAGTCGTTGATGTAGCCGTTGCCGCCGAGCAGCTGGATAGCATCGAGCGCCATCTGCGTCGCTTTCTCGGCGGCGAACAGCACGCAACCGGCGGCGTCTTTTCGCGAAGTCTCGCCGCGGTCACAGGCGGCCGCAACCGCATAGACGTAGGCGCGCGCGGCGTTCATCGTCGAGTACATATCGGCAAGCTTGCCTTGTACCAGCTGGAAGGTGCCGATCGGCTGGCCGAACTGCTTGCGCTCTTGCACGTAGGGCACAGCGACGTCGAGGCAGGCCGCCATCAGCCCGATCGGGCCCCCGGACAGCACCGCGCGCTCGTAGTCGAGCCCCGACATCAGCACCTCGACGCCGCGCCCTTCCTCATGCAGCACGTTCTCGAACGGCACCTCGACATCCTCGAACACGAGCTCGCCGGTGTTCGAGCCGCGCATGCCGAGCTTGTCGAGTTTTTGCGCCACCGAAAAGCCGGCCATCGTCTTCTCGACGATGAAAGCCGTGATGCCGCGCGCATGACGTTCCGGATCGGTCTTGGCATAGACCACCATCGTCCCGGCGTCGGGACCGTTGGTGATCCACATTTTCGAGCCGTTGAGCACGTAGCGGTCGTTGCGCTTTTCGGCGCGCAGCCTGAGCGACACCACGTCCGAGCCGGCGCCTGGTTCCGACATCGCCAGCGCGCCGACCGTCTCGCCCGAGCAAAGGGCAGGCAGGTACTTTTCCTTCTGCGCCGGGGTGGCCCAGCGGTTGATCTGGTTGACGCAGAGGTTCGAGTGCGCGCCGTAGGAGAGGCCGACCGAGGCGGACGCGCGCGAAATCTCCTCCATGGCCACGACATGCGCGAGATAGCCCATGCCGCTGCCGCCGAAGTCCGGATCGGCGGTGATGCCGAGCAGGCCGAGCGCGCCGAGCTCGGCCCACAGATGCGCGGGAAATTCGTTGGAGCGGTCGATCTCCGCCGCGATCGGCGCGATCCTGTCCTGGGCGAAGCGCCGCACCGTATCGCGCAGCGCCTCGATATCCGGATCCAATCCGAAGTTCAGCGTATTCGTGTACATGCCGTTCCTCCCTGCGCCGGTCTTCGCGGAGATCGCGCCGTATCAGAGTGCCACGGCGTCCCTGGCGCGCCCCAAGCGACGCGCGGTGCCATGGCTGATTGTCGCGCCGACCAGGCGCATTGTCATCGAAAGATATGATGCCGTGACTTCGGCGATCGACAGCCGCTCGCCCGGCCTGAACCAGACGATGACGCCGGTCATCATCTGGATCAACGCCATGGCAGTGAGCCCGGTGTCGTCGACCTGAAAGACACCGGCCTCGGCGCCGTCGCGCAGGATCGTGCGCAGTTCCTTCTCATAGGCCGTGCGCATTTTGAGGATCTGCGTCAGCCTTTCATGCGAAAGGCTGCGCAACTCCATATTGGAGACATGGGTGGCGTGGCGCCGCTCGATGTGGAACGCGATGTGGTTCTCGACATAGGCGGCGAGCCGGGTGACCGGATCGATGCTCGCCGGTCGCGCCGCTTCCCAAGCCTTGAGCAGACCTTCCATATGCTCTCGCATCAAGGTGAAAAGCAGATCCTCCTTGGTCGGGAAATACCGATAGAGCGCTGCCGCCTGCACGCCGACCTCAGCCGCCAGCTGCCGCATCGACATCGCCTCGTAGCCGAGGCGCGCGATCAGGCTGACCGCCGCCTCGCGAACGGCCGCTTCGGTCTTTTCCCCGTCGGAACCTGTGGTGCGTGCCATGTTTGCCTCTGGCAGGAATAATAAAACGAACGTTTAATTAATTCAAGCGGTTCATACGCTCGTTGCCCGCCCCGGCTTTGCGGAGATGAAATGAGACTAGTTCCCCGATAAGCGATTTCGAAGGTTGCCGTTTGCCTCGGTGAAAGTTTTTCCGTTCATTTGCGTGAAATCAGCGCAAACGCCGGGGAGTGGTTGGGGCCGCCCCAACCTCGTCATTCTATGGCGGAGCAAGGAGCGAAGCGACGCGCGCAGACCATAGAATCCATTCCGTGACTTGGAAGCGCCGCCACGGTGCAGAATTCTGCTCCGTTGCACGCCTTGGCGAAGGTAACGGCATGGATTCCAGGGTCTCCGCGACGGAGCTTCGCTCCTGCTCCGCCCTGGAATGACGACCGCGATGGACGTTTCGGCCAATCTCCAACGCATGCCACCCGCCAACGCAAACAGAGCCGGCCGGTCAAAATCCCTGTGCAGTGCCACTAAACGATGATCTTGAAATCTAAGGGCGCCTCTTCGGCCGCCTCCTCGACCTCGACATTCGAGACGAGCGCGCCCCGCGGCCCTTGCCACAGGCGTTCGATCATCGCCGTGACAGCGGCACCTCCGCCGGCAATCAGTGCGGTGACCGAGCCGTCACGCTCATTGCGCACCCAACCCGTCAGCCCGAGACGCATCGCTTCTGCGCGCGTCCAGACGCGGTAGCTGACGCCTTGCACCATGCCGGAAATACGCGCCCGAACGGCTCTATGCTCGCCTTGCATTGCCTGTGCTCCGCGTTGCACCTGGCGGAATCTGGCACAGCAAAGGGCAAAGGCAACGGGGACTTGGGCTAGGGTGTGTTGAGATTCAGGTCAGGCCAAGCCGAAAATGGTGGCTTTCGAGAACCGGCCTACGCCGGCCGTAGCCTTCATAGAGCCGAGACACTTATGAGGGCTTTGGCCGGCGAAGGCCGGAGCGGAGCGGACATTCGGGTCCGTGAGCACCGGAAGCGTAGAAAACCAGCATTTGCAGGCTGGCATCACCTGAATATCAACACATCCTAGTTCCCTCGCGCCGCCGCCAGCGCGCCTGGCAACTCCTCGGCGAAGATGTCGAGCTCACGGTCGAGCCCGACGCTGACCCTGATGCAGCGGTCCAGCCGTGGCGCCATCGGCTTGCGGATGAACACGTCGCGCGACAAAAGGTTCTGCATCGCCTTCAGCGCGAAGGCGCCGTCGCGGCCGCAGTCGATGGTGACGAAATTGGTCGCCGACGGCAGTGGCTTGAGATCGTTCTGCCTGGCGACGGCCGAAATGCGCTCGCGGCCCGCCGCAACGCGCGCCACCACCGAGCGCAGATAATCCTGGTCGGCAAGCGCCTCGAGGCCGGCGACCTGCGCCATGCGGCTGACGCCGTAATGGTTGCGGATCTTCTCGAAGTCGCGGATCACTTCCGCCTCCGCTACGGCGTAGCCGCAGCGTATGCCGGCCAGGCCGTAAGCCTTGGAGAAGGTGCGCATGCGGATGACGTTCGGCCGCGCGACATCGATCGCCGGCAGCGCCGAGGCCGGTCCCAGCTCGCCATAGGCCTCGTCCAGCACCAGCATGGTGGTTTCCGGCAGCGCTTCGATGAAGCGGACGACATCCGGCGCCTCCCACCAGCTTCCCATCGGATTGTCGGGGTTCGAAAGATAGACCAGCGGCGCCTTTTCGCTCGCGACCTTGGCGAGAAGACCGTCCAGGTCTTCCTTGTCATTGGCATAGGGCACCGTCACCAGGCGGCCGCCGACGCCGGCGATATGGAAATTGAAGGTGGGGTAGGCGCCAAGCGAGGTGACCACCGCATCGCCAGGGCCGACATACATGCGCGCCACCAGGCCGAGCAGGCCGTCGATGCCTTCGCCCACGACCACGTTTTCGATCGCCACGCCGTGATGCGCGGCGGCCGCCACCTTCAATTCGTAATTGTCGGGATCGCAATACATCCACTGGTCGCGGGCAACGCTTTCCATGCGCGCGATGACGCGCGGCGAAGGCCCGAAACTGCTTTCATTGGCGCCGATGCGGGCGCGGAACGGCCGCCCGCGCTCGCGCTCCTGCGCCTCCGGGCCGACGAACGGCACCGTGGTCGGAAGCGCGCCGATGATCGGCGTGAGGGAGGGGCGACGAAGCATGGCACAGGCTCGCGTGGAAATGGCGTTCTTGCTAGCGTGGTGGTTGATTACGCGCAAGCTGGATTGAAACCGCTGAACGCGTTCTTACTCGCGCGGCGAAGGATGCAAACGTCACTGAAAGCATCGGCTGCGCGTCGAGCTTGGACTGGATTCCAGCCGCGCTTTTTGCTAGCAGACACCATGAACAATCGTCTGCCGCCCGCCTGGTCCAAACACTTGAAATCCGGCCCTGCGCCGAAACCCAGATGGCCCCAGGCAAGTCCGCCACAGCCGAGCCTCCACAAGGCAAATTCGCTTGCCCGCGCGCAGGCCGACGACGCTTTGCTGGCGAAAGCCTATGAGTGTCAACAAGCCAAACGACTCGATGAAGCGCAGGATCTATGCTTCCAGGTGCTGGCTCGAACGCCAAACCATCCGCTGGCGCTCTACATCATGGGCACCGTTTGCCTCGGCTACGACGACGAGGCGGCGCTGCGCTATTTCGGGCGTGCGATCGCGGAAGAGCCTAAGAACCCCTATTACCACCTCAGCCTTGGCGAGGCCTATGGCAAGCTGAGTGAATATTCGGCAGCGATCGACCATATTCAGTATGCCTTGGAAGTGCAGCCCGATCTCATAGAGGCGCTTTGCGCCCTAGGGCGCGTCTACACCCAGTTCGACAAACCCGACCTGGCTTTGCCGCTCTATGAGAAGGCGCTGAAGATCAACCGCGACCATCCCAAGGCGCGGATCGGAATAGCGGCCGCGCTCACCGGTCTTGGGCGCATGGATGAGGCCGCTACCTATCTCAAGGAGGCGATCGAACGCCGCATCGACGCGGCGGCCGCCTACTACGACCTTGTGCAAACCCGAAAGTTCACCGAGGAGCCCGCCGAGCTCCAGGCGATCCTTCGCGAACTGGACAGTCCGGGGCTTAAGCCGGAGGCCAAAGCCAGCCTCAACTACGCCGCCGGCAAGGTGGAAAACGACCTCAAGCGCTATGCGGAAGCCTTCGACCACTTCAAGAAGGCGAAGCAAGCGGAAGGTTACAAATTCGACATCGATCGGTACCGTCGCTTCGTAGACCTGACGATTGAAACCTTCACGCCGGAGCTGTTTGCCGCAAGGTCTGGTTACGGCAATACTTCCGAAGCGCCCGTATTCGTGGTGGGCATGCCACGCTCGGGAACGACGCTTACCGAACAGATCTGCGCCAGCCATCCTGAGGTTCATGGCGCCGGAGAGCTTAGCAAACTGAGGCGGGTTGCGAATGCAATCGGCCTGCAACCCTCTGTCCCGGATTTCAACAAGCCGATCCAGACGATCACCGAAGGCTTGTCCAGGACGTTGGCTGAAGAGCACCTTACCTATCTGCGGGAACGCGCCCCGACGGCGCAGCGCATCGTGGATAAGATGCCGCACAATTTCGAATTGATTGGCCTTCTCACGCTGCTCTTTCCCAAGGCGCGCATCATTCACTGTCGCCGCGACGCAATCGATAACTGCGTATCGTGCTATGTCCTGCCGTTCAGCTCAGCACACAGCTACAACACGGACCTGCAGGCGCTAGGCCTATACTATCGCGAGTACGACCGCTTGATGCGTCACTGGAACGAGGTTTTCCCAGGCCGTATCTTCGAGAATCGCTATGAGACGCTTGTCGAGGACCAGGAGGCACAGTCGCGCCGGCTCATAGACTATCTCGGCCTGCCTTGGGATGACGCATGTCTTCGTTTCTTCGACAGGGAAGGGGCCGTTACCACCCCCAGCCGTTGGCAGGTTCGTCAGCCGATCTACAAATCCTCCGTCAAGCGCTGGAAGAATTTTGAGGGCGAGATCAAACCGCTCATCGAAGCACTAGGCGACCTCGCCGAAGTTTGATTTCGGCCACTGGAACGGCTGCGGCGAGCCGGTTGCTCGATGCGGAAACACTGGCGGCATCTGTCAATGCCGTCTGACTTGGTCGAGAAACCTGCCACATAATGCTGGATCGGTGATGATCCGCTCCCGCCGCTTCGTCCTGCGTTCTCCAGTTCCCCGACACAGGGATTTTGAAAGGTTGCCATTTGTCTTGGTGCAAGATTTTCCATTCATTTCCGTGAAGTCGCCGGGGATTGGTTGAAGCCGCCCCAACGTCGTCATTTTATGGCGGAGCAAGGAGCGAAGCGACGCGGCGCAGACCATAGAATCCATTCCGTGACTTGGAAGCGTTGCTGCGGTGCAGAATTTTGCTCCGTTGCATTCCTTGGCGAAGGCAACGGCATGGATTCCAGGGTCTTCGCGACGGAGCTTCGCTCCTGCTCCGCCCTGGAATGACGACGAGGTGGGCGTTTCGGCCAATCTCCACCTGCCAACGCAACAGAGCCGGTCGGTCAAAATCCCTGTGCCGTGCTACTAGAAGCAACTGCGGTGCCGGTCGGGCATTTCCCCGGAATTGATGAAACTGGCACCTTCCCGCTCATGCCTCGACGTTGGCAATTGGCAAACGCAGCGGGGAGTGTTCGATCTGCTCCCAGGCGAAGAGATGTCGCGTAGGGTCGGAGAGCCTGTTTCGCCGGAGTTGAAGCTCTTCACCGACGCTTCACTTCGACGGTGTGGAATGCCAAACGGCCGCCTTCGACATTGCTGATGAGCACCCAAACCGCGCGGCGGTTTGGAACCTCGACATGCATCAAACCAGAAAGAAAAACCCGGCAGTTGCCCGCCGGGTTTCTTTGTATCGCAGAAATATCTGGCCTTAGAAGTCGCGCTGGAAGCGGAGGATGCCGCCGACGACGTTCTTCTTGGTGCCACCGGTGAAGGTGAAGTTCTCCGGACCAGCATCGCCGAACCGGCCCCCATGGAGGTAGTCGACTTCGGCCGTGACCGTGAGGCCAGGGACAACAGTGTAGGCGACGTTCGCGGCGACGCCGACGTTCTTCCAATCGTCAGCCGAGGCCTGGATGTTGAACGAGGCCTTCTCGTTGAACTTGTAGGTACCGCCGCCCCACACAGCCCAGTTGCCGCCCCACGGCTTGTAGAAGCCGCGACCGCCTGCATAGTGCAAGTAGGTGCGGTCGTTGAGATTGTCGTCGGTGCCATAGCCGGCCATGAGGAACAGCGAGAGGGCGTCGTTGACGTTCACGTCCAAGCGGACCTTGCCGGACACTTCCTCGTAGTTGCTGTCATAGGCGATGACGCCGGTGATCGCGCCCCAGCCCTGCGTCCACTTCACGCCGCCGACGATATGCGGAACATAGGAGTCGATCGCGCCCGCGCCGTAATATGCGCCATAGTTGGCGGCTGCACCAAGACCAACGCCGAGAGGATCCCTGAGAGTGCCGGCACCCGCGCCTTCTTCGAGCGAGACCACCGCCGAGAAGCCGTTGCCGGCGTCGAAGTAATACTGCACGACATTGGTGTCGAAGCCGCCATAGGGGATCAGCGTATCCTGGATGACGTTGCCGGCGTAGCCGACGAACGTATCGAAAGCCGATTCGTCCTTACCGACGCGCAGGCCGCCAAGCTGGATCCAGGCAAAGTTCAGCGAGGTGCTGCTGCCGGGGGCATTGACGAAAGGTGTAGTGTCGGTGTTCCCCGAGTTTTGGAAATTGAAGCGGGTCTCGGTGTAGGTCTTCAAGGTGCCGAGCTCGGTTTCCTGGCCGGTCCAGGTCTTCAGCGAGAAACGAGCATGCTTGAACCAGGTGCCCTGGTCCTTGCCGTCCTTGACGTCGGCGCCGCGGGCACCGTCGAACGAGCCGATGTCGCCGCCGGCGATGTCATAGCGGAGATAGCCGCCGATGCGCAGGCAGGTTTCGGTACCCGGGATGTAGAAATAGCCGGCGCCGTACACGTCGCAGATCTTGACGTATTCAGCCGGTTCCGGCTCGGCGACGGTCACTGCGTCCGCGGCGCGAGCACCGGAAACTGCGACGAGGGCCGCAGCTGAGCCGAGAAGAAGGCTCTTGATGTTCATTTTCTGACCTCCAGTCAAAAGTTAAAAAACGGGTCTGGGTATTTTTTGCTGAAGGACAGCGTTCCCTGCCCCATCCCCACTACCGAAAAAGATGCGCACCGCGCCGCTCCTTCGAAGCTGACATTACCCATGAGCCGGCGCCGTTCAACCACGATCGTGCCACAGCGAGGGCCGTCCGGGCGCTATCGCCGGGGGTTGTTGCACAAATGACACGATTTGGCCTCACTCCGAAAGCTCTCGTTAACCATCGAGGTCCGCGTAAGGCTGAATCCGCCCGAATCCGGCAAAGGACCGACGGAAATGCGGCGGGCAGCTGAGTCGGCCGCCAGGCGATTGCCGCAGAATCGCCATCTGAAGCGGCGGGAGAACGCAGGCCCGCCGATTTTTCGCTGATTATGGCGCCGGCTTGTTGATTGTGCCGGCGCTTTTCTTTATCCACCGGCGCGACGGAGAGGTGGCCGAGTGGTCGAAGGCGCTCCCCTGCTAAGGGAGTAGAGGTCAAAAGCTTCTCGTGGGTTCGAATCCCATCCTCTCCGCCATCCTACACCCTGCGGGCTTCGGGTGGCAGGCCACCCGGAGCCGCATTTTGGGCGTAGGAGTGTCGCCCGAAGCTAGGAAGTAGCGTGGGGGGACCATATGGTACGTCTATTTCCTGCAGCTCCATAGCGGCGATGTCTATGTCGGATCGACAAACGATCTCCGGCGTCGTTTCGAATCGCCAATCAGGACAGGTGACTTCGACCAAGGCTTATCTGCCTGTCGCCTTGAAGGCCTATATCGCGGTTGAAACCGAGGCCAACGCCCGGCAGCTCGAGCAATATTTCAAGACCGGATCTGGAAAGGCCTTCGCCAATAAGCGGTTTTGGCGGACAGGGCTGTACTGACTGGCCAAGGATTATCTCATTGAAATGACAAGAGAATTCTTAGAATGATGCCTTTTCTTCGACCTTTCCCGTCCGATTCTGACTGGAGGTCAGAAAATGAACATCAAGAGCCTTCTTCTCGGCTCAGCTGCGGCCCTCGTCGCAGTTTCCGGTGCTCGCGCCGCGGACGCTGTGACCGTCGCCGAGCCGGAACCGGCTGAATACGTCAAGATCTGCGACGTGTACGGCGCCGGCTATTTCTACATCCCGGGCACCGAAACCTGCCTGCGCATCGGCGGCTACATCCGCTACGACATCGGCGTGGGCGACATCAACGGCGCCACGAACGTCCGTGATCGTTCGGACGGTAGCTTGAACGACACCTACTCCAAGCACGCCCGCTTCACGCTGAAGACCTGGACCGGCCAGGAAACCGAGCTCGGCACGTTGAAGACCTACACCGAGACCCGTTTCAATTGGGATACCGGTCACGGCGACTTTGACGGCGGCTTCATCTCGGCTTCAAGCGGTGTTCCCTCACTGAACTTCGCCTGGATCCAGCTCGGCGGTTTCCGCGTCGGTAAGGACGAGTCGGCCTGGGTGACGTTCAGCGGCTATGCCGGCAACGTCATCGACGACTCGATCGTCGGCTACGGCGGCGATTTCGATACCGGCGTGGTCCAGTACTATTTCGATGCCGGCAACGGCTTCTCGGCAGTGGTTTCGCTCGAAGATGGTGCCGGTGGCAATACGGTCGACAGCTATGTTCCGCATGTCGTCGGCGGCGTGAAGTACACGCAGGGCTGGGGCTCGATCAGCGCTACTGCTGCGTATGACAGCGTCTGGGAAGAGTGGGCCGGCAAGGCTCGCTTGGACGTGAATGCCACGAGCGAGCTGTCGCTGTGGGCCATGGTGAACTATGGCTCGGACAAGCACGTCGACACGAACTCTTTCAAGAACTGGGATGGCAACTGGGCCGTCTTTGGTGGCGGCACCTACAAGTTCAACGACAAGACCTCGTTCAACGCTCAGCTTTCCTATGACGAAGGCAAGACCTTCGCGGTGGCTGCCAATGTTGCCTACACCGTCGTGCCGGGCTTCACGGTCATCGGTGAAGTTGACTACTTCAACGCGTCTGACAGTGACTTCCACGTCAGCGACGACGGCATCGGCGCCGTCCTCCGCTTCCAGCGCGACTTCTAAGGGCTGGACTTGCACAAGTGAAATCCAGCCCGGGCGTTTTCTTGCCCGGGCTGGTTTTTGTTTTCGTGACTGGGTGAGGGCAAACGAAAGACGAGAAGGGGGTACTGGTAGCTGAAGTCTGTGAAATGGTTTCGTCGGGATCCGCCGTCTGGTGGATGAAATCATTTTGTCGGACAAAAACTCTTGAAAGGATGCTTCCAAGCGGGTAGCTGTGCCTATCCACTCGGGGGTGTGGTCAAAAAATGACGAACGAAGCGATTCAAGAGGGGGGGTCCTCTGCACACTTTGCGGTTTTTTCTTCTCAGAACTCGAACTTTCGATACACGTTCAACAAGATCAGAGAAGTAAAGTCGTATAGGGTCGGGGAGCTTTTTGCAGCCTATCGAGATATACTCTGGGATGACGGGCGACATAAATACAATGTCAGCTCTTTCATTGGTGAAATAGACGAGATCCTTCTTGGAGATCGTTTCAGCACCTTTGACCAGAATACCCTGGACAATCTTATCGGTACCTTGCGCCAGCGCGGCAACAGCAACGCAACCATCAATCGCAAGATGGCTGCACTCAGCAAATTGCTGCGTAAGGCGCATAAGATGGGAGATATCCACAGCCTGCCTGAGTTCCGCCGCCAGAAGGAGCGGGCGGGACGGATTCGTTTCCTGGAAAGGGACGAAGAAACGAGGCTGTTCGCGGCGATCAGGAGCCGCAGCGAGGATGCCTATAGGCTTTCCGTCTTCCTGGTCGATTCCGGCTGCCGCCTCGGCGAGGCGCTCGGCCTGATCTGGAATGACATCCAGGAACACCGGGTCTCCTTCTGGATCACCAAGTCCGGCCGCAGCCGTACCATTCCGATGACCGAACGCGTCAAGGAAGTCATCAAGCTGCCGCCGAACACGGAAGGGCGCCGGCCGAAGGGCCCGTTCACCAAGCTTACCCAGGCGCAGTACCGCGCGATCTGGAACGAGGCGAAGACGGAAGTCGGTCTCGGCGCGGACGAACAGGTGGTGCCGCATATCCTGCGTCACACCTGCGCTTCACGTCTGGTCCAGGGCGGTATCGACATAAGGCGCGTCCAGATGTGGTTGGGCCACCAGACCTTGTCGATGACCATGCGTTACGCGCACCTGGCTACCAACGATCTCGATGGCTGCGTCGTCGTTCTCGAGAAACCGCGCGGCGACGAAGCGTCGTCCCGCTCGGCGCAAAACTGCGTGTTCGCGTCGCCTCTCACCACGCCAACCTCAGTTCCTCGGAAAGCGAAAGGGCCGGAACCGGCCAAGGCGACCAGCAAGCGCTCGAAAGGCAAATAGAGAAATTCCAGAAAAGTGTGAGCGGTTGGACTCGGACGCCTTCGCCGTAGCCTTCCGTCCGGAATTGCGCAAAAACAAAGAGCTAGTGCGTTTCACCGTTTCGGGAACGGTGAAACGCACTAGGTCCCGACACAGGGATTTTGAAAGATTGCGGTTTGTCTTGGTGCAAGATTTTCCGTTCATTTCCGTGAAATCAGCGCAAACGCCGGGTTGAAGCCGCCCCAACGTCGTCATTCTATGGCGGAGCAAGGAGCGAAGCGACGCGCGCAGACCATAGAATCCATTCCGTGACTTGGAAGCGCCGCCACGGTGCAGAATTCTGCTCCGTTGCATTCCTTGACGAAGGTAACGGCATGGATTCCAGGGTCTTCGCGACGGAGCTTCGCTCCTGCTCCGCCCTGGAATGACGATCGCGATGGGCGTTTCGGCCAATTTCCAAGGTATACCGCCTGAGCCGATCGGTCAAAATCCCTTGCAGTGCCACTAGGTCGGTCGGATCGGCCTTGCTGGCGGGTAAAATTCTATACAATGCCAGAGACAGATGTAGTCTCGGACTTTACTTTTGCTTGATTTGATTTTCTTGTCGATCAAGGAATACGGCAATCTTCCCGGACAAATCGCCGGTATCGAGGAAGGGCGCATGGCCCTGGCCCTCGACGGTGATGGCTTCCATGCCGGGATGCCTTTCCTGCATCTCTTTAAGCGTCGTCGAGGAAAGCAGTTTCGAGTTGGCGCCGCGAATGACAAGCAATGGGATCGCGGCGAGCGCGTCGAATTGCGGCCACAGGTCCGGCAGCGGCTTGCTGAAATCGATGCCGGCAAGGGTGTCGACCAGCGCCGGATCGAAATCCGGCACCCAGCCGGCCTCCGTCTCGCGGCAGATTGCCCGGACCATCCGCGGCCAGTCGGCGTCGGCGAGCGCCGGGAAATCGGCGCCATGCACGCTGCGCTGAGCATCCACCGCCTCGCCGAATGTCTTCGGTCTCGGCGCAGGGTCCAGATAGGAGCGGATATGGGCCAGGCCCGCTGCCTCGATCGCCGGGCCGATGTCGTTGAGCACGATGGCTTTCAGCACGGCGGGCTGCAATGCGCCGAGCACATGGATGATCAGGCCGCCGCGCGACGTGCCGATGAAGGCGGCCTGCTCGATGCCGAGTGCAGATAGCCCGGCAAGCACATCGCCGGCTTCAACCCCGATATTATAGTGGCCGATATCGGGATCGCGGTCGGATTGCCCGCGCCCGCGATAGTCGAAGGCAACGACCTTGCGCGGCCTTTCCGCCTTGATTGAAAGGTAGAGCGCCAGTTCGTGGAAGTCGCGGGCGTTGCGGGTGAGTCCGGGCAGGCAGACGATCGGCCAACTGCCGGCGTTCGCCTCGCCGTAAATACGAGCATGGAGTCTTAAACCATCGGGCGCGGCGTAGAAGAAATCGGAAAAGCCGTCGCTGGCCATTTTGGATGCTATCCCTTGCCGGATCGGCAAGAGCTACAGGCGAGGACAGGGATCGTCAAACAAGAAGGCATGCATGTGGGACCGGCTTTCGAACGCGCTATGGCTTTTTGGTGGTCCAAGGTCAGCTGAGCGCCGCTAAGAAAGGCTTCCCTCCATCTGTCGTCAGCTGGTCCGCCGTCAGACCGAAAAGTCGATCCTCGCCCGATTCATCTTTCAAAGAGATCCACCAACAGCACCGCAAACTCGGCCAAAATTGCGCAAAGAATGGCTATCTCCACCCATAGCTCGGTCAGGAAGTTGCGATATTCGATCAGCCGATCGTTGGCCCGTTCGTAAAGGTCTTCGCCGACCTCGATCCCATCGTCCAGCAAGCGGACGCGCGACGCCAAGTCGGACTGCAGCGCAAGGTCGCTAAAAAGCCGCTTCGCCGCAGGAAGGAGCGTCGGCTCCCTTCGTTGCAGTGCCATGTCGATGCGCGTCACCAAAATACGCGCGGATTGAAAGCGCCGGGTCATGTTGTTGACGCGAGATTGCTCACGCAATGCAGCGCGGGGGACGTCATGTGTGAGAGCGACATCTGCCATCATCGCCGGCCATGCCTCCTCCAGTCGCGCCTCTTCCGACGATAGGGTGCTATAAGTGTGCGAGAAGGCCGCCGCCGCCGCAAGGCAGTCGTCAACGCTTTGCGCGGGTGCGAAAGCCAGGCAGCGCCGGTCGCGCCAGACAAGCCGGACATTTCGGCTCACCACATCCAGATATGGTTCGGCGCTATCGCATTCCGCTACCCAGGCTTCGAACTTCTTTTGAACGTCGAAAGGCGTCTCAATTCCTGGAAGCAGGTGGACAAATGTCAGCGATCCGTCCGCGTCCGCCGGCAAATCAGTCAGCAATTCCCGAACGAGTTTAAGCGAGGTGGGATGCTCAAGAGCAAGCCAGATGTTGCTGTCGTCCGGCGTAGCTTGGCGGAGCCGCCAAATCGTAGGACTGCGAACCTCCTGTGGAGTCATTGCGGTCAATCGCGCAAGGCCGGCAAAAGCGAACCGGATGGCTCTTCCTCCGCGATATCGGGAGGTTCGACAAAAGCCACGTCATCCTCGAGGATCGGCCCGGGGAGATCGAGCAGAAACTGCGTTTCCTTGCAGTGGGTGAAACTGGCCTGGATGAAGGGTCCCGTCAGATGGTCGAGCCATTCCGGGCCAAGGCGCGCCAAAATTGCCCGATCGAGCACCTCCGCGCTGAAGCTGTCCGGTGACACGCAGTTCGAGGCGATCAAAAATCCCCAACTGCCCAGAAAGGACGGAACGCATGTCTTGTAACTGTGTACTTCCGCGAAGACCGTCCGGAGCGTGCGCCGCAGGGCGCAATGGGCTTTATAATCCGCAAAGGAAAATTCGAGTGCTTGCACTATGAGGATACCATTCGGGCGCAGATGACTATGCGCAAGTTCATAGAATTGCCGCGTATAAAGTCGCTGCGCCGGTCCGTTTTCCAGCATGTCGACGACGTCGACGATGATGACATCGAACATCTCATCGGCGCTATCCAGGTAAGCTCGACCATCCATGTAGAGCAGCGTAGCTCGCGGATCGTCGAAAGCACCCCGGTGCCAAGTCGGCAACTGGTCGCGGCAGATATCGACAAGCTCCCGATCGATATCGATCATCACGGCGCGGCTTACTGACCGGTGCGCCAACACCTCCCTCAGGGTTGCGCCTTCTCCCCCGCCGATAATGAGAACTTCGCGTGGATCGTCGTGCATCAGAAGCGCTGGTTGCACGAGGATCTCGTGATAGAGACCCTCGTCTTCGGCCGAGCTTTGAATCGCGCCGTCCAAGAACAATGCGCGTCCAAAGTTGCAGGTGTCAGCTACGATGACATCCTGGAATTGCGTCCGTCCGGAATATACGATGCTCTTGATGCGGTAGTTGTACTCATCGAAGGGATCGGCATCCTCCCGCACGAACGCGCCAACGGATCCTTGCGGCTTCTCAATCTCTACGTAGAAATAACCTGGCGGCAAAGGCGGCAGGGGATACGTCCGCTGTGGCGTCTCAAGGTCGCTTGGCGTACGATCTATATCGTCGCGGACTGGCATTCTATCCTCGATCCAGGGACTTAAAGCGCGTCGCGTCGAAACAAATTTGAGTAACGCGCTTCAAGCCTTTTTTGTCTTCACGCGTGTCGTTCTTCCGAGAAGATACGCGTAGGCGCCGCCTTGTGGCCGCTTTAGTCCAGCGCGTGCGAACCACGGCTGAGATTCAGTACACTCATGCGTTTTGGTCGAAACGCCGTTGCAAAGGCGAGCAGGCAAGCGAGGGGATTGCAAGTACCGCACATGAATATATCCACCGCAGCGTAACATTCGACTGGCCAGGTATGGATGGAAATATGGCTCTCAGCCAACATCGCAAATGCAGTAACGCCGCCATCGGGCGTGAAAACGTGATGGTGGAGCGCGAGCACTTTCGCTTTGGCGGCCTCGGCTGCGTGCCGCAGGATCTGGTCTATAAAAGAAGCGTCGTCGAGGTTTACGGCATCGTGGAGTTCGACAATAAGATGTCGACCTGGCAAGCTCCCTGGCATTCCCAACGGAGAGGTGACGTCTTCCGATATTGGTAGAGGCGGGCTGTATTTCCCCGAGGACAGGCTATGCACAGTATAGTCGTACTGCCGCTGCGCAGGAACGACCAGCTCACTCGCGAACAACATCCGCCCACCCGGAATATTCGTATTCACTAAAGGAACGACAGAAGCACGTCCTTGTCAAGCAGTGCCGGGGCGCTGCCCATGGGCAGTTCAACCAGCGGTCCAGAGATTCGATTGTAGCGACGCGACCCTTCTGCCGGGACTAACACGTCGTTCGCGAGTGCGCCGCAGTTTTGAGAGAACCAGATGCCAAACACGGATTTAAAACGCACGGCTTGAATTTGTTTTGACGCGATGCGCTTCGATATCCTTGCGCCCTCAACCTCGTCCGTTCACGAGATCCCCCACGATGTCGTATTTGCCTGAAATACGCATCTTGTAGACCTCGTAATTCTCCATCACACGCTGTACGTAACTTCTTGTTTCCGTGTAGGGAATCCGCTCGATCCAGTCGACGACGGCGTCCACGTCCTTGCCGCGCGGGTCGCCGTATTTCGCCACCCATTGGGCGGCGCGGTTGGGGCCGGCATTGTAGCCGGCGAAGGTCAGCACATAGGAGCCGCCGAAACGGTCGAGCTGCTCGCCGAGAAAGGCCGAGCCCAGCGTCGCGTTGTAGCCGGCATCCGTCGTCAGCCGCGCCTGCGAGAAATTCATCCCGGCCTTTTTCGCCAACTGCTTGGCGGTGCCCGGCATCAACTGCAGCAGGCCGCGCGCGCCGGCGCTGGAAACGGCGCCGATATTGAACTCGCTTTCCTGGCGAGCGATGGCATAGGCGAGCGCCTTGCCGGATCCGGAAATGTTGGCCGAGTCGGGAATGACGCCCAGCGGATGCGAAAGCGCGCCGACATCGATGCCGCGCTGGGCGGCGATCTTGCCGACTTTCAGCGCCATGAAATGGTTGCCCTGCTTTTCGGCCAGCACCGCGAGCAGCGCCAGTTCGCCCGGGCTGGTCAGCTGGCCGGCAAGGTCGCGGTAGAGCGTCTCGGCGTAGCGGTCATAGCCCGCTTCCTGCAGCCGTTTGATCGCGCTCACCGCCTCGCGGCCGTCGAAACTCTGACGGTCGGCCGCGCTCGGCTTCGGATAGGCGATGTTGAGGGTCCTCAAGCCCACGCGCTCGCCGGCGAGCTGGCCATAGAAGGTCGTGCCGTAGCTGGCCGCGCGCGTGAAATAATCCTTGGCGCTGCCCGGGCCGCCGACTTCCGCCGCCCGGCCGAGCCAGTAATAGGCGCGCGACAGCGACACCGGTCCCTGGGCGAGCTCGGTGATGCGCGTGAAATGCCTTGCGGCGGTCGCCGGGTCGTTGAGGCCGCGCAACGCGTACCAGCCGGCATGGAACTCGGCCTCGGCGGCGTTCGGCGGGCTTTCGGCAGCGTGCATGGAGACAATCTTGTAGGCGGTCTTCATGTCGCCCTGGTCGACCAGCTCGCGCGAGAGCACGCGGCGTTCGACCCACCAGGCATCGGGGTCGACCAGCGAATCGCGGTTCGTCGGCGCTTTCATCACGGCAGCAGCGGCTTCGGCGAATTTCTGCTGCTTGCGCAGATACTCCGCCTCGGCGAAGAAATAGCCGGCGGAGCGCTGCGCCGCGGGCACTGCTTTCAACAGCTTGGCCGCGTCCTTGTCGCCCTTGTCGGCCGCCGCCCAGGCATCCGCCAGCGGCTGTGCGCCGGCGAGGCCGGCGACCCGCAGCGCCGACGACGGCCGGTCGGCGTAGAACATGCGCTCCATGCGGTAGCGATGGTCGGCCGCCGGGATCAGCGTGCCGAACTCCTTTATGACGGTCGCCTCATCCTTCGCTTCCAGTTTCTCCGTGCGCCAAAAGGGTACCAGCACCGACCGCGCCGCGGCCTGGTTGCCAAGCGCCACTTGCGAGCGGGCAAGGATGATGACGCCCTCGGGCGTCAGCGGCTGGCTGCGGCCGAAGGCCTGCACGACCACCTGCGGCGGCGGATTCTCGCGATAGAGCGCACGCTCGCTGTTCTTGCGCAGCGCGATCGTGCCCGGCCATCCAGGCAGCATCTTGGCCGCGTCGGCAATCTCGCCGCTCGGCACCTGGTCGCCGCCGTAAAGCGCGATCGCCCAGGCGAGGATGTGCCGGTCGAGCGAGGTGGCGGGCAGCGTGTCGCGCGCATTGCGCGCGCCGACGATGTTGTTGGCGGCAAGCGCATCGAGCCCGCTCTTCAGTTGCGCTATGTCGGAGGCAATCGGCGTCTGGCTAGGCGCCTGCGGTGCATCTGGCGCCGGGATCGAGGCCGTCGCGCGCGCATCGACGCTGCCACCGATCGCCATGGTAGGCGTCAGCGCGACGATCGCGCCCAAAAGCGCGAAAAGATGGGGCCGCCTCGTCGGCATTTTACGATCCTAGCACATCGTCAGCAGGCGCGGGCATTGAGAACCCGATGCAAAGCCTAGACTTAGGTCGTGAAGGGCTCGTAAACAAAAGGTTATCGAGGCCGTTCGAATTGCGCTTGCTGGCACTACGCCGATGCTTGCCGCTGAACAATGTCGAGACTATGGTGCGCGGCTTCGCTTTCGGGTAGAAGGCGCGCAACTGACCGATCTGATGAAACGCCGATGCATGTCGCCCAGAAGCGGAAACCGGTTTTGGGACGACGAGATGCATAAACCGACAAAGTTCCAAGGAGTTTGGACGACATGCTGAGAGGCTCGCTGACTGCGCTCGTGACACCGTTCGAAAAGAGCGGGCGCTTCGACGAGAAAGCCTTTCGCTCATTCGTCGAATGGCAGATCGCCGAGGGCACCAAGGGCCTCGTTCCCGTCGGCACCACCGGCGAGTCGCCGACGCTGTCGCATGAGGAGCACCGCCATGTCGTCAAAGTCGCCATCGAGGTGGCCAAGGGCAGGGTGCCGGTCGTGGCCGGCGCGGGCTCCAATAACACCGAGGAAGCGGTCGGCCTGGTGAAGTATGCCGAACAGGCCGGCGCCGATGCCGCCCTTGTGGTCACGCCTTACTACAACAAGCCGACGCAGCGCGGCCTCTATGAGCATTTCGCGGCCGTCGCCAAGGCGACCAAGCTGCCGATCATCATCTACAACATCCCGCCGCGCTCGGTGATCGACATGACGCCGGAGACGATGGGCAGGCTGCGCCACGATTTCAAGAACATTGCCGGCGTCAAGGACGCGACCGGCAAGGTCGAGCGCGTCTCCGAGCAGCGCATGACCTGCGGCAAGGATTTCATCCAGCTTTCCGGTGAGGATGCCTCCGCGCTCGGCTTCAACGCCCATGGCGGTGTCGGCTGCATCTCGGTGACGTCCAACGTCGCGCCGCGGCTCTGCGCCGAATTCCAGGAAGCGACGCTCTCCGGCGACAGCGCCAAGGCGCTCGAGCTGCAGGATCGGCTCCTGCCGCTGCACAAGGCGATCTTCATTGAGCCTGGCGTATCCGGCGCCAAATACGCGCTGTCGAAGCTGGGCAAGGTCGAGAACGTGGTGCGTTCGCCGCTGGTGACCGTCGAGACTTCGACCGCCGAGAGGCTCGACGCGGCGCTTAAGCACGCCGGCTTGATAAATTAGGGATGAGGCGCCACCTCTCCGCATTATGAATCAAGTCAAGAAAGCCGATCCCAACAACAAGACCGTTGCGGAAAACCGCAAGGCGCGCTTTTCCTATGAGGTGCTCGACACGATCGAAACCGGCTTGGTGCTGACCGGCACTGAGGTCAAGTCGCTGCGCCAGGGCCAGGCCAACATCCAGGAGAGCTACGCCTCGACCGAGGGCGGCGAGATCTGGCTGATCAATTCCTATCTGCCGGAATATCTGCAGGCCAACCGCTTCAACCACGAGCCGCGCCGCCGCCGCAAATTGCTGGTCTCCAAGCGCGAGATGGCCAAGCTCTCGCAAAGCGTCGAGCGCGAGGGCATGACGCTGGTGCCGCTGAAAATCTATTTCAACGACCGCGGCCGCGCCAAGCTGCTGCTCGCCGTTGCGCGAGGCAAGAAGCTGCACGACAAGCGCGAGACCGAGAAGCAGCGCGACTGGTCGCGCGAGAAGGGCCGGCTGCTGAAGGAGCGCGGCTGAGCCTCTGGGGCTAGCAGCGTCGGCCGCCTGGAAAAAGCCACCGGCCGGTTCTCCGGTCCGGCACCTTCCGACAGGGGATGGTCTTGGGCAAGCGGATTGTTTTCTGGGGCCTTGCCGTCGCGGTTGTCGCCAGTGCCGTCGCGGCGGGCGCCTTCTTCTGGTTCCGCGGCTTTTCGCCGGACCGCGGCAAGTTTCCGATCCGCGGCATCGATGTCTCGCATCATCAGGGAAAGATCGACTGGCCCCGTGTCGCGGCCGACGATGTCGCCTTCGCCATCATCAAGGCGACCGAAGGCGGCACCCATGTCGACACCCTGTTCGCGACCAATCTGCGCGAGGCGCGGGCGGCCGGCCTGGCGGTCGGCGCCTATCACTTCTTCACCTTCTGCCGGCCAGGCGCCGATCAGGCGAGGAACTTCATCTCGGAGGTGCCGCGCGGCGAGCCGCTTTTGCCGCCGGTGGTCGACATCGAGTTCGGCGGCAATTGCCCGCAGCGCCCGTCGCCGCAGCAACTGAACGCCGAGCTTGCCGCTTTCCTCGGCCCGGTCGAGACGGCATTCGGCAAGCAGGCGGTTTTCTATCTGGCCGACGAGGCGGCAGACGCCTATTCCGGCAGCATCCTTAACCGCCGGCGCTGGTTGCGTTCGCTGGCGATGAGGCCGCGCGAGAACGACTGGACCTATTGGCAGTATCACAATATGGGCCGCGTCGACGGCATCGAAGGCGATGTCGATCTCAACGTCCTGAAGGGCAGCCGCGAGACGCTGGCGAAGTTGTTTGCGCCGACGCCTTGAATTGCCGGCCCTTGAATCGCTTGCCGTATCGCTGAAGGCTCACGATCCTCCCGGCGCCGGTGCATTAAGACGTCTACAGGCAATCCGCCCTCCGATCGCTGACAAGCCCATCCCGGCGGCCATGATGGCAATGGCTGCGAACTGGATCGTCATCGGCGTTTCGCCGAGTACCGCCATGCCGACAGCCACGGTGGCGATGGGTATGCCGGGCAGGAACAGCGATGCCGTCTGCGGCCCCAGTTGCCGGACGATGTAGGTATAGAGGAACATGGCTGCTGCGCCGGCCAGAATCCCCTGGATCACGATCTGACTGATGATCTCCGTGGCGGCCGCGGCATGGATATGGCTTGGTGCGACGAAATAGAGAACCGGCAACGGCAAGCACGACAGAAGTACCACCGCGGCCGTCGCCGTGACCGGATCGGCACGCCAGCGCCTGACAAGAACGGCATAGGCCGAAAACATCAGGCCCGATCCGATGAAAAGCATATCGCCGAAGAGAACGCCGCCGGTGCCGTCGCGCGCCGGCGCGATGAACAGCGACAGGCCGGCGACAATCGCGAGGACCCCGATGGTCCGTTGCCGCGAAGCGCCGTCATTGAAAACGATGCGTGACAGCAGGAACGAAAAGAAGACGATCGACGCTGGACAAAGCGCTGCCGCATGGACGGCAGGGGCATAGGCCAGGCCCCAATTGATGATCAGCGGATAAGGCAATCCGGCCAGCGCCGCCAAGGCCAAGGCCCGTCGCCAGCCAAGCGCCCTCATGCCTGCGAGGCCGCCGCGCCAGACGATCGGCAGAAAGACCGCCCCCGCGCCGCCAAAACGCAAGGCGGCCAGATCCGTCGCCGTCAGGTGCTCCCTGAGGCTGAAGCGGGCGGCGACGAATTGGATTGCGTAGATGCCGATCATGGTCAGGCCCGCGATGATCGCCAGCCTGGAGTTTCCTGAGTCTCGCGCGTCCGCCATGTTCCGCCGCCGTCGTGACATCGCCAGCGAAGAGCATCTCCGCAGAAAGCGATGGAAGCGCAGGCTATTGCCGAAAAGCCCGTGGCAAAATACGCTCTTTTCTCGAAATTCGAGTGAAACTCGCAGATTAGGGGCAGATTTGGCGTGAATCCTGAAGCAAGCGATCTCGACGCGGTCGACCGTAATCTTCTTCGGCTCCTGCAGGAGGACGGGCGTCGCACCACGCTTGATCTGGCGGCGCGTGTCGGCCTGTCGCCGACCGGCACCAGCCAGCGGGTGAAGCGGCTGTTCCGCGAAGGCTACATCACCGCGGTCAGGGCCGTGCTCGACCCCGCCAAGATCGGACGCGGCACGCTCGTCTTCATCGAGGTACGCCTCGACCACACGGCGCCGCATATTTTCGAACGCTTCGCCGAGGCGGTGACCAAGGCGCCCGAGGTTCTAGAGTGCCACATGGTCGTCGGTGGCTTCGACTATCTGGTGAAGGCGCGAATTTCGGAAATGGCCGCCTATCAGGATTTTCTGACGCGGGTCATCCTCGCGCTGCCTGGCGTGAAGGAGACGCACACCTATGCCTCGATCGGCGATGTGAAGCCGCATGCGCTGCTGCCGGTATGAGTCGGGAGTTGGACCGCTGAAGCGCCTGAATCTAGCTCTTCAAGAACGCCGCAATTTCCTTGAACACGCTGACGAACATCTCCTGCGTCAGCACGCCCGTATTGGTGTTATAGCGTGAGCAGTGGTAGCTGGAAAACAGCGCGATGCCGCCGGCTTGCTGCCTCCCGCCATGGCGGAACGGAAAGGCCGCGACGCGCTCACCCAGCGCCCGCACCGTCGATTGATGCGCGATCGAACCCAGCGTCAGGATAGCGCGCAGGTTGGGAAAGCGCGCGACGGTCGGCTTGAGAAAAGTCCTGCAAGTGGCGATCTCGGCGCCCACCGGCTTGTTCTCCGGCGGCACGCAGCGCACCGCATTGGTGATGGCCGTGCCGACGAGTTGCAAGCCGTCATCGGGCCTGGCCTTGAATTCGCCGCGCGCAAAACCGTGCGCGATCAGCGTGCCGTAGAGCAGTTCGCCGGCATAGTCGCCGGTGAAGGGGCGCCCCGTGCGGTTGGCACCGCGCAGGCCGGGCGCCAGCCCGACGATCAAGAGGCGGACTGAATCTTCACCCTCCGGCGGCAGGAAGGTCGGCACTGGCGCGTTGAACCAGCTCGGCTCGCGCTCGCGCCAGGCGGCGATGAAATCATGCAGCCGCGGGCAAAGCGGGCAGTCACGGCTGGGCTCGGGGGAGGGCGCGGCGATCAAGGCCGCCGCCCGTCAATAATCTTCCTCGTCGACTTCGGCGGGTTCTGGGCGGCGCGCCGGCCGCTCGGACGGATCGCGGCCGACTTCGCTCTTCAGCGTCATCAGGTCGATGAAATGATCGGCCTGGCGGCGCAGATCGTCGGAGATCATCGGCGGCTGCGAGGCCATGGTCGAGATGATCGACACCTTGCGCCCGCGCCGCTGCAGCGCTTCGACCAGCGTGCGGAAGTCGCCGTCGCCGGAGAAGATGACATAATGGTCGACGACATCGGCGAGCTCCAACGCATCGACGGTCAACTCGATGTCCATGTTGCCCTTGATCTTGCGGCGGCCGGTCGAATCGGTGAATTCCTTGGCGGGCTTCGTCACCACCTTGAAGCCGTTATAGTCGAGCCAGTCGATCAGCGGCCGGATCGACGAATATTCCTGATCCTCGACCAGCGCGGTGTAATAATAGGCGCGCAGCAGGTAGCCGCGCTTCTGGAAGCTCGACAGGAGCTTGCGGTAGTCGATGTCGAAGCCCAGCGCGCGGGACGTGGCATAGAGATTGGCGCCATCGATGAAAAGAGCGATCTTTTCACGGGGATCGAACATTGAAAAACATTCCTTTCGAAAATTTTTGTCGTCTAAAAGCGTTTGACGAATAGGTCCGGCAAATGGACCTTTGTACCGTCACCTCCGAGATAACGCGCAATTTATGGATATCCAAGGGCATGGCCCTGTGTTGCAAGCAATTGTGATCGCCACTATGTGGGTAGCTTCACGGCGTGGCGCGATGATGAGCCGGGCAACGGCCCGCCAAGCTGACGCTGGCGCCATAAAGCTTGTATTTCGGCCGCGCCCGCGTTATGGAGCGCGCCAGCTTTCCATCAAATCCATCGCATGAAAGGGGCAGTCCATGGCCCGCGTAACCGTTGAAGATTGCATCGACAAGGTCGACAACCGTTTTGAACTCGTGCTGCTCGCCGGCCATCGCGCCCGCCAGATCAGCCAGGGCGCGCAGATCACCGTTCCGCGCGACAATGACAAGAACCCGGTCATCGCGCTGCGCGAGATCGCCGACGAGACGTTGTCTCCCGACGACCTCAAGGAAGACCTGATCCACTCGCTGCAGAAGCATGTCGAGGTCGACGAGCCGGAAGCCGAGGGCGAGGCGATCGCCGACCAGACCGGTGCGACCGCCGTTGCCGCCGACGCCGACGACGCCGAGGAGAACGTCACTTTCGACCGCATGAGCGAGGAAGACCTGCTCGCCGGCATCGAAGGTCTGGTGCCGCCGGAAAAGAGCGACGACTACTAAGTGCTTTTGTCCGGGTTGGATCAACCATCCGGGACTTCCGTATCCTAGGTTTCGTGGCTATCTATGAGATGCGTCGCACGTCGGTGCGGCGCATCAATCATTTCAGCACCGCGAGATCCCGCCCATGATGCGTCAGTATGAGCTTGTCGAGCGCGTCCAGCGCTACAAGCCTGACGTCAACGAGGCGCTGCTCAACAAGGCCTACGTCTATGCCATGCAGAAGCATGGCCACCAGAAGCGCGCCTCGGGCGATCCCTATTTCTCGCATCCCCTCGAAGTCGCGGCCATCCTCACCGATATGCATATGGACGAGGCGACCATCGCCGTTGCCCTGCTGCATGACACGATCGAGGATACGACCGCGACCCGCGCCGAGATCGACGAGCTCTTCGGCCCCGAGATGGGCAAGCTGGTCGAGGGCCTCACCAAGCTGAAGAAGCTCGATCTGGTCTCGAAAAAGGCCGAGCAGGCGGAGAACCTGCGCAAGCTCCTGCTCGCGATCTCCGAGGACGTCCGCGTTCTGCTCGTCAAGCTCGCCGACCGCCTGCACAACATGCGCACCCTCGACCATATGCCGGAAGCCAAGCGCCTGCGCATCGCCGAGGAGACGATGGAGATCTATGCGCCGCTGGCCGGGCGCATGGGCATGCAGGGCATGCGCGAGGAGTTGGAGGAAATAGCCTTCCGCTACATAAATCCGGAGGCTTACCGCGCTGTTACTGCGAGGCTTGCCGAGATTTTCGAGCGCAACAGGGGCGTCCTGCAGGAGATCGAGACGGCGCTGTCTGGCCTGTTCGAAAAACACGACATCAAGGCGAGCGTGAAGAGCCGGCAGAAGAAACCGTGGTCGGTGTTCCGCAAGATGGAGGCCAAGGCGCTCTCCTTCGAGCAGCTCTCCGACATCTTCGGTTTCCGCGTCGTGGTCGATTCGGTCGACGACTGCTATCGCGCGCTTGGCGCTATCCACACCACCTGGTCGATGGTGCCTGGCCGGTTCAAGGATTACATCTCAACGCCCAAGCAGAACGACTACCGTTCCATCCACACCACCATCGTCGGCCCGTCGCGCCAGCGCGTCGAATTGCAGATCCGCACCAGGGAGATGAACAAGATAGCCGAATATGGCGTCGCCGCGCATTCGATCTACAAGGATACCGGCGGCAAGATGAACGGCGCGGGCCATGCGATCTCCAGGGAGACCAACGCCTATGCCTGGCTGCGGCGCACTATCGAGCAACTGGCCGAAGGCGACAATCCGGAGGATTTCCTCGAGAACACCAAGCTGGAGCTGTTCCAGGACCAGGTGTTCTGCTTCACGCCCAAGGGCATGCTGATCGCGCTGCCGCGCGGTGCCACCCCGATCGATTTCGCCTATGCCGTCCACACCGATGTCGGCGACACCTGCGTCGGCGCCAAGGTCAACGGCCGCATCATGCCGCTGATGACGGAATTGAAGAATGGCGACGAGGTCGAGATCATCCGCTCCAAGGCGCAGGTGCCCCCCGCCGCCTGGGAATCGGTCGTGGTCACCGGCAAGGCGCGCGCCGCCATCCGCCGCGCCACCAAGAACGCGATCCGCAAGCAATATTCCGGCCTCGGCGCCCGCATCCTGGAACGAGCCTTCGAGCGCGCCGGCAAGACATTCACCAAGGAGAGCCTGAAGCCGGTGCTGCACCGGCTGGCGCGCAAGGATATCGAGGACGTGCTGGCCTCGGTCGGCCGCGGCGAGCTAAGCTCCACCGACGTCATGAAAGCGGTCTTCCCTGACTACAAGGATGAGCGTGTCACCGTCGCGGCGCCCAAGCAGCGCGAGGAGGGCTGGTCGAAGATCCGCAACGCCGCCGGCATGCTGTTCCAGATGCCGGGCACCCGCGCCGCGAAGAAGGACAAGGACCAGCAGCGCGACGGCGCGGTGCCGATCCGCGGCGTGCGCGGCGACCTGCCGGTGCGTTTCGCGCCCGAGGGTGCCGTGCCCGGCGATCGCATCGTCGGCATCATCCAGCCCGGCACCGGCATCACCATCTATCCGATCCAGTCGCCGGCTTTGCAGGCCTTCGACGACCAGCCCGAGCGTTGGATCGACGTGCGCTGGGACATCGACGAGCGCACCAAGGAACGTTTTCCGGCGCGCATCTCGGTCACCGCCATCAATGCGCCGGGTTCGTTGGCCGACATCGCCCAGGTCGTCGCATCCAACGACGCCAACATCCACACGCTGTCGATGATACGCACCGCACCCGATTTCACCGAGATGCTGATCGATCTCGAGGTCTGGGACCTGAAGCATCTCAATCGGCTGCTGTCGCAGCTCAAGGACAATTCGAGCGTCAGCGATGCGCGGCGTGTGAATGGATGAATAGTGAATAGTGAATAGTGAATAGTGAATAGTGAATAGTGAATAGTGAATAGTGAATAGTGAATAGTGAATAGAAGGTGCTCTCACTACCATTCACCATTCACCATTCGCCAAGGGGGACCGAACAATGAACACCGACGAAGTGCTGGGCATTTTCCGCGAGGCCGGCGCCGTCCTCGAAGGTCATTTCATCTTGACGTCCGGCCTGCGCAGCCCGGTCTTCCTGCAGAAGGCGCGGGTCTTCATGCATGCCGACAAGACCGAGCGTCTCTGCAAGGCGCTCGCCGAGAAGATCCGCAAGGCGGTGCCGGGCGGGATCGACTACGTCGTCGGCCCGGCCATCGGCGGCCTGATCCCGGCCTATGAGACCTCGCGCCATCTCGGCGTCCCGGCGATCTGGGTCGAGCGGGAAGGGGGCGAATTCAGGTTGCGCCGCTTCGAGATCGCCGAAGGCGCGCGAGTGGTCATCGTCGAGGACATCGTCACCACCGGCCTGTCGATCCGCGAGACCATCGACTGCCTGCGCGAGCTTGGCGCCGAGGTCGTGGCGGCCGCCTGCATCATCGATCGCTCGGCCGGCAAGACCGATGTCGGCGTGCCGCTGATCGCGCTTGCCGAATATGAAGTGCCGGCCTATCCCGCCGACCGCCTGCCGCCGGAACTTGCCGCGATTCCAGCCGTTAAGCCGGGAAGCCGCAACATCTGACATCGCGATGTATGAAAACAGATACTTCAGCGCGTCGTTTGAACCTCTTTGCCGAAGACGTGCGCCGAGGCGACAATGATCGCCGGGATCGACCATTTCGTGCTGACGGTCCGCTCGCTGGAAGCGACCTGCGACTTCTACCGGCGGGTGCTTGGCATGCGGCGGCTCGACGAAGCGAACCGGCCGACCGCGCTTCTGTTCGGCTCGCAGAAGATCAACCTGCACGAAGTCGGTCGCACCTTCGAGCCGAAGGCGAAGGCGCCGACGCCGGGTTCCGGCGATTTCTGCCTCGTGTCGGCCGTGCCGCTTGCTGAGGTCCAGGCCAGCCTCGAGGCCAATGGCGTGGCGATCGAAGTCGGTCCGGTCGAACGCACCGGCGCGCGCGGCAAGATGATGTCGGTCTATTTCCGCGACCCGGACGGCAATCTGGTCGAGGTCAGCGAGTATCGGCTCGGCTGAGATCGAGCCGCATGGCGCAGCGCTGGTCCGAAGGCATGCCGTGCCTGGCCTCGTCGTCGAGCAGGCTTGCCAGCCGTTCGTCGATCTCGACGTCTTCCAGGATGCGAAATCCGGCCTTGCGATAGAAGGGCGCGTTCCAGGCGACGGCGCGAAACGTGGTCAGCGTCACCGCCGCCAGTCCGCGCCGCCCGGCATCCGCGACCGCCCGTTCGAGCAGCGCGCGGCCGATGCCTTGGCCCTGCCGGTCGAGGCGCACGTCCAACTCCCAGATATGCAGCGCATCGCCCGCGATCCCGGCGCTCAGGAAGCCGACCGGTCGGTCCTTCTCGTCTGCGGCAACCCAGCATGCGCCGGCGGCGATCAGCGCGCGGTGCCGCTCGACGCTGATATTGTCGCCGTCAGCGAGCCACGCCAGTTCCGCAATGGCGCGGAACGCCTGTCCGGCGGACTGTTCGATCCGCGGCAGCGCCCCGGCGTCCTCGGCCCGCGCCGGTCGAATGGTGATCATCGGCTCCGCATCCCGGTTGTTTTCCTCAGTTTCGCCAGAATGACGCTGTTGTTACAGCCTGCGGCAGACCATCGCGGCGGCGTTCGTTGTTGCGCGGCCCGGTCGTCGCTATATCAAAGCTTGTTGCCTTTCTGCGCCATCGAAGCGCAAGATATGTTGGCGCGACCCGGTGGGCAGGGGCAGCGCGTATTGGACCGGGAACTGGAACAGAGTGCTTTTTCGACGCCGAGAGCCTGATGGCTTCCTGGAACAGGTGCGTACTTATCTTTGGCCGCGCCGCTCGTTCTCGCGTTCCGTGCAGTATTTCTCCAAACGCATCCTGCGGCTGAAGGCGACGCCGCATTCCGTCGCCGCCGGCGTCGCCGCGGGCGTTTTCGCCTCCTTCTTCCCGCTTGGCTTCCACTTCATCGTCGCCGCCGTGCTGTGCTGGATTATCGCCGGCAATCTGGTCGCGGCAGCACTCGGCGCGGTGTTCTTCGGCAATCCGCTGACCTTCCCGCTTTTGTGGGGCGCGTCCTGGGAGACCGGCAAGCTGCTGCTGCATGAGCATCTGCCGAAGCACGGCCCGCCCGAGCATCTGGGCGAAATGATGCATAAGCTTTCCTTCGCCAAGCTCTGGCACCCCATTCTGGAGCCGATGCTGATCGGCGCGGTGCCGCTCGGCCTGGTCTTCGGGCTCGTGTTCTACGCCATCACGCGCTGGGGCATGACGGTGTTTCGCGAGCAGCGCCGGAAGCGCATGGCCGAGCGTGCCGAGAAGAAATCGCGGCAGGGCGGACGGGAAGTGCCGGCGGAATGATCATCGGCATCGGCAGCGACCTGATCGACATCAGACGTATCGAGAAATCGCTGGAGCGGCACGGCCAGCGCTTCGTCCAGCGCATCTATACCGAGGTCGAGCAGGCCAAGTCGGAAAATCGTGCCGCCCGCGCGGCTTCCTATGCCAAGCGCTTCGCCGCCAAGGAGGCCTGCGCCAAGGCGTTGGGTACCGGCATGGCCGAGGGCGTGTTCTGGCGCGACATGGGCGTGGTCAACCTGCCGAGCGGCGCGCCGACCATGGCTCTGACCGGCGGCGCCGCGGCCAGGCTGGAGAAAATCCTGCCGAAAGGCCACCGCGCCCTCATTCATCTCACCATCACCGACGATTTCCCGCTTGCTCAAGCCTTTGTGATCATCGAGGCGGTGCCCGCCGAACAAGCGCCACATTGATTCCATCTGACCACGAGCGGCATGACGTTGCCCAGCGCCCGCCGAGACTCTATACCAACATCGCACAATCGAGGACGACATGAGCGTGGCTGAAAAATCGCAGAAGAAATCCGGCGGGCTTGGTGAGACCTTTTCCGTCATCATCCAGGCTCTGCTGCTCGCGCTCGTCATCCGCACGCTGCTCTTCCAGCCTTTCTCCATTCCCTCCGGCTCGATGCGGCCGACGCTGCTGGAAGGCGATTATCTCTTCGTCACGAAATGGGCCTATGGCTATTCGCGTTACTCGTTGCCCTTCGGTCCCGATCTCTTCTCGGGCCGCATTTGGGGTTCCGAGCCCAAGCGCGGCGACGTGGTGGTGTTCAAGTTCCCGCCGGATCCGTCGGTCGACTATATCAAGCGCGTCGTCGGCCTGCCCGGCGACAAGATCCAGGTGAAGGACGGCCAGCTTTTCATCAATGACGTCGGCGTGCCGCGCGTGAAGACCGGCCAGATCGACAATCCCGACGTCACCGAGGAGAACCGGCCGATCGATGTCTACCGCGAAACGTTGCCGAACGGCGTCAGCTACGACACGCTCGACATCAATTCCGATTCGATCGGCGACAACACGCGCGAATTCGTCGTGCCGCCCGGGCACTATTTCATGATGGGCGACAATCGCGACAATTCCTCCGACAGCCGCTTCGCCGTCGGCTATGTGCCGGCCGAGAACCTTGTCGGCCGCGCCAACCTCATCTTCTTCTCGATCGCCGGCAAGGCGAGCCCGCTCGAGATCTGGAAGTGGCCGTCGTTGATGCGCGCCGGGCGCCTGTTCCATTTCGTCCACTAGAGCGATGGCGGCCAGCAAGCGTTTGACCGCCGATGCCCTTGCCGAAGCGCTTGTCGAGCGCACCGGCCATGTCTTCGCCGACCGCCAGCGCCTGCAGCGGGCGCTGACCCATGCCAGCGCCCGTTCGACCCATGCCGGCGTCGACTACGAGCGTTTCGAATTCCTGGGTGACCGCGTCCTCGGCCTCGTCGTGGCCGACATGCTGCTCGCCTCCTTTCCCGATGCCGCCGAAGGCGAGCTTTCGCTGCGCCTCAACGCGCTGGTCAATGCCGAGGCGCTGTCGGAAATCTCCGAACAGATCGGCCTGCCGGAACTGGTGCGCGCCGGTTCCGATGTCCGCAATCTCGAGGGACGCAAGCGCACCAATCTGCGCGCCGATGCGCTGGAATCGCTGATCGCCGTGCTCTATCTCGACGGGGGAATGGATGCGGCGCGCGCGTTCATCCACCGCTACTGGCAGCCGCGCTCGCAGGCGATGGGCGCTGCGCGGCGCGACGCCAAGACCGAATTGCAGGAATGGGCGCATCAGGCGGCCGCCGGCGCCGTGCCGGCCTACCATATCGACGGCCGTGACGGACCGGACCACGACCCGGTGTTCACGGTCAGCGTAAAAGTCGGCTCTTTCGCGCCCGCCGTCGGCAGCGGCCGCTCCAAGCGCGAGGCCGAGCAGGCCGCGGCGGCTACTCTTTTGCTGCGCGAAGGCGTATGGAGCGCGGCATGACAGAAACGGAAACCACTCAAGCCCCCGCGACGCGCTCCGGTTTCGTAGCGCTGATCGGCGCGCCCAACGCCGGCAAGTCGACGCTGGTCAACCAGCTGGTCGGCGCCAAGGTGTCGATCGTCACCCACAAGGTGCAGACCACCCGCGCCATCGTGCGCGGCATTGCCACGCATGACAACGCGCAGATCGTCTTCGTCGACACGCCGGGCATCTTCAAGCCGAAGCGGCGGCTGGACACGGCGATGGTGACCACCGCCTGGGGCGGCGCCAAGGATGCCGATATCGTAGTGCTGCTGATCGACGCCGAGCGCGGCATCAAGGGCGATGCCGATGCCATCCTCGACCGGCTGAAGGACGTCAGGCAGCCGATGCTTCTGGTTCTCAACAAGGTCGACCGCGTCAAGCCGGAGACGCTTCTCGCCTTGGCCGCGACCGCGAACGAACGCGTGCCCTTCAAGCGCACTTTCATGGTCTCCGCGCTGACCGGCTCCGGCTGCAAGGACCTGCTCGACTATCTCGCGGAGACGTTGCCCGCCGGTCCCTGGTACTATCCGGAGGACCAGATCTCCGACCTGCCGATGCGCCAGCTCGCGGCCGAGATCACGCGCGAAAAACTTTATCTGAGGCTGCATCAGGAGCTTCCCTATTCCTCGCATATTGAGACCGAGAAATGGGAAGAGAAGAAGGACGGCTCGGTCCGCATCGAGCAGGTCATCTATGTCGAGCGCGACAGCCAGAAGAAGATTGTGCTCGGCCACAAGGGCGAGACGATCCGCGCCATCGGACAAGCCGCGCGGATGGAGATCGCTGCCATTCTGGAGCAGAAGGTGCACCTCTTCCTGTTCGTGAAGGTGCGCGAGAATTGGGGCGACGACCCCGAGCGCTACCGCGAGATGGGGCTGGAGTTTCCCCATTGATAAATGCCCGACAAACGGGTCAGCGACATTGCATAATCCAAAGATAACCATCGATACCGAACTCGTCCGCCGGTTGGTCGATGCGCAGTTTCCGCAATGGCGGCATCTGCCGGTCAGCCCGGTCGCTTTCGGCGGCTGGGACAACCGCACCTTCCATCTTGGCGACGAAATGACGGTCAGGCTGCCGAGCGCGGCCTCCTATTCGCTGCAGGTCGAGAAGGAGCATCGCTGGCTGCCGAAACTCGCCCCTCATGTGCCGCTGCCCATTCCTATGCCTCTCGCCATGGGCGAGCCGGCCGAGGGCTATCCCTGGCGTTGGTCGGTCTATCGCTGGATCGACGGCGAGACGGCCAGGAGTGCGCGCATCGACGATCTCAACGCCTTCGCAGTCTCGCTCGCCGATTTCCTCGTCGCGCTGCGAGGCATCGACATGACGGATGGGCCTGCACCCGGCCAGCACAATTTCCATCGCGGTGGATCGCTGAACGTCTATGACGGCGAGGCGAGGCAAGCCATCGCCGCGCTCGAAGGTCGGATCGACACGCAAGCCGCAACCGCCGTGTGGGAGGCAGCGCTTGCCGCCACCTGGCATGGCTCGCCGGTCTGGTTTCACGGCGATGTCGCCTCGGGCAATCTTCTGGTCGAGGACGGCAGCTTGAGCGCCGTCATCGATTTCGGCACCTCCGGCGTCGGCGACCCGTCCTGCGATCTTGCTGTAACCTGGACATTCTTCGAAGGCGAAAGCCGCGAGGCGTTTCGCACCCGCATCGACGTCGACGACGCCACCTGGGCGCGCGGCCGCGGCTGGACGCTGTGGAAGGCGCTGATCACCGTCGCCGGCCACGACGCCAACCAGGCGGAGGCGGAAAGGCAGCGCAACGTGATCGACGAAGTGCTTGCCGATCACGCAAAGTTTGCGTGAGGCTATAGGCCGTTGGCAAAAATGTGGGGCATGGCTCGCTAGAGGCACTACACAGGGATTTTGACCGGTCGGCTCTGTTTGCGTTGGCAGGTGGCATGCGTTGGAGATTGGCCGAAACGCCCATCGCGATCGTCATTCCAGGGCGGAGCAGGAGCGAAGCTCCGTCGCGAAGACCCTGGAATCCATGCCGTTACCTTCGCCAAGGCGTGCAACGGAGCAATTCTGCACCGTGGCGGCGCTTCCAAGTCGCGGCATGGATTCTATGGTCTGCGCGCGTCGCTTCGCTCCTTGCTCCGCCATAGAATGACGAGGTTGGGGCGGCTTCAACCAATCCCCGGCGTTTGCGCTGATTTCACGGAAATGAACGGAAAATCTTGCACCAAGACAAACGGCAACCTTTCAAAATCCCTGTGTCGGAGAACTAGCCCCAATCGTCACCGCGTCAAATTGGACTGGGTAGCGCCGCGATGGCGGCCCGCAATTTCGCGTTGGGCCGTGGGCTATGATCAAGCAGTTCGAGGATTCGCCTGAAATCGCTCTCGGACACCCTGATCGTTTCGGCCACTGTGATAACGCCGCCCGGTATGGCGCTGTATCGATGGGTATCGTTGCTCGATGGTCCGGGCATGATCGTTCCTTTGATCAGATGCATTCCATACTAGCCGGAATTAGCTGTCTGTGCAGGGTTCTTCTGAGAAGCCACGTTCAGCATCCAACTTGATTTCGCCGCTCAACGGGTGAAAAGCTCGTCTCATGGAATGGCGCGACGAGGGAATCGTTCTCGGCACTCGCAAGCATGGCGAAACCAGCGCCATCCTCGAGGTGATGACGCGTGCCCATGGCCGCCATCTCGGTCTGGTGCGGGGCGGGCGCTCGCGCAAGCAGCAACCGGTGCTGCAGCCCGGCAACCGCGTCGACCTTCTGTGGCGGGCGCGGCTCGACGAGCATCTCGGCATCTTCCAGGCCGAAGCGATCGAGATGAACGCCGCGCGGCTGATGGACAGCGCCGTCGCCGTCTACGGCCTGCAGACCATGGCCGCGCATCTCAGGCTCCTGCCCGAGCGCGACGCCCATGGCGGCCTTTATGAGGCGCTTGCCGTGATGATCTCGCATCTCGATGATGCCGACGCGGCGGGAGAGCTGGTAGCGCGTTTCGAGCTGCTCATCCTCGATGAACTAGGCTTCGGCCTCGATCTCAGCCAATGCGCGGCGACCGGCACCAGGCAGGATCTCGCCTATGTCTCTCCGAAATCCGGGCGCGCCGTGTCGCGCGAGGCCGGCGCGCCCTGGCACGACAAGATGCTGGCGCTGCCGGCCTTCCTGCAGCGCGGCTCCGGCCTGCGCGCCGATGCGGCGGCCCTGGAGGACGCGTTCCGGCTGAGCGGCTTCTTCTTCACCCGTCACGTCTACGAGCCTCGTGGCCTCGAGCCGCCCGACGCCCGCGCCGGCTTCCTCGCCGCCCTGCGCCGGCATCATGCGGCGGTGAGGGCGATTGCGGGCGAGGCAGGATAGCGAGGCAGCCGCCTATTCGGCGCCGCGTCGCTCCAGGAAATCGTCGAGCATGGCGCGCTGGCCCTTGAGAATTTTGACGCCGGCTTCGGGCAGCGAAAACCAGCCGGCCTTGTCGACTTCAGGAAACGCTTTCATGGTCCCCGATTTTGGCGGCCACTCCATCGTGAACATATTGCTCCTGACGGCATCCGTATCGATATCCGCTTCGACGCTCCATGCGATGACGATCTTGCCGCCGGGCTGCTTGTAGCTGCCGAGCGGCCGGAAATCACCGTTGACTGCGACGCCGAGCTCTTCTTCGGCTTCCCGCTTGGCGGCCTCGAGATCATCCTCGTTGTCGCCGATCAGTCCTTTCGGGATGGTCCACGCGCCTTCATCCTTTCTGGCCCAGAACGGCCCGCCCGGGTGGACGAGCAGGAATTCGAACACACCGGCGGTGCGCCTGTGGATCAGCAGGCCAGCGCTTTTTTGCGGCATCCGTCACCTCGCGGCATTTTCTTCGCCCGCGCGAGAATAGCATGAGTATTCCGCGGCAGAGGCCACGTAATCTCGCCGGCAATGCCGGCGCCTCGGCGACCCGACATTGGATAAACCGGCAAGTTGCTGGCAATCGGCCACAAAACATGCTCGATCTTGTCAGTGCATGCCGCCTAAAGGTGCGCAGCGGTTTTGGGGGAACGACATGCACCAAAACAATGACTAAAGGCGCGTCGCCTGATTCCGTTTCGGCGCGAGGCGCCTTTAGCCGGCAAGACGCTGATTTGCACCAGCCGTCTCATTGCCGCATTCTTTGGCCACGACTGGCCTGGTTTTGAGGGAAACCGCCATGTTTTTCAGCCTGATCGCCATTGCCGCCGTCATAGCTCTTTTCGTCATCGTGTCACGACAGCAGAACCGCATTGCGCTGGTCGAGCGCGAATTGGCTGTGCTGCGCGGGCTGGTGCAGTCGGGCGCTTCGCTATCGGCGCCCAAGCCGGCGGACGCGGCGCAGGAAGGTCTTCCTGAGGAGGCCAAGGCAGCGCCTGCCGCGCCGTTGGCGGATGGCGCGACCGTGGCCGAGGAGATCGCCGCGACGCCCGAGAATGCCGAAAGCGAGGCCGTGGCCGGACCCTGGACGAAGGGCAGGACGGTCCCCGCGCAATCCGCCGGGACGGCCGAGCCGGCGCACGCTGCTTCCGTGGTCGAAACGCCCGCAGCCGGATCTCCCGCGGCCCCCAAGGCGGCGCGCCAAACCGATGTCGAAACAGCGCTGGGCACGCGCTGGGCAGTCTGGGTCGGCGGCATCGCGCTGGCGCTGGGCGGCCTGTTCCTGATCCGCTACACCATCGAGGCCGGCATTTTCGGCCCCGGCGTGCGCCTCGCCATGGCCGGCATCCTCGGCCTGGTGCTGATTGCCGGCGCCGAATTCATCCGCCGCACCGGCTTCAGGGTGCCGGTGCAGGGCGCCGCCGGCGCCTACATTCCCGCGATTCTGACCGGGGCGGGCGCCTTCATCCTGTTCGGCACGGTCTATGCGGCGCACGGCATCTATGGCTTCATCGGTCCGGCGACGGCCTTCGCGCTGCTTGGCGTCATCGGCGTCGCGACCATTGGCGCTTCGCTCCTGCATGGCCTGGCGTTGGCCGGCATCGGCCTCGTCGGCGCCATGGTCACGCCGGCGCTGGTCGCCTCGGAAGCACCCAATCCCTGGGCCTTGTTCGTCTATCTCGCGATCGTGCTTGCCGCCACGGCGGCAATCGCCCGCATTCGCGACTGGAAGGCGCTGGTGGCTGCGGCCTTTGCCGGCACCGGCATCTGGACCATTCTCTATATGGTCGACGCGCCGGAGGTGAACCTCGCCGCCGTCCTGTTCATCAGCCTGGCGACGCTGGCCGTGCTGGCTTTCGTCTGGCTCGGCCTTTTCTTGGTTACTGGCCGCGACGATACGGTGCGCGGCTTCGACTGGCCTTCGATCGTGCCCGGCTTCTTCATCGCCCTGAGCGCGCTGGCCCTGTCCGTCGATCCGGCCTTTGCTAGCGCCGGCGATGCCTTGCACGGGGCGATCCTGTTGGCCGCGCTGGTCGCTGCGGCGCTCTATCGGCCGCCCGCGCTTCCGCTGGTCTTTGCCGCCGGCATCGCGACCGTGCTAATCTATCTCGGCATCATTCCGCCCGCCACGATCGGGGCGGATGCGCTCGATGTCGGGCTCGACGCTCAGCCTTTGGCGTCGTCCGACGCGCTGACGTTCCGCATCGGCGTCGCGCTCGGTATGATCTTCCTCGCCGCCGGTTTCTGGGCGGCACGCCGCTTCGCCGCTGCCGCTCCCTTGCGCGCAGCCTGCTGGGCGGCCTGGGGCGTCATTGCGCCGCTGGTGGTGCTTCTGGCGCTGTGGCTGACCTTCGGCGATATCGACCGCGACCTCGGCTATGCGCTGCCGGCCCTGTTGCTGGCGCTCGCCTTCGCCGCCGGCAGCGAATGGATCGCACGCGCCGAGGAGCCGCCGCTGGCCGGCGGCCCGGCCGTGTCATTCGCGCTCGGCGGCGCCGGCGTCGCCGGCCTGCTGATGCTGCACATGGCCTTCGGCTCCGGCTGGACGACCCTGCTGCTCGGCGCCGCCGCTGTCGTCCCGGCGCTGGCAACGCGCTGGCGCACCTACCCCGTGCTGGGCTGGATCGCGGTGGGCGCGGCGATCGCCGTGCTCGGCCGCGTCGCCTTCGATCCGACCATCGTCGGCGCGGCGTCTCTCGCCAGGACGCCGATCTTGAACTGGCTGCTGCCGGGCTATGGCGTGCCTGCTTTGGCCTTCGGTTTCGCCGCCTGGCAACTCGCCCGCACCACCAATGGCCGGCCGCGCCTTGCCATGGAGGCGGCGTCGGCGCTGTTCGCGCTGCTCGCCATTGCCATGCTCGTGCGCCATGCCATGCATGGCGGCGTCATCGACACCGGCACGGTCACTCTTGCCGAACAGGCGATCTACACGCTAATCGCGCTCGGCGCCGGCGCCATACTGGTCGCCATCGACATGCGTTCGCCGAGCTCGGTCCTGCGCTATGGCTCGATGGCCGCCGGCGTGGTTTCGGCTGGCCTGATCGCCGTCCAGCATTTCGTGGTGCTGAACCCGCTGCTGACGGACGAGTCGACCGGCACGGTTCCCGTCTTCAACCTTTTGTTTCTCGCCTATCTGCTGCCGGCGGTCGCCGCCGGCGCGCTGGCGCTCTATGTCCGCGACAAGCGCCCGCGATGGTATGCGGCGATGCTGGCGCTGATCGCCGCGCTGCTTGCCTTCGCCTATGCCACGCTCTCGGTGCGCCGCCTGTTCAAGGGCGAGTTCATCGCCCTGTGGAGCGGGCTGGGCCAGCTCGAGACCTACACTTATTCGGCGCTCTGGCTGGTCATCGGCGTTGCGCTGCTCACCGCCGGCGTCTGGCTGAAATCGCAGGTGCTGCGCATCGCGTCGGCGGCGCTGATCGCGGTCGCGGTGCTGAAAGTCTTTCTCTTCGACATGTCGGAGCTCGAAGGCGTGCTGCGTGCGCTGTCCTTCATCGGTCTCGGTGCCGTGCTGATCGGCATAGGGCTGTTCTATCAACGGCTGCTGACAAGGGCGGCGAGGGAAGCGTAGTGCGTCGACTTGTTTGGATATTCAAAATGGAATATATGAATATCCAATAGGAGATATTCATGCCGCTCTACATTCGCGACGACGAGGTCGATGCGCTGGCCGCAAAATTGCAGCGCGAGACCAAAGCGACCAGCAAGACCGAGGCCGTGCGGACCGCGCTTTTGCACGAACTGGAACGCCATCGCGCAAAGGTGCCGCTGCGCGATCGGATCGTCAGGCTTCAGGCGGAGGCGAAGAAGATCGGTCTGCCCAATCCCGATTTCGACATGAAGAAATTCACCGATGAGATGTGGGAAGATTGATGTTTGTCGACGCTTCGGTGATCGTCGCCATCCTCAACCAGGAACCAGGCTGGGAAGAATTGTTCAAACAGCTCTCCGGAACTGTCGACTTCTACGTCTCCGCGATGGTCCGCTTTGAGGCGACACAGGCTCTGGCGAGAGCCGGCGCGGGTTCCCGCAAGCCGACCGCTGAAGCTCTCCTGAAGGCTCGCGATCTGGTAGACCAGCTGATTTTGGAAATTAGCGGAGAAAATGTGCCGATCGGCGAGGAGATCGGTTCGCGCGCCATCGAGGCCAGCGCTCGCTATGGGAAGGCCGTCGGCCATCAAGCCGATCTGAATTTGGGCGACTGCTTTGCCTATGCCTGCGCCAAGGCGCTTGATATTCCGCTGCTCTACAAAGGCAATGATTTCCTGCTGACGGATTTGGCATGATCTTAGCTTCGACAATCGGATAGCTGGCGCGTCGCTGTTACCTGCGAACAGTGCCTTGCAGGCGGTGTTGTTCTGCTGCTTGCTTGATGATGCTGGCAATCTTGCGGACAAATGCCGGACTGAAAGCGCCGATTGGCTTGGTGGAGACGAGATCATACGCCTCATCGACCTGTGCGCGGTTGTATTCGTCGACGATTAGCCATGAGGGAAAGTCGAGCCCGCCTCTGCGGCACTCGATCTCACTGATTGCGATGTATAGTCGGGACGGGTCCGGCTTTTGCGAGGTGAGCGGAAACAGGAACAGCGCGGCAGGTGTAGCCGGGGTTCTGACCACGATGCAGACAGGGCGCGCTTTTCGGCCGGATTCCTCGCCGGCCTTCGCCTGCCGCGCCCAAAGATAATAATATCGGAGCAGGTCGCCCGGCTTAAGCATCAGGCTCTTCACCGGCTATGATCGCTTCGAGCCCGGACATCAGTTCATTATGGACGTCGTTCGGTGCACCCTCGAGCGTGTAAGCGGCCGCATGGGGCATGCTGACGAGCTTGCGGTATTGACTGGCTGAAAGGATGACAAGTTTCTCCTTGCCGCGTTTCGTGAGCGCTACGGGCTCGATCATTGCCGTTTCGAGTATCTCCCCCGAAGCGCGGTTCATGTCTGAGAAGGTGAATTGCTTCATCGCAGGCCTCATACGTAATTCATCTATTATAGGTATTTTACGTAACTAAGACAATCAATTCCTGGGTCGGTTGCTGCGGGAATAAATTGGCCTCTGCCATCGTTATGCTCTTGCTTGGGTAACCGCAGCGGTTG
Organism: Mesorhizobium sp. B2-7-2; assembly: GCF_006440775.1. GTDB lineage: Bacteria > Pseudomonadota > Alphaproteobacteria > Rhizobiales > Rhizobiaceae > Mesorhizobium. The sequence continues at coordinate 34,407 of NZ_VFTZ01000015.1, read as the reverse complement.
GGCCGCTTCGCGCTGACTGCTTGCACCGCGCCGCGAAGGCGCGTTCTATCCGGATGGAAAGCGACCTCGAAACAAGCGGTCATGGACGACAAGAAGGCAGCGATCCTAAGCGAGATACCGCGGTTGCGGCGCTACGCGCGCTCGCTGCTGCGCGACCGCGATTCCGCCGACGACCTCGTCCAGGATTGCCTGGAGCGGGCGCTTGTGCGGCTCGACAACTGGCAGACGGGAGAAAGCCCCCGGAGGTGGCTGTTTACGATCATGCATCACTTGTTCATCGACCAGATGCGCAAGGTCAACCGGCGCGGCGAGGCGGCGATATTGCCTCTCGAAGCCGGTGAAGCCCAAGCCGCACCCGCCGATCAGGTCGAGACCATCGCCTCGCGCGAGATAATGGATGCCTTGCAGGCGATCAGCCCCGATCGCCGCGCGGCCTTGGTGATGGTCGCCATCGAGGGTTTTTCCTATGCCGAGGCCGCCAACATCCTTGGCGTGCCGGCCGGCACGCTGATGTCGCGCATCGCGCGCGGCCGCGAGGAATTGCGAGGATTGCTCGACGACACATCGCGCCGCCGCTCGATAAGGATTGTTGAGAAATGACCCGCCGCGATTTCTCCGAACGCGATATCCATATGGCCCTCGACGGCGAGCTGCCGGGCGAGGAGCGCATGGCTTATGACGCCTGGCTCGAAGCCAATCCCGAGATGAAGGCAAAGTCCGCGCGCTACATCGCCGACCGCGCCGCCATGCGCGCCGCCCTGGCCGGCGTGATGGACGAGCCGGTCCCGGCGAGGCTGCGGCAGGCATTGCTCGGCCAGGCGCCTGCAAAGGCATCGACCTGGCGTTCGCGCTGGTGGCTCTCGGCCGCGGCCGCCGTTGTGTTCGCCGTGGGCGGCCTCGGCGGCTATGTCGCCGGCATCGACAGCGTCAGCCGCGGTGACGACGGCGACGACCAGCTCGCCGAGCAGGCGATCGCCGCCCATGTCCTCTACGCCGCCGAGAAGCGCCATGCCGTCGAGGTCCCGGCAAGCGACAAGGACCATCTCCAGGCCTGGCTGTCGAACCGAGTCGGGCTGAAGCTGGTTGCGCCCGACCTGGCGGCCGAGGGCTTTCAACTGGTCGGTGGCCGGCTGCTGCCGGCCGGCGGCCAGGGCAAGGCGGCGATGCTGCTCTACGAGGACGCCAAGGGCGAGCGCATCTCGCTCTTCGTCACCGCCGAATCGTCGGCGACGTCCAAGGGCACCTATACTGCCGAGGGGGGCGGACCGGAGGCGGTCTACTGGCTGGATAAAGGCTATGCTTGCGCCGTCGTCGGCTCGTTGCCGCCGGAGCGGCTGTCGGATGTCGCAAAAACCGCTTATGGCCAGCTCGTGGCAGGCATATCGAGCTGAACCGGCTGCCTTTTTCGGCGGCCGGCAGCCCTTTGAACGGCAATCCTGTTCAAACGCTTTGCCCTTTCCAGCCGGGGCGGAAACTGTCACAATTCAGCCCTAATCAAGGAGCGATAGCGCTTGATGAATACTGGCGGTTCGGCCGGTGTTCGCGACGCATCCACCGGGGCCGTTTTCTTTAACCCAATCGAGGTTCTCCCAAGCCCGCATGCCTGCCGAGATCCGCAAGGCCCGTGCGTCAGACGTCGATGACCTCGCCGCCATCGAGAAGGCGGTGTTTCCGGGCGACAGGCTCTCGCGCCGCTCCTTCCGCCAGTTCATCGAACGTGAAACCGCCGAGATGCTGGTGGCTGAGAACGAGGGCCGTGTCGCCGGCTATGCGGTGGTGCTGTTTCGCAAGGGCAGCGGCGTGGCGCGGCTCTATTCCATCGCCGTCGGCCCGTTCTTCGGTCGGCTCGGTATCGGCCGCCTTCTGCTGGCGGCCGCCGAGGAAGCGGCCTTCGAGCACGACCGGCTGTTGCTGCGCCTCGAAGTGCGCGAGGACAACGATCGCGCCATTCGTATCTACGAGCAGGCCGGCTATCGAAAACTGGGCCGCGAGCCCGATTATTACGAGGATGGCGCCACGGCGCTGCGCTACGAAAAGACGCTGCGCGGCGACACCCCGACCGCGACCAGGGTGCCGTTCTACCAGCAGACCTGCGAGTTCACCTGCGGCCCTTGCTGCCTGATGATGGCGATGGCCAATTTCGATCCTGGCTTCGTGCCCGATCCGGTTATGGAAATCCGCCTGTGGCGCGAGGCGACCACAGTCTTCATGATGTCCGGCCCTGGCGGCTGCGAGCCTTTCGGCCTGGCGGTCGCCGGCTACGAGAGCGGACTTGCGGCCGAGATATTCGTCTCCTTTTACGGCGCGTTGTTCCTCCAGTCGGTGAGGAGCGTGGACAAGCGCCGGGTGATGGAGCTTGCCCAGGTCGATTTCCGCCGTCGCGCCGAACTCTACGGCGTCCCTGTCAACTACCGTCCGTTCGGCATCGGCGACATCCGTGACGCCCTTGCCGAGGGCAAGCTGGTTGTGGTCCTGATCAGTGGCTTCCTGATGTTCGGCAAGAAGGTGCCGCATTGGGTGCTGGCCATCGGCGACGATGGCGACCATATCCTGATCCACGATCCCTGGGTCGAGGATGAAAGGCAGGAAACGATCCTCGATGCCGCGAACATTCCGGTGCCCTACGACATCTTCATGAATATGGCGCAGTTCGGCCGCGATGGTTTGCGCGCCGCAATCACTCTGGGAAAACGCTGAGACAATGACCTGGGTTATCCTGACAGGCAGGCAGAACGATCTCGATCAGGTGGCCACACCCCACAAGATCATCACCAACCGCGACTATCTCGCGCATCCGGCGCTGTTCCGCGGCCAGCGGCCGAAGGTGATCAACCTGTCGAACAATTACGGCTACCAGAGCCGCGGCTACTACGCCTCGCTTCTCGCGGGCTCGCGCGGCCACAGGGTGATCCCGACCGTCGAGACCATGATCGACCTCTCGGAGCGCAAGCTCTACGAGCACGCGCTGCCGGAGCTCGAGCTTGCCCTGAACAAATGCCGCAAGGATCTCGGCGGGATTTTTCCGGCCAAGGTAGCGATCTTCTTCGGCATCGGTCCGTCGAAAGTATGGGATCGTTTCGCCAAGCTGTTGTTCGACTGGTTCCGCGCGCCGGCGCTCGAGGTCCATATCAAGGACAGCGCCGAATGGGCCTCGATCCGCAAGATCGGTTTCCTGCCGCTTGCCCGCATGTCCGAGGATGAGGAAGAGTTCTTCCTGCAATGCCTGGACACCTACACCAACCGCGAATGGCGCGACACCAAGGGCCGCACGCCGGCGCGCTATACGTTCGCGACGCTGGTCGACCCGCATGAGGAACTGCCGCCGTCGGAGATTTCCTCGCTGCGCTATTGGGCGAGGATCGCCGAGAAGATGGGCGTCGAGGTCGAGCCGATCACCAGGAAGGACCTCGCCAAGCTCGCCAATTACGACGCGCTGTTCATTCGCGAGACGACGTCGATCTCCAACCACACCTACCGCTTCGCGCGCCGCGCCCAGCAGGAAGGCATGCCGGTGATCGACGATCCGCTGTCGATGATCCGCTGCACCAACAAGGTCTATCTCAACGAGCTGATGACCTACAACAAGGTGCCGGTGCCGCCGACGGTGATGATCGCCGGCACGTCCGACTTCGAAGTGGCGGCGCAGACGCTGGGCTTTCCGCTGGTGCTGAAGATCCCGGATTCGTCTTTCTCGCGCGGTGTCAAGAAATGCGAGAACATGGCGGAGCTGACCAAGCTCGCGACCGAGTGGCTGGACGATTCCGATCTCTTGATCGCGCAGAAATTCATCCCGACCGAATATGACTGGCGCGTCGGCGTGCTCGGCGGCCAGCCGCTGTTTGCCGTGCACTATCTGATGGCGAAGAAGCACTGGCAGATCGTCAACCACAAGGCCAGCGGCAAGCCCGACCAGGGCGGCATCAAGACGTTCACGCTGAAGCAGACGCCGCCGCATGTCGTCGAAACCGCGGTGCGGGCGGCAAAATGCATCGGCGACGGGCTCTACGGCGTCGACCTCAAGGAGACCAAGGACGGCGTCTTCGTCATCGAGGTCAACGACAATCCCAACCTCGACCATGGCTGGGAGGATTCCGGCGAAAAGGACGAACTCTGGGTGCGGCTGACGCAGTGGTTCCTGGAGCGACTGGAAAGGCCGGACAAGTAGCGGCCGGAGGAGGGGAGTTGGGGAACTGAGGAACTGAGGAACTGAGGAATTGAAGAATTGAAGAATTTGAAGAATTGAGTGTCTAGCCGAGTCATCCGTCCTCGCTTCCCCAGTTCTCCAGTTCTCCAGTTCTCCAGTTCTTCAATTCCTCAATTCCCCCTGGGTATCGTGATCCCATGAGCGCAATCGACCCCGACGCAGCCATCGATCATCGTTCCGTGATAGCCTCGCTGACGAATGAGGAGCGCAGCCGGCTGACCGGCAAATCGGATGGGCCGGCCCTTGTCCACCTCGCGCTCCATCTCGGCGCGATCGTCCTCCTCGGCGCGCTGATCGCGGCCAAGGTGCCGTTCTGGCCGGTCCTGATGCTGCCGCAGGGCATTCTGATCGTGTTCCTGTTCACGCCGCTGCATGAAACGGTGCACAGGACGGCGTTCGAAACGCAGTGGTTAAACGATGCCGTCGCGCGCTTCTGCAGCCTGGCGCTCGCGCTGCCGGCCGACTGGTTCCGCTATTTCCATTTCGCCCATCACCGTTTCACCCAGGATCCCGAAAACGATCCGGAGCTCGCATTCCCGAAGCCCGAGACGATGCGGCAATACATCGTCCACGTCTCCGGCCTGCCGGTGTGGTGGGGGCATTTCAAGACGCTCTACACCAATGCGATGGGGCGCTGCCGCGACACTTACGTGCCGTCAAAGGGCTTGCCGAAAGTGAAGGCCGAGGCGCGGGCGATGATCGTCTTCTATGTCGTGCTGCTGGCGCTTGCGGTCTGGTTCAGGGCCTCGGTGCTGCTCACTGTCTGGATCGTGCCGGCGCTGCTCGGCCAGCCGTTCCTCAGGCTCTATCTGCTGGCCGAGCACGGCCGCTGCCCCTTCGTCGCCAACATGCTGGAAAACACCCGCACGACGCTGACCAACTGGTTCGTGCGCAAGCTCGCCTGGAACATGCCTTACCATGCCGAGCACCACGCCTATCCCGGCGTGCCGTTCCACCAGCTGCCGGAATTTCACCGCCTGATCGAGTGGCACCTCAAGGTGGTCGAGCCAGGTTATGTGAGCTTCCACGAGAAATATGTCGGGGCGCTACGCTGACGGAGGACGTCACTCAGCCTGACTGGCGCAGCAGCGCCTGCGAGCGCAGCAGCCCGCCAATGTCGGACGCCTTGGCCGGCACGCCGATCAAAAAGCCTTGCGCCTCGCCGCAACCGGCTTTGCGCAGCGTGTCGAGCTGCGCTTCGGTCTCCACTCCTTCGGCGGTGACGGTGATGCCGAGCTCGGCCCCGAGCCCGATCACCGTGCGCACGATCGCCGCCGTGTCGCGCTTGTCGAGATCGCGGATGAAGGAGCGGTCGATCTTGATCTTGTCGACGGGGAAGCGCCGGAGATAGCCGAGCGAGGAATAGCCGGTACCGAAATCGTCGAGCGCGATGCGCACGCCGAGACCGCGCAGCTGGCTCAGCGTCTTCAGCACCGCGTCGCTTTCGTCCATCATCACCGTCTCGGTGATTTCGAGCTCCAGCCGGTTGGCCGGCAGGCCGGAAAACGCAAGCGCCGAGATCACGCTGCGAGCGAAGCCGCCGCTCTTGATCTGCGCGGCCGAGACATTGACGGCCATGCGCATGTCCGGCGGCCAGTTCGCCGCCACGTTGCAAGCCTTGCGCAGCGCCCAATCGCCGAGCTGCACGATCAGTCCGGTTTCCTCGGCGACCGCGATGAAGTTTTCCGGCGATACCAGGCCGCGTGACCGCGAGCGCCAGCGCATCAGGGCTTCCGCGCCGACAATCTTGCCGGAGCCGATGTCGAGGATCGGCTGGAAGTCGAGTTCGAATTCGCGCCTGGACAGCGCTGCCTCGAGATCGGCCTCGAGCGCACGGCGCTCCCGCATCAGCGCATCCATGCCTTGCTCGAAGAAGCGGTAGACGTTGCGCCCTTCGCTCTTGCCCCGGTAGAGCGCCATGTCGGCGTTGGTGAGCAGCGTGTCGGCGTCGTGTCCGTCGCCGGGATAGAGCGCGATGCCGAGGCTCACGCCCACATGCATCTCGCGCCCCTTGTCGCGATAAGGCTTGCCGACGATCTCAACGATGCGCTTGGCGAGCCTTTCGGCGTCGGCGGCGCTCTTGGTGCCCGACTGGATGACGGCGAATTCGTCGCCGCCGAAGCGCGCCACCACGTCCTTGCTGCTGCGCACGGCGTGCTGCAGCCGCTTGGCGACGCATTGCAGCAGCCAGTCGCCGGCCGGATGGCCGAACGTGTCGTTGACGGCCTTGAAGCGGTCGAGGTCGAGCGAGAGGATTGCCAGCGGCTTTGCCTCGCCAAGCGCCTGGTCCAGCTTTTCGCGAAACATCGAGCGGTTGGGCAGATTGGTGAGCGTGTCGTGATGCGCCAGATGCGTCATGCGCTCTTCGGTGCGCCGGCGCTCGGTGACGTCCTCGAAAGTCGCCACCCAGCCGCCGCCGGCCAGCGGTCGCCGCTGGACGAAGAGCGTTCGGCCGTCGACCAGCTCGCGATAGCTCGCGTGCGACTGGCCGGCATCCAGCCTTGCCTTGGATTTTCCGACTTCGATGTCGATTTCGAGCGGTGCGAAGATGCCGAGGCGAATGAGTTTGTCCAGCATCTGGCGATGCGTCATGCCGAGCGTGAAATCCGACGCCTCGGCGTTGCACAGGTCCAGAAAGCGCTGGTTGCGCACGATGAGCCGGCCCTCGGCGCTGTACATCAGCAGGCCTTGCGACATGTTGGCCAGCGCGGCATCGAAGCGGCGGTATTGCTCTTTCAACTCGGCCTCGGCGCGCCGCTCCTCGGTCACATCCTCGTAGATCGACACCCAGCCGCCGACGGCGATCGGCCGGTGCGAAATGACGATGATGCGCCCGTCCGACAGGATTTCCTCATAAGTCGAAGCCCTGGCGCCGTCGATGTAAGGCTTGCGGATGGCATAAAGCTCGCTCGCGCTCTGCGAGGCGATGCCGATGTCGACGCTGTGCTGCAGGATGTCGAGGAAACGAATGCCGGGCTTCACCACTTTGGCGTCCAGGCTGAAGATGTCGATGTAGTTGCGGTTGCAGATAATCATCCGCTCATCGGCGTCGAACATGCACAGGCCATGCGACATGTTCTCGACAGCGGCCGCGAAGCGCTCGTTCTGCGCGCGAAGTTCTTCTGCGATTCGCCGGGATGGACCAATGCCGGACGTCTTTCGCCTGCCGACGACCGAACCAGTCTTGACATGTGCGCCGGGCATGAGCACGCCTTCGGATCGTGACCGAACGCAATACTGTCGCGGCCGCGGGTTAATTTAGCGTTCTTTCATGGGGTTGTATTCACGGCAAGCGACGACTGGCGCCTGGCTTCCAGCGTCTTGAAACGCTTCAGAAAAGCTGTTTGCGCCCAGGTCACGGATTTTGGCGTGAAGTCGAAGCGATCGGCGGAGAAGCCGCGCGGCCGGCCGAAATACTCGGTCGCCTCAGCGGTCGAAAAGCCAGCCAGCAGCGTCGCCTCGTAATAGGCGGCGATCTGGTCGGCGCGCTTGATGTCGTTGCGCAAGGAGGCGGCGAGCTCCGCCGGCAGCGAGAAACGCAGATGGATGGCGCGCTGCAGGCGCAGCTCGCAATCCTTGTAGGAGCCGCCCATCACCGATTTGAACGGCGAGATCATGTCGCCGATGACATATTCCGGCGCATCATGCAGCAGCGCTGCCAGCCGCGCCTCGGCCGTGGCCTCGGGTGCCAGTTCGCCATAAAGCGCTTCGACCAGCAGCGAGTGCTGCGCCACCGAGAAGGCGTGGTCGCCTCTGGTCTGGCCGTTCCAGCGCGCGACGCGGGCGAGCCCGTGCGCGATATCGGCGATCTCTATGTCGAGCGGCGAGGGATCGAGCAGGTCGAGCCGCCGGCCGGACAGCATGCGTTGCCAGGCGCGCGGCGGAGCGCCGGCCCGGTCGGCAGCCATCAGGCCTCCTCCGCGCTGGCCGCATCCTGCGGGAAGGTGAATTTCGCCCAGTGCGGGATAGCAAGCATGATTGGCGTCTCGCCGGCCCTGATCGAATCGTGAGCGTCGATCGCTGCCTTGACGCGGTCGGTGCGCACGATGGCGAGGCCGCGCCCCTCGTTTGACGAACCCAGAATGCCGACCGGCCGGCCATTGACCGTCACCTCCGCGCCGGCCGGCGGTAGCGGACCGGCTGCGACGGCGATCAGCACACGGCGCCGCGCGGTGCCGCGATGCTGCATGCGCGAGACGACCTCCTGGCCGACATAGCAGCCCTTCTTGAAGCCGACGCCGCCCGTCTCGTCGAACAGCACGTCGTGCGGGAAGGCGTCGCCAAGCTGGTAGTCGGAGCCGCTTTCTGCAATGCCGTAGCCGATGCGCATGTTCAGCCAGCCATTCGGGTCGCCGCCGTCCCGCGCCTCGCCGCCATAAGTGCGCGTAACCGTGATATCTTGAAACCGCGTGTCGGCAAGCACGCTTGAATCAGAACGTGAGGCGGTTGAATCATCACCCCATGCGACTGTGACAAGCACCTGATCCTGCTTGGCGATCTCGGCCTTTGCCCTTAGCCGGTAAAGCATCAGCCTGCGCACGAAGTCGTCGGCGATGTCGGCCCGGCATTCCAGTTGGAAGCCATCGTCGCCGGCGCGCGAGACCAGGAAATCGAACAGGATCTTGCCCTGCGGCGAAAGCAGCGCGCCGGGTTTTGCCTCACCGGGCGCAAGCGTGTCGAGGTCGGTGGTGAGGATGTTCTGCAAAAAGTGCTCGGCATCGGGGCCTGACACGGAAATGAGCGCGCGGTCTTTGATTTGGGCAAAGGGCATGAGCGTGAAATCGGCCTGATCTTGCAAAACGTCCGGTCATTACGTAAGCCGGCCACACTCCCCCCGCAAGAGATTGGACCTGCTCATGGCAACCACCTTCGACCTCATCCTGACAGGCGGCACGGTGGTCAACCATGACGGCGAGGGCCGGCGCGACATCGGCGTGAAGGCCGGACGCATCGCGCGGATCGGCGATCTCGGCCAGGCTTCGGCTGGCGAAACCATTGACTGCACGGGCCTGCACATCCTGCCGGGCGTCGTCGACAGCCAGGTGCATTTTCGCGAACCGGGGCTGGAGCACAAGGAGGATCTGGAAACCGGCTCCCGCGCCGCGGTGCTGGGCGGCGTCACCGCCGTCTTCGAAATGCCCAACACCAACCCTTTGACCACCAGTGAGGCCGCGCTCGCCGACAAGGTGCGGCGGGCCACCGGGCGCATGCATTGCGACTTCGCCTTCTGGGTCGGCGGGACGCGCGACAATGCTCGCGATGTCGGCGAACTGGAGCGGCTGCCGGGCGCGGCCGGCATAAAAGTGTTCATGGGCTCGTCCACCGGCGATCTTCTGGTCGAGGACGATGAAGGCGTCACCTCGATCCTGCGCAACACCCGCCGCCGCTGCGCCTTCCACTCGGAGGACGAGTTCCGCCTGCGCGAGCGGCTCGGCGAGCGCGTCGAGGGCGATGCCTCGTCGCATCCCGTCTGGCGCGACGAGATCGCGGCGCTGCGCTGCACGGAGCGGCTGGTGCGGATCGCTAGGCAGACACGTGCGCGTATTCACGTGCTGCACATATCGACGGCCGAGGAGATCGTCTTGCTCGAGCAGCACAAGGATGTCGCGACCTGCGAGGCCACGCCGCATCATCTGACGCTGAGCGCTGACGACTATGCCAGGCTTGGCACGCTGATCCAGATGAACCCGCCGGTGCGGGCAACACGCCATCGTGAAGGCGTCTGGCACGGCATTTCGCAGGGCATCGTCGATGTTCTTGGCTCCGACCACGCGCCGCACACGCTGGCCGAGAAGGCGAAGACCTATCCGGCCTCGCCGTCCGGCATGACCGGCGTGCAGACGCTGGTGCCGATCATGCTCGACCACGTCAATGCCGGCCGGCTCAGCCTGCAGCGCTTCGTCGACCTTTCCAGCCATGGTCCGCAGCGCATTTTCGGCATGGCCAGGAAAGGCCGCATCGCTGCCGGCTACGATGCCGATTTCACGATCGTCGACATGAAGCGGCGCGAGACCATCACCAACGCGCAGGCCGGCTCCAGGGCCGGATGGACGCCCTATGACGGCAAAGAGGTCACCGGCTGGCCGGTCGGCACCATCGTGCGCGGCGTGCGCGTCATGTGGGAAGGCGAGATCGCGACACCCGGCCAGGGCAGGGCGGTGGAGTTCTCCGAGGCGCTGCCGGCCTGATCCCACCGACATTGGATTTGTTAAGCGCTCTGCATTATCTTGAGTGGGCTATGACCGCGAATATTGCGCCGATCATTCCTGCGGAGTTTCCTGAGCTCCAGGCGCTCGCCTGGAACCGCGATGTCGCGCGCCCTATTCCCGCGAAAGAGGCCTTTGCGCTTTACGAACGCAACTGGCGCTTTGTCGATCAAAAGCGCCTTACGGCGCGTGAGAAGCGGCTTATCATGAAATTGGCCGACGAATTCGGTCACGGCATCCTTCTGACCACATCGTGATAACTTATCTTGTGGTCCTCGATGCGCACCATCACCGCGCCCGATAGGAATATTGCGGGTAGAAATCATGAAGGCGTTCAAAAAACCGGAACATAGGGTGATTGCCAAAGCCCTCGAGCTGATGGATCGAGACTTTCTGACGGCGAACCAATGCTGGTTTGGCGGCGGCACAGCCATTGTTATGAAGCTTGGCGAGTATCGCCGGTCACTGGATCTGGATTTTCTTTGCGCCGACGCCGGCGGCTACCGCGAGCTGCGGACACGAGCATCGGAGTTCGGCGTTCGAGCCTTTTTTCCTGAGCCCGTCGAAACTGTTCGGGACTTTCAGATCGACCAATATGGCCTAAGGACGGTGTTGCGCCTGACGGATCAACCGATCCGGTTCGAAGTCGTCCGGGAGGGCCGCATCGATTTGCGTGGTCATTTTGACGACGATCTGGGGATACCGGCCCTTGTTCCTGCAGACATGTTTGCCGAGAAGCTGCTGGCGAATGCCGATCGATGCCAGGATCGTGCCGTCGCATATCGAGATGCCTTCGATCTCGGGATGCTGGTTAAAGCGTATGGGCAAATCCCAACCGAAGCCCTCGACAAGGCGCAAACTGCTTATGGACCCGACATCGAACGCAAAATTGCCTGGGTGGTGGGTAAGCTCCGGGACAAACGCGAACTCCGCGACGCAGCCGAGGTCTTGCAAATGGACCCTGCGGTGAGTGCCGACGCCATTTCGGCCTTGCGAGAGGAAGCGGCTCGCATCTGGCCGGAGGCTAGGAAGAGATAAGTTTCCCGCTCAATCCCCGGCGACGAAAAACAGCCACTGTCCCGTCGGCGTGATGCCAACGCGGTAGAAGATGTAGGCGCCGAACTGCTTCATGTCGTCATAGTCGCTGGCGGTGACCAGCTTGAACAATTCGACGCGCTGCCTTGCATCGAGCTTGTCGAGTGGCAGCGCGAAAAAATACGGCCAGACATAGAGTTCCTGCGGCGTACCCGTATCGACATGGACATAGCCGGCAGAAAGCACCTCTTCCAGGATGGCGAGGATTTCCTGGCCGTCGCCGTCGCCCGAAAGGCTCTTGAGGAAGGTGACCGGGTCCCCGTCGATGTCGCCCAGCGACAATTGCGTCATCGCCTCGCCCTTGCCGATCAGCGGCCTCAGCTTCTCGATGTCGCCGGTCCGGCAGGCCTCGATGAGCAGCCCGTGCATGCGCTTGACCGGTTCGGGAAGCGTGTTGAGGTCGTAGACGACCGCGGGCGGCGGCGCGTCAGGGTCTGCGCGCGGGCTGGTGATGCCGCCATTGGCGGGCGGCGTCTCAGGCTCCGACTTATCGGTGTCGTCGGCCGGCTGGTCGTCCGCGGGCTTGGTGCCGGGCGCCTCCGGCATCGGCACGGCAGCGCCGGGCGCGGCGTTGTCGCTATTGGCGGGCGCGGTGACCGGCGAAGGCAGGTCCTCGCGCTGGATCTCGCTCAGCGCGTAGGAAGGCGTGCTGGTGAGGCACAGAGGCAGCGCCAGGCAGGAAGCGGCGATCAGGATGCTAACGGCCAGCCCGCGCGGCCGGCCTGACATCGAAAATCTCACCGCTTGCCTCTCCATGGTTCCCGGGTTCGGCCCGGCCGGCGCATTGAATGTCCGAGCGCATGGACATGATGCCCAAACGGCGCGTCAAAAGTCACTATCAAAATGTCGCTGTCAAAACAGATGGCTAGTGCTTCAGCCGTTCCGGCTCGAACGCGCCGGCGATCACTTTCTCGCGCATGCGGTCGAGCAGGGCAAGCGCGGAGGTCTCGCCATTGGCGCGCAACATCTCGCCGAAAGCGGTCTCCAGCGCTGCTTCGGCGATGATTTCCGGTTCGATGCCGGCCGACAGGCCCTCCGCCCACGCTTCGCTATGGCTCTCCACGGCAGTCAGCCGCTTTTCTTCCCTGACCAAAGCGTCGATGTCGCTGACACCATGTTCCATTGCGATGTCCACTTTCTGCAAGCGTCGATCCGACGAGGGATCCGGCTTGGTCTGTCAGTTCGTCCGCAGTCTCAATTAAGTCTTTGTAAATACGACATTTTTACGGTCGAAATCCACATTCCGGGCGAGACTGCCCTCAATCGATGCCGAGCTTAGCCGATTAGACCGGCTTGGGGCATCGAAACCTTCAGTTTGAGTTAATTCCACAACTGCGCGCTAACGTTTCATTAACACTGTTGCGCAAGTGCAACACATGATTGCACCAGAGCGAGACAGGACACAATAAGGCACGTCACATTGGCGCCGATTGCCCGCAACAAATCTGCGCAAAACGCGCAGCGGTCGAGCCGGTCTCAATTCCCGTAGCGGGAGGCGATGTCGCGCGACAGCGTCTCGCCTTCCTTCATGTAGCGCGCGATGGCCTCGGTCGCCGACGGTGTGCATCGGGTGTAGGTGCCGCTGAAGGAGCGATAGCCGCGGTTGAACGAGGCGATGAAACGGGCGCGCCGGTCGGGATCGGGATTTTCCGATTCGAGCAGCTTTTCCATCTCGCCCCGCCACTTGTCGCCCTTCTCGCCACACAGGTTGCGCAGGAAATGCAGCGATCCCAGCACTTCCGCCAGCCGCATCAGCCCGGGCTCGAAAGGCGCCTCGGCGGCGGGCGCCGGGGACGCTGCGACGGTCATGCTGACGGCGAGGCACGCGGCGAGAAAAGCGGAAGCGCGGGTCATCAAAGCCTTGCGATGAAAGAGCAGGGTCTTGTGGCGAAACATTTTGTCGCCTGCAAGGCCATTCTGGACGCTCACCGCCTGGGGTCTTGTGCGGGGCCGAGCAATTCTTCGGCGACCGAGAACACGTCGCCCGCCAGCGGCATCCCTGCCATTTCCGCCAACGTGTAGAACGCCGCCGTCTCGGCGTCGTCGCTGGCGACGGGTTCGCCGCCGGCATAGGCCGCGCCGAACACCGTCAGCAGATAGTCGACCGCGTGGTTTTCAGCATGGCCGTCAATATGGATGTCGCGCAGCGGCCGGTAGCCTGTCGCCTCGAGCCCGGTCTCTTCCTGCAACTCGCGCGCTGCGGCTTGCGCAAGCGTCTCGCCCGGCTCGACCTTGCCGCCGGGATAGGCATAGAGCCCTTGCGACGGCGCCCGCGCGCGCTTGACCAGAAGCACGGTGCCGCCGCGCACAACGGCGACGGAAACGGCCGGTATGATCTTGCGCTGTTCCATGCGTGCCGATCTTTCTGCAGCCTTTTGTGGATCGATTGGGCGAATCCAGCTTTAGCCGTTGCGGCATGGCGGTTCCATCGCCACTTTCGTGGCACGTCAATCGAAGAACCCAGATCCATGTGTGGACGCTTTGCCCTGACCGCGACGCCGGACCAGACCGCCGCCTTGCTCGGCCTGGCCGAGCTGGAGGAATTTCCGCCGCGCTACAACATCGCGCCGACGCAGCCGGTGCTTATGGCGCTTGCCGGGCCGCGGCGGGAGCCGGGCTCGAACTTGCCGGATCGCCAGGCGATGCTGGTGCGCTGGGGCCTGATTCCTACTTGGGTCGAGGACACCAAGGCGTTTCCGCTGCTCATCAACGCCCGCTCCGAAGGCGTGCTGCAAAAGGCTTCGTTCAAAACCGCCATGCGCCACCGCCGCGCTCTGGTGCCGGCCTCCGGCTTTTACGAATGGCAGCAGTCGGGCGGCAAGAAGGGCCAGCCTTACTGGATCCGGCCGAAGCGAGGCGGGATGATTGCCTTCGCCGGCCTGATCGAGACCTATGCCGAACCAGGCGGCTCGGAGATGGACACCGGCGCGATCCTCACGACCGAGGCCAATGCCGGCATCGCCCATATCCATGACCGCATGCCCGTGGTGATCGAGGAGTGCGACTTCGCCCGCTGGCTCGATTGCCGCACGCAGGAGCCGCGCGACGTGCTCGACCTGTTGAAACCCGCCGAGCCCGATTTCTTCGAGGCGATTCCGGTTTCAGACCTGGTCAACAAGGTCGCCAACACCGGGCCGGAGATTCAGGAACGGGGCGTCGTCGGGCCACAGGCCGAGAAGGTCAGGCGCCAGAAGCCCGGCGCTGACGAAAACCAGATGACGCTCTTTTAGCGAAGGCTGCTCGCCTCGAGAGGCTGCTTTGGGGCCTTCATCTCCAGGGCGCTTGTTTGCGCCCTCATCGCCGGCTTCCGCATGGTCGGGGACTGTGCCGGTCGTTCTTGTCAGGCGGCGCGCGGCGAGACGATCTTCTGCGTCGGCTTCTTCTTCTTCGCGGTGTGAAGCAGCGCTGCGACGATGGCCGCCGGGCCGATCGCGCGGTAGTGGCTCGCGAGAGCCGGCTGCGTTTGTCGGTCCTGTTCCTGCTTGGCGCGAGCCATGATTCTCTCCCTGGTAACCGTTTCGTGTTCAGCGTTTGGCGGTCGATTCCGACCAAATCGTGACTTCTGGCGGTCTAGCCGGCGAATGTTTCATCACTGTGCCGACATGTTTAATAAAATGTTTCGGCCTGTCTTTACCTGTGATCCAACGACATCTTTCCTGAGCAGAGCGACTTGACGGCAACACCCGCCGGCGCGATAAAGCCGCCCATGAAAACGTCTTTCGCCATTTGTGGCATTTGCATTATTGGCTAGCCTCGCGCTGGTCCGGACGTTTTCGCCTTATCTTTCCCCAGATCGGAAAAACGCCCCGGCCAGCAGGCTGGAGCCTGATTTGCGCCGACGGCGCAGAGCTGGTTCCAGTGAACCCAAATTAAGGACCGGGACCGCATGTCGGACGCATCGAAGGGCCTCAGCCTCCACAACACGCTGACGCGGGCGAAGGAACTTTTCGTTCCGATCGATCTGCACAACGTGCGCATGTATGTCTGCGGCCCGACCGTCTACGACTTTGCCCATATCGGCAATGCGCGTCCGGCGATCGTCTTCGACGTGCTCTTCCGTCTGTTGCGTCATCTCTACGGCGAAAGCCACGTCACGTATGTGCGCAACATCACGGATGTCGACGACAAGATAAATGCCAGGGCGCTGCGCGACTTCGGCGGCGACATCGCGGCCGGAAAGCTGTCGCTCAACGACGCGATCCGCAAGGTCACCGAAAAGACCGCCGGCCAGTACCACAAGGATGTCGCGGCGCTCGGTTGCCTGCAGCCGACCTACGAGCCGCGCGCCACCGAGTTCGTCGCGCCCCGTGCCGACGGCAAGGCCGACATGCTCTCGCTGATCCGGCAGCTGATCGAGCGCGGCCACGCCTATGTCGCCGCAGGCGAGGTGCTGTTCGACACCGCCTCGATGCCGGACTATGGCGAATTGTCGAAGCGCAATCTCGACGAGCAGCAGGCCGGCGCGCGCATCGCGGTCGACGCGCACAAGAAGAACCCCGGCGATTTCGTGCTGTGGAAACTGTCGAGCCCGGAAGAGCCCGGCTGGGAGAGCCCGTGGGGCAGGGGCCGGCCCGGCTGGCACATCGAATGCTCGGCCATGTCGGCCGCCTATCTTGGCGAGGTCTTCGACATCCATGGCGGCGGCTTGGACCTGATCTTCCCGCACCACGAGAACGAGATTGCCCAGTCGCGCTGCGCCCACGGCACCAAGGTCATGGCTAATGTGTGGATGCACAACGGCTTCCTGCAGGTCGAAGGCCAGAAGATGTCGAAGAGCCTCGGCAATTTCTTCTCGATCCATGAGCTGCTGGAGACCGACACTTTCGGCGGCCGCGCCTGGCCGGGCGAGGTGCTCAGGCTGGCGATGCTGATGACGCATTACCGTGAGCCGATCGACTTCTCCGTGCGCAAGCTTGAGGAGGCGGAAAACACGTTGCGCAAATGGAAACGCGCCGCCGACCTCGCGCCTGTGGCGGCAAAAGAATTGCCGGCCGAGGTGGTGGAAGCGCTCTGCGACGATCTCGCCACCTACACCGCCTTCCAGCGGCTGACGCAGCTCGCCGGCGAGGCGGTCGATGCCGGCGGCGAGGTCGGGAATGGCGCAGCCGCTTCGCTAAAGGCAGCGCTGGCTTTCCTAGGTTTCGACACGGGCGCGACCAAGGTGGATGAGGAAGCGATCGCCAAGGCGATCGCCGATCGCCTGAAGTTCATTGCCGACAAGAACTGGGCCGAAGCCGACCGCATCCGCGAAGAACTGTTGGCGCAGGGCGTGCAACTGAGAGACGGCAAGGACCCCGTCACCGGCGAGCGCGTGACGACCTGGGAGATCAAGCGGTGAGGGTGGATGCTCGGGACGCGAAATTGGAGAGGTTGGCGCGAGGCGCCCCCCTCTGTCCTGCCGGACATCTCCCCCTCAAGGGGGGAGATTGGATGTCGCCTTGGCTTTCGCCAGTCGCGGACGTGGCAGATGAGATGCCGTCGGTGAAGCTGCTGATCTCCCCCCTTGAGGGGGAGATGTCCGGCAGGACAGAGAGGGGGGCCTCGCGATGACGCATCATCGGGTATCTCCCGCCAACCGCGGCAATGCGCGCAAGATGCGCAAGCAAATGACAGATGCCGAATTGAAGCTCTGGAACGAAATCCGGGCACATAGGCTGATGGGCCTTTCCTTTCGGCGGCAAATGCCTATCGCAGGCTACATCGTCGACTTCGCTTGCCCCGACAAAAAGCTGATCGTCGAGATCGATGGCTCTCAGCACGCTCTTGCTGAAGTGTCGGCGTCCGATACTGCACGAACCGCGAAGCTCGAGGCTTTAGGCTGGACCATCCTGCGCTTCTGGAACGACGACGTGATCCGCGATATCGACAATGTCTGCCAGCACATCGTCATCGTGGCCGGCCTGGCCGCCGCGCCACCAAGGGAGGAGCTCGTCATATGATCGATCATCTCGGCATCACCGTGTCCGATTTTGACGCTTCGAAGGTTTTCTACGACAAGGCGATGGCGCCTTTGGGCGCTTCGCTGCTCTACATGGTGCCTGACCAATATACCGGCGGCGCCAAGGTTGGCGGTTATGGTCGCGACCGGCCGGTGTTCTGGCTGAGCGACAGCACGGACAAGCCCAAATCCACTCAGCATGTCGCCTTCACCGCGCGCAGCCGCGCCGAGGTCGATGCCTTCCATGCGGCAGCGCTTGCCGCGGGCGGCGAGGACAATGGCGGACCGGGCCTGCGGCCGCACTATCATCCCAACTATTACGGCGCCTTCGTCTTCGATCCCGACGGCAACAATGTCGAGGCGGTCTGCCATGATGCGGAGTAAGCCGATGACCAGGAGTGAGCGATGAGCCTCGACAACCGGCCGGTCTATACAGGCGGCTGCCAGTGCGGGGCGGTGCGCTTCCGCGTCGAGGGCGCGCTGGGCGACGCCTCGGTCTGCCACTGCCGGATGTGCCAGAAGGCGAGCGGCAACTTCTATCTGCCGCTGGTCTCGGTGCGCGGCGCGACGCTCGACTGGACGCGCGGCGAGCCGAAGCGCTTCCGCTCGTCCAACGCCGTCTGGCGCGGCTTCTGCGCCGAATGCGGAACGCCGCTGACTTTCGAGGCGCCGGATGGCACAGCACTTGCAATCGCCGCCTTCGATGATCCGACCGGCATCGCGCCCACTATCCAGTGGGGCATCGAAGCAAAGCTTCCCTATGTCGACGGTATCCCCAAACTGCCGTCCGAGGACACGATGGCCGATATCGCGTCTGCGCGTTATCTGGCCGAGCTCGTCTCCTATCAGCATCCCGATCACGACACCGAGCAATGGCCGCCGGAGGAAAGACCATGACCGACCAAGTTCGAACAGGCGGATGCCAGTGCGGCGCCGTACGTTTCCGCGTCCACGGCAAGCTTGGGCGCCCGTCCATCTGCCATTGCCGCATGTGTCAGAAACAGTTCGGCAATTTCTTCGGCGCGCTGGTGGCGGTGCCGAAGAACGGCGTCGAATGGACCCATGAGGAGCCGAGCTATTTCCAGTCCTCGGTCAATATCGACCGCGGCTTCTGCGCCCGCTGCGGCACGCCGCTGACCTACCGCCAGCCCGGCGCGCTGGAGATCGCCATCGGCGCTTTCGACGACCGCTCCGACCTCGCGCCGCAGATCCAGGTGAATTACGCCGTTCGCCTGCCCTGGGTGGAAAAGATATTCGAGGCGCCGATCCTTGACGACCCCGACTTCTATCGGCGGCAAGAGCAGATCATCTCTTTCCAGCATCCCGACCACGAGACGGTCAACTGGCCGCAGCAGGGCTTGAAACTATGACGATCCACAGCGGTTCCTTGCGTACGCTCTACCCCGAGATCGAGCCGTTCGATTCCGGCATGCTCGACGTCGGCGACGGTCACACCGTCTATTGGGAGCGCTGCGGCACCAAGGGCGCCAAACCCGCCGTGTTCCTGCATGGCGGTCCGGGCGGCACCATTTCGCCGAAACACCGGCGCCTGTTCGACCCGAAACTCTACGACGTCGTCCTGTTCGACCAGCGCGGTTGCGGCAAGTCGACACCGAACGCCTCGCTGGAGGCCAACACCACCTGGCATCTCGTCGCCGATATCGAGCGCCTGCGCGAGTTGGCTGGCTTCGACAAATGGCTTGTCTTCGGCGGCTCCTGGGGCTCGACGCTGGCGCTCGCCTATGCCGAGACGCATCCCGAGCGTGTCAGCGAGCTCGTCGTGCGCGGCATCTACACGCTGACCCGCGCCGAGCTCGAATGGTATTATCAGTTCGGCGTCTCCGAGATGTTCCCCGACAAATGGGAGCGCTTCCTGGCGCCGATCCCCGAGGCCGAGCGCGGCGACATGATGGCCGCCTATCGCAAGCGGCTGGTTGGTTCCGACCGCAAGGCTCAAGTTCAGGCCGCCCGTGCCTGGAGCATCTGGGAAGGCGAGACGATCACGCTGCTTCCCGAGCCCGAGACCAGCGACCCGTTCGCCCAGGACGACTACGCGATCGCTTTCGCCCGTATCGAGAACCACTATTTCGTCCATGCCGGCTGGCTGGAGGAGGGGCAGTTGCTGCGCGACGCCTGGAAGCTGAAGGACATCCCCGGCACCATCGTCCACGGCCGCTATGACATGCCATGCCCGGCGAAATATGCCTGGGCGCTGCACAAGGCCTGGCCGAAGGCCGATTTCCACCTCATCGAGGGGGCAGGCCACGCCTATTCGGAGCCCGGGATCCTGGACCGGCTGATCCGGGCGACGGATCGGTTCGCGGGGAAATGACGATGCAGGTTCGTGCTCTACGGCGCCCCCGTCTGTGCTGCCGGACATCTCCCCCACAAGGGGGGAGATTGGCAGCTTCGGCTCTGCCGCTCCTCCTGCAACGCTGGAAATTGGCGAAAGCGGAAGTGACGGCTGATCTCCCCCCAAATGGGGGAGATGTCCGGCAGGACAGAGGGGGGCGCGAAGGATCGCAGCCTTTCGAGCTACAGCCATGACCAAGCAACGCCTTTACCTCTTCGACACGACTCTCCGCGACGGCCAGCAGACGCCGGGCATCGACTTTTCCGTCGAGGACAAGATCGCGATCGCCAAGCTGCTCGACGACTTCGGCATCGACTATGTCGAGGGCGGCTATCCGGGCGCCAACCTGACCGACACGACGTTCTTCCAGAAGAAACGGACTGAGAGCGCGAAATTCGTCGCCTTCGGCATGACCAAGCGGGCAGGGGTCTCGGCTTCCAACGACCCGGGGCTGGCGGCGCTGGTGCAGTCGAAGTCGGATGCCATCTGCTTCGTTGCAAAGAGCTGGGACTATCATGTGCGCGTCGCGCTCGGCTGCACCAACGAGGAGAATCTGGACTCGATCAAGACCTCGGTCGAGGCGGCGGTCGCTTCGGCCAAGGAGGCGATGGTCGACTGCGAGCATTTCTTCGACGGCTTCAAGGCCAATCCCGACTACGCGCTGGCTTGCGCCACAACCGCCTACGATGCCGGCGCGCGGTGGGTGGTGCTGTGCGACACCAATGGCGGCACGCAGCCTTCGGAAGTGCGCGAAATCGTCGGCAAGGTGATCGCGCAGGGCATCCCGGGCGATCATCTCGGCATCCATGCCCATGACGATACCGGCCAGGCGGTGGCGAATTCACTCGCCGCGGTCGAGGCCGGCGTGCGCCAGATCCAGGGCACGCTGAACGGCATCGGCGAGCGCTGCGGCAACGCCAATCTCATCTCCATAATCCCGACGCTTTCGCTGAAGCCCGCCTTCGCTGATCGTTTCGTAACCGGCATTTCGGCCGAGGCGCTGACCGGAATCTCCAGGCTCTCCCGCGCCTTCGACGAATTGCTCAACCGCGCGCCGGAAGCCCAGGCGCCCTATGTCGGCTCCTCCGCCTTCGCCACCAAGGCCGGCATCCATGCCTCGGCTTTGGCCAAAGAGCCGGCGACCTATGAGCATGTGCCGCCGGAAGCCGTCGGCAACCGCCGCCGCGTCATGGTCTCCGACCAGGGCGGCAAGGCCAATTTTCTCGCCGAATTGAAGCGGCGCGGCATCGACGTGCCCAAGGACGATCACCGGCTCGACTCCCTGATCGCCGTGGTCAAGGAGCGCGAGGCCGAAGGCTATGCCTATGAAGGCGCCGACGCCTCCTTCGAGCTGCTTGCCCGCAAGATGCTGCATGGGCTGCCGGAGTTCTTCAACGTCACCTCCTTCCGCTGCATGGTCGAGCGCCGCTTCGATGCCAATGGCAATCTGAAGACCGTCTCCGAGGCGATCGTGAAGGTCGAGGTCGACGGCGAGGAGAAGATGTCGGTGGCCGAAGGCCATGGCCCGGTCAACGCGCTCGACATCGCGCTGCGCAAGGATCTCGGCAAGTACCAGAGCGAGATCGTCGACCTGGAGCTCGCCGACTTCAAGGTGCGCATCCTCAACGGCGGCACCGAGGCCATCACTCGCGTTCTCGTCGAATCGCACGATTCTACTGGAGCCCGCTGGTGGACGGTCGGCGTGTCGGAAAACATCATCGACGCCTCCTTCCAGGCGCTGATGGATTCGATCGTCTACAAGCTGATGAAGAACCGCGAGATGGCAGGACTGGTGGCGGCGGAGTAGAACTCCTTTCCTCGCCCCCGCGAAGGCGGCTACGCTATGCACACATCTTGTGTGACTGGCGCGACTGATCAGGCCGAGGCTTGTTTGCCAGGTGGTTCCCCCAATCCGTCGCTGCTTCGCAGCGCCACCTTTCCCCCCTCCGGAGGGAAAGGAAGGGAGTGTTGCTGGACGAGCGTTGAAAGCTTGGCGCCTTTCCTCTACCCCGTCGATCGGGGGAGAGGTGGCTCGGCGAAGCCGAGACGGAGTGGGGGTCGACCAGCGCTACATTGGACAATGCATGCTCCAAGCTGCCATGCACGCTATCGCCAAAGATCAGCCGCTTGGAAATGGGTGCATGCCGTAGCCCACTCCGTGGGGCGAGGAATTGCGACCCCCTTGAACCATCACCAAAACTCCGTTGATCCATCATAATTTTGTGATGGTCTTGGGCGGTCCGCTGGGCCATAGCGTTGGCCATGGTCACCGCTACAGCCGATCTCGATCAGGATGCCAAGACCCGGCGCGGCTTTCTCTTGGCGCTCGGCGCTTATTTCCTCTGGGGGCTCTTGCCCTTCTACATGAAGGCGGTGGCGCATCTGCCGCTTGCCGAGGTGATCGCCAACCGCGTCGTCTGGTCGGTGCCGATCGCCGCGGCGGTGCTCATCTGGGCCGGCCGCACGGCAGACTTCAAGGCGGCGATCCGCTCGCCGAAAAGCCTTGCCATGGCGGCGCTGACGGCGGTGCTGATCTCGATCAACTGGGGCATCTATGTCTGGGCGATCGCGGTCGATCGCACTGTCGAGACCGCGCTTGGCTATTACATCAACCCGCTGGTCAGCGTCGTGGTCGGTGCAGTGCTGCTCGGCGAGCGGCTCGACAGGCTGCAGATCGCCGCGGTGGCGCTGGCCACGATCGCGGTGGCGGTGCTCACCATCGAGGCCGGCAAATTGCCCTGGGTGTCGCTGGCGCTCGCCTTCTCCTTCGCCGCCTACGGCTTCTTCCGCAAGACGCTGCCGATCGGCCCCAGCCAGGGCTTCCTGCTCGAAGTGCTGCTGCTGTCGGTGCCGGCGCTTTGCTACATCGTCTACCTGATCGCCACCGGCCAGGATCATTTCATCTCCAGCACCGGTGCCGACGCGGCCTTGCTGATCGGCTGCGGTCCCGTCACCGCAGTGCCGTTGCTGCTGTTTGCCTTCGGCGCCAGGCTGCTGCGCCTGTCCACCATCGGCATCATGCAATATATCGCGCCGACCATGGTGTTCCTGATCGCCGTGCTGATCTTCGATGAACCGTTCGGCACGACGCAGGCGATCGCCTTCGCGCTGATCTGGACGGCGCTGGCGATGTATAGCTGGTCGATGTTCAGGGGCCGTGAGCTTCGCTCGCCGGCGCCCGCGATAAAGTAACTTCCAGGGAAAGTTCGAGACAGTTTTCCGTCTAGGGTTGCATCAAACAGGGCAGGGTCCTGATGTACGTTCTGCATATTGGCAACAAGAACTATTCGTCCTGGTCGCTGCGGCCATGGTTGCTGATGCGCGTCCTCGACATTCCTTTCGAGGAGCGGTTGACGCCGTTCCCGAGCGGATCGAGTTTCGACCTCTACCGACAATTCTCGCCTAACGGCCGGGTACCCTGCCTTGTCGATGACGGCTGGACGGTCTGGGATTCGCTCTCGATCGTCGAATACCTGGCCGAACGCCACCAGGGCGTCTGGCCGGAGGACGCAAAAGCGCGTGCCTGGGCGCGCTCGGCCGCCGCCGAGATGCATTCGAGCTTCACCGCGATGCGCAATAACTGCCCGATGAGCTGCGGCGTGCGCGTCGCGCCATTGCCGATGTCCGGCGCGCTGAAGCACGACATCTTCCGCATGGGAGATTTGTGGAACGACGGTCTTGCGCGTTTCGGCGGACCTTTCCTGGCCGGCAACCGTTTCGGCGCCGTCGATGCATTCTTCGCTCCCATCGCGTTCAGGGCACAGTCCTACGGCCTGACTTTCGAAGGCGCGGCAGCTGCCTACCCGCAACGGCTGCTCGACCTGCCGGCCATGCGCGAATGGTACGCGTCCGCGCTTGCCGAGACGTGGCGCGAATCCGGCCATGACGCGGAGATCAGTGCAGCGGGCACCGTCGTCGAGGATTTGCGGGCAACCGCTTGAAGCGCTACACGCGCCCAAGCCGTCGCACGAACATATAGATGATGCCGGCGATGACGACCGAGATCGCCGTCACCACCCAGAATCCCAGCGGCGTGCCGACCAGCGGCAATCCGCCGACATTCATGCCGAACAGGCCGGAGATGATGGTCATCGGCAACAGCACCGCCGTCATGACGGAGAGGATATAGAGCAGCTGGTTCGACTGCTCGGTCAGCTTCGCCATCAGCTCGTCCTGCAACAGGCGTGTGCGCGCCTGCAACTGCTCGCCGTCGTGATGCAGCGTGTGCGCCCGGTGCGAGAGCCTGGTCGCCATGTCGTTGATGGGGTCGGGCAGTTCGTTGCGATGCGAATGGTCGAGATGGCGGAAGAGGCTGGTGAGCGTCGCCATCTGCCGGTGGATCAGCACCAGCTGCCGGCGTGCGTCGACCAGCGCCTGGCGCTCATTGTGCCATGCATCGCACACGATGCGATCCTCGATGCCGTCGAGCGTGTCGCCCATTTTGTCGAGCTCGGCCGCCATGCCGTCGAGCGACTGGCCCATCACCGCCTCGATCAGCTCGGCTGGTGTGCGGAATTTTCGCGTGCCGCTCTCCACCAGCTTGCGGATCTTGTCGACCGATTCCAGCGGCTGCTTGCGGGCGCCGACCAGCATCCTGTCGTTGAAGGCGAAGCGGAAATGCGTGAGCCCGCGCGCCTCGGCGAAATCGTGCCTGAGGTCGGGCAGGTCGCCATAGAGGAAGTCGTCCTCGAAATCGATCTGGCAGCCATGGCTGGGCGACAGGAAGGCATCGCGCACCGGCGCCGGCAGGGCCTGCTCGGCGCCGATCTCCTGGCGGGCGCGCATGTCGGTGATCTGGTAGCTGCGCCAGCTCCAATGCGCCTCCGCTGGATTCTTGGTGCGGCTGCCGTCGGCCTTGAAATGGTAGATGAAGAACAGCCCGTGCTCGTCCGGCAGATAGGGCGAGAGGTCGGTGCCTTCGGCGGGGAGGGCGATGTTCATGGCGGCTTCGCCGGCTCTTGATGCGGTCAGGGGTCGCGGGGACGGCTACGGCAAACCTACCATGGAGGTTGCCGCCTGGTGTGACAGTTTGATGACTGCAGCTGCTGTCACTCTCGGCAGGGCTGTCCTATCGTATGCTCGTTTGCTGAACACCCCGCGCGGCCGGCGGCGGTGCGGTCAAACGGCAGCTCGCTTCGTCCACCTATGCCGTGGCCAGCCATTTGCGCGATATGGCGAAGGTCCTGAAGGATTTTGCGTCCATCGGGCGCCCGAATGCGTAGCCTTGCAGGATGTCGCAGCCGAGGTCCTTCAGGATGCGCGCATGTTCCATCGTCTCGACGCCTTCCGCCACGACGCCGATGCCGAGCGATTTGCCGATTTCGATGATTGACGACACCAGCCGCCGCTGCGCCGCCGAACCGGTTATCGGCGTGACGAGCTGCCGGTCGATCTTGAGACGGCTCGGTTGCAGTTTGAGCAGGCTGACGACGGATGCATGGCCCGTGCCGAAATCGTCGATCTCGATGTCGATCCCGAGTTCCTTGATGTGCTCGATGTTCCAAGCGACAAGCTCGTCATTTTCGTCCAGGAAAATCGATTCGACGAGCTCGAATGAGACGGTTCCCTCCTTGATCGGCAGCTTGCGCAGGCCGTTGATCAGGTCTTTGTCCTCCAGCCTTCGTGCCGAGACGTTGACGGAAAAGCGCGGGATGTTGAGACCGTCGCGCGACCAGCACTGGAAATTCTCCAGCGTTTGTTCGAGGATCGTGCGGTCGATCAGCGAGACCACGTTCAATTCCTCGGCCACTTTGAGGAAGATGTCGGGGGCGAGGATGCCGCGTCGTGGATGGCGCCAGCGCGCCAGCGCCTCGACGCCGACGATCTCGAGGGTCTTGGCATCGAACTGTGCTTGGTAGTAGGCGATGAATTCGTTGCGCTCCAGCCCGCCCAGGATCTCGTCCGCGGTCTGCTTGGTCCTGACAATCTCGCTCTGCAGCTCTTCGTTGAAGAACTCATAACGATTGCGACCGCGGCTCTTGGCTCGATAGAGCGCGAGATCGGCATTGACCAGCAGCTGCTTTGCATCGACGCCGCTAAGCGCCGCAATCCCGATGCTGACCCCGAACCGGCATTGGTGGCCTTTATAGTCGACGGGCTGGCGCATTTCTTCGATGATACGGTCCGCTAGCGCGGCGAGTTCATTGTCATCGCGCCCCTGGCACACTACAACGAACTCGTCTCCGCCGATGCGCGCCACGAAGTCGCCTGCCCGGACGTTGGCTTTGATGACCTTCGAGGCATACATGAGCATGGCGTCGCCCGCCGCATGGCCGAGCGTGTCGTTGATGTGCTTGAAGCGGTCGAGGTCGAGATGCAGCAGCGCAGTGCGATCCTCGGGCGAATTGGCCAGCATCTCGTCGAGATAACGGCGATTGGGCAGGCCTGTTAGCGAATCGTGCAGCGCAACATGCTCGATGCGCGCCTTGGCGGTCTTGAGTTCGGCATTCTTCGATTCCGACAATTGCCGTTCACGCACCAGATTCTCGTTGAGCAGAACGTCGCTGGTCACGTCCCACTCGGCCCCGACCATCTTCGGCGTGCCGTCGCTGTCCTGGAAGTAGCTTGCACGCGCCCGCACATGGCGGACGGTGCCGTCTGGGCGAAGCAGTCGATACTGCGACGAGTAGGGACCTTTTGCAGCCACGGCAAGGTCGAACTCGCGCTGTGCCCGTGCGATATCCTCGGGGTGGATCGCCAGTGCCCAGTCGTCATAGCCGCGCGGCTTCCCATCCGCGGGCTTGCTGTAGATCTCATTGACGCGATCGTCCCACAGCAGCTCGTCGGTGACGAGGTCTTGCTCCCACACGCCGATCCCTGAAGCCTCCAGAGCCAGTTCCAGCCTCCCGGACAGGCGCCTCAATTCGGCATAGTTTTTCTGCCTTTCGCCGAACAGCCGTCCGGCCACCAGTATGGGCAGCACCACCAGCACAGCGGCGAGCGCCATGAGCGCCTGCAAGACCCGCTCGTTCTTCGGCACGGCCGGCCAACCACCCTTGGGGACTGCCGATATCTGCCAGGAACCGAACGGCAGCTGCACTTCTGCCGTTACCGGATTGTTCTTGACGATGTCGGCGCCACCGAAGAAGCGCTGGCCACCGCCGCCAAGCGCATCCATTCCGGTAAGCGCCACATCTATGTCGAGACCGGGGTCGGTGAGGCCGCTTGCGGCGTAGAGCCGATCGATATCGATAGCTGCCGAGACAAGGCCCCAGAAGCGATCGCCGCCCCCCGCTGTCGGCACGAAGACAGGAATCCGGCCGATGAAGGCGCGCCCGCCCTGCCTGAGGTCGACGGGACCGGCAAGCACCGATATGCGCTGGTCGCGCGCCCTAAGCGCCGCCAAGCGTTGCGCCTCGTTCTTGCGGTAGTCGAGCCCGATCGCCTTCTCGTTGCCCTCCATCGGATACATCAGCGAAATGACGAGATCGGGCGCGCCGCCAATGTTGCGCAGCTGCGATTTCTGCTTGAAGAGATTGGCAGCGAGGGAGGCAAATCTCTGCTGCCCCATATAGGGCTCGGTGACGATGGCCGAGACGAGGCCCTGAACCAGCTGGAGATTGCCGTTGATGTTTCCTTCCAGCTTGGCGCGGATGATATTGACCTTGTAGAGGACGTCGGCGCGCGTGAGTTGATCGGAAACCGTTTTGTTCTGCTGGTCGACGAAGATCGCGCAGATCATGAGCACGACGAAGGCAATCGCCGCCGGCACGTTGGCGGAAGAGAAAACGGCCTGCCTGATACGACCGATGTTGAAATTTGTCGCGGTCAATTCAACCCGAATAGCTTTCCTGGGCGACGCTCTGTCGATCGGAGGACGACGCGCCGTCGATCGGAGTTAAAGGAAAGTGCTTAAATTAGAACTTCCATGCCCGCCTCAAGTTGCGCCATTCGCGGCCTGGAGGCTTGCCTTGAGCCAACAAACTCAAGCCATGATTAACGCCGGCTAACCGGGCCGTTCATCGCGCAAAAATCGCGATCTTCCGTTGCCTCCAAAAAATTCTTTCCGCCCCCGGGAATAAAGCCGGGGCCCTCGGGGTCTTGGCTGTAGCGAGGCCATCCTCCCAAGTCACGCATCAACCAACCCGGAAGGAATACGCAAATGAACAGAACCGCCTTTGCCGCAGTCGCCATCCTGGTTGCCACCGGCAGCGCCTTTGCCGGCAGCGACCACTTCTCCTGGACGAATGGCGGCCAGCAGGCTGCCGTCGTCGACACCACCACCACCGCTTCCATCGTGAGGCCCGAAATGGCCCGCCACGCCATGAAGCCGGCGGCCAGGATTGCTGCGGAAGAGCCCGGCCAGGGCATTTGGGGTCGCTAGGCAGGAGTCGGGACCACAGGTCCCGATCCCCGGCGGGACCGAAAGGTCCTCGCCCAGGAGTCAGAACCGCAGGTTCTGATCCCAGCCGGGACCGAAAGGTCCTCGCTCCGGAGCTCGGGGCGAAGGGTTCTGATCGCGGCGGGGAAGGCACGCCTCGCCGGGTCGGAAACCAGAAGTCCTGATCTCCTCGGCGCCGGTCGGTCTTCAGTCGGACCGGTCGGTGCCGGTTTCCGCAGTCTCGGCGGAGGGCAGCACCGAGCCCTCCGCCATTCTCTCATACCGCATGAAACTTGAAACAACCCGCAGCCATTAGAGGAGATTTCCGATGTTCAACATGACGCGTCGCATGGTGCTGGGATCCGCCGCGGCCGCTGCCGCCTTCGGCATTGCCGGCAAGCTGGAATTCGCGCCCGCGGCTTACGCCGAAACCCCGGTCGAGCCGCTGGTAGGCTTCTACAAATACAAGGTCGGCCCGCTCGAAGTCACCGCGGTCTATGATGGCATCTGGCGCAAGCCGCACGACCCGGCCTTCATCAAGGACGTGTCGGTCGAAGACACCAAGGCGGCACTCGCCAAGGCGGGGCTGACCACGGAGTTCATGCCGATCCCGCTCACCGTCGTGGTGCTCCAGATGAACGGCCGCACCATCATGATGGACGCCGGCTCCGGCGTCGGCCAGTGGCAGGCCAACGCCACGCATCTGCCGGCCAACATGAAGGCCGCCGGCATCGACTACAAGGCGATCGACACCATCCTGATCTCGCATTTCCATCCGGACCATGTCTGGGGCCTGATGGAAAAGGGCACCAACGATCCGGTGTTCCCGAATGCCGAGCTGATCGTCAACGCCACCGAGTATAATTGGTGGACCGATCCGAGCCGGCTGGCCAAGCTGCCCGAGGGCCGCAAGCCCGCGGGCAAGCGCATCGCCGAGAACTTCCCGAAATGGAAGAACTGGAAGCTGGTCGACGACGGCACCGAAGTGGTGCCCGGCATCCGCATCATGGCGGCGCCCGGCCACACGCCCGGCCATTCCGTCTACCATGTCGATGCCGGCTCCGAGCAGTTCCTCGTCTCGGCCGACACCATGTACGTGCCGGCGCTGCTCGCCCCGCATCCCGAATGGCAGGGCGCCTACGACCAGGACGGGCCGATGGCGATCGCCACACGCCACAAGATCGTCGACCAGGTGATCGCCGACAATGTCCGCATCTGCGGCTCGCACTTTCCGTTCCCCGGCACAGGCAGCTTCGTCAAGGACGGCAATGCCTACGCCTTCACCCCAACCCAAATCTGAATCGGATCCTGAACAGAAAGCGATAACAATGAAACACGCACTTTTCGCGGTGCTCGGCGCCATTGCGGTCTTGACGGCGGCCCCGATCGCCATCGCCGTTCCGGCCTATGCCGTGGACGACATCGAAGGCGCCGACGCGCCGGACCTGACGGCGGTGAAAGCCAAGATCGAGGCCAAGGACTATCAAAGCGCGCTTGCCGACCTGCGCGACCTCGCGCAGGACACTCAGCAGGCCGACGTCTACAACCTGCTCGGCTTCACGCTGCGCAAGACCGGCGACTACCAGACCTCGCTCACCTACTACACCAAGGCGCTGGAGCTTCAGCCCGACCACAAGGCCGCGCATGAATATCTGGGCGAGCTCTATGTCGAGACCGGCGACATGGCCAAGGCCGACGAGCAGCTCGCCTCGCTGCAAAAGCTCTGCCCGGCCGGCTGCGAGGAGCTTGCCGACCTCAAGCAGGCGATCGCCACCAAGGTGACGAAATAGCTCAGCCTGTTCCTCGCCCCCACAACGTGGGGGAGAGGTGGCCGCGAAGCGGCCGGAGAGGGGGCCTGGCACCGACCTCGCCCCCCATAGGTACCGATTTTGGGCGCCGCGGCGGTAGCGCCCGAAAACCGGAGCCGGCGTTCCTCTCCCTCGCGCCGGCTCCGACCTTTCAACCTCGAGCGCGCAGGCGGACCTCCACGCGGACGCGCTGCGCCACTTGGTCCCAAAGACTGGAGCCGACCATGACACCGATCGAACTCGCCGAAAAACTTCACGCCAGGGACGTCGTCCTGCTTCCCGGCCGCCTGCTTCTCTCGCTGATCTTCGTGCATGAGGGCCTGCAGCTGGCGACGCATTTCGAGGGCGCTGAGAAGGCGATGGCCGCGCTCGGCGTCGGCACGCCGCTGCTTCTCGCCACCACCGCGTTGCAGCTTGGCGCCGGCCTTTCGGTGGCGCTCGGCATCCTGGCGCGGCTGGGCGCGATCGGGCTCGGCCTGTTCTGCCTGATGACGGCCAGCCTCTTCCACACCAACTTCGCCAGCCAGAACGAATTGCTGCATTTCGAGAAGGACCTCGCCATTGCCGGCGGCATGTTCATCCTGGCGCTCAGCGGCGCGGGTGGGCTGTCGGTGGACAGGGTTCTGGCTGGGTTCTCGAAGGATACCAAGATTCACCCGCCCGTCGAGCGGCATCTGTCAGTGGGGGAGACGAGCCCGCCGGTTTGAAGCGCGGGTCCGCGTGATGTGAGGGCGGCCTTACAACACGCTCGTGATCCCGCCATCCACCAGCAGCGTCTGCCCGGTCACGAAGCTCGCCGCATCCGAAGCCAGGAACACCGCCGCGCCCGCCAGTTCCGCGACATCGCCCCAGCGCCGCATCGGCGTGCGGCCGGCGAGCCAGGTGGAGAATTTCTCGTCGGCAACCAATGCTGCATTCAGCTCGGTCTTGAAATAGCCCGGCGCGATGGCATTGACGCGCACGCCATGCTGGCCCCATTCGCCGGCCATCGACTTGGTCAGCATGGTGATGGCGCCCTTGCTTGCCGCGTAAGGCGCGATCGAGGGCCGGGCGAGCGCGCTCTGCACCGACGACACGTTGATGATCACGCCCTTGCCGCGCGCAATCATCCCTTTGACCGTCGCGCGGCTGACCTTGAACACGCCGTCGAGATTGGTCGCCATCAGCGCATCCCAGTCGGCGTCGGAAAACGTCTCGAGCGGCGCGCGGCGCTGGATGCCGGCATTGTTGACCAGGACGTCGATCGGCGCGGTGCCGGCTTCGCTCGCCGCGATCGCCGCGTCGACCGACCGTGTGTCGGTCACGTCGATCAATGACTCCGCCACCGTGTAGCCTTCGGCGCGCAAACGGTCGCCGGCGGCCTTCAACTCGCCGGCCTTGCGGCCGCCGATGGTGACGCGCGCGCCCGCGGCAGCCAAGGCCTCCGCGAAAGCGAGCCCCAGCCCGCGGCTGGCGCCGGTGACGAAGGCATGCCGGCCTTCGAGGCCGAAGAGGCGGCCGAGATAATCAGTCGAGCGCAATTTGCACCTTCATCGATTGCGATTTGTCGCTGGCCAGCGCGAAGGCCTTGTGGGCCCCGGCCAACGGCAAGGTGTTGCCGAGCAGGGGCGCCGGAATTCTTCCTCTCACAGCTAGCAGCAAAGCCCGGCTCCATTCAACCGATTCATCTGATAAATCGGACTAACAAGCGGGCTGTGCCGCATTTGCAATTGGTCGGTGCGGTATGGCGTGGCCTATCATCGTGGGGATATGTCATAAACTGTCCCGGGATTGCTTGCGCATCCGCGTAAGGCGCCCATCCCTGTGCAGTTGACTGAGATGGAGCTAATACTTGGCTTGATTTCACGCGAGAATTGCTTGCGGTCGTCGCAGGCTTATGGGGGAACGATGCTTAAATGGGGTGCAATCCTGGGTGTGATCGGCTTTCTCGGCGGCTTCGTCGGCCCGGTCATCTTCACGCCGGAGGCAAACCAGGGTCCGCTGCTCGGCATCTTCATCACCGGCCCGCTGGGCTTCGTCCTCGGTCTCATAGTGGGCTTTGTCCTGCGGTTGCTGCCGGATCGCGGTTAGGCTTCGGCTGGCGGTCCGTTTGCCCGCGGAACGCTATCCGTGCTGTCCCGCAAGCATAGAGCCCGACCACGCAAGGTTGGCGGGGATGCGGCTGGCGCTGCTCGTCGCGCTGCCCGCGATGGCCTGGCTGTCGGTGAACGCGATGCAGGACGCTTGGCCGTGAGCCATCTAGGCTAGGTCGTGACAAACTGGCAGGATGGCTCGATCAACGCGATTTGGGGGCGATCGCATGACTTTGCTTCAATTTCCGGTCACCGGCGAACAGGTCTCGAACGATGAGACGGAAGAGGTCATCCGCGAGGCCGAACCGCATCGCGCGCTGGTACGCTACCGCCCCGATGGCGGCGAGCTCTTCATCCATACGCGGGTGAACATGGTGCTGCTGCGGGCCGCCGCCTCGCTGCCGATCCTGCGCCTGAAGCTCACACCGCGCGCAGACGAGTTGACGGCGCGTGACACTCTGCTGACGCCCAAGGGATCGCAGCGAAGCTACGCTTTCCTCGAAAAGCTTTGCCAGGATCTTGCTGCCGCAAACTGCCCAGCCTGTTATATCGCCGAACAGCATGGCGCGGGCGGCCGCGATTTCTATTTTACGACCGAAGACATCGCCGGTTTCGAACAGATAGCTGGCAAGGCCGCCGAGGCGTTGGCCTTTCCGCTCACGCTGGAACGGCATTCGCTTGCCGCGCTGGCGCCGCTCATCCTTCCCGCCGAGGCGATAGGCAACCTCCGGCTGGAAATCGCCGCGGATGCCCGCATCCGGCCGACACGCTTCGAGTTCTGGGGCGCCGAGCCTTCTCTGGCGAAGCTGCGCGCCGAGCTTGAAAAGCGCGGCTACCGCTTCTTGAGTCTGGAGATAGTCTCGCGCGAGCTCAGGATGGCGAAGGACGTGCCGATCGACGGCGAGGGTTTCGGCTCCGTACTGAAGGAAATCGTTCCGCTGGCAAGGTCGCTGCAATGCAGCTATCGCGGCACCGAGACCGTCGAGGGCCACGAACAGTTCCTGCTCACCCGCCCTCTGCCCGAGCGCTACAGCGGCGCGCGCTCGGGTATTTTCAGTCGTCTTTTCGGTCGCGGGTAGGCGCTGTCAGGTGGGCCGCCGCAGCTGCTTCACCGCTTCGGTCCAAAGCCCGGATAAGGGTTGAGCGGCACGATCGCCGCGATGTCCATCATGCCGGCCTCGATCAGCGGCAGCGTGGCAAGGTGGCCGCGCACCTCCTTTTCGTCTGCCGCCTCGAACATCATGCCGCTGCCGGGAACATCGCCGCGGTTCCAGATCTGGCGCACGGCGCCTTGGACGTAGAGCGTCTTGCGCTGCTCGGACTCGGGCGGCAGCAGCGGCGCGAAATCGGCGTCGCCGAACTTCTGGGTGTCGCGGGTGAGCAGGGCAAAGAACTGCATGGCGATCTCCTTTCATGGCTGGTTGATACCGGGAGATATCGCGCCCGCTGGTCAGACTGTCCAAGACTGATTAGGTTATAGTTAAGACCTTTGAGGACTTAGAAGCGAAAGAATGCTCGACCTGCGCCAGATCAGATATTTCGTCGCCGTCGCCGAAGCCGGCAATGTCGGCCGCGCCGCCGAGCAGTTGCACATCTCGCAATCGCCCTTGAGCCGGCAGATCATCCAGCTCGAGGAACAACTGGGCGTCGCCTTGTTCGAGCGGGCGAAGCAGCGCGTCCACCTCAACGCCGAGGGCAGGGCCTTCCTTGCCGAAGCCCGCGCGTTGCTTGCCAATGCGGCGCGGCTGGAAGAGCTCGGCCGCAACCTTGCCAGCGGCGCCACAGGCAGCCTCGCCATCGGCTATGTTGAGGGCGCGGTGCATTCCGGATTGGTCGCGGACATGCTGCGGGATTTCCGCCGTGCGCGGCCGGATTTTCATCTGCAGTTGCGCAGCCGGCGGACGGCGGCGCAGTTCGAAGATCTGAGGCAGCGCGTCCTCGACCTCGGTTTCGTCTATGCGCCGGCGCCGCAAGGCGATCCGGATATCGAGAGCATATTGGTGCGGCGCGAACCGCTGGTGCTTGCAATACCGGAAGGCGATCCGCTCGCCGATGTCGCCGACATCGCGCCCGGGCATCTCAACGGCCGCGTTTGGATCACAGTCGTGCGCCAGCCCGGCGACACCAACCGCGCGCAATTCCTGGCGGCCTGCGCCGAATCCGGTTTCATGCCCAATATCGCCTATGAGACCGCCGATCCCTTGACCTCGCTTGGCCTTGTCAGCGCCGGGATGGGCCTGGCGACGGTACAGGAAAGCCTGCGAAGCACCGCACCCCCAGGCGTGATCTTTCGCGACCTGCCATGGTTCAAGCGCAGCGTGTCGATCCATCTGGCATGGCGGCGGAATGATGGGAGGGCGGTGATTGGGGATTTGAGGGACGCGGTAAGTAGGGGAGTAGGGGAGTAGGGG
>NZ_VFTZ01000014.1 GCF_006440775.1 Mesorhizobium sp. B2-7-2 | reverse complement strand
ACCAGCGCGAGGTCGCCGGCGGCACGGCGCTGCGCACGGTGCTGTTTTCCACCTACATGGTGCCGATGATCGCGGTGTTGAGCAGGGCCGTCTTGAAATCGCGGCCGACCGAGGTGGGGCCGAAAATCTCGTGGAAATTGCCAAGCCCGACGAAGCTTGCCTCGGAAAAGGGCGTCTGCGTCGACCAGTCCTGGAAGGACAGCCACACGGTCAGCAGCATCGGCAGCAGCACGAACACGCCGATCAATGTCACGGCGGGCGCAAGCATGATGCCCGCCGAGGCACGAAAAGCTTTGGCCATTCATCGGACCCAAAACATGCCGGGCTGAAACCCGACTCTATTTCGCCGCGCGCTCCAGGATCGACGTGGCGTCGGTCTGCGCATTCGCCTGCGCATCCTTGGCCGAGACCTGGCCATACTGCAACGCCTCGAGCGTCTGCTGCAGCGATTCCGAGAATTCCTGGCCGCCGAGCACGACAGGGAAGGGGCGCGCATCGGCAAGCACCGAGACGTAGCCGGACAGGAATTCGGAGCCGAGCTTGTCCTTGTGCGCCTCGATGTCGGAAGTGCGTGACGGCAGGATGCCCATCGACATCAATATGTCGGACATGGCCGAGGCGCCGTTCTTGCCCGACTTCGGGCTATTCAGCCAGGCGAGGAACTCCCAGGCTGCCTTCTGCTCGGCCTCGCCGGCCTTGGCGTTGACGACGGTCATCCAGGAATAGGAGATCGAATGCGGCTTGTCGCCGCTTGGGCCGACGGGGATGGGAGCGGTGGCGATGTTTGCGAACTTGTCGCCCATGCCGGTCTTCAGCGCGCTTTCCCACCAGTTGGCCATGATGATCATGCCGGTCTTGCCGGAGACGAAATTGTCAAGGAACGGACCCGTGGTGTTGGCGTCTGCCGTTGCCATCGCCGGATTGCTCGCGCCGGACTTTATCAAGTCTTCATAGAGCGCGAAGGTTTCGCCGGCCTGGGGACTGTCCAGCGCCGGCTTGCCGTCCTTGACCAGGTTGCCACCATTGGAGACGAGCAGCGAGGCGAAAGGATGGACCACGCCCGCCGCCCATGAGTTGATCATGCCGAAGCCCTGCTGGCCCTTGGCCTTGTCGGTCAGCTTCGCGGCGGCATCCTTGAGTTCGGCCCAGGTCTTGGGCGGGGCGGCGATGCCCGCTTCCTTGAACAGCGCCTTGTTGTAGTTCAGCGCGTAGACGTCGATCTCGTTCGGAATACCGTAGAGCGTGCCGCCGACCGAGGCGGCGCTGACGACGCCCGCCGGCCAGGCGCTTTTCACCTCGGCTGCCACCGCATCGGGAGCGGGGGCGACGAGCTTGTCCTTTGCCAGTTCCGGCAGCCACAGATCGTAGATGCCGCCGATCGTCGGACCATCGGACGAGCCGCCCTGCGAGCGCAGCGTGGTCAAGAGATCGCCGAACGGAACCGCACGCACGGTGACGGCGACATCCTGGTGCTCCTTGGAAAAATCCTTGGCCGCCGCTTCGAGCAGCGCCACCGTCTCCGGCGACCAATGCGTCAGGTAGGAGATGTTGACCGATTGCGCCCAGCCGGTCGCGGGCAGCGCAATAAGTCCCGCGGCGAATCCAAGCTTCGAGATCCAGGCAAGCGACATCGGCGTCCTCCACATAAAGCCATGACCAGCGTGGATGACGTTATGACAAGTTTGAGCAAAGGCGCAAGCCCCTTTGCATGCGAAACGTTGGGAGCACGTTTGCAGATGAAAAACTAGATGACGTCGATCCATTCAGATAACGTACATAAAATCAGCAAGATAAGATGTAGTTCCTGGGCCGACCGCCGATCGATGGGTAGCCGTCAACGTCTTTTCGGCTCTTGCGGACGACATCATGTCGTTATAATGACATCTGAAAAAACGCTGACCGGAGCCGCGATACATGACACGGGTCCTCGCCATCGATCTCGGCGGCACCAATCTGCGCGCCGCCGTCCATAACGGCGACATCGACGGCCTGGCGCGACAGGTCCCCGAGCCGGCGCCGGCGAGCCTCGACGCGTTCGTGACGCGCGTCCGCACGCTTGCGGCCGCAGGCGAGGCCGAAGCGCTCGGGCTTGCCGTGCCGGGACTTGTCGAGGGCTCCGCATGCCGCTGGATACCGAATCTGCCCTGGCTCGACGGCGTCGACATCGCGGCGCTGTTTCCCGACCTTCGCGTGGCGGTCGGCAATGACGCGCAGATCGCGCTGCTCGCGGAAGCGGCGAAAGGCGCGGCCGAGGGTGTCTCCGACGCGATCCTGCTGGCCATCGGCACCGGCATCGGCTCGGCGGTGCTGGCCAATGGCCGCATCGTCGCCGGCGCGCATGGCGGCGCCTGTTCCTTCGGCTGGGCCTGCGCCGACGTCAGGGACCATGGCGAGGATCGCAGTGGCTGGCTGGAACGTGTCGCCTCCGGCCGTGCGCTGGACGCCCTTGCCGCACAGATCGGACTGGCCGACAGCCGCCAGCTGATCGCCGCCGCCAAAGCAGGCCAGCTTGCCGCACAGACCCTGCTCGAGGTGCCGGCGCGCCAGCTCGGCACGGCGCTCGCTGGCGCGGTCGGGTTGCTCGATCCAGGCGTCATCCTGGTCTCGGGCGGCCTGGCCGATGCGCTGGATGTGATTGCGCCGCCATTGCTTGCGGCGCTACGGCGTCAATTGCCGCCGCATCTGCGCGGCATCGAACTTAGGCCTGGAAAATTCGGCTCCCGCGCCGGCCTGATCGGTGCTGCGCTTGCCGGACAGGCGGGAAGCGGGTGGAGGCAGATCCGATGAGCGAAGCGAGCTTTCAGCAGCCGGACCGCAGGCGACCGGAGCCGCTCTGGTACCAGGTCGAGGAGGCGATCCGCGCCATCGTCAAGAGCGGCGAGTGGGCGACCGGCGACCAGATCCCGGCCGAGGACAGGCTCTGCGCGCTGTTCGGCGTCAGCCGCATCACGCTTCGCCACGCGCTGCGCAATCTTGAGGAAAGCGGACTGCTCAGGCGCGAGCATGGAAGGGGCACCTTCGTGCGCTCGGCGACACTGGTCGCCGGCACGCGCGAGCTCACCTCCTTCACCCAGGAGATGGGCAATATCGGCGTGGTCGCCGGCTCGCGCCTGCTCGACTGCAGCCTGACGACGGCGAGTGCGGCGGCGGCCGGCGCGCTGGAGATCGAGGAGGGCGATCCTGTCGTGCGGATCCGGCGGTTGAGGCTCGGCAACAACGAGCCGATCGGCATCCAGACGGCGCAACTGGCGGCCGCGCGCGTGCCGGGCTTTCTCGATGCCGGCCTGCTCAAGGGCTCGCTCTATGAGGCGTTGGAGCGTCAGTACGGCATCGTGCCGGTCGAGGCGCGCGAGAACTACCGCGTCGGCGCGGTCAGCGCCGCCGATGCCGAGCTGCTCGACCTGCCCGCGGGCAGTCCCGCCTTCGTCGTCGAGCGCATCACCATCGACGAGCGCGGCCCGTTCGAATTCACCGTCTCGGTCATGCGCGGCGACCGCTACGAGATACGCTCGACGCTGCGCGCCGGCCGCCTTCCAAACACCAGAAGCTGACACGATCAACAGGAGTACCGAAGTGTCCGATCTCTACATTCCCCGTCTCGCCGCCCTCATCGAGCAGGCATCGAAGGCCAATGAAGAAGCCTTCGGCCAGGCGGCGAGC
Source organism: Mesorhizobium sp. B2-7-2 (assembly GCF_006440775.1). Lineage (GTDB taxonomy): Bacteria > Pseudomonadota > Alphaproteobacteria > Rhizobiales > Rhizobiaceae > Mesorhizobium. The sequence continues at coordinate 167,525 of NZ_VFTZ01000014.1, read as the reverse complement.
CGCTTTGCCGACACGCTGCAAAATGGCGGGCTGGTCCATCTCTACGGTTCGGGCCATTCGGTGCTGCCGGCGCAGGAGATGTTCCCGCGCTATGGCAGCTTCGTCGGCTTCAATCCGCTGACCGACCCGCGCGTGATGTGGCACAACGTGCTCGGCGCAGGCGGCGTGCGCGAGCTTTTGTGGCTGGAGCGGACCGAGAAATATGCCGAGAAGTTCCTCGACCATCAGCCGCTGAACAAGGGCGATTCCATCATCATCTTCGGCCATAGTGGCCGCAATTCCTCCGGCATCGACACCGCGCTCTATGCCAAGAAGCGCGGCATCTTCGTCGTCGCGGTCACCAGCAAGAACAATCTCGACAAGCCGGCCACGCATTCCTCCGGCAAGCGGCTGGCGGACGCCGCCGACCTCGTCATCGACACCTGCTCGCCGATCGAGGACGCGGTGGTGCCGATCGAAGGCTGGAGCCGCCCGGTGTCGGGCTCGTCGACGGTGCTGGCGATGATCATGGCGCATGAGCTGCTTGCCCGCACGGCCGAGCAATTGTCGAAGCGCGGCATCGAGCTGCCGGTCTTCGCCTCGCCGACCATTGCGGGCGTGACGCTGCATGACACCGACGTCATCTACGGCGTCTACCGCGAACGCATGATCGAGGCGCAGAAGAAGCACCTGCCGACCTTCCAGGCGACGATGCGCGGGGAATGATCAGGCGGCGGGAGGCGCATCAGGCGCCTCCCGCGAGCCGTTCAAATCCGGCGCCGCCTGGTTGCGGAATGCCTGGGCGGCGCGTCATTCTCATCGGGATTGGGGATCGGCTCCTCGTCGGGCAGCCGGTCCGGCTCCGGCTCGCGCACCGGTTTCGGTTCCGGGATGGGCGGCGGCGTGGGCACGGGCGTGGGAGATGGGTCCGGATTGGGGAGAATGGCCATCGCGTTTTCCTTCCGTTCGATGCCTTGGCAAGGCCTGCTGCGAATCCCAAAAACCGGGATGTCCTGCCCGACCTGAACTGATGGAGGTGACCGCTGCATTCGGAGGCTTCGTCTGGAGCGATCGGCGGCGCAAGCTGGCAGAACGGCCACGCCCGCGGATGGTTCCAACACGATCGCGGCGCGCGACGGCGGCAGACAATGATCAAATGATTCCACCTGCCTGTTTCGGCTCTTGCCGGCGTCGGTCGGCGCCTTAAATCCCGTTGTGGACGGGGGCCATCTGCCGACACAGGAGACGGCCGTGAAGCACCAAACCCTTGATCAGATCAACGCCGTTGCCGACGTTCATGCCGAAGCACCGGCTCTCATCGCCAATCGCGGCCAGCGCCTCGAGCGCTGGGCGCAGCTTCTTGAACAAAATCCCGGCCGCCGCCTCACGGCGCTGGCGGGCACCGAATACGCCTCTGCCGATGTGCGCCAAAGAATGCGTATCGACGGCTCGGCGATAACCATCGCTTTCGAGGACCCGATCTTCCGCGCGCAAGGCCTGCGGGACGACACTTACGGCGAAGCCAAGCGCTTCTTCGAAATGAGCGACTGGCAGCTGCATGAAGTCGTCTGCCATTGCCATGTCGGCGCCAACATGCCGGCCCGCTGGGCGGCCTCGCGCGTGCGCGCGGCGATCTCCCCGGGCGCCGGCATCTTTGCCTGGCTGAGGGCGGTGTTCATGCGTTAGAGCGGTTCCGTCGGCGGGATCGCGTCGGGCTCGACGGTTGGCGGAGACGAAGGAGAGGCGCCGGGCTCTCCTTCGCGTCAGCGATCGATCTCGCCGAAGACGATGTCGAGCGAGCCGATGATCGCCGCGACATCGGCCACCATATGCCCGCGCGACAGGAAATCGATCGCCTGGAGATGGGCGAAGGATGGCGCGCGTATCTTGCAGCGATAGGGAACGTTGCTGCCGTCCGAGACCAGATAGACGCCGAACTCGCCTTTCGGCGCCTCGACCGCGGCATAGACCTCTCCGGGCGGCACGCGGTGGCCTTCGGTATAAAGCTTGAAATGATGGATGGTCGCTTCCATCGAGCGCTTCATGGTGGCGCGCGGCGGCGGCGTGATCTTCTGGTTCGGCACGGCGACAGGACCCTGGCCATCGGATGAGCGCAGCTTTTCCAGGCACTGCCGCATGATCCGCACCGACTGCCGCATCTCTTCCATCCGCACCAGATAGCGATCGTAACAGTCGCCGTGCTTGCCGATGGGGATGTCGAAATCCATTTCGGGATAGCATTCATAGGGCTGCGCCTTGCGCAGGTCCCAGGCGGCGCCCGAGCCGCGTACCATGGGGCCGGAGAAGCCCATGGCCCAGGCGTCGTCGAGCGAGATCACGCCGACATCGACATTGCGCTGCTTGAAGATGCGGTTGTCGGTGAGCAGGCCCTCGAGATTGTCGCAGGCCTTCAGGAACGGATCGCAGAAATCCCAGATGTCGTCGAGCAGCTTTTCCGGCAGGTCCTGATGGACGCCGCCGACGCGGAAATAGTTCGCGTGCATACGCGCGCCTGAGGCGCGTTCATAAAACACCATCAACTTCTCGCGTTCGGCGAAACCCCATAGCGGCGGCGTCAGGGCACCGATATCCATGGCCTGCGTGGTGACGTTGAGAAGATGCGACAGGAGCCGCCCGATCTCGCAAAACAGCACGCGGATCAGTTGGCCGCGCCGGGGGACGGACAGCTCGAGCAGCTTTTCAGCGGCAAGGCAGAAGGCATGCTCCTGATTCATCGGCGCGACGTAGTCGAGCCGATCGAAATAAGGCAGGGCCTGCAGATAGTTCTTGTATTCGATCAGCTTTTCGGTGCCGCGATGGAGCAGGCCGATATGCGGATCGGCGCGGTCGACGATCTCGCCGTCCAGTTCCAGCACCAGCCTGAGCACGCCATGCGCCGACGGGTGCTGCGGCCCGAAGTTGAGCATGAAGTTGCGGACCGCGGCTTCGGTCATGACGGCCTCCGCAAGAGTGAGGATCGAAGGCGAACCGCGGCCCGTCGGCCGCCGTTCGGCTGGGTCATGCCCCCAAAGGTCAGGCCGTCGTCTGGATGATCAGCGTCAGGGTGCCGTCACCGTCGATGTTGGCGGCAACGACCTGCGAGGAATTCAGTCCGTTCGCATGCAGAACCGACGTCGCCTCGGGCGAGGCGTCGACCGAGTTCTGCAGCTTGGCCAGTTCCTTGGCGGTCGTCCTGGTGACTATGGCTTCGGCCTGCGCCTTCACTTCCGAGGGCAGGTCCTCCATCGCCACCACGACGATGTTGGTGACGTTCTGGGCGGCATCGTCTTGGCCGGGTTGGGACTGGCCGGGCTGCGGCTGGCCGGGGATGGGCTCCTGGGCTGGCGGCGTCGCTTGCGGCGGCTGCGGATCGGCGCGTTGAGCGGAAGCGGGTTGCGCCAATGCCATTGCCGACAGCGTCAGGACCATCGTCAACATGCGCATCGTCTTTCCTTTCCATCTGGAAAACCTGACGACACAACCCTGGCGCCCCGCGATGGTTCCCGGATAATCGCCGGCGCGGCTGCTTAAAGAGCCCGCATTGTCCGCAACGTCACCGAATAGCGATGGCGTTCGACTGGCGGGATGCTGTGCTCCCACTCGTTCCTGGCCGGCCCTGCCATGAGGTAGAGCGATCTGGGCTCGACCTCGATCGTTTCACGGTCCCATGCCGCGCCGTTCTTGCGGCGCAGCCGGAAGCTGCAGGGCGCGAGCAGGGAAACGCCGGCGACCAGCTCGAAATGCGGCTTGTCCTGATGCCAGCCTATGCCGGCGCCCGGGCGATATTCGTTGATCAGCATTTGCGCGAACTCTGTTGCGGGGATGCACGCGAAAGCGGCGACCTTGGCGCGAAGCGGCAGCAGGAAGTCCGGTATGGGCGGCGCCTCCACGACCTGGCGGCGTTCGTAATCGTAGCGCAAGCCGAAGCCGACGATTTGCCTGTTGGCAAGATGGCCGTGAAAATCGAACGGCTTGAAGGGCAGGCCCCGGATATGACTGACCAGCTCGTGTTCCTCGTCGCGGGTAATCAGGTCCGGCAGGTAGGAGAAGCCTACGGGCATGGGCGGCTGGCTTTCAGGCGCACCGAAGAGATCGCCCTGGAAAGCGTCGCCGGCAGCTCGGTTTTTCAATGATGTCATGCGGCTCAGATAGGCAATCGGGCCCCTTGTGCAAGCCGGCATGGCGGAACCTCGCGGCGCAGGAAGGATTAAGCGTTGGAAGCAGGAGACGGCACATGCCTTCCACCGCGATCCGGACTATCCATTACGATCCGTCGAGGCGGGTCCTCTCGGTATGGTTCGTCCCGACCGGCAAGCGCTATGACTATGAGGACGTAGGACCCGAGGTCTACACCGCTTTCAAGGCGGCCTTCTCAAAAGGACAGTTCTTCAACGAATTCGTGCGCGACCGTTTCAGATATCACCTGGTCGAGCATGAAGGCTCGGCCTGCTCCGAAAAAATATAGAAATCAATCAAGTTGGCTGGCGGAGAGAGCGGGATTCGAACCCGCGTTACGGTTTCCCGTAAACACACTTTCCAGGCGTGCGCCTTCAACCACTCGGCCACCTCTCCGTCTTGGCATCTCGCGTCGGTCGGTTTCGCCGCGCGGGTTGGGGAGATGCTCCCTTGGGAAGTCCTCAACGGATGTCTGGTGTGCCTTCAACCGGCAGGCAACCCTTCCCGGCACCGCTAGCCGTCTAGGCAAACAGGCGCGGGGCTCATCTAGTCGATCCTAAAGCGAATGCCAAGCCATATTGGCATTGCCGCGGCTTTTGCCGTGTATGGGCGCAAAGACAGGGTCAGGGGCGATGCGTTCGAATGATGTGCACAGGCCGATCGCGACGCGCCGGTGATGCTTGACTTCGCCTCCGCCCGGCTGTCGACTGCGCCAAATCTTTGTTTTCATGCAGTCCCGGTGGACGGTTGCGAGCTTTCCCTGGATTGCCGGTTCGGTTTTTTGCAATTCCCGCCGGAAAGCCGCGAGGTGGCTTTCCCGGAATTGCCTGGGCGAGGGGCATCGTCCCGACATGGCATCGATCGACCAGCAACCCGCAGGGCGGCCGGACGGCGGGCTTTCCCTCATCCCGGTGGCGTGGCTCGTCATCGTCATGGGGCTGTCGGCCTACGGGCTGATCTCCTCCTGGCGGCTGATCGGCGACTTCAGCCTGCCCGACAGCGTGTTCTTCCTGGTCTATGGCGGCCTTACCGGCGGCGTCATCACCATCCTGTGGGGGCTGTACCTGCTTGGCCTTGCCTTCAACCGCTCGGCCCGCTTCCCGCGCCATTACACGATCTGGCAGATCGCCATCATCATCTGGCTCCTGGTGCGCCAGGCCTATGTGTTGCTCGTGTCCGACTTCGTCTTCTCGGCCGAGGCGCTGGGCTTCACCGTCGCCGAGATCGCCATCGGCCTGCTCTGCATCTACCTGCTGCGCAACGGGGCCGGTGCCGAGACGATCTACGCCAATCCGGAGACCGAACGGCCGCCGGTCTTCGTCTCGATCCTTGCCGCGCTGCTCGGCATCATCCTTGGCGGCGCGATCGGCGCCTGCGCCGGTTTCTTCGCCGGTTCGCTGATAGCGGACCTGACGCATATGAGCTGCTTCGAGGGCGCCTGCGGATTTTTCGCGGCTTTTGTCGGCCTGGGAGGCCTGATCGTCGGCGCGATCGCCGGCGGTATTTTGGCCGTCTGGCGGGTGAATCGGCGCAGACCGGCGCGGGCTCGCTAATTTCACAGGTCGCGATTGCGCGGGAACCACGCAGGCTCTATGTCGATTGCGGGGTAGACGGGAGCTTTCCCGGGGAGAGCGTCGATGTTGCGTTTCATCTTTCGGCTGGCAGCCATGGTTGCGCTGTCGATCTCCGTGATCATGGCGGTGATTGACACGACACGCTCGGTCGCAGCCTCCTCACTGGTGATGACGCCGCTCAATGCAAGCTGGCTCGCGGTCTCGCCCGATACCCGTGCGGCCTTCGAGACTTTCGTGCGCGCCAAGGCAAGCCCGCTGGTCTGGGACGGCGCCGTCGCCTGGGTGCTCGCGCAACCAGGGTTTGCTGTTTTCGCGGTGCTGGCCTTCCTGCTCTACGCCATCGGCTACCGGCGCAAGCGCCGCGGCGCGGAATTCGCCCCAAGTCCCTGAAGGCCCTTGTTTTGATGCTGTTGCGGCCGGTCGGCCACGGCGAAACCGCCGAGCCCTGCGCCGGTAACCGCTTTTTCCAACAGGTCAAAATTCCACGTGAATTTTGTTTCGCGCCGTGCCAGATTGACCGCGAGCGGGAGGGGCAAAACACTTCCTGCCTGGCGCCGCAAGCCTGCCGGAGAACCGGGCGGGCAGGCGGCGCATAACGGAAAAATAACCGACAGGGTGTGGATCACATGAAACGTATCGTTCTCGGCCTTCTGGCCGCAACTGCAATGGTTCTTCCGGCTTTCGCCGCGGACGTGCAGCCCGCCATTCTCTACGATCTGGGCGGCAAGTTCGACAAATCCTTCAACGAGGCCGCCTATAACGGCGCCGAGAAGTTCAAGAAGGAAACCGGCATCGCCTATGTCGAATTCGAAGTCTCCAACGCCTCGCAGCGCGAGCAGGCGCTGCGCCGCTTCGCCGAGGACGGCCGCAACCCGATCGTCATGGCCGGCTTTTCCTGGGAAGATGCGCTGAAGAAAGTCGCAGCCGAATATACCGACCTCAACTTCGCCATCATCGACGATGCCGTCGACCTGCCCAATGTCCGCTCGCTGGTGTTCAAGGAGAACGAAGGCTCCTATCTCGTCGGCATCCTGGCGGCGATGGCTTCGAAATCGAAGAAGGTCGGCTTCGTTGGCGGCATGGACATCCCGCTGATCCGCAAGTTCGAATGTGGCTATGTCGGCGGCGCCAAGTCGGCCGGCGCGACGGACGTCATCCAGAACATGACCGGCGACACGCCGGCCGCCTGGAACGACCCGGCCAAGGGCGGCGAGATCGCCAAGACGCAGATCGACCAGGGCGCCGACGTGGTCTACGCCGCTGCCGGCGGCACCGGCGTCGGCGTGCTGCAGGCGGCAGCGGATGCCGGCAAGCTCGGCATCGGCGTCGATTCCAACCAGAACGGCCTGCAGCCGGGCAAGGTGCTGACCTCGATGATGAAGCGGGTCGACGTCGCCGTCTACAACACCTTCATGGATGGCAAGAACGGCACCTTCAAAGGCGGCCTCGAAAATCTCGGCCTCAAGGAAGGCGGCGTCGATTACGCCATGGACGACAACAACAAGGCGCTGGTCACCGACGAGATGAAGGCGGCCGTCGAAAAGGCCAAGGCCGACATCATCTTGGGCAAGGTCCAGGTGCACGACTACACCACCGACAACGCCTGCCCGTATTGATCTGCGGCTGAAGCAAGGTTTGAACCGCCGGGCCAACGCCCGGCGGTTTCGCTTTGGAGATGGAACTATGCGGCCGACGATCGAGGCCATGGCGGAAGGCGACGTCGAAGCAATCGCGAGGCTTCGCCTAGCGGCTTTCTTCGAAGGCACGGATCGGACACTCGACGAGGACATGGCCGGGTTGCGCGGGCTGATCGCCGGCGACGGCTCCGAGGCAGCCTTCGTTGCGCGCGACCGTGGCCGGCTGATCGGGAGCTGCCTGCTCGTCCGCAGCGAAATCAGTTCGCCGCACGACTTCTCGCCATGGCTGGCTGGGCTGATCGTCGAGGATGGATATCGCGGCAGCGGCGTCGGCACGGCGCTGGTCAGAACCGTCGAAGCTCGTGCCGTCTCGGCCGGTGTCGGCAAGCTCTATCTCTACACCTGGCAGGCGCGCGGCTTCTACGAGGCGCTTGGATGGACGGCGGTCGAGACCTTCGAGCAGGACGGCGCGCCGATGCTTCTGATGTCGCGTGAGCTATAGCGTGCCGGCGAGATAGCCGAGCGCAAAGGCGGCCAGCAGGGCAAGCGCAATAACAAAGCCAAGCCTGCCGCCACGCGAATGCAGGCCGACGCCGTAGGACTTGCGCTCAAGCCGATGGATCATCACCGGCGGCGGTTCCGTCTCGGAGGCGGCGACGCCGGCAAGGCGTGTCTGCATCTGCGGCAATTCGGCAAGGCGCCGCGTGACCAGCTCCCAGCGATTGTCGCGCCCTTCAGGTGCCGCGGGATCGAATGCGCGCAAGCGCTCGGCCAGCCGCAGCACCGTGTCGCGAAAGGCGGGATCGATCTCGAGGTCGCGCTCGGCGCGAGCGCGTTCCCTGTCGTTCATCAGGCCAAAGACATAGTCGCCGGCCCTGGCGACACGGTCGCTTTCACCGGACATGGCCGTTTTTTCCCATGCTCCTCACCAGTGGGGCGGCTTGGTCACCGGAACATCGGAGGCGGTCTGCTCCTCCAACTCCAGGAACCGGTCGGTAAGCGCTGCGAGCTTGCGCTCCATGCGCTCGATCACCTTCCACTGTTCGGCGATCTGCCCGGACAGTTCCTCGATGGTGTTCTCCTGCTCGGCGGCGCGGATTTCCAACGCCGTCAGCCGATCGTCAGGCATGGTCATGCAAACCGACCCCTTGCGAGTGTGAAGCCTCCGCCTCAGCAGATGTTCGTGGATGCCCGAATATATCTGCTTAGGCCCTATTGGTTCCCGCAGGTCTGATCGCAAAACCGTGGACAGTTTTGCGGAACCTGCTCAGGTTCGAAATTGACAAGGGCGCTGCGATTTGTCGAGAGTGCACCGCCGATTGGCATAAGCGGGGCATCATGCTAGGCCTTTTGACCAAGCGATAAAAAATAACAGTGGGAACAGGCTGCATGGCGCAAGCCGCAATCGAGCTCATAGGCATCAACAAGAGCTTTGGCGCAGTGCGCGCCAACCGCGACATCAACCTGGAAGTGGCGCGCGGCACCATCCACGGCATCGTCGGCGAGAACGGCGCCGGCAAGTCGACGCTGATGTCGATCCTTTATGGTTTCTATCAGGCCGACAGCGGCGAGATCCACGTCGGCGGCAAGCCGGTGTCGATCAACACCTCCAACGACGCCATCGCGCTCGGCATCGGCATGGTGCACCAGCACTTCATGCTGGTCGACAATTTCACGGTGCTGGAAAACATCATCCTCGGCGCCGAAAACGATGTGTTGTTGAAGAGCAGCATCGCCAAGGCACGCTCGGAACTCGACCGGCTGGAGCGCGAGTACGGCCTCGAGGTCGATCCGGATGCCGTCATCGAAGAGCTGCCGGTCGGCCTGCAGCAGCGTGTCGAAATCCTCAAGGCGCTTTACCGCGGCGCCGAGATCCTGATCCTCGACGAGCCGACGGGGGTGTTGACGCCGGCCGAGGCCGACCACCTTTTCCGCATTCTCAAGCAATTGAAGGAGCAGGGAAAAACCATCGTCCTCATCACGCACAAGCTGCGCGAGATCATGGCGATCACCGACACGGTCTCGGTGATGCGCCAGGGCACGATGGTGGCAACCCGGGTGACCAAGGAAACCACGGTCGGCGAACTGGCCGAGCTGATGGTCGGCAGGCGCGTGCTTCTCAGGGTCGAAAAGGGCCAGTCGGAAGCCGGCGCGATAAAACTCTCGGTCAAGAACCTGACGGTCAAGGATTCGCGCGGCGTCACCATGGTCGACAATGTCTCCTTCGACGTGCGCGGCGGCGAGATCGTCGGCATCGCCGGCGTTGCCGGCAACGGCCAGTCCGAGCTGCTGGAGGCAATCTCCGGCATCCGGCATGCGGTTTCCGGCGAGGTGATGCTGGAAGGCAAGCCGATCGATCTCACCGGCAAGGCCGATCCCGGCGAATTGCGCGACCGTGGGCTTGCCCACGTGCCCGAGGACCGCCACCATGTCGGGCTGGTGCTCGCCTTCGAGGAAAACGAGAATTCGATCCTCGGCTATCACGACGACGAGCGCTACCTGAAGGGGCCGTTCCTCGACGTCGATGCCATCATGGCCGACGCGAAGGACAAGATCGAGAAATACGACATCCGCCCCGGCAATCCGCGGCTGAAGACGGCGAACTTCTCCGGCGGCAACCAGCAGAAGATCGTGCTGGCCAGGGAGATGGAACAAGATCCCGGCGTGCTGATCGTCGGCCAGCCGACGCGCGGCGTCGACGTCGGCGCCATCGAATTCATCCACAAGCGGCTGATCGCCATGCGCGACCAGGGCAAGGCCGTGCTGGTGGTATCGGTCGAGCTCGACGAGATCCGCTCGCTGTCCGACCGCATCCTGGTGATGTTTGCCGGCCGTGTCGTCGGCGAGCGCGGCCCGGACGCGACCGAAGGCGAGCTCGGGCTGCTGATGGCCGGCGTCGAGCACCAGGAGGCCGCCGAATGAGCACGCCCTACACCAAGCTGCCGGCCTGGGCCGACTATGGGTTGATTCCGCTGATCAATCTGTCGGTCGCCTTCATCGTTGCCGGCTTCGTCGTCATGCTGGTCGGCGAAAACCCGTTCCGCGCCGCCGTCATCCTGGTCGACGGCGCCTTCGGCAAGGGCACGGGCATCGCGTTCACCCTGTTCTATGCCACGACCTTCATCTTCACCGGGCTGTCGGTGGCGGTGGCGGCGCATTGCAGCCTGTTCAACATCGGCACCGAGGGCCAGGCCTATATAGGCGGCCTCGGCATCGCGCTCGTTTGCCTGAGCCTCGACAGCGTGCTGCCCTGGTGGGCGATCTTTCCGATCGCGATCGTGGCCGCGGCGGCATTCGGCGCGCTGTGGGGGCTGATCCCGGCCTATCTGCAGGCTAAGCGCGGCTCGCACATCGTCATCACCACCATCATGTTCAACTTCATCGCCGCCTCGGTGATGGTCTATCTCTTGGTCGGTGCGCTGAAGCCGGCCGGGTCGCAGGCGCCGCAGACGCGCAATTTCCTCGCCGGCGCCGAACTGCCGAAGCTCAACTGGATCATCGAATTGTTCGGCGCCAAGATCCGCTCGGCGCCGCTCAACATCTGCTTTCTGCTGGCGCTCGTCATGGCCTTCCTGGTCTGGCTTTTGATCTGGCGCACCAGGCTCGGCTACGAAATGCGCACCTATGGCCACAGCCCGAAGGCGGCGCGCTATGCCGGCATTTCGGAAACCCGCATCATCATCACCGCGATGATGATCTCGGGCGCGCTTGCCGGCATGATGGCGCTCAACCCGGTGATGGGCGACCAGCACAATGTCGCGATCGATTTCGTGTCCGGCGCCGGCTATGTCGGCATCGCGGTCGCGTTGATGGGCAGGCTGCATCCGGTCGGCATCGTCCTGGCGGCGATCCTGTTCGGCATGCTCTACCAGGGCGGCGCGGAGCTTGCCTTCGAGATGCCGGCGATCAGCCGCGACATGATCGTCATCATCCAGGGGTTGGTCATCCTGTTCGCCGGCGCGCTCGAACACATGTTCAGGCCCTACATCCAGGCGCTGTTCGCCTCGGTCAGTCCGAAATCGGTCGGCATGCAGGCAGTGAACGGTAAGGGGGCCTGAGATGGATATGTTCAACGCCATCATCCAGGTGCTGGATTCGACCATCCGCCTTTCGGTGCCGCTGCTGCTCGCTTGCCTGGCGGGTCTTTATTCGGAACGGGCCGGCATCTTCGACATCGGCCTGGAAGGCAAGATGCTGGTCGGCGCCTTTGCCGGCGCTTCGGCCGCCGCCGTCTTCCATTCGGCGCTGATCGGCCTCGGCACGGCCGTGCTGATCTCGGTCGCTTTCGCCCTGGTGCACGGCTTCGCCTCGATCACGCATCGCGGCAACCAGATCGTGTCCGGCGTGGCGATCAATTTCATCGCTGCCGGATCGACCATCATCCTCGGCCAGGCGTGGTTCCAACAGGGCGGACGCACGCCGGCCCTGCAGCCGGCCGAACGCTTCGAGGCGATCATCTGGCCCGGCGCCGAGGCGATCAAGGACGTGCCGATCATCGGCCCGATCTATGCCGAGCTGATCTCCGGCCATTCGATCTTGGTCTATTTCGCCTTCGCCATGGTGCCGTTCACCTGGTGGGTGCTGTTTCGTACCCGCTTCGGGCTCAGGATGCGCGCCGTAGGCGAAAATCCGGCAGCGGTCGACACCGCCGGCATCTCGGTCGCCTGGCTGCGCTACCGCGCGCTGATCTGCACCGGCATCCTCACGGGCGTTGCCGGCGCGTATCTTTCCATGGTGCAGAATGGCGGCTTCGTGAAGGACATGACTGCGGGCAAGGGCTATATCGCGCTGGCAGCGCTCATCTTCGCCAAATGGAAGCCGGTCAACGCCATGTTCGCCTGCCTGTTGTTCGGTTTCCTCGATGCTGCGGCGATCCGCCTGCAGGGCTCGCCGCTGCCGATCATCGGCAAGGTGCCGGTGCAATTCATGCAGGCGCTGCCCTATGTGCTGACCGTCATTCTGCTCGCAGGCTTCATCGGCAAGGCCATCCCGCCGCGTGCCGGCGGCGTGCCCTATGTGAAGGAACGCTGAGGTCGGAGAATGCAGCGGCGGGATTTTCGTGCGGCGGCGACCGGTATTTGAACAAGATCGTGGGAGAGAAGAACCGGATGTCGCATGATCTTTTCGAGGCGGCGAAGACGGCGATGGCAAAGGCCTATGCGCCCTATTCGAAGTTCCCAGTAGGAGCAGCGCTGCGCACCGAGGACGGGCGCGTCTTCACCGGCGCCAATATCGAAGTGGCGTCCTATCCGGAAGGCTGGTGCGCCGAGACCACGGCGCTCGGCCATTACATCATGGGCGGCGGCGGCAGGATCATTGAGATCGCGGTGATCGCCGAACGCATGGCCAAATGCTCGCCATGCGGCGGCTGCCGGCAGCGGCTGGCGGAATTCTGCCGGCCGGACACGAAGCTCTATCTCTGCGACAACGCCGGCGTGGCCGAAACGGTGACCATGGGCGACATGCTGCCCTACGGCTTCAGGGGCGACATCTTGAAATGAGGAGCGGGTTGAAATGAAGGAAGCGCTGGATCATCTGGTCGAGAAGCTGGACGGACTGGCGCCGGCCGCGGCGCTCGTGCTGGGCTCGGGCCTGGGCGGGCTGGTCGACCAGGTCAAGGATGCCAGGCGCATCTCCTATGCCGAACTGCCGGGCTTCCCGCGCAGCGGTGTTTCCGGCCACGCCGGCGAGGTGGTTGCCGGCCATTTCGCCGGCACGCCGGTGCTGATGCTGTCCGGACGCGCGCATTATTACGAGCATGGCAATGCCGCGGCGATGCGGCCGGCGCTGGAGGTGCTTGCCGGCATCGGCATCTCGCATTTGATCCTCACCAATGCCGCCGGCTCCGTCGATCCTGAAATGGGGCCGGGTTCGGTGATGCTGATCACCGACCACATCAATTTCGCCGGCTCCAACCCGCTGATCGGCGAGCCGAGCGACCGCCGCTTCGTCGGCCTCACCGAGGCCTATGACGCCGGCTTGCGCGGCGCGATCGAGAAAGCGGCGAAGGCAACGGGAACTGCGCTGCATCAGGGCGTCTATATGTGGTTTTCCGGACCATGCTTCGAGACGCCGGCCGAGATCCGCATGGCCCGCGTCATGGGGGCGACGGCGGTCGGCATGTCGACCGTGCCGGAAGTCATCCTCGCCCGCTTCCTCGGGCTCAAGGTCGCCGCCTGCTCGGTCATCACCAACCTGGCGGCCGGCATGACCGGAGCGGAGCTCTCGCACCAGGAAACCAAGGATATGGCGCCAATCGGCGGCGCGCGGCTGGCGACGATCCTGCGGCGCGTCTTCCAGGACGGCTTGCCCGACTGATGCTGCCGCAGGAGATCATCCGCCGCAAGCGCGACGGCCACAAACTCTCGGCCGACGAGATCGGGGCCTTCGTCGCGGGGCTGACGGCCGGCACCATCTCCGAGGGCCAGGTCGGCGCTTTCGCGATGGCCGTGTTCCTCAACGGCATGAGCCGCGAGGAAGCGGTGGCGCTGACGATTGCGATGCGCGATTCCGGCGATGTGCTCGACTGGTCCGACCTGCCGGGCCCGGTCACCGACAAGCATTCCACGGGCGGTGTCGGCGACAATGTCTCGCTGATGCTGGCGCCGATCGTCGCGGCCTGCGGCGCCTGTGTGCCGATGATCTCGGGCCGCGGGCTCGGCCACACCGGCGGCACGCTGGACAAGATGGATGCCATCCCCGGCTATGCCAGTCAGCCGGATGTGGCGCTTTTCCGCAAGACGGTGCTCGAGACCGGTTGCGCCATTATCGGCCAGACCGCCGATCTCGCGCCGGCCGACCACAGGCTCTATGCGATCCGCGACGTGACCGGAACGGTCGAATCGGTGCCGCTGATCACCGCGTCGATCCTGTCGAAGAAGCTTGCCGCGGGCCTGGGCTCGCTGGTGCTCGACGTCAAGGTCGGCAACGGCGCCTTCATGGAGAAGTCGCGCGATGCCGTCGCCCTGGCGAACAGCCTGGTCGAGGTCGCCAATGGCGCCGGCTTGAAGGCCTCAGCGCTGGTGACCGGCATGAGCGAGCCGCTGGCCTCGGCCGCCGGCAACGCGGTCGAGGTGAAGAATGCCGTCGATTTCCTCACCGGGCGATATCGTGACCGGCGGCTGGAGGAGGTGACGCTGGCGCTGGCGGCCGAGATGCTGCAGTCGGCGGGGCTCGTATCGTCCAACCAGGACGGCATCAGGCGCGCCACCGAAGCGCTTGCCGGAGGCCGTGCGGCGGCCGTCTTCGCGCGAATGGTGTCGGCGCTTGGCGGTCCCGGCGATTTCATCGAGAATGCGGAAAAATATTTGCCGACTACGCCGGTCGAACTGGCCGTGAAGGCGGAACAGGACGGGTTCGTGACCGGCATCGCGACGCGCGATATCGGGCTTGCCGTCGTCACGCTCGGTGGCGGGCGTACCCGTCCGGACGACAAGATCGATTATGCCGTCGGCTTGACCGGGCTGTTGCCGGTCGGCGCCGAGCTGCGCCCGGGCGAGGCACTGGCGCTGGTGCATGCCCGCACCGACGCACAGGCTGCGGCAGCAGCTGCCGCTGTGCGTGCCGCCTATACGATCGGCGCGTCGAAGCCGCCTGCCGAGAAGACCGTGTTGAGGCGGATACTGCCGCGCTGATCGGACTTACTGCACGAGCAGCAGCGAGCCGTCCTGGACCTGGTATTTCTGCAGCCGCTGCAGGAAGCTCATGCCGATCAGATTGGTCTGCAGCGCCCTGTCGTCGAGCACCATCGCCTGGACGTTGTCGACCGAGATCTTGCCGATCTGCAGGCGGTCGACCGTCACCACGGCGGCCTTGATCGCGCCGTTGGCGGTGTTCACCGGTCGATTGAAGTCGGACGGATTGAGCGAGATGCCGATCCTGCGCGCCGTCGAGGTGTTGATGGCGACCAGCGTCGCGCCGGTGTCGATCATGCCGTCGATCTGGCGGCCATTGAGCTTGAACTGCGACGTGAAGTGGCCGCGCCCATCGGCATTGACCAGCACCTGACGGCCGAGCGGCACCGGCGTCGCCGGCTTGTCCGGAACCGAGGCGAGATTGACCTGCGGTTCTATCTCCGGGGCAGCCGGTTGCGGGGCGACGGTCGATTTCAGCAGGCCGTCCATCAGATGCGGGTTAGCCTGATAGACGATCGGAATAGAAGCCGAGGTTCCGGCAAAGATGCCGAGGATGAGAATTTTGCGCAGCATGGATGCCCCTGGAGCGTTTCACCGTTTCAAGGAAACGTCGACCCGCTCTATCCCTTGTCTTGGAGCAATTCCGAACGAAAAACCGCTTCACACTTTCCTGGAATTGCTCGCGAAGCAGCCTCCTTAAGCCCGACATGGTGTGTACGACTTTAACGCGTGCGGGAACCGCAAGCTTGCGTAAACGGCCAGTTAAGAACGGCGCTCACTTTGTGCCGTACATGCGGTCGCCGGCGTCGCCGAGGCCGGGCATGATGTAGCCCTTGTCGTTCAACTGCCGGTCTATCGAGGCGGTGAAGATCGGCACGTCCGGATGCGCCTTGGTGAACCGCTCGATGCCTTCGGGGGCGGCAAGCAGGCAGAGGAAGCGGATGTTGGTGGCGCCGCGCCCCTTAAGCTTGTCGATCGCGGCGATCGCGGAATTGGCGGTCGCCAGCATCGGATCGACGACGATCACCAGACGGTCGGCAAGATCGCTCGGCGCCTTGAAGAAATACTCGACCGCTTCAAGCGTCTCGTGGTCGCGGTAGAGGCCGATATGGGCGACGCGTGCCGCCGGCACCAGGTCGAGCAGGCCCTCGAGCAGGCCGTTGCCGGCGCGCAGCACCGAAGCAAAGACCAGCTTCTTGCCTTCCAGCGTCGGCGCTTCCATCTCCTCGATCGGCGTCTCGATCATGGTCGTGGTCAGTTCGAGATTGCGGGTCACCTCATAGCCGAGCAGCAGCGAAATCTCGCGCAGCAGCCGCCGGAAGCCGGCCGTCGAGGTCTCCTTCTTGCGCATGATGGTCAGCTTGTGCTGGACGAGGGGATGGTCGACGACGGTGACGCCCTGCATGATGTGCTCCAGTGAGTGGTGAATAGTGAATAGTGAATAGTAAGCAGGTTTGCGAGTCCTGACGGTTCTACGATTGCCTTGACATGCCGAAGCGCGCCGGCAGACCAACCATTCACCATTCACCATTCACGATTCACCATTCACCGGCCTCTGGCGTCGAGGCGGCCTAGCAGCATCGCCTTGGTCTTCTTGTCCACGAAGGCCGCTTCGATGGCCGTTCTGGTGATCCCGGCGAGCGCCTTGTCGTTCAAGGCGAAATGCTCGGCGGCGATATCGTATTCGCGCTTCAGCGAGGTCCAGAAGTAGGGCGGGTCGTCGGAGTTGAGCGTCACCTTGCAGCCGGCTGCGCGCAGCGCCGGAAAGGGATGGTCGGCGAAGCTGTCGAACACTTTCAGCGCGATATTGGAGCCCGGGCAGCATTCCAGCACCACGCCTTCGGCGGCGATGCGGCGGACCAGGTCCGGATTCTCGATGGCGCGAACGCCGTGACCGATGCGGGAGGGGCGGATGTGGTCGAGCGCCGCCGCCACACTTTCCCAGCCCATCAGCTCGCCGGCATGGATGGTGATGCCGAGGCCCGCTTCGCGCGCGATCTCGACGGCGCGCACATAGTCCTCGAAATCGCCGATGCGCTCGTCGCCGGCGACGCCGAAACCGGTCACCAGCGGATGGCCGCAGCGCGCCGCGAAGCGCGCCGCCTGCTCGATCGCCTCGACCCCGACATGGCGCACGCCGGTGACGATCATGCGGCCCTCGATACCGGTCTTGGCCTTGGCGCGGGTCATGCCTTCGCCCAGCGCATCCGTATAGGCTTTTGGCGACAGGCCGGCCTTTTTGGCATGGTCCGGGGAGGTGAATATCTCGGAATAGATGGCGCCGTCGCGGGCGAGGCTGGTCAGATAATAATCGGCGAGACGGGCATAGTCCTCTTCCGTGCGAAACAGGTCGGATGCGAAATCGTAAGCCGCGAGAAACGAGGTGAAGTCCTGCCAGACGAATGAGCCGTCCTGGATGTAGGGCGAAGGGTCCTTGCCGTATTTGCGGGCCTGGGCGACGACGAGCTCGGGCGCCGCCGCCCCTTCGATGTGGCAGTGCAGTTCGGCCTTCAAAATCATGCGGTCATCCCGTCCGATTTGCTGCTCTCGCGCAGATTCTGGCCGGAAAATCATGCGTGGCCTTTCCCTGCCGGGTTTTGAAGGCGCGGCCGAAAACCGCGCCTTGGACAATAGCGTCGGCACCATCGATCGGCTATGGTCCCGCCGGTTTTATGGCGGATCAAAATAATGTCAGTTGAGAGAACCACGGCCGCGGGCGGCATGGAAACCTCCTATGGTTTCAGGAAGGTCGGGGAAGGCGAGAAGCAGCCCCTGGTCAACGACGTCTTCCATAAGGTGGCCAATCGATACGACCTGATGAACGACCTGATGTCGGCTGGGTTGCATCGGTTGTGGAAGGACGCGATGGTCGCCTGGCTGAACCCTCCCAAAAAGGTGGGCTGGAAGGTGCTCGACGTTGCCGGCGGCACCGGCGATGTCGCCTTCCGCATCGTGGAGGCCAGCCAGCGCCAGGCCCATGCCACGGTGCTCGACATCAACGGCTCGATGCTGACCGTCGGCCGCGACCGCGCCGAAAAGCTGGGGCTTGCCGCGAACACCGACTTCGTCGAGGCCAATGCCGAGGAATTGCCTTTCGAGGATGACAGCTTCGATGCCTATACGATCGCTTTCGGTATCCGCAACGTGCCACGCATCGAGGTCGCTCTTGCCGAAGCATATCGGGTGCTGAAGCGGGGCGGTCGGTTGCTCTGCCTCGAATTCTCCGAGGTCGACATGCCGCTGCTCGACAAGGCCTATGAGGCCTGGTCGTTCAACGCCATCCCCAAAATCGGCAAGGCGGTGACCGGCGATGGCGAGCCCTATTCCTATCTCGTGGAATCGATCCGCAAGTTCCCCAACCAGCAGAATTTCGCGGCGATGATCACCCGCGCCGGCTTCGACCGCGTCACCTTCCGCAACTATTCGGGCGGCATCGCCGCCCTTCATTCCGGCTGGAAGCTTTGAGGCGCGGCCCCTTGCAGCAGGCGGCTTTGAAACAGGCAGGGCTATGACCAGCGTCGGCGCAGCCTTCAGGCTCGCCAGGGCCGGCTGGGTGCTGGTCCGCGAGGGCGTCGTCGCGGCGCTGCCGGGCGAAGAACTCTCCGGCATGCCGAAATTCGGCTGGCGCGTGGCGCGGCTTTTCACCCGCCGCCGGGCGCTGAGCTATCAGCGGGGCGACAGGCTGGCACGGGCGGTGGTGCGGCTCGGACCTTCCTACGTCAAGCTCGGCCAGTTCCTGGCAACACGCCCGGATGTCGTCGGCAACGACATGGCGCTGGACCTCGCGCTCTTGCAGGACAAGATGCATACCTTCCCGAAAGCGGCGGCGGTCCATGCGATCGAAGCCTCGCTCGGGCGCAGGATCGACGATCTCTATGCCAGCTTCGGGGACCCCGTCGCCGCCGCTTCGATCGCGCAGGTGCACGGCGCCGATGTGGCACGTGATGGAACGACGTCGCGTGTCGCGGTGAAAGTTATCCGGCCCGGCGTGCGGCACCGCTTCTTCCAGGATCTCGAAAGCTATTTCCTTGCCGCCCGCCTGCAGGAGAAATACATCCCCTCGTCGCGCCGGCTGCGTCCGGTCGAGGTGACCCAGACGCTGGCGCAGACCACCAAGATCGAGATGGACCTGAGGCTCGAGGCAGCCGCGCTTTCCGAACTCGGCGAGAACACCAAGGACGATCCGGGTTTTCGCGTGCCGGCGGTCGACTGGGAGCGGACCGGCCGCGACGTGCTCACCATGGAGTGGATCGACGGCATCAAGATGAACGATCTCGCCGGTCTTGCCGATGCCGGCCACGACCTCAAGGCGATCGCCGCCAATCTGGTCCAATCGTTCCTGCGGCACACGTTGCGCGACGGCTTCTTCCATGCCGACATGCATCCTGGAAATCTGTTCGTCGAGGCGAACGGCACAATCGTCGCGGTCGATCTCGGCATTGCCGGCCGGCTCGGCAAGAAGGAGCGCCGCTTCCTGGCAGAGATCCTCTACGGCTTCATCGTGCGCGACTATCAGCGCGTCGCCGAAGTGCATTTCGAGGCGGGCTACGTGCCGCGCCAACACAATGTCTCGGCCTTCGCGCAGGCGATCCGCGCCATCGGCGAGCCGATCCACGGCCAGTCGGCCGAGACCATCTCGATGGCGAAGCTGTTGACGCTGCTATTCGAAGTCACCGAGCTCTTCGATATGGCGACGCGGACCGAGCTGGTGCTTTTGCAGAAGACCATGGTGGTGGTCGAAGGCGTCGCCCGCACGCTCGATCCGGCCTTCAACATGTGGAAGACGTCCGAGCCTGTGGTCAGCGACTGGATCGCGGGCAATCTCGGCCCGCGCGGCATGCTCACCGACGCGCGCGACGGCGCCAAGGCGCTGCTGGCGCTCGCGCGCCAGGCACCGGACCTCGCCGCCCGCACCGACCGACTGTCGCGTGAGATCGACCTGATGGCCGAGAAAGGTCTGCGCTTCGACGAAGCGACCGCGCGCGCGATCGGCAAGGCCGAAGCGCGCCATACCCGTTCCGGCCGCGTGGCGCTCTGGGTGATCGCGCTGACGCTGGTCTACATTGCGTGGAAATTGCTCTGACCGCCATGCGGCTTGTCGCCGATTGATTGCATTGCTATCATTGCAAGCGCCACCTGAAGTGAGTGCAATCACATGGCCAGCATCACGATCCGCAATCTGGATGACGAGGTCAAGGACCTGCTCCGGCAACTCGCGGCCGAGAATGGCTGCTCGATGGAGGAGCAGGCGCGGGCGATGATACGCGCCGCGGTCGAAGGCCGGGCAGGGCAGGCCGACCGCATCGGTCAGATCGAAGAAAGGCTGCGTGCGCTGACGGGCTCAAAGGTGCAGGCGGCGCCGGTTGTCGCTGCATCCGCCAAATCAGTTTCGCGAGGTTCTCTCTCCGGCAAGCGCATCCTGCTCATCATCGGCGGCGGCATCGCCGCCTACAAGGCGCTCGACCTGATCCGGCGGTTGCGCGAGCGGGGCGCCTCGGTGCGGGTGGTGATGACGTCGGCCGCGCAGGAATTCGTCACCACGCTGTCGGTCGGCGCGCTTTCGGCCGATCATGTCTTCACCGGGCTGTTCGACCGCAAGGACGAGCACGATGTCGGCCATATCAGGCTGTCGCGCGAGGCCGACCTGCTGGTCGTTGCGCCAGCAACCGCGGACCTGATGGCGAAGCTCGCCAACGGTCATGCCAACGACCTTGCCTCGACGGTGCTTCTGGCCACCGACAAGAAGGTGCTGATGGCGCCGGCGATGAACCCGAAGATGTGGGCGCATCCGGCAACGCGGCGCAATCGGGCTACCTTGCAGAAGGACGGCGTCGCCTTTGTCGGTCCCGCCAAGGGCGAAATGGCCGAGAGCAACGAAGCGGGCGAGGGCCGCATGGCCGAGCCGCTGGAGATCGTCGCCGCAATCGAGGCCATGCTCGACCAGAAGCCGAAGCCGCTTGCCGGGCGCCGGATCATCGTCACCTCCGGTCCGACGCATGAGCCGATCGATCCGGTGCGCTACATCGCCAACCGCTCCTCGGGCAAGCAGGGCCATGCCATCGCCGCCGCGCTGGCTAAGCTCGGCGCCGATGTCAGGCTTGTCTCCGGCCCGGTCACCCTCGCCGATCCGGCCGGTGTCGCGACCACCCACGTCGAAACGGCCGCGCAGATGAAGCAAGCGGTCGAGAGCCTGTTGCCGGCGGATGCCGCCGTATTTGTTGCCGCCGTCGCCGACTGGCGCACGGAAAACGCCGCCGGCGAGAAGATCAAGAAGGTGGCGGGCAAGGGACCGCCTTCGCTGCGGATGGTCGAGAACCCCGACATCCTCGCGGGCATCGGCCATCACGTGCAGCGGCCGGGCCTCGTCGTCGGCTTTGCCGCCGAGACACAGGACCTCATCGCCAATGCCGAGGCGAAGCTCAAGAAAAAGGGCGCGGACTTCATCGTTGCCAACGATGTCTCGCACGAAAGCGGCATCGGTCCATCCGGCGTGATGGGCGGCGACCGCAACAAGGTGCGCATCGTCTCCAGGACCGGCGTCGAGGAATGGCCGGAAATGGGCAAGGACGAGGTGGCGGCGCGGCTCGCCGCGCTGATTGCGGAGCGGCTGCAGCAGACTATTGAGGTCTGACCCGAGCGGCAAGCCGGCGCCTCGGCCGCGGCCGCCATGACATCCCCGTCAACCCGCTGCCAATCTCGGCCGGTTTGTCGCCGAAAATATCCTCAATGCCGCCAGGCAGCCGAACACGCCGAGGGGCACGAAGGCCAGAAACAGCCAGCCGGCGACGCCTGCGGCCGCTTCACGGTTCAGGCCTTCCGAGAAGCCGCTGCCATTGGCGACGATGCCGGCGAGCGCTGCGCCTACCGCATAGCCGATGCGCTGCATGGTCGGCACGGCGGCTGAGGCGATGGTCTGCTCGCCGTCGCGGGCCGAGGCGACGATGACGCGCGTGAGGAAGGGCCAGCAAACGCCAAAGCCGCCGCCTTGCAAAAGGGCGCAGAGCAGGATCAGCGGGATCGAGCCTGCCGGGATTGTGTAAGCGAAACCGGCGAGGCCGGAGGCGATCATCAGCGCGCCGACGAGGATGATCAGCCTCTCGCGCTCCAGCGGCGCATTGGCGATGAGGATCGACAGGATCGACCAGGCGATCGATTCTGCGGCGATGATGTAGCCGGTGGTCAGGATCGGAATGCCGTGCAGCGTGGTCAGAAGCAGCGGCCCGTAAATGGTGAAGGTGCAGGTCGCCACGGAGAAAGCCGCAACCATGGTCATGCCGCTGCCAAGCGGCGAGCGCCATGAAAACAGAGGCGACGGGAAGAGCCGGGATTGCGGTCTAAGCGCGTCCACGCGGAAGAAAAGCGCCAGGCCGGTCAGGCCGAGGAAGAGGAGCAGCGACGAGCGCAACAGGGCGACGTCGATGCCGGCGGCGGCGATCAGCACGACGCTGAGGGCGAGACAGGCAAGCGCGGGATAGGGGAAGGGCGGTGCCTTGCCGCCGCTCGCCTGCGGCTTCCTCGCTTCGGGGGTGTCGAGCACGACGAAGCTTGCCAGCGCCATCGCCGCGCCACCCAAGGTGAAGACGCCGAAAGCCCAGCGCCACGACAGGAATTCGGTCATGAGAGCGCCAAGCATCGGGCCGCTGAAGGCTGCGACGCCCCAGATTGCGGACATGATGCCGAAGAGCTGCGGCCAGATGTTGCGTGGAAACAGACGCTCGACCGAGACGAAGGCCAGCGATACCAGCGCGCCGCCGCCAAGCCCTTCGACCAGACGCCCGATGAGGAACAACGGCATGGAAGGCGCCGTGGCGCAGATCAGCGCGCCGGTCGCGTAGAGCAGGGCGGCGACCATCATGTTGGAGCGTAGGGCGACATAACTGACCAGCCGGCCCGCAGCGGCGCCGGCGACGATTGCGCCGAGCTCATAGATCGCCAGCGACCAGCCGACCAGCTGCACGCCCGCCAGTTCGCCGACCATGGCCGGCATCACCGTCGCCACCATCGTCTCGTTGGTGGCATGCAGCAGGATGCCGAGGCTGACGAAGCAGAAGCGCGCCAGATCGCCGCTCGCCCACAGCGTCCGCCAATCCACCCTGTTGCTGGCCAGCCTGTTGCTGGCCAGCTTGTTGCCGCTCGCTGCCGTCACGCCGATCTCCTGCTTGTTTTGCGCACCTCATCCGCGTTGCGAACGAGGGGCAAGATCCAGTTCGGCAGGGCTTGTAGAACCTCAAGCGCAGTTGAGCTCAAGAGGCTTTTTCGCGGATTTCGAGGCAAGCCATTGGCGCCGAAGGGATCCGGCTTTCCAAAGCACTCGGCCCGGAACAGATGTTCCGGGCCGAGTGCGGCGCGATGAATTGAAAAGCCGAAGGCTCACTTGTAGGAGTGGACGAGGTCCAGCGACGCCACGGTGACGGCCAGGTTGAGGCCGGTCTGCGCCTGGACGCTGAGCGGCTCCAGCATGAAGGCGCTGTCCAAGCCGCCGACCAGGACGTTGGCGCCGCCGCCGGTCACCACGCTCGCCTCGGCATTGACGCCGTAATAGCTGCCGGCGAGATCGCCCGCATCATGGCTGCGGGTGGCGGCAAGCACCGCCCAGACGAGCTGGCCCTGATGCGTCTTGCCGACGTCGACGCCGAGCTTGGAGATCATCCCGGTATAAATTTCGGCCGGGCCCTGATGGGAGGGGCGGAAGACGCAGGAGACGCCCTTGTTCGACGTGATGACGTAGCCGACGCCGCCGTCGATCGTGCAATCGAGCGTGCCGAGCCGGAGCGTGCCGGCGCTGACCGGAGAAGCGAGCACCGTGGCGGCAAGCGCGGCAGCGGCACAGGCAAGTGTCTTGATCATTGGAAAGGTCCCTTTCGCGAAAATCTTGGCCCCGGCTTAAACGATCGAGGTGCACGGAGCGTTCCGCCGAAACTTTGACGCGAACATGGCAAGGGTTAACGCATTGTCCTGGGCGGTTAACGGATCGCTATCGGCGTCTCCGCAGCGCAACATCGCGGCCGCCGACGGCGACCGGGCGACCGTGAACGACGCTTAAGCGTCGTCCCTTCCGGCGTCGGATCAGCTGGCGTTGCCGCCTGTGCGCGACAGGCCGTCCTTGGCCGGCTGGTAGTTGGGGTCGAGGTGGATCGCCTCGCGGTAGGACTTGGCAGCCCTTCCCTTGTCGCCGCGCTTTTCGTAGATCAGTGCCTGGTTGGCCCAGGCCTCGGCGTTCTTGCCGTCGAGCTTGATGGCCATATTGAAGTCGGAGAAGGCGTTGTCCTCGTCGCCTGTCGCCAGGTAGGAGAGGCCGCGGCCGTTGTAGGGCTCGGCGGCGTCCGGCGCCAGCGAGATCGCGGTCGAGAAATCCTCGATGGCGAATTTGTGCTGGCCCTGGCTTTGATAGATCAGGCCGCGATTGTGGTAGGCGCGGGCATCGGTGGTGTCGAGTTGGATCGCCTTCTGGAAGTCGTTGAAGGCATCCTGGGTGCGGCCCGCCTTGCGGTAGAGATTGCCGCGGCCGATATAGGCTGCGTCGTAGTTGGCGTTGATCTGGATCGAGCGGTTGTAGTCGGCCAATGCAGCTTCCTGATTGCCGAGAAAGCGCTGGATCAGCGCGCGGTTCGAATAGGCCTGGTAGAAGTTCGGATTGAGCTGGATCGCCTGGTTGAAGTCCTTGAGCGCCGCCTGGTACTGGCCGCCGCGGCCATAGGCCGAGCCGCGCACGTTATAGCCGTCGGGATCCTGCGGATTTCGCTGGATGACCGCCGAAAGCGAGGAGATGTTCTCGCTCGACCCCTGCGCCTTGTCGATCGAGTTGAACTCACCCGTCGGGGTCGTCTGGCATGCTGCGAGTGTCAGACCCGAAAGCAGGGCCGCCGTCAGGGCGAAGCCGCGAAAAGCGGTTTTGCGCTCCACGGTAATTGCGTTCATCTTTGTTCCTCACTGCCGCAGCGCCGTCAGTCCGTTCCCTCTCCGAACCGGCTCTAATACATAAACAAAAGGGTGGCGGCGATTCCGCATCGCGCCACCCTCGGTATCCTTCGAAAAGGACGAAAAATAGGCGTTATGAGCGCGGCGAGCGCGATGCGCCGGCAGCACCAGCCGGAGCCGGGCGTGGGGTCATCGGCAGCAGGCCTTCGCGCTGGGCGCGCTTGCGGGCCAGCTTGCGGGCGCGGCGCACGGCCTCGGCCTTCTCGCGGGCACGCTTCTCCGACGGCTTCTCGTAGTGACCGCGCATCTTCATTTCGCGGAAAATACCTTCGCGCTGCATCTTCTTCTTCAGCGCGCGAAGCGCCTGATCAACGTTGTTGTCGCGGACGAGTACCTGCACGGGCAATCCTGTCTTCGGGTTTGAAATCATTAGGCAAACAGCCATAGCTGACATGCCTCCGCGGCGAATTGCACCGCGAATTGTGGCGGCTGATAGCAGAATCAGGCTGGGATGTCCACCTTTGATTGCGCGAAACGGCATCAAAAACCCGAGCACTGCGCCCGCATGTTTGCTCGCGCTACGCGGTCGTCAGATGGTGGCGCGCAAAGTCCTCGAAAAACTCACCATAATCGCAGGTGATTTCCTCGCCGGCAGCGATGTCGCGAATGGCCGTGGCGCCGCCATATTGCGAGAAATCGGTATTCGGCCGCTCGGAGTGATTCATGAAGCGGCCATTGTCCACCTCATAGACCATGAAGCCGGGCTTGTCCGGGCTCGGATAGGCGTAGCGGTCGAGCAGTTCCTTGAGATGCAGAGATGCGGCTTCATATTTCTCCAGCGGGATCAGCCGGTCGAAATCCGGATCGAGGCGCCAGATCGAAGCGCCCTTGCGGATCGGCTCGGCGGCGAAGACCCCGACCCCTTCGATGGCACTCTGGGCAACATAGGTTCTGATCAGCAGCATCGTTCCGGTCCGATTTCGACGGGAACGAAAATCGTCAAATCGGAGCGGATTGCAAGGCCGCCCCGCGACTTTTTCGGTTGGCCGGCAGCGGCATGCCCCGTCAAATCTCCTCACGTCCGGTTGATCGAGACACCGCCATCGGCAAACAGCGCGGTTCCGGTGGTGAAGCTCGACGCATCCGAGGCAAGGTAAAGCGCGGAGCGGGCGATCTCTTCCGGCTGCGCCATGCGCTTCAATGCATGAATGCCTTCGACGAAAGCGCGCGCCTCGGGCGTGGTCGTGGTTGCGCCGGGCGTGTCGGTGCCGCCGGGTAGCAGCGCGTTGACGCGCAGTCCTCGCGGACCGTATTCGGCAGCGAGCACCTGCGTCAGGCCGATCAGTCCGGCCTTGGCAGCGGCGTAGGCCGCCATGCCCGGCATGCCGGCGGTGTAGCCGACGAAGCTCGAGGTGAAGATCAGGGAGCCGCCGCCGCGCTCCAGCATGGCCGGTATCTGGTGCCTTGCGGCGAGGTAGGCGCTGGTCAGATTGGTGTCCATCGTCTCGTGCCAGGTGGCTGGCGCCATGTCGGTCACCGGCCCCATCACGCCGACGGCGCCGGCATTGTTGAAGGCGATGTCGAGGCCGCCAAATCTCGCGACGGCGAATTCGACGAGCGCCTTCGCGTAGGCCTCGTCCCTTACATCGCCGGCAAGCGCGGCTGCCGTGCCGCCGGCCGCTTCTATCTCGCCGACGAGCGCGTCGAGCTCGGCCTGACGCCGGGCCGCGACAACCAGGGTTGCGCCTTGCTCGGCAAACAGTTTGGCAGTGGCGCGGCCGATGCCGGAGCTCGCGCCGGTGACGATGGCGACCTGGTTTGTAAGCGTGAACATGTCTTTGCATCCTTCCTTTGTACCGGGCTTGCCGGCGGTTGGATGCTTGGTCGCAGATGAGGATTACGGCGGCCACCCGAAACCGGCAAAGGCGCCATTGCCTTACTGCCGCAACAGCCAAGCCAGCCGGTCCAGCGAGAAGGCGTAGCTGAAGGCAATCAGCAGAGCCATGACGATGCCAATGGCCGCGTGACCGGCCAGATAGAATCCCGCGGCGCCGCCGCACAGGATGACAAGTTCCAGCGCCAGCCTGAGGGCGCCGGGCACCGGCACCGGAGCTCGACCCGACCGGCTCGGATCATTGAGCACGGCGAAAGTGCCCCACAGCACCGCCGCGACGAGCGGCAAGGCGACGGCAAGAATCCAACGGCTGAACCCGACGGCAAAGCTCCAGCCGACCATGCCGAGTCCAAGCAGCGCTGCAAGTTCCAGCAGGAAGCGCAGGGTCAGATTCCACCAGGCATTACCCATTGTCATCCCCCCAGCATCACGCGGCAGGAGTGTCGCCGAACGGAGCCACGGAAGCCAGAGCAGACGCTTCGTTTTTGACCGTGGCGCAAAACGGCAAGCGCCGTCGCAAACAGCGCAAGGATGGCGACGCGGTTTCGCTAGTGATACACCTCGCAAGCCGGGGCAGGGATGCCCGGCCGCAAATCCGCGAAAGCTACTGGCGCGAGGCTTAACGTGAAGAAATACTCGGTATTCGCCATTGCCCGCGAGGCGATGCGCGGCCACAGAGGCTGGGAAGAGCAATGGACGTCGCCCGAGCCGAGGAAGGAATACGACGTCATCATCGTCGGCGCCGGCGGACACGGCCTGGCGACGGCCTATTATCTGGCGAGCGAGCACGGCATTACCAACATCGCGGTGCTGGAAAAGGGCTGGCTCGGCGGCGGCAACACCGGCCGCAACACCACCATCATCCGCTCCAACTACCTCTATGATGAGAGCGCCGGCATCTACGACCATGCGCTGAAGCTGTGGGACGGGCTCAGCCAGGAGCTCAACTACAACGTCATGTATTCGCCGCGCGGCGTCATGATGCTGGCGCACAACGTGCATGACATCCAGGTGTTCAAGCGCCACATCCATGCCAACCGCCTCAACGGCATCGACAATGAATGGCTGACGCCCGAACAGGCGAAGGAATTCTGCCCGCCGCTCAACATCTCCAGGGAGGCGCGCTATCCGGTGATGGGCGCCGCGCTGCAGCGCCGCGGCGGCACGGCGCGCCACGACGCGGTCGCCTGGGGCTATGCGCGCGGGGCTTCGGCGCGCGGCGTGCACATCATCCAGAACTGCGAGGTCACCGGCATCAAGCGCGCGGCCAATGGCGCGGTCAGCGGCGTGGAGACGACGCGCGGCTTCATCGGCGCCAAGAAGGTCGGCGTGGTCGCCGCCGGCCATTCCTCCGTCATCATGAACATGGCGGGCGTGCGCATGCCGCTCGAAAGCTATCCGCTGCAGGCGCTGGTGTCGGAGCCCGTCAAGCCGGTGGTGCCCTGCGTGGTGATGTCGAACACGGTGCACGCCTATATCTCGCAGTCCGACAAGGGTGAGCTGGTGATCGGCGCCGGCACCGACCAGTATGTCTCCTATTCGCAGACCGGCGGCCTGCACATATTGCAGCACACGCTCGACGCCATCTGCGAGATGTTCCCGATCTTCACCCGCATGAAGATGCTGCGCTCCTGGGGCGGCATCGTCGACGTGACCCCCGACCGCTCGCCCATCCTGGCGAAGACACCGGTCAAGGGGCTTTACGTCAATTGCGGCTGGGGCACGGGCGGCTTCAAGGCGACGCCCGGCTCGGGCAACGTCTTTGCGCACACGATCGCCAAGGACGAGCCGCATCCGATCAACGCGCCTTTCACGCTCGAGCGTTTCCGCACTGGACGTCTCATCGACGAGGCGGCCGCGGCGGCTGTGGCGCACTGATGATGGTTCAGCCGATTTGCTTTCACTTAGCCGGCGCGTGCGCCGGTCACGACAAGTTTTAGGATACCCAGATGCTTCTCATCCGCTGCCCCTATTGCGAGGAAGAGCGCCCGGAACTCGAATTCCGCAATGCCGGCGAGGCGCATATCGCGCGCCCGACCAACATTGCCGCCGAGAGCGACGACGATTTCGAGAAATTCTTCTTCATCCGCGCCAACCCCAAGGGCGTCATCTATGAGCGCTGGCGGCACATCCATGGCTGCGCGCGCTTCTTCAACGCGGTGCGCGACACGGTCACCGACAGGTTCGTCATGACCTACAAGGCCGGCGAGCCGAAGCCCGCGAAGCTGCCCGGAGCCTCGAAATGAACGCCGCCTTCCGCATTTCCGGTGCCGGTCGCCTCAGCCAGGCGAAGACCGCCTCGTTCAGCTTCGACGACAAGCCGTATATCGGCATCGAGGGCGACACGCTGGCCTCGGCGCTGCTCGCCAACGGCGTGCACCTGGTCGGCCGCTCGTTCAAATATCACCGTCCGCGCGGCTTCCTGTCGGCCGGCGCGGAAGAACCCAACGCGCTGGTGCAGATCGTGCGCGACGATGCGCGCAAGACGCCGAATGTGCGGGCGACAGTGCAGGAGCTCTATGACGGGCTGACGGCCAACTCGCAGAACCGCTGGCCGTCGCTTGCCTTTGATGTCGGGGCCCTCAACGACATTGCCTCGCCGCTGTTTTCGGCCGGCTTTTACTACAAGACCTTCATGTGGCCGAAATGGGCCTGGAAGGATCTCTACGAGCCGAAGATCCGCGCTGCCGCGGGTCTCGGCGTTTCGCCGGACAAGCCGGATCCCGACCACTATGCGGCGCGCTACGCGCATTGCGAGGTGCTGGTGCTGGGCGGCGGCGCCGCCGGCATCGCGGCCGCGCTCGCCGCGGCTGAAACCGGCGTGCGGGTGATCCTCGCCGACGAGCAAGCCGAGTTCGGCGGCAGCCTGCGCTTCGAGAGCGGGGCCAGGATCGACGGCCAAGGCGGCTATGCATGGGCGCAAGCGGCGATCGCGAAGCTCAAGGCGATGGACAATGTGCGCGTGCTGTCGCGCACGACTGCCTTCGGCTATTACGCGCAGAACTTCGTCGGACTGGTCGAGCGGGTCAGCGACCATCTCAAGAGCCCGGGCCGGGAGCTTGCGCGAGAACGCCTGTGGCAGGTTCGCGCCAAGCGCGTCGTGATCGCCACCGGCGCCATCGAGCGCCACATGGTGTTTGCCAACAACGACCGTCCGGGTGTGATGCTCGCTTCAGCGGCGCGCACCTACCTCAACCATTATGGCGTCGCGGTCGGCAGGAATATCGGCGTCTATACGGCGAATGACTCCGCTTACGCCGCCGCGATCGACCTCAAGAAGGCCGGCATCAACATCGCGGCGATCGTCGACCTGCGCGATAACCCGGCCGGTCCGGTGATCGACGAGGCAAGGGCGCTCGGCATCGAGATCAATTTCGGCCGTGCGGTGGTCAGCGCCGGCGGCAAATTGCGTGTGTCGTCAATGACCGTGCAGCCGAAGAATGGCGGCGGCGAGCGCACCATCCCGGTCGACGCGATCCTCATGTCGGCCGGCTGGACGCCGTCGGTGCATCTGTTCTCGCAATCGCGCGGCAAGGTCGCCTTCAACGACGCGACCAAGCGCTTCGTGCCCGGCACCTATGCGCAGGACTGCGTCTCGGTCGGCACCTGCTGCGGCACCGACGGGCTGGCCGCTTCAGTCGACGAGGCCTATGCGGCCGGCGCGAAGGCAGCGAAGGAGGCCGGCGGCAAGGCTGGCAAGGGCGCCAAGCCGAAGGTCGATGCCGGCGAGAGCTGGTCGCGCGGCATGCTGGGCGCCGCGCCTGGCGCCGGCCCGGGCACAACGGTCAAGGCCTTTGTCGATTTCCAGAACGACGTCACCGCCAAGGATATCCGCCAGGCGGTGCATGAAGGCATGCATTCGATCGAGCACGTCAAGCGCTTCACCACCAACGGCATGGCGACCGACCAGGGCAAGACGTCGAACATGCACGGCCTGGCGATCGCCGCCGAGACGCTCGGCAAGCCGATCCCGCAGGTCGGCCTCACCACCTTCCGCGCGCCCTACACGCCGGTGACGTTTGGCTCGATCGTCGGCCACGCGCGCGGCGCCTTGTTCGACCCGACCCGGCGCACGGCAACGCATGGCTGGGCGGCGTCGCATGGTGCCGTGTTCGAGGATGTCGGCCACTGGAAGCGCGCCTGGTATTTCCCCAAGGCGGGCGAGGACATGCATGCCGCCGTCGACCGCGAATGCGTCACGGTGCGCAAGGCCGCCGGCCTGTTCGACGCGTCAACGCTGGGCAAGATCGAGGTGGTCGGTCCGGACGCGGCGAAGTTCATGGAACTGCTTTACACCAATCCGTGGGAGAAGCTGGAAACCGGCCGCTGCCGCTATGGCATCATGCTGCGCGAAGACGGCTTCATCTATGACGACGGCGTCGTCGGCAGGCTGGCGCCCGATCGCTTCCACGTAACGACGACCACCGGCGGCGCGCCGCGCGTCATGAACCACATGGAGGACTACCTCCAGACCGAGTTCCCGCACTTGAATGTCTGGCTGACCTCGATCACCGAGCAATGGGCTGTCATTGCCGTGCAAGGTCCCAAGTCGCGCGACATCATCGCGCCGCTGGTCGACGGCATCGACATGTCGGACGAGGCGATGCCGCATATGTCGGTGCGCGAGGGCAAGATCTGTGGTGTGCCGACAAGGCTGTTCCGCATGTCCTTCACCGGCGAGCGCGGTTTCGAGGTCAACGTGCCGGCCGACTACGGCGAGGCTGTCTGGGAAGCGTTGTGGGCCGAAGGCCAGAAGCATGGCGCGACTGCTTACGGTACCGAGACGATGCACGTGCTGCGCGCCGAAAAGGGCTACATCATCGTCGGCCAGGATACTGACGGCACGGTGACGCCGAACGATGCCGGGCTCGACTGGGCGGTCGGCAAGAAGAAGACCGATTTCGTCGGCATCCGCGGCCTGACCCGGCCGGACCTTGTAGCCAAGGGCCGCAAGCAGTTGGTCGGCTTAAAGACCAAGGACCCGAAGGTCGTGCTGGAAGAGGGCGCGCAGATCGTCGCGGACCCGAAGCAGGCGATCCCGATGAAGATGATCGGCCACGTCACCTCCAGCTACTGGTCGGAGAATTGCGGCCGCTCGATCGCGCTGGCGCTCGTCGCCGGCGGCCGCGACCGCATGGGCCAGACGCTCTACGTGCCGATGCCGAACGGCACGATCGAGGTGGAAGTCACCGGCATGGTGTTCGTCGACGAGAAGGGAGAACGCCTCAATGGCTAAGGCCGCCGCCAAGACAAAAGCCGCTGCTGTGTCCGCCTCCGTCGAGCGTCGGCCGGCGCTTGCCGGCCGCACGCTGTCGGCATCGGGCGTCAAGGTCGAGGTGCTGCCGCCGGCCGAACGCATCTCGCTGCGCGCGCCGCAAGCTTCGCTTGCCGCGCTTTCCAAGGCGCTCGGCCTCACGCTGCCGACAAAGCCCAAGACTTCGGCGACCAAGGACGGGCGCACGGCGCTGTGGCTCGGGCCCGACGAATGGATGATCATCGACGAGGCGCGCAAGGATCCGCTCGCCGACTGCGCCAAGGTGACGGTGCTGCATTCGGCGGTCGGCATCTCGCACCGCAATGTCGCGATCTCCGTTGTCGGGCCGGCGGCCGCGGCGACGGTCAATTCGGGTTGCCCGCAGGACCTATCGCTCGAGGCGTTCCCGGTCGGTGCTGCCTCGCGCACCATTCTCGGCAAATCCGAGATCGTGCTGCTGCGCAGCGCGGCCGATGCGTTCCGGGTGGAATGCTGGCGTTCCTTCTCGGACTATGTTTTTACTCTGCTGTCGGAAGCGGCAGGCGACGCGGCGAACTGAGCTTCGCGGCGTCGGTTCCAAGGAACCATCGCCAGTCCATGCCGTTTCTGCGGCTTGCGAGGGAGATTGCCGATGCCGTCCAAATCCGCGCCGAAGTCATCCAAGAAGACAGCTGCAGTCCGTTCGCTGGAGCACGAGCGGCGCCACGAGGTCGAGGAAGAGGAACTCGAGGAAGGCCTCGAGGACACATTTCCAGCCAGCGATCCGGTATCGATCACCGGCACTTCCATCCCCGGCGGGCCGGCAAAGCAGAGTAAGGCCAAGACTGCCGCAGGAACGAAACCGCGCAAGAAATAGGCTCGAGCAGGTCCTCAGGGGCGCGGGCAGAAACGAAAAAGGGCGGCCAAATGCCGCCCGTTTTCGTTCGAAGTCTTGCCAACAGTGCTCTAGAGGCCGGGCACGAACCAGGGGCTGACATCGATGCCGAGCCGCGGGCTCTTCGTCGTCTTGGCGGCGTCGGCCTTTTCGACCGAACCGGTCGAGGTGCAGTCGAGCTTCACGCTGGCGTTGGTCTGAGCGCAAGCCGCGGGGGCGTGCTTGGCCGGCTGGCTTGCGCCAGCGAAAGCGGTACCCGAGAAAGCCAGCACGGTGGCGAGTGCAAGGATGGTCTTCTTCATTTTCCGTCTCCAGTCAATCTTTTTCGTACACGTACGATACAGCGTACAAATACGGTTAATGAAGTCGGAATTCAAGGAGGAATCTGTACGCGTACGACAAATTTTTTTGAACACAGCAATTCGCCGCCGCAAATCAGGCGAAGCGATGCGAGCCGATGATCAAAGAGATCAGCAGTTGATGGGCGTTGCGGTCAGTGGCGGAATATCCTGCGCCTGCAACCCCGCCAGCGTGAAATCGCACATGCGCCTCACATACGCCTGGGCGTCGCCGAATGGATAGAAGGGAAAGGTGATCAAGAGCGAAATCGTGCCGTGGCCCACGGTCCACAGCATGGTGGCAATGGCGCGCGGGTCGCCCTTGAGCCTGCCGGCGGCAACGCAGGCCTCGACGCGTTTGATCAGCACCTTCATGGCCGGATTGCCTTCTTCCATCTCCTCGTAGCTGCGTCCTTCGGGCAGCTTGGTCTTCTCGGTCATGAAGACGGTGCGGTATTCATTTGGGTTGCCGAGCCCGAAGGCGGCATATTCGGTCATCACCGCCTTGAGCGCCTCGATCGGATCGTCGGCGGGATGCTCCTCAATGCGGCGGGCGAGCGTTTCGAAGGCGTCTTCGGCGAGCGCGAACAGGATGTCCTGCTTGTCGGCGAAATAGGAATAGACCGACATCGGCGCGTAGCCGACCCGCTTGGCGAGCTTGCGGATGGTCAGGCCCTCATAGCCTTCTTCCTGGACCAGCTTGTGAGCCGCCGCGACCAGTTCGGAGCGAAGCTCCGCCTTCTGTTTTTCGCGGCGTTTCTGAACGCTCAACGCCAATATGCGCCTGCCTTTGTGATTGGTTGCCTGACGAAATTATATACGCTGTACGGAAACGGACAAGAGCGCCCCCGATTCCCTTGCGTACGCTCTCCGTTTTAACGCAATCCGGATGGAAAACCGCCAAGGCACTTTTCCTGGAATTGCTCAGATGGCGCCAATGCCGCCGTCGAGCGCCAGAGCGTGGCCGGTCATGAAGGAATTGGCCGGGTCGGCGAGGAACAGGATGCCGGTGATGATCTCGTCGACCTCGCCGACACGCTTCATCGGTACGCCGCGCGCGAGCTCGGCCAGCGCTTCAGCTTCGGGCGCTCCGGTGAAACGCACGAAGCCGTCGACCATCGCCGTGCGGGTGTGGGCCGGGCAGACCGCGTTGATGCGTATGCCCTTGCTGGCATATTCCACGGCAGCCGAGCGCGTCAGCCCGACGACGCCGTGCTTGGCGGCGGCATAGACCGACAGCTTCGGCGCGCCTGAGAGGCCGGCGACCGAGGCGATGTTGACGATGACGCCGCCCTTGCCGCTTTCCCTGAATTGCCGTTCCAACTGAGGAATCTGATGTTTCATGGCATAGAAGACGCCGAGCAGGTCGACCTCCACCACGCGGCGCGCTTCCTCCGAGGTGACCTGCGGCAGGCGTACGAAGGAGTGCACAATGCCGGCATTGTTGACGGCGATATCGAGCCGGCCGAATTTTTTTGCACGGCAAGCTCCACCAAACCCTCCGAGAGTTTTTCGTCGGCAATGTTGCCGGCAAGGTGAGCCGTCTCGGCGTCGAGCGTTGCGGCGAAATCGCCAAGCGCAGACTTGTCGAGGTCGGACAGCACGAGCCGTGCCCCTTCCGCGGCGAAGGCCTTTGCCGCGCCGCTGCCGAGACCACCGGTCGCGCCGGTGATCAGCACCGTCATCCCATCGAAACGGCCCATTGCCCGGCTCCTCCGCGTTCAGCTGTTCTCGTCAATCAGTTCCACCGCGAGCGCGGCGAGCAGTTTTACCGCCTGGCCGTAGGTCCTTGCCTTTTCCGGATTGGAGGCGTTGCCGTCCAGCGCGCGGCGGTAGACGCCCTGGCAGATCGCCGCCAGCCGGAAGAAGGAGAAGGCGAGGAAGAAGGTCCAGTTGTCGATCTTCTCGATGTCGCGTCGTTTGCGGTAGGCCGCGACATAGGCCTCCTCGGAAGGCAGGCCGGCAGCGGCGCGGTCGATGCCGCCGAGGCCGCGAAAGCCCGAGGCGTGCGGCAGCCGCCATTGCATGCATTGATAGGCAAGGTCGGCGAAGGGATGCCCGAGCGTCGACAGCTCCCAGTCGAGCAGCGCGATGATCTTCGGCGCGCCCGGCGCGAACATCATGTTGTCCAGCCGGTAGTCGCCATGGACAAGCGAGACACGGCCGTCATCGGCCGGCATATGCGTTTCGAGCCAGGCAATCAGCCTGTCCATGTCGGTTATGGTTTCGGTTTCGGAGGCCTTGTACTGGCTGGTCCAGCGCGCGAGCTGGCGCTCGAAGTAGCTGCCGGGCCGGCCGAAATCGCCAAGACCGACGGCGTCCACATCGATATCGTGCAAGGCGGCGAGCGTCGCATTCATCGCATCGTAGATCGCGGCGCGCTCGTCATTGCCGGATGCGTCCGGCAGTGATGGATCCCAGAAGATGCGGCCCTCGAGGAACTCCATGACGTAGAACATGCGGCCGATCGGGGAGTCCTCGCGCGAAAGATGCAGCATGCGCGGCACCGGCACCGCCGTGCCGGCGAGCGCCTGCATCACCCGGAATTCCCGGTCGACCTGATGCGCGGATTTCAGCAACTGTCCCGACGGCTTGGCGCGCAACACATAGCGGCCGCTGGCGGCGGTCAAAAGATAGGTCGGATTGGACTGCCCGGACTTGAATTTTTCAATCGCGGACAGGCCGGCAAAACCCGGAATATGCGCCTCGAGGTAGGGCGCAAGCGCCGCCTGGTCTATGGCACCGGCCTCGCCGCTCATGCGTTCTCGGGTTGGCGCTCGATCAGCGTCAAGGTCAGCCAGCGCGCCGTCAGCGCCGGCTTCTTCGAGCCCTCGATCTCGATGGTCACGTCATGTGCCGTCTGCACCCAGCCGGACGGCCGCACCTTGACGTCCGCCAGCACGAAGCGGGTGCGGATGCGCGAACCCGTCTTCACCGGCGCCAGGAAACGCAGCGTGTCGAAGCCGTGGTTGACGCCCATCTTGGTGTTTTCCAGTGGCGGCATGGTCTCGAAGGTCATTGCCGACAAAAGCGACAGCGACAGGAAGCCATGCGCGATGGTGCCGCCGAACGGCGTCTCGCGCTCGGCGCGCTCCGGATCGCAATGGATGAACTGGTGGTCGTCGGTCGCATCGGCGAACTGATCGATCATGCGCTGCGTCACCGTTCGCCAGGGCGAGACGCCGACCTCCTTGCCGACGCTTGCCAGAAGCGTATCGAGACTGATCGGTTCCACACTGATGTCCTCCGCACCCCGCCCGGATCGCGATTCCTCGAACCGGGCACCTTATTCCTTGAACAAAGTCATGCCATGCTGCACCGACTGGCCGCCGTCGATAGGCAGGATGGCGCCGGTGACAAAGCTTCCGGCTCGGCTGCACAAATAAAGCGTTGCGCCGGCAATGTCATCCGCCACGCCGATGCGGCCGAGCGGAACATGGTTACCAACATGTTTCGTCTGCTCCGCGGTCGCGGTGGCAAACGCGGTCATCCGGCTCTGGAAAGGCCCAGGCGCAAAGGCGTTGACGGTGATGCGGCGGGCGGCGAACTCGATCGCCAGCGTGCGCGTCAAATGATGCACCGCCGCTTTCGAGGCGGCGTAAGAATAGGCGTCGTCGGCCAGCGGCTGGGTGCCTATCACCGAGCCAAGATTGATGACGCGGGCAGGATCCTCGTCGCTCGCGGCGGCATCGAGAAGCGGCAAGAGCTCCCGCGTCAAATGGAAGACGGCGGTGACGTTGACGCCGAACACCTTGGCCCAGGCGTGGTAGGGGAAATCCTGCAGCGGCGCGCCCCAGGAAATGCCGGCATTGTTGACCAGGATGTGCAGGCGCTCCGTGCGCGCCTTGACCTCGGCGACCAAGGCGGCGATGCCCGTTTCGCTGGACACGTCGCCGGCAAAGCCCTCGGCATGGCCGGAGCCGCCAAGCGCGTTCAATTCATTGGCGACTTTCGCGCAATCCTCGCCCTTGCGCGAGGCGATCATCACCTGCGCGCCGGCGCGTACCAGCCCGGTCGCCACCATGCGGCCGATGCCGGTCGCCGCACCGGTCACCAGCGCGGTCTTGCCGGCGACCGAGAACAGCTTGTCCAGATAGCTCATCGTGTTTCTCCGCATCCGGCCGGCCGGGACTCGCCCAAGGACTCGCGTTGACAAGGCTAGCCGAAGTACGGTCATCCTTGCCACGCGTAAAGATTTATCTTCGGAAAGGCCGGAAGCGATGACCGACATGAATCTCGGCATGACCGAGCGGCTGAAGCCAATCCATCAGCGCGTGGCGGCGATGGTGAGCGACGAGATCGCGCCGCTCGGCGAAGAGTTCCTCGCCGAAGTCGGCAAGAATGGCGACCGCTGGGCCTATACGGCTAGGCAGACGGAAATCCTGGACGGCTTGAAGAAGACAGCGCGCGAGCGCGGCCTGTGGAACTTCTGGCTCACCGATTCCAAGCGCGGCTACGGCCTTTCCACCGTCGAATACGCCTATCTGGCCGAAGAGATGGGCAAGGCACATCTCGGCGCCGAGACCTTCAACTGCTCGGCGCCCGACACCGGCAACATGGAGGTGCTGGAGCGTTACGGATCGGAAGCGCACAAGCGCGACTGGCTGGAGCCGCTGCTCGAGGGGAAAATCCGCTCGGCCTATTTGATGACCGAGCCGGACGTCGCGTCCTCTGACGCGACGAATATTTCGATGCGCTGCCAGCGGCAAGGCGACGACTATGTGCTGAACGGCGAGAAATGGTGGGCTTCCGGAGCCGGCGATCCGCGCTGCGCCATCTATATCGTCATGGTCAGGACCGGCTCGGACGAGGAGTCGCAACATCGCCGTCATTCGATGATCCTGGTGCCCTCCGACAGCAAGGGCATCGCCAAGCTGCGGCCCATGCAGGTCTATGGCGATGACGACGCGCCGCACGGCCACATGCATCTGAGATTCGACAATGTTCGGGTGCCGACGGCGAACCTGATCCTCGGCGAGGGCAGAGGGTTCGAGATCGCGCAGGGGCGGCTGGGGCCTGGCCGCATCCATCACTGCATGCGCGCGATCGGCCAGGCCGAGATGGCGCTGGAGATGCTGTGCCAACGCTCGGTGCGGCGCGAGGCCTTCGGCCAGCCGCTGGCAAAGCTCGGCGGCAATTTCGACATCATCGCCGAATGCCGGATGGAGA
Source organism: Mesorhizobium sp. B2-7-2 (assembly GCF_006440775.1). Lineage (GTDB taxonomy): Bacteria > Pseudomonadota > Alphaproteobacteria > Rhizobiales > Rhizobiaceae > Mesorhizobium. The sequence continues at coordinate 129,078 of NZ_VFTZ01000014.1, read as the reverse complement.
TCGAGATGGCGAGGCTCTTATGCCTCAAGGCTGCCTGGATGATTGATCAGGGGGACGCTCGCGCCGCCGCGCCCTGGATCAGCCAGATCAAGGTGGTGGCGCCGCGCGTCGCGCTGAAAGTCACCGACGAGGCGGTGCAGATGTTCGGCGCGCAAGGCATCAGCCAGGACACGCCGCTCGCCCGCTCGTGGACGCATTTGAGGACGCTGCGGCTGGCCGACGGGCCGGACGCGGTGCACCGGCGGCAGGTGGCGCGCACGGAACTGAAGAAATACACGCAGGAGAAGGTCTGACGGCCATGACGCTTCCTTCGCAAATGCAGGGCTTGCTGCTTGTCGGCGACAGTTACACCAGGACGCCCTCGGCGGCCGCGTTGGAGGCGATGGAGCCTTACCTCCAGCCCGGCAGCATCGCGGTGCCGGCACCCGGTCCGTCGCAGGCGCTGATCAAGGTCAGCCTCGCCTCGATCAACCCGTCCGACATCGCCTTCATCAAGGGCCAGTACGGCCAGCCGCGGGTAAAGGGCCGGCCGGCGGGCTTCGAAGGCGTCGGCATCGTCGTCGCCACGGGTGACGATCCCTATGCAAGGAGCCTTGCAGGGAAACGCGTCGCCTTCGCCACCGGCGTGTCGAACTGGGGCGCATGGGCGGATTATGCGGTTGCCGAGGCCGCGTCCTGCATTCCGCTTCTCGACACCGTGCGCGATGAGGACGGCGCCGCGATGATCGTCAATCCGCTGACGGCCTTGGCCATGTTCGACATCGTCAAGGAGGAGGGCGAAAAATCCTTCATCATGACCGCGGGCGCCAGCCAGCTCAGCAAGCTGATCATCGGGTTGGCGAAGGAGGAAGGTTTCCGGCCGATCGTCACCGTGCGTCGCGACGAGCAGATCCCGCTTTTGAAGGAGCTCGGCGCCGCTCGTGTGCTCAACGAGAAAGCGGCGGATTTCGAGGCGGCGTTGCGCGAGGCGATGAAGGCCGAGCAGCCGCGCATGTTCCTCGACGCGGTCACCGGCCCGCTGGCTTCGACCATCTTCAATGCCATGCCGAAACGCGCGCGCTGGATCGTCTATGGAAGGCTCGACGCCGAGCCGACGGTGATCCGCGAGCCCGGCCAACTGATCTTCCAGCACAAGCGCGTCGAAGGGTTCTGGCTGGCCGAATGGATGCGCCAGTTCCGCGACAGGCTGGGCCCGGCGGTGCTGGAAGCGCAGAAGCGCTTTTCCGATGGACGCTGGTCGACCGACGTCACCGCGGTCGTGCCGCTCGACGAAGCGATGGCGAGGCTGCCGGCCGAGCTCGCCAAGCCAAACGGAAAGGTGTTCATCAGGCCGTGAGGCAATCCGAGCGCCGACCGCAGCCGTTCAGACCAGACCAATGCCTTGAACACAAAGCTGTGATCGACCAGACGGCGGCGGAAAAAAGCCGCTGTTGCGCCGTCCTTGCCTTGCGCCGGTAACAGCCACGTTCGGATGTTTTATTCCATTCGATGTGATATCTCGCCGGCGGTGGAAAACCAGGCGGCGATGGGAAAGCCGTCCTGGTCGGAACGCGGGGTGCGCTATGATGGTAACCAAGCCGGTTTTCGACCGTTTGGGGCTTTGGCTTTGGGCCGGGTCGTTTCTGCTTGTGCTTGGTCTGGCGCTATGGTCGCCCGATGCGCGTTCGGTGGTCCATATCTACAGGCATGGCAGTGAAGCTTTTCTGGATCGCCAGCCGCTGTATCAGGTCGAAGTTGCCATGGGGTATCTATACGCTCCCGCCTTCGCCGTCCTCTATGTTCCTCTGCTGAAGCTCGGGCCCTATCTGGGCAATATTTTGTGGCACATGCTGGGCTTCGGCGTCCTGACCGTTGCCGCGATGCGTCAGGTGCGCAAGCTTGGCGGCGAGGAGCAGACATGGCTGCTGTCCTTCGGTCTCTTCCTCGCCTTGCCGGTGGCGCTGGCAGCGCTTCGCAATGGCCAGGCGACGATCCTGCTCACAGGGGCGTGCTGGTTTCTCACGCGGTCGACAGTTGAGGGGCGCCGGGCCGAAACCTTCTTCTGGGCCATGCTTGCGATCATTGCCAAGCCGACCGCGATCATCATGCTGCTTCTGGCGGGGGCGCTGCGTCCCCGGCTGATACCGGTGCTGGTGCTGGCGGTGCTCGTTGCGCTCGCCATACCCTATGGCTTTGCGTCGACCGACTACGTCAACGCGCAATATCATGATTTCTTCCGGCTTCTGACTTCGATGACGGTGGACCCGACCGGCCCCTTCGTTCCGGCCGACTTCACGGCGCCTTTCATGCGATTTGGCATCCCGATTTCCGAGTTTGACGCGACGATCATGCGCGTCGTCGCGGGTTTGCTCACGCTTTGGCTGGTGCTCCAGCTCGATCGCAGGCTGGACGCCAACATCAGCGGACTCGCCATCTTCCTCGCCGCGGCATTCTACATGTGCGTCTTCAATCCGCGGGTCGAGCAGAACACCTACGCCATGGTGGCGGTGCCTGCCGGTCTCTCCATCGCCTTGCTTTGGCGGGAGAAGGGAGCCAGGGCCATGTGCTGGTTTTTGGCCACGCTTCTCTTCGTCACCGGACTGACCAGTGTCGACCTGCGACTGCACGATTTCTTCCACCTATGGTTCCGGCCGATCAGCATCAGCATAATTGCCTGCGTGCTCGTCGGCTGGTTCTGGACGCAAGACAAACAGAAGGCGCCTGTCGCCGGAGCCGTCGCGCATGGCTGAGATGCTCGACATCATCGCGCCGTTCTTCAACGAGGCCGAATCCGCCATCGCGTTTGTTGGGCTGCTCGACAGGCTGGAAGTGGCTGTGGCGGAGCGCTTCGGCATGACGGTCCGCAAGATACTCGTCGACGACGGCAGCCGCGACGGCAGCGCCGAGACGTTCGCGGCCGCGCTCTCCGGCTCCTGGGAGATCGTGCGGCTCAGCCGCAATTTCGGCAAGGAAGCGGCGGTGCTCGCCGGGCTCGATCATTCCCGTGGCGACATGGTCCTGATCATGGATTCCGACCTCCAGCATTCCATGGATATCAGCCTGAGGATGATCGGCGAGCTGGTCGAGCATCCGCAGATCGATGTCGTCTACGCGCAGAACGACCGGCGCGAGGGGAGCTGGCGGCGCAGCCAGCTGGCGCGGCTTTTCTACAGGCTGATCAACAGCAGCCAGCGCTTCGATATTCCCGAGAATGCCGGAGATTTCCGTGTCATGCGCGGCGCGGTGGCGCGTGCCTTGACCAGCGTGCGCGACAAGCGCCGCTTCAACAAGGGTCTGTTCGCCTGGGCCGGCTTCCGCCAGAAGGCTGTGCTTTACTCGCCGGAAAACCGCGCAAGCGGCAGGTCGAAATGGACAAGGTTCAACCTGATCGCGTTCTCGCTTGAAGGGTTCACCTCGTTTTCCGTGATCCCGCTGCGCGTCATCAGCCTGATCGGATTGCTCGCGGCATTCGCAGGCCTGGCCTATGGCGTGAAGGTGCTCTTCGAGGTGCTGTTCTATGGCATCGCCGTGCCTGGCTACCCCAGCATCATGGTCGCCGTCGTGCTTTTTGGAGGCCTCAACCTGGCGCTGCTCGGCCTGATCGGAGAGTATGTCTGGGTCACGCTCAGCGAAAGCAAGGACCGGCCCGTCTATATCGTGCGCGACGTGCTGCATGGCAATGCCGCCGAGCAGGTTGCTCCCGGCAAATGACCCGGCCGATCCGCCTGATCGCCGATGATTACGGGCTTGCGCCGGGGGTATCGAGCGCGATCCTCGACCTCATCGAGCGCGGCCGCCTGACCGGGACCAGTTGCATGACCGGGTTTGCCGAATGGGAAGAGGCGGCGGCGCGTATCAAGCCGTTGCGTCGACGGGCCGCCATCGGGCTGCACCTGACCCTCACCGATCAGATAGCCGCAACCGGTTCGTCCAGCCTGGCGCCGGAAGGCAAGTTGCCCGGGCTTGCCTCTCTTGCGCTGCCGGTGCGGCGCGGGCGCATCGATGAGCGGGACGTTCATGCCGAGCTCGACGCCCAGTACGACCGCTTCACCGAAGCGCTCGCCGGCCCGCCCGATCACATCGACGGGCACCAGCACGTGCATTTTCTTCCCGTGGTACGGAATTGGTTGCTCGCCCGGTTTGGAGGCAGCGCACACAAGCCGGCGCTGCGCGGCGCGCCCAGCCTTGCCGGCCTGGACGCGGCGGCCAAGATCGCGGCGATCGCCGCTCTGGCCGCGGGCTTCAACAGGTCGATGCAACGGGCGGGCTTCAGCGTCATGACGCCGCTCTGCGGCATCTATGACTGGCGGCAGCCGCAAAAATTCGGTCCGACGCTGCGCGCCGCGGTCGACACCTTGCCCGAACACGGGGTGTTCATGTGCCATCCGGGTCAAGTCGATGACATTTTACGGGCGCGAGACCCGATGCAGGGCGCGCGTGAGGTCGAGTTCACGGTTCTGAGTTCTGAGGATTTCGGCGCCAGCCTCGTACGGGCCGGAATGCGCGTCAGGGACGGCAAAGCATGAGCGCAGGCCAGCCGCGTCGTTCGACCGGCAACAAGATCGTCCGTTTCGCCTTGGTCGGGCTGGTCAACACCGGCATCGATCTCACCGCATTCTTCGTGCTGCTCAAGCTCGCGGTGCCGGCTTTGGCCGCCAATGTCGGCGCATGGTTCGTCGCGGTGCTCTTCTCCTTCGTGGCGAACGGCTTCTGGTCGTTCGAGCGGGACCCGGACATCCGGCTGCACCATTCCTTCCTGCGCTTCGTCTCGCTCGGAGCGCTGATTTCGCTCGGCGTTTCCAGTCTCTCGATCGCCGCCCTTGCGGGGGCTGTCGGCGTCTGGCCGGCCAAGATCATCGGCGTCGTGGTCGCCGCCGTGCTGAACTTTTTGGCAGCACGCTGGTCGATCGAGGGCAGGATCGTAAAGTAGCTGCTCGGCTGGTCCCGCGTTGATTTAGGCGGCTTAGAGACGGATTCAGATTTCAGGTTTGTCCGACCTGAAATCATCCCGCTCTAGCGCAAGCTCTCCAGGTCTCGCATGCGCTTGGCGCCGGCGGCTTCCAATTGCCTCGTCACGGCGCCGATCAGCGTTTCTACGACGACGAAGAGTGCGGCGGACGAATCCCAGGCCGAGGGCACGGCGGTGCGCCCGGCGATCACGTGGCGGGCGAAGCGGGCGATCGGCGAAAGCCACTGGTCGGTAAAGAGAATGATCTGCACGCCGCGGTGATGGGCCTTCTCGGCGAAGCGGACGAGACTTTCCTGGTAGCGGCGGATGTCGAAGATCACCAGGACGTCGCGCTTGCCCATGTCGATCAGCCGGTCGCGCCAGATGCTCTCCTGGCCGGCGAGGTGATAGACATCCGGCTGGATGATGGCCAGGTGAGCGGCCATGTAGCGCGCCAGCGGATCGGTGAAACGGCCGCCGATCAGGAAGGTCTTGCCGCGCCGCTCGGCAAGTCTCGTGGCAATGTCTGCCAGTTGTCTGTCGGTGAGGTGCCGGAAGGTCTCGCGCATGTTGTCGAGCGTTGCCTCGAGCATCGGCGAGACGGCGCCGCCGGCCGAGCTTGGATTGAGCGTGCGCGAAGCGGGCGACTGCAATTGCGCCGCCAACTCATCCTGCAGCGCCGACTGGAATTCAGGGTAGTTCTGGAAGCCGAGCCTGGCGACGAAGCGCAGGATCGTCGGCGAGGACACGCCGGCCGCGGCCGAGAATTCGGCGACTGTCTTCAGCCCGGTCAAGGGATAGTTGGCAATCAGCGTCTGGGCGGCGCGGCGCTCGCCGGCCGGCATCGTCCCGATGCGGTCCGAGATCAGTTCGGCAATGCTGGAAACCATGGTTTTCCCCCGCCTGTTCGCCCGTCGCCGCCGTTTTCCCGAATTCGCGTTTGACAAAGCCGGTCAAACTGTATGAAATCATTCATAGGGACGCAATGAGACAAAATACGTAACATTCGATACAGCGCCCCCCCCAGGGGACGGCAGTATGGAGAGAGCACGGCCCACCAGCCTTGCACCGTCTGAAACCGTAAGGGTGACGAACCCCGGCGGTTCAAGCCCCTTCGTCTTCACCTGCGACCACGCTTCCAACGTCCTGCCCGCCGAATTCGGGACGCTCGGCCTGCCGGCTGAGGACCTTTCGCGCCACATCGCCTGGGACCCCGGCGCGCTTCCCGTCGCCCGCCGTATGGCCGAAGCGCTCGATGCCACCTTGATCGAGACCCGCGTGTCGCGGCTCGTCATCGATTGCAACCGGCCGCTCGACGCGCCGGACCTCGTGCCGCCGATTAGCGAGACGACAGCCATCCCGGGCAACACAGATCTATCCGACAAGCAGCGCGCCGCGCGCGTCGACCTGGCCTGGCGCCCTTTCCACGATACGATCGCCCAGATCATCGACGAGCGGTTGGCGCGCGGCCAGGAGACGCGGCTGGTGTCGGTGCACTCCTTCACGCCGGTCTATAAGGGCAAGAGCCGGCCATGGCATATCGGCATCATCCATGACGAGGATCGCCGGTTGGCGGCGCCGCTGATATCGGCGCTGCAGCGGCTCTCCGGCGTCACCGTCGGCGTCAACGAACCCTATTCGCCGGCCGACCGCGTCTATTTCACGCTGGAGCGGCACGCGCGTTCGCGCGGCCTTGCCTGCGCGATGATCGAAATCCGCAACGACGAAATCTCCGGCGAGACCGGGCAGCGGAAATGGGCGGATCTGCTCACCGGCATATTCTCGAATCTGGAGCCCGACGAGGCCAGGGGCTCCCGACAACGCGCAATGGGAAAGTCAGTACAATCGGCCAGCTAAGAACCAGATAGGGGACTTCCAAAATGAGACCTGAAGAATTCGACAAGTCCGAGGACGTAAAAGTCCTTCACAGCATGGGATACGCCCAGGAATTGGCTCGCCGCATGAGCGGCTTCTCCAACTTTGCCATTTCCTTCTCGATCATTTGCATCCTGGCGGGTGGCATCACCTCGTTCCCGCTGGCCATGGCCACCGGCAGCGGTTTCGAGGCGACTATCGGCTGGGCCATCGGCGGCGTCTTCGCGCTCGTCGTCGCCGCCTCCCTCGGCCAGATCGGCTCAGCCTATCCGACCGCGGGCGGTCTTTACCACTGGTCCTCAATCCTTGGCGGGCGTGGCTGGGGCTGGGCCACGGCATGGATCAACCTGCTTGGCCTGATCTTCGTTGTTGCCTCGGTCAATGTCGGCGTCTATGCGCTCTTTAAGGACCTCGTCTGGGCCGGTGTGTTCGGCCACGATGTGTCGGCCTGGGGTTATCAGGAGCAGGTGATCGGGGTCGTGATCATCACGGTGACGCAGGCGCTATTCAACCATTTCGGCATCAAGTTGACCACCGCGTTGACCGACTTTTCGGGCTATCTCATCCTGGTCGTCGCGGTGGTGTTGACCGCGATGTTCCTGATCTGGGGCGCGAGCTGGGATTTCTCGCGACTGACCACCTTCGTCAACAACACGGGCGATGCGGGTGGCGGCTATGTGCCGACTGCACGGACGGCGCTGGTCGCCTTCCTGATCGGTCTTCTCTATCCACTATACACCATCACCGGTTTTGACGCCTCCGCCCATACCTCGGAGGAGACCCACAACGCCCGGGTGGCAGTGCCGCGCGGCATGATCCATTCGGTTCTCTGGTCATTGATCTTCGGCTTCGTCATGGCCGTCTCCTTCGTGCTGGCAAGCCGGGACCTGGCCGCTACCGCCAAGGATGGTGGCAACGCCTGGTTCAACCTCTTCAACAACCTGCCGGCGCCGTTTTGGTTGAAGAGCATCATCGCCATCGCGATCGTGGTAGCAAACTACATCTGCGCGCTGGCCGGACTGACCTCCACCTCGCGCATGATATTCGCCTTCGCGCGTGATGGCGGCTTGCCCGGCTCCTCCATGTGGAAAACCGTCAGCCCGACATGGCGCACGCCGGTGGCGGCGATCTGGCTTGGAGCCGTCCTCTCGATCGCAGCGACGCTTTACTCGCCGGCTTTCGCGGCTTTGGCGGCCGGCTGCGCGCTGTTCCTCTATGTGTCCTATGCGATGCCGGTGGCGGCCGGCCTTTTTGCGGAAGGCAAGAGCTGGACCGAATTCGGTCCGTTCCGTCTGGGCATGTGGTCCAAGCCGTTCGCGATCATCACCATCCTCGGCGTGCTGATCCTGATGTATGCCGGTATCCAGCCGCCCTTCGATATCTTGATCAACTATGCCATCGGCTTGATCATCCTTCTCGCGGTGCTGTGGTTCGGCATAGAATCCAAACGGTTCAAAGGCCCGCCGATCGGGGCCGATATTGCTCGCCGTCAGGCGGAAATTGCGGCAGCCGAAGTGGCGGTCGGCGAGACCGGCCACTGACACTTCGCTTCATGATCATGGCCGGCGCAATGCCGGCCATGGTTTTGTTTCTCCCTTTCAATCGACAAGCGCTGGAGTGCCAAAGGAATGGCCGGGAATTTCTCGTTCGATCAATTGAAGAAAGCGGTCTCGAACGGCGAGATCGACACGGTGCTGGCCTGCATCGTCGACATGCAGGGCCGGCTCTCGGGCAAACGCTTCCTGGCTCAGTATTTCGTCGATTCCGCGTATGGCGAGACGCATGGCTGCAACTATCTCTTGGCCTGCGACATCGATATGGAGCCGGTGCCGGGTTACAAGGCGGCGAGCTGGTCGAAGGGCTATGGCGACTTCGTCATGAAGCCGGACCTGTCGACGCTGCGGCGCATTCCGTGGCTGGAGAAGACGGCGCTGGTCATCTGCGACGTGCTCGACCATCACGACCACGAGGATTTGGCGCACTCGCCGCGCGCGATCCTGAAGAAGCAGGTCAAGCGCCTGCAGGAGCGCGGCTATATCGGCTATTTCGCCTCCGAGCTCGAATTCTACCTGTTCAGCGAAACCTACGATTCCGCGCGCAAGAAGCACTGGCAGGGGCTCGACAGCGCCTCGCCCTATATCGGCGACTACCAGATCGGCATCACCAGCAAGGAAGAAGGCGTCATGCGCCGGCTTCGCAACGAGATGGAAGCGGCGGGCATTCCGATCGAGAATTCCAAGGGCGAGTGGGGTCCCGGCCAGGAAGAGATCAATGTGCGCTATGCCGAGGCGCTCGAGATGGCCGACCGCCACGTCATCCTGAAGAACGGCGCCAAGGAGATCGCCGATTCCGAGGGCAAGGCCATCTCCTTCATGGCCAAGTACAATTACGGGCTGGCCGGCAATTCCAGCCACATCCACAATTCGCTGTGGAGCGCGGACGGCAAGACGCCGCTGTTCTTCGACAAGAAGGCCGACTGGACGCTGTCGAGCCTCGGCCAGCAATGGGCGGCCGGCCAGCTCAAATACGCGAAGGAATTCACCTGGTTCCTGGCGCCCTACATCAATTCCTACAAGCGCTTCCAGGCCGGAACCTTCGCGCCGACCAAGATCATGTGGAGCGAGGACAACCGCACCGCCGGCTTCCGGCTGTGCGGCGAGGGCACCAAGGGCATCCGCATGGAATGCCGCATCGGCGGCGCCGATCTCAATCCGTATCTCGCCTTCGCCGCTCTGATCGCGTCCGGCCTCGCCGGCATCGACGAGAAGCTGGAGCTGCAGAAGCCGTTCGTCGGCGACGCCTATCAGGCCTCGCGCCTGCCCGAGATTCCGAAGACTTTGCGCGACGCCACCGAAACGCTGGCCAAGTCGAAGATGCTGAAGCACGCCTTCGGCGACGACGTGATCGAGCACTATGTGCACACCGCCCGCTGGGAGCAGTTCGAATATGACCGCCGCATCACGGATTGGGAGCTGCACAGGGGCTTTGAGAGGTATTGACGTTGTTGTGATTTTCGCAATATGTCGCGGTTATAGTACCGCAACATGGAGGCGACGTTGTCGGAAAGCAGGCCTGGCATCGACAAGGCGTGGTTCATGAGCAGGATGAGGGAGCGCAAACTAACGGTTCGCAGCATGGCCGTCCGCTTGGGCATGCACTACAGCGCGCTGTCGCGAACCTTCAACGGCGAACGGCGTATGCAAGTCGATGAAATACGCAAGATCGCGGAAGTTTTCGATCGGCCCGTCAGCGAGATATTGGTCCACCTGGGTTCTTCATCCGACCCTGCGGACGCAAAGCCTCGCCCTGCGCTGGAAAGCGAACCGGGTTTCATGGAGGGGCATGTGGATTTCAACAACGATACCGACGTGAAGGAAAACTATGTCGTGCCGCCTCCAGGCGCAGACCCTTTGTTTGGATGCATGGCCGGAACGCTGAAGCTGCTTCCCGAAGTTGACTACACCGCCCCCGCGGATCCCGACTGGGGCAAAGTGTATGACAGATGACGGGCTGCTGCTTGATACCTGCTTCGTGCTTTGGTCGTCGGCGCGGCAGCCGGTCACCAAAACGGCGATTGAAGCGGTGAACCGTGCACGAAAGAACGCCTGTACGATCGCTGTCTCGGTCATGTCGGCTTGGGAAATCGGAATGCTGGTCTCAAAAGGCAGGCTGCCCTCCATCAGGACTCCCGAACGCTGGTTCGAAGAGTTCGTGGAGACGGCGGCCGTTACGGTGGAAGGCGTCACTCCCCGCATCCTTGTGGCTGCGTCCCATCTTCCTGGCACGGTGCACAACGATCCCGTCGACCGGATGCTCATAGCCACTGCAAGAGAGCGCGATCAGACGATCATAACGCGAGACCGGGCCATTCTGGCTTATGCAGCCCAGGGCCACGTTCGAGCCATTGCCTGCTGACAAACTGGAGAGCGTTTAATTGGAAACCGTGAAACTCAAATCCCCCATCGACGGCTCGATCTATGCCGAGCGGCCGGTCGCGAGCTACCAGGCGATCAACGCGGCGGTCGAGCGCGCGAGGGCGGCGCAAGAAAAATGGGCCGAGACGCCGGTCGTCGAGCGCGGCAAATACATGTTGGCGATGCTGGAAGCCCTGGTTGCGATGACAGACGAGATCGTGCCCGAGATCGCCTGGCAGATGGGCCGGCCGGTGCGCTATGGCGGCGAGTTCGGCGGCGTCAAGGAACGCACCAACTATATGGTCGAGATCGCCGAAGCCGCGCTGAAGCCGGTGCTGGCTTCCAACCCGAAGGACGGCTTCCGCCGCTATGTGAAGAAGGTGCCGCTCGGGGTCGTCCTGGTGATCGCGCCTTGGAACTATCCGTATCTCACCGCGGTCAACACGATCGTGCCGGCCTTGATGGCGGGCAGTGCCGTTATCCTCAAGCATGCCGCGCAGACGTTGCTGGTCGGCGAGCGCTTCCAGCAGGCTTTCGATAAGGCCGGCCTGCCAAAGGGGCTGTTCCAGAACCTGGTCATGAACCACGCCCAGACCGAGAAGCTGCTCAGCTCCGGCAAGATCGACCATGTCAATTTCACCGGCTCGGTCGGCGGCGGCCGCTCCATCGAGAAGGCCGCGGCCGGCACCTTCATGACGCTCGGTCTCGAGCTCGGCGGCAAGGACCCCGCCTATGTGCTGCCCGACGCCAAGATGGATCATGCGGTCGCCAATCTGGTCGACGGCGCCTTCTTCAATTCCGGCCAGTGCTGCTGCGGTATCGAGCGCGTCTATGTGCACGAAAAGATCTATGACGAGTTCGTCGAGGGTTTTGTCGCCGAGACCAGGAATTATGTCGTCGGCAATCCGCTGGAACAGGCGACGACCATGGGGCCGATGGCGCAGCCACGCTTCGCCGACCTGATCCGCGAGCAGAAAGCCGAGGCGCTGCGCAAGGGCGCCAAGGCGCATATCAACATGAAGGTCGAGAACGACAGGCCAGGCTCGCCCTATCTGGCGCCGGAAGTGCTGACCGGGGTCGACCACCAGATGAGCGTCATGCGCGAGGAAAGTTTTGGGCCGATCGTCGGCATCATGAAGGTGCGCAATGACGAGGAGGCGATCGCGCTGATGAACGACAGCCCATACGGGCTGACCGCCTCGATCTGGACGCGAGACACGGAGCGCGCGGTGGCCATCGGCGACCGCGTTGAGACCGGCACGGTGTTCATGAACCGCTGCGACTATCTCGACCCGGCGCTGGTCTGGACCGGCGTCAAGGACACCGGCAAGGGCGCCGCGCTCTCGGCCATCGGCTATGACAATCTGACCCGGCCGAAATCCTATCACCTGCGCGAAGCAATCTGACTTTTGAAAGACAAGACATGTCCAAGCTGATCTCCAAATGGAACTACCCCACCACCGTCCGTTTCGGCGCCGGGCGTATCAAGGAACTGCCGGACGTGCTGGCTGCCACGGGCATCAAGCGCCCGCTCTTCGTCACCGACCCGGGCCTGGCAAAACTTCCGGTCGTCGCATCGACGCTGAAAATCCTCGACGAGGCCAAGGTCCCCTACGGCGTGTTTTCGGAGGTAAAGCCGAACCCGGTCGAGTCCAATCTCACCGCCGGCATCGCGGTGTTCAAGAAGGGCAAGCATGACGGCGTCATCGCCTTCGGCGGCGGCTCGGCGCTCGACCTCGGCAAGCTGATCGCCTTCCAGGCCGGGCAAACGCGCCCGGTATGGGATTTCGAGGATGTCGGCGACTGGTGGACCAGGGCCAACTCGGACGCGATCGCGCCGATCATAGCGGTGCCGACCACGGCGGGAACCGGCTCCGAGGTCGGCCGCGCCGGCGTCATCACCAATGAGGAGACCCACACCAAGAAGGTCATCTTCCATCCGAAGCTTCTGCCGGCGATCGTCATTGCCGATCCGGAGCTGTCGGTCGGCATGCCGGCCTTCATCACCGCCGGCACCGGCATGGATGCGCTCGCGCATTGCCTAGAGGCCTATTGCGCGCCGGGCTACCATCCGATGGCCGACGGCATCGCGGTGGAAGGTATAAGGCTGGTGTTCGAGAACCTGCCCAAGGCTTTCGCCAACGGCAAGGATCTGGTTGCCCGCGCCCATATGATGAGCGCCGCCGCCATGGGCGCCGCCGCCTTCCAGAAAGGGCTGGGCGCAATCCATTCGCTGTCGCATCCGATCGGCGCGCTCTACGACACCCATCACGGCATGACCAATGCCGTGTTCATGCCTTATGTGCTGGCCTTCAACCGCGAGGCGATCGACGAGCGTATCGCCAGGCTCGCCGCCTATTGCGGCATCAAGGGCGGCTTCGACGGCTTCGCCAAGGCGATCGTCAAGCTGCGCAAGGAGCTCAAGGTGCCGCATGCGCTGCCCGGCCTGATCAAGGGCCTCGACATGGACAAGAAGCGCAAGACGCTGATCGCCGACATGGCGGTAGTCGACCCGACCGCCGGCGGCAACCCGGTCAAGCTCACCAAGAAGGCGGCGCTGACGCTGCTCGACAATGCGATCGCCGGCTCCGTCTGAGAGCCGGCTTTCAATGCCGAAGAGTTGACTGAAGAGGCGTTCCAAAGGGGAAGGGAGAAGGCAAAGGGCAAGGTGAATAACCATTAGCCGGAAAATTAAGCGCGGGCTAATTGCTACAGTCCGTTAAAAAGAGTTAACTTTTTTCGCCGCGGGGATCGGGTTTCAAAAAGCCTTCATCCGGCTGTCACACGAAAACGATACCCGCATCGCAGGCGCTTAAACGCGCCAGTTCAACGGAGAGAACACATGTTCAAGTTCACGGGGAAAGTGCTTTCCCTCTCGGCCGCGGCGCTCTTTGCGTCGACGGTGATTTCGTCCGCGGATTCGCTGGACGATCTCGTCAAGGCCGCGAAGGCTGAAGGCCAGCTCACCACCATCGCGCTTCCGCATGACTGGTGTGGCTACGGGGCAGTGATCGACGGTTTCAAGGCTAAGTATCCGGGGATCACCATCAACGAGCTCAATCCCGACGCCGGCTCGGGCGACGAGGTCGAGGCGATCAAGGCCAATAAGGACAACAAGGGCCCGCAGGCGCCCGACGTCATCGACGTCGGCCTGTCCTTCGGCCCGACCGCCAAGGCCGACGGCCTGCTGATGCCTTACAAGGTGTCGACCTGGGACTCGATCCCGGACAGCGCCAAGGATGCCGATGGTGCCTGGTATGGCGATTATTACGGCGTGCTGTCGTTCATGGTGAACAAGGACCTGGTTAAGGAATCGCCGACCGACTGGGCCGACCTGCAGAAGCCGGAATTCGCCAATTCGGTCGCGCTCGCCGGTGATCCGCGCGCGTCGAACCAGGCCATCCAGGCGGTCTATGCCTCCGGCCTGTCGTCGGGTGCCGCCGCTGGCGAAGCTGCCGGGAAAGCCGGCCTCGAGTTCTTCAAGAAGCTCAACGCCGCCGGCAACTTCGTTCCGGTCGTCGGCAAGCCGGCGACGCTGGCCCAGGGCCAGACGCCGATCCTGATCAACTGGGACTACAACGCGCTCGCCGGCCGCGACACGCTGAAGGGCAACCCGCCCGTCGACGTGATCGTGCCTAAGACCGGCGTCGTCGCCGGCGTCTATGTGCAGGCGATCAGCGCCTTCGCGCCGCATCCGAATGCCGCGAAGCTGTGGATGGAGTACCTCTATTCCGACGAAGGCCAGGTCGGCTGGCTGAAGGGCTATTGCCACCCGATCCGTTTCAACGATCTCGCCAAGAACGGCAAGATCCCGGCGGACGTGCTGGCCAAGCTGCCGCCGGCTGAGTCCTATGCCTCGGCGGCTTTCCCGACGCTCGACGAGCAGGGCAAGGCCAAGGAAGCCATCAGCAAGAACTGGGACGCCACTGTCGGCGCCAACGTCAAGTAGGACTTGAAATGCACCGGGCGGCCGCCTGGCCGCCCGGGTTTCCCTCGAAGACGGTGCCCGGGCATGACCGATCTATCGCTTTCAAATCAGTCTATTGCCACCAAGCCCGCGCCGCCGACCGAAGCGACTGCTTTCCGCCTGCCGACGCAATGGATCGGCGTGGCGCCGTTCTTCGTCTTCGCCCTGATGTTCCTGATCATGCCGACGCTGTATCTCGTCATCGGCGCGTTTCAGACCGGGGAAGGCGGGTTCACGCTCGACAACGTCCTGCAGTTGGTCAGCGATCCTTCGATCGCCAATTCCTATTGGGTTTCGATCAAGATCAGCTTCTGGTCGGCCATCGTCGGCGCCTTCGCCGGACTGGCGATTGCCGTGGCCATCGTGCGCGGCGGCCTGCCCAGCTGGGTTCGCTCCGCGACGCTGACCTTCTCGGGCGTCGCCTCGAATTTTGCCGGCTTGCCGCTTGCCTTCGCGTTCATCGCAACGCTCGGCCGCGTCGGCATCGTGACGGTGCTGCTGCGCGACATATTCAACCTCAACATCTATGCGCTGGGATTCAATTTCCTGACCACGTGGGGGCTGATCGTGGTCTATCTCTTCTTTCAGATCCCGCTGATGGTGGTGATCATCGTGCCGGCGATCGACGGCTTGAAGAAGGAATGGAACGAGGCTGCCGCGACGCTTGGCGCCACCCAGTGGCAGTACTGGCGCATGGTGGTGATACCGGTGTTGTTTCCGAGCTTCCTCGGCACCGTCATCCTTCTGTTCGCCAATGCCTTCGGCGCGATCGCGACGGCCTATGCGTTCGCCGGTCCGCAGCTCAACATCGTCCCCATCAAGCTCTATTCGCAGATCAACGGCGACGTGCTGCACAACCCGCAACTCGGCTACGCGATCGCCTTCGGCATGATCGTCATCACCGGACTGGCGAATGTCTTCTACATCTGGTTCCGGACCCGTTCCGAGAGGTGGCTGAAATGAAGTCGGGCAAATTCTGGGCCTGGGTCGTCTTCGGTATAGGCACGGCCTATTTCTTCATTCCGCTGCTGGCGACGTTCGAGTTTTCGCTGCGCATGCGGCGCGGCGTCCATTCCTTCGACGCCTATCAAGTCGTGCTCGGCGATCCGCGCTTCCAAGCGACGTTCCTGTATTCGGTGGTCGCCGCGATCTTCACCATCATCCTCGGCGTGCTGATCGTGGTGCCGGCCGCCTACTGGATCCGTCTCCGATTGCCTCAAATCAGGCCGGTCGTCGAGTTCATCACGCTACTGCCGCTGGTCATTCCGGCGATCGTCATCGTCTTCGGCTATATCCGTATGTACGGCTCGAATTCGCCGCTGCCGTTCCTGGCCAGCGATCTCGGCGCAAGCGCGTTGCTGGTGATCGGCTATGCGACGCTGGCGCTACCCTACATGTACCGCGCCGTCGACACCGGTCTTCGGACCATCGATGTCAGGACGCTGACGGAAGCAGCCCAAATCCTTGGCGCCGGATGGGGCACGATCATCACCCGCGTCATCCTGCCCAACGTGCTGATCGCGGTGCTGTCGGGTGCCTTCCTCACCTTCGCCATCGTCATCGGCGAATTCACCATGGCAAGCCTGCTCAATCGGCCGGCATTCGGCCCTTACCTGCAGAATATCGGCGCCAATCGTGCCTATGAGCCGGCTGCACTTGCGATCATCGCCTTCGCCATCACCTGGGGCTGCATGTCGCTGATCCAGATCCTGTCCCGCTTCGCGCCGAAGTCGGCGAACCGCCCAAATTGATCGAGAGAACCACGCCATGGCCGACCCATTCCTCTCCATCCAGCACGTTCGAAAATCCTTCGGTGCCACCACCGTGGTGGAGGATTTCAATCTCGACGTCGAGCCGGGCGAATTCGTCTCCTTCCTGGGGCCGTCCGGCTGCGGCAAAACCACGGTGTTGCGTATGGTCGCCGGTTTCGAGGAGCCCTCGGCCGGCAAGATCGTCGTCGGCGGCAAGGACATCACCAGGCTGAAGCCCAACCAGCGCAATGTCGGCATGGTGTTCCAGGCCTACGCGCTGTTCCCGAACCTGACGGTGGCGCAGAACATCGCCTTCGGGCTGAAGGTCGGTGGCATGCCGAAGGCCGATGCCGACAGGCGGGTCGCCGAGATGCTCGACATCATCAAGCTGCCGCAGATGGCCGATCGCTATCCCTACCAGCTTTCCGGCGGTCAGCAGCAGCGCATCGCGCTGGCGCGGGCGATTGCGCCGAAGCCGAAGCTGCTCTTGCTCGACGAGCCGCTGTCGGCGCTCGACGCCAAGGTGCGCGTGTCGCTGCGCGAGGAAATCCGCTCGATCCAGAAGAAGCTCGGCATCACCACCATCTTCGTCACGCATGACCAGGAAGAGGCGCTGTCGATTTCCGACCGCATCGCGGTGATGTATGGCGGCAAGGCCGAGCAGGTCGGCACGCCGTTCGAGATCTACAATCGGCCGGCGACCAAATTCGTCGCCAATTTCGTCGGCACGCTCAACGTGCTGGAGGGCAAGGTCACCGACGCCGCGTCCGGCAAGGTGCAAGTCAACTCGCAGGAAGTCTCGCTGAAAGGCAAGCTCAACGGTTCGAAGTCAGGCGACACGCTGTCGCTGGCGCTGCGGCCTGAAGCCATCTCGCTGGGGCGCCAGCCCGGCCATGACACCAGCCTTTCGGGCGAGATCGCCGAAGTGCATTTCCTTGGCTCAGTCATACGCGTGCGCGTCGGCATCGGCGGCAACACAGTATCGCTCGATACCTTCAACAATTCCACGACGCCGCCGCCCGTCGTAGGCGACAAGGCGGACATTTCGTTCTCGTCCGGCGATATGCTGGTTTTGCATTAGGGAAAGAGTGAATGGTGAATAGTAAATGGTGAACGGCGATCAGCACTTTACGTGCTCGAGATCTTCTGATGATACCCATTCACCATTCACCATCACTTTTGCAGTGCCAAACGCCTGGTTCCATCGCTACGATAAGCCATGGCGCTGTTCGAACTTACCCTGATCCTGCTTCTCATCGCCGTCGCGCTGACGGCGGTATCGCGATGGCTGGAGGTACCTTACCCATCGCTGCTGGCGCTTGCCGGAGTTGGGCTTGCCTTCGTACCGGGCGCGCCGACGATCGAGATCGATCCGGAACTGGCGCTGGCGCTGTTCATCGCGCCGGTGCTGCTCGATGCCGCCTATGACACCTCGCTGCGCGACCTGAAGCGCTACCGGCTGTCGCTTGCCCTGCTGGCGCTTGGCGCGGTCGTCTTCACCGCGTTGGTCGTTGCCTTTGTCGGCTGGCAGATGGCCGGCCTGCCGATCGCGGCGGCGATCGCGCTCGGCGCCATCGTCGCGCCGCCGGACGCGGTCGCCGCAAGCGCGGTGCTCAATCAGTTCAAGGTGCCGCACCGTCTGACTGCGATCCTGCAGGGCGAGAGCCTGCTCAACGACGCCACGGCGCTGCTGATCTACCGGATATCGGTTTCAGCCGCCATCGGCACGCTCATGCTCAAAGACGCAGTGCCCGTCATCCTGCTTGCGACGGTCGGCAGTGTTATCGCCGGCTATCTGTTCGGCCGAGCGTCGCGGCTCACGCTGACACGCATCGAGGACGCGGCAAGCAGCACCGTGGTGCAGTTCGCCGGAACCTTCGCCGTCTGGATCATTGCCGACAAGCTCGGCCTCTCCGCCATCATCACCATCGTCGTCTATGCCATCACCATCGCGCGCACCACGCCGCGCCGCATGTCGGCAAGACGCCGCGTCAGCGCCTATTCGGTCTGGGAATCGGCGGTGTTCGTGCTCAACGTGCTGGCGTTCGTGCTGATGGGCCTGCAGGCACGGTCGATTATCGGCCGGCTTGCCGGCGATGGGCAAGGCGAGGCATTCGTCTTCGCCGCGACGGTTCTTGCCGTCGTCGTCGTGGCGCGCCTCGTCTGGGTGGCGGGATATGTCGCGATCATCCGATGGTTTGCCCGCAACGACAGCGAGGAAGAAAAGCAGGATGCGCCGACATTTGCCGGTGCCGTGCTTGTCGGCTGGTGCGGCATGCGCGGGCTGGTGACGCTGGTCGCCGCCATTGCCTTGCCGGCCGGCTTTCCCGGGCGTGACCCGATCGTGCTCGCCGCTTTCGCGGTCGTGCTCGGCACGCTGGTGCTGCAAGGCATGAGCCTGAAGGTCCTGCTGCGCTGGCTCAATTTCCCGCGCGATACGACGATCGATCGCGAGGTGGCCGAGGCGCGCGTCGCCATCATGCAGGCCGCGCTCGATGTGCTGAGCCGCAAGACCTCGTCGGCTGCCGCCGTCGTGCGCGAGCAGTACGAGGCGCAGCGGCGGATCGCCGAAAATCCCGACGACGCGCAGGCCGCGACGGAATACGACCGGTTGCGCCTCTATGCCATCAAGCGGCAGCGTGACACGCTGGAGGAACTGCGCAGCAACGGCACGATCGGCGACGAGGCCTATCACCGGCTGGAGGAGGAGATCGACTGGTCGGAACTTGCGGCGTCGCCCGCCGGAAGCTTCCAGCCGCTGACGACGTATTAGAGCGCCGGTTCGCCGATTTCCACTGGACTATTCCGCTTGCCCCGCCGGTCCATTGCAACGCAAGGGGCGGGGCGCTACTGCGATCACTAGAAGTGAGCCGGTTAATCAATGAAGCTGATCAGCTACAATATCCAGTATGGCTACGGCAGCGACGGGCGCTACGATCTCAGCCGCTGCGCCAGGCTGGTGGACGGCGCCGATATCGTCGCGCTGCAAGAAGTTGAGCGGCATTGGCAGCGCAGCAACGAGGACGACCAGCCCGAGATCCTGTCCAGCTTGCTGCCCGGCTATTACTGGGCCTACGGCCCGGCCTTCGACATGGATGCCAGCGAGAAGCGGGATGGCCGCGTCGTCAACCGCCGACGGCAGTTCGGCACGATGGTGCTGTCGAAGCTGCCGATCGTCTGGTCGCGCCTGCACACTTTGCCGCTGCGGCGCACGCTGAGACCGCTCAACACCCGCAACGCGGCGCTGGAATGCATGATCCGCACGCCGGCGGGGCCAGTGCGTTTTTTCTCGCTGCATCTCGCTCACATCGCGGCCGAGGAGCGGCTGGAGCAGATAGACTATCTGCTTGCCGAGCATCGCCGCGCGCCGTCCGACGGCGGCCCCTGGAGCGGCGTCGACGACGAGCCGCAGCGCAATTGGTCGAACGGCCAGCCGGAACCGGAGAATCCGTTGGCGGCGATCTGGCTGGGCGACTTCAACATGGAGCCGGGCAGCGCCGAATACCGGCGCATCGTCGGCAATACGCCCTACCATCGCGGCGCTGCCTATATCGACGGCTTCGTCGATGCCGCAGCCGTCGCCAGCGAGCCGAGGCCGGACTTCCATACGCACGAAAAGATCATCGACGGCAAGCTGGCGAAAGGACGGCTCGATCATTGCTTCGTCGGCGGCATGCTGGCCGGGCGGGTGCGTTCTGTGAGCGCCGATATCGGCGAGGTGGCGTCCGACCATTTCCCGCTCAGGATCGATATCGATCTGGAAATGCCGGGCATCGCCTCAGGCCTGGCGGGCAGGTGAAACAGGCATGACGCTGTTCGTCGTCCTGGCGGTGCTTTCGGCGGCGGCCATGCATGCGATCTGGAACGCGTTGGTCAAGGTGCATCTCGACCGCTTCCTGTCGATCACACTGATGACGCTCGGCATGGGCTTTGCGGCGCTGGTCGCGCTTCCCTTCGTCGAGGTGCCAAAGGCCGAAGTTTGGCCCTACATCTTCGTCTCGGTGATCTTCCACATGGGCTACCGCACTTTCTTGATCGGCGCCTACAAGGCCGGCGATTTCGCCCAGACCTATCCGCTGGCGCGCGGCACCGCACCATTGCTCTCGGCGCTCGGCGGCATCGTCCTGATCGGCGAGGTCCCGGCGCCGTTCGCCATCCTCGGCATCGTGCTTCTGTCGGCGGGCACGCTGGTCATGTCGTTTCGGGGCGGGGCGCATCTGGAGAAGCTCAATCTGCGCGCGGTCGGCTTCGCGCTCGGCACATCGATCTTCATCGCCAGCTACACACTCTCCGACGGCAGCGGCGCGCGGCTGGCGGCAACCGCGCAAAGCTATGCGGCCTGGCTGTTCGTCTGCGATGCGACGTGGGCGCTCTTGCTGTGCATCTTCTTTCGCGGGCCGCGGTCGCTGCCTGTGCTGGCGCGCGACTGGAAGGCCGGGCTGTTCACCGGGGTGCTCAGCGGCGCGGCCTATTGGATCGTGATGTGGGCAATGACCAAGGCGCCGATCGCCTCGGTCGCGTCGCTGCGCGAGACCTCGATCCTGTTCGCCATGCTGATCTCGGTGCTGGCGCTGGGCGAGAAGATGACCGTCTGGCGCGCGGCCGCGGCGCTCGGCATCGTTGCCGGCGTCGCGGCGCTCAGAATGGGTTGAAGACAGACCCTCAACCGAGGACGGTCATCACCTGGCCGCGCTTTTCCGGACTGAAGCGGATGACGACGATGATGCAGACGGCGACCACGCCGGCAAACAGGGCCAGCGCATAGCCGTAGCTGCCTCCCGGCGCTTCGGCGATGCCGGCCTGATACGGGCCGCCATAGGAAGCGGCGAGATTGCCGGCTTGGTAGATGAAGCCGGGCAAGGTCGCCCGCACCGAGCCCGGCGATAATTCGTTGAGATGCACCGGGATGACGCCCCAGGCGCCCTGCACCGCGACCTGCATGATGAAGGCGCCGATCGCCAGCATGAAGGGCGTGGTCGTGTAGGCCCAGAGCGGGATTGCCGGCAGGGCGATCACACAAGCGAGCGTGATGGCGTTGATGCGGCCAATCTTCTCGGACAGCGCGCCGAAGGCCAGGCCGCCGACGATGGCGCCGATATTGGCGACGATGGTGATCCAGCTCACCGTGTGCGTGTCGAAGCCGTGCTGCTTCTTCAGGAAGGTGGGATAAAGGTCCTGCGTGCCATGGCTGAAGAAGTTGAAGAACATCATCAGCACCACGGCGTAGAGCGCGATCCGCCAGTGCTTCCGCAGCGTTTCCAAAAGGCCGGGCCGTGCCTGGGCGCGGCCTTCGACGAACGCCGGCGATTCCGGTACATGCGAGCGGATGAACAGCACAACCAGCGCCGGCAGGAAGCTCAGGAGGAACATGGCGCGCCAACCGAAGGTAAAGTCGCCGATCTTCTGCCCGTAGAGCAGCCCGTAGACAACCGCGGCCAGCAGATAGCCGGCCGGATAGCCGCATTGCAGAATGCCCGAGACCGTGCCGCGCGCGCTCGGCGGAATGGATTCCATGGCAAGCGAGCTGCCCAGACCCCATTCGCCTCCCATGGCGATGCCGAACAGGGCACGCAGCGCCAGGAATATGCCGAGATTGGGCGAGAAGGCGGCTAAAGCGCCGATCACCGAATAACTGACGATATTGAGCATCAGAATGGGCTTGCGGCCGTATCTGTCGGCAAGCATGCCGAAGAAGAACGCGCCGATGAAGCGCGTCGCCAGCGTCAGGAACAGTGCTTTGGAGACCGCCGGCACGTCAGTCTGGAACTCAGCGGCAATATCGGTGAGCAGGAACGTCAGAAGGAAGAAATCAAAAGCGTCGAGCGTCCAGCCGAGGAACGATGCGGTTACGGTTTTCTTCTGCTCGGTGGTGAGGGTCAAGGCAGTCCTCCTTTTGCATCCCCCAAAGGCCACGATATGTTCCACCAGGCGCAAGGATATGTTCCACCAGGTGCAAAAGAGAACAGCTGGTTTGCCGGTTTTCGAGGACCGGCGGTCACATTTCCGTAAACGCTGGAGCGGTTCAGCGTTTCACGGAATCGCCGAACCGCTGTAAGTCTTTGTTTTGCGCAATTCCGAAAAGGAACCCTGTTCCCGCGCGCCGCCGAGACGCAATCAACAAGGACTCGAAGTCAGGCATTCGAACTCTTCCCATCCAATTCTTGTTACTTGACAGTATACGAACGGGTGAGAGGCACTTGGTCGCAAGGCTGATATCTCGTGAAGGTCTGCCTCTGGACAATCCCGTAAACGCCTTGACATATGAGGGCGTGAGCGGACGGGCTTTCGTGACAGGGTCCAATCCCGATCTTCGAGTTGCATTGTGGGCCCCAGTGTTGCTGCTCACTCTAGCTGCTATCGCGGTTCCCGTGGAGATGCGGGACCTCGGCCACGCAACGCTGGACTTCAGGGCTTATCCTGGCGACTTCGTAGCAAATGTCTTGGGATTTGTGCCGGTGGGGCTGGTTTTCGCCAGGCTGGGCCGGTTGCAAGCAATAGTTGCGGTAGCCTTGCTATCAACGACCGCGGAAGTCAGCCAGCTCGTGATGATGTATCGCGACCCTTCCGGAGCGGATATTCTCGCCAACACCATCGGCGCTGCGCTGGGAGCCGGCATCGGCACCTATTGCGAGCTTCGGCCCCCAGAACTCGCTTTGAACCGGTGGACGGGATGGGGAGGCGCTATCGGGGCGTGCGCGATCGTGATCTGGGGTTTGGTTCCAGCGGCAAATCCTATCAATACGCGAGGATTCACATCGCCGGGAACACTCGAGGCTCATTGGAAATTCGACGAGCCGGGCGGAAACACCGCAGGGGATTCTTCCGGACACGGCTTGAATGGAAGATTCCACAACCCGCCCAAGCGAGTCTCGGGCGTTCTGAATGGTGCGGCCGCTTTCGATGGTGCAACCGACTCAATCGATCTCCAGCAATCCACACCGTTGCGGCTCGCCGGCAGCATGACGATCACCGCTTGGATCAATTCGTCAAAGTTTCCGGCAAATGACGCGGCGGTAATATCGCAATTCGGCGGAGACGCCGGCTACCAACTGGACACGACCGTGGACCGAGGGCCCCGCACGATCGGCTTCAAGCTCACCAACTCGCACGGGGAACTCATGGCCCGGTACGGGGCCACTCCTCTGGCCCTTGGCGCCTGGTACCATATCGCGGGCGTATATAATGCTGCGGCCCGGACCCTGGACGTCTACCTCGATGGCGAACTGGACAATGGCGATCTTCTTGGCACCATAACGCCACAACAGCGCAGCGCGCGCGCGGGTGTTGCGGTGGGGCAGCGCCGGGACGCCGACGGCTATGCGTTTGCTGGTTCCATTGACGACGCGCGAATCTACTCACTGGCGCTGACCCGAGAGGAGATAAAGGCGGTGATGCGCGGCGATGGAATCGGCAGGGCGACGGAACACGAGCGTCCAAGGGCGGCCGACCGCATACGCATGTCCGACAAAGAGGATACGATAATCCCGCTGCGGGCGGCAATGCTCGGGATGATGACGGCAATCGCCATTCTGAGCTGGTGGCGCTCGGCCGGGCAAACAGCTTGCCTGCTTGCCGGCCTGTTCGCGGGATTGTTGCTTCTGCCGCCCCTGTTTTCATATCTGCCCTTGTTCAACCTATGGCTGATACCGCTGGTTAGTCTTGCCGGAGGCGCGTCAGTCGCACTGACGACCCGGTGCTCGTCGCAATAGTCTGTGCCAAGCCTCGACCCCTTGTTGGGCATCGGCGCTCGAGGACTCCGTCGCACAAGTCGCTGGGCGGCGCGAAGCACCGCCGACCTAGGGACCTAAAATCTTACTTCTCTCCTGCGTTTTCTGCTGCCGGATAGGGGTGAGACAGACTAACGGTGTAGGGAGCTACCCCTACTCTACTCCGATCTGTGCTGTTACTAATGCCCAGCTGGATTTTGTCTCGGCAACGGCGGATCTCGTGGCGGCTCACCTACCTTTCAACAATCATTCTGACTCCCTACCGGAACCGGGCGGTCTACTCCGCAATCGCTTAGGACACGCGGGACGCGGCGGCTCTCGCAATCAGACCCGCAGCCACGAGTCTAAGGAAGGCCACCGGTGGGTTGCGGTGGCAGCCGGATGGCGGCATCGCGCCGACAGTCTCTTCGGCAACACAGACTGGGAGAAGCGGTGAGATGGGGGCGTCGAGCGTGGATGTTGCTGTCGTGGGGGCGGGCCCTTATGGGCTATCCGTCGCGGCAAACGTCATCACAGCGGGCCGAAGCCTGCGGGTCTTTGGAAATCCGCTTCAGACCTGGTGCACGGCCATGCCGGCCGGCATGAAGCTCAAGTCGGACGGCTTCGCGTCCAACCTGTCGGCGCCGGGTCCCGGGTCGACCCTCGGGGAGTTCTGCCGTACCAGAGGGATTCCCTACGGCGACAAGGGTGAGCCGGTGTCGCTCGAGACCTTTGTTGCCTACGGACTGGACTTCCAGCGACGCTTCGTCCCTCACCTGGAAACCGTGAACGTTAGTCATATCGGACGCAGCGGCGATGGGTTCAGGCTGACAACCGAGGAAGGTCAGACGGTGCTGGCCCGGCGCGTCGTGCTGGCCGTCGGCGTCACGCATTTCAGGGTGGCGCCGAGAGAACTGGCGGACCTTCCCGCATCGTTGGCCAGTCACAGCGCCGACCACCGCAATATGGATCGCTTCGCTGGGCGCGATATCGCTATTGTCGGCGCAGGCGCGTCGGCAGTCGATCTGGCCGCTGCGCTGATCGACGCAGGCGCTCGCCCGAAGATCGTGACCCGGGCGGATCGAATCCGTTTTGCTTCTGAGCCCACTGCCGGTGAGCCGCCGCTCCTAGGGCGGCTGACGCATCCCTCGTCGCCACTTGGACCTGGTTGGCGGTCCCGCCTTGCGAGCGACCTGCCGCAGATTTATCGCCTCCTCCCGGCTCGCTTGCGGCTGAACATCCTGCGCCGACATCTCGGGCCGTCCTCCGCATGGTATCTCCGCGGCAAGGTGCTGGGAGGTGCCGAGGTCCTGGCCGGCCATCATCTGCAAGGCGCGGCGCCCACCGGGAACGGCGTGCGGCTGAAGCTGGGCGATGCATCCGGCAAATCGAAAACCCTCGACGTCGATCATGTCATCGCTGCAACCGGCTATTGGCCGCAGATCGAACGTCTGCAATTTCTAGACAAGTCGCTGCGAGGAGCAATCCGCCATGTGGCCGGCGTGCCGATCCTGTCGCACGATTTCGAGACTTCGGCTCCCGGCCTCTACGCGACGGGACTGGCTGCGGCCAGCAGCTTCGGCCCTCTTATGCGTTTCGTTGCCGGCGCCGACTACACGGCTCGCCGGATTGTGCAACACCTGGAGACAACCCGCGTACGCCGAAATGTCGGCGTCGCGGACAGCAGAGCGCCCAGGCAGCCTGAATATGAGTGACGCTGCCGTCATCGAGTATGAGTCGGACCGGTTTATCTCAGCTGGAGAGACTCGCCCGGCAGCCTTGCCGCTGGAGCTCCTGCGCGACGGCACAGCCGCCGATACGGTGTTTTTCTTCCCGGGCTTGGGTGGACACGCCCGCGAGCTGGCCCGGCTGGCAGAGCGGCTGGCGATGCCAGGGCGTATCTTCGGCCTCTCCTACTTGTTCCAGACCGGGAGAAGCAATGCTCTTGGTCGCCTCGCCGCCTCGGCGGTTACTGCCTTGCGTACGGTCCAGCCACACGGCCCCTACCGGCTGGTTGGCTACTCCTTCGGAGCCCTCGTCGCGGTGGAAGTTGCTCGGCAACTGAAACATGCGGGCGAGAAGGTGGCGCCGCCGATCCTGATCGATGCATATTACGACCAGCGGTTCTGGCCGGGAAAGGCATGGTGGTTCGGGCAGGTCCGCAGGACCAAGGCCCAACTGGTCCAGATCGGCTGGCGGTTGCCCGGCCCTGCATTTCGCGAATTGACCTTCCGCGCCCGGCGGTTGGCACAAAGGCTCCAGTCGAGATGGCGGAGCTCGGCGCCGCCAGTTGACGAACCGACACCGGAGACGCTCGCAGACGCCAATATGGCCGCATTGCGCGCCTACGATCCTCCATTCTATCCCGGTGCTCTGATACTGCTCAGCGCTGGCGATCCCACCATGTTCGGCTGTCGACCGGCCGATCTCTGGCGTGCGAGAAGCTATGGGCTTGTCGTCGAGGAAGTCGCCGGCGACCATCTCGACCTTGTGCGGGCCACAACGTCGATCGAGCGGCTCGCAGGATTGGTCGACAAGCATTTGGGGCCGGAGGGTACCGCTCATCGGCCTCTCGCCCTCGTCGTCACGACCTTCCGCTGGCCAATGACCGTCGGCGTCGTCGCGGCCCTCGCGCGGGGCGGCTTCAGAGTCGTGGCGCTTTGTCCAAGACGGCATCCGATGCGGCGCCAGCCGGGCTTGGCGTCGTACCGCATGCCGTGGCAACATCCAGAGCGCGCGCTTAGGACACTCATCGCGCGCGTTAATCCGGATCTTGTAGTCCCCTGTGACGAGCCCGCATTGGACCTGGTGAGGAATATCCGCGACAGCTGCCGAAGTGCGTGGCCGGACCTCTCCCGCTCCGAGATGATCGAAATTGCGCTTGCTGCCGGGGTCAAGGCGCCACCGACGCAACGTATCGGCGATCCTGCCGAGCTAGACAAATGGATTAACGCATACGGTCTGCCGATCGTGTTGAAAACCGACCGCAGTTGGGGTGGCCGCGGAGTGGCCATCGCCCGTGACAGGGCGCATGCCGCCCATCTGTGGCGCTGCCTATCGCGCCGTCCGAGCCTCTTCCGCGCCCTCAAACGGGCGATCGTGAACGCCGACCTCAGCTCACTGCGGGATCTGTGGCGTGGCCGCAAGCCCTTTGTGCACGCACAAGCCTATGTGGCCGGACGCGACGCCAACGTCGCGCTCGCTGTCGTTGACGGAAAAGTGTTAGCCGCGGTGGCAGTGGAGGTGCTGGAAAGCCGATGCAGGAACGGTCCTGCGAAGACAGTTCGCGTGATCGACCATCCCGGGATACTCCAGGCCGCCAGCAAGGTCATGGAGCAATTACGGCTGACGGGTCTCGTTGGGATCGACTTCATTCTCGACGAAGAAGGAACCGCCCATCTGATCGAAGTCAACGGCCGGGCAACCCCGACCTGTCGATTGGCCCTTGGCCGCGACCGCGACCCGGTGGGTGCGCTGCGCGCCAACTTCTCGGGCGCCGCGGCAGCGGCATCGTTGCAAGGCGCTGTTGGCCAGGTCATCGACCTAGACGCGCTCGATTGACGGCTTTCGTGTTAAAGTATCTTCCGAAAGCCTGCAACGCGTGCAGCGGTTTCGGGACAAAGACATGAGTAAAATCAAAGACCTACGGCATGTCGCGTGAATCCTTGTTGGATCGTCGCCCCAATCTAACTCTTTGTTGGAGCATGATCTTTTCCGAAAACCGGTTCCCACTTTTCGGATTCATGCTCGAGATCGATGACCATCAGCCCCTCAGTGCCGCCTTCAAGCGCGGCGACAAGGCGCGCGCCGGCGCGCTGATGCGCCTCGTGCACGAGATAGGCGTCACGCGCCGCAGCGTCGCGGAAGTCGATGGTGAAGCCGTGGCCGAAGCCGCGCCCGAACGGCTCCGGGCTGACATTGGCGCTGAACTGCACCTTATCCATGCCGGCGATAATGGCGCGCAAGGCTTCGAGATCGGCGTGAATCGCCGCGCGCTCGGTTTCAGGAACGTCGTCGCGAAAGCGGACAAAGACGCAATGCCGGATCATCGTTGACGCCTCATGCCGCCTGGTTGCCCTTGAACACGGCCGGCGGCAGCGGCTCGCGGCCGAGGATGAGATCGGCGCCCTTTTCGCCGACCATGATCGTCGGCGCATTGGTGTTGGAGGAGGGAACGCGCGGCATCACCGAGGCGTCGCAGACGCGGAGACCTTCGATGCCGCGCAGCCTCAAATCCGGCGTCACTACGGCCATCGCATCATGCCCCATGCGGCAGGTGCCGACGGGGTGGTGGTCGGTCTTGGAGGAGCGGCAAGCGTAGTCGAAGAAGTGCGCGTCGCTTTGCAGTGCAGGGCCGGGCAGCACCTCGCGCAGCACATAAGGCTGCAGCGCCTTTTGCCGCATGATCTCGCGGGCCAGCCTCAGCCCTTTGATCGACATGTCGCGGTCGTAAGGATCGGACCAGTAGTTCGGATCGATCAGCGGGTGGTCGGCCGGGTCGGCGCTCTTCAGCCGCACCGTGCCGCGCGAGCGCGGGCGCAGGAAGGCGGAGTTCAGTGTCACGCCCGGATTGTTCAGCTTCTCGACGCCTGCCTCGATGCCGGAGCCGAGGCCGAGATGGAACTGGATGTCGGGCGAGGCGGCGGTCGGGTCGGCGTACCAGAAGCCGCCGGTCTCGAACAGGCTCGAGGCGACGGGGCCCTTCTTGAGCAGCAGATATTGCAAGCCGGCCCACATCGTGCGGTGCAGCTTGGCGTAATTGTCGTAGGTGTGGTCGCCGGTGCATTCGGCGATGACGAACAGGTCGAGATGATCCTGCATGTTGGAGCCGACGCCGGGTAGGTCATGCACGGGCGTGACGCCCACCGACTTTAGATGGTCCGCGGGGCCGATACCGGATTGCATGAGGAGTTTTGGCGAGCCGATGGCGCCCGACGAGACGATCACCTCGCGTTCGGCGCGCAATATGATCTTCTCACCGCCTGGCTTGTCGGCGATCTCGACGCCGACGGCGCGACCCTTCTCGACGACGACGCGGGTGACGAGCACATCGGTCCTGACCGTCAGGTTCTTGCGGCTGCGGATCGGCTTCAGATAGGCCACGGAGGCCGATGAACGCCGCGCATCCTTCTGGGTCAGCTGATAGTAGCCGACACCTTCCTGGCTGGCGCCGTTGAAATCCGGATTGAACGGTATGCCCATTTCCTGCCCGGCGCGGAAATAGGCCTCGCAGATCGGCAGCGGCGAGATCGGGTTGGAGACGCCGAGCGGCCCTTGGTCGCCATGGAAATCGTTGGCGAAGCGCTGGTTGTTCTCGGCGCGCTTGAAATAGGGCAGAACATCGCGATAGCCCCAGCCGGCCAACCCCTCTTCCTTCTCCCAGGCGTCATAGTCGCGGGCATTGCCGCGCGTGTAGATCTGGGCGTTGATCGACGAGCCGCCGCCGACGACCTTGGCCTGCGTGTACCAGAAGACGCGGTCCTTCATATGCCCCTGCGGCACTGTCGACCAGCCCCAGGAGGCGATGCCCTTGGTCATCTTGGCAAAGCCCGCCGGCATGTGGATCAGCGGATGCCAGTCCTTGCCGCCGGCCTCCAGAAGCAGGACGGAATTGGAAGGATCCTCGCTCAGCCGGTTGGCGAGAACGCAGCCGGCCGGACCGGCGCCGACGATGATGTAGTCAGCCATGGTTCCTCACAAGCGCGGCACGGAGAGCGCGCCGTCGACATCGATGACCGATCCGGTCGAAAAGGCGAACTTTCCTGAGGCAAGCGCGGCCACGACGGCGCCGATGTCGCCGGCCTCACCCCAGCGTTTTGCCGGCACCAGGCCGTCCTCGATCAGCGCGTCATATTTGGCGGAAACGCCCGCCGTCATATCGGTGCGGATGATGCCTGGCCGGACCTCGAACACGCCGATATTTTCTGGTGCAAGCCGCAGCGCCAGGTTCTTCACCCACATGGACAAGCCGGCCTTGGAGATGCAGTAGTCGGCGCGTTCCGGCGAAGCCATGGCGGCGCTGACCGAGGTGATGGTGATGATCGATCTGGCATGGGCGCCCGGTGTTGCGAGCATCGCTTTGGCGACGGCCTGGCTGAGGAACACCGTGCCGCGCAGGTTGATATCCAGAGCGCGATCGAAATTCTTCGGCTTCAGCTCCAACAGATCGCCGCGCACAACGGCGCCGACGCCGGCATTGTTGACCAGGCAATCGATGTGGCCGAAGGCGCTGATTGCGGCTTCGACCAGCCTCGAATGACCAGCGATGTCGGCAATGTCACATTGGGCATAGGCGAATTTCGCGCCGCGCGCGGCGATGTTCTCCGCAAGGCCCTTGGCGGGCTTCTCGGCAAGGTCGGCGACAAGGACGTCGAAGCCGGCATCCGCCAGCGCTTCGGCGCAAGCGAGGCCGATGCCCCGAGCGCCGCCGGTGACGATGGCTGCTGGGCGGGTCATTGGCGGGTCCCGCGTAGGCCGGCGCTGCCCCTCACCCTCTTGTCCCCGTTTACGGCAGGGCAACCGCATGAGACTTTGGCAGTTCGGATAATCCGACATGACTTGGCGTCATCCTCGGGCTTGTCCCGAGGATCTACCAGCCCGTGAACTGGTCGCGCTATATTTGCGTGCGGCGGCGGATCCTCGGGACAAGCCCGAGGATGACGGCCTTGCGTTGGCCTTCGCCGATAAACCCCATATGCGATTGTCCTGCCGTTTACGGGGGGAGCGGGTGAGGGGCGGCGCCGGTCTATCATGAAGAAAGCTCCGTCTTGCGGATATGGTCGGCAACCCGCAGCGCCTGCGCCGCGATCGACAGCGCCGGGTTGACGGCGGCCGATATCGGCAGGAAGCCGCCGTCGACGACGAACAAGTTTGGATGGTCCCAGGCGCGGCAGAAGGGGTCGAGCGGCGATGTTGCCGGGTCGTTGCCCATCTTCACGGTGCCGCATTGGTGCGACGGCGTGCGCTTGTCGAAGGGCCGCGACAGAACGATCGGATAGCCGCAGGCGCGAAGGTTCTCGCGCATGACCTTGGTCAGGCCATCCAGCGACTGCATGTTGGAGCGCCGCCACTGCATGACGATCTCTTTGCCGTCGACCATGATGCGGCTTTCGGGATCGGGCAGGTCCTCGCACATCAGATACCAGTCGACGGCGTGGCCGGCCACGAAGTCGAGCGCGAATTTCGGCATCCTCTTCACATTGGCCTTCAGCATGTTGCCGTCGATCTTGCCGAGCAGTTGCACATTGCCGAGCGGCTTGCCGCCCTTGCCGTCCGACAGATAGTAGTCGTTGAGCATCAGCGTCTTCTGGTAGACGCTATCGTTGCGGCGGCGCGGGTCGATCGCCAGCATCGCGCTCGAATTATGGTTCATGAAATTGCGCCCGACCTGGTCGGAGCTGTTGGCGAGGCCGTTGCCCGTCGCGGAGGGCGAGCGCAGCAGGATGGCGGCCGAGTTGATCGCGCCTGCCGACAGGATGACGAGCTTCGGCGACAGCGTCTTGTGCGCGCCGTTTTGGGTGTAATGGATGGCGGCGATCGACTTGCCGTCCGGCGCGGTTTCGAGCCAGTCGACATGCGCGCCGGTCTCAAGCCGGATGTTCTTGTCGGCAAGCGCTGCCGTCAGCGGTCCGGTCTGAGCGTCGATCTTGCCCTGGCCGGTGTTGGGGAAGGCGTCCCAGCCCGTCCTGCCGTCCTTCAGCCAGGCCTCGATGTCGACGCCGAGCGGTAGCGAGGCAGGATGCAGGCCGAGAGCTTTGAGCTCGGCGCGGGCGCGCGCGATCGGCGGCTCGTCCGGCACCGGCTTGAAGGCGTAGGGGATCGAATGGAACGGCTCGGTCGGGTCTTCGCCCAGCGTGCCGCGAACCCGAAACAACTGCTCGGCCTTCGAATACCACGGCTCGAATTCGTCATAGGAAAACGGCCAGGCCGGCGAGATGCCGCCGAAATGCTCGAGCTTGGAAAAATCCTCCTTGCGGTAGCGGATCAGGACGGCGCCGAAGAATTTCGAATTGCCGCCGACATAGTAGTAGTTGCCGGGGTTGAAGGCAGCACCGCCGGCCTCGCACCACATCTCCTTCGGCCGGTAGTGCTCGTCGATGAAGATGGAGCGCGTCGAGCGCGCATGCGGCGTCGCGGGCAGCGGCTCGCCGCGCTCCAGGATCAGGATCGAGGCGCCGCTGCCGGCCAAGCCGGAGGCGATCGTGGCGCCGCCGATGCCGGAGCCGATGATGACGATATCCGGGTTTGCCATAGCTCTTTAAAGAATGCGCTTCTCGGTCGCCGGGTCGAAGAACACCGCCTTGCTGAGGTTGAAGGCCAAAGGCGTGCTGGTGCCGGGCTGGATATTCGCATCGGCCCTCAGCCGCGCCACCACGCCCTTGCCGCCCAGATTGGTGACGGCGAACGTGTCCGATCCCGCCGGCTCCACCACTTCGATATGGCAGTCGGCCGTAGCGATGCTGGAAGCGTTGCGTTCCGCACCTTCCGGGTCGGTCAGCGCTTCGGGGCGCACGCCGAAGATCACCGGCTTGTCCTTGAAGGCCGCAAGACCGGAGGGCGCGCCGGGCATCGGCAGCACGATGGGCTGGCGCGCCTCGCGGTCGAGCACCACCGAAAGGCCGCTGCCATTGGCGCCGATCTTGGCCGGAATCAGGTTCATCGCCGGCGAGCCCATGAAGTCGGCGACGAAGATGTTGGTCGGGTTGTTGTAGATTTCGGCCGGGGTGCCGAACTGCTGCACCTCGCCGTCGCGCATGACGGCGATCTTGGTCGCCAGCGTCATCGCCTCGATCTGGTCGTGCGTGACATAGACGATGGTCGTGCCGGTCGTGGCGTGCAGGCGCTTGATCTCGATGCGCATGTCGACACGCAGCTTGGCGTCGAGATTGGAAAGCGGCTCGTCGAACAGGAAGAGCTTCGGGTCGCGCACCAGCGCCCGGCCCATGGCGACGCGTTGGCGCTGGCCGCCGGAAAGCTGGCTCGGCTTGCGTTTGAGGAGATGGCCGATCTGCAGGATCTTCGCCACCTTGTCGATCGCCGCCTGGCGTTCCGCCGCCGGCACGCCGCGCATCTCCATGCCGAAGGCGATGTTGCCGGCCACCGTCATGTTCGGATAGAGCGCGTAGCTCTGGAACACCATGGCGATGTCACGCTTCGAAGGATGCAGGTCGTTGATCGCGCGACCGTCGACGCGGATCTCGCCCTCGGTGATCTGCTCCAGGCCGGCAATGGTGTTGAGCAGCGTGGACTTGCCGCAACCGGACGGGCCGACCAGCACCAGGAAGCCGCCCTTTTCGAGCTCGACATCGATGCCCTTCAGGATCTCGACATTCCCGAAGCGCTTCTTCAGCCCATCAATTTCCAGAAAAGCCATGGTCGTTCCTTCCAAATGTGGTCAGCCCTTGACCGCGCCGGCCATCAGCCCGCGCACGAAATAGCGGCCGGCGACGACATAGACGATCAGGGTGGGGAGCGCGGCAATCATCGCCGCCGCCATGTTGACGTTGTATTCGACGACGCCCGTCGAGGTGTTGACGACGTTGTTCAGCGCAACCGTCATCGGCATCACGTCGCCGGACCCGGCATAGGCGGAGGCGAACAGGAAGTCGTTCCAGATGTTGGTGAACTGGTAGATCACCGTCACAACGATGATCGGCAGCGAATTGGGCAGCATGATGCGCCGAAATATCTGGAAGAAGGACGCGCCGTCGACTTGTGCCGCCTTCACCAACTCGGTGGGGAAGGCCTCGTAATAATTGCGGAAGAACAACGTGGTGAAGCCGAGGCCGTAGACCACATGGACGAAGACCAGGTTCACGGTGGAATTGCCGAGACCGAAACTAAAGCCGGTCGCGTTCTGCAAGGTGACACCGAAGCGGCCGAGGCTGCCGAGGATCGTCGCCATCGGCAACAGCACCGACTGGAACGGGATGAAGCAGGCGAACAGCATCATGGCAAAGACCAGCGTGTGGCCGCGGAAGCGCCATTTGGTCAGCACATAGCCGTTGAGCGCGCCGAGCAGCGTCGAGATCAGCACCGCCGGCACGACCATCTTGATGGAGTTCCAGAAGTAGCCCTTCATGCCGACGCAGGTCAGGCCCGAGCAGACTTCGCTCCACGCCTTTATCCACGGTGCGAAGGTCGGCGCATGCGGCAGCGACAGCATGTTGCCGTTCTGGATCTCGTCCATGGTCTTGAACGAGGTGACCAGCATGACGAAGAGCGGCATCAGATAGAAGATCGCGAACAGCCCAAGCAGCCCGTAGATGACGATGCGGTTGAATGTCCTGGCACGGGCGCCGCTTGCGGCCTGGCTGGCGGGTGAAGCGACGGCGCTCATCGCGACTTCTCCCTGAGTTCGGAATAGAGATACGGAACGATGATGGCGGTGATGGTCATCAGCATGATCACCGCGCTGGCCGAGCCGACCGCCATCTCGTTGCGCTTGAAGGTGAACTCATACATGAAGTTGGACGGCAGCCAGGCCGAGCCGCCGGGGCCGCCGCTGGTCAGCGCGACGACGAGGTCGTAGGACTTGATCGCCAGATGCGCGAGCACGATGAAGGCCGACAGGAAGACGGGCCGCAGCAGCGGGATGACGATGCGGCGATAGAGCTGGAAGGCGGAGGCGCCGTCGATCTGCGCGGCCTTCATGATCTCGCCGTCGATGCCGCGCAGGCCGGCCAGGAACATCGCCATGACGAAGCCGGACGCCTGCCAGACGCCGGCGATCACAACCGTGTAGATGACGAAATCCTTGTTCTTGATCCAGTCGAAATGGAAGCTCGTCCAGCCCCACTGATGCAGCGTCTGTTCCAGCCCGAGGCCGGGATCGAGGAACCATTTCCAGGCGACGCCGGTGACGATGAAGGAGAGCGCCATCGGGTAGAGGTAGATCGGCCTGAGCACGCCTTCGCCGCGGATCTTCTGGTCGAGCAGGATGGCCAGGAACAGGCCGAGCGCCAGGCAGATCAGGATGTAGAGGAAGCCGAATATGCCCATATTGGTGATCGAGGTGTACCAGCTCGACGGCGGGTCGCTCTCGAAGGTCCAGCGCCACAGCCGCTGATATGCGCGGGCTCCGGTGACGGCATAGGACGGGAATGTCTTGGAATTGGTGAAGGACAGATAGATCGTCCACAGAATGAAGCCATAGACGAAGACGATCGTCGCCGCGAAGCTCGGCGCCAAAACGATCTTCGGCAACAGATCCTGCAGCCGCGACCGGACCGACGCGCCGGGACGGGCGTCATGCTCCGGCGTCAGCTTGATCTGGGTTTCGGCAACTGTGCTCATCGGCTCGTCCAGTACCGGTTGGTCGGAAACCGCCCGGCGCGAAACGCGCCAGGGTCTTTCCCTTACCTTTTTCGACAGGAGACCTCCCCCGCCGAAGCGGGGGAGACCCGAGTTCAAGCAACGGCTTACTTGGCGTCGTCGATCGCCTTGACCAGCTCGGTCACGGCCTCGTCGGAGGTCTTGATCTGACCATGGACGAACTTCGATACGACATCCTTGTAGGCATTGGCGACGGCGGGCGGGGCGCCGTAGCCCTGCGCCAGCGAGCCGAACAACGTGCCGCCCTCATTGGCCTTCTTCAGGTCGGCGATACCCTTCTTGCCGCAAGCATCGAAGTCGGTATCAGGCACGTCGGTGCGGGCCGGGACCGAACCCTTCACGACGTTGAAGGCCGACTGGAAGCTTTTCGACAAAGTGGCGGTGGCGAGCGCGACCTGGGCAGCCTTGCGGTCCTCCGGCACGTTGAACATGCCGAACATGTCGGAGTTGTAGATCACCGAGCCGTCGGTGCCCGGGAAGCGGTAGCACAGGAAGTCGGTGCCCGGGGTCTTGTTGGCGGCGTGGAACTCGCCCTTGGCCCAGTCGCCCATGACTTGGACCAGCGCGTCGCCCTTGATGACCATGGCGGTGGCGAGGTTCCAGTCGCGGCCCGAGAAGTTCGGGTCGACATATTTGACGAGCTTGGCGAGGTTGTCGAACGACTTCTTCATCGTGTCGGACTTGAGCGACTCCTCATCGAGGTCGTTCATCGCCTTCTTGTAGAACTCCGGGCCGCCGGTCGACAGCACGACGGAGTCGAACATGGTCGCCTCCTGCCAGTTCTGGCCTCCGAGCGCCAGCGGGATGACGCCCGCGGCCTTGGCCTTGTCGAGCAAGGCCACGAAGTCGTCGAAGGTCTTCGGCTCGGTGCCGCCGATCTTGTCCATCACCGCCTTGTTGATCCACAGCCAGTTGACGGAGTGGACGTTGACCGGGGCCGCGACCCACTTGCCGTCATAGACGGAGAACTTCTGCAGGGCGGCCGGAACCGACTTGTCCCAGCCTTCCTTCTTGGCGGTCTCGGTGAGGTCGCCCATGACGCCGGCGGCGGCATAATCGAGCACGGTGTAGCCGAGCATCTGCGAAGCGGTCGGATAATTGCCGGCCGCAACCATCGCCTTCAGCGCGGTCATGGCGGCGTCGCCGCCGCCGCCGGCCACCGGCACGTCCTTCCAGGCATAGCCTTCCTTGGCCAGATCCTGCTTCAGCACGTTCAGAGCAGCCGCTTCGCCGCCCGACGTCCACCAATGCAGCATCTGCACTTCCTTGACGTCCGCGGCGTGCGCCGAGAACGCAAAGCTCGTCGCAAGAGCCGTTCCGATAAGCAGTTTGCGCAACATGTACTACCTCCCTTGTTGCATTCACAGAACCGGCGGGTGTCCGCCGGGGTCTCCCAACTCAGCCGACCCACCATCCGGTGCGCTGGCCGCGATGAAATTGGATAGTCTTTTCCTCGGTATAGTCCTCGACAGCGCGTTTGCCGAGTTCGCGTCCCAGACCGGACTGCTTGTAGCCGCCGAAGGGCAGTTCGGGATAACCTTCCATGAACGTATTCACCCAAACCGTCCCCGAACGCACGCCGCGCGCCACCGACATGCACGTGTCGATATCGGCGCTCCACACCCCTGCAGACAAACCATAGGGCGTGTTGTTGGCAATGCGCAATGCCTCTTCAATCGTTGCAAAAGTGAGCACGGACAGCACCGGTCCGAACACTTCCTCGCGTGCGATCGCCATATCCTCGGTGACGTCACGAATGATGGTCGGATCGAGATATTGGCCGGCATTGGATGCAAGCCGCGCGCCGCCGGCAAAAACGCTGCCGCCGTCGGTTCTCGCCGCCGTCACATAGCCGGCTACCTTTTCCATATGGTCGGCCGAGATCATCGCGCCGACCTTGGTGCGGTCGTCGAGCGGATCGCCGACGCGGACCTTCTGGGACAGCGCCTTGACCGCGTTGAGGAAGTCGTCGGCGATCGCCCCATGCACGATCAGGCGGCTGCCGGCATTGCAGCATTCGCCAGCGTTGAAGAAGCCGCCGAACACCGCGGCATCCGCAGCGGCCTCGAGGTCGGCGTCGGGGAAGACGATCTGGCCATTCTTGCCGCCGAGTTCCATCGAGACCTTCTTCAAGGAGTCGGAAGCGGCTGCCATGGTTGTCTTGCCGACGCGGGTCGAGCCGGTGAAGGAGACCATCTCGACCAGCGGATGGCTGACCATCGGCGCGCCGACATCGGCGCCGTAGCCTGCGAGAATGTTGACGACGCCAGCCGGCAGCCCGGCCTCGAGCAGGATGCCGCCGAGCACGAAAGTGGAAGCGGACGTCATCTCGCTCGGCTTCACCACCGCCGTGCAGCCGGCGGCGAGCGCGAAAGGCAGCTTCTGGCTGACGATCAGGAAAGGGAAATTCCACGGCGTGATGATCGAGACGACGCCGATCGGCTCGCGCAGCACCACGCCCAGCATGGAGTCGCCCAGATTGGCGTAGCTTTCGCCATGCAGCGTGCGGGCGAGCGAGGCGGCATAGCGCCAGATGTCGATCGCGCCCCCGATCTCTGCGCGCGCCTGGGCGATCGGCTTGCCGGATTCCAGCGCGTCGAGCCGCGCGATCTGCTCCAGCCGAGACTCGATCAGGTCGGCAGTCTTCAGCAGAATCGCCGCGCGTTCCGATGCCTTCATGCGCGGCCACGGGCCGGTCTCGAAAGCCTTGTGCGCGGCCTGCACCGCCGCCTCGACTTCCGCCACGCCCGCCTGCGCATAGCGCGACACGACGAAGCCGTGGCCGGGGCTGGCGCGCTCGATGCTGCGGCCGTCGCGGGCATCGACATGCCGGCCGTCGATCAGCAGCTTATAGGCCTTCGGCGCCTCAGACGCCTCGGCCGGCATGGCAATGTTGAGCGGTGCGTTCATCATGTCTTCTCTAGGATCTCGAAAAGGCCGGCTTCTGCTTGGCCTTGAAAGCGCCGACGCCGGCTTTGAGGTCGGCGGTGAGCGCGATGAAGCCGCTGGCCAACGCCTCGGTCGCGGCCGCATCTTCCTCGCCCTCGGCGATGCCGATCATCAGCTTGGCGGCCTCGGTCGCCAGCGGACCGCGCTCGGCGATCTTTTCGGCCCAGGCTTTGGCTTCGTCGAAGGCTTTGCCTGTTTCGACCAACCGGTCGACGACGCCGTGCGCCAGCGCCTCGGCTGCCGGGAAAATCTCGCCGCCAATCGCCATCCGGCGCACGATCTGTGCACCGAAGCGGCGCACGGCGCGCTGGGTGCCCGACCAGCCGGGAACGACGCCGATCGAGGTTTCGGGGAAGCCGAGCTTCACCTGCGTTTCGGCGACGCGGAAATCGCAGGCCGCCGCCAGTTCCAGCCCGCCGCCCAGCGCATGGCCTGAGAGCACCGCGATGGTCGGCTGCCTGAGCCGCGCCAGGCGATCGAAGACGCGGTGGCCGTAGCGCACCCATTGCACCTGGAAGTCGGCGGCGCTCATGGCACCCCAGGCCTCGACGTCGCCACCGGCGCAGAACCCCTTGCCTTCGCCGCGGACAAGCACAGCGCGAACGCCCTCGGCCAGTTCCGCTTGGTCAAGCGCCGCCTCAAGCGCGCGCAGCATCGGGATGTCGAGCGCGTTGAACTTTTCCGGCCGGCGCAGCGTCACGATGCCGATGGCGCCGTCCTTTTCGAAGGTGACTGGACGCTCAGCCATGCGCGCCTCCGAGCGAAGCGCCGCCATTGAGCGACAGGCCGATCGGCCGGTCCTGATAGAGTGCCGCAGGCGTGACCTTGAGGTCGTTCGCCACAGCGAGCGGGATCTCGGCCTGCGCCAAGACATCGCGTTCGAGATCGATGCCAGGGGCCAGTTCCGTCACCATCAGCCCGTCCGGCGTCAGCTTCATCACGCAGCGCTCGGTGACATAGGTGATGTCCTGCCCTTGGGTGACCGCCCGCTTGCCGGAGAAGGAGATGTGCTCGACCTCCTGGACCACCTTCTTGACCTTGCCTTCCTGGTCGATGCGGATGGCGCTGTTCGCCAGCGAGAGTTTCGCGCCGGCATTGAAGAAGCCGGAAAAGACGATCTTCTTCGCCCGCGCGGTGATGTCGACGAAGCCGCCGGCGCCTGCCGTCACATGCGGCCGCGCCGAAAGCTTCGAGACGTTGACCGAGCCGTGCCGGTCGATCTGCAGGAAGGACAGCAGCGAGGCGTCGAAGCCGCCGGCCTGGAAATAGATGAACTGGTGCGGCGAGGGCATGATCGCCTCGGCGTTGGAGGCACAGCCGAACTTGAAGTCGAGCAGCGGCACGCCGCCGACCGCGCCCTGCTCGATCACCCAGGTGACCTTGCCGTGCTGGCCTTCCTCGAGAAGGATGCGCGGCACATTGGCCGAGATGCCGAAGCCGATGTTGACGGCCATGCCGTCGCGCAATTCCATGGCGACGCGCCGCGCGATCACCTTCTGGATGTTCATCTCCGGCGTGCGGAAAGTCGACAGCGGCCGGAAGATCTCGCCCGAGATCGCCGGGTCGTAAGGCGTCTGCGTCGTCTGCAACTGGTCGGGCGCCACCACGACATGATCGACCAGCACGCCGGGCACCCGCACATCGTGCGGCTTCAGCGTGCCGTTCTCGACGACGCGCTTGACCTGCGCAATGACGATGCCGCCATTGTTGCGGGCAGCCAGCGCCTGCTCCAGTCCGCCGAGATAGGCGCCCTCATGCTCATAGGTGAGATTGCCGCGCTCGTCGGCCGTGGTGGCGCGAATGATCGAGACGTTCGGCACGATGGCGCGGAAATAGAGCCATTCCTCGCCGTCGAACTGCTCAACCGAGACGATCGGCTCGCTGGCCGCGGCGTTCATGGCGCAACCCTGGTGGCGCGGATCGGCAAAGGTGTCGAGGCCGACCTTGGTCAGCACGCCGGGACGTTTGGCGGCGGCCTCGCGATGCATGTCGAACAGGATGCCGGACGGCACGTTGTAGGCGGCGATCGAATTGTCGCCGATCATCTTCCAGATCTGCGGCGGCTCGGCAGAGGAGGGGCCGGACGGATAGGAGCCGCAGAGCGTGCGCTTGAGCAGGCCCGGCTTGGCGAGATGGTCGATGCCCTTGATGCCGTACATGTCGCCGGCGGCGATCGGATGCAGCGTGGTGATTGCCTGCGGATGGCCTTCCGCGTCGAAACGCTCGCCGATCGCGGCAAGCACGGCATCCGGGCAGCCGAGCCCGCTCGACGACGACACCGAGACGACCATGCCGTCCTTGATCAGGCTGGCGGCATGGGCCGCCGAGACGAGCTTGCTCACGCGAGGCCCCCAAGTTGCGGGTCGATGGCGACGGCCTTGCCGGTGTTCGACGATTGCAGTGCTGCTTCGGCCGACGCCAACGACCAGACGCCGTCCTCGCCGGTGGCTGCAGGCCGGCCTTCGCCGCGGATCGCGGCATGGAAGTGGCGCAACGAGCGGGTGTAGAGATCCTCGCGATCGAAGCTCAGCTCTTCTTCTCCGCTCGCGCTGCGCAGATGCACCGAGCCGACCGGCTTTTGCGTCATCACATTGGCGGCGATCAGCGAGCCCTCCGAGCCATGCACCTCGAAGCCGGTGCCGGCGAATTTCGTGGTGAAGCCCTCATGCGACTGGGCAATCACGCCCGACCCGAAACGCCAGATGCACATGGCGCCGTCCTCCAGTCCGCCGCCGGCCATGCCGGCGGCTTGCGTGAAGGCCGAAATCTCGACGGGGTCGTCGTCCAGCACGAAGCGCAGCGTGTCGGCATCATGCACGGTGATGTCGAGCACAACGCCGCCGCCGGCCTCAGGCCTGGCGATGCGCCAGCCCTGCAGGTTCTCCGGCAGGTAGACGGAGTGGAAGACGCGTGCGGCGATCGGCTTGCCGATGCGGCCGGCGGCAATCGCCTCGCGCATGGCGCGGTGGGCGCCGGCATTGCGCAGATGGTGATTGGTGCCGAAGACGATACCGGCAGCTTTCGCGGCGACGACCATCTCACGCGCATCGGCGCTGGTCAGCGCCAGCGGCTTCTCGCACAGCACATGCTTGCCGGCCTTGATCGCGGCAAGCCCCTGCTCGAGATGCAATTCGTTGGTGGTCGAGATGTAGACGGCGTCGATGTCCGAGTTGAGCAGCGCGTCGAGAGACGAGACGGCGCGTGCGATGCCGTTTTCCCTCGCATAGGTCTCGGCCCGTTCCTGGCTGGAGCTCATCACGGCTGCGACCTCGCCATCGGCCTGCGCGCGGATGGCATCGATCATGAACTGTCTGGCGATCGTGCTGGCGCCGATCAGTCCCCATCGCACGCTCACGCCGCGTCTCCCACTTGGCTGTTTCGGTCTGGGCCGCTGCTTTCCCGCACGACCAGGCTGACGGCACCAATATGGTTCTCGGCGCGCGTGGTGCGCGACTGGATCATCTTCAGCATGACGTGGGCCGCGCGCTCGCCGAGGCCCGCGGTGTCGACGGCGACGCTGGTCAGCGCCGGACTGTAGTGCTCGGCCTCGGCGACATCGTCGAAGCCGACGACGGCGAAGTCTGCGCCCGCCTCGAGACCGCGTTTGCGCAATGCCAGCATGACGCCGAAGGCTACCGCATCGTTGAAGCACAGCGCCGCGGTCGGTGGCTGCGGCACGGCAAAGGCCGTCTCCAGGCAGGCCATGCCGCCCTTGCGGTTCGTCTCGCCCTCGACGATCAGCCGGTCCGGAGCCGGGATGCCGAGCGTTTCGCAGGCTTCGAGGAAGCCGCCCAGGCGCTCCTGATAAACAACGAGATCGGATGAACCGCCGAAGAAGGCCAGGCGGCGATGACCCCTGCGGATCAGATGTTCGGCGGCAAGCACCGCGCCGCGATGATTGTCCGGCGCGATCACCGGAATGCGGCTGTCCGGCAGCCTGCGCATGGTGAAGACGATCGGGACGCCGGCCGTCTCGATGCGGCGGAAGGTACCGGGCGACGTGCCCCGCGCCGGCGAGACGATCAGGCCGGCGACGCCCTGTTCCATCAGCGACTTCAGCACCTCTTCCTGACGTACCGGGTTTTCCGCCGTGTTGGCGATGAAGGGGACTACGCCCGCCGCCTGGAACACGCGCTCCATGCCGACGGCAAGCTCGGCGAAAAAGGGGTTGGTGAGATCGTTGATCACCATGCCGATGACATTGGAATGGGCCTTGCGCAGATTGGCGGCGCCGCGGTTGTAGACATAGCCGACATCCTCGATCGCCTTGCGCACCTTGGTCGCGGTTTCAGGCCGGATCAGCCCGCTGCCCTGCAGCACGAGCGACACCGTCGATTTGGACACGCCGGCCTCGCGGGCGATGTCCAGGATCGTCGCCTTGGCCCGGCTGGCCATCCTCGTCACGTCCTCCCAGTTTTGACAAAATTTATTGGAACGTTCTAATCACTGATCCAAATCGGAGTCAATTGCGATTGTGATAAGAATCGGAAAATTGATTGAAGCGGTTCAAAACCTCAGCAAATGCAAGGGATACCTCCAGGAGGGCACGGTGTCTTCCAACCTGGATCCGTTGAACCATCAAGATCCTTGATTTATTGGAACGTTCCATTTATAGCGGCCGCAACGGGAGAGTACCATGGACATCACCTTGCCTGCGGCAAACGGCGACTGGGTCAGCTACCGGCTCGTCGGCAAACCGGTCGAACCGATCAAGGGCGCACGCTTTTCGCGCATCGCCTATGCCGCCGCCCATGTCGTTGCCGATCCCATCGCCATGACCGATCCGTGGTCGCGGCCGGTGGTCGACTGGGACAGGACGATGGCGTTCCGCCATCATCTGTGGCGGCTCGGCTTTCGCGTCGCCGAAGCCATGGATACCTCCCAGCGCGGGATGGGTTTCGACTGGGCGAGCGCGAAGGAGCTGATCCGCCGCTCGATCGCGGAAGCCAAAACGGTGCCGGGCGCCGACCTCGCATCGGGGGCGGGAACCGACCATCTGGCGCCGGCGGCGGCCAAGACGCTCGACGACGTCATCGGCGCCTATGAAGAGCAATTCGCCTTCATCGAAGGCGAAGGCGGCAAGGCCATCATGATGGCGAGCCGCGCGCTCGCGGCGGTGGCAAAGGGGCCGGACGACTATGCCCGCGTCTATGACCGCATGCTTTCCCAGGCATCGGGCAAGGTCATCCTGCACTGGCTGGGCGACATGTTCGATCCGGCGCTCAAGGGCTATTGGGGCAGCAACGATTTCGATACCGAGCTCGACACGG
This sequence comes from Mesorhizobium sp. B2-7-2, assembly GCF_006440775.1. Taxonomy (GTDB): domain Bacteria; phylum Pseudomonadota; class Alphaproteobacteria; order Rhizobiales; family Rhizobiaceae; genus Mesorhizobium. The sequence continues at coordinate 85,385 of NZ_VFTZ01000014.1, read as the reverse complement.
TCGTCGCCATCATCGAGCGGCACGCGGGCAAGGTCGAAGGCATCAAGATATCGTTGCTCGATGCGGAGAAGGAAGTGCGGCTGCGCGACAGGCTACCCGACGGGGTGGTGATGTTCACCGGCGACGATTTCAACTATCCCGAACTGATCGCCGGCGACGGCAGGAAACACTCGCACGCGCTGCTCGGGATCTTCGACGCCATCGCGCCGGTGGCAAATGCCGCGCTGGCGAAGCTGGCGGAGGGTGACAAGGCCGGCTACGACGCGCTGATGGCGCCGACCGTGCCGCTGTCGCGAAAAATCTTCGAGGCGCCAACCGAATACTACAAGGCCGGCATCGTCTTCATGGCCTGGCTGAACGGGCATCAGGACCACTTCACGATGGTGGGCGGCATGCAGTCGGCGCGCGGCATATGCCACTACGCGGACGTCTTCCGGCTCTGCGACCAGGCCGGGCTGCTGGCCGACCCCGATCTTGCCATCGCCAGGATGAAGACCCTGCTGGCGGTCGCGGGCGTTTAAGCCGGCCCCCGTGCGGGGATTTGCGTTGCGGCAATAAATCGTATTCGCTTGCCGAAAAATAGGCGCGGGCGCACACGGCAATGGCGGACAAAGTCGCCCCGGCAGACAAGGTCGCCTTGACAGACGGGATCGCCCTGGTCACCGGGGTTACAGGGCAGGACGGGGCTTATCTGGCCGTGATGCTGCTCGGCAAGGGCTACGTCGTCCACGGGCTCGCCGTCTTGGGCGAAATGCTTGTGCTCGTTCGAAGAGGTCTCGGGTAATCGCTAACTGCAGTGCAGCCAGACAGTCAGGCACAGGGTTCTGTGCTCGCCAGATATCTAACTTATTGGAAGGATGGTGGGCGTGACAAGGATTGAACTTGTGACCCCTGCAATGTCAATGCAGTGCTCTCCCGCTGAGCTACACGCCCATCCGAAGCCGCGCATACACCACTTTTGATCCGGCGCGTCAATAGCGGGAATGTGGAAAGACGGCTTGTGTTTGTCGCATCGGCGCGGCGTATCGTCGATGCCTGCAGAAGTGGCTCAGGCCGCCTGCAGCATCTTCTCGACCTCGTTGACGAGATCGCGCAGGTGGAAAGGCTTCGACAGCACCTTGGCGTCCTTGGGCGCCTTGGAATCCGGATTGAGCGCGACCGCGGCAAAGCCGGTGATGAACATCACCTTGAGGTCCGGGTCGATCTCGGTGGCGCGGCGGGCAAGCTCGATGCCGTCCATCTCCGGCATGACGATGTCGGTCAGGAGCAGCGAGAACGGCTCTTCGCGCAGCCGCTCATAGGCGCTGGCGCCATTGTCGAAATCGCTTACCTGGTAGCCGGCGCGTTCCAGCGCCTTGACGAGGAAGCGGCGCATATCGTCGTCGTCTTCCGCCAGCAGAATGCGTGCCATCATATCCCGTCCGAATCACCCGCCCCAAGCCTGCCGCCGGGCAAGGCTGTTAACCATGCTGTATATGAGGATGTGTCGGTAAACATCAAGTGAATGAAGGCCGTCCCACATCCGGTTCAAGCTGCGGTTTCGCCACCTGAAATGCTGGACATGCCGCACGCAAGGTGGCAAGTTTTACGTCATGATACAGTGCTGTTTCCTGGTTCGTGCAAATTGAAAACGGCAGCCGAGGATTTTTCGGTCGTCCCACCCTTCGAAATCCGATCGGGCGCCGAACAGCGCGTCCCTTTCCTGTTCAACTCACCGCATAGCGGCCGCCATTATCCGGAGCGCTTCCTGGCCATGGCGCGGCTTGACCGCAACGCCATCCGCCGGTCGGAGGACTGCTATGTCGAGGAGCTTTTCGGCGGCGCCGTGCCGCTCGGCGCGCCACTGCTGGCGGCCAATTTTCCGCGCGCCTATCTCGACGTCAACCGCGAGCCGTGGGAACTCGATCCGCGCATGTTCGCGGAGCCGGTCCCGTCTTTCTGCAACATCCGTTCGGCGCGTGTCGCCGGCGGGCTGGGCACGGTGCCGAAGCTTGTCGGCGAAGGCCTTGATATCTATCCCGGCCGCCTGCCGCTGGCTGAGGCGGTGGCGCGCATCGAAGCGGTGTACAAGCCTTATCACGAGACGCTGAAGCGGCTCCTGACCAGAACGCATGCCAGGTTCGGCTATGCCGTGCTGATCGACTGCCACTCGATGCCGGCCAGCATACGCGTCGGCGACAACGGCGTGCGGCCCGACTTCATCATCGGCGATCGGTTCGGAATCTCGGCCTCGCCGGCGCTCACCGAGATGGCGATTAGCCTGCTTGTCCGCATGGGCTACACCGTCGCGCATAACAAGCCCTATGCGGGAGGGTTCATCACTGAACATTATGGCAGGCCGGCGCGGCATCTGCATGCGTTGCAGATCGAGGTCAATCGCGGGCTTTACATGGACGAGCGGACGTTCCAGAAATCGGCCGGCTTCGACGCTTTGGCCTGCGACCTGACCCGCTTCTCGGCCGACCTGATGTCGATGCCCGACCATCATTTCGTCGATTTGCCGCTGGCGGCGGAATGACGGCGCGGTCGGCGCGCCCAGTTCTTCTATACGCAATTTCGGACGGAAAACCGCTTCACACTTTTCCCGGAATTGCCTGAAAAAAAGACCGCATCGTTTTCACGACACGGTCGAAGTCTAGGGAGGAAACGCCCAAGGAGGGCATGGACAGGAAAACCTGTCCGATGACAAAATTATTGTGCGCCGCACAAATGTCAATCGACAGCGGGCTTTTTTAATTCAATATGATGTGGAAATTCCGCTTCGGCGGCTCAGATGTGACATTCGGGCAACAGAAAACGGGCGTCTGACCGGTCTTCAGCGCGCCTGTTCCGCGAGAAACAGGCGGCCGGCAACGGCCGCGATGGGGGAGAGCGACTTGGATATCAGCACCGATTTCATGCGGCGCATCGCGCATGCCGCCGCCGCCGAAACCTTGCCGCGCTTCCGCAGCCAGGGGGCGGTCACCAACAAGCTTGCGGGAAGCTTCGATCCGGTAACGGAGGCCGATCGCGAAGCCGAGCGCGCGATCCGGGCGCTGATTTCGTCCGAATATCCCGAGCACGGCATCCTCGGCGAGGAGCATGGCAGCCAAAACCTCGCCAGCCGGCATGTCTGGGTGATCGACCCGATCGACGGCACCCGCGCCTTCATTTCCGGCATCCCGGTGTGGGGAACGCTGGTCGGGCTGACCGTCGATGGCGAGGCGGTCGCCGGCATGATGTCGCAACCCTTCACCGGCGAGCTGTTCTACGCCAACGCTTCCGGGTCGCATTATGAAGGACCGGGCGGCCCGCGCCGGCTCGCGACCCGCAAGACGACCGAGCTCGCGCAAGCGACGCTGTTCACGACCACGCCGGCATTGTTCCAGGGCGATGCGCGCAAGCGCTATGACCAGTTCGAGACAAAGGTGCAGCTCGCCCGCTACGGCACCGATTGCTACGCCTTCGCCATGCTGGCGGCCGGCAGCATCGATATCGTCGCCGACCCGGGCCTGAAGCCCTACGACATCGTCGCGCTGATCCCGATCATCGAGAAGGCCGGCGGCGTCATCACCACTTTCGAAGGTGGGCCGGCGGAGAAGGGCGGCGATATACTGGCGGCAGCGACGCCCGAGCTTCACGCGGCAGCGATGGCGGCGCTGCGCGGCTGAGCACCAGGCGGCCCAAGAGACCGTTTCATGCAAAACCGAATGCAAGACTGCGGCGCGCTCTAGCTCTCGGTTGACGAAGGCTCTGCAAGGCGCAAGCCCCACAGAATGAGCGCGAATGCAATGAGGCCGGTTGGCGCCGACGAATACCCGATGCCCTTGATCGCCGTCTCCTCAAAGGCGCTGCCGTGGAAGGCTCCGGCTGCCAGGGGCATCGTCTCGTTGCCGGCGCCCCAGACGCTCGCCATCACGTAGGCGGCCAGAATGGCAAGAGCCGAATAGATCAGAAGCCAGAACGCAACCCGCGATGTGGCGGCGCTGAGGTTGAGCCTTTCCCAAAGGAGACCCAGCGCCAGCAGGAGAACGGCCTCCAAGCCGCTGAGCGTATGCGCCGACAGCCCCAGGCGCGGTGCGGCAAGGTACGGGATTGCAAATCCTTCAAATGACGAAAACAGCAGCAGGGCGACGCCGATCTGCAACAGGCGATGCCCCTGACGTGACAGCGATGCGTTCATGTCCGTTCCTCCTCCCGGTCCTTGTCGGCTGGCGCATGGCGCCGGAAGGTATCTAGCGCTCCGTGCCTTGGCGGAAACGAGGAGTCGCCGAGCGGCGAGCGCGCCTTCAGTCAAGCCGGTTCCGCCCGCGTTTGCTGCAGGATCTGCAATGACTATGCAGGTGACCACGCCGGCCGCGTTCAGCCGAGATTTGTGGGCCGAGCGGCGAGGTCGAACCCACCGGCCGTGAAGCTCCTGTGCCGGCCGTAAGGCGTCGCCGGCGGCGGCCGCCCACCACCGAGCGTCAAGTGGCATCACCCATGCCGGGGATGAAGGCGTCGAAAGCGGCCAGGAGCTGCTCGCGGTAGATGTCCTTCTCCTGCAGGATCTCGTGCTGCGCACCGTCGATCATCAACAGCGAGCCGACGCGCAGTTTCCTGGCATAGGCCTCCACCGCCTTGGTCGAGACCACCCGGTCGGCGCCGGCGGCGACGATCAGCATCGGCACCTTCACCCTTGCCATGAAATCCGGATCGCTGACGGCTTTCGCGGCTGCGGCGGCGGCCCTCAGCCAGCGGATGGTCGGGCCGCCGAGCGCGAGCTGCGGCCAGGCCTCGTAGATTCCGACATTGCGCCGGTAGCGCACAGGATCCGAGGTCACCTTGTTCACCTCGAAAGCGGGCGGCACTTTCGGGCGCGGACCGAGCGCGGCATAGAGCCGGCCGAGACCCAGCGCGCAGAAGACCGCGCAGACGCGCCGGACCGTGGCGATCGAGACCGGCAGGTCCGGCACTTCGAGAAAAGGAGCCAGCAGCACCATGCGCCGCACCCGGTTGACCATCGACGGCGAGGCAAGCAGCGCAATCACCGCGCCCGTGGAGTGCGCGAGGATGTAATAGGGGCCGCGGCAGTCGGGCAGCACGATTTCCTCGAAGAATTGCTCGAGATCGCGCGTATAGTCACGGAAGCTGCGGACATAGCCGCGCTGGCGGTCACGCAGCAGGCGGCTGGAACCGCCCTGGCCGCGCCAGTCGAGGATGGCGACGCCGAAGCCGCGATCGGCGAGATCGCGGATGGTCTCGAAATATTTCTCGATGCATTCGTTGCGCCCGGTCAGCAAAACCACCGTGCCCTGCAGCGGGCGGCTGACAGCGGCAAAGACGCCGTAGCGGATCTTCTTGCCGTCGCGTGTGGTGAAGAAGCCGCCCGCGGCATTCTGCGGCGCGGGATTGTCCTCGGTCAGATGGAAAAGATCCGTCATGCGGCGTCGTTGCTTGTTCTTTGCCCGGACGGGCGAGGCGTCGGCATGGTGATAGACGGCCAGGCGGCAAAAGCAAAGGCGTTGTCCGGATTTACGCGGTTGCCGCGCATGACCCGAAAATCGGAATCGATTTTCGGAAAGGATCATGCGCGAAATCAAAAGTGCTACGGCGTCCTTAGCGCGTCCAGGGGACGCGCGGCGCTGTAGTGCGGGGAAGGCCGGAAGTGCCTGCGGTGCACTTCCGGCCTCTGTCGATCCGGGAGGAAGGGACGTTGCACCCGGTTCGGCCTCGTCGCGGCGCAGGGAAGGGGGCGCCGCTAGTCTCTCTGTCTTGACGCAATTCCGGACGGAAAACCGCTTCACTTTTCCTGGAATTGCTCGAACTTGACCAAAGCCTAATGCCGCATGACTGAACGGATGCCGAAGCGGCGGTTCATCCACCGTTCATGAACGTGGCTGCATTGCGACCAAGGAAAACCTTGAAATGGCTTTTTGAGCTTCCCAAATGAAGGTTGTGGCCGCCGATGTCGGGGCCGCTGGCCTATCCGGAACGCCTTTCGAGGGTTTCGCACCGGGTCATACGCAAACCATGTTGCTCAAAGGAGAACACTCATGCGTCACGTTGATTTTTCCCCGCTTTATCGTTCGACCGTCGGCTTCGACCGGCTGTTCACCATGCTCGACTCGCTCGGCCAGCCCGAGACCGCGCAGACCTATCCGCCCTATAATATCGAGCGCACGGGCGAGAACGCCTATCGCATCTCGATGGCCGTTGCCGGCTTCTCGGAGGACGAGATTTCGATCGAAGCCCACCGCAACGTGCTGACCGTCAAGGGCGAGCGCAAGGAAGAGAACAACAGCGAGGGTTCGGAGTTGCTTTACCGCGGCATCGCCTCGAGGTCCTTCGAGCGCCGCTTCCAGCTGGCCGACCACGTCGAAGTGGAAGGCGCCACGCTGAAGAACGGCCTGCTCTTCGTCGACCTCAAGCGCAACATTCCCGAGGAGCTGAAGCCGCGCAAGATCGCGATCACCTCGTCCGCGGACAAGGCCAAGCAGATCGAAACCAAGGCCGCCGCGTAACCGGCGGGGCCGGTAGTAGACAACGTCTCCCTCCCGAGACGAAAGCGGCGCCGCAAGGCGCCGCTTTTTATTGTGCCACCGGCAACGCGCCGTTCTGGCTCTTTTGAAGCATGCAGCGGCGGATCATGAAGGGCGATGTCCGATTTTTCCCTGCTGCTGACACTCACCGTTGCAATCACTTTCCTGCTCGCCGGTATCGTCAAGGGCGTCACCGGCATGGGCCTGCCGACCCTGGCCATGGGATTGCTTGGCACCATCATGCCGCCCGTGACGGCCGCCTCGCTGCTCATCGTTCCGTCCTTCGTCACCAATGTCTGGCAGCTTTTCGCCGGCCCGAGTTTTTCGGCGATCCTGCGCCGGCTTTGGCTGATGATGGCGGGCATTCTGATCGGCACGGTCGCCGGCTCGCGGCTGCTCGCCAGCGACAATGTCAAATGGACGACCGCCGGCCTCGGCGCGGCGTTGATGGTCTATGCCGCCTATAGTCTGCTCGCGCGGCAGCCTGTCGTTCCCGAGAAAACCGAGCGCTGGTCGTCGCCGGTCGTGGGTTTTCTCACCGGCCTGGTCACGGGCGGCACCGGCGTCTTCGTGGTGCCCGCCGTCCCTTACATCCAGGCGCTGGGCTTGAGCCGCGACGATCTGATCCAGGCGCTCGGTCTCTCCTTCACGGTGTCGACGATCGCCCTGGCGCTGGGCCTTGCCTCGCATGGCGCGTTCGAGGCGGGGCATCTGGCGATGTCCTCGCTTGCCGTGCTTCCGGCGCTGCTCGGCATGTGGCTGGGGCAAATGCTGCGCCAGAAGATCAGTCCGGCAACTTTTCGCCGCTGGTTCCTGATTTTTCTGGTCCTGCTCGGCGTCGAGTTGCTGCTGCGGCCCTTGCTCGCCTGATCGGGGCGCAAGCCTACCGGTTCTTTTCCGCGACGACCGCTTCGACGTTCTGTCGGTGAACGGCTTCGTATGGCGCGAAATACTCAGCCGCCGTCGCGGCGAATATGTCAGCGGCAAAAGTCCTCAAATCGAGCGTGGCCAAATCGGGATCCTGCCGGCAGGAAAGCAGCTTTCGGATATAGGCCTCAGTCGCCGCAATGAGGCTTCTGTCATGCTGCTCCCGAGCGCCGCAAGCTCAGCCAAGCAACTCGCCGAGACGGTCGATCTCTTGCGTCGTGGTGGCGAAGCTGGCGACGAAGCGGTAGATCGCTTCATTGTCGCCGAGATGGCCATCGAAACCCTGCGGCACGCCCCATTCGTAGAATTTGGCGCCGGCCGCTTGCAGCTTTTCCGCGGTGGCCCGACCGAGGATGGCAAACACTTCGTTGGCCTGCGGCAGCCAAGCGAGCTTGCCGGCCGGCGCGTCCTCGATCGTCTCGGCCAGATGCGCGGCCATCGCATTGGCGTGCCCTGCCATCCTCAACCACAGATCGTCGGTGAAATAGGCTTCGAACTGGGCCGAGATGAAGCGGGCCTTGGAAAAAGTCTGTCCGGCGCGCTGGCGCAGCAGGCGCAGATCCTTGCCGACATCCGGATTGAGGACCACGACCGCATCGGCCATCCAGCAGCCATTCTTGGTGCCGCCGAAGGAGATAAGGTCGACGCCGCTCTTCCAGGTCATTTCGGCCGGGCTGACGCCGGTCGCGGCAATCGCATTGGCGAAGCGCGCGCCGTCCATGTGCAGCGGCAGCTTGTGGCGGCGGCTGACCTCGGCGATCGCCTTGACATCGTCGACGCTGTAGACCGTGCCGACCTCGGTCGCCTGGGTCACGGTGACCGCCATCGGCTGGCCGGCGGGGGCCAGGTCCTGCGAATATCGCTTGATGGTCCGGTCAAGAGCCTCCGGGGTCATGCGCCCCAGCGGTCCCGCCACCGGCGCCATGCGCGCGCCGCCGGTGTAGAAACCCATCGCGCCGAACTCGTCGACATTCATATGCGCTTCGTGATGGCAAAGCGCGATGCCGCCTATGCGGTTCAATGCAGCCATCGAAAGCGCGTTGGCCGCGGTGCCGGTCGCGGCGAAGAAGACCTGCACCTCGCGCTCGAAGATCTCGCTGAAGCGGCGATAGACGGCGCGGTCCAGATCGCCGTCGCCGTAGGCGACAGCGGTGCCGGCGGCATGGCGCGACAGGTTGGCCGAAATGTCGGGATGGACGCCCGCCCAGTTGTCGGATGCAAAGAACATCGAGAAATCCGTATCGTGATTGGCGAAAGCGGCGGGACTTGACCGCTTCGGCAGTCGAAGCGCAAGGGCCAATCGTGGGCAAAGCGGTAAAGCCAGCGCGTCGCCTCGAAAGACCGAGACCAAAGCTTGCGTTTCGGGCGCTCGTCACGAAATTTTGTGTCGCAGCACGCCCAAGTTTTTTGTGAATCGGTCTTGTGCCGCTGTCTGATTTCTGCCATAAAAATTTAGGACAGTAGTGCTGTCTTATTTTGTCGCACAAAACAGGCCGGACTGGCGTATCATTGCTGCCATTCCGGCCATTGTCGCGAGCGGCGGGTAGACGGCCCGGCTCTGGCCTGTACGATACCGGATGCGAACCGGGCGTATAGCCGTATGGTTCGATGGATTTCGCGAGACGTGCAGCAACATGAAGGGGAAGCACTCTCGCTTCCCAAGGCAAACCAGCGCCCTGAGACAGTCGGGGCTAAGGTGGAGAACGGAGGATAGGACGATGACGGAACTGACGCCATCTGCGATCAACGGCCAGGCCGCGCAGACGAAAGCGGCAGCCGTTAAAAATACCGTCCTGGCCAAAGGGCTGCGAACCGCCAACGGCATGACCGCGCAGGGCCTCTATGATCCGCGCAACGAGCACGACGCCTGCGGCGTCGGCTTCATCGCAAATATGAAGGGCGTGAAGTCGCACGGGATCGTCGAGGACGGTCTGGCGATGCTGGAAAACCTCACCCATCGCGGCGCCGTCGGCGCTGACCCGCTGGTCGGCGACGGCGCCGGCGTGCTGGTGCAGATCCCGGACGCTTTCTTCCGCAAGGAAATGGCGGTCGTGGGCGTCGAACTGCCGCCGGCCGGCCAATACGGCGTCGGCCACTGGTTCATGCCCCAGGACGCGGCACTGCGCGCCCATATCGAAGAGATCATCGCGGAATCGGCGCAGTCGGAAGGGCTGCCACTTATCGGCTTCCGCGACGTCCCGGTCGACAATTCGTCGCTGTCGAAGGCGCCGGATATCGTGGCGTCCGAGCCGTTCCATCGGCAGGTGTTCATCGGCCGCACGGCCGACATCACGGACGACGAGGAGTATGAGGCGCGGCTCTACCTGCTGCGCAAGGTGATCTCGGGCCGCATCTATGCCGAGAACGACAACAAGGACATCGGCGCCTATTGCGTGTCGCTGTCGGCGCGCACCATCGTCTACAAGGGCATGTTCCTGGCCTATCAGGTCGGCGCTTATTACAAGGACCTCAAGGATCCGCGTTTCGAGACGGCGCTGATCCTCGTCCACCAGCGCTTCTCGACCAACACCTTCCCGTCATGGAAGCTGGCGCATCCCTATCGCATGGTCGCGCACAATGGCGAGATCAACACCGTGCGCGGCAACAACAACTGGATGGCGGCGCGCCAGGCCTCGGTCGATTCCGAGCTGTTCGGCAACAACATCTCGAAGCTCTGGCCGATCTCCTATGAAGGCCAGTCGGACACGGCGTGCTTCGACAACGCGCTCGAGTTCCTGTTCCAGGGCGGCTACTCGCTTACCCACGCCATGATGATGCTGATCCCGGAGGCCTGGGCCGGCAACAAGCTCATGGACGCCGACCGCAAGGCTTTCTACGAGTACCATGCGGCGCTGATGGAGCCGTGGGATGGACCGGCGGCGGTGGTCTTCACCGACGGCCGCCAGATCGGCGCCACGCTCGACCGCAACGGCCTGCGCCCGGCGCGCTACATCGTCACCGACGACGACCGCGTCATCATGGCGTCGGAAGCCGGCGCGCTGCCGGTGCCGGAGGAAAAGATCGTGCAGAAGTGGCGGCTGCAGCCCGGCCGCATGCTGCTCATCGATCTCGCCAAGGGCCGCATCGTCTCCGACGAGGAGATCAAGTCGGAGATCGCGACCAGGCATCCCTACAAGACCTGGCTCGCCAACACGCAGCTCATCCTGGAAGACCTGAAGCCGGTCGAGCCGCGCGCGCTGCGCAAGGATGTCAGCCTGCTCGATCGCCAGCAGTCCTTCGGCTACACGCAGGAAGACACCAAGCTTTTGATGGCGCCGATGGCCACCACCGGCCAGGAAGCGGTGGGTTCGATGGGCACCGACACGCCGATCTCGGCGATGTCGGACAAGTCGAAGCTGCTCTACACCTATTTCAAGCAGAATTTCGCCCAGGTCACCAATCCGCCGATCGACCCGATCCGCGAGGAGCTGGTGATGAGCCTGGTATCGTTCATCGGGCCGCGGCCAAACATCTTCGACCTGGTCGGCACGTCGCGCCGCAAGCGGCTCGAGGTGCGCCAGCCGATCCTGACCAATGGCGATCTGGAAAAGATCCGCTCCATCGGCCACACCGAGGATAGGTTCGACACCAAGACGATCGACGTCACCTATGGTTCGAATGAGGGCGCGGCCGGCATGCAGGGCGCCATCGACCGGCTCTGCGAGCGGGCAGAGGCGGCGGTCGCCGGCGGCTACAACATCATCATCCTGTCCGACCGCCAGGTCGGGCCGGACCGCATCGCCATTCCTTCGCTGCTGGCGACGGCGGCCGTGCACCACCACCTGATCCGCAAGGGCCTGCGCACCTCGGTCGGCCTCGTGGTGGAATCCGGCGAGCCGCGCGAGGTGCATCACTTCTGCTGCCTGGCCGGCTACGGCGCCGAAGCGATCAATCCCTATCTCGCCTTCGATACGCTGCTCGACATGCACAAGCGCGGCGAGCTGCCGGAAGAGGTCGACGAATACGAGGTGGTCTCGCGCTACATCAAGTCGATCGGCAAGGGCATCCTCAAGGTGATGTCCAAGATGGGCATCTCGACCTACCAGTCCTATTGCGGCGCGCAAATCTTCGACGCCATCGGGCTGAAGTCGGACTTCGTCGAGAAGTATTTCACCGGCACAGCGACGCTGATCGAAGGCGTCGGCCTGGACGAGATCGCCACCGAGACGCTCAGCCGCCACAGCGACGCCTTCGGCAGCGATCCGGTGCTGCGCAACAATCTCGAGGTCGGCGGCGAATACATGTTCCGCATGCGCGGCGAGGCGCATATGTGGTCGCCCGATGCCGTCGCCAGCCTGCAGCACGCCGTGCGGCAGGGCTCATGGGACACGTTCAAGGACTATTCGGCGCAGATCGACAGCGCGACCGCGCGCGCCCAGACCATTCGCGGCCTGTTCAAGATCAGAACAGCGGAAGAGACCGGCCGCAAGAAGGTCGCGATCGAGGACGTCATGCCGGCGGCCGAGATCGTCAAGCGCTTCTCGACCGGGGCGATGTCGTTCGGCTCGATCTCCCGGGAAGCGCACACCACGCTGGCGCGCGCCATGAACGCCATCGGCGGCAAGTCGAACACCGGCGAGGGCGGCGAAGAGGCCGACCGCTATCTGCCGCTGCCCGGCGGCGGCAAGAATCCGGAACGCTCAGCGATCAAGCAGGTCGCCTCCGGCCGGTTCGGCGTCACGGCGGAATATCTGGTCAATTCCGACGTCATGCAGATCAAGGTGGCGCAGGGCGCCAAGCCCGGCGAGGGCGGCCAGCTGCCCGGACACAAGGTCGACGCGACCATCGCCAAGGTCAGGCACTCGACGCCCGGCGTCGGCCTGATCTCGCCGCCGCCGCATCACGACATCTATTCGATCGAGGATCTGGCGCAGCTGATCTACGACCTGAAGAACGTCAATCCGGCGGCCGACGTCTCGGTCAAGCTGGTGTCGGAGGTCGGCGTCGGCACGGTCGCGGCGGGCGTCGCCAAGGCGCGCGCCGACCACATCACCATCTCCGGCTATGACGGCGGCACCGGTGCTTCGCCGCTGACCTCGCTCAAGCATGCCGGCAGCCCGTGGGAAATGGGCCTCGCCGAAACGCACCAGACGCTGGTGCTCAACGGCTTGCGCTCGCGCGTCGCGCTGCAGGTCGATGGCGGCCTGCGCACCGGGCGCGACGTCATCATCGGCGCGCTGCTCGGCGCCGACGAGTTCGGCTTCTCGACCGCGCCGCTGATCGCGGCCGGCTGCATCATGATGCGCAAGTGCCACCTCAACACCTGCCCGGTCGGCGTGGCGACGCAGGACCCGGTGCTGCGCAAGCGCTTCAAGGGCACGCCCGAGCACGTCATCAACTTCTTCTTCTACGTGGCGGAAGAGGTGCGGGGCCTGCTTGCCGACATGGGCTTCACCCATATCGACCAGATCATCGGCGACACCGATCTCCTGGAAAAGCGCGACGTCATCCAACACTGGAAGGCGCGCGGGCTCGACTTCTCGAAGATGTTCTTCAAGCCGGACGCGCCGCATGAGGCGCTGCACTGGACCGAGCGGCAGAAGCATCCGATCGACGACGTGCTCGACCGCAAGCTGATCGAGCTGGCGAAGCCGGCGCTGGACGCCAAACAGCCGGTCACCATCGAGCTGCCGATCCGCAATGTCGACCGCTCTGTCGGCGCCATGCTGTCGGGTGAAGTCGCCAAGCGTTTCAAGCACAAGGGCCTGCGCGAGGACACGATAAAGGTGAAGCTGACCGGCACCGCCGGCCAGTCCTTCGCCGCCTTCCTGGCGCGCGGCGTCTCCTTCGAGCTGGTCGGCGCCGGCAACGACTATGTCGGCAAGGGCCTGTCGGGCGGCCGCATCGTCATCCGGCCGCCGCAAGAGGCCAAGATCGTCGCGGCGGACTCGATCATCGTCGGCAACACGGTGCTCTACGGCGCCACCGAAGGCGAGGCGTATTTCGCCGGCGTCGCCGGCGAGCGTTTCGCGGTGCGCAATTCCGGCGTGGCGGCGGTCGTCGAGGGCGTCGGCGACCACGGCTGCGAATACATGACCGGCGGCATCGTCGTCGTGCTCGGCAAGACCGGGCGCAACTTCGCGGCCGGCATGTCGGGCGGCGTCGCCTATGTGCTGGACGAGAAGGGCGATTTCGCCGAACGCTGCAACATGGCGATGGTCGAGCTGGAGCCGGTCCCGGAAGAGGACGACCTGATGGAGAAGCTGCTCCATCACGGCGGCGACCTCGACCACAAGGGCCGCGTCGACGTCTCCGGCGACATGACCAGCCACGACGAGGAGCGGCTCTACCAGCTGATCTCGAACCACGTGCATTTCACCGGTTCGGTGCGCGGCCGCGAGATCCTCGACGACTGGCAGAATTTTAGGCCGAAATTCCGGAAAATCATGCCGGTGGAATATCGCCGCGCGCTGATCGAGATGGAACGCATGCGCATGAGCGTGGCGGCGGAATAGGTTTCGGGCACGGCCGGGAAGATGACTTTCCGGCCGGCATCCTCACCAACAATCCTGACCTCGGAACGAAGGTTGCCATGGCAGCCTTATGGGGTTAACGGGTGCGCGACAAAAGCGTGCCTTCGGACAGGCAGGGACTGGACTATGGGCAAGGTAACAGGCTTTCTCGAGATCGACCGGCAGGTGCACAAGTACCAGCCTGCCTCGGACCGCGTCCGGCACTTCCGTGAATTCACGCTGCCGATGTCGGACAAGGAAGTCGAGAAACAGGCCGCGCGTTGCATGGATTGCGGCATTCCGTTCTGCCACGGGCCGACCGGCTGCCCGATCCATAACCAGATCCCGGACTGGAACGACCTCGTCTACAATGGCGACTGGGACAACGCGATCCGCAACCTGCATTCGACCAACAATTTCCCGGAGTTCACCGGCCGCATCTGTCCCGCGCCCTGCGAGGAAGCCTGCACGCTGAACCTCGAGGACATTCCGGTCGCCATCAAGACGGTCGAGCAGGCGATCGCCGACAAGGCTTACGAGACCGGCCACATCCGGCCCTATCCGCCGGAGAAGAAGACCGGCAAACGGGTTGCCGTCATCGGCTCCGGCCCGGCCGGCATGGCGGCGGCGCAGCAACTCGGCCGCGCCGGGCACGACGTGCACGTCTATGAGCGCGAGAGCCGCCCCGGCGGGCTGATGCGTTACGGCATACCGGACTTCAAGATCGAGAAGCACTATATCGATCGGCGCATCGAGCAGATGCAGGGCGAGGGGGTGACCTTCCATTGCGGCGTCAATGTCGGCGTGGACATGAAAGCGGCCGATCTGCTCGGGGAATTCGACGCAGTGCTCTATTGCGGTGGTTCGGAGACGCCGCGTCCGGCCGGCATTCCGGGCAGCGATCTCAGCGGCGTCTATGACGCCATGCCCTATCTGGTGCAGCAGAACCGCCGCGTCGGCGGCGAGCCGATCCAGTCGGTCGCCTGGCCCTCGCACCCGATCATTGCCGGCGGCCAGCATGTCGTGGTCGTCGGCGGCGGCGACACCGCATCCGACTGCATCGGCACCGCCTTCCGCCAGGGCGCGGTGCGCGTGACGCAGCTCGACATCCGTCCGCAGCCGCCGGAGAAGGAAGACAAGCTTGCCGTCTGGCCCTACTGGGCGACGAAAATGCGCACGTCCTCCTCGCAGGCCGAGGGCGCCGAGCGCGAATTCCAAGTGGCGACGCTCGAGTTCATCGGCGAGGAAGGCCAGCTGACCGGTGTGCGCTGCTGCGAGGTCGACGACAAGCGCAAGCCGATCGCAGGCAGCGAGTTCGTCATCCGCGCCGATCTCGCCTTCATCGCCATCGGCTTCGCCGGCCCGGCGGGCGACAGCCTGATGAAGGAGCTCGACGGCAAGATCAAGATCGTCACAGACAGCCGCCGCTCGAACAATGTCGAGGCCAATGATCGCGACTACAGGACCAGCGTCGACAAGCTCTATGCGGCGGGCGACGTGCGCCGCGGCCAGTCGCTGGTGGTGTGGGCGATCCGCGAGGGCCGCCAGGCGGCGCGCTCGATCGACGAGGCGCTGATGGGATCGACGGTGCTGCCGCGGTAAGGCTTCAAAGCAGTCAGCCGTTAGACCATGATGGCGTTTCGTTGAATCGCCATCGCGGTCTAACTCTTTGTTGGAGCATGATCTTTATCCGAAAACCGGTTCCCACTTCTCGGGATCATGCTCTAGCTTCTTGAAGCGCCTAACTGACCAGCAGCTTTACCGCCCAGTAGAGGCCGATGGCCATCTGGACCGCGAACGCGGAAAATCGAGCCTTGACCGCGTTTGGACTTGTCGACGCCAGATGAATTGCCGACTGGATTAGCCGCGCGGCGATAAACCAGTAAGCAAGGGGGTCGGTGATCCCCGTCCGCGAAGTCATCATGGCCACGCCCATGAGGCCTCCGAATATCGGGAGTCCCTCAATGCAATTGGCGTGGGCTCGCGCAAGCCGCTGCAGAAAGGGCGAAAGACCTGCGTTATCCGGCGTGAAGCCATTTGCCGGGATGCGCCCACTCACCACAAGATGGGTGCGCAGAATCTCCATCCATACAAGCAGGAGGAGGGTCCAAGTTACGAAGCCAAGCAAGGCATAGCCCGTCGCCGACATGTTCGCCCCCCCGTAATCCCACGGAATAGAACAATGCCATTGTTCGGCTTGGCGTGAAATCGCTTTCGCGCAGGACGATCTAACGGCGATCTCTTTAACGGATATCCCGACGAATCCGATGGACGTCGATTAAGGGCTGGCGGGCGTGGGGTCCGACTCGACGGCTGCTGTCGCCGGCTGCGTCTTCGGCGGCCACGAAAAATCGTCGGCGCGGCCGGGCGAGGCGGCGGGCGCCTTGCCTTCGACGATCAGCTTTTCGCCGGGCAGGTTCGGATCGGCCCTGGCCGGCTGCGCGGCGCCGAGCAGCTCGGTGCCGCCGTCCAGCGCCGGGTCGGCGAGCAGCATCGGCGCGGTGCGGTCGACGATGACGGGCGCCGCGGCCGGCTTCGGCGCCTCGACCGGAGCGCCGGCCGGCGCCGACACGGTCGTGACACTTCCCGGCGCCGCAAGGCCCAGGATCTTCGCCAGCGGCTTTTCCGTATAGAAGGCGAGCTTGCGCTTGCCGGCCTTGGTAACGTTGATGCCGTCATCGGAACGCAGCCGAACAGGCTGGCCGTTGATGTCCGGGCCGGAGGTGACGAAAGCGCCGTTCTCGTCGACGAAGCCGTCCCAGACATCGACGAATTCGCCGCCATGCTTTTCGGCGACCGAATGGTAGATGTCGTTGAAGGCAAGCATGTCCGAGTTCATCTTCGACACGCGAAAAGCCGGCATGCCGACCCATAGGAACGGCACCTTAGTGTCCTGGATGGCCTTGCCGAGCGCATCGGCGCGGCGCTCGTATTCCTTGGTCCAGTTCTCCGAGCGGGGCTGCTCGCGCACCTCGCCGACCCGCATCTGCTGGCGGTCATTGGAGCCCAGCATGACGATCACGGCCGACGGCTTCTCGGTCTCGATCAGCGACTTGATCTCGACCGGCCAGTTATAGAAATCGTCGCGAACGAAGCCCGACGACCCGTTGGCGCGGGCGACGATCCTGACGGCGGGATTGTCGGCAAAGGCGGTGTCCAGGCCCTCGGCCAGCCCGCCCGCCAGAAAATCGCCGACCACCAGCACGACACGGGCGTCGTTCGTCTTCTCGACGATCGGCGTTTCCGGCTCGGCCGGCGGGCGCGGCTTGGATTTCTTCTTCGACTTCGGCCTTGATTTCTGGATTTCGAACGGTGGCTCGACGCGTTCGCTGCGGCGCGGGAACAGAAGGTCACGCAACGACCAGCCGCGGCTTTCCTCCTGCGCGAATGCCGGTGCGTGGAAGGCGCCGGCGGCAGTGACGACGAGCACGGCCAGGGCGAGAATCAGGATCGGCGCCCGGCGAATGCCCTGCCTGATACGCGCAACCGAAACCAAACATCTCTCCATCCCTTGGCGCATGACCGGAAGACGTAGGAAAGTCATGCGCAAGCCGAAGCGTTACAGCATCCTTGCCGTCTTTGAGAGGATGCTGGCGCTTCCCCAGGCTCTACTGCTTGCGGAGCCATTTGAGCACTTCCAGGCTCGGATAGCCATCCTGGTTCAAGCCGACCTTGGCCTGGTAGGCCATGATGGCGGCTTTCGAGCCATCGCCGATCTTGCCGTCGAACTTGCCATCATAATAGCCGTGATCTGAAAGCCGCTTCTGCAGTTCCTGCCGTTCCTCGAAGCTGAGCTTGGTGAAAGGCCGCTGCCAGTCCTGCACCAGGCCGGTGCCGCCGGCGATCTCGTCGGCCAGAAGGCCCACGGCCAAAGCGTATTTGTCGGCGTTGTTGTAGGCCTTGATGACAGAGAAATTCCTGATCATCAGGAAGGCGGGTCCACTTCGGCCGTCCGGCACTTTCAACGTCGCCTTGTCGGTCAGGTTCTTGAACGGCTTGCCGCTGGCCCTGACGACGCCGAGCGTCTGCCATTGGGCGATCGTCTTTGCGCCGCCGGGCAATTTGCCGGCTGGTATGGAGACCTCATAGCCCCAGGTCTTGCCGGCCTGCCAGCCGTTCTTCTTGAGCAGATTGGCGGAGGTCGCCAGCGCGTCGGGGATCGAACTCCAGATGTCGCGCTTGCCATTGCCGTCCATGTCGACCGCATAGCGCTGGTAGCTGGTCGGGATGAATTGGGTCTGGCCCATCGCGCCTGCCCAGGAGCCCATCAGATGGCTTTCGTCGATGTCGCCGGTCTGCAGGATCTTCAAGGCCGAGATCAGTTGGGTGCGGGCATATTTCGACCGCTTCGGATCGCCATAGGCAAGCGTCGCCAGCGAGCGGACGACGTTGCGCATGATGTCGTCGCGCTTGAGCGTCTCGCCATAGTTCGATTCCATCGACCAGATGGCCAAAAGGATATTGCGGTCGACACCGAACCGCGCCTCGATGCGATCGAGCCACGGCCTCCATTTCTTCGCCATCGCCTGGCCGTTGGCGACTGCCTGGTCGTGCACGCGGTTATCGAAATAGTCCCAGGCGGGCGCGGTGAATTCCGGCTGGGTGCGGGCCTTTTCCAGCACGACCGGGTCGGGCTCGATGCCTCTCATCGACTGGTCGTAGACCGCGCCCGAAACGCCGCCCGCCACCGCGGTGGCGCGGAAATCCGAGACCCACTGGCGGAATCCGGCATCGGCGAAAGCGGGTCCGGCGGGCATCAGCAAGGCCAGCGTGAGGCCGGCGGCCGTCGCCAGTGCCGTCAGGCGCCTCGCGGTGTTGCGAACGGACATCATTTCCTCCTTCGTCAAATCAGGAAGGATCATTCAACGCCGAACCGGGTTAGCATTTGGTTTACCATAGGTGCCGCAGGGAACGAAAAGAGATGTCGCGGCTTTTAGCTGACACGTTCACTGTTCGCCCTTAATCCGACATTCCGGCGTGAAAATGATTCCGCCGTGAAAATGTTTGGGGGGATTGCGGAGCGTGCTGCCGAGCGGATAATTGGCCGAAACGCAGGGGGTGTCAGCATGAAGCGCGTTCGCAAGGCAGTTTTCCCGGTCGCCGGCCTCGGCACGCGGTTTCTGCCGGCCACCAAGGCCATCCCGAAGGAAATGCTCACTGTCGTCGACCGGCCGGTCATCCAATATGTGGTCGATGAGGCGCGCGAGGCCGGCATCGAGCATTTCATCTTCGTGACCGGGCGCAACAAGGCGGTCATCGAGGATCATTTCGACGTCCAGTTCGAGCTCTATGACACGCTTGCCCAGCGCGGCAAGGACGATCAGCTCGCCCGCCTGCAGCGGCTGCAGCCGGCTCCCGGACAGACGAGCTTCACGCGCCAGCAGGTGCCGATGGGCCTTGGCCACGCCGTCTGGTGCGCCCGCGAGCTGGTCGGCGAGGAGCCGTTCGCCCTGCTTCTGCCGGACATGATCATGCAGTCGGAAAAGAGCTGCATGAAGGACATGGTCGAGCTCTATGCCGAGACCGGCAACAACATCATCGCCGTGCAGGAATGCGATCCGGCCGAGGCGCATAAATACGGCATTGTCGGCCGTGGCGAGGACACGCACCACGGCTTCCGCATCACCGGCATGGTGGAGAAGCCGAAGCAGGGCACCGCGCCCTCCAACCTCTTCATCAACGGCCGCTACATCCTGCAGCCGGAAATCTTCGGCATCCTGGAAAGCCAAGAACGCGGCGCCGGCAACGAGATTCAGCTGACCGACGCGATGCTGAAGCTGGAGAAACAGCAGGCCTTCTACGGCTATCACTACAAGGGGCGCACCTTCGATTGCGGCTCGCCGGAAGGTTTCGTCGAGGCCAATGTCGCCTTCGCGCTCTGGCGCAGCGACATGAACGGAAGCATGGCCGGCGTCATCCGCACGCTGCTGGACGAGGTGCAGCCGGTAGAGCGGCGCGGCGCCGCGTCGTAGCCTATGCCGATATTCAGGTGAGGCCGGTCTGCGAACGGCAGGTTCCTGCGCTTCCGATGCTCACGTACTTTGAGTACGCTCCGCTCCGGCCTTCGCCGGCCGAAGCCTCATAAAGTGTGTCCGCTCTATAAGGGCTTCGGCCGGCGTAGGCCGGTTCTCGGAACCCACCGTTCTCGACTCGGCCTGACCTGAATCTCGGCATAGGCTTGGGCCGTTGCTGCTCTTCAGCGCTGGACCTTCAGGCCGAGATAGACGCTGTTGGTCGTATAGTCTCGGCCAGGCAGGTTGCTGGTCAGCTTCTCCGTCCTCACCCTGGTGGTGACCCCGGCATAGCGGTTCAGCCACCAGGTCAGTCCGGCCTCGGCGCTCAGGATCAAATCGTGGCCGTCGGAGCCGGTGTAATCGCGCCAGTCGAGGCCGAGCGCCGAGTTCGCCGTCAGATTGGCGCGAATCTGGCGCTCCCCGGTCAGACGGCCGGAGTAGAGGATATCGCCGCTCTCATTGGCCGTCGTGGTTGTTTCGACCCTGGTCCTGCCGGTCAGGCCTATAGTGGTGCCGCGCTCGGGCGACCATTTGAGATCGGCATCGATGCTCGGACCCGCTACCGCAGGAAGGCGGTTGTCGTCGATCGCCTCGCGCAGCCAGCCGACGGAAAATTCGCCCGACAGCTTCTCGCCCATGTCGAGCTCGAGGCCGGCGCGCGCGCCAAGCCTGGTCGAGGATCGCTCGAAGCCGTCGGTGTCGACGCGCAGGTCATAGAGGCGCCGCCCGGCCTCGACTTCCGTGAACGGCGTCAGCGCCGGCGAAATCTCGTAGCCGGTGCGCAAGGTCGCGGTATAGAGCGTGGAGTCGCGATCCTTCTGCGAAACGGTGGTGCCGTCGGAGAGCTCGGCATCGCCGTAGAAATCATGCGAGACCGCGCCGGTCAGCGCGTAGCGCATCTTGCCGACACTCTTTTCGAGACCGAGGCTGCCGTCGACGGTCTGGCGCAGCGGCTGTTGGGTGACACCGGCGATCGCGTCCGGCGAGGAGGCCGATTCGGGCGCGGCTTCATAGCCCAGCTTGGCGATGGCGCGCAGCTCGTTGTCGAGGTCGACATTGAGCTGGCCCTCGATACGGCCCTGCGCATCGTTGATCTTCTGGCCAGAGACGGTGTTGCGGAACTGGCCGTAGCCGGTGATCAAAGCCGAATTCTCGCGCCAGTCGGAGGTCGCGGTGAAGCGCAGCGCCGTCTCGGACAGAACCGCCGATTTGCCGGTGCTGCTGGAATCGGCATTGGAGGTCGCGGTGAAGCCCTGCTCGAGCGTCGGCCGCAAGAGAAAGGTGCCGACCTTGACGCCCGGCGCGGCGAAGGGATCATCCTCCGGCTTGACTTTCAGGCCTTCGATGGAGGCGGTGCGTTCCTGACCGGGGTCCAGCTTCTGCTTGTCGACGCTGTCGATGGTAACGGCACGGCGGTTGCTGCCGTCCTCATCGCCGGTGGCGGTGGCGTCGGTCCGGCTGACTGTGCCGGCGGTCGCGGCGGTGGTCGTGCTGTCCGTCGTTTCGCCGGTTTTCTTCTTGGGCTTTTTCTTGTCGGCGGTCTTGGTGCCGGCCTTGGTGTCGCGGGCGCGCTGATTCGCGGTCGAGGGCCGGCGGCGTTTTACCGGGGCCTTCGTGTCGGCCAATGGATCGTCCGTTGCCTGCGGCTGGTCGAAGATGCTGTCCGTCGCGCCCGCCGTCTGATCGTCATCGGGAACGGCGCCGGGGCTTGACGGCTGGTAGGTCGTCGATGCCGCATCCTGGACGGCAGCGGCGGTCGGGGTCTGACCCTGCGATCCCTGCGCCCGCAACTGCCTGGCCTTGCGCTGCTGGTCGGCGAGTATGGCCGATTCGGAGACTTCGCCGCGCAGCTCGGTTTCCTGCGAGAATGCCGGCGCGGGATGCAGCAAGGCAAGCGCGATTGCCGTCAGCAGCAGTGCTGCAACGGCAATGCCCTTCCGACCGATTTTCGTTTCAGGCTGGCCCCCGGACATCGTCACCACTGCTTGCGCGGCGCGGTTGCGCCATACTTACCGAACCGTAAATGCGGATGGTTAACGGAGGGTTGAGAGAGCCGCCTCAGAGCTCCCCAATCGGAGGTTGAAGGCAATTCCGTTGGACAGGGGCGCGGCAAAGCGCTAATCGCTTGCTCCATGCATGCGGGGTCCCCAGAAAGAAAGCAGCCGGACAGGCAGGCCGCGATCGAATCGGCGCTGAGAACGGTGGCCACGGAGCAGACCGGCGTGGCGGCCCTGGCCGCCGCGCTCGCAAACGGGCTGACCGAGCCTTTTGCCGCTGCGATCGACCTGATCTCGCGGATCGAGGGCCGCGTCATCGTCACCGGCGTCGGCAAGAGCGGCCATATCGGCGCCAAGATCGCCGCGACGCTTGCCTCGACCGGCACGCCAGCCTTTTTCGTCCATCCGGCCGAGGCCAATCACGGCGATCTCGGCATGATCGCCAAGGACGACGCCATAATCGCCATGTCCTGGTCGGGCGAAAGCAAGGAATTGATGGGCATCGTCGCCTATTCGAGGCGTTTTTCCATCCCGCTGATCGCCATTACTTCCGGCGAGAGCTCGGCGCTGGCGCGTGCGGCCGATGTGGTTTTGCTGCTGCCGGTCGTGCCCGAGGCTTGTCCGCACGGGCTGGCGCCGACGACATCGACGCTTCTCCAACTGGTACTGGGCGACGCGTTGGCCATCGCTCTGCTCGAAGCGCGGGGCTTCACGCCTGATCACTTCCGAACCTTGCACCCCGGGGGGCAGCTTGGCGCCAACCTAACCCTGGTGTCGGAGATCATGCGGACCGGCGATCAGGTGCCGCTCGCCCTGCTCGGCACCAAGATGCCGGAAGCGGTGATGACGCTGTCGCAGAAGAAAGTCGGGTGCGTCTGCATCGTCGATGCGAACGGCAAACTGGTCGGGATCGTGACCGACGGCGACGTTGCACGCAATCTGCATCGCAATCTGGCCGACGTGACCGTCGATGAGGTCATGACCCGCACGCCCAAGACGATCGATCCGCAGACGCTCGCCGGGACGGCGATCGCCATGCTCAACGAGCACAATATCGGCGCGCTGGTCGTGACCAAAGACAAAATGCCGGTGGGCGTGGTTCACTTCCACGACCTGCTGCGCATTGGCGCAGCGTAGAGCGGTTCGCCATTTCACGGAAACGGCGAACCGCTCTATCTTTTTGTTTTTACGCAATTCCGAACGGAAAACCGCTTCACACTTTTCCTGGAATTGCTCTAGCCACGCACTTTTCCTGGAATTGCCTTAGTCTCAGCCCGTCCGATACTGTCTCGGTTCAGGCCGCCTCGACCGTCAGCTCCAGGTCGGTGTCGGCGGCGCCGACAACGCGCACTTGCGTGCCAGCAGGCAGGTCAGGACCGGAAACGCGCCACAGCGTGTCGCCGAGCTTGATGCGGCCGCGGCCGTCCTTGATGGGCTCGGCCAGCGTCGCCAGCTTGCCCACCATCTGCGCGCCGCGGCGGTTGAGCAGCGGCTGGTCGGCATCGTCGTGGCGGCCGGCCATCAGTTTTTTGCCGACGAAAGCCGAGATCAGCGACAGGATCAGGAACGCCAGCACCTGCACCTGCCAGGTCCAGAAAGCGGCGTCCCATATCGCCAGCGACACGGCGCCGACGATGAGCGCGGCGATGCCGATCCACAGCATGAAGACGCCCGGCGCGACGATCTCCATCACCAGGAGCACGAAGCCCAGAACCATCCAGTTCCACGGGCCGAGTTCGGAAACGATACGGTCGAACATGGGAGCAGCCTCCTATGATCTCAGTTTTCGTTCGGCCGAACCAGCGGCGGGCGTGCGGCCTGCCGCTGCGCGCCGGCCGTACCTTCACTCCTGAAAACTTCCTTGGCGATCTCGCCAATGCCGCCGAGCGTGCCGATCAGCGACGAGGCTTCCAGCGGCATCAGCACCACCTTGCTGTTCGTGGCCGAGCCGATCCTGGTCAGCGCCTCGGTGTATTTCTGGGCGATGAAGTAGTTGAGCGCCTGGACGTCGCCCTTGGCGATGGCTTCCGACACGACCTGCGTCGCCTTGGCCTCCGCTTCGGCCGAGCGCTCGCGCGCCTCGGCGTCGCGGAAGGCTGCTTCCCTGCGGCCCTCGGCCTCGAGGATCTGCGACTGCTTGAGGCCTTCGGCGGCCAGGATCTGGGCGCGCTTGTTGCGCTCGGCCGTCATCTGGCGGCCCATTGATTCGATGAGATTGGCCGGCGGATTGATGTCCTTGATCTCGACGCGCGTGATCTTGATGCCCCACGGATGCGCCGCCTCATCGACGACGCGCAACAGGCGCTCGTTGATGGCGTCGCGGTTGGACAGCAATTCATCGAGGTCCATCGAGCCCATGACGGTACGGATATTGGTCATGGTCAGGTTGAGAATGGCGTTCTGCAGCCCGGCCACCTGATAAGCGGCCTGCGCGGCATTGAGGATCTGGTAGAAGGCGATGCCGTCGACACCAACGATGGCGTTGTCGCGAGTGATGATCTCCTGCGTCGGCACGTCGAGCACCTGCTCCATCATGTTCATCTTGGCGCCGACGCGCTCGAAGATGGGGTTGATGATGTTCAGGCCAGGCGTCAGCGTCTTGGTGTACCGGCCGAAGCGTTCCACCGTGTAATTATAACCTTGCGGCACCGTCTTGATGCCTTTGAAAAGAAGGATGATGACCAGGAAGACAAGAACAATGATGGCAATATCGAAACCGCTGAAGCCCATTTCGTTTCTCCCTCAAAAGGCGGCGACCTCACGGAATCACTTAAGTGTGTTTCCGCAGCGTTACAATCAGGTGATCGGGAATATTGGTTAGCGAAGGCTTTTGCGCACCGATTTCTAGCTAAAGCGCGTCGCGCTGAAAGGGGTTCCGTCGACGCGCTTCAAGTCTTTGTCTTGATGCATGTCGTTGTCCCAGAACCGCTGCACACTTCTGGGCGACATGCATTAGCCGGTGAAACCAGTCATACCCAGCCGCAAAGCTCGCGCCGCGCCAGCGCTTCGATGACCGCCATGCCCTCGGCGCTGTCGTTGAGGCAGGGGATATGCGCGAAATTCTCGCCGCCGGCGTGATGGAAGGTTTCGGCCGCCTCGCGGCCGATCTCGTCCAGCGTCTCGATGCAGTCGACGGAGAAACCGGGATTGACGACGGCGATCGATTTCACGCCGTCCTTAGCCAGTTGCTCGACGGTGACATCGGTGTAAGGCTGCAGCCATTCCTGCGCGCCGAAACGCGACTGGAAGGTGGCGATGAGCTTGTTCTCGTCCCAGCCGAGCCTTGCCCGCAGCAGCCGCGTGGTCTCCAGGCAATGCGCCCCGTAGGGATCGCCCTTGTCGGAATAGGGCTTGGGGATGCCGTGATAGGAGGCGATCACCACCTCCGGCACGAAGTCGAGGGTCGCCAGGTGCTGCTCGATCGAACGCGCTAGCGCGTCGATATAGACCGGTTCGCCATAATAGGGCGGCACGCTGCGGATCGCCGGCGCGCGCCTGATCTTCATCAGCGCGCGGAACAGCTGGTCGTTGGCGGTCGCCGTCGTCGTCGCCGAATATTGCGGATAGAGCGGAAAGGTGAGGATGCGGTCGCAGCCTTGGTCGACGAGTTTCTGAGTGACGCTTGCCGTCGAGGGATTGCCGTAGCGCATCGCCCAGTCGACCACCACATCGGGCAGGTCGGTAAGTGCGGCGGCCAGCTTTTGACCTTGAGCGCGGGTGAAAGTGCGCAGCGGCGACTCGTTCATCTCCCGGTTCCAGATACGGGCATAGTTGGCGCCGGATTTTTTCGGCCGGGTCGTCAGCACCAGTCCATACAGGATCGGATACCAGATCGCCTTGTTGAGCTCGATGACGCGCGGATCGGAGAGGAATTCGCGCAGGTAGCGCCACATCGGCCTGAAGTCCGTGCCGTCGGGCGTGCCGAGATTGACCAGCATCACGCCGATCTTGCCCGGCCTTACCGGCGCGGCACGCGCCGACGGCAGGCCGACGGCCTTTGCGGCTTTGGCATCGGTGGGGTTGGCAAGAGTCATCAACAATCTCCGGTAGCGCCGCGGAACCTAGCGATGCCCTGCCGGTTTTCAATGCTGCGTCTGGCCGCACCTTATCGCGTCAGGGCTTCAAAAAGGAACACCCGCCCGGTTGCCCGGACGGGCGCGATCAGTCCCGGACCAGGCGTTACTTCGCGGCAGGCGGAATGGTCAGCGTCGCGCCGAGCGGCAGGCGACGCGGCTTATAATCTTTGTTGGCTTCGGAGATCAGCTTCCACTTGGTTGCGTCGCCATAGGCTTTTTTGGCCAGGTCCCAATAGGTATCGCCGGCGGCGATGGTGTGGCTGGTCTCGGCCGGTTTCGCTTCGGCCTGTGTTGCCTGCGCCGGCTTGACCGGCTCGGCTGCGGGAGCAGGCGTTGCCGGGGCGGTCTCGGCGGGCTTTGCCGGTTCTGCGGCCGGCGCCGCGGGCGCGGTCTCGGCCGGCTTCGCGGTCTCGGTGGGCGCGGCCGGAGCGGTTTCAGTAGAAACGGCCGGCGGCGTGCCGGCAATGTCGCTGGAACCGGAAGGCGGAGCCGGCATGGCGGGTTCGCCGCTTGCCGGCGACGTCTCGGCTGGTTTTGCTGCCCCGTTCGCGGGCGCCTGGGTGGCGGGAGCGGTCTCGGCAGGCTTCGCCGGTTCCGCGGGCTTGGCCGGCTCGGCCGCCGCCGCCGTTGCCGCAAGCTCGGTGATGCGGCCATCGAGTTTCGGCGTGTAGGGGCGGTGGGCGCCGAGATAGTCGGCCACGACCTGCTCCAGGCCGGGGCCGTAGTCATAGGCGTCGCTCGCCTTGTCGGCGAAAACCTTGTAGCCGTCGCCGCCCTGGCGGACGTAGTTGTTGGTGGCGACGAGGTACTGCTTGTCCGGGCTGATCGGCGTCCAGGCGCCGTTCTCCATCACCTCGACCGATTTGACGCGGCCGGCATTGGGCGCGACGGATCTGTCGAAGGAATATTTGATGCCGGCAACCTGCGGGAAGCGGCCGGCGCCGTCCTCGATCTGGCTGAGGCCGTTTTCAAGGCCCGCAACCAGGTCCTTGCCCGAGATCTTGAAAGTAGCCAGCGTGTTCTGGAATGGCAGCACGGTCAGCACCTCGCCCATGGTCACCGTGCCCTGGTCGATCGAGGCGCGCAGACCGCCGCCATTGGAGATGACGATTTCGACGCCCTGGCCCTTGGTGCGCTCGAGAATGGCGTCGGAGACGAGATTGCCCATCTCGCATTCGCGCGCGCGGCAATTCTCGCGGCTGCCGTCGATGGCCTTGGTGGTCTCGGCCACCTCCTTGTTCTTCAGCGCCTCGATCGGCGCGCCGAGTTCCTTGATGCGGGCAAGAACGGCGGGATCGGGGGTGATCGACTTGTCGAGATAGATCGGCGCGCCGCTTGCCTCCTTGACGACGCCGTTGTCGTCGAACACGACCTTGAACTCACCGAGATATTTCGAATAGGACGCCGCCTGCACCACCGGCACCTTGTAACCGTCGGGGTTGTCGACCATCGTCGGGTACGGTCCCTCGGCCTTCGGATCGGTGTTCGACAGAAGAGTGTGGCTGTGACCGCCGACCACCACGTCGACACCCGGGATTTTCGCTATGACGTCGCGCTCGCGCCTGTAGCCGATATGGGTGACCGCGATGATCTTGTTGATGCCTTGCGCCTTGAGCTTCTCGACCTCGCCGGTGATCGACTTGACGTCGTCCGTAATGGCGATGTTCGGGCCGGGCGAGGCGAGTTCGGGCGTGTCGTTGGTGACGGCGCCGACGATGCCGATCTTCTGGCCGCCGATCTCGAGGACGATCGAAGGCTTGATCTTGTCCTTGGCGCCGGACTTGTCATTGGGCACGACATTGGCGCTGACGATCGGGAATTTCGCCTTGTCGAGATAGGGAACCAGCGCGGTCTCGCCGTCGTCGAACTCATGATTGCCGAGCGTTACCGCGTCGGGCTTGATCTGATTGAGGAATTCCTCTTCCACGGCACCCTTGTAGGTGGTGTAGAACAGCGATCCCTGGAAACTGTCGCCGGCATTGAGCAGCAGCAGGTTCTGGCCTTCGAGCTTCTTGCGTTCCTCAGCGATCGCCGTGACCAGCCTGCCGGCGCCGCCGATGCATTCGCCCTTGGTCTCCTCGTCGGCGGAGCAGGTCGACTCGTATTTGTTGTTGCCTTCGATGCGGCTGTGCCAATCGTTGAAATGCAGGATGTTCAGCGTGTAGTCGGCAAAAGACACGCCCGCCGACAGGCCGAGCGCCGAGGCCGACAGGGCTAGGATCGCGGCAATCTTCTTCATCTTCGTCTCCCGGATATGCTGACTTCGAATATGCTTAATGCCCTCGCTTGACTGGAAAATAACAGTCAGCTCCGGTCATGTTCACATCGGGTTCCGGTCGATGCAAGCACAAATCAGGGAGATGTTTGCCGGCACAAAAAAGGACGGCGGCTTGCGCCGCCGGCCCTGTCAGCTGAAGATTTGCGAACTCTCAAGCCCGGCGCGTCAGCACGAAATTCTGGCCGCTGGCGCTGGTGCAGTTGAGTTGGCTGGTGGAGATCATCAGGCAGTTGAAGCTGACCGGCGTCTGGCGGATCAGCGAGGTGCCGTGGATCTCGACCGAGGTCGCTCCGGTCATGGTGTAGCTGCCTTCCGACAGCTTCTGGCCGGTATCGGTGGCGACGGTGGTGAAGCTGCCGGCCGCGAAGGTCGACAGGCCGGTGCCCTTGGCGTCGATCCAGTTGCCCTCGACGCCCTTCGGCGCTGCCATCGAGGGCTGGTCCGCGGGGCCGGTGGTGGTGCAGGCGGCCGCAGCCAGAAGGCTTGCCGCGGCGCCTGCTGAAAGCAGTTTGCGCGCAATGGTCATTTTGAAAATCCTCTCCTCAGTCCGCCGATACTCAATCGCCCGATTTCCGGGCGATTGCAAGGCGGCGAAGGAGAGCGTCTCCACCGCTTCACGGAAACGGCGAGCCGCTCTATCCCCTTGTTTTCACGCAAATGCGGACGGAAAACCGTTTCACACTTTTGCTCGAATTGCTCCGGCAGGTCCGGCTGCTATCGGACCAGGATGTTGCGGAACTGCCACGGGTCGTCCTTGTCCAGGTCCTCCGGGAAGAGGCCCGGCCGATTGTCCAACGGCGTCCAGTCGGTGTAATAGCCCCTGACCGGGCCGAGATAGGGCGACTGCACGTCGAGGCAACGCCGGTAATTCATCTCGTCGGCTTCTACGATACCGGCAGTGGGGTTCTCCAGCGCCCAGACCATGCCGGCGAGCACCGCCGAGGTGACCTGCAGGCCGGTGGCGTTCTGGTAGGGGGCGAGCTTGCGCGCCTCGGCTAGCGACAGCTGCGAGCCATACCAATAGGCGTTCTTGTCGTGGCCGTAGAGCAGCACGCCGAGCTCGTCGACGCCGTCGACCAGCTCGTTCTCGTCGAGCACGTGGTGGATCGGCTGCGGCTTGCCGGCGGCGCCGAACATCTCGTCCAGCGACAGCAAGGCGTCGTTGCAGGGGTGGTAGGCGTAGTGGCAGGTCGGGCGATATTGGACCTTGCCCTTCTTCGAGCGCACGGTGAAGAAGTCGGCGATCGAGATCGACTCATTATGCGTCACCAGCAGGCCGTATTGCGGGCCGGGCGTCGGGCACCAGCTGCGCACGCGCGTGTTGGCGCCGGGCTGTTCCAGAAAGATTGCCGCCTTGGAGCCGTGCTTGTGCTTCTTGCCGTTCTTCGGCATCCAGTTTTCATGCGTGCCCCAGCCGAGCTCGGCCGGCTGCAGGCCCTCCGAGATAAAACCTTCGACTGACCAGGTGTTCCAGAACACGTTCATCGGCTTCGGCTTCTTGGTGCGCTGGGTGTCGCGCTCGGCGATATGGATGCCCTTGACGCCGGCCTTCTTCATCAGCCTGGCCCAGGCCTCGCGGTCTTCCTGCGCGGGCTCCGAAAAGTCGAGACCAAGATCGGTGGCGAGGTTGACCAGCGCCTTCTTGACGAACCACGAGACCATGCCGGGATTGGCGCCGCAGGTGGAGACCGCCGTCGGGCCGCCCGGCTTATCCTGCTTTTCCTTGATCATCGCCTCGCGCAGCGCATAGTTGGTGCGGCTGGCATTGTCGGCCTCGGCGTCGAAATAGAAGCCGAGCCACGGCTCGACGACAGTGTCGATGTAGAGCACGCCGAGCTTGCGGCACAATTTCATCAGGTCAACCGAGCCGGTGTCGACCGACAGGTTGACGCAAAAGCCTTGGCCGCCGCCATTGGTCAGAAGCGGCGTCAGCAGCTTCTTGTAATTCTTCTCGGTCACCGCGTCCTGCATGAAGGCGATGCCGCGCTCGTCGAGCAGCTTGCGGTCGGTGTCGCGCGGGTCGATGACCGTCATGCGCGACTTGTCGAACTTGAAATGGCGCTCGATCAGCGGCAGCGTTCCCCGTCCGATCGAGCCGAAGCCGATCATCACGACAGGGCCGGTGATTTCACCGTAAACGGGCCAGTTTTCGTTCGCCATTTTTTCGCACACTCCTTCAAACACGCGCAAAACCGGGGCCTTTTGCCCGACGGCCAAGCGCTACACCACAGATCATTGTCATAAACCAGCGAAAAGCACCAATCGCCGGCCAGGCCAGGCTGGCACCTTGGTTAAGGCGTGCAGGCCATGCCGCTGAGGAATTCGACCAGCCGGTCCCGGTCCGCGGTCAGGCCCTTATAGTCAAGTTGTTGCTGGTCGAGGGCCAGGAGCTGCTCCGCGAAGGAGACGGCGAGGGCTGCCCGGTCAGGATGGCGGATGAGCAGCTTGAGCGGATCGAGATGAATGCGGATGGTGAAGAGGATGTCGCGCGACAAGGGAAGCTTGCGCAGCGTCTGGCGTTCGACGCGGATGAAGGCGCGGGCGTCGACGTCGCCGTCGGCGAAGCGGCTCGGGCGATTCGTGGCGCGGTCGGTGCGCTCGACATTGGAGAGCGGATGATAGAGCGCATCGCCGGCCTGGATCGACCAGTTGAAGCGCTCGACCGCCTGGCCCTGCAGGCCGTCGAACATACGGTTGATGAGCTCGGCCGGCCGCGTGCCGGGTCCGAATCCAGGCACCGGCTCGTGGATCTCCTGCAGCGGCTTGCCGAATTTCTCCTGCAGTGACCAGGACGAAGGGAAGCAGAGCGAGCCGGCGGCGAGCCGCCAGCCGCGCTCGTCGCGACGCATCAGGATCAGATCTTCCTGGACGAGCAGCGAAGTCTTAGCCAGCGGCGCCTCGCGCAGGGCAGGAGGCAGCCTGTCGCTTGCCGTCTCGAAACCGATCGGCTCGACGTCCACTCCGCTGCGGCGGTGCGTGCCGGGATGCGCGGCTTCGAGATGCGCGACGAGCAGGTCCAGCACTTCGCGCTGAGCGTCCCGGGTGCCGTCTTCCTCGACAAAGACCTTTTCCGGGATTTCCGTGTAAAGCCGTTGCTTCTCGGCCAGATGCGGCAGCAGCAATTCATCGACCTCGATCCAGCGGTCGAAGTCGAGCGGCTTCAGCCCGATAGTGAAGAGCTTCGAGGACCCGTCATAGGGCGTGTGGATCGGGTGGCGAACGGTCATGCCTGTTTGGGTGCTATCCATTTATGTCTCCGGCGCGGTCAGCCAAGCCGCGCCGGGATCAGCCCGCGCAGCGAGTTGCCGACGAAGATCGCCTTCGCCGCCTTCAGGTCGTCGAAGCTGTAGATCGCTTCCACGGCGCGGCCTTCGTCCAGAAGCGCGCCGCGCAATATTCCAGGCAAAAGGCCGCAATCGAGGCGGGGCGTGGCAAGCGGGCCGTCGCCGAAGTCGGCGAAGAGATTGGTGATCGTGCCCTCGCAGAGCTCGCCGCGCTCGTTGGCCAAAAGCACTTCGTCGGCGCGGGTGGCGAGATATTCGGCGCGCGCCTGCGTGTAGACCTGGCGCAGGCTTGTCTTGTGGCGCAGCAGCATGTTGGCCGAATCGATCCGTGTTCGCGCCAGCTGTAGCCGCCAGACCTTGTCGGCGGGCACCGGTTCATAGACTTGAGCCGCGACCGTCGCTTCGCCATTGCGCTGCAAGGCAAGGCGCACGCGCAAGGCAAGCTTGTTCCCGCCGACGGTGTTCGAAATCACTTCACCGATCCGTTCAGGATCGCAGACGAAGCCGAGTTCGGCGGCGGACGCATAAAGCCTCGCAAGGTGGCGCTCGAAGCGCAGGAAGCCCGAGCCAGGCTCCCAGCGCATGGTCTCGATCAGCTCGAAGCCGGCACCGTTCCCGTCGCGAAGCGGGCTTTCAACAGACACTCACGATACTCCTCCTCGGCGGTCGAATCGAAGACGACGCCGCCGCCGACATTGTAGACGGCCTCGCCGTCGGCAAAGAGCGAGATGGTGCGGATCGCCACCGAAAAACGCATCCTGCCGTCCGGCGCGATCCAGCCGATGGCGCCGCAATAGACGTCTCGCGGTGCGTCTTCCAGGTCGTGCAGGATTTCCATGGCGCGGATCTTCGGCGCACCGGTGATCGAGCCGCAGGGAAAGAGCGCGGCGAAGACCTGGCGGATGCCGATGTCGGGCAAAAGCCGCGCCCGCACGCGGCTGACCATCTGGTGCACCGTCGGATAGGTCTCGATGCGGAACAATTCCGGCACGTCGAGCGTGCCGACTTCGCTGATCAGCGAGATGTCGTTGCGCAAAAGGTCGACGATCATCCGGTTCTCGGCCTGGTTCTTCTCGTCGTTGCGCAGGAAGGCCTTCAGCCGTGCGTCCTCGGCCTTGGTCGCGCCGCGTGGCGCGGTGCCCTTCATCGGGTGCGTCTCTATCATGCCGTCGGCATCGATTTCGAAGAACAGTTCTGGCGAGCGCGACAGGACGATCGGGTCGCCGAGCGAGACCAGCGCGCCGTATTTCACCGGCTGGCGTTCCGTCAGCGCGTCGAAGGCCGCAAGCGGATCGCCGGACCACTGCGCACGGACCGGGAAGGTGAGGTTGCCCTGGTAGCAATCGCCCTTGCGGATGTGGTTGTGGAGGCGCGCGAAGCGGCTTGCATAGTCGTCGGCGGACCAGGCTGCGCGGGCATCGAAGATCGGGCCGTTGCTTGCTGACGCCCGTGACTGCGGGATCTCCTGCTCGTCCGGCGCATCGAAGACGCCAAGACAGACCAACGGCGCGCGGCGGCCTTCAGGCAGCAGCGGCACCAGTTTCGGCTCGAGCAGGTAACCTGCTTCGTAGGAGAGATAGCCCGCCAGCCATTTGCCGGAGTCGGAGGCGGCCTGGGCCCTTTCAAGCGCAGGCCCGAACTCTTCAGCCTCGTGCGCGACGATGATCTCATCCGGCCGATCGAAGACCAGCTGACGAGCGGTCGCGTCGTTGCGGAAAATGGCTGCGGGCAGGGACATGAGCCTCGGATGCGGACAAAAGCGCCGTCGACCGCTCTATATGGGGGCTCACCGAGGCGCAATCGAGAGAGCGGCGTCGAGCGGCGCAAAGGCGTCCCGTTGGCGCCGAAGCTTTTCGGTAACCGATTTTGCAGGATTGGCGAAACGCCCGAACTTCGTCATCCACGGGCGGAGCGGAAGCGAAGCGGACGCGCAGACCCGAGGATCCATTCCGCGACTTTAACCGTGGGTGCTGCGGAGCAGAATTCTGCAGCGTGGCAACGCCTCGACTTCACGGAATGGCAACTGTGTTCACGCGAATGCGGTTTTGTCGCGAACGATAGCGTTGAGGACGACCAGGAGCTTCCTGGCGACAGCGATGATGGCGAGTTTCTTGGACCCTGATCGGGTGGCAAGTGCGGTGTAGAAGGTCTTGAAGCGCTCACAGGTTCGAATGGCAGTGAGGGCTGCCATGTAGAGGGCGCGGCGCACGCGTGATCGCCCGCCCTGGATCTGGCTCCTGCGGCTGAGCTTGCCGCTCTTGTTGTCGAACGGGGCAAGGCCGACGAGCGCGGCGATCGCCTTGGGAGAGCGCTTGCCGAGCTCGGGCAGGAGCGCCAGCAGCGAGAATGCGCCGACCTTGGAGACACCGGGCACGGAGACCATGAGCGTGTAATCGCGGGCGGTGTCCTCGGCTTGACGAATGATGTCGGCGATCTGGCCCTCGAGCGCCTTGATGCGAGCATCGAGGCTGCCGATCAGGTCTTTGAGGCTGGTGATGACGATCGCCTCGAAAGCCTCGCTGAGTTGCGTCTTCAGCGTTGCCCGCATCTCGACCAGTTGATCGCGGTGACCGGTAAGCGACTGAAGCTGTTCACCTTCTTCGCGTGGCGCCGGCTCGGCGTCAGGCTGATAGCGGCGGCCGTAGTCGCTCAGCATCCTGGCATCGAGAGGATCGGTCTTGGCGCGCCGTCTGGTCGACTTCGAATAGTGGTGGGTGTGCGCCGGGTTGTGCCGCGAGAATGGCACGCCGGCCTTGGCCAGCGCATGGCGCAGCAGCCGGTCATGGACGCCTGTCGCCTCCATGACGACGAAGTCGCGGCTGGGATCAAGGCCCGCCACATAGGCCGCGATCGTGTCGGCCTGGTTGTCGATGCGTCGAAGACGGCCGCTTGTCTCATCAAAAAAGTCCAGCCACTGCTTGGAGATGTCGCAGCCGACATAGTTCTGGGCTATCATATCCACGCCTCTTCCTGTGGTGCGGGGTCTGGTTTGAGACAGCCCCGTGCAACTGTTCAGGTTGATGGTTCACCGGTGGGAAGGGACCGGGCCATTCCACGGCCTGTCCGAAAGGACGACCAAGATCCACTCGGTCTCCTTCCCACTTCAACCATACACCGGAATCAACACACAGGATCCTATGGTCTGCGCTGCGTCGCTTCGCTCCTTGCTACGCCATAGGATGACGAAGTGGCGGTGTCTCTGGCCAATCGACGGCGTTTGCCATGCCGGCTCGATGTTCAGGTGTTATTTGCGGTTCCAGCTGTTGGGAACTGCCTGGCAAACTCCGCTTCATCGCCGGCGGCGAGAAGCTTGGCCTGCTCGATCCATTTTTCGCGCTCGATGCGGCCGTCGAAATTGAGCACCTCCTCGATGCGTTTGACGTCGGCGGCGGTCCAGGCGGCGATCTGGGCGTAGGTGGTGACGCCCTGGCCTTTGAGCAGCCTTTCATTGACCGGACCTATGCCGATGAGGCGTCGCAGATTGTCTGCCTTGCCGGACTTGGCCTGCGGCGCTGCCGCCTTCTTTGCCGCGGGCGCTGCCGCCTTCTTCGGCGCGGCGGCCTTGGCCGCCGGCTTCGGTGCCGCCGCAGTCTTCGTTGCGGCCGGCTTCTTTGCAGCGGCGGGCTTTGTGGGCCCGGCCTTTGCCGCCGCCGATGTCGTCGACATCAGCGCCGCCGGGGCCGGTGTGGCGGCCTTGTCGGCGCCGGCCTTGGCGGAAGGCGTATCGCGCAGCCGGCTTTCGAGATCGGCGCGGGCACGGCCGCTGGCGTCGAGCTCGCCCTTCAATCGATCGCTATCGGCGCGCAGCCTGTCGCGCTCGCTTCGCGTGCGGTCGAGATCGCCACGCAGGCTGTCTAGCTCGCCGCGCAGGCGGCCCCAGATAAACCAGCCGACCAGGACACCCACAACGAACGCCAGGAGCATGTAGAAGAAAGTGCTCATTTCCCTCTCCAGTCCGATCTGTCGGCTGAGGCCCGGAAAGACGAGCTCACGCCAGGGATCGTCAAAGGTTCCGTGGTCGGCGCAATCGCCGGGCTTCAATCGAGCCATCGGCGTTTGGCCTTGTCCGAAGCCGACGGCCGTCATCGCATTCGCCGTGGCGGCGCGATCGGCCATCTCTGGCCTGCGCGATGCGTCCGGCTGAGCTTGAGGCCGGACGCTATCATATGGCTTGTCGAAAGCTAGTTGAAAAATGCGCCGGAGAGTTATTCAAGAACAGCTATTTAGGGTAAGAATAGATCCTGCTAATATGCGTTCCGGCTAAACTATTACGGTCGATGCCTGCGCCGTTGCTGTCGTCAATTGTCGAGCGTCTCCAATTCGTCGATCAGCGAACCGATCACGCCAAGGCCGATCTGCCAGAAAGCGGGATCGGTGGCGTCGAGGCCGAAGGGTGCCAGAAGCTCGGAATGATGCTTCGTGCCGCCGGCGCGCAGCATCTCGAAATACTTGTCCTGAAATCCGCGCTCGGCATTCTGGTAGACGGCGTAGAGCGAATTCACCAGGCAATCGCCGAAGGCATACGCATAGACGTAGAAAGGCGAGTGGATGAAATGCGGGATGTAGGTCCAGAAGACCTCGTAGCCCTCGCGCAGCTTGATCGCCGGCCCCAAGCTCTCGGCCTGCACCTCCAGCCAGAATTCGCCGAGCCTGTCCGAGGTCAGCTCGCCGTTCTTGCGCTCGGCATGCACCTTGCGCTCGAACTCGTAGAAGGCGATCTGGCGCACGACGGTGTTGATCATGTCCTCGACCTTCTGGGCGAGCATGGCCTTGCGCTCGCGGCGGTCAGCGGTCTGCTCGAGCAGTGAACGGAAGGTCAGCATCTCGCCGAAGACGGAGGCGGTCTCGGCCAGCGTCAGCGGCGTCGAAGCCATCAACGCGCCCTGGCCGGCGGCCAGGACCTGGTGCACGCCATGGCCGAGCTCATGCGCCAGCGTCATCACATCGCGCGGCTTGCCCATGTAGTTCAGCAGCACATAAGGATGCGCCGACGGCACCGTCGGATGCGCGAAGGCGCCGGGCGACTTGCCCGGCCGCACCGGCGCGTCGATCCATCTGCGATCGAAAAAGCCGCGGGCGATTTCGGCCATGTCGGGCGAGAAGCGCTGATAGGCGGAAAGCACTGTGTCCCTTGCGTCGTCCCAGCGGATCACGGCCTGCGGCGTCTCCGGCAGCGGCGCGTTGCGGTCCCAGTGGTTCATCACTTCCATGCCGAGCCAGCGCGCCTTCATCGCGTAGTAGCGATGCGACAGCCGCGGATAGGCCTCGCGCACGGCCTCGGCTAGCGCGTCGACGACGTCGCGCTCGACGCGGTTGGCGAGGTGGCGCGAGTCGGCGATGTCCTGGAAGCCGCGCCAGCGGTCGGAGATTTCCTTGTCCTTGGCTAAGGTGTTGGTGATGAGGGTGAAGGTGCGCAGGTTCTTGCGGAAGGTCGCCGCGAGCGCCTCGGAAGCACGGCGGCGCACCTCGCCATTGGCATCCTGCAATCGGTTCAGCGCCGGCTCGAGCGTCAGCTCCTCGCCGTCGACGTCGAAGCGCAGGTCGGTCATCGTCTCGTCGAACAGGCGGTTCCAGGCGCCGCGCCCGGTGACCGACTTTTCGTGGAACAACTGCTCGACGCGATCCTCGAGCTGGTAGGGCTTGTCCTTCCTGAGGTCGAGCACCCAGGGCCGGTAGTGGCCGAAGGCCTTGTCGGCGGCCAAAGCGTTCTCGATCGCCGCATCGTCGATCAGGTTCAGCTCGAGCGCGAAGAACAGGAGATGGGCGCTGGCGTCCGTCATCTTTTCCTGGACATCGCCATAGAGCTTGGCGCGCTGCGGATCGGCGGTGTTGCCGGCATAGACGAGGCCGGCATAGGAGACGATGCGGCCGATCAGCTCCTCGAGCGCCTCATAGGTTTTCAGCGCCTCGCCGAGCCGGCCGGCGCCGCCGCGCCCGGCCTCGGTGGCCAAAGTGCCCTTCCAGCGGGCTTCGAAGGCGATGGCGTCGCTGGCCGCCTTGGCGATGTCGCGCTTCAACTCGGGCGCTTCCATGCCCGAATAGAGATCGGCGAGATTCCACTCCGGCAGGTCGCCAAGCTCCGCCGCGCCCTGGCCGGACGCTGGGGCCGCAAGCCGCCGACCAAACATCATGCGCATCGACGATACCTTCTTTGAGCCAAGAGCCAGAATCAAAGGGAAAGGAGAAGCCGGTCAAATCCTAAGGAATTCGTTCACCGGGTTTTTTGAAACCTTATTTAGAACCCTGTGCCAAGATGATCCATGGGATTTTCTCGGGCGGACAACTCAAACAGTCATGACAGGTTCCATACTCATAGTCGATGACGATC
This sequence comes from Mesorhizobium sp. B2-7-2, assembly GCF_006440775.1. Lineage (GTDB taxonomy): Bacteria > Pseudomonadota > Alphaproteobacteria > Rhizobiales > Rhizobiaceae > Mesorhizobium. The sequence goes on along the minus strand of NZ_VFTZ01000014.1, from coordinate 47,529 downwards.
CGGTACAGCGCAGGCTGGTCGAGGCCGCGTTGACCAAGTTCGGCCACACCGCGATCGTCACGGACAGCGGCGCCGCCGGCCTCGACGTGCTCGACGGGCCGAACGCGCGCGAGGTCTCCGTCGTCATTCTCGATCTCGTCATGCCCGGTCTCGACGGCATCGGCGTGCTGAGGGCGATGCGCGAGCGCGCCATCAACATTCCCGTCATCGTGCAGACCGCCCAGGGAGGCATCGAAACCGTCGTCTCGGCGATGCGGCACGGCGCCTTCGACTTCGTCGTCAAGCCGGCGTCGCCCGACAGGCTGCAGACCGCGATCTCCAACGCGCTCAAGGTAGAAGCCGTCGAGGACGAGATGAAGCGTGTGTCGCGGCGGCGCGGCGGCGGGCATCTCACCTTCAAGGACATGATCACGCGCAGCCCGGCAATGGACCGTGTGATACGCCTCGGGCAAAAGGCGGCGGCCTCCAACATCCCGATCCTGATCGAAGGCGAATCCGGCGTCGGCAAGGAACTGGTGGCGCGCGCCATCCAAGGCAGCGGCGACCGCCGCTCAAAGCCCTTCGTCACGGTCAATTGCGGCGCTATCCCCGACAATCTGGTCGAATCGATCCTGTTCGGCCATGAGAAGGGCTCGTTCACCGGTGCCACTGACAAGCACACCGGCAAATTCGTCGAGGCGCATTCGGGCACGCTGTTCCTCGATGAGATCGGCGACTTGCCGCTCGACGTCCAGGTCAAGCTTTTGCGCGCCGTGCAGGAAGGCGAGGTCGATCCTGTCGGCGGCCGCTCGACCGTCAAGGTCGACATAAGGCTGATCTCGGCCACGCACCGCAACCTTCTGCAGCAGGTCAAGGACGGCAAGTTCCGCGAGGACCTGTTCTACCGGCTGAACGTCTACCCGATCTTCGTGCCGCCGCTGCGCGACCGCCGCGACGACATTCCCTACCTGGTCCGGCATTTCATGGAAAAGGTCGCTCCGACCGATCCGCGCCGCCGCCTTGCCGGCATATCTGCCACGGCGCTTGCGATGCTCCAGGCCTATGACTGGCCGGGCAACATCCGCCAGCTGGAGAATGCGGTCTTCCGCGCGTCGGTGCTTGCCGAGGGCGATGTGCTGACCGAGGAGGAATTCCCGCAGATCCGGGCGCAAGTGGAAGGAACGGTCAATCTCGGAGCGGAACCGGCATCCGCCATCGCAGATACGGTTGCGGATGCGACCCTGCATGGGGATGAGGTTGCCGACACGACGGGACCTGCTTTGTCCGACGGCGGGGCGCCAGCCAGGCCGCAGCCGCGTTTCGGAACGCTCCGTGCGCTCGATGAGCGCGGCAATGTGCGGGCGCTGGCCGACGTCGAGCTCGAGATGATCAAGCTTGCGATCGACCATTACAACGGCCAGATGAGCGAAGTCGCCCGGCGGTTGGGCATCGGCCGCTCGACGCTCTACCGCAAGTTGAAGGAATATGGCATTGATCCCGAAGCTGGTCGCGTCGACCGGCTTGCCTCGTGACAGGCAAGGCTCGAACCAGCTTGCCTGCCTAAAATCCGAGTCAAATTGTCGCTTTTGACCTGAAAACGCTTGGTTTTCAGCGGTTGGCGTTGCCGAGGATCACGCATTAACGCTAACGGTAACAGATCGTGTTCTGAGCGAGGCCGGATTGTTGATATAAACCAGCGGTTTACCACGAAATGCTGTGCATCATTTTTGACGGGATATCGCCACGGTGTTACCGCATTTCGGCTTCAATAAACGATGATTAACCATTAGGATCGATATTCGGATGTGAAAACCACGCATCCGTTTGGTCAAATCCGGGGACAAACGGCAGCCTGCAAGGCCTTTTGATTTGAACGAAGTCGAACGACATAAAAACGGGCGGCATTTTCACATGAGCGTCTGGCCGAGGTGGCTGACGTTCGTGATTTTGGCCGTCGGTTTTCTGTCCGCGGCGACATCGGGCGCCCGGGCCGAGGTTCGTACGCTCAAGCTTTATCACCTGCACACCCACGAGAAGGCCGAGATCGTCTACAAGCGCAATGGCCGCTACGATCCCGAAGGCCTGCGCAAGATCAACATCATCCTGCGCGACTGGCGCCGCAACGAGCCGACCAAAATGGACCCGCGGCTGCTCGACCTCGTCTGGGAAGCCTATCGCGAAAGCGGCGCGACCGACTATATCCAGGTCGTCTGCGGCTATCGCTCGCCGTCGACCAACGCGCTGTTGCGCTCGCGCAGCCGCGGCGTCGCCGAGAAGAGCCAGCACATGCTGGGCAAGGCGATGGATTTCTACATCCCCGGCGTGCCGTTGAAGAAACTGCGCAACATCGGCCTTAAGATGCAGGGCGGCGGCGTTGGCTATTACCCGACTTCCGGTTCGCCCTTCGTGCATATGGATGTCGGCAACGTGCGCCATTGGCCGGGCATCAGCCGCCAGGAACTGGTCAGCCTGTTCCCCAACGGCAAGACGCTGCATGTGCCGAGTGACGGACGCCCGCTGCCCGGCTATGAGCAAGCGGTGGCAGCGTACCAGGCCCGCAAGGGAGCCGGCACCCCGAACATCGAACTGGCCAGCGCCGGCGGCTCGACCAAGCGCTCCGGCGGCCTGCTTGCGGCCTTGTTCGGCGGCGGTGCCGACGAGGCCGACGACGCCGCCGACGAAAGTGCCCCGGCGCCGCAGCGGAAAGCCGTGAAGCAGGTTCAGGTCGCGAGCGCCGCCACGGCACGCGACAGCAATCTTCCGGGCATCGCGATTGTCTCGCCGAAGGATGCCAAGCGCGCCAGCATCCCGCAGATCGCGGATGACAGCGCCGACGAGCAGCAGCAGCCGCAGCAGGATACGCCGGAGACGATCATCGCCGCCCTGCCGCCCAAGGAAATCCCGTTGCCCGACTTCGCGCCGCGTCCGAAGGTCGATGTCGGCCAGCAGACGCCGCAGAACGTGCCGTTCGCCATGGCGGATGCCTCGGCGACGACCGAGCAGGCGGTTTCGACGGCGCAGGCGCCCGTGCCCGGCAAGGTTCCGTTCGGCACGGCCAGTGCCGCTGAGGCCGCGAGCGCCGACCCGGCGCAGGTAGCGGTCAACAACATCCCGCTGCCGACTTGGCGTCCCGACCGCTCGACGCTGGCCGAACTGGTGCCGAAGGACAAGAACGTGCTTCTGGCGCTGGCCGAAACCGCTTCGCAGGACAAGAGCGCGACCGACGCGTTCTCCGTGCTGCCGACCGCGCGGCCGCAGCCCGGCAAGCAGGACGAGATCAAAGCCGTTCTCGAACAGGCCAATGCCACCGTCGGGGCCGATGGCGTCGGCGGCGCCGAATACCAGCTTGCGTCGCTGACCGAGCCGGAGCCGCGCTCCGCGTTCAACGATCCGTCGGGCGTCGATGCGGCCTCGCCGCGCCAGGCCATTGCCGCGCTCCCGGCCGGGAGCGATCCGGCGCAGGCGATTGGCGCCGGCGTGAAGACGACGGCCAAGGAAGCCAGGGCGTCTGCCCACGATCTGAAGCCCGGGCCCAAGGCCATGGTGGTGGCGACGCCGCCGCAAGCCGCGCGCTGGGCGTTAGGCAGCGGCGTCAACATTGCCGCGGTATCCGACCCGACGACAGCGCCGCGCTATGCCTACAACATCGTGCATACGCCGCCGAGCGAAGTGTATACGGCCGGCTTCCAGGCGGATGGCGGAGTGCCGGACGCAAGCCGGTTCACGGGCAACGCGGTGAAGTTCCTCTCGGTCGCGCGCTTCCAGACGAAATAGGCGAGCCCGCCAGACCCAACGCGGCCACTGATTGCATCCAGGTCCTATTCCCGGTCGGTGCAAGCCGGCCGGGTTTTTATGCTCAGTCGACTTCCAGCGCAGCCGCTTCGCCCTTGGCCAGAAGTCGCGCGGCGTCGCGCGCGGGCGGCAATCCAAACTGACGCGCATATTCGCGGCTGAACTGGGAGGCGCTTTCGTATCCGACGGTGAACGCGACATGCGCCGCGCTGCCCGGTCGGGCGATCAGCAGATGGCGCGCCTCCAATAGACGAAGCTGCTTCTGATACTGGATCGGGCTCATCGCCGTCGCCGCCTTAAAATGGCGATGAAAGGCGGCATTGCTCATATGCGACAGCTCGGCCAATTGCGTCACATCGATCGGCTCGTTGTAATGCGCCCGGATCCAGGCCGTGGCGCGGCGGATCTGCGAAAGGCGGCCGTCGGTGCGCGCGAGCTGGCGCAGCTTTTCGCCCTGCGGGCCTTGCAAAAGCCGGAACGCGATCTCGCGTTCGAGCATCGGCGCCAGAACAGGAATCTCGCCCGGCCTGTCGAGCAGCCGCAGCATCCGGCGCCACGCATCGAGCAGCAAGTCGTCGACATGATTGGTCACGAAGCTATCGCCATCGATCGCCGGCTTGTGCTCGATGAGCAGGCCGGCGATCAGCTCGGTATTGAGTGACAATGCGACGGCCATGTAAGGCTGCGCGACGCTCGCCTCGATGAGCTGACTGGTGGCGGGTGTCTCGACCGCGTAGACGAAATAGCTGCCGGCGCCGTAGGCAAGCGTGCGGTCGCCGATCAGCACCGTTTTGGTTCCCTGCAGGACAAAGAGCGTGGTCGGCTGACAGAGCTCGGGCAGCGGCGGCGTCGGGACTTCGCTGCAGCCGATCGTTACGCGCGGGATAGCGGTCTTCGTCCGCCGTCCGCGCGCATGGCGGCCGGCGATCACGATCAATTCGTGCAGCGCTTCGTTCATCGTTGCAGCATGTGCGATCCATGCAGGCCGCGCAACCATGTGACGCGGCACCTGGTGACGCGAAGACGCGCACCTGGTGACGCGAAGACGCGCACCTGAGAGGATTAGGCAAGAGGACGCGAGGATCCGGCGCGCGAAGTAGGTCGGTTGATGCCATGTCTAGGTCGCCAAGAAGGAGACCTGGAATGACGACGCAAAAGAACGCGCTGGTTACCGGCGCCAACAAAGGTATCGGGCTTGAGACCGCCCGTCGGCTGGCCGCCATGGGATTCAAGGTTTGGCTCGGTGCTCGCGACGCCGAGCGCGGCGAGGCAGCGGCGCAGGCGCTGCGCGGCGAAGGGTTCGACGTCGAGTGGCTCGAACTCGACGTTACCAGCAACGATAGCGTGGCGGCTGCGGCCAAGACAGTCGCGGCGCGGGCGCCTGCCTTGGAGGTGCTGGTCAACAATGCAGGCATTGCACCCGGCTATGTCGAGGCGCTCGGCCCGGACGGCCGCTATGAGCGGCCGCCGAGCCGCGAGAGTGTAGATGACATGAAAGCCACCTATGACGTCAACGTCTTCGGCCCGGTTCGGGTCACACAGGCGTTTCTGCCGCTGCTCCTGGCAACGCCCGCAGCCCGGGTCGTCATGGTCAGCAGCTATATGGGCTCGATCGCGCGCGCGTCCGGCGACAGCCAGTCGCCCAATCTCATGAGTTATGGCAGCTCGAAGACGGCGCTCAATGCCGTCACGGTGGCTTTCGCCAGGGAACTTTCGCCGCGCGGCATAGCGGTCAACGCCGCTGCTCCCGGTTACACTGCGACAGACCTGAACGGGGGCAGGGGGCACCGCACTGTCCAGCAGGCGGCCGAGATCATCGTGCGGCTGGCGACGCTGGAGGCCGGCGGACCGACGGGCGGCTATTTCGACGAGAACGGCCCGTTGCCCTGGTGATCCGGCGGATTAATTGGCGAGCTTGCTTGCCTCGCGTGCGAGCGCTTCGATCTCGTCCCACTTGCCGGCCTTGATGAGATCGTCGGGCGCGACCCAGGAGCCACCGACGCAGATGACGTTGGGCAGGCTCAGATAGTCGGCGGCATTCTTGGCCGTAATGCCGCCGGTCGGGCAGAATTTCACGTCGGCGAGCGGCGAGGCGAAAGCCTTCAGCGAAGCGATGCCGCCGGACTGCTCGGCCGGGAAGAATTTCAGGAAGCGCAGGCCGGCTTCGCGCGCGGCCATGATCTCGCCGGGCGTGATGGCGCCGGGCAGTAGCGGCACGGGGCTGTCCTTGGCCGCGTCGAGGAGCTGGCCGGTGATGCCGGGGCTGACGATGAATTTCGAACCGGCGCGGGCTGCTTCGTCGAACTGCTTCGCGTCTAGAATGGTGCCGGCGCCGACCAAGGCTTCCTCGACCTCGGCGGCCACACGGCGGATCGCTTCCAGCGCATCGGCGGTCCGTAGCGTGATCTCGATCGCCGGAAGGCCACCGCGCGACAAGGCACGGGCGAGTGGCACCGCGTCCGCGACATTGGCGATCTTCAGCACCGGGATGACCGGTTGACCGTTGAGAAGCGACAGGAGCTTTTCAGTCTTGCTGGTCATGTGCTGGTCTCCATCTCGATCATTTTAAACCGATTAGCAGAAGGGATATGCCAAGTCCACGAAGGCAGGCGTGTCGCGATGCCGCGCAACGGATCGCCGCCGGCCTTTGAGGCTCCTCCGCCTTGAAACCGCTTTCACCACGGTCTAGTGGCATGACCATGACAACAGCCATGGAAATTCAGCCAGTCCGCGTCGCCGCGCTCTATAAATTCGCGCGGCTCGGCGGATACGAGGCCCTTCGCGCGCCGCTTGCCGCCTTCTGCTGCGGCCGCGGCATCAAGGGCACGCTGCTTCTGGCGCATGAAGGCATCAACGGCACCGTTGCCGGCAACGAGGACGCGATTGCCGCGCTGATCGACCATCTGCAAGCCACCGAAGGCCTTACCGGTCTCGAAATCAAATACAGCGCCGCCGCCGAAATGCCGTTCCACCGCATGAAGGTGCGGCTGAAGCGCGAGATCGTCACCATGGGCGTCGAGGACATCGATCCGGCGGCGAGCGCCGGCACCTATGTCGCGCCGGCCGACTGGAACGCGCTGATATCGGATGCCGACACGCTCGTCATCGACACGCGCAACGCCTACGAAGTCTCGCTCGGCACTTTCCAGGGCGCGGTCGATCCCAAGACCACCAGCTTCCGCGAGTTCCCCGCCTGGGTCGAGCAGCATCGTGGAGAGCTCGAAGGCCGCAAGGTGGCGATGTTCTGCACCGGCGGCATTCGCTGCGAGAAGGCGACGGCCTATGTGAAATCGCTCGGCCTCAAAGACGTCTTCCATCTCAAGGGCGGCATCCTGAAATATCTGGAGGACGTGCCGGCCGAAGAGAGCCTCTGGCAAGGCGAATGTTTCGTGTTCGACGAACGGGTCTCCGTCTCGCATGGTCTGGTCGAGGGGGAGGCGGAGCTCTGCCGGGCTTGCCGGCATCCGCTGACGGTCGAGGACCGGCTGTCGCCGAAATACGCAATCGGCGTCTCATGCCCGCATTGCTTTGAGGCGCGGTCCGACGAGGATCGCGAGCGCTATGCCGAACGCCACCGCCAGGTCAAGCTGGCGCAAGCGCGCGGCGGCAAGCGCCATATCGGCAATTAGAGCGGCCAGCTCTGCGAGCGAAAAGCTGCCCCCGTCATTGTAATGTCGATGCACGGGGCCTACCTCTTGCCGGTCCGAAACCCTGCCCGGGCGCGTTCGGCCGGGCCCATTCTGGAGGCATTGATGCTCGATCCCAAGAAGCTGCTCGACGACCTTCTCGGCTCGCAAATCCCCGGGACCGGCTCGACTGTCCGCGACAAGGCGGGGCAGGCGGTGCAGATGGCAAAGGACAATCCGCTCGCCGCCGGCGCGCTGGCAGCCGTGCTGCTCGGCACCGGCACTGGCCGGCAGGTGACGGGCGCGGCCGTCAAGCTCGGCGGCCTGGCTGCGATCGGAGGCCTCGCCTGCAAGGCTTATCAGAACTACAAGGCCGGCAAGGAGCCGGCGCAGGCACCAGCAGCCGGCCAGCCGGAACTGTTACCACCGCCGGCCGACACGGCCTTCCACCCCTCGCAGGCGCCGCAGGGCGAGGCCGAGTTCACGCTGACGCTGGTCAGGGCGATGATCTCGGCGGCGAAGGCCGACGGCCATGTCGACGATGACGAGCGCAAGAAGATCGCCGACAAGCTCAAGCTCGCGGGCATCGGCGCCGAAGCGGAAAAGTTCCTGCTTGCCGAGCTCGAAAGCCCGCTCGATCTCGACACGCTGGTCGCCGGCGCCAAGACCGATGCGCAGAAGCTCGAACTCTACACCGCCTCGCGGCTTACCATCGATCCCGACACGCGCACCGAGCGCGGTTATCTCGACCTGCTCGCCGGCCGGCTCGGCCTGCCGGACGCCCTGGTCGATCATGTCGAGGCGACGGTTTCGGCGGCCAAGGTGCCGGCAGGAACGGCGCCCAATTCACCGTGGTGATTCGGCTTGGTAAACGTCTTTCGGGGACGCCTTGCCGGTCGTTAATCTTCCGTTAACCCAGCAAGCGCATCATTCTAATCAGTCGGACCGGCTTTTCCTCCTCCCAAGCGCGGTTCAGATCGGGGCGGTCGCCAATGGCCGCCCTTTTTGTTGGCCGTTTTTTATCGCCAGCAGCGGCTTGCCATCATCCCTGTCATTTGCGATGCCACGTCTTTCCATCCATGACCGGAGGACGGCGATGACAGCCATAGCAGAGAAGACCGCCATCGTTACCGGCGCCGGCACCGGCATCGGCAAGAGCGTCGCGACGGCGCTGCTCAAGGCAGGCTGGAACACGGTGTTCTGCGGCCGCCGCAAGACGCTGCTGGAAGAGGCGATCGCCGATGCGGGCAAGACGCAAGCCAAAGCATTGGCCATCGCCTGCGACATCAGCAAGGCCGACGAAGTCGACGACATGTTCGAGACCGTGCTCGAAGGCTTCGGCCGCGTCGACCTGCTCTTCAACAATGCCGGCATGGGCTACAAGTCGACACTGATTGACGAGATCCCGGTCGAGGTCTGGAACGACGTCGTCGGCGTCAACCTGACGGGATCGTTCCTGTGTGCTCGCGCAGCCTTCGGCGCCATGCGCCGGCAGAAGCCGATGGGCGGCCGCATCATCAACAACGGCTCGGTGTCTGCCTATACGCCGCGCCCGGGCTCAGCGCCCTATACGGCGACCAAGCACGCGATCACCGGGCTCACCAAGACGCTGGCGCTTGACGGCCGGCCCTTCGACATCGCCTGCGGCCAGATCGACATCGGCAATGCGCTGACCGAGATGGCGCAGCCGATGACGGTGGGCGTGCCGCAGGCCAATGGCTCGATCGCCGCCGAAGCGGTGATGGATGTGCAGCGCGTCGCCGACGCGGTGCTGCATATGGCCAGCCTCCCGCTCGACGCCAATGTGCTGTTCATGACCGTGATGGCGACGAAGATGCCGTTTGTCGGGCGCGGATGAGCCGGCGGCGCCGGGCCTAACCGCTCACACTTTTCCTGGAATTGCTTTAGTCGCCGAGCACTCGGCGGCGTTCCTCGAACTCGTTCTTGTCGATCTCGCCGCGCGCAAAGCGCTCCTTGAGAATGTCGAGAGGCATGCGACCCGGCGACGTCTGATGGGGTGGCACCGCGCCCGGCCCCCGCTGCCAGCGGGTGACGGCACCCACAAGGACGACGAAAAAGAGGATCATGAACAACGGACCGAAAATCATCGCCCAACCTCCGCCCCACCACATCATCCCAGGACCATAGGCATATCTGTCGGCATCCAATGCCTGTGCACACGCGGCCCCGGGGACAAGGGCCAAGACGCCGCTGATTGCGGCCGCCGATTTCATCAAGCCTTTGCGCATGGGGTCTGTCCTGACGTTGCATGCGTAATCCTACGACGTGGGGCAGTCCGGCACCTTGCGCTGGATCAAACACGTGCCTGCGCCCGGTCATCATGCGGTGACGATGTTTGCAAAGACCATGCCGGCGGACTCCGGCCGGCCGCAAGGATGCAATAATGGTGGCTCGGGGCGAGCCACTCACCAGAGGGGAACATCGCCGACCGAGGGAACCGAGCTCACTTTGCCAAAAACGCCTCGATCCGCTCCAGCGCGCGCAGGATGTTCTCCTCCGAATTGGCGTAGGAAAGCCGGATATAGCCTTCGCCGAGCACGCCGAAATCGGGGCCGCCGATCAGCGCCACGCCGGCATCCTCGAGTAGCGCCGAGGCAAGCTTCTTGGCCTTCCAGCCGGTCTTCGAGACATTGGGGAAGGCATAGAAGGCGCCCTTCGGCGTGATGCAGGAAATGCCCGGCAGCGCGTTCAGCCCTTCGACCACGATCTTCCTGCGGTTGTCGAAGGCGCGCATCATCTTTTCGACGTCGTCCTGCGGGCCGTCGATCGCGGCGATGCCGGCATACTGGCTCGGCGCGTTGACGCAGGACCAGCAGTTCACCGCCAGCTTGCGAACCTTGTCGTAGAGATGCGCACCCTTGTCGCCGTTCGGCCAGATCGACCAGCCCATGCGCCAGCCGGTCATCGCCCAGGTCTTCGACCAGCCGTTGAGCACGATCAGCCGGTCGCGGATCTCGGGGAAGTTGAGTAGCGAGCAGTGGGTCTCGCCATCATAGGTCATGACGTCGTAGATCTCGTCGGACATGATCGCGACCTCAGGGTGCTTCTCCAGGCCCTTGACCAGCTTCTCGATCTCGGCCCGCGGGGTGACGCCGCCGGTCGGATTGGCGGGCGAGTTGAGGATCAGCAGCCTGGTCCTGGGCGTGATCAGCGCCAGCGTCTCGTCGGCCGAGAAGGCAAAGCCGTTTTCCTCGCGGATCGGCACCGGCACCGGCGTCGCGCCGGTGAACTCGATCATCGAGCGGTAGATCGGAAAGCCGGGATCGGGATAGAGGATCTCGGTGCCGGCCTCGCCGAACATCAGGATCGCGGCGAACATGGTCGGCTTGCCGCCGGGCAGGATCATCACGTTCTCGGGCGACACCTCGACACCGGTGGTGGTCAAAGTGCGGCGTACCACGGCCTCGCGGGTGGCCAAGAGGCCGTTTGCCGGCGTGTAGCCATGGTGGCCGTCGCGCAGCGCCTTGATCGCCGCCTCGACGATGTGCTGCGGCGTCTTGAAGTCGGGCTGGCCGATGCCGAGATTGACGATATCGCGACCCTGATGGGCAAGCGCGGTAGCCCTCGCCAGCACCGCGAAGGCATTTTCCTCGCCGAGACGGTCGAAGGCCGCGATCGTGTGGAGCATTTTTCCCGTCCCTGTGGTTCTTTCTGTGAGCGAGCGTTTTTGTGACCGTCCGCCAGCAAAAGTCAAACGGATTGGAGTGGTCGTGTCGGAAGATCTGAAGAATTGGCAGCCGCGCCCGCGGCCGGAACGAAAGCCGATCGAGGGACGCACGGTCAGGCTCGAGCCGCTGAGCGCGGCAAGGCATGGCGATGGTCTTTACCAAGCGTCGTCGGTGCCCGACGCCGGCGGACGTTTCGCCTGGCTGCCGGACTATCCGCCGGAGACCCGCGCGGCCTTCCAGCCCTGGCTGGACAAGGCCGAAGCGAGCGAGGACCCGCTGTTCTTCACCGTCATCGACAGAGCGACCGGCAAGATCGCCGGGCGTCAGACGCTGATGCGCATCGACGCCAATAACGGCGTCGGCGAAATCGGCAACATCTATTGGGGTCCGCTGATCTCGCGCAAGCCGGCCGCGACCGAGGCGCAGTTCCTGTTTGCGAAATACCTCTTCGACGATCTCGGCTACCGCCGTTACGAGTGGAAGTGCAACAACCGCAACGAGCCATCGAAGCGCGCCGCCGAGCGCTTCGGCTTCAGGTTCGAAGGCATCTTCCGACAACACCTTGTGGTCAAGGGTGAAAACCGCGACACGGCGTGGTATTCGATCATCGACAAGGAATGGCCGGCCTTGCGCAACGCCTATGAGGGCTGGCTCGATCCGGCGAATTTCGACGGAGCAGGCGGCCAGAAGCGGCGGCTCGAGGATTTCCGCGCTGATTTCGGCGCGTGACAGGAGTTCAGCGATGGCGCATGACCATGGCTCGCACGATCACGGCTTGGCCGGTTCCGGCCATGTGCATGGCTCGACCGACAAGAAGCGGGTGCTGATCGCGACCTGCCTGACCGCGGGCTTCATGGTCGCCGAGGCGCTGGGCGGCTGGCTGACCGGATCGCTGGCGCTGGTCGCCGATGCCGGGCACATGCTGGCCGACGCCATCGCGCTCGGCCTTGCCTGGTATGCCTTTCACCTGACAGGCCGTCCGGCCACCGGCCGCCTCACCTATGGCTTCGCCCGGGTGAAGACGCTGGTCGCCTATACCAATGGCATCGCCATCTTCGTCATTGCGCTCTGGATCGTCTACGAGGCCTGGGGGCGGCTGATGAACCCGGCGCCGGTGCTCGGCGGGCCGATGCTGGTGGTGGCGGTGGCAGGCCTGCTGGTCAACATCGCTTCCTTCTTCGTGCTGCATGGCGGCGATCGGGAAAGCCTCAACATGCGCGGCGCCATCCTGCATGTGCTGGGCGACCTGCTTGGCTCGGCCGCGGCAATCGCGGCAGCGCTCATCATCCTGGCAACCGGCTGGACGCCCATCGATCCGATCCTGTCGGTGCTGGTGTCGCTGCTCATTCTGTCGACGGCATGGTCGCTGATGCGCCAGGCGGCCCACGTCCTGCTCGAAGGCGTGCCGGCCAGCCTCGATCGCGACCTGATCGCCAAGGACATCGAAGGCGCGGTCAAGGGCGTGCGCGAGGTGCACCATATGCATGTCTGGTCGCTCGACGGGACCAGCAACATGGCGACGCTGCATGCTTGCCTGAACGACGGCGTCGATGCGCATGCCGCGGTGAGCGCCATCAAGAAACGGCTTGCGGCCGAGCATGGCATCGAGCATGCCACTGTCGAACCCGAATTCGGCCAATGCGCGGACAGCCATGACGAGCACGACCACCATCATGATCACGACCATGCGCATGATGCGCCGCGCGATCGCCGGCACTATCACTGATCGCGGCGTGATGATGAACCCGAACAGCCTCGAACCGAAGACCGCCAGCTGATGGATCGTGACACCCGCAACGCGGCGATCGCCGCGGCCGTGATACTGCTCCTGTTCGGCCTCGCAGCCTATTTCCTGCCGGTCATCATGCTGGCCGCGGGCAAGGTATCGATGGTGTTGGCAGCCGTTATTGCCGTCATCTTCATGGTGGCGTTGTTCGTCGTCCTGTGGCTGCGCGGACGCAGCCAGCGCAAGAAAGGTCTCTGAGGATGAGAATTCTGATCACGGGCGCCGCCGGCATGGTGGGCCGCAAGCTTATCGCACGGCTGGCCAAGGACGGCGCCTTGCGCGGGCGCAAGATCACGGCGCTCGACCTGCATGACATCGCGGCGCCGCCGGCGCCGGAGATCGCCGGCGTCGATGTTTCGATCCACACCGGCGATCTTTCCGCGCCCGGCGCCATGTCCGCTCTCGTGGCTCCGCGCCCGGATGTGATCTTCCATCTGGCGGGCATCGTCTCGGGCGAGGCGGAGGCTAATTTCGACCTCGGCTACCGCGTCAATCTCGACGGCACGCGCGCCCTGTTCGACGCCGTGCGGCTGGCGGCGTTCGCGCCGCGCCTCGTCTTCACCTCGTCGATCGCCGTGTTCGGCGCGCCGTTTCCGGATGTCATCCCTGACGAATTCCATCCGACGCCGCTCACCTCCTACGGCACGCAGAAGCAGATGAGCGAAGCGCTGCTTGCCGACTATACGCGGCGCGGTTTCTTCGACGGCATCGGCATCCGGCTGCCGACGATCTGCGTCCGCCCCGGCAAGCCGAACAAGGCGGCGTCGAGCTTCTTCTCAGGCATCATCCGCGAGCCGCTCGCCGGCCAGGAGGCGATCCTGCCGGTGCCGCGATCGGTGCTGCATACTCATGCCAGCCCGCGTTCGGCGGTGAATTTCCTCATCCATGCAGCCGAGATCGACGGCGACGGGGTTGGTCCGCGCCGCAACCTCACAATGCCGGGCGTCGCCGTCACAGTCGGCGAGCAGATCGAGGCGCTGGAGCGCATCGCCGGCGCCGAGGTCGCGAAGCGGATCTGCGAGCAGCCCGACGAGACCGTCTGGTCGATTGTCAAAGGCTGGCCGACGCGGTTCGAGGCCAGGCGGGCGAGGGAACTCGGCTTCGCCGCCGAAAGCAGTTTCGACGAAATTATCCGCGCGCATATCGAGGACGAGCTGGGCGGAAAGGTGCATTGATATTCAGGTGAGGCCGGCCTGCAAATGGCAGCCTCCTGCGCTTCCGGTGCTCACGTACTTAAGTACGCTCCGCTCCGGTTCTCGGAAGCCACCATTTTCGGCTCGGCCTGACCTGAATCTCAACGCACCTTGGCGAGCCGGCCTTAAATCAGACGCCGCCAGACAGGCTGGCCGACAACAGCAGCAGGCCGACCAGGAAGATGAAGGCCGCGCCGCCGATCTCGACGATCGAATGGATGCGGTTGCCGAGGCGTCCGTCGCCGGCGAAATAGACGGCCCAGTTCTTCGCCAGCACCGCTATCGTCGCCAGCGCCGAGACGGTGATCGCGGTGCCGATCGACATCGCCAGCACCGACAGCAGTCCGCCGACCCACAGGCCGTTGAGCAGCGCGAAGCTCAGCACGATCAGTGCGCCGGAGCAGGGGCGGATGCCGACGGCGGCCACCGCCGACCAGGCCGTGCGCCAGTCGAAGCGGTCGCCCGAAAGCATCGCCGGGTCCGGCGCATGCGAATGACCGCAGGCGTCGCAGACTTCGCCTGGGCCATGGTCGTGGTGGTCGTGGTCGTGATCGGCGTGATCGTGATCGTCATGCTCGTGCAGTGCATGCGCATGAGCGTGCGAATGCCCTGCATGCCCGCCATGCGAATGACCGGCATGAGCGGCCGACAGGCTGTAGGCAGGCGTCCTGCCGAACAGGCGCAGGATCGACGGCCCGAGCTTGCGCCACAAAAGCCAGGCGCCGAACAGCGTCACCAGCACGTAGCTCGAGATTTCGAGGAACCAGGCCGCGTCGGTCATCGAGATCGCGGTGCCGCGCAGCACGAAATAGGCAAGCATCATGACGACCACCGCCGTCAGCCCCTGCAGCATCGCCGAGACGAAGGAGAGCATGATGCCTCGTCTCAACGCCACTTCGTTGGCGACCATATAGGAGGAGATCACCGCCTTGCCATGGCCGGGGCCGGCGGCGTGGAAGATGCCATAGGCGAAGGACAGGCCGATCAGCAGCCAGAGCTTGCTGCCGTCCTGGCGCATCGCCTTCATGGCGGCCGCCAGCGAATGGTAGAACTCCTGCTGACGCAGATTGATCCACATCAGGATATGGGCGAACGGACCCGTTGCGGTCGGCGCCATGCCGTCATTGGTGCCGATGCCGAGCGAACTTTGCGCGTGCGCGACGACAGGCATATGGGCGATCACCAGGGTGGCGGCCAAGAGGCCGAGCGCTAAGCGGATTTTCGTGGGATGCCCCACGAATATCCGCTTGGATTCCCTTGTTTGTCGCAGCTTCCGATCGCAAAACCGTGAGACACTTTTGCAGAACCTGCTTGCGCGCAGCGACGGTTTCATCACCAAATCATCCTTCCGGCGGGCAGTTCAACTCGAGCTTGGTGGCGAAGATCTTGCTCATGTTGGTGCCTGTCGGATCGTTGAAGAACGCCTCCGTCAGGGTCTTCTGGTTTTCCTTGATCGCCTCGTCAGGATCGGGCCGGATGACCTTTTTGGTGCAGGTCGATGGCAGGCCTTCGACGGCAAGGTTGGCGTCGTCGGTGAAGTCGATCGCCGTATAGAAGGTCGGATCGTAGACGCCGATGTCGACTTTGCCGGCGAGCTTGATCGGCGTCTTCGGCTGCGACTCGAACAGGATGATCAGCTGGTCGTTGTCGAAGTTCGCCATCAGATGCGGCGGCGGCACCATCGGCACGTCCTTGCCGTCTTGGGTGACGAGCTGGAAATAGTTGAACTCGGCCAACGAGGAATGGACGGTGTCGGCCACTTCCTTGAGCTCTTTGTCGTCAAGTTTCAGATCGGAGTTCTTGTCGAACTCCATCATCACCGTACTCGAAAAAAGGTCATCGAAGCGCCAAAGGTGACGCAGCGCCGTCACACTTTGGTGATCCTGGCTGAGGATGACGTTGAGGCGAGCCTCGGCGAAGACATGCGGGTGCACTTCGGCCTGCTCGACCGAGGCGAATGTGGCCGCGAGGACCGAAGCCAGCATGGTTGCTTGCCGTTTCAGATGCATTCCGGGCCGCGATTCCATCGACTTCGGGAGTGAGACCCGAGAGTTAACATAAAGGGGGCGAAATTGGGACGCGGGTTATCACGCTGCGTCGCGCGTCTTGAACCACTGCACCAGGAAATCGACGAGGACCCTCACCTTGGCCGGCAGATAGCGGCGGTGCGGGTAGACGGCGAAGATGCCGGTGCCCGCCAGGAGACGATCGTCGAGCGCGGTGACCAGCTTGCCGGACGCGACGTCGGGGGCGGCGACGAAATCCGGCAGCATGGCGAAGCCCAGGCCGGAGAGCGCGGCGGCTCTTGCCACGATCGGGCTGTTGACCTCGATCGGGCCCGAAACGGCGACGCTGATGGAGTCTTCGCCTTCGCCCTTGAAGCGCCAGTTGGCCAGCGAGCGGCCGTTGGTGTCGACGATGCAGGGCATGTTGGCCAGATCCTGCGGCCGTGTCGGCTTGCCGTGCCTGGCGATCAGCTCCGGCGACGCGCAAAGCCTGACCGAGAACGGCGCCAGCCGCCTGGCGATCAGCGAGGAGTTCTCCAGCCGCGAGATGCGCACGGCAAGGTCGAAACCTTCCTCGACCAAGTCGACGAAGCGGTCGTCGAGATGGATGTCGAGCACGATGTCGGGGTGCTGCCTGGCGAAGTCGACCAGCGACTGACCGATCGGCGCATCGGCGAAGGTGCGGGCGGCCGACAGCTTGATCCTGCCGCGAACGTCGCCGGAAGACTGGCGCACAGCCTCGGCGAGGCTGTCGACCTCACGCACGATCTCGGAGGCGCGCTGATAATAGGTGTGGCCGGCTTCGGTCAGCGAGAACTGGCGCGTGGTGCGGTTGAGCAGCAGCGCGCCGAGCTCGTCCTCCAGCTCGCGCACATATTTCGACAACAGCGCCTTGGAGCGGCCGATCTTGCGCGCCGCGGCCGAAAAGCCTTCCGCCTCGACCACGTCGATGAAGGCGCGCATGCGCGTCAATGTGTCCATGGTCAGACCTTTCGTGCCGCGTCGAGAATCCTGCGGCCGAGCCGTATCAGGGCAACGTCGCTGCCGGAAGGGCCGAGCAGCGAAAGGCCGAAGGGCGCGTCGTCGACGGAGCCGACCGGCAAGGTGATCTGCGGAAAGCCCGAAAGACCGGAAAGACACAGGAGATGCAGCGCCCTTTCGCGATAAGCCTGAAACTGTTCGGGCGTGCTTGAAGCGAGCGGCGCCGCGCCGGGAACGGTGGGCAGCACCAGAAAGCCATTGTTGCCGAGCAGCGCCGCGAATTCGGCCCGGAACGCCAGGCGGCGCGCGGCTTCGGTGGCGGCAGTCTTGGCGTCGATGGTGCGGCCGAAGCCGAAACGCTCCTCGACGCCCGGGCTGAGCCGGCCGCCGGCCGAAATCCAGGGACCATGCTCGCGCCAGGCCTCGAAGGCCTGCAGGCGGCGGAAGCACCAGTAAAGCTCGTCGGGGAACGAGGCGAAAGCGTATTCGGTCTCTACCGGCTGGCCGATCACGCCGGCGGCCAGCGCCTTCATGCGCGCATATTCGGCGGCTTCGGCCGGACCCGTGACGAAGGCGTCAAGCCAGCGGATCGACAGCGGCCGGTTGAGCGGGTGCTGGTGCGGGTCGCGGCCAAGCAGCAGCTTGCCGACCGTCTCATAGGTCTCGATGTCGTCGGCGAACCAGCCGAACGTGTCGAAGCTCGATGCCAGCTTCATCGCGCCGTCGAGCGGGATGCGGCCATGGCTGGTGCGCAGTCCGATCAGGCCGCAGAAGCTCGCCGGCGCGCGGATCGAGCCGCCGGTGTCGGAGCCGGTGGCGATGTTCGCCAGCCCGCCGGCAACCGCGGCCGCCGAGCCGGAGGAGGAGCCGCCGGTGACGCGCCCGGGCGCGGCGGGATTGACCGGGTAGGGGAAATGCGCGTTCTGGCCGAACAGCGAGAAAGCCAGCTCGTCGGTCTGGGTCTTGCCGACGAATCGCGCGCCGGCGTCGAGGATCGTCTGCACCGCTTGCGCCGTGCTCGAGGCAGCGTGCGCCTCCTCGAATTTTTGCGGGTTGCCGCAGCCGGTGCGGTAGCCGGCGACGTCATAGATGTCCTTGACGGCAAGGCGAAGGCCTGCGAGCGGGCCCAATTCCGCATTCGCCACAGGCATTTGGCGCAGATCGAGGAAGGCGTTGAGCGGTGCTTGAGTTCCTGGCATCGTTCGATATCCGGATACAGTGCGGCAAGCATTGTTCGATGCCAGAAATTTTACAACCTGCGCATACGATTTTTATTGATTGTGAAATCCTTCGCTCCTATATCGCGCTTGCCCAAAGTCGCACGTGCCTGTGGGTGTCCGCCGATCCTCGAATGGTGAGGGCAATCGGTAAGGTAACTGGAGCCAACCCCTCCAGTCGGTCAGTGGCCAACCACAAGACCGAGGACACCTTGAAGCAACGACGGTGCGGGCCTTTCTGGTTCTCTTCCGGTTGTCCAAAGACCGGGGTTACTAAAGAGGCACACCTTCATTGCCGGCAGTGCGGACGGGTCTCCCATCCAAGCCAAGGCAGACAAAGCGAATCGAGGCCGGGCAAGGCCAAGGTTCATCGCCGCGAGACGGCATTTCATGGTTCCGGGGTCTCCACCGGCTGGTCCCATGGAATTGACGTCCCGCCTTTGTCCACCGCGTGTTCGCGAGGCCGACAGCCCGCGTCTCGCAGCCTTATTGCGCGCCGAAAGGCGTTATGGAGAGACCCGATGGCCACCCAGCGCATCCTTGATTTCCTCGCCACCCGACGTCCGAACGGCCCCTGCCTCGTCGTCGACCTCGATGTCGTGCGCGACAATTTCCGCGCCTTCGAGAAGGCGTTGCCCGATTCCAAGATCTACTATGCGGTGAAAGCAAACCCGGCGCCGGAAATCCTGCGCCTGCTTGCTGCGATGGGCTCGTCCTTCGACACCGCATCGGTTGCCGAGGTCGAGATGGCGATGGATGCCGGCGCGCCGGCGGACCGCATTTCCTTCGGCAACACCATCAAGAAGGAGCGTGACATCGCACGCGCCTACCAGCTCGGCATCCGCCTCTACGCCGTGGACTGCGTCGAAGAGGTCGAGAAGATCGCCCGCGTCGCTCCCGGCTCGCGCGTGTTCTGCCGCGTGCTGACCGACGGCGAAGGCGCGGAATGGCCGCTGTCGCGCAAGTTCGGCTGCGTGCCGGCGATGGCCGTCGACGTGCTGCGCCATGCCAAGGGCCTCGGCCTCGACGCCTATGGCGTGTCGTTCCATGTCGGCTCGCAGCAGACCGACCTGTCGGCCTGGGATCGCGCGCTGGGCGACGCCAGGAAGGTGTTCGCGACGCTCGCCGAGGAAGGCATCGTCTTGAAGATGGTCAACATGGGCGGCGGTTTCCCGACCCGTTACCTGAAGGACGTGCCGGCGGCCCAGGCCTACGGCCAGGCGATCTTCTCGGCCCTGCGCAAGCATTTCGGCAACGCGCTGCCCGAGACGATCATCGAGCCGGGACGCGGCATGGTCGGCAATGCCGGCGTGATCAAGTCGGAAGTCGTGCTGATCTCGAAGAAGGCCGACAACGACAATGTGCGCTGGGTGTTCCTCGACATCGGCAAGTTCGGCGGTCTCGCCGAGACAATGGACGAGGCGATCCGCTATCCGATCGTCACGCGTCATGACGGCTCGGAGACCGCGCCCTGCGTGCTTGCCGGCCCGACCTGCGATTCGGCCGACGTGATGTATGAGAAGACGCCTTATCCGCTGCCCTTGTCGCTGACCATCGGCGACGAGGTGCTGATCGAAGGCACCGGGGCCTACACGACCACCTACTCGGCGGTCGCCTTCAACGGCTTCGAACCTCTCCGATCCTACGTGATCTGAGCAGTTCGCAAGAAACCGCTCAGATCAAACCGGCGCGGGCGCCTGTCGCCCGCCCGGGCTCGCTTGTGGGACAGATCTCCGCTCGTGAAGGATCGCGGACATGGAATACCTGACCAAATCGGCCTTCGCGGCCACTGAAATTGCCCCCTCGTCCGGACCGTCGGCTGAGCTTTTCTCCGCGGGGGAGAACGGCTCGACGGCAGCGCTTCTCGGCGCATTTTCTTACGGCGAACCGGTTTCCACTTCGCCTGAAAATGCGTTTGCGCCCTCCCTGGCCCTGCGGGCACAGGCTGGCTCGCGCGGCGCGCCGGACGAGGGGGCCGCCCAGGCGCCTGCCTTCGTCATCCTTGGCGAAGGCGCGGGCGACGTCGCGGCGCGCGAAGCGCTGCTCGACCGCGCCATGGGGCCGAAGCGCAAGAAGAAGTCATCCGAGAAGCTGCGGCGCGGCCGCCGGCCCTCGGAAGGCCTGGCCTTTGTCGCCCGCGATGCGTCGGGCGCGGTCGTCGGCACGGTGCGGCTGTGGGATGTGAGGCTGGGCGAAGGCGGTCCGGCAGCGCTGCTGCTCGGCCCGCTCGCGGTCGAGCCGGGCTTGAAGAGCGGCGGCATCGGCTCGGCGCTGATGCGGCATGCACTCGCTGAAGCCGCGCGGCTCGGCCACGGCGCGATCCTGCTCGTCGGCGATGCGCCCTATTACGGGCGGTTCGGCTTTTCGGCCGACCGCACGGGAGCGCTTGCCATGCCCGGCCCCTATGAGCGGCACCGGCTTCTGGCGCTGGAGCTGAAGGAAGGCGCGCTGGATGGCGCCAAAGGCACGATCAAGGCCGCCGGCCGCAAGATCAAGGGACAGGCGCTGGGCTTCGTCGCCTGAAGCCTTTGTTTTCACGCAATTCCGGACGGAAGGCTACGGCGAAGGCGCCGAGCCTAACCGCTACGCACTTTTCCTGGAATTGCTCTAGGTTCGACAAAAACAGCAACGCCGCCCATCGGGCGGCGTTGCTGTTTTTGCAAAGGGTCAGCCGAGCAACTGGCTAAGCGCCATGGCGACGGTCATGTCGCCCTCGACCTTCAGCTTGCCGGACATGAAGGCCATGGTCGGATTGAGGTCGCCGGCAATCAGCGAATCCAGATCGTCGAGCGACAGCTTGACGGTGCAGTCGGCCGGCGCATCGGTGGTCGAGACGGTCGCACCGTCGATGACGATGACGCCGTCGCTGCCGGTGTCGAACTTGACCGAATGTTCGAAGCCGGCGCTTGCCACGCGCGACTTGATCTTGTCGGCAATCTCCTGAACGCCCATGGCGGTTCTCCTCGTTGGTTGCGTTGACGCGCACCGGCGCTTGGCCGCTGGGCGAGGTAGACGCGCCGCGCTCAGCGCGACCACAGGCGCATATAGCTTCGAGTTGACGTTTACGTCAACGCGGTGACCCTGCGTCATATCGCTTAGGGGAACTGGGCCATGTCTATCGCCGCCGGACGCGGCCAGGCAGTCAATGCTCCGGCGCCGCCTGGAAAGGCTTGGTCATCGCCGCCGCGGTGTCGCCGGCATTCTTGCGGCGCCGAAGCGCGTTGTCGCGGATATCGTCCTTGGACAGGAAGTTGACCTGGTCGATCAGCACCTCGTGCACCAGCTCGACGCCGACGCGGGTGTTGATGGTGTCACGGATCGACTTGCGGAAAGCGTCGAGATCGATCGATTCCTTCTTGGTGAAATCGATCTGCGGGTTGGAATAGAGATAGGAATAGACCTGGTCGGTCATCAGCGCCTGCGCCGGGATCGACAGCTTCTTTATCTGGTCCGGCTCCACCGTGTAGACGAGCTTGGTGAGGAAATAGCCCTCGATCGTGCCGTCGCGCAGCAGCGGCACCGAGATCATGTCGGTCTTGACATAGTCGAGGCCGCCCAGCATCGGCTTCGGCGGCTCGGCCGCGCCGCGCTGGCCCGCCGCCTGGAAGGAATAGAAGACCGCGCCGAGCGTCACGGCGCAGATCCACAGCGCGGCGGCGATGAATTTTATCACCGGGTCTGTCCTTGCGCCTCGACCATCTCAATCAGGCTCGCGCCATTCCGAACTCACCGGCCGAATAGGTGCCGTCGGTATCGGCGCGCTGGATGGCATTCCTCAAAAGCGTGGCGACTTCGTTGACCGCGTTGAGATGGGCAAGGATCGCCGCCTCGTTCCTGGCCAGCTTCTGGCGCAGCCGCAGCAGGCCTTCGCGATGCTGCTCGAGGAATTCGATCTCGTTGGCGCCCTTCATGGCGCGGTTCAGCTCGTAGAGATACCGGCTCTTGCGCGCGTTCGAGGCCTTGAGATCATAGGCCGTTCCGCTGCGGATGCCGGCGGTTTCCTCGTCCACGACTTCCTCGATGCGGCCGATGATGGCGGCGAGGTTGCCGGGTCGCGCGGCGGCGTGCGCCTCCAATGCGTTGGTGCGTGTGGGAAGGTTGGAAAGGTCCGTTTGGTCGGCCATGTAGGTCCCTAGATCTTAATATCTGTTTTTATGGTCGTCTCGTCGCCGGTCATCGACCGTGCTGCTTTGCGCTCAAGCTCCTCGATCATCGAGGTCGAAAGCCGGGTCTGCCGGTCGATCTCGGTTTTCTGCGCTCCGCCGGCGACGGGGCCGACCGGCACCTTGTGCTTGCCGTCAAGATAATGGTCGGCAAGCATGGATCTGGCGATGCCGATGCCGCCATGCGCGGCCATGACATCGGCCACCTTTTCGGCGAGCTGCGACTTCCACATGTCGCCGGCCAGGCCCTTGCCGTAAACGCCCTCGGTGTCCTTGGGCATCATGTTCTGGATGAAGGTCGTCAGCACCATCGCCTCGAAGCGCTGGAACTTCTTCGCCGGATTGGCGGCTTCCGCCTTGTCCGCCGTTGCACGCGAGAGAATGGAGCCGGCATCAACCGTCGCGGGGGGATCGAGCGCGAACGGTGCCGAGGCGCCATTCGCCCTTCTCGCGAGCGCTGCCCGCGCGGCCTCGACATCGGCCGGCTCCGCTGCGCGGGCGACGTCCATGACGATGTCGCTGGGTGGGGAAATGGCCAAGAAAGTCCGCCCTTTGCCGGTTTTGTTAGTTGCACAATGACTGAAGAAGCTTGTGGCAGGCTTGCGATGATCAGCCGTCGGAGGTTCGCTTCTGCATGATCAGATCGAGGCGCTCGCGGTCGGAGCGTTCGCGCTCGTCACGGCGGCGCTCGTCCTTGTAGGCGCGCTCGACCATGTTGGTGCGCGCCGTCGCGGCGGCGATCAGCGCCGCTTCCTGGCGCGCATTATCGAGGTTCTGTTGCTGCCGGCCGAGCGCGTCGGTGATGCGCTTGTGGTAAAGCGCGGGGAAGAGGCCAGCCAGCGACCTGTCGGTGTCGAAATGCTCGATCAGCTCCTTCGCCTCCGCTTCCGCCCTGACGGCGGCGGCAAGGAAGCCGGCGTGGCGGGTCTCGTGCAGCGCCTTCAACTGTTCCTGCACCTTGACCAGTTTCTTCAGGCGGTCCTTTCGCGCGGTCATGGAGCCTATCTCGCCAGCGTGAGGTCGACGAAGCCGTCGACGAACAGCGACAGCAAGGTGCCGACGGCGAAATAGAAGATGATCATTCCGCCGGCGATGACGAAGGGCAGCGAGATGAAATAGACCGGGATCTGCGGCGTCAGCTTGTTGACGAAGCCGATCGTCAGATTGACCAGGATGGCATAGGCGACGAACGGGCTGCCGAGGCGGATGACCAGGAAGAAGGCATCCGACACGGTGTCGGTGACGTCGACCAGCGCCGCCTGCGGATTGAAGAATACGTTGACCGGAGCGACCGTGTAGGAGGCGACGAGCGCCTTGACGATCTCGTGGTCGAAGTCGAAGACGAAGAGCAGAAGCAGCGCCGAGAACGAGATGATGGCGGCAAGCGCCGCCTGCGGCTCGGGCTCCTCGATCGCCGGTCCGCCCGAGCCGCCATAGCCGATCAGCATGGCGATGGCCGAGCCCATGAAGCGCAGCGCCTCCATGTAGAGCCTGGTCATGGCGCCGATCAGCCCGCCGACCAGGAGCTCGGAGACGATCATCGGCGCCAGGACCTGCGGGCGGGGATCGACGAACGGGTAGATGCGGTCCCACAGGAAAGCGAGCAAGCCGCCGGTGGCGGCGAGCGAAACGAACAGCCGGACCTGCAGCGGCACGCGGGCGCTGGACAGGCCGGGCATCAGCATGAAGCAGGCGCCGATACGGCAGAAGGCGAGGAAGGCGGCGATGACGACGCCTTGCGAGAGCGCGTTCACGAGATCGTTCCGAGCACCTTGATCTCGACGCCCTTGGCGATCTCGACATGGCTGAGAACGGGAAGCGTCGTGAACAGCCGCTCGATGATCATGCGCACATAGGGACGGGCGTCGGGCGCGGTGACGAGCACGAAACGCTCGCCGGCCTCGAGATGCTTGCGGATCGCCTTGGTGGCGTCTTGGCCGAATTCCTCGAGCTGGCGCGGATCGATGTCGAACTCGCGCACCTCGCCCTTGGCGTCGCGCTTGAGGCTCTGATGGAAGGCGAGGTCCCAGCGGTTGCCGAGGCGCAGCACCTTGAGCGTGCCGCCTTCGGAGAGGTCGCCGCAGATCTGCTGCGCCATGCGGATGCGCACGTGCTCGACGATCTGCTCGGTGCGGCGCACATGCGGCGCGATCTCGGCGATCGCCTCGATGATCAAATGCAGGTTGCGGATCGAGACGCGCTCGGCGAGCAGCAGCTTCAGCACCGCCTGCAGCCCTGGATAGGAGATGTGCGAGGTGCATATCTCGTCGGCGAGCTTGCGGTATTCCGGGTCGAGCCGCTCCAAGAGCGCCTTCATGTCCTTGTAGGACAGGAGCTGCGGCAGGTTGTTGCGGATAACCTCGGAGAGATGCGTGAGCAGCACCGACATATTGTCGGCGAAGGTGAAGTTCTCGCGTCTCAGATCCTCGGCGAAGGTTTCGAGCACCGAATAGGCGCGCATGCCGAAGGCCGGCTCGCGGATTTCCTCTCCGGGGATTTCCGGCACGCCACGCGTGCCGAGCAGCACCATGATCTCGCCGACGCGCATCTGGTATTCGGCGACCACAGTGCCGTGCACCTTGATCTGATAGCTCTTCGGCGGGATGGCGAAGTCGTCGGCGACGCGCACCTCCGGCACCACGAAGCCGTATTGCTGGGCGAATTTCTTGCGCATCTTCGACATGCGGAACACCAGTTCCTGGTGCGCCACCATCAGCCTGGTCGAAAGCTGCTTGCCGATCAGAAGCTCGATCTCGGCGGTGACCAGCGAGGCCTTGACCGAGTTCTTCTCCTCCTCGACCTTGTTCGCCTTTTCCTGCGTCTTCAGGGCTTCGGCGGCGGCGCGCTCGCGGCTCAGGCGCAGCGGGATGATGTAGCCGAGGCCGGCCATGCCGCCGGCAAGCGCGAAGAAGGGGAACAGGGGCAGGCCGGGCATCAGGCCGAGGATGACCAGCAGCGAGGCCGCGACGTAGAGCGCGCGCGGATGCGCGCCGAGCTGGCCGAACACCGCCTGGTTGGTCGAGCCGCGCGTGCCGCCCTTGGAGACGAGCATGCCCGCGGCGAGCGAGACGATGAGCGCCGGGATCTGGGTGACGAGGCCGTCGCCGACCGACAGCTTGATGAAGACGTCGGCCGCCTGGCCAAGGCCCATGTCGTGGCGCAGATAGCCGATGGCGATGCCGCCGACGATATTGATGGCGGTGATGATCAGGCCGGCGATGGCGTCGCCGCGCACGAATTTCGAGGCGCCGTCCATCGAGCCGAAGAAGGAGCTCTCCTCCTCCAGCTCGCGGCGGCGCAGCTGCGCGGTCTTCTCATCGATCATGCCGGCGGAAAGGTCGGCGTCGATCGACATCTGCTTGCCGGGAATGGCGTCGAGTGTGAAACGCGCGCCGACCTCGGCGATGCGGGTCGCGCCCTTGGTGATGACGATGAAATTCACCACGATCAGGATCATAAAGACGATGAGGCCGATGACGAAGTCGCTCGACATCACCAATTTCGAGAAGCCCGAGATGACATAGCCGGCGGCATGCGTGCCTTCGTTGCCGTGCGACAGGATCATGCGCGTGGTGGCGATGTTGAGCG
The DNA here is from genome assembly GCF_006440775.1 of Mesorhizobium sp. B2-7-2. Lineage (GTDB taxonomy): Bacteria > Pseudomonadota > Alphaproteobacteria > Rhizobiales > Rhizobiaceae > Mesorhizobium. The sequence goes on along the minus strand of NZ_VFTZ01000014.1, from coordinate 21,509 downwards.
ATAGCCGCAGCATGGTGGCGATGAGCAGCACGGTCGGGAAGGACGAGAAGTCGAGCGGCCGCTGGATCCACAGCGCCACCATCAGGATCAGCACCGAAAGCGCGATCGAGAAGGCGAGGCCGATATCGATGAGGAATGCGGGGATCGGCAGGAACAGCACCGCCAGGATGAAGACGATGCCCAGCGCGAAGAAGATGTCGCGGCCGTTCTTGACCGCCAGGCCGGACGGTAGTGTTTCGCTGATCGCCATGTCGTCCTCAAATCCAGGGCCGCCACGCACAGGGCAGGCCGTTGACCGTAACTCTCCAAGCTTGCGCGAAAGTGGGAGAGCGGCTACGGCGCTTCAGCCACCTGTCGGAAGGGAAAATCGCATGCTCCTGATCATCGGCACGGTCCGCTTGCCGTCCGACAGGCTCGACCAGGCAAAGCCGGCGATGCAGCGAATGATTTCGGCGAGCCGCGCCGAGCCCGGCTGCCTCGGCTATTCCTACGCGCAGGATGTGCTGGATGCCGGGCTCATCCATGTCTCGGAGGCCTGGAGCGACCGTGCCGCGCTCGAGGCGCACTTCAAAGCGGCGCATATCGCCGAATGGCGCGCGAGCTGGGCCGAGCTTGGCATCGGCGAGCGCAAGCTCACGCTTTTCGAGACGGAGGGCGGCGTGCCGACCTGATCGTCCGAGGTATCTACAGCTGTGCCGCCTCAGCGGTCGCGACGGCGACCAGCCAGCGTCGCACGGCACGTTCCTCCTCGGCGGAGAGGCCGGCGGTCAGCTCGCCTTCCAATTTATAAACCCGCTCGCGGCATTTCTTCAGCAAGGCGCGGCCGCTGTCCGAGAGGTCGAGATGCTGGATGCGGCCGTGGACGGCATGCGGCCGGCGGACAAGCGAGCCGGCCTTTTCCAGATTGCCGACAATCACGCTCACCGTCTGCGGCGTCAGCACCGCGAGTCGGGCCAGATCGGCATTGGACAGGCCGGGATAGGCCGAGATCATGGTGAGGGCCGCGAACTGCGCCTGCGTCACGCCGAATTCATCCAGGGCCCTTTCCACCTTCAGACGATAGGCGCCGGCCGCCTGGCGCAGCAGATAGCCCAGATAGCCTTGCTCGCCGCGCTTGCCTTCACCGGCGGACGGAATGGATGGGTTCCCCTTGCGCATGATGTCAGGGCTCTTATATGTTGTTCGCACTCTGATATTATAGCAGCAAGGAGCGAGAGACGATGGGCCATCGCATTTTTCTTGCGGGCGCCTCGGGCGCTATCGGTCGCCGGCTGGTGCCGCAACTGGTGGCGGCAGGTCATCAGGTGACGGCGACGACGCGCCAAGAGGCAAAAGCCGAAAACCTTCGGGCGCTTGGCGCCGATCCGGTGGTGGTCGATGTGTTTGATGCAAACGCTCTGCGCGCCGCGGTCGTGGCGGCGAAGCCTGAGATCGTCATCCACCAGCTCACAGACCTGCCGGCCGGGCTCGATCCCTCCAAGATGGCTGAAGCAACTGTACGCAACGCTCGCATTCGCGACGAGGGAACCCGCAATCTCGTCGAGTCGGCGAAGGCGGCCGGTGCCAACCGGCTGATCGCGCAAAGCATCGCCTGGGTCTATGCACCGGGCGCAGAGCCGCATGCCGAGACAGATCCGCTGGACAGCGATGCGGTAGGCGGCCGCGCCGTGAGCGTCGGCGGCGTCATTGCGCTGGAGAAGCATGTGCTCGGCTCCTCGCCGATCACCGGCATCGTGCTGCGCTACGGCCATCTCTATGGACCGGGTACCGGTGCGGACAGCGCCGCGGAGCCGGCCGTCCATGTCGACGCCGCCGCTTACGCCGCGCTGCTTGCCGTCGAGCGGGGAGCGCAGGGCGCCTTCAATGTCGCGGAGCCGAACCGCCATATCGCGACCGACAAGGCCGTCGGCGAGCTCGGCTGGCGCGCTGGCTTTCGCCTGGCCGAATGAAGGAGTTGCCCTCGTGACCTTAGCTTCCCGAGACTGCTCGGCACCGCGCGCTGAACATTCCGGTACCTGACTAAGTCTATCTCCTTGGTCGCGGCGACAAGTCTTTCGTAACGCTATTTGGCGCAACGCCAAAATGGCGCCACATGCGGTCGGCATTGCGATTGCCACGCAAAGCCGCCGCGCGTATCAGGCACGGCAGTTCTTATCTTTCGCATACCGGCGAGCCGCTCCGTTGCCTGCCAGAAACGACCCAAAAGTTTACGCCCGCCGGCTTCGCGCGGTGCTGATCAGCTCGATCCCCGTGCTCGAGGCGCGCGGCATCGTGATCGTGCTGATGGCCGGCATGGTCGGCGTCATCGCGGGCGCGCTGGTCACCGGCATGAGCGCGTTGGTGCAAGGCATGCATTACCTGCTGTTCGACGTGCAGCCGGGCGGGCGGCTTTCGGCGATGTTCTCGCTCGCCGATCCGGTGCAGGCGATGTTCCCGGCGATCGGCGGCCTGCTGCTCGGCCTTTCCGTCATCTGGCTCAGAAAGCGCAAGTTCCGCACACCTGTCGACCCGATCGAAGCCAACGCCCTCTATGGCGGGCGCATGTCGCTCACCGACACTTTCATCATCGTGGCGCAGACGATGGTCTCAAGCGGCTTCGGCGCCTCGGTCGGGCTGGAAGCCGGCTATACGCAGATCGGCTCCGGCGTAGCTTCCCGACTTGCCCGCGCTTTCCGGCTGCGCCGCAACGATGTCCGAATGCTGGTCGGCTGCGGCGCGGCCGGTGCGATCGCCGCCGCCTTCGACGCGCCGCTGACCGGCGCCTTCTACGGTTTCGAGCTGGTCATCGGCATCTACTCCGTCGCCAATGTGGCGCCGGTGATGGCGGCGGCGATAGCCGCTTCGCTGACGGCGGAAATGTTCGGCGGCGTGCCGTTCCCGCTGGAACTCTCAGGTCTGCCGAATCTGACCGCCGGCGAGTATGTGCCGTTCCTGCTGCTGGGGCTGCTCGGCGGGGCTGCCTCGATCGCGATCATGCATCTGGTGAGCATCGTCGAGCGGCTCTTTGTGCGGTTGTCGATCGACGTGTCGGTCAGGCCCTTCATCGGCGGCATCTTCGTCGGCTTGCTCGGGCTGGTCACGCCGCAGGTACTCTCCAGCGGCCATGGCGCGCTGCACCGCGAGTTCGCCATGAATTATGCCCTTCCCGTGGTGGCGAGCGTCTTCGTGATGAAGCTGGCGGCCTCCGCCATCTCGCTCGGCTCGGGCTTCCGCGGCGGCCTGTTCTTCGCTTCGCTGTTCCTGGGAGCCTTGCTCGGCAAGGTCTTTGCCGGCGTCATGGCGCTGACCGCGCCGTCGGCCGGCGTCGACCCGGCGGTCGCCGCCGTCGTCGGCATGACCTCGCTTGCGGTGGGCGTCGTCGGCGGTCCGCTGACCATGACGTTCCTGGCGCTGGAATCCACCCGCGACCTGACGCTCACCGGCGTGGTGCTGGCGGCCTCGATCATGTCGGCGATCCTGGTGCGCGAGACCTTCGGCTACTCCTTCTCGACCTGGCGTTTCCACCTGCGCGGCGAGACGATCCGCAGCGCGCATGACGTCGGCTGGATGCGCAGCCTCACCGTCGGCTCGATGATGCGCAAGGATGTCCGCACCATCCCTGCCTCGACCACGCTCTCCGAATTCCGCAAGGAGATCCCGCTCGGCTCGGCGCAGCGGGTCATCGCCGTCGAGCAGGCCGACCAATATGTCGGCATGCTGCTGGTGCCGGAACTGCACAGCGATCGCTCCGATGGCGAAACGCCGGTGAGTGCGCTCGCCCAGTTCAAGGACGCGGTGCTGGTGCCGTCGATGAATGTCCAGACCGCCGCCGAGACCTTCCAGCGCACCGGGGCCGAAGAACTGGCGGTGGTCGAGGATTTCGACGAGCGCATCGTGCTCGGCCTGCTCACCGAAAGCCATCTGATGCGCCGCTATGCCGAAGAGCTCGACAAGGCGCGGCGGGATTTGTCCGGCGAAGGCTAGCCGGCTGATCTTTGATCTTCGGCGCATGTCGTTTGCCTGAAGCACGCTTCGGACGACGTGCCGTCAGTGATCGATCGGCCCCTTCGGCGAGACAAGCGTCGTGCCGGCGGTGGTTGGACGCTCAATCATGCGGCGCACGCGCGGCGGGTTGTCGCCGCTGTGCAGCGCGCGGATGCGTTCGCCGACCACGGCGTCGGCGTGGGTGGCGCGTCGGTTGTGGCGGATATACTCGACCCAGGTCGGCGTGTGGTAGTGCTCGATCCACACCGCCGGATTTTCGAGGTCGCGGGCCAAAGTCCAGTTGCGGGCGCCGTCACGGCGGCGGATGCGGCCGCGCTCGGCCATCGTCGCCAGGAATTCCGGTACGTCCTCCTCGCGGATAATGTACTCGATCATGATGGCGATGGGGCCGCTGCGCGGCTTGAGATCGAGCGCCAGCATCGGTTCCTTGAAGCGGTTTAGTGGATCGAGGTTGAGCACCGTCTGCCGCGGCAGCGGCAGGACGAAGCCGATGGCGCCGCCGGCGAGCATCGCGACCGCCGCAGCGGTCAGCGCGGTCTCGGCGCCATGCGCGTCGGCGACGACACCCCAGATCCAGCTGCCCAGCGCGATGCCGCCGAAGGTCGCCGTCTGGTAGATCGACAGCACGCGGCCGACCACCCAGCGCGGCGTCGACATCTGCACGGTGACGTTGAAATGCGAGAGCGCGATCACCCAGCAGGCGCCGCCGATGAGCAGGCCCGCCGATGTCTGCCAGGCATTGTGGCTGACTGCGGCGTTGAAGGCGCATAGCGCGAAGCCGCTAAAGGCCATGCGCACCATCGTCTCGCTCGACAGCAGCTGCCGCAGCCGCACGCTGATCAGCGCGCCGCCAACCGCGCCGATGCCGAAGGCGCCGAGCATGATGCCGTAGGTCAGCGCGTCGCCCTTGACGACATCGCGCGCCACCAGGGGAAGAAGCGCCAGCACCGCGCCGGCGCTGAAGCCGAAGGCCGAGCCGCGGACCAGCACCTTGGCGATGTTGGGCGACATGGCGACATAGCGCAGACCGGCGCCCATTGCCGCGCCAAGCGACTCGCGCGGCAGGGTTTGCTCGGGCAGCGCCGGCTTCCAGCGGGCGAGCACGACGATCAGGCCGACATAGCTGACGGCGTTGGCGGCGAAGGCGGCCGCCGCACCCGCGGCAGCGACGATGACGCCGCCGATGGCCGGGCCGACGCTGCGGGTGATGTTGAAGCCCAGCGAATTGAGCGCGACCGCCGCCGGCACCTTGGCGCGCGGCACCATGTCGCCGACCGAGGCCTGCCATGACGGGCTATTCAACGCCGTGCCGCTGTCGATCAGGAAGGTGAAGGCAAGCAGCGTCCACGGCGTCATCCAGCCTTGCCAGGTGAACAAGGTCAGAAGCGCCGAGACGACCAGCATGAAGGTCTGCGCCACCAGCATCACCTTGCGGCGGTTGAAGCTGTCGGCGATGGCGCCGGCAACGAGCGCGAACAGCATGATCGGCAAGGTGGTCGAGGCCTGGACCAGCGCCACCTGGTAGGGCGAGGTGGCAATAGTGGTCATCATCCAGGCGGCGCCGACGCCCTGGATCAGGCCGCCGAAATTCGACACCAGGCTGGCCGACCAGACGGCGCGAAAGATGCCGTGCCGGAACGGCGCCAGCGCGGAGACGCGTTCGCTTTCCGGCTCGTCGTCGATCATGGTTGCGCCTTCGTCCGCTATAGAGGCTCGCCGCGCCCGCGGAGGCGGGCGACTCGCCAAAGAGTGCGACCCAACAATAGGATGGCAAAGGCGAAAATGCGTCGGCGAAGCTTTAAGCCAAGCATCTCGGCCGTCTGGACCAACTTTGGGTTATTTCGCGCCTCTCTCCTCGGCATGCAGGGCCTCGGTCAACGCGCCTGTTGTCTCGCCATTCATGTAAAGCCTGAGCAGCATTTCCATGCCGACGAGACGCAGGCGCGACGTTTCCTGGCTCCTTGCCATGTCGATCAAGTCGTCCAGTTCGGAAGCAGACCATTTCATCGCGTCGCGCAGCACGCCACCGCGCAGCGCGCTGCCTAGCGTCAGAAGCCGTGCTCGATGCGCTCGAAGATGACGTTGGTGAAGGCCGAGATCTGGCCGCCGATGAAGGGGCCGGTCAGCGCCACCACGAGCATGATGGCGACGATCTTCGGCACGAAGGTCAGCGTGATTTCCTGAATCTGGGTCAGCGCCTGGATGAGCGCGATGCCGATGCCGACGACCATCGCCACCAGCACCACGGGAGCGGAAGCGGTAAGAACCGTCCACACGGCGTACTGGACGATATCGAGGGCATCGGCCTCGTTCATGGCTGACCTCTCGCGAGCCCGCTAAAGCGGGTCGCATGAAAAACGGTTCACGCAACCTGTTTTAGGTTTTGATTTAAGCATGTCCTTGCCCCGAAACCGGACCCACTTTCGTGAGACATGCTCAGGCGGCCGGCTTGATCGACACGCCCGCGCCGACAGGGACCTGGGTGCCGTCCTGCAGCACGGCGATCAGGCCGCTGCTGGAGAGCGTCACCGAAGCCACCGTTCCGGTTGTTTTGCCGTCGGCCGAGGTGATCGAGCGGCCGATCAGTGCATCGGCCTGCGACAATGCCGAGGACTGCATGATCTGGTCGAGCTTGGTGTTGGTCTGCACCGACTGCTCGACCTGGGAGAAGGTGGCGAGCTGCGCGACATACTGCGTGGAATCCATCGGCTTGGTCGGATCCTGGTTCTTCATCTCGGCGATCAGGAGTTTCAGGAACGACTGGTAGTCAACCGCCGTCTTGGAAGTCTTCTGGCTGGCCTGGTTGGCGCCAACCGGGATCGTTGTCGTCATGTCCACGGCCATGTTATGCTCCTACAGCCAATGCGCGCGGCGTTTGGGGAATGTCGTCATTGTCTTCGAGCACCCTGCGCTCGAGCGGATAGAGCGCGCGGATCGCTTTCAGCGCCTCATAGATCTCATCCTCGCCGACCATGCGGTCGATCTGCTTCAGGCCCTTGCAGATGTCCTGGTTGTCGAAGCTTGCGATCAGCATCGGCAGCGAGCGGCGGAACATCTCGCGCGCCTCGGGGGCGCCGACCGGGTTGATCAGCATGATCTGCACGATGAAATAAAGCTGCCTGAGCGGCGTCGAGGCCTGATCGGCCTGGATGACGTGGCTTTCGAGCAGGAACTGCACGTCGTTCATCAGCTCGATGGTGACCTTGCGGTCGACGCGGATGACCGCGCCGTTGATATAGATCTTCTCGTTGGGCTTTAGCGAGATCTTCAGCGTGTTGGTCATTGGATGCCGTCTCGGATGATCTGGGAGACCTCGATCAGTCCTTCGAAATTGTTGGTGCGGCCCTGGCGGATGTCTTCCGTCTCGCGCAGCAGCCATAGGCCGATCGAGATCAGGTTGGCGCGCAGCTCCTTGGGCAGGGCGTTGTCGCTGGAGCCGAGATCCTCGACGAAGGTGGTCCAGATGCGGTTGGTGAAATGCAGCGCCTCGACGGCTTCCATCGACTCGGTGCCAACGGCTGCCGCCGCGGCCAGCATGTCGATCGAACGGGTGAGCAATTGCCGCTCCCGGTCCTTGGCGTCGGCGACGGAGTCGGTCTGGATGTCGGCGTAGGAGAATTGATACATCGTCGGCGCTCTGGCGTTCCGGTTTACGTGTTCAAGTCAGATAGTTCAGCAGGCTGAGCTGCTGCAGACGCGCGGTCAAGGCGAAGGAGGTCTCGATATGCTGCGTCAGGTCCGCGACCCGGGTAGCGGCTTCCGCGGGATCGACGCCCTCGAGATCGACGATATGCTTCTCGAACAGGTCGACCTGGGTTTTCATGCGGTCGCTGGCGTCGGATACGCGCTGCTGGGCAAGGCCCGTTTCGGCCCGCACCTGGGTAACGCCGCCGATGGCTTCGCCGACCAGCGCCTGCGCGCGGCTGACGACCGCGTTCTGGGCGGCCTCGCTGATGCTGCCGGTAAGCAGGCTGCTGACCATGACGGACGCCATGGCGAGCTTGCGGATACCCTGTTCGTTGGCGCTGACCGAGGTCTGGGTGGTTTCGTTGAGCGAGATGCGGCTGGTGATCTGCTCATCGGTGGCGCTCGACCAGTTGGCCTGCCAGCCGGCGCCCAGGAATTGCGGCTCGACCTTGGTGGTGATGAAGTCGTCCATCTGCGCGCCGGTGATGTTGGCCGCCGCCGGGTCGGTCTGGGCAAAGCCGAAATAGCTCGAGAAGGCCGCATCGAAGGCGGCCTTGGCCGGCGAGCCCGTGGCGTTGAAGTCGTCGATCGGCTTGACGTCGGTGTTGGTGCCGGCAAACAGATATTCGCCGTTGACGCTGGTGTTGAGGATACCCGTCATCTGTTGCAGCGCCGAGGCGCCGGCGGTTCGCAGGATGCTGGTCGAGGAGTCGCCCGACACGCCGCTGGTCAGCGCCGACAGGAAGCTCTGCGCGGCACCGGCGATCTGGCCGAGCGAATCTTGGGTCGATGTCAGGCGCGCGGTGACGAGCGCGTTGGAATCGACGATACCGTTCAGCCGGTCGAGGTCGCGCTGGAAGGTGACGGCCTGGGTCGTGCGCCCGCCCAGCGCCAGACCGACATCCGCGACCCTGCCGGTCGTGGATTCCGTCGTCGCCTTCACAAGGTCCGCCTGCATTTTCGCTTGCTGGTAACGCAGGGCGTTGGAGATGGCAGCTGAGGAAACGGCTGTCGCTTTCATGAATTATCCTACCGCGCTCATCAGGGCGTCCAGCATGTCGCTCACGGTCTTCATCATATGCGCCGAGGCCTGATAGGTGTGCTCGAGATCGAGAAGCAGGGACATTTCCTGGTCGACATTGACCCCGGTATCGTTGGACAGCGCCTCGGCCGTTCGCGCTGCCAGCGCCTGCTTGCTGTCGGCATTGGTCGAGGCCTGCTGGCGCACGCCTTCGAACCAGCCGATGGCATTGGCCGCGTAGTCGGAGACGCCGGAGCTGACGGCGATGCCGGCCGAGGCATCGAAGGCCATCGGCTGATCGAGCTTGTTGCCGTAGCTGATCAGAAGGTCCGAATAGGATGCGCCGCCGGTGTTGACGACATAGGCCACGCCGTTGGCGCCGCCGTCGCGCAACAGCGCGGGATTGCCGCCGGCGCTCGGATCGAAGGCGGCGTTGACGCCGATCGATCCGGCGAGGCCGTCGACCAGGGTGCCGGCGGCCGGGATTGCCGGGGCGCCGGACCAGGTGAACAGGCCGGCCGCATTGGGCTGCGATGGCGCGGTCTCGGCGAATGCGGTGACAAGGCCGCGCGCGATCTCGTCGAGCTGGCTCTGCATGGTCGAGGCGACGCCGTCGCGCAGCTTCAGCAGGCCCGCAAGCTTGCCGTCGGCGGAGTTGTCGCCGGTGCCGGCCGAGACTGGCACGTTGTCGATGTAGATTGTGTTGCCGGGCGTGCCAGCCGAATAGCCGGCCGACGGCGCGAAGGTCACCGAGCGCGGCACGGTCTCGAACAGCGTCGTGCCGTCCTTGGTGGTGATGACCATGTCGTTGTCGCCGCGCGTGAAGGTCGATACCGGGACATATTCCGATATCTTTTTCAGGAGGGCGTCGCGCTGATCGAGTGCGTCGGACACGTCGGTGCCAGATCGCGTGCCGGAGATGACGGCCTTGTTGGCATCCTGGAACTGGCCGAGCAGGGAGTTGAGGTCGTCGACGGCGGTGGCGATCTGGCTGTCGGCCTGGGTACGGAAGTCCTGGATCGCCTTGGTGCCGCTGTTGAGGGAATTCACCACCTGCTTGGCGGCATCGACGACGCTGGTGCCGAGGGTCTGGTTCGATGGCGTCGTGGCGTAGAGCTGCAGCTGCTGCTGCAGCTTGGCGATGGCCGTCGAGGGGGACGACGCGTTGTCGACCCCGTTGACCGACAGTTCGAGCTGATCCATGCCGTTGTAGAGCGCGCTCTGGCCGCTCCATGCCGACAGCGCCGAAAGGTTCTGGCGGAACAGGAGCTCGTTCGCGGCGCGTTGGATTTCCACCGCCCGGGCGCCCGGCGCCGTGCTGGTCACCACGGCGATGCGGCGGGTATAGTCAGGGTTCGACGCGTCGGCCACATTGCGCGATACGACACTGGTCTGCTTGGACGTGGCCAGGAGCGCCGATTGGGCAATGCTTAGTGCGGAGGAAAGCGACATGCTGATCTTTCACGGGCGGCGCCCGTCGTTTATCTCTTCAGGTTGACGAGGACGTCCATCAGGTCCGAGCCGGTCTGGAAGACCTTGGAATTGGCGGTGTAGCTGCGCTGCGCCGCAATCATGTTGGTCAGTTCCTCGGCGATATCGACGTTGGAGTTTTCAAGTGCCCCGGAGACGATGGAGCCGAGCTTGCCCTCATTGGCAAAGCCGATGTGGACGGCGCCGGAGTCGGTGCTCTGCACATAGACGTTGCCGGGCATCGCGGTGAGGTTGTCGGGGCTCTGAACGTCGGCAAGCGGTATCTTGTAAAGCGCCTTGGTCGAGCCGTCCGCGAACTGAGCGTAGATGACGCCGTCCTGGCCGATCTGGACCTTCTGGATGGAGCTCGGGGCATTGCCGTTGACCTTGGCGTCGGCGACGGTGAAGCCGGTGCCGAGCTGGGTCAGCTTGGAGAGATCGAGGTTGAGGGTCTGGCCGCCCGGAACGGTGAAGGAGACGCCCGTGGTCGCGCCGGTGAGCTTGCCTGTCGTGGTGTCGAAGGTGAGGTTGGCCGATCCCAGCGCGCCGCCGGCATAGGGGAAGGAGGTGCCGGGGGTCGCCTTCGACTGATCGAAGACCGAGACTTCCCATGTTCCGGTGCCGGTGTTGGTGAAATAGACGTCGAGCAGCTTCTTGTTGCCGAGATTGTCATAGGCGACCAGCGAGGTTTTCGACGTGTATTCGGCGGTCGCGCTGTTGCTGGACGGCAGCGGGCCGGAGGGCGGCGTCGCGCCCGCGGGCAGGTTGCCAGAGAACAGGCCCTCGGTGCTCGGCGTCGCCGTCATTTGCTGATCGGAGATCTGCACCGGCACGAGGCCCTCGAAGCCGTTGGCGGTCGCTGCCGGATCGCCATTGGCGTAGTCGTAGGCCATGAGCTGGTAGCCCGCGGCATTGACCAGCCGGCCCTGCGCATCCGGGACGAAGGAACCGGCGCGGGTGAGGTAGGGCGTGCCGCCGGCATCCTGGACGACGAAGAAGCCGTCGCCGTTGACGGCAAGATCGGACACCGAGGTGGTGTAGGTCATGACGCCTTGCGTGCCGACGGCCGAGCGGATCGTGGTGGTCACGCCGCCGGAATTATAGGCGCCGCCGGTGCCGGGCATGATCAGTGACGAGAACTCGGCCGAAGAGCGCTTGTAGCCGGTGGTGTCCGAGTTGGCGATGTTGTCGGCCACCGCGGAGAGGCGGTTGGCCTGCGCGTTCATACCGGAAACGCCGGTCCGCATCATTCCGTAGAGGCTCATCGATACATCTCCGCGTTGCCCGGGTAGGAGGCCATAAAATTATGCCTCGTGTCTTGCGCGAGGCTGGCGCGCGATGGGCCTAGACCGTGATGGCGCTTCGTTGAATCGCCATCACGCTCTGACTCTTTGTTGGAGCATGATCTTTGTCCGAAAACCGGTTCCCACTTTTTGCTTTCGCTGACCTTCGGTTCGGGATCATGCTCCAGGGCGGCCATCAAAACACCAGCCGGTAGCCGAGGAACCTCTTGGAATCGATCGGATCGTGACCGAGCTTCTCACGCAGCTTCTTGCGCAGCTTCGAGATGTGACTCTCCACCACGTTCTCCTCGACCTCCTCGTCGAAGATGCCGTAGATGGCGTTGAAGACCTGGGTCTTGGTCACGCGCCGGCCGCGGTTGCCGGCCAGATATTCCAGGATGCGCCGCTCGCGGCGCGGCAGCGGCAGCGGCTCGCCGTTGATCTCCGGATCGCGGCCGTCCATGAAGATCCGCATCGACCCGACCTCGGTATAGGCGGCCTCTTCGGAGCCGCGGCGGCGGATGGCGGTGATGCGGGCGAGAATCTCACGGATATGCACCGGCTTGCGGACGACATCGTCGACGCCGCTTTCGAACAGCCGCAGCGTGTGCTCGAGCGAGTGATGTTCGCTGAGCGCGATCACCGGCGCGCCGGTGCGGTCGCGGATCTGGCGCGGCGATATCGCGCCTTCGCGGCAGTCGCCGATGAGAAAGGCCCTGACGGATCTGAGATCGGTGTCGGCGGCGGAACTCACCCACTCGCCGAATTCGCCTGGCGCAAAGCCGGCAGTGGCCACCCCCTCGCGGTCGAAAAGTGAAGAGTAGCCCTCTGTCACGAGCTCTCGCTCGTCAACGATCACGATCATCGGCCCGCCCTCCGAATCATTTCACTTGCCCCGTGCGGAAAGGGGTACCCGGCTCGATGAATCCTGAAAAACCATCATTTCTTGTAGCTATTTTCTTGGGAGTTTTTTTGGGAACCGTAATAAAAGCGGTTGCGCTGGTGTATTCGCGCCAGCTGCTGACTGACGAATATCGGGGCCGGCGGATAGGCTGGCGAAAGTCGACCGGACCTCAAGCCAAACAACTATTGGTTGCAAAAAGTGCTGGCATTCGGCGTCCATTTGCCGAAGCCGGTGGCGACCATGTTGGCGATGACGCGGCAGACATAGACCTTCTGCGCCGGGTCGTTGTCGGGGCCGGCATGATAGCGGGCGACGGCCATCGACCAGGTCATGTGCCGGGCATGCAGGCTGACCAGGAAGCGCGCCGCGTAGTCGACATTGCGATGCGGGTCGAGCATGTCCTCGACGCTGCGGAACTGCGCGCCGTGATAGCGATGGTTTATCTGCATGCAGCCGAGATCGATCAGCGTCTTGCCCTCGCGACGCGCGTTCTCGAATGCGGCGAGCGCTTCGCCGCGACTGCGAGGAAACACGGCTTTTCCTTCTATATTCAAGGCATTAGGCTGAAGACTACCCTTCTTTCCGGTCTCGGTCAGGCCGACGGCGTACAGGATTCCGGCGGGCACTCCGTAGCGATCGGCGGCGCGCAGGATCTCCGGCTCGCAGGGATTGGCTGCGGCGCTGGCCGCGCCGGCAGCGAAACTAGATATACATATCGTCGTCAGCACGCTCGCGAAGAGGCGAAGCGGCTCGACCGAATTCCTGTGCGCCATCGCCATTGTTCCTTCCCGGTTGCCGGCCGCCGCCCGCACCGTTGCCGCCCGAGTTCCCAGGCTGGAACGAAGGCTGGTCGCGGCCTGTCGACATCGGCATGGCGCTGGTTGCGTCGGCGCGACTGGCCGCATGCGTCGCTATCGAGGGTTGCAGGATGGTGACCTTGTCGACGTCGAAGCCGAGGCTGCGCATCGACTTGACGACGGCGTCGCTGTCGGCGGTGAGACGGCGGTATGCCTCGTGTGTCTCGGGCTTCATCTCAATCGAAAGTCGCTCCCCCGAGAGCCGCAGGCTGGCGACAACCGATCCGAGCTCCGAAGGGTGCAGCTCGATCTTCAGCACATGTGTCGGAACGGCAACAGAATTGGTCGTCTGGGAGCCCGTCGAGGCGCTTGCAAAGGCTTGCTGGACGCCATTGTCGGAGGCAAGCCCTTCAACCAGCGCCGATGCCGTCTGGCCGATCGGGTTTTGCGCCGGCGCCGGGAAGCTCTGCTGGCTGACGACTTCCATGCGTCCGGCGGAAGAAGACGGCTTGCCCGGAGCCTGCTGCGCGGCCGACTGCGATTGCAGCGAAGCCTTGGATGCGGAAGCCGGCCGCCAGCCTTGCGGCGGCAACGGGCTATCGGCCGCCGGATCATCCCCTTGCGCCGGCAAGGCATCGGCATCACGCCGGCCCGGCATATCGAGAGCCATTTGCGCCTTCACCGGCTTCTGCTCAAAATCGGGCCCGGAATCGTCCGCTGCCGTCGAACGGATGGATCGCGACAGCGGCCCGGCGGAACTGTCGACCGCCGCACGCTTGCCGGCGCGCAGCGGCAGTTCCAGCGATCCGTGGTCGCCGGCAGCTTCTCCACCGTCAGCGCCGCCCGCGCCCGACGATTGCGCGAAATGCTTCATGTCGCCCAGCGCCATCAGCAACGGCAAGCGGTCCTGCAGCGGCGGGGGATCGTCGGCTTGCGCCGCGGTATCCTTATCCGCGGTCTGCTTCGCGGATAAGGATTGCCCGTCGGTCTTCGGGGACTTTCCCGTCGCCTTCTGCGAACCGGTTTTCCCCTGCGGGTCCTGGTGCGGCTCAGGCTTGCCGGCATTGGCCGGCAAGCGCCTTGCCGGATGCGCGTTCGGTATCACCGGTCCGGCCGTGTGCTTGTCCTGTGGGCTCTCGGTCCCATGCACCATCTTGCCGAAATTCTGATCCCCATCCTTGTCGCCGGTAGTGTGCTGCCGGGGCGGGGACTGTGTCGAAGCAAAGCCCGGCAAGGTCTGGTTGACGCTGGTCATTTTGGGGCTGCTCCGAGGAGTTGGTCGATCTGGTCGAGCTGACGCCGCGTGCTGGTCACCGCCGCATCGATTGGGTCTTGTGCAACGGGCGTCGCCGGTGCGGATGCCTTAACCATCGGCGCGGCGCCGGTCGGAGCCGGAGCGGCCGCCGGGGTTTCAGCCGATACTTGCGCCGGCTGCGGGACAGGGGGCAGCGAAGCGGCGGGCGCCGTGTCTTTCGCCTGGTCGCTCGGCGCGACCGCTGGATCGCCCACCGCGACCGCTGGATCGCGTGTCATGACCGGTGGCTGGTCGAGCATCGCTCCTTCCACGGGAGGCAAGTCCGCATTGGCCGGGTCGGCTGAGGCCTCGGTCGCGGATTTCCCTCCGTCGCCTCTTGCAACGATTGTCGGTGCGGCTTCGGCATTGGCGGGCGCTTTGACCGGCGCCATCACTTCGCCGGCCACGGCCTGCGCGGCGTCGAGCAGGTCGCGGTCGCTTTGCGAAAGCTTGCCGCGATCGATCTTGCCGAGCTTGGCTCGCACTTCATCGACACTGGCCGATGTCATGGTGGAAAGGCTCGAATAGAGCTGAGTGCGCGGGTCGTCCCGGTTGCCGTTGCCGTTGCGGCCCAGCTCGGCCTTCGCCGAGGCGAAAGCCGAGAGCTCCGTCATCCCGTCGATCGCGGCACGGCGCGCGATGCGCAGGTAGATCACTGTCTCGCGCTCGGGATCCATCATCGAGGTGATGTCGGCGATCTTGTCCTGGCTGATCGCCATGTGCAGCGTGATGACGCCGGAAACAAAGGCATCGGCGAACTGGCTGGCGTAAGGCGAATAGAGGTAGGACGCGACATACTGGGTCGAAGCCAGCGCGAAACGAGCGGCGTCGCCCTGCGCGGCCGCGATGCCCACGGAGCGGCGAAGCGCCGCCTCCTCGACCAGCGTGCCGGGGCTGAGCAGGCGCGCCTCGTCGAGCAGGTTCAGCGCTGCCGCAGGATCATCGGTCGCAAGCAGCGAGCCCTTGACCAGCGCCAGGAAAGCGCCGAGGTCGGCGGGCACGCCCATCGGATCGATCGGCTTCAGCATTTCGATCGCCTCGGCCGGCCGGCCGCTCAGATAGGCGACGACGCCTTTGGCGATGGCCAGGCTTTGCGGGTCGGTTGCCGCGCGCGAAGCCGCCGCCGCGACCGTCATCGGATTGCCGCCGCTCATGCCGTAGACAAGCAAAGCGCGGAAGTTCTTCGGCTCCTTGAAATCCTCGGCATCGGCATTGTGCATCCGGGCGTCGATCATTTCGAGGAGTTTTGCCTGCATCGGCAACGCAGCATGATCGCCGCCGGCAATGCGATCCTGGATCAGCTGCAGCGAACGCACGAGCTGATAGGGTTGCAGGGCGTCCTGCGCGAAGGCCGCCGATGACGGCCCGGCGACGAACAGCGCCAGCGCCAGCGCCATCCCAGGAAAAGCGTGAGGCGGTCTTCCGTTTGGAATTGCGCCAAGGCAAGGAGGTGGAGCGGCTCGCCGTTTCGCTGAAACGGCGAAGCGCTCCATCGCATGGCCGATGACGGTCCTGGCCCTCATCCGCCGGCCGCCATCAGGATTTCGATGCGCCGGTTCGCGGCAGCCATCGGATCGGAGGCGATCTTTGGCTGCCGGTCGGCGAAGCCCGCGACCTCGGTGATGCGGCTTTCGTCGACGCCCCCGCGCACCAGCATGTAGTAGGCCGAATGGGCGCGCGCGGTGGACAGCCGCCAGTTGTCGTAAGTGTCGCTGCGAAACGGCCGCGCGTCCGTGTGGCCGCTGATGGTGATGGTGCCCTTCTTCTCGTTGACGATGCGGCCGATCTTTTCCATCGCCAGCACCAGCTCGCGGCGCGGCATGGCCGAGCCGATCTCGAACATGCCGAAATCGAGCTGGTCGGTAATCGAAATGACGACGCCCTTGTCGGTGGCCTCGACCGAGACGCCGTCGGCGAGCTTTTCACCCGGCAGGAATGCCTTGGCGAGTTCCTTCTTGATATCCGCCGCTTCCTGAAGAGCGGCTTTGCTCGGCGCCTTGTCGCCTTTGTCGGCGGCTTGCTCGGGTTCAGTCTTCTCCGCCTTCGCGGTTTCGGCCTTGGTGTCGGCCGCTGCAGCCTCGCGCTTGTCGACTTCAGCTTTCCCGCCTTGGGCTATCTCGGTCTTGTCTGCTTCGCCCGACGGCGTCTCGGCCCCGGCTTGCGCGGCCTTTGGCCCGCTCTTGGCCTCGGTCTTTTGCGGAGTTGCCAGCGGCTCCAGCGGCGCGGCCGCCAGCGCAGGAGCGGCCGGAACGGCCTTCACCTTTTGTACCGCGATGGTGGCGACCTTCTCGCCGGGCTTGACCGGATCGCCTTCGATCCAGGCGCGTTCGGCGGTGGCCTCGGCGCCAGGCGCCGCCACTTGCTGCGACCAGAAATCCGGCGCGAACGGATCGCGATAGGATTCGCCGCCGGATGCGCCGGTTGCCGGACCGGCCGCCTGGGCGCCGCCTTCGCCCTTGGCGCTGACGTTCTGCATCACGCCTGTATCGGCGGCGATCTCCGCCAGCACCGCGTAGGGATCGGCGAACAGCTTTTCGTCGGAGAGCTGGGCATCCTGCGCCCCGTCCTTGGTCTGGCGGCGTTCGGAGGAACCGGCGCCGCCCTTGCCGTCGTCGCCCGCCTTGGTCGCGCCCTGCTGCGGGTTGTCCGCGGTCAATCCGACCTTGCTCGGGCCGTCGCCGAGGTCTTCCAGGCCCTTGCGGCTGGAGTTGCGATCGATCAGCTCGACCGGATTGAAATAGCTGGCGACGGCTGCCTTGGTCTGCTCGTTGGCGGCGTTGATCAGCCACATGACGAGGAAGAAGCACATCATCGCCGTCATGAAGTCGGCGAAGGCGATCTTCCACACGCCACCATGGTGACCGTCGTCATGACTGTCGTGATTGCGCTTGACGATGATGATCTCGTGCCGGGTGTCGGCATGATCGACGGCGCTCATGACAGGACCTCCGACAAGGACGCCGACCACTCGGCGATACGCGTCTCGAACACGGTCTCGTCGATGGTGATGGTCAGGTCGAAGCCCGGCGCCTCGCTGAAGGCGAGATTGGCGGCGCGGGATCCGAGCGCCGCCTGCAGCGGCTCGAACAGTGACAGCGGTCCGCGGACAGCGATGCGCACGGCCTCGCTGTCGGCGACCGCCGCACTGATGGCGCGGGAAAGGGCGGCGAGCGAACGCTCCTGCAGGTCGTCGCTGAGAAGGCCGCCGACGATACGGGCGACGGTTGCGCCGGCAAGCTCGGCAACGCGCTGCTCCATGGCCTCGATGCGCGTGGCAACAGCGGTGCCGAGATCGCCGCCGAAGCTTTCAAGGAATCTTTGCGCGGCCTGGTCGCTGGCCTGGCGCTCGGCGTCGAGCGCTGCCTGATGGGCGAGCGCGAGGCGCGCCTCGAGCGCTGCCTCCGCGTCGGCCACGGCCCCGGCGATCAGCGCGCCGATGTCGGCCTGCGGCTCCGGCGCGGCCGGCAGATGCTCGGCGTCGCGCGCGGTCGGCGCCTGATTGGCACGCGGCGTGCGCGAACCAAAATCGGGCAGGAGATCGAAGAGGGCTGCCGAGGCCATGGCCTAACCCACGGCTTCCGGGACGGCTGCCCATTTGCGCAGAATCTGCGCGGTGCGCTCCTCGTTGAGGTCGACCATGCGGGCAAGCCGGTCCTGCGGCGCCGGCCGGATTTTCTGGCGAAGATCATCGAGCGGGGTTGCACCGGCGCGCGCGCCGGACAGGGCGCCGGCCGGGGTCTCGGCGGTGATCGCGGCGACCGGCGCATCGGGCGTCGGCAAGGAACGCTGCACGTCGTCGAAGCTCGGGCCGGCAATGGCCGTAGGCCTCGCCGACGCCGTCAGCGCGGCGGCCATCGGCTTGAGGCCGAAGAAGGCCACCAGGAAGACGACAACGATGAATGCGCCGGCATTGATCAGCGTACCGGTATAGGTGCCGATCGAGGCGAGAATGCCAGGCTGATCGATCGGCTCGCCGTCGAGGCCGTTGATGAATTCGACCGCCGAGACATCGATGATGTCGCCGCGCTTGTCGTCGAAGCCGGTGGCCGAGGCGACCATCTTCTGGATGTCGGCGACGCGCTTGGCGATCTGTTCCGGCGTGGCGTCCTTGCCGAGGATGGTCTTCAGGCGATCCTGGTTGACCACGACCGCGATCGACATCTTGTTGACCGTGTAGCCGTTGGAGACAGTGGCGATCTTCTTGGAATTGATCTCGTAGTTCGTGATCTCTTCCTTGCGGTCGTTCTGCGAGGTGGATTGCGGGCCCTCGGTGCTGGTGGTCTGCGTCTCGGGCAGGTTCTGCTCGACGCTGGTCGGGGTCGAGGCCTGCTTCTGGTTGCTGGCCTCGTTGGTTTTCACCGACTGCACCGAACGCTCGACGCGCGAGTTCGGATCGAAGATCGTCTCCTCGGTCTGGCGCGTGTCGGTGTTGACGTCGGCCTTGACGCTGGCGCGGAAATTGTCCGGGCCGAGATAAGGGGTGAGCGCGCGGCGGATGTTGTCGCCGATCTGCGCCTCGACCGTCTGCTCGACGCCCAGCGTGCGCGCGGCGCTCGTGTTGGACGGGTCGTCGCCGGCGGCCAAAAGGTTGCCGTTGGAATCGAGCACGGTGACCTTGTCGGCCGAGAGGCCGGGAACGGCCGCGGCGACGAGGTGGCGGATCGACATGGCGCTCTTCTCAGCATCGCTGCCGGCATAGCGGATGACCACCGAGGCGGAGGGCTGCTGCTCGTCGCGGCGGAAATTGGCGCGCTCGGACATGACTATGTGGACTCGAGCCGCCTTGACGCCGGAAATCGACTGGATGGTGCGCGCGATCTCGCCTTCCAGCGCGCGCACGCGGGTGATCTGCTGCATGAAGGAGGTGAGGCCGAGCGAGCCGACATTGTCGAACAGCTCGTAGCCGGCATTGGCGCTGGTCGGCAGGCCTTTCTCGGCAAGCAGCATGCGCGCCTGCGCGGTGGTGCCGGCCGGCACCATCACGGATGTGCCGTCGGAGCCGACATCGAAGCCGATGCCGGCGTCGGCCAGCACCAGTCCGATCTGGTTGACGTCGGAACGCTCGAGGCCGACATAGAGCGTCTCATAGGCCGGACGGTTGAGATAGACCGACGCGATGCCGATGACGGCCATGACCAGGGCCGCGATGCCGCCCATGAGCGCCAGACGCCTCACGCCGAAGCTCTTCAAATTCGCGATGATGCTCTGGATCTGTTCCGGCACGACTCAACCGCTCCCAGCATGACTGTCCGCCGGAAGACTAGACCGCGAAGCTTGTGCGAGGATGATAGGCGTGCCGCCGAAGGTCCAGCAAAGCGTCGACCCGGCCTCTTATCGAAAAACGAAAAAGGCCGCGCCCGAGGCGCGGCCTTTCGCTGGTCGGAATGTTTCTGCCGCTTAGCCGTTCTTGAACAGCGCCAGGATCGACTGAGAGGAGCTGTTGGCGATCGACAGCGACTGGATGCCGAGCTGCTGCTGCACCTGCAGGGCCTGAAGGCGGGTCGATTCCTTGTTCATGTCGGCATCGACGAGCTGGCCGACGCCGCGGTCGATAGAGTCCATCAGGCTCTGCGTGAAGGTCTTCTGCAGGTCGATCGAGCTCTTAGCGGCGCCGAGCACGGTGGCGGCGTCGGTAAGCTGACTCATGACGTTGTCGATCTTGGTGACCATCTGCGTGATGATGTCATCGGTCACGCCCGCTGCCGTGATGTCGAGATTGAAGGCGGAAACGTTGTCGATCTTGACGGGCGTGCCCGTCACAGCTCCCTGGCCCGCGGTGTTGGCGGCGATGTCGGTGGCGCCGCCGGCGATCGAGGCCGCGTAGGCGGCATCATATGCCGACTGGTCCGCGGCGGTGGAGTAGATCGAAGTCTTGCGATCGAGAATGCCCTGGTTCTTGACGGCCGTTGCGAGGCCGGAATCGAACAGCTTGGTGCTCTCGACATTGATGTCGATGGTGCCGAGCGAGATGGCGCCGGACGAGGAGCGGTTGAACGAGGAGACGATCTGGGCGTCGGGCTGGACGCCGTCATTGGCGGCGGCGACCTGGGTTGACGTCACCGAAAGGTAATTCGAGCCGGAGAAGGTGGCGGCATCGGCGAAGGATTTCATCTGCGCTTGAAGCGTGGTGATTTCGGTCTGCGTCTTGGCCTTGTTTGCATCCGACTGGCCGACGGCCGACAGAAGCTTGGTCTTGAGTTGGCCGATCGTCGAAAGGACGTTGTTCATGCCGGTATAGGCTGTATCGACTTTCGAGGCGCCGAGGCCGAGCGCGTCCTGCACCGTGGAGAGTGCTTGATTGTCGGAGCGCATGGTGGTGGCGATCGACCAGTAGGCGGCGTTGTCGGCGGCCTCGGAAACCCGATAGCCGGTCGAAATCCGGGCCTGCGTCTGCTCGAGCGATTTGTTGGTGGCGTTGAGGCTTTGAAGTGCAGTCAACGCCGCAGCGTTCGTCATGATGCTCGCCAAGAAACTCGCTCCTTCTCAAAAGCCGGCATGCCATACAGGCCGGGTTGGGCCTGTCCATCGGTTGCGAATCGTGCCGGTCGGGCCGATTCGACAACCTAAGTGATTGGTTAACCATACCTACCGCGATATGGTTAATGGCCTATTAAAAGTAGGCTTCCGAGAGGTTAGGGAACGAGGGTTGCGCGAGCCTTGAGCAAACGCAAATCGGGCCGCGCTTTTGGCGCGGCCCGATGCTTTGGTCCGGTCAGTATGAAGTGATCAGCCGCGGAAGAGCGACAGGATCGACTGCGACGAGCCGTTGGCGATCGACAGCGCCTGGACGCCGAGCTGCTGCTGAACCTGCAGCGCCTGGAGGCGGGTCGATTCCTTGTTCATGTCGGCATCGACGAGCTGGCCGACGCCGCGATCGATGGAGTCCATCAGGCTCGAGGTGAAGGTCTTCTGCAGGTTGATCGAGCTCTTGGCCGCGCCGAGCTTGGTGGCCGCGTTCGTCATGGACTTGAGCGCGGCATCGACGACGTTCATCATCGCCTGGATCTGAGTGTCGCTGGCTGCGGTGGTGCCGGAGAAGATCTTCAGGCTGGCGACCGTGTAGGTGTCG